>JAWKSY010000004.1:0-386577 GCA_041402125.1 Planctomycetota bacterium
CACCCGAGCTTCCGGGCGCCCTCGAGCTCGTCGAGCGTCTGACCTCGGCGGGCGTCGTCGTCGCGGCGGGACACACGACGGCCGACCTCGAGGCGACGCGGCTCGCCTTCGCGGCGGGCGTCCGCTACGTCACGCACCTCTTCAACGCGATGCCCGGACTCCACCACCGCGACCCGGGGCCCGTGCTCGCGGCCCTCGGGGACCCGCGCGTCGTCGTGGGCATGATCCCGGACGGCATCCACGTCCACCCCGACCTCGTCCGCCTCGTGCGCGACGTCGTCGGCGCGGGCCGCTTCTCGGCCGTGACCGACGCGATGTCGGCGATGGGCATGCCGCCCGGTCGCTACCCGATGGGCGCCTTCACGATCGAGGTCGACGAGACGAGCGCGCGCCAGGAGAACGGCACGCTGGCGGGGAGCGTCCTCACGCTGGACGCCGCGGTGCGGAATCTCGTGACCTTCACCGGGGCGAGACCGGAGGAGGCGCTCCTGGCCGTCACCGAGGTCCCGGCCGCCCTGCTCCGCGAGGAGAGCGGACGCCTCGCGCTCGGGGCGCCGGCCGATCTCGTCCTCCTCGACCCGGAACTGAACGTGCGGGCGACCGTGGTCGGCGGCGACGTCGTCTGGGACGCGGAGACCGACCGATGAAGAGGCCCCGGAGCGGACGGGGGCGCCGCCCCGCACACGACGCCGACGCGAGGAGATCCTGAGGTGAGTCTGATCGACGAGATCCGGGAGCAGCCGGAGACGCTGGGGCGCCTGCTCGCCGATCGCTGGGCCGAGGTGCGCGCGATCGCGGCCGAGTTGCGACGGGAGGAGATCGATCAGGTCCTCGTCGTGGCGCGGGGCAGTTCCGATCACGCGGGGCTCTACGCGAAGTACCTCTTCGGGATCCACAACCGGCTCATCGTCGCCATGGCGATGCCCTCGCTCTTCACGCGCTACCACGCCCCGCCGCGCCTGGATCGCACGCTGGTGCTCGGCATCTCGCAGAGCGGCCGCTCGCCCGACCTCGTCGAGGCGCTGCGGGAGGCGCGATGCCAGGGGGCGCCGACGGTCGTCATCACGAACGACCCGACCTCTCCCCTGGCCCGGGAGGCGCGCCACGTCATCGACGTCGCCGCCGGACCGGAGCTCGCCGTCGCGGCGACGAAGACCTACTCCGGACAGCTCCTCGCGGTCGCGATGCTTTCCTGCGCCATGGCGGAGGACGAGGAGCGTCGCGGCGCGCTCGACCGCGTGCCGGAACTCGTCCGGGCGGGCCTCGCGCACCGCGAGGTCATCGCCCGCGCGGCCGAGCGTTACCGCTACATGGACCAGGGCGTCGCCCTCGGACGCGGCTACAACTACGCGACCGTCCGCGAGTGGTCCCTGAAGCTGAAGGAACTCTGCTACGTGGTCGTCGCGCCCTACTCGTCGGCGGACTTCCGCCACGGCCCGATCGCCGTCGTCGACCGCGGATTCCCGGTCTTCGCGATCGTGAGCGAGGGCCCCGTCGCGGACGATCTCGTCGAACTCCTCCAGGCCCTGCGTCGCGACCACGACGCCGAGACCTTCGCGATCTCCGACCGCGAGGACGCCCTCGCCGCCGCCCGGACCGGCGTCCGCATGCCGCCCGCCCCGGAGTGGCTCACCCCCCTCGCGAACATCATCCCCGCCCAGCTCTTCTGCGAGGCGCTGACCCGCGTGAAGGGCTACGACACCGAGCGTCCGCGCGGCCTCGCCAAGATCACCTCGACCCAGTGACCCGAAAGTGAATAAAAGGGGTCAGACCCCCTTTATTCATTTTCGAGCCCATTCTGAATAAATGGGGTCAGACCCCATTTATTCAGAATCGGGGCCTTCTTGAATAGATGGGGTCAGACCCCTTCTATTCACGGCTGCGTCCAGGTGATGACGTTGCTCGTCATGAACGGCGCCGTGGGATCGGCCGAAGGATAGGCCAGGGTCTGGGCGTGGATCTCGAGCCCCGAGGGAAGCGAGGCGGGGATGAAGGCCATCGAGGTCTTGCAGTCGACGCCGAGACCACCGAGATCCGGGACGCCGAGGTCGATCGCGAAGAGGCTCCCCGGCGCCGCGTAGTCGCCGACGAGGATCTGGGGCTGGCCGTTCACGCCGGTGAGCACGATCGGCGTCGGAGCCAGGAGGAGCGAGTAGAGCGTGCAGCAGCCGTAGCCGGCCAGGACGTGGTAGCGGAGCGCCACGTTGAAGCCGCCGGGGACGAACTCGAACCCGGCCATCTCGTAGAGATTCGGCATGGGGAAGCAGGGACCGATCACGATCACGGCCCACTCCGCCGTGACGCCGTCGTTGCCGATGACCTGATCATCGAGCGACCCGATGCAGACCGAGACGCCGATCTGACCGCTCGCGTTGCCGAGGCCGAAGGTCGCCATCAGATGGGAGACGCCGACGATCGCGAACTCGAGATCGGGGGCGGCGACCGAGGGCGTCGCGTGGATCAGGCCGGAGGCCCCGGGGATCGGCGCGCCGAAGCGCGAGCACAGATCGGCGAGAGAATCGCTCGGATCGCCGGCCGACGCGGAGGCGTCGTACTGCGCGACGGTGAAGCTCGAGAGATCACCGCCCATCGGCAGCCCCGCGATGACGTCGAAGGTCCCGTCGTCGTCGAGATCGAAGGCCACCGCGAAGGACTCCCCGCCCGCGAAGTCGGGCTGGTCGAGGCCGCCGAGGGCCACGAGGGACGAGGAGCTGAACGACGGATCGCCGTCGCCGTCCGCATCGCCCGCGATGCCGGCGCAATCGAGGCCGACGAAGAGCGTGTCGGTGGCGTGGTCGTAGCTCATGGCGACGCCGTGGAGCTCGAAGCCGCTGACGGCGCCGGCGAGGGCGGGCGGCATCGCCAGATCCGTCGGATCGGCCAGGTAGCGGTCCGCGGCGAAGTCCGCCGCGACGTCGCCGCTGAAGGCGACCGACTGGGCGAGGAGGCAGGGGCCGAGGGAGAGGGCCAGAACGGCGAGGAGGAAGATCGTGCGCATGGCGGCCGGCAGAGCCGGTCTCCGGGAGGGGTTTCGGGCGCGTGAGGAGAGGACGCGGAGGCGCGCCGCGTCGTTCCCCTTCCATCGGCCTCGAGACCTCTCCACTTGAGCCGCCGCCCCATCCGCCCCCTTCGACGCACGAAGTGAATAAATGGGGTCTGACCCCATTTATTCATTTTCACCCTCATTTTGAATAAAGGGGGTCTGACCCCTTTTATTCAGAGCTGGGCGTTCGGGCCGGGGTGCACGTAGGTGACGACGTTGCTCGTGTAGAAGGTCTGGGTCGGGTTGAAGGCGGGGTAGCTGAGGATCTGGGCGTGGATCTGCGTGCCCGGCGGGATCGTGTCGGGGATGAAGGCGGCGGCGTCCTTGCAGGCGACGGCGTGGCCGTCGGTGCCGGGAGCGCCGGCGTCGATGATGTAGAGGCTGCCCGGGACCTGGATGGATCCGACGAGGACGTGCGGGACGCCCGGCAGCTCGACGATCGGGATCGGATAGGGCTGGAGCAGGAGCGAGTAGAGGACGCAGCAGCCGTAGTTCTCGAGGAGGCCGTAGCGGGTCCCGACCTCGAAGCCGCCGTCCTGGGGCAGCACGTGGCGGATCTCGTAGTGGTTCGGGATCGGGACGCACTCGTTGACGTCGCCGATCGGCATCAGCTCCATGACGAAGTCCTCGCCGATGCCGCCGTCCTCGAGCGAACCGGCGAAGGCGTAGACGCCGAAGAAGCCGTCGTTGCCGAAGGCGAACTGCGCGAGCAGGGCCGAGAAGTTCGGGATCGTGAACTCGATGTCCGGCTGCGCGGCCGAGGGCGTCGCGAAGATCGTCCCGACGTTGCCGCCGAGCGGGACGTCGAACCGGTTGTAGGGATCGACCGTCACGCTCGCCGAGCCGCCGCCGATCACGGTGTTGTCGTAGGTCGCGACCGTGAAGCCCGAGAGATCCGCGCCCATCGGAACGCCGGCGACGATGTCGAGGAGACCGTCGCCGTCGAGGTCGAGGGCGAAGGCGAAGCTCTCGCTGCCGCCGAAGTCGGCCGGGTCGACGCCGCCGTTCATGAGGAGGCTGGCCGAGGTCGACGAGGGGTCGCCGTCGCCGTCCGCATCCCCCGCGATGCCGTCGAAGTCGATCCCGACGAAGAGCGTGTCGGAAAGGGGATCGTAGCTGAGACCGATGTGCCGGATGTCCCAGCCGCTGACCGTGCCGGCGAGACCGGGCGGCATGCCGACGTCGGGCATCGGCTCGTCCGAGACCATCTTGACCGAGGGGAAGTCGGCGAGCACGTCGCCGGTGAAGGCGATCGCCTGGGCCCGCGCGGGAAGGGCGAGGGCGAGCAGGGCGAGCGAGAAGACGGAAGCGAGGCGGAGCATGGCGGTCCTCCAGGCCGGCGCGCACCCGTGCGGGAGATCGCGGCGGCGAATGGCGCGGCCCGCGCCGCGAACGCGCGGCGGGACCTTTCGTGGGGACCGTGGTACCAGCCGCCCTCCTCGACGCGAAAAGCATCGAGTCGCGCCCTTCGGAGCGCCGCGGGGCGACCTCAGGCGGTGGGGAAGCGCAACTCGGGCGTGGCGGCGGGGATGAGGCCGGCCGCGCGGGCGAGGCCGGACATGTGACCGACCGCCTCGAGCGCATCATCATCCAGCTCGCGGGTGCGGTCATCCACGTAGAGGTCGACGTGCGCCTGGATCACCGCGTCGTCCAGCTCCTGCGCCCAGCGCCGCATGGTGGGACGCGTCGCGTCCGGATCCGACCGGGCCAGATCGAGGGAGCGCCGGATCCCGTCCTCGAGCGCGACCGCCAGCCCGAACTCGAGGTCCGCACGCGCGAAGATGCCGCCGAGCGGCAGCGGGCGATCGAAGCGCCGCTCCCAGGTCGCGCCGAGATCCTCGACGAGTTCGAGCCCCGCCTCCCGGTAGGTGAATCGCCCCTCGTGGATGCAGGCGCCGAAGTCCGCCTCGCCGCGCGCGAGCCGCGGCATGATCTCGGAGAAGACGACCGACTCCACCGGCGCGAGCTCGGGGCGGAAGGAGCGCAGGAGGAGATGGGCCGTCGTCGCCGGGCCCGGACCGAGCACGCGCGGCGAGGGCGCCGCCGGATCGGCGCCGCGACGGCCGAGGAGCACGGGCCCCACCCCCCGCCCCACCGCGCTGCCGGCCCGCAGCGCGTAGAGGCGATCGGCGAGACCGATCGCGGCGAAGTAGGAGCCCTTGGCCGCGTCGAACCGTCCGCGCGCCAGACCCTCGTTCAGCTCCTGGACGTCGAGCAGCTCGAAGTCGAGACGGACCCCGGGCACGGTCACGGCTCCGGTCAGGAGGCCGTGGAACGCGAAGGTATCGTTGGGGCAGGTCGAGATGCCCAGGCGGAGCGTCGTCACGGGCATGTTCAGACGAGCGGGGTCACCCCGGGCGTCGCGACCTCCGGCACCGGCATGTCGCCGAAGACGAGTTCCGAGGGAACGATGTCGAGCTGCGAGTTCATCGCGAAGTCCCAGGTGACCTCCTTGCCGGTGTAGGCGGCCATCCGCCCCATGACCGCGCACAGCGTGCTCTCGGCGATGCGGCGCCCCTCGTTGAGGGGGCGGCCGTCGCGGATGCTCGCGATGAGGTCGATGTGCTCCTGGACGTAGGGGTTGCGATCGCCCTCGTCGCGGTGGCGCCACTTCGTGCGCCCCTTGATCCACTGCCCCGCCATCGCGACACCCTCGGTGCCGACGATGCGCTCCTCGACGCGCGAGGGCGTGCCCTGTTGCTGGCGGCAGAAGCTGTGGACGCGCACGCCCCCCGGGTACTCGAACTCCACCGCGAAGTGATCGTAGATGTGGCCGAACTCCGAGGCGACGCGGGCCTGACGGCCGCCGAGCGCGATCGCCTTCAACGGCGTGGCTCCGATCGCCCAGTTGACGACGTCGATGTTGTGGATGTGCTGCTCCACGATGTGGTCGCCCGACAACCACGTGAAGTAGAGCCAGTTCCGCATCTGCCACTCGACATCGGTCTTGAACTTCTCCCGAGGGTGGCTCCAGAGCGCGCCCTGGTTCCAGTAGCACTGGGCGGCGACGATCTCGCCGATCTCGCCCTCGCGGATGCGGCGCATCGTCTCGAGGTACGAGGCCTGGTGGCGTCGCTGCGTCCCGGTGACGATGGCGAGCCCCTTCTCCTCGGCCAGTCGGGCCGCCTCGAGGAAGCGGCGCACCGTCACCGGATCGACGGCGACGGGCTTCTCGGCGAAGACGTGCTTGCCGGCCTGGATGGCGGCGAGGACGTGCTGCGAGCGGAACGCGGGCGGGGTCGCGAAGAGGCAGATGTCGAGATCCTGCGCGACGAGCTGGCGATAGGCGTCGAAGCCCACGAAGCGACGCTCCGGCGGCACCGAGACGCGATCGCCGCGCGAGGAGAGATTCCGGAGCGACTCGTTCAGTCGATCCTCGAAGGCGTCCGCCATCGCGACGATCTCGACCGCGGGGTCGGCGTCCAGGATGTTGAAGGCGGCGCCGGTTCCGCGCCCGCCGCAGCCGCAGAGGCCGACGCGCAGCCGCTCGCGTCCCCGCGCGAAGATCCCGGAGGGCTCGAGGGCGCGGGCGCCGAGGGCCGCGCCGGAGAAGGCGGCCGCGGCGAGGAAACCGCGACGGGACGTGGAGGGACCGGAAACGGGATCGTGGCTGGCCATGGCATCGCTCCTGAGAGAGCCCGGACTCTACCAGACCGCGCCCCCTGGCGAGGTCGCTCGTCTCCGCCTTCACGGGGATGATAGGATCGGAGCGTCGCGCCGCGCCGCGAGGAGGAGTCCGACCGTGAGAATCCTGATCCCGATCGCCGCCATCGCGCTCTTCGCCCTCGCCGCCCGCCCGGTGCCGGCGCAGAACCCCTTCGCGGGGAAACCCGAGGCGGGCCGCGTCGACTGGACGACGGACTTCGAAGCCGCCCGCAAGCGCGCCGAGCGCGAGAAGAAGGCCCTCTTCGTCTTCTTCCAGGAGATCCCCGGCTGACAGACCTGCGTGAACTACGGGGTCCAGGTGCTGGGCCACCCCCTCATCGCAGAGCTCGTCGAGACCCGCTTCGTGCCGGTCATCGTCAAGAACAACACCGCGAACGACGCCTTCGCGAAGCTCCGCGCGAGCTTCGAGGAGCCCTCGTGGAACAACCCGGTCGTCCGGATCATCGAGGCCGATCGCAAGGCGGTCGTGCCGCGACTCTACGGCGACTGGTCGCTCGGCCGCCTGTCCGAGGTCCTCGCGGTGGCGCTGCGGGCCCGCGGCGAGGCCGTCCCGTTCTGGCTGGACGACCTCCGGGCGGAGACGCGCGCCGCGCGACGAGGATGGCGTGAAGCCGTCTTCGGCATGAGCTGATACTGGCAGGGCGAGGCCGGTCTCGGTCTCATTCCAGGAGTGCGCGTGGTGGATTCCGGCTGGCTCGGCGGCAGCGAGGTCGTGCGCGTCGAGTACGACCCCACCGTCATCGGCTACGAGAAGCTGCTCACGGAGGCGAAGCGCCGCAAGGCCGCCTGCCGCGTCTTCGCCGGCAACGACGAGGAACTCGCCGTCGCGCGCAAGGTCTTCGATGGAGAGGCCGGCCTCGTGAAGGGCAAGGTGCGCGTCGTCAAGGACACGCGCTACTACGCCCGACGCACCGCGCTGCGACACATCCCGATGACGCGCGGCCAGCTCACGCGCGCCAACGCCTTCCTCGCGACGCATCCGTTGACGAAGATCGAGGAGGCGAAGGTCCTCTCGCCGGGGCAGCTCGCGCTGCTCGCGCGGGTGCAGAAGGAATCGAAGCGGGCGTGGCCCGTGCTCTTCGAGCTCGACCCGGACATCGCGGGCTGGCGTCTCGACCGGTTCCTCGCCGGGGACACCGAGGACTAGGCGAGGGCTTCGCGCGCGGCGCGCCGCCCTCCCCTCACTCCTCCTCGAGACCGGATTCGACGAGGCCGACCGCGTCCTCGATGCGGCGGATGTCCTCCGCCGCGAGCGACGCCCGCAGCGAGGCGAGGTCGGCCCGCATCCATTCGATCTTGTTCCGGACGTTGTCGTCGTCGATCACACCGCCGTTCGCGCGACGCATCAGCATCGACACGAGCGCGGCGAGCCGCCTCCGCAGGCCATCCAGCGCGAAGGGTGGATGACCGGCCTCCGAGGTCGCGCGGCCGAGGCCGCGGAGCTCGATCCACCATTCCAGCGCCGTGCGCCCCGCGACCGGACGGTGGGGTCCGCGCGGCCAGCGATGTTCCGGCCCGGCCTCGGGAGTCGCCGCCCGCCGCGCGCAGAGCACCCAGAAGGGTGCGCCGATCGGAACGTCTCCCGCGCGGAGCCGACGACGGAGCTCGGCGGCCTTGACCGCGATGACCGGGTCGGTCACGCCGCGGAGGACGACCTCGTCCCAGGCGACGACCATCGCCGCGAACAGCTCGGCCCGATCGTTCGCTCCACTCCGGGTGGCCTCGAGACTCGCGAAACCCGGAAGGTTCGCGACGAGAGCGTGCGAGACCAGATGGTCGACGCCGGGAATGAGCGCCACTTCACCCGGCGGGAACCGGGGATCCAGCGCCGCCCACTCCGGATCGTCCTCTCCCCGGCCCTCGCGGGCTTCCCAGTGGCGATGGATGGCGCGGTGGAGGCCGGCCGCGAGACAGTCGCCGCAGCCGCGGGCCGCGCCGGGATCGAGTTCGATCCGTCCGGCGGCCTCCTCGGGGGAGACGGCACCGTCCGGGGCGCCGACCGGTCGACGCGCGGCGACGCTTCGCAGCTCGATCCCCCGGAGGAACTCGCCCGGATAGAGCGTGAGCTCCTCGGCGACCGTCCAGGCGAAGAAGCGGAAGGCCTCGGCCGCGGGGCCCGCGAGGTCGTCCGACACCTCGACGACGACGCCGAGGACGCGCTCGACCTCGGCCAGGGTCATCCCGAGATCCCACGAGCGATCGAGGACGAGCCTCGTCTCACCTCGCGCGGAGGCGTTCGGCGTCAGGGGTCCGTCGTCCCGGCCCTCTTTCGCCACGTGATCCGGAAGCGATCCGCCGACGCGTGGAGACGGCTCTCCCCGGCCGCGGAGCGCGAGGACGACGAGGGCCGCGCCGACGAGGACGAGGAGCAGGACGACGAGGAGCGGTGAGACGGCGCCGCGCGGTGCACCCCGCCGTCCCGTCGGTGCCTCGCGCATCGTCGCCATCACGTGTCCCCGTAGCGTCTCGCCAGTTCCGTCTCGAAGGATGCCAGATGATCCGCCGCGGGGGCAGCATTCTCCGGATCCGGGAGGATCGGCGCGGCCGGCGCGCGGACGAAACGCGCGGCGACGGCGTCGATCGGATCGTCGCCGAAGGGCCCCTCCGGATCGCACCAGGCGGCCTGCACGGCCGCGCCCAGGGCGGCCGATTCGGTCTCCTCCAGCGGACTCACGGGTCGGGCCGCGAGATCGGCGAGCACCCGCGCCCAGGTCGCGCTGCGGGCGCCGCCGCCGACCAGTCGCAGTCCCTCGACGCGGACGCCCAGCGCCTCGAGACGGCGAAGACCGAAAACGAGGTTGGCGCAGACCCCCTCGATCGCGCCGCGGTAGAGCGCCGCCGGCGTGCCGTTCTCGGCGTGCAGCCGGAGGATCGAGGCCGTCGCCTCGGGCAGGGCGGGCACGCGTTCCCCCATGAAGAAGGGAATGACGAGCGGACTCGTCCCGAAGGACATCCCGACCGCTTCCGCCTCGAGTCGGGCGAGGCCCGCGGCATCGTCGTGCGCGCACATCCTCCGGACGGCTTCGGTGGCGGCGGTCGCGTTCATCACGCAGAGGAGCGGGAGCCAGGCGCCCGCCGAATCGCAGAAGGGGGCGATCAGGCCTGCGGGATCGACGACGGGCGTCTCGCTGCGCGCGAAGATCGTGCCGGAGGTCCCGAGGCTCGCGACGACGACCCCGGGTCGCGTCGCGCCGCTGCCCAGCGCGCTCATCATGTTGTCGCCGCCGCCGGGGGCGACGGGGGTTCCCTCGGGGATCCCGAATCGCCCCGCCCCCGCGGAGTCGACGCGTCCCGCGCGCTCGCGGGGCGCGAGGAGCGGCGGGAGGCAGGACGGGAGCGCGGCGTCGAGCGCGGTCGCCGCGTCGAGGTCCCAGCGACGCTCGACCGGGTCGAGGAGCCCGGTGCCCGACGCATCGCCGGCCTCCGCGACGGCTCGCCCGGTGAGCCGGAAGTTGAGCCAGTCGTGCGGCAAGAGGACGTGGCGGAGCCTCGCGAAGCGCTCGGGCTCGGTCTCCTTCAGCCAGAGGATCTTCGAGGCCGTGAATCCCACGGGGACGGGTCGTCCCCAGCGTCGCTCGAGCTCGCGGGCCTGGGGCGCGGTCTCGGTGTCGCACCAGAGCTTCGCCCGACGCAGGACGGCGCCCGCCTCGTCGACGGGCACGAAGCCGTGCTGCTGGCCGGAGACCCCCACGCCGGCGAGCCGGCGGCCGCGCGCCTCGGGCGCGGCGAGGAGCTCGGGCACGATCGCGGCGAGCGCCGCCTCCCAGATCGCCGGATCCTGCTCGGCCGCGCCGCGCGGGAGGCCCTCGCAGAGCCCGTAGGACCGGGCCGCGCGAGCGATCACGCGACCGCTCTCCGCGTCGACGAGGAGGCCCTTCGCCCCCTGCGTGCCGACATCCAGTCCGAGGTACATCGTCGTCGTCATCGGCGTCCTCCCGTGCCCCGGCAGTCTAAGCCATCCTCCTCCCGCTCCCCTGCTATGATTCCCGCGCTTCGCTGACCCCCGGGAAGACACGATGAGACGATCCGAGTCCCCGTTCCGATCCGCCGCCCTCCCGACCCTCTTCCTGCTCACGGCCGCGATGGTCCTCGCGCCGGCCTGCGAGGACGCCGAGCGTCTCACCGCCGGGCAGGCCCCGCCGCGCCTCGAGCCGCGGCCGAAGGGAGCGACCGAGAAGCCCGCCCCCGCGCCCGCCGGGCCCTGGAAGCCCGACATCAAGGCCGCCTCGCCGGCGGCGCGCGTCGCGATGGGGGCCTTCGAGATCGAGCCGGGGTTCACGCCGCGTCTCGTGGCCGCCGAGCCGATGCTCGCCAATCCCGTCGGCATGGAGGTCGACCACCTCGGGCGCATCTACGTGGCCGAGTGCCATCGCCGCAACGCCGGCGGCTGCGCCGACAACCGCGATCACCCCTACTGGGTGGACGACGACATCGCGGCGCGGACGGTCGAGGACCGCCGCGCCTTCGTGCTGAAGCACCACCCGGAGTACGCCGAGGAGTGGACGCGGGGCTCGGAAATCGTGCGCATGCTCGTCGACGAGAACGGCGACGGCGAGATGGACCGATCCACGATCTTCGCCGACTGCTTCGACGATCTCCTCGACGGCACGGGCGCCGACTGCTTCTTCCACGAGGGCAAGGTCTGGTTCGCCTGCATCCCGAACATGTGGACGCTCGAGGACACCGACGGCGACGGGCGCGCCGATCGCAACGAGCGGCTCTTCGAGGGCTTCGGGGTCCGCTACGCGCTGCGCGGCCACGACCTCCACGGCATGGTCCGCGGGCCCGACGGCCGGATCTACTTCTCGATCGGCGATCGCGGGTACCACGTGGTCACGAAGGAGGGGAAGGTCCTCGCCGACCCGAGCTCGGGCGCGGTGTTCCGCTGCGAACCCGACGGCCGGAACCTCGAGGTCTTCGCGACGGGCCTGCGCAACCCGCAGGATCTCGCCTTCGACGATCTCGGGCACCTGATCACCGGCGACAACAACAGCGACAGCGACGACAAGGCGCGCATCGTCTACGTCGTCGAGGGCGGCATCACGGGCTGGCGGATGAACTTCCAGAGCAAGTCCCGCCGCGGTCCCTGGGTGCGCGAGGGCTGGTGGAAGACGCGTCACGAGGGCCAGGCCGCCTTCCTGATCCCGCCGCTCGCCCACCTCGGCAACGGCCCCTCGGGGCTCATCCACGTCCCGGGCACGGGCTTCCCCGCCGCGGACGCCGGACGCTTCCTCCTCTGCGACTTCACGGGCTCGCGGAAACACAGCGGGATCCGCACCTTCAAGCTCGCACCGGACGGCGCCGGCCTCGCGATGGTCGAGGACGGCTGGTTCCTGAAGGGCCTCCTCGCGACCGACGTCGTGGTGGGAGCCGACGACGAGATATACGTCTGCGACTGGGTCTCCGGATGGGACGGACCGGGACGGGGTCGCGTCTACGCCTTCCGGAACGAGGAGGCCCTCGCGCTTCCCGCCGCCCGCGAGGCCGTCGAGCTCTTGCGGCGCGGCCACCTGCGCGGCCTTCCCTCCGAGCGTCTCGCGACGCTGCTCGGCCACGCCGACCAGCGCGTCCGTCTGCAGGCGCAGTACGCGCTCGCCGACGACGCCCCGGACGGTCGCGCCCGGCTGGAAGCGGTCGCGCGCGACGGCCACGCGCCCCGTCTCGCTCGCATCCACGCCCTCTGGGGCCTGGGGCAGATCGGGCGCCGCGAGGCCGACGTCGCCGCGACCCTCGCGCCGCTCCTCGATTCCGCTGACAACGAGATCCGGACCCAGACCGCGCGCGTCCTGGCCGACGTGCCCGCCGGGGCGACGCTCCCCCGCCTCGTCGAGCTCCTCGGCGACGAGTCGCCGCGCGTCCGCTACTTCGCGGCGCTCGCGCTCGGAAAGCACGCGCACGCCCCGGCCTTCGACGCGCTGCTCGCCGTCGCCCGGGAGAACGACGACCGCGATCTCTATCTCCGACACGCCGTCGTGATGGGCCTCGCCGGGATCGGCGACGGCGATCGCCTCGCGGCCTCGGCCGTGATCGGCGATCCCTCGCCCGCGGTCCGCCTCGTCGCCCTCCTCGCCCTCCGTCGCCTCGCCGACGGCCGCGTGGCGGCCTTCCTCGACGACGCGGACCCCGCTCTCGTCGTCGAGGCCGCGCGAGCGATCCACGACGTCCCGATCCCCGAGCGCTACCCCGATCTCGCCGGTCGGCTCGCGACGGGCGCCCGCTTCGGCGAGCCCTTCCTCCGCCGCGCGATCAGCGCGCATGACCTGATGTCGCGCCCCGCGGATGCCGTCGCGCTGGCCGCCTTCGCCGCGGACGCGGCGAACGACCTCGCGATGCGGCGCGAGGCGCTCGAGGCGCTCTCGGACTGGACGGAGAACCCGCCGAACGACCGCGTCCTGAAGGACCACCGTCCCCGTCCTCCCCGCGGCCAGGAAGCCCTCGCGGCGGCCCTCGCCCCGCGCATCGACGGGCTCCTGGCCGACGGCGACGAGGCCCTCCGGGTGACCGCCTCCGTGGCCGCCGCCCGCGCCGGCCTCGCGTCCGTCGCGCCGACCCTCGCCGCCTGGTGCGCGGACGGGAAGAGCCCGGCCGGGCTGGTCGTCGCCGGCCTCGAAGCCCTGGATCGACTCGACGCGGACCGTTTCCGCTCCGCCGCCGCGGCCGCTCTCCGTTCGCCGCACGCCCGCGCGCGCGGGCGCGCCGCCGCCCTGCTCGCCCGGCGCGACCCCGCCTTCGCGCTGCCCCTCCTCGAGGAGGCGCTCGCCCGCGACGTGGTCGAGGAGTGCCAGCTCGTCCTCGCCACCCTCGGCGACATGGCCTGCCCCGAGGCGGACGCCGTCCTCGCGCGCGAGGCGGCCCGGCTCGGCGACGGCGCGCTGCGCCCGGAGGTCGCCCTCGATCTCGTCGAGGCGCTCGAGAAGCGCGCGGAAGGGGGCGCCTCGGCCCTCGGGGACGCGCTCGCGGCCTGGCGCCGCACCCGCGCCGATCGCGAGAACTTCGGCGACTTCGCCCTCGCGCTCGCCGGCGGCGACGCGGCGGACGGCAAGAAGGTGTTCGAGAGCGGCGAGGCCGACTGCCGCCGCTGCCACTCCGTCACGCCGCCCGAGCGCCCGATGGCGGGCCCCTCGCTCCACGACGTCGGCGCCCAGCGCGGACGGAGCTACCTGCTGGAGGCGCTCGTCGCGCCGAATCGGTCCATCCACCCCGATTTCCGTCAGATCATGATCGAGACCGCGGACGACCGCGTGCTGGTGGGACGCCTGGTCCGCGAGGACGCGAAGGGCGTCGAGATCGAGATCAACCACGACGACAAGCGCTTCGAGCGCATCACCCTCGGGCCGGAGCAGATCCGCTCCCGCCAGAGCGCGAAGTCCCCGATGCCGGAGGACATCGCGACGAAGCTCGGCCCGCGCCGGATCCGCGACCTCGTCGCCTACCTGGCGACGCTGGGCGCGAAGTAGCCCGAGGGCGGCGGAAGAAAACCCGCCCTCGGCTCACCGGGGATCACCGACCGATAGGGACGAAGGAGCCGGATCACTCTCGCGACGCGGGGGGGCCGGTCCTCCGTCCCGATCCCGCGAGGTGTGTCCCCATGCAGCTCTTCGAGACCCGCAAGAACTACGTGCTCGGCCCGGCGCCGCGCCTCCTCCGCCGCGAGGGCGCGATGAGCGCGACGAATCCGAACTGGATCTGCATCGAGGGGAGCGAGCCGCGCACGATCGTCGAGGCGATCCGCGGCTACGCGCAGTCGAATCGCGCCGAGATCCCCGAGGAGCACGAGGTCGCGCTCGTCCGCCACGAGTGCGGTCTCTTCGGCGTCTTCTTCTCGCCCCAGCTCAACCCCTGGGTCTTCGCGAACCTGGTCTCGTGGCTCGGAGATCCGCGCATCCTCGAGGGCGGCAGCGGCGCCTGCGGATGGACGCGGGCCGGTCGTGACCAGTCTCGCTACCTGTTCCAGGTGGACCGGACGAATCCCTCCGAGGACACCGTCGTCGTGCTGGGCGAGCGAGGCAACCGCCTCGAGCTCTTCCTGCCGGACGGTTCGCTCTGCCCGACGGCGAAGGTCGCGACGCGCGTCCTCGAGCCCGTCCTCGACGGCGGGAGCGTCGAGCTCCTGGAGAACTTCCGGGTGCCGCTCGAGACCTCCCGGGAGCAGGGCAACCCGAACTTCCTGATCACCCGCCCGATCAACTTCGACTGGTCCCGCTGCGAGGACCGTTGATCCGCGCGCGGGAACATCGCCCCCGAAAACGGCGGACGCCGCCCGACCGGTCTCGACCGGTCGGGCGGCGTCTGCCGTTGCGTCGCGCCTCGAAGACGATCAGCCGCGCGGCTTCAGGCGGATCGAGATGATCTTGACCGTCTCGACCGGCTTGTTGGTGCGCGGGTCGACCTTCACCTTGCCGAGCTTGTCGACGACGTCCATGCCCTTCGTGACGCGGCCGAACACCGTGTGCCGGCCGGACAGATAGACGTTGTCGACCGTGTTGATGAAGAACTGGGAGCCGTTCGTGTTCGGACCCGAATTCGCCATCGCGAGGGTGCCGCGAAGGGGCTTCGTCGACTTCAGCTTCTCGTCGTACTTGTAGCCCGCCGCCACGAGAGCCTCGTAGACCGTGAACTCCTTCATGCGCTTCTCGAGCGCCTCCCGGTTGGCGTCGATCTGCTCCTGCGTCGTGATCCCGAACTCCTTCAGGATCGGATTCACGACGAGGCGCTGGAAGTCCCGCTGGGACTGGAGCGGCAGTCCGGGGTGCGGCTGACCCTCGGGCGTGACGGCCTTCTCCTTGTCCAGGCCGAGAGCCTTGGCGTTGATCTCGTCCTTGAAGGCGTAGCCCGGACCGCCCTGACCGTTCCCGAGCGGGTCGCCGCCCTGGATCATGAAGTTGTCGATGATCCGGTGGAAGGCGATGCCGTCGTAGTAGGGGCGCTTGACCTCCTTCTTGTCCTTCGGGTCGATGAAGGGCTTCGTGCCCTCCGCGAGGCCGATGAAGTTCTTGACGGTCTCGGGGGCCTGCTCGTCGAAGAGCTCGACCTCGAATTCGCCCATCGAGGTCTTCACGATCACGACCGAGCGGACGGGCTCGGCCTTCTTCTCGGGCGCGGGGGCGGGCTTGTCGCCCTCCTGGGCCGCGAGCGGAAGAGCGAGGGCGAGGGCGGCGAACAGGGCGCCGAAGACGATGCTGCGCATGGGCTTCCTTTCCGATGCGTGAAGGAGATCCGGGCGATCGGCCGGGTCGACCGCCGGGGAGTGTAGCAAGGGGCCTCCCGGAACCCGTGGATACGCGGCCCGAGACTCGTCGCGCGACGGGAAATCCGGGAGTTTTCCCGCGCTCCGGGGCGGGAATCCCCGGAGTGCGGTTCCGAGCGAGAGGTCAGAGCCCGCCCAGCGGCCGTTCGCCGTCGCCGAAGGACTTCCGCGAGGATCCGGCGTTGCGAAGCATCGCCAGGTAGAGCTCGCCGGCCGGAGTCCGGTCCCGGACCTCGAGATGGCGACCGCCGCGCAGGAGCTTGCCGCCGCGCCCGACGAGCGCGATCGGGAGATCCGCGTGATAGTGGCGGTTCCCGTCGGAGAGTCCGGCGCCGATCATCAGGACGGCATCGTCGAGCAGACGGCGGCCGCCCTCCTCCACCGTCGCGAGTCGCTTCGCGAAGCGGGCGAAGGCCTCGAGGTGAAAGCGGTTGATGCGGCGCAGCTTGTCGTAGTTGGCCGGATCCTTGCCGTGGTGGGAGATGTCGTGGTGCCCCTCGGCGATGCCGAGCTCGGGGTAGCCGCGGTTGCTCCCCGCGTTGCCCGTCATGAAGGTCGCGACGCGGGTCAGGTCCGCCTCGAGCGCCAGCGCGAGGAGCTCGTACATGAGATCGAGACGCTCGCGGTAGCCGCCGCCCTTCGCGCCGAGCGCGGCCGGCGGCGCGACGTCCCGGCCCGCGTCGTCCATCCGCGAGAGGCGGAGTTCGAGCTCGCGGAGCGCCGTCGTGTACTCCTCGATCTTCTCGCGGTCGCGCCGGCTCAGCGAGCGCGAGAGCGTCTTCATGTCGTCGAGCACGAAATCGATCACGCTCCGGCGTCGACGACGCTCCCGCGCCTCGTGGGCGCGGTCAGCCGCGGCGTCGGGATCACCGAAGAGGCGGCGGAAGACCTCGCGCGGGTCGGTCTCCTTCGCCACCGGCTGCGTCGGGGTGCGCCAGGAGATGTTGTTCGAGTAGGCGCAGCTGTAGCCGGAGTCGCAGCTCCCCGCGGCGCGACCGCGCTCGAGACCGAGCTCGAGCGAGCGGAAGAGCGTCCCCTGCCCGATCTCCCCCGCGAGGGCCTGATCGATGCTCTCGCCGTTGAGGATGTCGGCGCCGCCGGTCTTCCGCGGGTGGGCGCAGGTCAGGTAGGACGCGGCGCTCCGCGCGTGATCTCCGGCGCCGTCGCCCTGGGCGAAGCCGCCCTCGAGCGCGAGCCCGGAGACGACGGTGAGATCGCGCTTCAACTCCTCGAGCGGCTCGAGGATGTAGGGCAAGGAACCCAGCCGCGCCCCGCGCGAGGGCGTCCAGTCGGCCATGTGGATGCCGTTCGGCAGGAAGACGAAGACGTGCCGGAGCGGCCCCGGTGCGGCGCCGGGTTCCCGGAACGGAGCGTCGAGGGTCTCGAGCCAGGGCAGCGCGAGCGCGGCGCCCGCGCCGCGCAGGAAGCGCCGGCGCGAGGGCCGGAACGGGGGTCGGGCGTCCATCGCGTCTCCTCTCCTCATCGCTCCGCGCTCCGGCGGCGGAAGGCCTCGGACTCCACGACCGCCAGGATCAGCGCGTGGAGGCTCGGGTCGGGCCCGAGCGCGGCCACCCGGCGCTCGAGCCGGACCTCGTCCGCGCCGCTCGACGGGCGCCCGACGGCGTAGACGAACAGCGTCCGCGCGATCGCGACGGGCAGCGCCGGGTCGCTCGCCAGCAGGCGCTTGAGCGCCGCCGCGCCGTCGATCTCGCGCCCGTCGGGCAGCCGTCCCCGCGCGTCCACGGCCGCGTCGCCGTCGCGCTCGCGGAGGCGACCCACCGCGTCGAAGTGCTCGAGCGCGAAGCCGAGCGCGTCCATCCGCACGTGGCAGCTCGCGCAGGCGGGATCGCTCCGGTGGGCCTCCATGCGCGCGCGCAGGGTCGCGGCGGAGCCGATCGCCTTCTCGTCGCCGAGGTTGTCGACGCCCGGCGGCGGCGCGGGCGGAGGCGCGTCGAGCACGTTGTCGAGGATCCACTTGCCGCGCTTGACCACCGAGGTCCGCGTGGGATTCGAGGTGACGGCGAGGATCGCCGCCTGACCGAGGAGTCCGCCCCGGCGCGGATCGGAGAACTCGACGCGGCGGTGCTCGTCGCCGGTCACCCCCGGGACGCCGTAGTGCCGCGCGAGACGGGCGTCGAGGAAGCTCCAGTCCGCGGAGAGGAGCTCGGACACCGGCCGCCCCCGGCGCAGCAGATCGAGCACGAAGAGCTCGGTCTCCCGCACCATCGAGGCCTTCAGCTCGGCGTCGAGCGCGGGGAATCGCTCCGGATCCGGCTCGAAGTCGGCGAGGTTGCGGAGCTCGAGCCACTGCGCGGCGAAGTTCCGCGCGATGGCGTCGGACCGGGAGTCCGCGAGCATCCGCTCGGCCGCGGCGCGGAGCTTCGCCCCCTCCCCCAGTTCGCCGGCATCCGCCGCGTCGAGCAGCGCCTCGTCCGGCACGCTCGCCCAGAGGAAGAAGGACAGGCGCGACGCGAGCTCGTGGTCGCCGAGTTCGAGTCCCTCGGCGCCGCGGCCGGCCTTGCCGCCGGGCTCGAGCCGGAAGAGGAAGTTCGGGGAGACGAGCAGGGCCTCGAGCGCGGTGCGGAGCGCCTCGCGGAAGGACGCGCCTTCCTCGGTCCGCGCGGCGACCAGGCCTCCCAGCCGGCGCAGCTCGGCCGTCTTCGCGGGGCGGCGCCAGATGCGGCGCACCATCTCCGCCAGGACGGCCTTCGCCCGCGTGGCGACGGTGCCGCGCCCCGGGTCCTTCGCGAGGATCCAGGCCTGGCCGGCGCTCGGCGGGCGCCGGTCGAGCGGCCCCTCGATCTCGGCCCAGTCGAGGCGGAGATTGCGGTCGCGGAGGTCGCGATCGGCCGCGTTCGCGTCGAAGAAGTCGTTGCGGAACTCCAGCCGCAGCTCGAAGGCCTCGGGGAGGTCCGCCTCGAGTTCGAGCACGACGGGCTCGCCGCGCCGGGCCGCGACCTCGAGATCGGCCAGGTCGGCGCCGTCGACGGACACCACGCAGCGGGCGTGCTCGTCCCCGCCCGGATCCTCCCAGGCGCGGACGCGCAGCCGGTAGCGCCCCGCCCGCGGTACGCGGACGCGATGACGCAGGTGGCCCCGCTTGAAGAGGCAGACGTGATCGCCGCTCGCGTCGATCTCGTAGCTGCAGGTCATGAACTCGGCCTGCACGCGCTGGACGTCCGGGTGATCGGGATCGACGACGTCGAGCGTCCGGCGCGCGACCTCCTCGGCCGCGGCGAGGAACTTCTCGAGGTGCAGGAGCGAGGTGCTGCGCGCATCGCCGATGTTGTCGAAGCCGTAGCCGAGATCGTCGGCCGGGAAGGCGTCAGCCGCGTCGCAGGGAACGCCGAAGAGGTCGCGCACCGCGTTGCGATACTCCGTCCGGCTCAGCCGGCGCACGGTGACGCGACCCGGACCGTGCTCGAGCGCCTCGTCGCGGCGCAGGATCTCGTCGTCGAGCGCCGCCAGGAGCGCCCCGCGGTCGGCCTCCGGCAGGAGGCCGAGATCGGGCGGCGGCATCTCAAGCGCGCGGACCCGGCGCCGGATGCGTCCGAGACGGTCGAACTCCGCCGCGGCCTCCGGAGCCGGCGCCGAGAGATCGAGGCCGGCGTCGGGCTCGTCGCCGCCGTGGCAATCGGCGCAGTGGGTCCCGAGGAGGCGCGGCAGGGCCGCGGCGCCGACGGCGGGCTCCTGGGCCCGCGCCAGCGCGCCGAGACCCAGCGCGAGAACGGCGATCGTCCGGAGGATCGGCATGTGGGCTCCCGTCGTCCGCGACCGGCCCCGCGCTCCGGCGCGCGGGCCCGCCCCCGGATGATACCATCGCCCGACGCCCCGGGCGGCGACGAGGGCGAGACGGGAACGCGCATGAACTTCTACGCCCACGCGCGCGTCGCCGACGCCCTCTACCGCGATCCCGAGGTGACCCTCGGCGCCATGCTCCCCGACCTCGCGACGATGGCGGGTCGGCGCTGGGATCCCGCGGCGGCGGATCGCCCCGGCCTCGCGCGAGGCGTGGCGCTCCACCACGCCACCGACGAGGCCTTCCACGGCGCCCCGGCCTTCCTCTCGCTCCTCGAACGCTGGCGGGAGCGCCTGGGCGCGGCCCTGGGACTCCGGCGCGGCGTCGCGCGCGCCGCGGCCCACGTGGGGATCGAGCTCCTGCTCGACGGCATCGCCCACGAGGAGGGCGAGGTCGCGAGCTACGCGGCGGCCCTCGACCTCGCCGCGACCCTCGAGACCGGTCCCCTGCCGGAGATCGCCGCGACGGCGAGCCGGATCGGGCGCGGGCCGCTGCCTGCGGCCTACGCGGATCCGACCTTCTGCGCCGCGCGCGTCGAGGGCCTGCTCGGGCGTCGGCCCCGGCTGGCCCTGCCCCCGGGCGCGGTCGGCGGGCTGGGACGGGAGTTCCGGACGCTCCGCCTCGAGATCTCGGCGCGCGCGGCGGAACTCCTCGATCCCGGAGTCGCGTGAATCCTCGGGAAAGCTCCCCTCTCCGCCGCCGACGTTGCCAATCTCCGGGCCGACCGGTATGCAGTGTGGACCACGGGAGGCCATCGATGTTGCCGGAAGCCGATCAGACCCTCATCCGCGAGCTGCCCCTCTTCGCCGATCTCGACGGAGAGGACCTCGCCGCGCTCTTCGCGACCCTGGCAGAGCGCCGCTACGCCGACTCGGACCGGCTCTTCGCGGCCGGTGACGCGCGGAGCCACCTCAGGATCATCCTCGACGGCCGCGTCGACCTGATGACGACCGACTCCAAGGGCGAGTCGAAGCGCGTCATCAGCTACGACCGGGGCGACATGCTCGGCGAGGGCGTCCTGCTCGATGGCACGCTGCACGCGACGACGGCGGTCGCCGCCGGTCGCGTCCGCGTCGCCGAGCTCACCCGCGAGGACTTCGCCGGCCTGTTCGGCGCTCGCGACGGCCTCGAGGCCCGCGTGCTCCGCGGCTTCGTGCGCTCGGTCGTCGGCCGGGTCGACCAGATCCGACACCATGTCGGCCCCGAGGCCCTGCGCTTCTCCTCGGGACACACCCGGTCGGAACACGACCTCCTCGGCGACCTCGACGTGCCGGCCGAGGCCTACTACGGCGTCCAGACGGCCCGCGCGCGGGAGAACTTCGACATCACCGGCGTGACGCTCCAGAGCTACCGCCACCTGATCGCCGCGCTCGCCTGGGTCAAGCTGGCGGCCGCGAAGGCGAACCTCGACTGCGACAACCTCACGGAGGAGAAGACGGACGCCATCGTGCGGGCCTGCCTCGAGATCACGCGCGGGCGTCTCCACGACCACTTCATCGTGGACGTCGTGCAGGGCGGCGCCGGCACGTCGACCAACATGAACGCGAACGAGGTCATCGCGAACCGCGCGCTCGAGCTGATGGGGCACGCGAAGGGCGACTACGCCCACCTCCACCCGAACAACGACGTCAACCGCGCGCAGTCGACGAACGACGCCTACCCGACCGCCCTCAAGCTCGCGATGGCGACGAGCGTCGCGGCGCTCGTCGAGGACGTCCACGGGCTCGTGGCCAGCTTCCGCGCGAAGGCCGACGAGTTCGCGGGCGTCGTCAAGATGGGCCGCACCCAGCTCCAGGATGCCGTCCCGATGACGCTCGGCCAGGAGTTCGCGGCCTACGCGCGCAGCATCGCGCAGGAGATCGACGGCCTGAACGAGAACGCGGACGGCCTGCTCGAGATCAACATGGGCGGCACCGCCATCGGAACGGGACTGAATGCCCCGGCCGGCTACTCGGAGCGCGTCGTGCACCACCTCCGGGAGGCGACGGGGCTCCCTTCCACCTCGCCGACGACCTCATCGAGGCGACCCAGGACACGCAGGCCTTCGTCGCGCTGTCCTCGGGACTGAAGAGCCTCGCGATCAAGCTCTCCAAGATCGCGAGCGACCTGCGGCTCCTCTCCTCGGGCCCGCGAGCGGGCCTCGGCGAGATCAACCTCCCGCCGCGGCAGCCCGGCTCCTCGATCATGCCGGGCAAGGTCAACCCCGTGATCCCCGAGGTCGTCAACCAGGTCGCCTACCGGGTGATCGGGAACGACCTGACGGTGACCCTGGGCGCGGAGGCGGGGCAGCTCGAGCTGAACGTGATGGAGCCGGTGATCGCGGCCGCGATCCTCGACTCGATCGACGTCCTCACCAACGCCGTGAACACCTTCCGCTTCAACTGCGTCGACGGGATCAGCGCCAACGAGGACAACTGCCGCCACTTCGTCGAGCGGAGCATCGGCGTCGTCACCGCGCTCGTGCCGGTCCTCGGCTACGAGGTCTCGACGGAACTCGCGGCGGAGGCGCTGCGCACCGGCCGCGGCATCGTCGAGCTCGTGCGCGAGCGCGGACTCCTCGACGAGGACCGGATCGCGGCCCTGCTCTCCCCGGAGAACATGACCGGAACGGGGCGCTGATCCGGCTCGAGGATCAGCTCGCGGGCGCGGCCTTGGGCTTCGCGGTCGAGAAGATCGCCATCTGATCGCGGGTCTCGCGGGCGCTCCGGCGGATGTGGATCTCGCGATCCTGCATCGTCCGGCTCTGATCGCTGTCCGACTCGTGTCGCGTGCGCAGGCGATGGATCCAGAGGCTGTCGCAACCGACGAGCAACTCGCCGCGATAGACGCGCGGCGCGATCTCCCGGCGCCCTCCGCCCCGACGACCGCCGCCCCCGCCCTCTCCGCCGCCCCCGCCGCCGCCGGCGCTGCTGACGGTCACCTCGAGATCGAAGCGCGCGCAGGGTCGACCGAGGACGGTGGTCTCCTCGCGCAGCGTGAGTCGCGCGACGGCCTTCATGCCGCCGCGGCCGCCGCCGTTCCCCGCCCCGCCGCGGCGACCGCCGCCGCGACCGCCCCGGGCGCCGCCCGGCCGTCCGACGAGGGCCATCGCCGCGTCACCCTCGACCTCGAGGCTCTCGCCGATCCGGAGCGTCCGTTCGCCGACGAGTTCGCGCGCGTCCGGACCCCAACCGCGAAAGGCGCCCTCGGCGACCTCCAGGGCGAGCACGAGGCGGGAGAGACCGGCGTCGACGGCTCCGAGCTCGGCGTCGGTCACCACCGGCGTCTCGCCGCCGAGGTCCACCACGAAGCTCCGCCCCACGAGCTCGGTCGGATCGGGCGTCGGCTCGGCCTCCTCCGCCGGAGCCCCGCCCCGGCCGCCCCGGCCGCGGCCGGGGGGCGCCGCCTCGACGTCGGACTTCGTCTCGCTGCGCATCTCGTGGTAGCGCACGCGGAACTTCGTCACGCCGCCGGCGCCGGCCGCGAGGATCTCGTAGCTGCGTCGCGCGGCCCCGAGCGACTCCACCGTCCCTCCGCGCGTCTCGCCGTCGACGGTCATCTCCGTGACCGACTTCGAGCGGTTCAGCGAGGCGGCGAAACGGGCGTCCCCCGCCGCCGGCGCGCGCCAGCGGAAGGTGACCGACCCGGACTGGGCGAGGACTCCGGTCGAGAGACCGAGGACGAGCGCGAGGAGGGCGAGAGGACGCATGGCCGCGACTCCGAGGGGGTAGGTGCCCCCCATCGAACCTCATCCCGCGCCGGACGGCAAGGCGGGTCTCCGCGCCGGCCCCTTCGTCGGTCCCCGGGGCGGGGTCAGAGGGGCCGCGGCGCGCCCGAGACGGCCGGAGCGGAGGCCTCCCGCGTCGAGGCGGCGTCCTCGGCCAGGGCCTCGCCGACGACGCGGAGGAGCTCCTCGCGCGCGAAGGGCTTCGTGAGCATGTCGAGGGCGCCGGCCCCGACGACCTCGTCCCGCCAGGCGTCGCGTTCGCGACCGGTGAGCACGATGACGCGCGTCTCGGCGAGGCCGCCGCGGCGCCGGAGGTCCTCGAGCACCGAGAAGCCGTCCCCGCCGGGAAGACCGAGGTCGAGGAGGACGAGATCCGGCGGTTCGGCCAGGATCCGCGCCACCGCGTGCTCGCCGTCGGCGACCTCGTCGACCCGCGCGCCCAGGGGGCGGAGGAAGAGCCGGAGGAGGGTCCGGAAGTCCTCGTCGTCGTCGACGAGCAGGATCGACCGCGAGACCGGGGCGACGTCGTTCATGACCGGATCATCCTCTCCGCTTCGATCTCCGCCATCCGCGCCCCGAGCTCCCCGACCAGGGCGCGCGCGCCGTCGCGGTCGCCCTCGCGGGCGGCCGCCACGAGCCGCGCCGAGATCTCCGTCAACTCGGGGAAGCCGAAGCTCGTCCCCGTGCCCTTGATCTTGTGGGCCTCGCGCTCGATCCGTTCGAGGTCGTCCCGGAGCGCCGCCTCCCTCATGACGCCGACGGCGACCACCTTGTTCCGGACGAAGCGTTCGACGAGCTCGTCCATCTCGAGCGATTCGATCTCGGCCGCTCGATCCACGCCCGCCGGGCCGGGCCCGGGCGTCGCGGCGCGGACGGAGCCGAAACGTCGCAGCACGGAGAGCAATCCCGCGCGCGAGACCGGCTTCGCCAGGTGCAGATCGCAGCCGGCCGCGTAGGCCCGCTCGCAGTCCTCCGTCATCGCATCGGCCGTGACGGCGACGATCGGGACCGGCGGCCTCGTCGTCCCGCGCTCGCGTTCCGCCTCGCGGATCTCGCGCGTCGCGGCGTAGCCGTCCAGGACCGGCATCTGCATGTCCATCAGGACGACGTCGAACTCGGCGGCGAGCGCGCGTTCCACCGCCTCGCGACCGTTCGCGGCGAATTCGAGCTCGACGTCGTGTCCGGCCAGGTAGCATTGCACGAGGAAGCGGTTGACATCGACGTCGTCGACGACGAGGACGCGACGCGGCAGCTCGCCCGGGCGGGCCGTCTCCGTCTTCTCGTCGGCGGCGATCGCCGCCGGCGCGGCGCCTCGCCGCTCGAGGACCGCGCCGCGGCGCCTCGAGATCCTCGTCCCGCACGGGCTTGACGAGGGTCGCGGCGACGCCGCGCGCGCGGCAGCGGAGGAGGTCTCGCTCCCGTCGATCGGTCCGGAAGAGGACGATCGTCCGCGCGAGGAGATCGCCGTTCTCGCCCCCGGAAGAGGAGATCGTCGATCGCGCCCTCGTCGGCGCGGTGGTCCGCGAACACGAGGTCGGGCGTCTCCCCGGCCGCGCGGCGCTCCCGCAGCCGGTTCGCGAGCTCGGCCGCCGATCCGACCGCGTCGACCTCGAGACCGAGTTGGACGAGGCGGCGAGCGAAGACCCGACGCTGGACCTCGTCCCGGACGAACACGAGGGCGCTCCGGCCGGCGGCCGGACCGCGATGCGGCGCGGACTCGCCCCGCGACGCGGGCACGAGGAAGCGCGGCGCGAAGCGCAGGGTGGTGCCGACGCCGACCTCGCTCTCCACCGCGAGCTCGGCGCCCATCAGGCGGACGAACCGCTCGCAGAGGGCGAGTCCGAGTCCGCTTCCGCCGTGGGCGCGAGCCGTCGTCGCGTCGACCTGCGAGAAGGGCTGGAAGATTCGCGGCAGGTCCGCCGCCGCGATGCCGACGCCGGTATCGCGAACCTCGAACTCGATCTCGACCACCTCGCCGGCGCGTTCGCGCGGCGTGACGGCCAGCACGACCCGCCCGGACTCGGTGAACTTGACTGCGTTCCCGAGCAGGTTCACGAGGATCTGACGCAGACGCTGGGCATCGCCGACGACGACGCGCGGCAGGTCCTCGGCGCGGTCGAGGACGATGGTCAGTCCCTGTCGGTGCGCGGGGATCGCCATGACCTCGAGCGTCGACTGCAGGAGCTCGCGGAGATCGAAGGGCGCCGGGGAGAGATCCATCTTCCCCGCCTCGACCTTCGCCAGATCCAGCACGCCGTTGATGAGCTGGAGGAGCGACTCGCCGGCGCTGCGGAGACTGCGCACGTAGGTCGTCTGATCCTCGCTGAGCTCGGATCGCCCCAGCAGCTCGCACATGCCGAGGACGGCGTTCATCGGGGTCCGGATCTCGTGACTCATGTTGGCGAGGAAGGTCGACTTCGCGCGGCTCGCGCTCTCGGCCTCCTTCATCAGCGCCTCGAGCTCCCGGTTCAGGTCGCGCTGCCGGACGAGCGACTCGCGGAGCTGGCGGTTGACCTCGACCTTCTTCGTCACGTCGACGATGCCGCCGAGGACGTGGGGGCCCTCGGCGAGGTTGAGCGGCATCAGACCGACCTCGACGGGGACGATCGAGCCGTCCTTCCGCCGGCCGCTGAACTCCCGGGCGTCGCTCATGGAGCGACGGGCGGGGTTCCGCAGGAAGACGTGACGGGCATCCGGATGGCGACGCTTCCGCTCCTCGGGGATGAGGAGGTCCACGCTGCGTCCGATGAGCTCGTCGCGGTCGTAGCCGAAGATCGACTCGATCTCCTTGTTCGCGAGGACGACGCGTCCCTCCTCGTCGAGGATGACGACGCCGTTCGGGGCGGACTCGACCGCCGCCTGGAACCGGGCCTCGCTGCGCGCGAGGTCCTCGGTGAGCCCTTCCGCGATGGCCCGCGCCCGCGTCCCAGTCGTCTGGAAGGAGTGGATGAAGAAGCCGGCCGCGAGGGAGAGGAAGACCGTTCCCAGGGCCATCCAGATCGCGTGACCGGGCCCGGTCTCCTGGAACTCGCTCCCCTTCCGCCAGCCGATCGTGAAGTGGAGGCCGTGGAGATCGACGGGAGTCCGCGCGGCGTACCGGTCCGGCGTCGCGCCGTCGTGGGCGGAGAAGATCACGCGCTCGGAATCGAGAGCCTCGCCCGCGAAGACGCGGCACTCGAGCTCGCCGGTCCGGCGCTTCCAGGCCTGCCAGGCCCCGGCGAAGAACTCCTCGCTGACGAGGGGCGAGTAGATCCACAGGCGGAACGCCGCCCGGCGCTCCTCGACGGTCCCGATCGGGCGACCGAGCTCGTAGACCGGAAGGTAGATCAGGAAGCCGGGACGTGCCTTCGCATCCTGGACGAGGATGATCTCCTGGGTCGACCGCGGCACGCCGTGGTCCCGGGACCACTCCGCCGCGTCGTGGCGATTGAACTCCGAGGCGAGGTCCAGTCCGAGGGCCCCGCCGTTGATCTCGTGGGGCTCGATGTAGACGATCGGGAAGGCGACCTCGGTCCGCGGACGATCCTTGATCCCGGGCACGGGATGGAAGACGAACGCCGCGCCTCCCTCGGTCGCGCGATGCGCGGCGTAGGCGGGAAGGTCGGACCGCGGCACCGGAAGCACGACGCCGACGCCGCGCAGCCCCGGGTGACGGTCGACGATGTCCAGCGTCGTGACGTAGGTGCGCCAGGCCTCGGCGTCGACGTCCTCGCAGGCGCGGACGAGACCGGCGCCGCCGCGGAGGGCCTCGACGTAGAGGCCCATGGTGTTCCGGATGTGGTCGTCGGCATCGTGAACGAGCGCACGGAAGCGCTCGTCGTCGAGCCGACGGTCCTGCTGGCGCAGCGAGCGATAAAGCGTGGCGCCCACGGCGAGGCCGAGCACGATCACCAGGATCGGCACCGTCCGCGCCAGGAGACCGACGAGGCGGCCGCGCTTCGGCAGCGGCGCCGCGGCATGTGGCTGGAGTCTCATCCCGCGCCCACCTCGGTGACGCACTTCTCCTCGGCGGGCGGCGGGGGGTCGCCCGGCGATCCCCGTCGGATCGCCTTCCGGGTATTCATCGACCGGACGACGGGAGTGGCTGAACACCCGCCCGCCGGCTGCGGAAAGTCACGGTTCAGAACACGGGCAGGACGTAGGCGTCGCTGGCGACGAAGAACCCGTTCGGCGCGGCCGGGGTCAGGGCGAAGGCCTGGACGACCAGTTCGTAACCCGAGAGTCCGAACGGGATCGCGTCGACGAACTGCGGGAAGGTCGCGGCGACGCCGGGGCCGGTGGCGGGAAGCTCCGGCGGCAAGAGGATGAAGGGCGCCATGCCGACGTCCGGGTTCACGTGGACCTCGGGGAATCCGTCGGGCGAGGGCGGCCGGTTGCCCTGGAGCGAGATCTGTCCGACCAGGGCCAGGGGGCAGTTCGCGACGAGGGGCGAGTTCCGTTGCAGCAGGATCTGGACGAAGTCGCCCTCGCCGCAGAGCGGGAAGACGGGACCGACCAGGCTGTAGGCGAAGAACTCGGCGTCGAGGCCCAGCCGGGATCCGCGCAGGCGCAGGGCGGGCGAGAACTCGGTCGCGCCGACGTCCAGACCCGGTCCGTAGAGGCGGGACTCGCCGCCGGCGTCCGTGAAGGTCGCGAAGGGGAACCAGCCCCCGGAGTCGAGGCAGGGCGAGGTCGGCTGCAGGCGGAAGTCGCCCGTGCCCGCGTCGACGAAGAGCGGGTCGAGATCGAAGTTGCCGACGCCGGCCTCTCCCCCCTCGACGTCGCTGAAGCTGACCGACTTCGTCATCGTCGAGCCGAATCCGGCCACGACGAGCGCGCCGAGGGCCGTCGGCAAGTTGCCGCGGACGATGGAGTTGGTGACCGCGAGATCGTAGAGGACGTTGCTCCCCGCCAGGACCTCGGTGAGCGCGACGCCGCCCGGACCGGCCGCGTTCAGCCACACCGTCGAGTTCGCGAAGCGGCAGTGGACCGCGCCGAGCGCGTCGACGTGGACCAGCGCGGCGCCCGCCCCCGAGGCGTTGCCCGTGAGGATGCAGCTCTCGAAGGTCAGCCAGAGCTGACGACCGGCCGTCAGGCTCTGCGCCCCGATGACCGCCCCGCCGAGGGCCGCGTAGTTCGCCTCGAACTCGCAGCTCGCGAACTCGACCGACACGTCCTGGTTCAACGCGAGGGCGGACACCGCCCCGCCGAAGCCGAGGCCGAGGTTGTTCTCGAAGCGACAGCGCCAGGCCCAGAGGGCGCCGTCCTGCACGATGACCGCGGCCGAGACGCCCGAGGTCCCGCTGATGGTCAGACGTTCGAGGATGAGCGAGGGCGAGGCGCCGACGACGTGGAAGAGCGACCCGCCCGTCGCCGAGACGAGCACCGTGTCCTCCGGCTCGCCGAGCCCCCGGATCGTCACCGAGGTCGAGATCGCGACCGTCGGTTGGACCCAGGTGCCGGGCGCGACGAGAATCGTGTCCTCGGGGCCCGCGAGGGCGTAGGCGGTGATGAGATCGGGAGCGTCACCGGGGACCGAGATGGTGGTCTGGGCCGACGCGGCGGCGCAGAGGACGACCAGAAGCGGCAGGACGCGGCGCATGGACATGGAACCCCTCCCGGACGGGCGGCGGCCCCGAGGCGGGAGGCTCGAACGCGCGATCGCGCCGATCGCGCGGGGTCCTCGTCGCATTCCCGGAGAGGCGCCGCGGACGCGGCGGCCGTCCCGCTCGCGATCGGACTCGCCGATCGTCGCGACCGCGGGCGGCCGACTCCTCTTTCCCGCGTCTTCATCGGGAATCCGGGCCCCCGAGCTTGCGGGAATTCGCCCGTCCGGTCGGAAGCCTCGAGGGGATCAGACGCGTCGCGCCTCGATGTCGCGACGCCAGCCCTCCGGGTCGCGCACCGCCCAGGCGGCCTCGTCCTCCTCGCCCTCGTCGTCGCGGAACCGGATCGCCAGCAGAGGCCGGAGGTAGGTCTTGCCGAGGAAGACGCGCGGATCGGAGAGCCCGAGGATCCGCTCGAGCGGGATCTCCCAGTTCTCGCCGCGCGCCAGGGGATGGAAGGCGATCCGGTCGTCGAGGAGGAGCAGCAGACCGTTCCCGCGGACCTGGAGGAGGCCGCGGGAGCGACGCCCGAACTGGTTCGCGAGGGGATCGATCCGGTGGAGGGCGCACCCGGCGTAGTCGCTCGCGACGATGCGCTCGGCGCGGCGCCGGGCCCAGCGGACGACCGCGAGCTGGACGAGCCCGAGGAGGAGGAAGAGACCGAGGACGCCGCCGACGATCCAGAGCGCGGTGGTCACGAGCGCTCGCCGCTCAGCTCGCCGCGCAGGCTGCGGACCATGCGGGAGCGGACGGCCGCCGCGTCGGCCTCGCACTCGAGCAGGTAGACGAGCTTCGTCATCGCCGCCTCGGCCGTCATGTCCCCGACGCCGATCGCGCCCGCCTCGGCGAGAGCCCGTCCCGTCGCGTAGCTCTCGAGATCCACCGTCCCCTCGAGGCACTGCGAGCAGACGGCGATGACCACCCCCCGCTCCCCCGCCTCGCGGATGACCCGGACGAGCTCGAGGTCGCGGACGGGGGCGTTGCCGACGCCGTAGGCCTCGAGGACGAGCCCCTGGATCGGCGGCGCGAGCAGGTTCTCCAGCACGCGGGCGTCGATGCCGGGGAAGAGCCGGAGCGCGCCGACCCGCGCCTTGCCGACGGTGCGCACCCGCAGCGGCCCCCGGGGCGCCCGGCGGACCTGATCGTGATCGACCTCGATCGAGGTGCCAACCCGCACGAGGGGCCCGTAGTTCGGCGATCGGAACGCGTCCAGGGCATCGGCGCTCACCTTCGTCACGCGATTGCCGCGGTAGAGCTTCCCGTCGAAGAGCACGCCGACCTCCGGGATCGAGAACTGACCCGCGATGATGAGCGCGTCGATCAGGTTCCGGCGCGCGTCGCTCCGCGCGCGGCAGAAGGGGATCTGCGAGCCGGTCACCACGACCGGCTTGCGCAGGCCCTCGAGCATGAAGGAGAGGGCCGAGGCCGTGTAGGCGAGCGTGTCGGTGCCGTGCAGCACGACGAAACCGTCGAAATCGTCGTAGCGGTCCCGCACGCGCTCGGCGATGCGGTTCCAGTCCTCGGGGCGCATGTTGGCGGAGTCGAGGATGGGATCGAACTCCTCGATCTCCACCGACGGCAACTCGTCCCCCATCGCCGCGAGCAGCTCGCGCAGCTTCCCCGGGAAGGCGCCCGGGACCGGCGCGAAGCCGCTCTCGGTGGGCAACATCCCGATGGTCCCGCCGGTGTAGGCGACCCAGACCCGACCGCTCATCGCGTCTCCTCCGGTGCGGCGCCGGCGCCGGAGCCCGCGCGCGCGAGCAGGACGGCATCGGCGAGGACGAATCGTGCCATGGCCTCGATCACGGGGATCACGCGCGGGACGATGCAGGGATCGTGCCGGCCCTTCCGCGCGACGTCGCCGATCGAGGTCGTCGGCTTGATCGACACCGAGAACGCGATGGCCTCTCCGGTCGAGATGCCGCCGAGCAGGCCGCCGAAGTTCGCGCGGTCGGCCACGTAGTCCAGCCCGCTCATCGCCCCGGCGTCGAAGCCGGCGCCGTAGGCGAACCCGGTGACCGCGCCGATGCTGAGCATGGCGTCGGCGAGTCGGGCCTTCAGCTTGCCGAAGGTGGGCTCGCCGAGTCCGGCCGGCGGGGCGAGCACGCGCACGGCGACGATGCCGCCGCGGGAGTCGCCGGCCGCGCGGGCGGTCTCGAGCTCCTCGACCATCGCCCGGGCCGCCGCGGGATCGGCGCAGCGCACGGGGTTGTCCTCGATCGTCTCGGGCCGGAATTCGCGCGCGACCACCGGGCCGATCCGCTGCGCGTGGGCGACGACGCGCGTCTCGGCCGGGAGCAGTCGGGACGCAATCACGCCCGCGATCACGCGGGCGAGGGTCTCGCGACCCGAGCTCCGTCCGCCGCCCCGGTGGTCGCGATGACCGTACTTCCGGGCGTAGCTCTCGTCGGCGTGCCCCGGGCGCGGGGCGTCGCGCAGCGCCTCGTAATCCGCCGAGCGCTGGCCCTCGTTGGCCACGAGGACCGCGATCGGCGCGCCCGTCGTGCGGCCCTCGAAGACGCCGGAGAGGATGCGCGGCGCGTCGGCCTCGACGCGGGCGCTCGTCACCGCGCTCTGCCCGGGGCGCCGCCGAGCGAGCTCGGGCCCGAAGTCCGCCTCCGAGAGTGCGAGGCCGGCCGGGACCCCGTCGACGACGACGCCGACGGCGGGGCCGTGCGACTCGCCGAAGGAGGTCATGCGCAGGATCTCGCCGAATGAGTTGCTGGCCATCGCCGCCCCCGGGGGTTCATCGCTTCGCCGCGAGATTATCAGACGGGACGGGCGGAGCCACCGCCCCCCTTCCCTTCCCTCGCGGCCGCGGTCATCTCAGAGTCCGTGAAGTCAGCTCCGCGTCGGCCCGAGACCGCGCGAAACGGAGTCGCGCGAGGAAGGCCGACGAGGCGTATCAATGGAAAGATACGGCGAGGAGGCATGACGAAGCCCGGCACCGTTGCCGCCGGTCGAAGCCAGCGGGGATATCTTCACGGACTCTCGGCGAGCAACTCGCGGACCGCGTCGCGGTCGGCGTCCGTCGCCGTCTCGCCGGTGAAGAGCTCGAACTGGGCGAGCGCCTGCTCGCGGAGCATCGGGAGGCCGTCGTGGATCTCGTAGCCCGCCGCCGCCGCGCGGGCCAGGGTCTCGGTGGGACCCGTAGCGCAGGTCGAGGAAGCGGGCGCCGGGCGCCGCCGCCGGCAGCGCCAGTTCCGGAAGATCCACCGGGACGCTCCAGACCACGAGGTCGGCCGAGCGCCGCGGCAGCCGCGAGAGCTCGTCGTCCTCGAGACCCAGCTCGCGCGCGAGACGGCGCCGGCCGTTCTCGTCGCGCGCGAGGAGATCGATCGAGGTCACGCCGGACTGGCGGAGAGCCTCGACGACGGCGGGCACCACGCCCCCCGATCCGACGATCAACGCGCGGCGGACCGAGGAGAGGAAGGGATAGCCGCGGACCAGGCCGACGGCGTCGCGCTGGTAGCCCACCCAGAGCCCGCGTTCGCGGACGCAGGTGTTGACCGAGGCGGTCCGGGCGGCCAGATCCTCGAGGCGCCCGAGGTGGTCGAGGATCTCGCGCTTGAAGGGCGCGGTGACGGAGAATCCGTCGACGCCGAGCCGATCGAGGACGCGCCAGGTCTCGGCGAGCTCGCTCGTCTCGAAGACGAGGTAGCGGGCCCGGAGGCCGTGACGCGCGAAGAGGAGGTGATGGATCGCGGGGCTGAGCGTGCGCAGGCCCGGGCCGCCGAGAATCCCGAAGAAGCGCGGCGGCTCCTCGCCCTCCAGGCGCCGGTACTCCTCGAGAGGGATCTGTCCCTCCGCGGAGGCCTCGTGGCCGGCGAGGAAGCAGTAGGTGAGTTCGTTCGTCCAGGGAGAGCGCCACCGGTCCAGCGCGGCCCCCGGTCCCATGCCGAGCACGGTCGCCGGACCCGTCGCGCGGGTCGACTCACGCAGGTTGTCGAGGACGAGGAGATCGAGGGGCCGCTGGACGCGCGTCGCGATCTTGACGAGGTCCGCGCCCTGCTCCCAGAGGTCGCGCGCCCGGTCCTCGAGCTCGCCGAAGCTCGGCGTGCGCTCGTGGTCGTGGAAACTCCGGATGAGACGTTCGCCGCGGAGATCGCCCGCCCACTCGCGATCCTCGAGGTCGAGCCAGGGGAAGAGCCGTCCCGCGGCCCACTCCGAGACCGCCCCGCGAGGGGCGTAGAGGATCGGGAGCGCGGAGTCCGCGAGGCGGGGCTCGGGCGTGAGATCGCCGCGGACCTCGAGCAGATCGGCGCCGCGGATCCGGGCCTCCTCCGCGAAGGCCTCGGCGTCGTCGGATCGCGAGGCGGGCAGGGTCACCACGTACACGTCGCGCGGACCTCCTTCAGGGCGCGCTCCAGACGCGCCGACGCTTCCTCTCCCGGGGGCAGCCGGATGGCGGCCAGGGATTCGTAAAGGGGACGACGGCGCTCCGCGAGCTGCGCCGCCTCCTCCACCGGATCGGCGCCGGTGACGGAGGGGCGACTCGCGTCGGCCGCGATGCGTTCGCGCAGGGTGGCGAGATCCTCGTCCACCCAGAGGACGAGGGCGCGTTCGGCCAGCGCCTCGCGCACCGCGGGCGTCTCCACCGCGCCTCCGCCGAGCGAGACGACGCGCCCCGGCCGCAGGAGCGACTCCGTCAGCTCCGCCTCCTCGGCGCGGAAGGCCGGCCAGCCCCGCGCGGCGACGAAGGCGGCGATCGGGGCGACCTCGGCCTCGAAGACGCGGTCGACGTCGAGGAAGGCGAGATCGAGGGCGCGCGCGAGCGACGCTCCGATCGAGGACTTGCCGGCGCCCCTCATGCCGATGAGGGCGAGGCAGCGCGGACTGGCGGCCGCGCGCTCGAGATCCGCAAAGAAGTCGGGATAGCTCTTCGCGACGCAGGCCTGATCCGCGACGCGGACGTCGCAACCCAGCGCGCCGAGCATCGCGAAGGCCATCGCGACGCGGTGGTCGCGCTCGGGGTCGACGACGGCCGGGCGAGGCGCGTCCCCGCCGGAGACCGCGATCCCCTCCGCCTCCTCCTCGGCCCGGAATCCGCAGCGTCCGAGTTCCCGCACCGTGACCGCGAGGCGGTCGCACTCCTTGTGGCGGAGGTTCGCGATGCCGACGAAACGCGTGCGCCCTCGACGTCGGGCCGCGAGCACGGCGAGATTCATGAGCTGGTCCGGCATGCGCGACAGATCGATCACGCGCTCGCCGTCGCCGCGGAGGGCGAGGAGGACCTCCTCGAGACTGCGATCCGACTGACGCGAATCGGCGCGGAGGCCCGGGTCGCGGTAGCGACCGCCGGTGATCTCCGAGAGCACGGACCAGACGCCGGCCGCGCTCCAGTCGGATTCGACGAGGACGTTGCCGCCGCCCGGCCGGCGCGCCGGCGGCACGCGGTACTTCGCTCCCTCGACCGCGGCCGGAACGTCGAAGCGATCCAGCGTCTCCAGGGTCAACGCGACGTAGCCCGGCGAGGCGAGCGGCCCCTCCAGTTCGATCTCGAGCCCCTCCGGCAGGGAGGCTCCCGCGAGGAGGAGCGAGCTCAGGAACTGCCCGCTGGCCGCCGCGCGCAGGGTGATCGCTCCGCCCCGGACCCCGCCGCCCCGCAGGCGGATCGGAGGACGTCCGTCGGTGTCCTCGATCTCGAGCCCCAGATCCCGCCAGGCGCGGACGAGATCGCCGACCGGGCGCCGCCGCAGATCGTCGTCACCATCGAGCTCCCAGCGACCGTCGACCAGGGCCGCGACCGAGATCAGGAGGCGGAGGCTCGTGCCGGAGTTGCCGCAATCGATCCGTCCGCCCTCGCGCGCCGCGGGCGGGCCGCCGGCCACCGCGACCTCACCCGCGGTCTCGTCGAGCAGGCGGAGATCGAAGCCGAGGGCACGCAGCCCCTCGAACGTGCGCCGGACGTCGTCGCCCGGGGTGGCGTTCGCGATGCGCGTGGGGCCCTCCGCGAGCGCCGCCGCGACGAGGACGCGGTGCGCCACCGACTTCGAGCCCGGCAGCACGAGGTCGAGGTCGAAGGGGAGCGCGAGACGCGGGATGGCCGGTGCGGTCACGGTCGGGCTCGCGCGAGATCCTCGGGGCCGACCTCGACCACGTCACCCCGCCCCAGCGCGCGCGGGGCCGCGACGAGGACGACGCCCCCCGAGGCCTTCTTGTCGCGCGTCATGAGGCGCCAGATGCGATCACGATCGCAGTCCACCGGCCAGCGCGAGTCGACGCCGATCGCGTCGAGCAGCGTGCGCAGGCGCGGCCCGAGCGGACTGCCGACCATGCGGCACTCGATGACCATGCCGACGGCGACGGCCTCCCCGTGCGAGAGCCGGAAGTTCGTCGCGGTCTCGAGCGCGTGCCCGACGGTATGCCCGAAGTTCAGGAGCATCCTCCGGCCGGACTCGCGGGCGTCGGCGGCCACGACCTCCATCTTCAGCCGGATCCCGGTGGAGACCGCGAAACCGAGGGCCTCCCGATCGCCCGCGACGAGCTCGGGCGCCAGCCGCTCCAGCTCCTCGAAGGCCGCCGCGTCGAGCATCGCCGCCATCTTCAGGACCTCGACGAGCCCCTCGCCCCGGCGCGCGCCGGGGAGGGTCGCGAGGGCCTCGAGATCGGCGAAGACCGCGACGGGCTGCCGGATGGTCCCGAGCAGGTTCTTGTGGTCGTCGAGGTGGACCCCGTTCTTGCCGCCGACGGCGGCGTCGACCATGCCGAGCAGCGTCGTGGGAACGAAGACCGCGTCGACGCCGCGCATGTAGATCGCGGCGAGAAAGCCCGCGAGATCGCAGACCACGCCGCCGCCCACCGCGACGATCATCGAGCGCCGCGAGAGGCCGGCGGCGAAGATGGCCTCGGCCAGCTCCGCCATCCGGCCGAGGGACTTGGCGGCCTCGCCGCCGGGCACCTCGAGGACGACGGCGGCGCCGAGGCGCTCCCCGAGCGCGCGGGCGCGCGCGGCCACGGCGGGGTCGGCCACGACGGCGATCCGGTCGACGCCCCGCCCGCGGACGAAGTCGGCGAGCTCCTCGCCGAGTCCGACGCCGACGTGGATCCGGCAGCTCTCGCGGTGGTCGATGTCGAGCCGTTCGCGCATGGGACCTCCCGCGCGAATCCTACGCCTTCGCCGAATCGATGAAAACGCCCCGCGGCGGAGTCGCCGTCAGGCGAGGAGTTCGTGCCGCACGCGCGGCCCGGCCGCGGGTCCGATGAGACGCTGATCGAGTCCCTGGTAGGGGTAGCGGAAACGCTCGGGGTCGAAGCCGAGGAGGTGCAGGATCGTCGCCTGGAGATCGCGCACGGGAACGGGATCGCGGACGACGTCGTGCCCGAGTTCGTCCGTCTCCCCGAAGACGAAGCCCCGCTTCACGCCGCCGCCGGCGAGCCAGATCGAGAAGCAGTCCGGGTGGTGGTCCCGTCCGAGGTAGGTCGAGCCGCCGCGCGCCTCCCGCATCGGCGTCCGCCCGAACTCGCCGCCCCAGACGACGAGGGTGTCGTCGAGCAGGCCGCGCCGGTCGAGGTCCAGGACGAGCGCCGCGGCCGCCCGGTCCGTCTCCCGGCACTTCCGCGGGAACATCTCGAGGAGATCGTCCTGTCGGCCGGTCCCGTGGAGATCCCAGCCCCAGTCGTAGAGTTGGACGAAGCGGACGCCGCGCTCGACGAGGCGGCGCGCGAGGAGGCAGTTCCGCGCGAAGCTCTCGCCCTCGCCCTCCACCCCGTAGAGGGCCCGGGTCTCGGGCGTCTCGCTCGTGAGGTCGGCGGCCTCGGGCACCGAGGTCTGCATGCGGAAGGCGAGCTCGTACTGGGCCGTCCGCGCCGCCGTCTCGGGGTCGCCGCTCCGCTCGAACTCCCGGGCGTTCAGGCGCGCGACGAGGTCGAGGACCTCGCGGCGGGAGCGTCGCGACATCCCGGGGGGATCGTCGAGGTAGAGGACCGGCGCCCCCTCCCCGCGGATGCGGGTCGCCTGGTGCTGCGGCGGGAGGAAGCCGGCGCCCCAGAGGCTCTTCCCGCCCGAGGGATCGGTGCCGCCCGAGACCATCACGACGAAGGCCGGGAGGTCGCGATTGAGCGCGCCGAGGCCGTAGGCGGCCCAGGCCCCGATGGACGCGCCTCCCACCTGCGGCGAGCCGGTGTGGAGGAAGAGCTGCGCCGGCGCGTGGTTGAACTGCTCGGTCGTCATCGAGCGAACGACGGTCGTCCGGTCGGCGATCCGGTCGAAGTGCGGCAGGAGATCGGAGACGAAGAGCCCGGTGGGCTCCGTGCGATGGAATCCGTGCGGCGAGCCGAGCAGCTCCGGACGTCCCTTGATGAAGGCGAGACGGCGCCCCTCGACGAAGCGCTCGGGGCAGGCCTGGCCGTTGCGGCGGACGAGCTCGGGCTTGTGGTCGAAGGTGTCCTGCGGGGGCGGCGAGCCGGCCATGTGGAGGTAGATCACGCTCTTCGCGCGCGGCGCGTGGTGCGGTCCGGGCGCGCCCCGGGCGCGGGTCGCCGCCGCCGCGGCGGCGGCGAGGAGACCGCCGAGGGCGAGCGCGCCCAGCCCGAGGCCTCCGGCCCCGAGGAATCGACGGCGATCGAGAGCGGCGGAGGCATCCATGCCCCGCATCATACCCCGGAGCGGCCGCCGCCATTTCCCGGGCTCCGCCGGACCGTTAGATTCCCCGCGGGCGAGCGACCCGGCGCGCCGAGGAGGGACCATGCGAGCGATCGATCTGGTGGCGGACCTCGAGCGGCGACTCGGCATCGAGGTCGACCCCTCGGTTCCGGGCGAGATGCGCCGTCCCCGCGACTACGTGGACTACGTCGTGTCCCTCGATCCGCGCGGCCGCGCGCTCGACCCCGACGCGGTCACCCGCGAGCTGGCCGCCGCGCTCGGCGTCCCCGATGCGCCGCCGGATCAGCTGCTCGCGCCGCTCATGTCGATCACGGACGGACGCGAGGGCTGGGCGCGCCGGCGCGCGGTTCTCGGCGCCGACCGCTGGCCCCCGCTCGGCACGCAACCCGTGCTCCGCGCGCAGCACTTCGCGGGGATGGCGGTGATCCCCGTCCTCATCTTCGTCGTCGCGCTCTTCGTGACCGGCAGCGGCGTCGTCGCCGCCCTCTCGGCCGCGCTCGTGACCGCCTGGGTGACCGCCTTCGCCCTCAACCGGATCAAGGAGACCCGCTGGCACTTCGAGCCGCCGGGACTCGATCTCGCGACGCTGGGGCGCCGCCTGGCCGAGCGCCGCGCGGAACTCCTCGCCCTCCCCCCGGAGACCTTCGATCGCGCCGCGGTCGAGGAGACGGTCCGCGAGATCGCGCGCGCCCGGGGCGGCGACCTCGACCAGCCCTTCTGATCGCGCCCGAGGCGCGCCGTCCGCCCGATGCATGTACGGTGCCAGTCACCCGATGTGCATACGCCGTTGACGATGCCCGGCGAACCGAAGCGCTCTCGCCGGCGGATGCACATCCGGTGACTGGCACCGTACTAGCATCTCCTCGCGACGGAGCCGGACGACGATGAGCGAGCGCCCTCCTCCTCCAGGGATCGATTCACTCCCGAGCCACCCGGCCCCGTCTTCCCCCGAACAACCAGACGGCGGCCTGATGCTCGTACGGTGCCAGTCACCGGATGTGCATCCGCCGTTGAAGATGCCCGGCGAATCGGGGCGTTCTCGCCGGCGGATGCTCATCCGGTGACTGGCACCGTACTAGCATCTCCTCGCGGCGGATCCGGACGACGATGAGCGAGCGCCCCTCCTCCTCCCGGGAGCGATTCACTCGCGAGCCGCCCGGCCCCGTCTTCCCCCGAACAACCAGACGGCGGCCTGATGCTGGTACGGTGCCATTCACCCGATGTGAATCCGCCGTTGACGATGCCCGACGAATCGAGGCGTTCTCGCCGGCGGATGCACATCCGGTGACTGGCACCGTACTCGCATCTCCGCGCGACGGAGCCGGACGACGATGAGCGAGCGCCCTCCTCCTTCCGGGATCGATTCACTCGCGAGCCGCCCGACGGCGACCTCCACCCGGTCCCCCCTTCGCCCGAACAACCAGACGAACGCCTGATGCTTGTACGGTGCCAGTCACCCGATGTGCATCCGCCGTTGACGATGCCCGGCGAATCGAAGCGTTCTCGCCGGCGGATGCACATCGGGTGACTGGCACCGTACATGCATCTCCACGCGACGGGGCCGGACGAGAAAGGGCGAGCGCCGAGCGCTCGCCCTTTCTCGTCCGATCGCTTCTTGAGCGATCAGCGCGCCGCCTCGGCCTCCGCGACGAGCTTGTCGATCGCCTCCTCGAGCGCCTTGTCGCGCACGTTCTTGAAACGGATCTTCCCCTGGGCGTCGATCACGTAGATCGTCGGCCAGCCGGTGACGTTCCAGGCGCGGGGGATAGGGCCCGAGGTGCCTTCGGGACCCGACCAGAACGACCGCCAGGTGATGTCGTTCTCGGCGTTCTGCTTCTTCACGTATTCGAGGTCAGGGTCGGAGTTGACCCCGATCAGGGCGAAGGGCTTGTCGGCGAGCTTCTTCACGAGCGACCGCTCGTGCGGGAACATGGCCCGGCAGGGCGGTCACCAGTGCCCCCAGAAGTCCAGGAAGACGACCTTGCCGCGGTAGTCGGAGAGCTTGAAGGCGACGCCGTCGACGTCGACGCCCTCGATGTCGGGCGCCGTCGCGCCGACGTAGAGGTGCTCGAGCTCGAAGATCGGACCGGCGAGGAAATCCTTCCAGGTCCGCTTCGGGGTGAGCCAGTCCATCGGGCAGGCCTCGGCGCCGTGCTTCTCGATCTGCGCCTTCAGCCGGGCGATCGTCTTCAGGCGCGTCTCGCCCTGTGCGAAGGCGTCGAGGTTGCCGAGCATCGCGTTCAGGCGGAAGGCCTCGATCGTGTCCTTGCTCGCGTCCTTCTTCGCCGCGGCCGCGATCCGGTCGACGTAGGCGTCGAGGAGGGCGACCTCGTCGCCCCGCGTCGGCTGGAGCTCGTTCAGGAGATCGCCGAGGCTGCTGGAGTCGGCGTAGCGCTCGACGATCAGCGCGACGGCCCCGTCGCGGTAGGCCTTCTTCTCCTGGGGCTCGATCGAGAAGTCGCAGACGCGACAGACGTAGAGCGTCCAGAGCGTCGCCCGGTAACCGGTCCGGCCGCTCTTCGCCCTGGCCATCGCGAGCGCGCGGCCCGCGAACTCCTTCATCTCGTCGAGGTCGATGTTGTCGTCGGCCTGACCGGCCTTCTGGAAGTCCGCCTCCAGCTTCGGGAGGGAGTCCTCCTTCTCCTGCGCCCGCGCGCCCGGGGCCAAGAGGCCCGCGAGTGCGAGGACGGCGATGATCGTCTTCATGTCCATCTCCTGGTCCTGGCGCTCCCCCGACCTCCCCTCGCGCGAGGGGACGACTCGGCGGAGCCTTCACGCCCACGCGGAGGTCCTCCTCCGCTCGCACCGGGCGCGGTCGGGATCATGATCGCCGAGAGGTGGGACCGACGCCAGCGTCGGGAGCGGTGAGAGAGCGAGCGCCCGGGCGGCAACCGACCGGATAACTCGATCAGCGGCGCGCCTTCTCCTCCGCGATCCGGCGCTTCGTGGCCGCCCAGCCGCAGATCGGGCAGTCCGCGAGGTCGTGCCCGCGCGCGGGGCAGTACTCGCGACCGAAGAAGATGATGCGCAGGTGGAGGCGGTTCCACTCCTCGCGGGGAAAGAGCCGCTTCAGGTCGCGCTCCGTCCGCTCGACGCTCGAGCCGTCCGAGAGGCCCCAGCGCGCGGCGAGTCGGTGGATGTGCGTGTCGACCGGGAAGGCCGGCACGCCGAAGGCCTGCGCCATGACCACGCTCGCCGTCTTGTGCCCCACCCCCGGCAGCGACTCGAGCGCCTCGAGGTCGGCCGGCACGACGCCGTCGTGGTGCTCGAGCAGGAGCCGGGACAGCTCGGAGATCGCCTGCGACTTCCGCGGAGAGAGGCCGCAGGGTCGGATGATCTCGCGGATCTCCTCCACCGGCACCTCGGCCATCGCCGCCGGCGTGTCGGCCCGGGCGAAGAGACGCGGCGTGACCTGATTCACGCGCACGTCGGTGCACTGCGCCGACAGCAGCACGGCGACGAGCAGCGTGTAGGGATCGCGATGGTCGAGCGGGATCGGCGGATCGGGGTAGAGCCCGGCCAGGATCTCGCCGATCCGCTCGGCCTTCTCGGCGCGCTTCACTCCGCCGACCTCAGGGGGCGAGCTCGACCGAGGTGTCGAGCTCGGCGATGCGGACGTCGTCGTGCCCCTCGGCGCGGAGGAGCTCGCGGAGCGGCTCGCTCTGCGCGCGCTCGCCGTGGACGAGAAACACCGTCCTCGTCTTCCCCTTCAGGTGCGAGAGCGAGCGGACGAGGCCGCCGCGGTCGGCGTGCGCCGAGAGGCCGTTCATCCGCTCGATCCGGCAGAGCCGCGGCACCGTGCGTCCGAGGATCTTGAGCTCGTTCCGCTCCTCGACGAGACGCCGGCCGAGCGTGTTCTCCGCCATCCAGCCCACGATCAGCACGGTGTCCTGGGGGCGGTCCGCGGTGCGGAGGAGGTGATGCAGGATCCGTCCCGACTCGCACATGCCCGAGGCCGAGATCACGACGCAGAAGCCCTCGCGCTCGTTGAGGCCCTTCGACTCCTCGACGGATTCGATGTAGTGGAGTCCGGGGAAGTCGAGCGGCTGGGCGCCTTCCTTCATCAGGCGACGAGCCTCGGCGTCCCAGCACTCGGGATGGTCGACGTAGATCCGCGAGGCCTTCGTCGAGAGCGGGCTGTCGACGAAGACGGGGATCTTCGGCAGGCGCCCCTCGTGCTGCAGCTCGGTGAGGTGGTAGAGGATGTTCTGGGTGCGGCCGACGGAGAAGGCCGGGATCAGGAGCCGCCCGCCGCGCGCCATCGTCTCCTTCACGACGCGTTCGAGCCGCGCCTGCATGTCGGTGATCGGCTCGTGATCGCGGTCGCCGTAGGTGCTCTCGGTGAGCACGACGTCGCAGTCCGGATAGGGCTCGGGATCGCGGAGGATGGGCATCAGACGCCGCCCCCGGTCGCCGCTGAAGACGATGCGGAATACGCCCCCGTCGGGGCGGTCGATCTCGAGGAGCGCGGCCGCGGAGCCGAGGATGTGGCCCTGGTCGGTGAAGGTCAGCCGGATTCCCTGGAGGATCGCGCGCTCCTGGTGGTAGGCGAGCGGCCGGAAGAGCGGATCGACCTGCTCGGCGTCGAACTCGGTGTAGAGCGGCTCGACCAGGTCGAGATCCTTGAGGCGCCGGCCCTCGTCGCGCGCGTCGCGCTTCGCCCGCTTGTTGAGGTGACGCGCGTCCGATTCCTGGATGCGACCGCTGTCGCGCAGGAGGATCTTCGCGAGGTCGATCGTCGCCGGCGTCGCCGTGATGCGGCCGCGGAAGCCGTCGCGGGCGAGGAGTGGCAGCGCACCGCTGTGATCGACGTGACCGTGGGTCAGGACCACCGCGTCCACCGAGCTCGGATCGATCGGGAAGCGCGCGTTGCGCTCCCGCGCCCAGCTCCGGCGGCCCTGGAAGAGACCGCAGTCGACCAGGATCCTTCGGCCGTCCACCTCGAGCAGGTGCCGTGAGCCGGTGACGCCTTCGGCCGCTCCCAGGAATCGGATTCCGATCGCCATGTCCGTCCTCGCTCGGGTTCCTCGCGCCGCCCCGGAGGACGCCCGGCGCGATCCTATCAGACCCTCCCCCGGCCGGCGCGCCACCGCTCCGCCGCGACGAGGCCCGCCCGCCAGGTCCGCCGCGCCTCGAGGCGCAGCCCCGCGAGCGACAGGAACGTGGCCGGGTCGGTGAGCCGGCGCGCCTCGATGCCCGCCGTCCGCCGGAAGAAGGCGTGCAGGACCGCGAGCCACGCCGCCGCGTGGACCCGACCGAACCCGGAGGCCGGCATCCGGAAATCGGCGATCGTCCAGGTGCCGCCCTCGCGCAGCCCGCCGGCGAGCCGGGGGACGAGCTCGTCCAGCGTCGCGGCGGTGAAGCAGTCCAGGAAGAAGTGGGTCACGATCACGTCGTAGGCGTCGGCCTCGGGCCGGAAGCCGCGCGCGTCCTCCTCGATCCAGCGCAGCTCGAGCCCGGGCGCCGCGGGATCCGGGAGGCGGCGTCGCGTGCGCTCCCGCATCGCGGCCGACGATTCGACGACGTCGATCGCCAGCGGCGTCCGCGCGTCGCTCGCGCGCCGCCGCCGCGCGAGCGCCTCGAGGAAGCGCCCGTCACCCTCGCCGAGGATCAGCGCGCGTCGCGCCCCCGACAGCGCGTCGAGATCCTCCGTGCGCGCGCGCTGGAGCGCCCCCTGGAAGGCCAGGGACTCGAGGACCGCGTAGGGAGCGGCGAGGCGGTCAAAGCCCATGGACGAGGAGCAGCGCGAGAGCCGGCGCGGCGGCGACGGGATCGGCGAGGAGGGCCAACGTCTCGGCCCGCGCGTCCTCGCGACGCAGGCGGGCCGCCAGGGGAGCGAGGCCCAGGAGACCGCCGCCGGCCGCGATGACGGGCGCCCCGCTCCGCGCGAGCGCGCCCGCGACGACGAAGGCGAGCCCCGCGACGACGAGGACCGCCGGCAGGATCGCGGCGATCCGCGGGTGGCGGGACGGCGTGGACCATTCTCCGAGCGCGCGGTCGCGAACGCGCTCGGCCGTGCCGACGACGAGCGCGTCGGCCGCGCAGAGCGCGCCGAAGGCGACGTAGGCGAGGGCGAGCCCTCCCTCGGCCCCCCGCGTCCCGAGGAGCGCGGCCGCGCCGGCCGCGAAGAAGACGCCGACCGCCGCCTCGCGGGCGAAGAGGCCGCGGACGAGGCGCGGCGCGCGCGCGCCGAGCGCGAGATAGAGAGAGGCCGCCAGCGCCATGACGAGTCCCCGTCGCCAGGTCGTCTCGTCGAGGCGCGCCGCCGCGAACACGATCGCGCCGGCCGCCACCGCGACCCAGAGAGCCCCGAGGGCGGCGAAGTGACGCCGGGCGAAGCGGTGGCGATCGGCCGCCCGCGGATCGCTTCCGAAACGCCGCGCGTCGAGCAGCCGGTCACCCAGGTAGGCGAGCCCCGCCGCGGCGGCCGCGAGAAGCGGGGCCGGCCCGACGTCGAGCGACTCGGCGTGCGCGATGCCGGCGCACCAGAGCCCCATGACGAGCGCGGCGTCGAGACCGAACCGGTTGAGGGTCCGGAGGAAGCGCCGGGGATCGACGAGGCGACTCGCGGCGAGGATGGGGCTGATCGGGCGCACGCCGGAGGATAGCAAGCCCGGCGCGGAGAGGCCGGGATGGCCTCAGCGGGTCTGGCGACGCGGCTCGAGGGTCTCGCCGCAGGCCGCGGTGGCGGGTCGCCAGACGAGGCGGATGAAGTCGTAGAGGACGCGCGCGGTCAGTCCCCACACGAAGGGGAGTTCGAGCTCGCGCCCCTCGCGCAGGAGCCGGTGCCCCACCCCCCGCTCCGGGACCTCGCCCGCCATGAGGAAGGGCGCGGCGTCGAACTCGAAGCCGGCCTCGATGGGAAGCTCCCAGGCGTGCGACACCTCGGGCAGCCGGCGCACCTCGCGCTCGAGGAAGGAGAACGGCACCTCGAGGACTCCGGCGACCTCGACCCCGTCGGGACGCCAGCGCGGCCTCTCGTGGAGCCAGCCCACGTGGACGTCGACCTGGAAGCGCGACGCGCGGGTGTTGTACTCGCCGAGGAATCCGAGCGATTCGACGTGGTCCTCGAGCCCGATCTCCTCGCGGGCCTCGCGAATCGCGGTGTCCCAGCTCGAGGCGTCGACCGGCTCGGGGCGACCGCCCGGCAGGCCGAACTGACCGGGATGGGACCCCTGCGTGCCCCGCGCGATGGCGAGCAACACGGGTTCGCCGCGCTCGAGGATCAGGAGGAGCACGGACGCGCGGCGATCGCCCTCGCGGGCGGGCTGCCGGATGTCGAGCTCGCCCAGCCGGCGGCGGATGTTCCGCTTGATCTCGTGCACGCCTGTCTCCGCCTGGGCCGGCCGGGATCCGTCGGATCCCCCGCGTGCCGCGCGACGCGCCCGTCGGCGGCAGGGGATCCGTCCTCTCATCGCCCAGGGTAGGATCCCCCGAAGGACCCGACGATCGGGTGGGTCCCGCGAGGCTCCGAGGGGTTACCCGAAGCGATGAATCTTCGACAGTTCGAGAAACTGGTCCGTCGCGCGCTCGAGGACATCCCCGAGTCCTTCCGAGGCTACCTCGAAGAGGTGGCATTCATGGTCGAAGATCGCGTGACGCCGGCCCTGGCGCGCCGCCTCGATCTCGACCCCGCCGAGCCGGACCCGCTCGGCTTCTACGACGGCGTGCCGCTCGGGGAACGGGGCAGCTTCGACACGAGCCCGGTCATGGACACCATTTACGTCTTCCGGGAGCCCCACGTGGAGCAGTTCGGCGACGATCGGCGCGAACTCATCGAGCAGGTCCGGATCACCGTCATCCACGAGATCGCCCACCATTTCGGCCTGGAGGAGGACGAGGTCGACGACCTCGGCTATGGTTGAAGACCCCTGCCGCACGGATCGGAGATCGAGTCCATGCGTTTCCTCCTCGTCGCGGCCCTCGCGGTCGGCCTCGCGGCCGATCTCGCGTCCCAGTCGGCGTCCGCCACTCACTACGAATTCGCCACGCTGACGTCCCGGGGCGAGCACTGGCTCGACCTCGACGACGGCGCGCTCCGCGCCGAGCGCGCCGGCCCGGGCGGGCGGCGGGCCGAGGCGCACCTCCGACCGGACGAGGTCCGCTGGCTCACCGGAACGGGCGGCGTCCTCGGGGACGACGACTCCTTCGTCCTCCCCGGACTCGCCGACGGCGGCATCCCCTGGTCGACGTTGACGACGAGCGAGGGACGTCGCGCCTGGGTGCGGGTGCTGCGCCGGGCTCAGGTACGAGTGATCCAGACCGTCGTCGAGTACGGCGCGCCGCGGCAGGACACGCCTTCCCCCTCGGTCCTCTCCGCGGCCTGCCTCATGGACGAGAGCCGCGCGACCGTCTTCGGCGAACCCGCCCCCGGGATCGTCGAGGTCGAGGTCCAGATCGAGGACCCGGTGACCGGCCTCTTCGAGAGACTGGGCGTGCTCGAGGCGGGTCGCTTCGTGGACCGCGTCGACCGCGGTCGCGAGCCGCGTCGCTATCGCCTCGTCGGCCGCTTCGGGCCGGAGCGCGGCGCCGTCCCGAGAGAGCTCCGGGCTCGTCCGGAAGACCACGGGGTCTTCGAGGGCGAGGCCATGGTGCGGTCGATCGCGCCCGGCTCGAGCATCGGACTCTCCTTCGCGACCGGCGACCTCGTGCAGGAAGGCGCCGACCTCTACTTCGACGTCACGCCGCAGGCGAACCGCTACGCCGCGATGCGCGACTGGACGGGCGGGCGCGTCGTCGGCACGCGCGACGGCGCGCCGCTCGACCCGTGGCACGTGGACGACGACCCCTGGGACTTCTGGATCGCGCCCGGCCAGTTCTTCGACGTCCCCATCCGGGGCGGCGGCGTGGCCCGGTGCCGCTTCTTCCTGGAGGAGCTGTTCTGTCGGGTCTCCTGGGTCGCTCACCCGAGCGCGCCCTTCCCCCTCGCGGCTCCGGAGCTCGACGCGCGCTTCGAGGGAGACCGTCTCATCGTGCGCGCCGGGGAGCCCGACGTCCGCATCGCATCGCTGGAGGCCCGCGATCTGCGCTCGGAGATCCGGTGGCGACGCGGCCTCGAGCCCGACGAGGGACAGGGCGTCTGGTCGCTCACGGGCCTCGAGCCCGACGCCTGCTTCGCCCTCGAGGCGGAGCTGACGGATGCGCGAGGCCTGCGCCTTCCGCGGCAGGTGCTGCGCTTCGACCGGAGGCCGGAGGCGATCACGCGCGGGAAGCTCCGGCTCGAGCCGGGAGGCGCGGGGTTCCACTTCGCCTCGGGGCGGATCAGCAGCGCTTCCTCGTCCGACGTCGCGCTGACCCGGACCGCGGCCGCGGGAGGGCGCCTCGAGGGCGCCGCGCGCTTCGCGACCCTCAACGAACTGCAGCGGGAGTTCCACGAGCTCTCGGTGGACGCGCAGCGCCTGAACCGGGAGAAGCCGGGGCTGGAGGACCTCCTCCTGTTCTCCCCGCGTTTCACGCCCTTCCTCGCCCACGAGGCGGTGTTCGACCTCTCCTTCGCGAGCGGCTCGACGCTGGTCCTGGTGACCCAGGACGGAGGCTACGCCCTGATCCGCCTCCGCCGGATGGGCCCGGAGACCGATCCCCAATTCGTCATGGACTGGGTCTACAACAACGCTCGACCGGTCTTCAGCGAGCTCGAGGTGCCGATCGGCCGCAACGAGCTGCTGCGGATCCGCCGCCACGAGGACGGCTGACCCCTCGACCTTCCCCCGGCCGGGATTTTTCGAAAAGATCCGGGGGCGGGCCCCGAAGGCCTCTCGTGGCGGTCGCCGTGCGGCCGCGCCGATCCACCCCCGAACCGACGCCCGAGACCCATGAGCAACGCCGGCGACGAGACACTCTGGTGGTACGCGAGCGACGGCGTGACCCACGGTCCGGTCCGCCAGGCGGACCTCCTCGAGCTCCGTGACCGCAGGGCGGTCGACGACGACTCGTGGGTGTGGCGCGACGGGCTCGAGAACTGGATCCCGCTCGAGGACAGCGAGCTGCGCGGGCCGGAGGCGGCACGGCGCAAGCCGCACCCCGTCATCGATCCCGCCGGCGCCCCCCTCCGCCGCGAGGACATCGGGGCCGCGATCCTCTACTCCATCTTCACCTGCGGGATCTACTCGTTCATCGTCTTCTACCGCTGCGGCCGCGCCTATGCCGCGCGGTCGGGTCGTGCGAGCCGCTTCGACGGCCTGTTCTGGGGCTACGTCGCGGCGAACGTCATCGCGGCATTCTTCCTGCCGCTCATCGTCGTAGTGATCGCGGTCGGCGCCTTCCTGCTGTGGGAGGTCCTCGAGGACCGCGAGATGGTGGAGGCCTCGCTTCCGAACCGCGCGCCCCTCTCCGACCCGAAGATGCACCTGACCCTCTGGATCTCGGGGTGGGTCCTCTTCCTCGTCGGCATCGGCATCCCGATCGTCATCTACCAAGCCTACCGCTTCCTCGAGGACCACAACCTGCTGGTCGCCGCGTCGGGAGACCGACGGGCCGCGGACGCCTTCTGAGCGCGAGACGTCGCGGGATCAGCGCGCGGCGCGTTCCGTCCGGCAGCGTTCCTTGACGTGCTCGGGCATCGAGCAGTCGCTGGGCTTGCGCTCGGGATCGCCGTTGCAGAGATCGCACATCGGCTCCCCGAAACGGTCCTGCATCGCGCCCAGGCCGCCGCAGCTCCCCTGGATGGGCTTCCGCGCGATGATCACGCCGATCGCCATGGCCAGCAGGGCGGCGCCGAAGAACATCAGGGTGATGAGGAAGGTGGTCATGACGTCCTCGCGTGGGGGCTCTGACCGAGGATAACAGTCCGGGCGGCGCCGGCGTACCGGGCCGGCTCAGGAGCCGGCCGCGAAGCGTCGGAAGGCGGTCGTGGCGACCTCGTCGAAGCCGCCGTCCTCCCGCCGGACGAGGAACAGGGCCGCCAGGCCTCGCTCCTCGGCGAGCCGGGGGCCCTCCACCGGCCCCAGGACGTCGAGCGCGGTCGCCCAGGCGTCCGCCGTCTCGCAGTCGGTCGCCACGACGGAGACCTGGGCGAGGGCGTGCTCGATCGGCCGCCCCGTCCGCGGGTCGATCGTGTGACTGAACCGCCGCCCGTTCTCGACGAAGAAGTTCCGGTAGTCGCCCGAGGTCGCCATGGCGCGGTCGCGGAGGGGGTACTCGGCGAGCGCGAGCTGCCGCCCCTCGCTCGGGCGCTCGACCGCGACCTTCCACTCGCGGGCGGCGGACCGGCGCCCGGCGGCCCGGATCTCGCCGCCGACGTTGATGAACCAGTTCGCCTCGCCCCGCGCCGCGAGGCGGGCCGCGAGCCGATCGACCCCGTGCCCCTTCGCGATGCCCGACAGATCGACCCGCAGGCCGTCGGTCGCCTTCTCGAGGCTCGGACCGCCCACCGCCCCCGCGCGGATCGCGCCGAGGCGATCGAGGCCGACGAGCCGGCGGGCGGCCTCGAGGTCCTCCGCGGAGGGCGCGCGGCGCTCTCCGGGACCGGCGCCGAAGCCCCACAGATCGACGATCGGTCCGACGGTGACGTCGAAGGCCCCACCGCTCGCCCGCCCCACCTCGAGGGCGTTCGCGACCACGGAGGCGAGCTCCGGCGAGGCCGACACGAGCCCCGCCGGCGCCCGGTTGAAGCGGCACAGCTCCGACTCGGGGCGGTAGGTCGACATCGCGTCCTCGACCGCCTCGAGCTCCGCGACGAGCTCCTCGCGGAGCCCCTCGACCCGACCCTCCCGGTCCGCCGGCAGCTTGACGCTCCAGGTCGTCCCCATGGTCCGACCGGCCAGCTCGAAGGGGGCGGGATCGGATGCGGCGGGGGACCCGCCGCGCGAGCAGGCGGCGGCGAGGATCAGGAGCGGGAAGGCGTAAACGAGGCGGGCCGGAAACCTCGTCGCCGAGGTTCCGGCCCGCCTCCGGGATCCGATCGCGCGATCAGCCGCCGAAGTCATCGAAGGCGACGTTCTCGGGCTCGACGCCGAGGTCGTCCAGGAGCTTGAAGCAGGCCTGGTTCATCATCGGCGGACCGCAGAGGTAGTACTCGATGTCCTCGGGCGCCGGGTGGTTCTTCAGGTAGTTCTCGTAGAGCACCTGGTGGATGAACCCGACGTAGCCGTCCCAGTTGTCCTCGGGGAGCGGCTCCGAGAGCGCGATGTTGTAGGTGAAGTTCGGGAAGTGCTTCTCGATCTCGCGGAAGTGCTCGGTGTAGAAGAGCTCCCGCTTCGAACGGCCGCCGTACCAGTAGCTGACCTTGCGCCCCGTCTTCAGGTTCTTGAACAGCTCGAAGATGTGCGAGCGCAGCGGAGCCATGCCCGCGCCGCCGCCGATGTACACCATCTCGGAGTCGGTGTCCTTGATGAAGAACTCGCCGAAGGGGCCTCGAGATCGTGACCTCGTCGCCCGGCTGCAGGCCGAAGATGAACGAGGACATCTTGCCTGGGGCAGGTGCGGCTGCGCGGCGGCGGCGAGGCGACGCGGACGTTGAGCATGATGATGCCCTTCGCCCGGGTAGTTCGCCATCGAGTAGGCGCGCACGACCGGCTCGTCGACCTTGGAGACGAAGCGCCACATGTCGAACTTGTCCCAGTCCCCGCGGAACTCGGGCTGGATCTCGAAGTCCTTGTAGTTCTGGACGTGCGGCGGGCACTCGATCTGGATGTAGCCGCCGGCCTTGAACGCGACCTCCTCACCCTCGGGAAGCTCGAGCACGAGCTCCTTGATGAAGGTGGCCACGTTGCGGTTCGAACGGACCTTGCAGCGCCACTTCTTCGCGCCGAGCGCGTCGTGCGGCACCTCGATCTTCATGTCCTGCTTGACGGCCACCTGGCAGGAGAGCCGGCAGCCGTCGGCCGCCTCACGCTTGGTGATGTGCGAGAGCTCGGTCGGCAGGATGTCGCCGCCGCCCTCGAAGACGTTCACCTTGCACTGGGCGCAGGTGCCGCCGCCGCCGCAGGCCGACGAGACGAAGATCCCCTCGTCCGCGAGGACGTTGAGGAGCTTGCCGCCGGCCGGGACCTCGAGGTCCTTTTCGCCGTTGACCACGATGTGGACGGCGCCGCTCGCGACCAGTCGCGAGCGCGCGAAGATGATGATCGCCACGAGGGCGAGCACCACGACCGTGAACATCGCTACGCCGAGAAAGATTTCCATCGTCGTTCCTCGCTCCGCCAGCCGCGGAGTTCCTTGCTCGTTCCTCGCGTCGCCCCGTCCCGCCGCGGCGGGATCAGAGGCTGATGCCGCCGAAGGACATGAAGGCCAGGGACATGAGTCCCACCGTGATGAAGGTGATGCCGAGGCCCTTCAGGCCGTCCGGGACGTCGCTGTACTTCAGCTTCTCGCGGATGCCCGCGAGCGCCGCGATGGCCATCGCCCAGCCGATGCCGGAGCCCACGCCGAACACGACGCTCTCCCCGAAGCCGTAGTCGCGCTCGACCATCAGCAGCGAGCCGCCGAGGATCGCGCAGTTGACGGTGATCAGCGGCAGGAAGATGCCGAGCGCGTTGTAGAGCGCGGGGAAGAAGCGATCGAGCGTCATCTCCAGGATCTGCACCATCGCCGCGATGACGCCGATGTAGCTGATCAGACCCAGGAAGCGGAGGTCCGCGTCGGGAGCCCCGACCCAGGCCAGCGCGCCCTCCTTGAGGAGGGCCGTGTAGATGAAGTTGTTCGCCGGGACGGTGATCGACTGGATGACGATCACCGCGATGCCGAGCCCGACCGCGGTCTCGACCTTCTTCGACACGGCCAGAAAGGTGCACATGCCGAGGAAGAACGAGAGCGCGAGGTTCTCGATGAAGACGGCCTTGATGAAGAGTCCGAGGTAGTGTTCCACCGTCTACTCCTCCTCGACCTGGTCCGGCTTGAGGGAGCGCAGGACCCAGATGAAGAATCCGATGATGAAGAAGGCGCTCGGCGGCATGTTCATCAGGCCGTTCGGGAAGTACCAGCCGCCCTCGTTGACCGAGCTGAGGATGGTGTGCCCGAAGAGCTTGCCCGAGCCGAAGAGCTCGCGGATGACCGCGACCACCAGCAGCACGACGCTGTAGCCCAGGCCGTTGCCGAGCCCGTCGAGGAAGCTGATGAAGGGCGGGTTCTTCATCGCGAAGGCCTCCGCCCGGCCCATCACGATGCAGTTCGTGATGATGAGACCGACGAAGACCGAGAGCTTCTTGTAGGTGTCGAAGGCGTAGGCCTTCAGGACCTGCTCGACCACGATCACGAGGCTCGCGATCACCGTCATCTGGACGATGATGCGGATGCTGCTCGGGATCTGGTTGCGGATCGCCGCGATCGAGAGGTTCGAGAACGCGGTGACCAGCGTCACCGAGATGCACATGACCACGGTCGGCACGAGCTGCGAGGTCACCGCCAGGGCCGAGCAGATCCCGAGGATCTGGAGGGCGATCGGGTTCTCGTTGAAGACCGGCCGGGTCAGGACTTCCGTGACCTTAGCCATCGCGCTTCACTCCCTTCCCGAGGTTCTCGAGGACCGGCCCGTAGCCGTCGGCGCTCATCCAGTAGCGGAGCATGCCGTCGACGCCGTTGCAGGTGATCGTCGCCCCGGAGATGCCGTCGGCCTTGTGGGGATCGCCGCCGGAGGCGGGCCCCTTCACGACGGTGAAATGGTAGGAACCGTCCGCGTCGAAGAGCTTCTTCCCGGGCCACTGGGCGCGCCAGATCGGGTTGTCGACCTCGCCGCCGAGACCGGGCGTCTCCTTCTGGTCGTAGTAGACGAGGCCGCGCACGGTGACGAGGTCGGCCTCGAGGGCGAGGAAGCCCTTCAGGGTCGACCACAGACCGAGCCCCTGGATGGGAAGGACGACCGCGTCGAGCGCGCCCTCCTTCGTCTTGACCAGGTAGACGACCTGCTGCTTGCTGCGCGCCTTGACCTTGTCGCCGCCGGGCACGCCCGCGGGGATGGCGTGGGGCTCCGCCTTCAGCGCCTTCTCGGCGTCGAAGTCGGCGGCCTTCACGTCCGCGACCTTGCCCGTATCCAGGTCGTAGACGCGCGCTTCGATGTTCTCGAAGTAGGCGTCCACGTCGACGTCAGCCTGGTCGGGGGTCACGAGACCCGCGGCCACGAGGACGTTGCGCTTCCTGTCCTTCGCGACGTTCGTCTGCTGCTTGTCCTTCAACGCGACGGCCGTCGAGGAGACCATCACGGAACAGACCACGCAGAGCGAGAACGCCACGAGCAGGATCTTGCCGACGCTATCCCTTGACACTGCGGAGCATCCTCCTCTTGATGTTCGCCTTCACGACGTAGTAGTCGATCAGCGGCGCGAACACGTTGCCGAACAGGATCGCGAGCATGATCCCCTCCGGGAAGGCGGGGTTGATCACGCGGATCAGGATCGTCATCACGCCGACGAGGATGCCGTAGATCCAGCGCCCGGCGTTCGTCATCGCGGCGGAGACCGGGTCGGTCGCCATGAACACGGTGCCGAAGGCGAAGCCGCCGACGACCAGATGCCAGTAGGCCGGCATCTCGAACATGGGATTGGTGTCGCTGCCGACCGCGTTCAGCAGGGACGAGAAGCCCACCGCTCCCAGCACGCAGCCCACCATGATCCGCCAGGATCCGATCCCGGTCATGATGAGGAAGGCCGCGCCGAAGAGGCAGGCGAGCACCGAGGTCTCGCCCATCGAACCCGGGATCGTGCCCAGGAACGCCTCCTTGAAGGTGAAGGCGTCGGCCGCGATGGCCGGCGAGGTCACCGCGTTCATGCCGCCCTCGGCGCAGGCGCCGAGGATCGTCGCGCCGGAGATGCCGTCCGCGTTCGCGGTCCAGACCTCCGCGCCGCCGGAGATCTGCGCCGGGTAGGCGAAGTACAGGAAGGCACGGGCGGTGAGGGCCGGGTTGAGGAAGTTCTTGCCGGTGCCGCCGAAGACCTCCTTGCCCACCACGACGCCGAAGGCGATGCCGATCGCGACCTGCCAGAGCGGGATCGTCGGCGGCATCGTCAGCGGGAAGAGCATGCCCGTGACCAGGAAGCCCTCGTTGATCTCGTGACCGCGGATGCTGGAGAAGATCGCCTCGCAGATGCCGCCGATCATGTTGCAGACGAGGAAGACCGGCACGAAGTAGAGCGCGCCGTGGATCAGGCAGGAGAGCAGGCTGTCGGGGCTGAAGCCCACGCCGAGCGCCGCCATCACGCTGCCGCGCCAGCCCTCGATGTCCGAGGTGCCGAGACGCGCCATGGCCTCGTTGGCCTGGAGCCCGGTGTTGTACAGCGCCATGAAGATGCAGGGGATCAGCGCCCAGGCGACGGTGATCATCGTCCGCTTCAGGTCGATGCCGTCGCGGACGTGCGTCTGCCCCTTCGTGACGTCCGAAGGCGTGTACAGGAAGGTGTCGATGGCCTCGTACACCGGGTAGAGCTTCTCGAGCTTGCCACCCTTGTGGAACGGCTTGCCGACCCGGTCGAGGAGATTGCGCAGTGCTTTCATCGCGTCGGCCTCAGCCGTCCCTCTCGATGGTGTTGAGGTTCGCCCGGAGGAGGGAGCCGTACTCGGTCTTCCCCGGACACACGAAGGTGCAGAGACCCAGATCCTCCTCGTCGAGCTCCAGGGCGCCGAGGGCCTGGGCCCGGTCGGTGTCCATGGTGATGAGGGCGCGGAGGAGGAAGGTCGGAAGGACGTCGAGCGGCATGACGCTCTCGTAGGCGCCGATCGGCACCATGGCGCGCGGGCTGCCCATCGCGTTGGTGGTGAAGGCGAACCTCTTCTTGCCGCGCGAGAGCGCCGACATGAAGACGTTCTTCACCGAGAAGCGGTCGAAGCCCGGACCGTGCCAGGCGAGGAGCTCGCGCTCGCGCCCCTCGGCGAGGAGGCTGACCTGGACGTGGTAGCGGCCGAGGTAGCCGAGCCGGGCGGCCTCGCCGCCCTCGGCCGAGCGACCGCTCAGCACCGAGCCGGAGATGCGCCGGGTCTCGCCGGCGCCCTCGGCGAGCTCGCCGCGCGTCAGTTCGTCGATGCTCGCGCCGAGGCGCGCGCGGACGAGGCGCGGATCGCGCGCCACCGGACCCGCGATCGAGATCACCCGCGAGACGTCGAGGCGACCCTCGCGCATCAGGTGGCCGATCGCGCAGACGTCCTGGTAACCGACGTGCCAGACCGAGTACTTCGCGCTGACCGGGTCGAGCAGGTGGATGTGGGTGCCGACGAGACCGGCCGGGTGGGGCCCGGCGAAGGTCGCGTGGGCGACGCCGGAGACGCCGGCGCCGGGAATCTCCGCCCCCTCCGCGGTGCAGAGGAAGACCTTCCCGTCCGTCTGCGTCGTGAGCGCGCGCAGGCCGGCCTCGAAGTCCGCGCCGCGGTCCTTCAGGACGACGGCGGGGTCGGGGGCCAGCGGACGGGTGTCGATCGCGGTGACGAAGATCGAACCCGGCACGGCGTCGATCGCGGGCACGCGGCTGAAGGGCCGCGTGCGGAAGGCCGTCCAGAGCCCCGAGGCGACGAGCAGCTCGCGCACCTTGGCCCGGTTCGGATCCTTCGGCGCGTCGAAGCGGCGTTCGGCGTCTCCCTCGCGGCGGATCACCACCGACTGGAAGGCTCGCTTCGCGCCGCGGTTGATCGCCACGACCTCACCCGCGGCGGGCGCGGTGTAGAGGACGCCGGGCGTCTTCTTGTCCTCGAAGATCGGATCGCCGAGCGCGACCCGATCGCCTTCCGCGACCAGCATGGTCGGCTTCATTCCGACGTAGTCGGGGCCGAGCAGCGCGACGGTCTCGACGGCCTTGTCGCCGTCCACCGCCTGCCGCGGACCTCCGGTGATGGGGATGTCGAGCCCCTTCTTGATCCTGAAACGCAAGACGTTTCTCTTCCGGCGGTTAGAGGAAGCGACCCCCCGCTGGGGAGCGAGACCGAATCCTATGCAACCCCCAGGGCCCTCGCAAATCGCGAAAACGGGCCGGGGCCGGAGGCGACAGATTGTCGCAAGTTCATCGCGGGTTGCGGGTTAGGCGTGCGCCGAACCTCGGGGCGGTCCGGGATCCCCGAGACCGCGGAATCAACCGTCGGCCGGGGCCCTCGGGGCGCGATCATCGGCCGCGGGGCGAGATCGGGCGGGCCTCGACGAGGAGATTTCCCGGCTCGACGACGAGCATCCGGGGGCCCAGGCCGAAGGGGAAGGACCGCCCGTCGAAGCGCAGCTCGGCCTCGACGATCTCGAAGTCCACCTCGCCCCAGGTCACGAGCGTTCGGCCGCGGCCGCTGCGAATCGTGATCCGGCATCCCTGGGCGCTCCCCTCCGTCCGCCCCTCGACGTCGGCCTCGACCGGAATCGTCGTCGAGAGACGGACACCGCTCCATGTCGTCGACGGGCACTCCCGCCCTCCCGGCACCACGAGGCGCAGGTCTCCGATGTCGAGGACCCCGCAGCCGTGGGAGGAGTAGGCCCGCATCGTCGCGACCTGCTCGACCCAGGAGATCCGGACGCCGTCGACCTCACCGCCGCCGACCTCGCGGACCGTGATCTCGGGATCGAGCGGCAGCTCCGCGACCGCATCGACGTCCGCCCGCGCCGCCTTCCAGCGCCGGAGCAGGCCGGGACCGGCGACGAGCCCGACGCCGACGAGGACGATCAGGGCGGCGAGGGCGAGGGCGAGGCGCGGTTTCACGAGCGGACTCTCGAGGGGCGACTTCCGGTCCGGGAATCCTGCCAGAGACGCCGCGTCCCGTCAGGCCCTCTCAGGTCCCGAAGGGACGGACGACGAGGACGTGGCGGTCGTCGTAGGCGCGCGGGTCGGAGGCGAATCTCCGCCCCTGGAGCCGGATCAGCGCCTCCAGGATCGGAGCCGCGTCGTCCCGCACGACGCCGTCGTACTTCCGCTCGGGATCGGCGCCGGTCGCGCGCGCGAAGGTCTCGGCGTTCGCGCCCTCGCCGACCGCCTGCGTCACCGACCCGTCCTCCGTCACGATGACGAGATGTCCGCGATAGAGGAGGACGTCGAGCGGGCGCAGGATCGCGGCGATCCGGTCCGGACCCTCCTCCGCGCCGGCGGGGATCGGGACCAGCGCGCCCGGGAAGGCCCCGAGAAGATGCCGACAGTCGCCGAGGAAGCGGAACCCGGTGGCGAGATCGAGGAGTCCCGAGCAGTCGATCCCCGCGACGCGGGCGAGGATCGCGAGATCCGGGTCGGCCGCGCGCTCCGCCGCCGGGACGAGACCGAGCGCTTCGAGCTCGCGCTCGAGCGCCGGCGACCCCGCGGCGGAGGTGCCGCCCCAGAGGTAGCGCGCCTCGAGGGAGGCGGCGATCCGCGCGAGGGCATCGTCCGGCCGCGGGAGTCCCGCCGGCGGCGCGAAGACGCGGTCTCCGGGACGCTCCTCGCGGAGAAGCGTCCGCAGGGCGAAGAGGGGAAGCTCCTCCCCCGCCGCGTAGTCGCACGAGGTCACCCGCACGCAGGGTGCGTCTGCATCGTCGTCCCGGACGACGACGCGAGACATCGGCGGGAGGACCTTCTGGAAGCGGTGGTCGATCGCGACCCTCCCCCGCTTCCCGGAGGCGCGCCGCGCGCGCAGGGCCGCGAGATCCCAGACCGCGGCGGGATCCGCGCGATCGAGGAGCACGAGAGGCTCGGGGGCGACGAGGGTGCGGAGCGTTCCGGTCATCGCCCGGCCTCCGGGGCCTCGCGCGCGGGACGGTGATCGACGACCTCACCGCCGGAGAGCGCGACCTCGGCCGCGAGGGGCATCGCGTTGTAGTGCGAGGCCATCGACGCCGCGTACGCGCCCGCGTCGTGGAGGGCGACGAGATCGCCGACGGCGAGCGCGGGAAGGAGACGCGGACGGATCTCGCCGTCGGGCCCGAGCGTGAAGACGTCGCTCGACTCGCAGAGCGGGCCCGCGATCACGACCTCCTCCGGTTCGCCCTTCCCCGTCGCGCGCGGCGCGCTGATCTCGTGCCAGGCGCCGTAGAGGAGGTGGCGCGAGAGGTTGTGGAAGCCCGCGTCGACGAGGACGAAGCGCCGCCCCGCGACCCGCTTCACCGCGCGGACGCGCGCGAGCAGCACGCCGGCGTCGGCGACGAGGAAGCGGCCGGGCTCGACCTCCAGCGCGGGCCGTCGCCCCGTGGCGGCCCCGATCGCCTCCGCCGCGTCGCGCCACGTCGCGGTGAAGGCCGCGAGATCGAGCGGCGTCTCCTCGGGCCGGTGCGCGACGGGAAGTCCGCCGCCGGCGGAGACGCCCTCGAGCGGACGCCCCGCGCGCCGCGCGAGTTCGACCATCGCGTCCGCGACGCGGCGGAGATGCTCGAGATCGCTGCCGGAGCCGACGTGGAGGTGGAGCCCCCGGAGCGCGAGTCCCGCCGCGTCGAGGCGCGCGAGCGCCGCCGGAAGCTCCTCGTGCCAGATGCCGTGCTTCGAGCCGGGGCCGCCGGTGTCGACGCGACGGTGGTGTCCGTGTCCGAAGCCCGGATTCACGCGAAGCCAGACCGCGCGGCGGCCGCCGGCGGCGGCGTACTGTTCGATCATGTCCTCCGACCCGAGGTTCGGCGTGACGTCCCGCGCGACGACCTCGGCGAGCGCGTCCTCGGTGAAGAGGTCCGCGGTGAAGACGATCTCGTCCGGGCCGAATCCCGCGCGCCCGGCGCGGCGGATCTCGCCGGCGGAGACGGCGTCGATCACGGCGCCCCCTTCCCGCAGCGCGGCGAGCAGGGCCGGATTCGCGTTCGCCTTCTGCGCGTAGCGCACGCGGTCGAAGCCGTCGAGCGCGGCGAGGCGCGTCCGAGCGACGTCGAGGTCGAGGACGAAGAGCGGCGTGCCGTACCGCGCGGCGAGCGCCCCGAGGAGCGCGGGCGGAAAGTGGTCGCGATTCAGAGCCGCCCCCTCCCCGCCGGGCGCCCGCGCTCGCCGCCGCGGCTCACTTCTCGATGCGGCACTCGAGCCGCAGCAGATCGAGCGGGCGTCCGTCGTCCACGAGCGCGACGAGCGCGAGCGCCCCGCCGACCTCGAGGTCCTCCAGGGGGATCACGACGTAAAGCGCCGCGCTCTCCCCGGGGAGGATGCCGAGGGGCGGCAGACGAACGCCCACCGGTCTCGGTTCGCCCTGACCGCCCTGGCGGAACGCGGCCGCGAGGACCGGGGTCCGTTCGCCGAGCCCTCCGAAGAGGGCTCCGCCGGATGGGCCCGCATGGACGAGGACGCGGATCACGGCCTCGCCGCGCTCGAGCCGGAATCGCGTCGTCCCGAGCGGATCGAGCTTCACCTGCGGCGCGGCGTCCGCGTTCAGGAGAGCCTCGAAGCGCTCCGCGAGGGCGAGGAAGGCCGCCTCCCCGGCGAGGCCCGAGACGCGCTGCCGCCAGCTCCGCAGCGCCTTCCCCCCCCATTCGCGCTGCCCGCGCTCGATCGCGGCCCGGGAGAGTTCGAGCACGAGCCCCCAGTCGGCGCGGCCGACGGCGCGCGCCGCCTCGAAGGCGCGATCCGCCTCGCCGGCGAGGACGGCGAAGGACGCGCCCTCGCGGGCGAGATCGCGCATCCCGTTGACCCGCTCCTGGACGGCGCGCGCGGCTTCGAGTTCGTCGCCGAGCGCCTCCGCGACCGCCGCCGCCCGCGCGGCGTCTCCGCCCCGCGAGGCCGCGCGCCAGATCGGCCAGGCCAGGTCGACGGGAAGCGCCGCGACCGCCTCGAGCGCGCGATCGCCGCGGCGTCCGAACGCGCCCTCCCCGCGCAACGACTCGTAGTCGGCCACCAGGCCGTCCGCTCCGCCGGCGGCGCGCCGCGCGCGCCAGACGAGGGTCTCGAGGTCCTCCGGGAGGACGCGCGAGACGAGGAGCGATTCGATCGTCGAGCGCTCACGGGTTCCGGTGACGGCGAGGATGGCGGCGGACGCGAGGACGCGCTCGCGGAATCCGCCCTCGTCGACCAGGGCCTCGATCGAGGGGTCGACGCCGCCGCCCTCGAGCCCTTCGCCCCGGAGCCCGAGGCCGAGCAGCGCGGCGCCCCGGGCCGAGGCATCCTTTCCGTCGCGGGCGGTCCGCAGCCGTTCGAGGGCCCGGGCGTCCTCCACGGCGGCGAGGGCGACGAGCGCCGCGTTGCGCACGGCCGGTGCGTCCGACTCCGCCGCCGCGAGGACCGCGGGCGCGAGCGAGGCCGAGACGGCTCCGCCCGAGAGCGCGAATTCGATCGCGTTGGTGCGCACGCGCGGCGAGGGGTCGGCGAGCAGCCGCGACAGCTCGGATTCGGCTCGTTCCCGTCCCTGAGCTCCGAGCAGCGCCCGCCAGGCGGCGCGACGCGCGGGGACGGTCTCCGCGTTCCGCAGGGCGACCGCCGGGTTCGCGACCGCGGCCGGAAGAGGATCGGTCTCGCCGGCGAGGGAGAGCAGCGCCTCCAGATCGAGAAAGGCCGAGGCGACGCGCGGATCGTCCGCGGTCAGGGTCTCGCCCGCCGCGTTCCGGACCCGGAACGCGCCGGCGGCGCGATCGAAGGACGCGACGACGCCGTCCGGGAGGAGGGCGAGATCGCCGCGCCCGCCGGGACGCGAGGAATCCCGGAGTCGCACCAGCGCCGCGCCGGCGGGCGCGGGCGCCTCGTCGAAGAGGTGCCCGAGGAGACTCCGGCCGGTCGCCGCCGGGAGGGACCCGAGGCCCATGAGTTCGACGAGCGTCGGCGCGACGTCGAGCAGCGAGCAGGGCGCGTCCACCGTCCGCGCCGGGAGCCCGGGCGCGACCAGGAGGAGCGGCACGCGGAGCTCCTCCGGACGGTCGGCGCGCAGGCTCTCGAGCGCGCCGTCCTCCCCCAGCGGTCGGGCGTGATCGCCGTGCACCACGACGATCGTCCGCCGCGCCTCACCGAGGGCGAGGACGTAGGTGAGCAGGCGTCCGAGCTGGGTGTCGACGTCGCGAAGGGCGAGGTCGTAGAGCTCGCTCCGCGTCGAGCTCGGCCGGGTCCCGGGCGCCGAGGGCACCTCGAGCGTCCGCGCGAGGTCGGGCAGCGTGACCCAGAGGGCCCAGCGGCGTCCGCGGCTCTGATCGAGGAGCGCCCCCGCGCGATCGACGACGAGTTGCGCGTTCACCTCCGGCGAGGGGTCGTTCGCGAAGACCTCGAAGCCGCGGCGGAGTCCGCGGAAGGCCGGCGGCGCGGCGGCGACGAGGGGCGCGGGAAACGCGGCGACGGCGGCCGTGACGCGTCCCTGATCGCGCAACCGATCGATCAGGCCCGGCGCCCCGTCGGATCCGACGGAGGCGAGCCGCGGCTCCCGTCCGAGGAAGAGCGCCGCCGCCGCTTCGGCCGACGCGGGCGCGGGCGAGACGGCGTTCGCGAAGCGCAGACCTCCGACCGCGAGACCGTGCAGGTGGTGATGTCCCGCGGTGACCCGATCCGCGCGGAGCCCGGGAATGGAGACGACGAGGAGATTCGCGTCCCGACGGGTCGGCGCCGCCCGATCGAGGACCGCCGGCGGCACGGGAGACCAGGCGCCGAGCTCCCGTGCCCGACGCCGGCGCTCGGCGCCCTCGTCGCGCGGAGACCCGCCGCGCGCGTCCGCCGCCGGCGACGACGGCTCGACGGACCGGGGATCCGCCCTCTCGGGCGCGACGGGAGCCTCGCCGGACGGCGCGGCCGGGGCCGGAGACGGGACCTCCTCCTCTCCGCAGGCGGCGAGGAGGAGCAATCCGACCGCGAACGCGGAACGGAGACTGGACTTCATGGGCGACGACCCCGGACGGCGAGCGGCGGAACGGCGAAGGAGGGGCGCATCTTACCAGGGCGTCGGCGCGACGCGGCCCCGCTTCTCGGGGCCGGAGTGCCTCGCGGAGAGCGCCGAGGTCCGCGATCGGCGCTCAGCGCGCGGGACGCAGGACGAGGATCCGCCCCCGGTACCCGCAGGTCACGAGGCAGGGGCCGAGATCGCCGACCGGACCCGCGGCGAGATGGTGGAGGGCGTGCCCGTCCTCGTGGAAGGCGACGACGACGCGGTCGGTCCCGTCGGGCCCGGCGGCGGGATGGATCACGACGACGCTCCCGCCGTACCCGGTGGTCGCGAACTCCTCTCCCGGGCTCCGGGGATCGAGATCGCCGAGGACCGCCCCTCGCAGCCGGTCGGCGTCGTGATGGAGGGTCCGCGCGCCCCGCGCGTCGACGAGGACGAGATCGCCGGCGTTCCCGCAGAAGAGACGGCGCTCTCCCTCGACGGCGACGCGCGCGAGCGCCGCCTCGGAACGGGCGCGCTCGCGCACCGCGAAGCCCTCGCCGTCGCGGTCGCAGTCGAGCAGTCGTCCGTCGGCGAGCGCGACGGTGAAGCCCCGCCCGGTCACGGCCGCTCCCTTGGCGCGGCCGCCGAGCTCCACGGAGCGGAGGACGCCGGCGAGATCGCTCCGGAAGACGTAGGCCCGTCCTCCGTAGCCCGCCACGACCACCTCGAGCCCCGGCTCGGCCGGAAGCACGTCTCCGATCGCGACCGCGTGGACGAGCTTCTCGTCGGCGTGGAAGGTCCGGAACCGCCAGGCTCCGTCCTCGCGATGCACGAGGACCGAGGTCCCCGGGCCGCCGGAGTCCTCCGGGCCGCGCGCCGAGCCCACGAGGACGATCTCGTCTCCCGGCGACCCGGGAAGGAGATCGGCGGCGGCGCACTGGATCATCTCGCCCGGGAGTCGTCCGACGAGCTCCGAGGTCCAGCTCCCGTCGACCCGCCCCGCGACCCAGACCGAGCCGTCGGTCGCCACCGCCGCGATCTCGTCGCCGGGCACGTCCGGCCGGAAGTCGCCGAGGACGCAGCCGCCGAGACCGACGTCCGGCCCGATGTCCATCGCGACCTCGACGTCCCAGTCGTCCGAGGGACGCGGGGTCGTGCCGCAGGCGACGGCGAGGAGCAGGCCGAGGACGGGGATCAGGGGGCGGAGGTTCGGCATCGCGTGGACTCCCGGGGCTCGAGGTTCAGGACTTGGCCTTGACGTCGTCCATCGTGAAGGCGATCCAGGCCTTCTCGAAGGCCTCCCAGTCCATGTCCTTGAAGGCCGCCTCGAAGGCCGCCTGGCGGATCTCGTCGACCCGGAACATGACGGAGTCGTCGGGGCCGATCTTGCGGACCTCGCTCCGCAGGGTCTCCCAGTAGGTCGGGAGGATGTTCTCCCAGGGGTGCCCGGGGGCGAGCCCCTCGCGCAGGAAGTAGTAGATGCTCCAGCCCTGCGGATAGCAGAGATCCGAACGCGAGTAGTACTGCGACTGACTCCACTGGAGGATGTCCTTCAGCGGCACGTGGCCTTCCTTGCGGATCGCCTCGCGGATCGGATTGACCGACTCCTTGTTCTTCTCGATGTCGCGGACCTTGGTTCCGGAGATGTCGGCGCCGCCGTAGTACTCCGCTCCGCCCTCGTTGAGGCAGATGCAGGGGCTGACCTCGCCCATCGCGTAGTGGATGTACTGGTGGAAACCCTCGTGGTAGAGGGTGCTCCGCGTGCGGTCCTTCTGGCCCTCGGCGTAGAGCACGAGCTCCTGGGCGGCGGGATACCAGTAGCCCGCGGAACCGGGGGGCGCGCCGTACTTCAGGTAGGTGTCGCGATCCTTGCAGACGCGCACGATCGAGACCGCGGTGATCGGGCGCACCGGCGGGATGTCCCGCTCCATCTCCTCGCGCAGCGCCTCCAGGCGCTTCTCGAGGTCGCGGATCAGGCTCTTCTTCTTCGCGTCGACGTTCGTGACGATGATGTAGTTCTCGGTCTCGACGAACCACCATCCCTCGACCTTCGTCGCCTCCTTGCGGGCGCGCTCCCGCGCCTGCTCGCGCTCGTTGAGCTCCTCCGAGGACTTCTTCTTCTTGTCGCCGGCGTTCTCCAGGAGCTCGAAGCTCTCGATGACGCGGTCGAACTGGCGCTTGAACTTCTTCTTCGAGATCTCGCCGCAGTAGAGCTCGATCACGAACTCCCGCCGCGGCGTGCGCACGATCGCGATCTGGCTGTAGAAGTTGCCGAGGGGCTTGCCGCCGAGCGTGTAGCCGGAGTCGTAGGTGATCTCGAAACGTTCGGCCTCGACGGTGAGGTCCTTCGGCGCCTTGACCTTGAGCTTCTCGCCCTTCTCGGGGAGCGCCATCTCGCGCCGGTTCCACTTCGACCAGGCGCGGAAGTCCCGGTAGGTGCCGAAGTCGTAGCGCGGCAGCTCGCCCTCGGCCGGCTTCTCCGCGACGCGCTCGAAGACGTGGACGAACATGCGACAGGGGAAGTCGCGCTCGTCGCGGGGCGAGGCCCAGCGCGCCACCGTGTTCTTCTCGGTGGGCTCCGGCGGGACCTGGTCCCAGTCCTTGATGCTCTTGACGCTGAAGCCGAGTTCCTCGTCCTCGTAGGTCTGCGCGGCGAGGGGCGCCGCGGCGAGGAACAGGACCAGCAAAAGGAAGGGGGTGCGCGACATGGGGCCTCCTCTCTCGGATCTCCGCCTGAAGCCGTCAGGATATGACAAAGCCGGTTCCCGGACGAGCGCCGCCGGTGACGGGAAGGTAAGGTTCTGGTCGCGCCGGAGACGGGCTCCGGCACCCTCCCGTTCCCGATCGCGAGTCCCTCCCATGTCCGGAACGGCCGGCCTCCTCCGCCCCCTCCTGGCCCTGCTCGTCCTCGTCGCCCCGTTCGTGGCGGGCGCCCTGCCTTCGGGCGAGGCGCCGCAGGACGAGAAGGCCCGTCCCGGCTACACCGACACGCCGCTGATCCCCGGTCAGACCTGGCGGGTCCACGACTCCGCGCGCCCCTACCCCGTGAAGGTCACCCCCGGTCGGGACGGCGGCGCGCCGTCCGACGCGATCGTCCTCTTCGACGGGAAGGACCTCTCGGCCTGGCGCGGCGGCTCGGGACCGGCGACGTGGAAGGTCGCCGACGGCGCGATGGAGGTGACCCGCGGGGCCGGCGACATCCGGACGCGCCGGGAGTTCGGCTCCTGCCAGCTCCACCTCGAATGGGCGAGCCCCGCGCCGCCGAAGGGCGAGGGACAGGGCCGCGGCAACAGCGGTCTCTTCCTGATGGAGCGCTACGAGATCCAGATCCTCGACAGCTTCGCCAGCGCGACCTACGCGGACGGACAGGCGGCCGCCTTCTACGGGCAGTTCCCTCCGCTCGTGAACGCCTGCCGGGACTCCGGCGAGTGGCAGACCTACGACGTCGTCTTCGAGGCGCCGCGCTTCGACGGCGAGACGCTCGTCTCGCCCGCCCGCGCGACCGTGTTCCACAACGGCGTGCTGGTCCACCACGCGCGCGAGTTCCTCGGGGGCACGGCGCACCGCACGGCCCCGAGCTACCGGGCCCACCCCGCGCGGGGTCCGATCAAGCTCCAGGACCACGACGACCCGGTCCGCTTCCGGAACGTCTGGGTCCGCGAGCTCTGAACCGGGCGGCGCGACGCGGGAGGATCAGTCGCGCGGCAGGGGCCGGTGGGAGACCTCTGCGATCTCGAGTCGGCCCCGGCGCGAGGCCGGCATCCGGAAGCCGATCCGCCCGCGGGCGGAGAGATCCGGGATCGCGGTCTCGAGGAGCCGCTCCCCGTTGAGGAGGATCGCGACCCTCTCGCCGCATCGGATGACGACGAGCGCGTTTTCGCCGTCGCGGAGCGCGGCGCTCGCCCGGCGACGATCCCAGAGCGCGACGCGGGCGCCCCCGACCCGGAACAACCCCTCGGCGCCCGGACTGCGGTCGATCACGACCTCGAACCCCGCCCGGCCGCCGAGCGCGTCGGGCGCGCCGCCGGCGACGACGAGGCTCAGCGGTCCCCGCCGGAGCCGGAAGACCACGCGCGTCGCGCCGTCGCCGAACTCCTCGCCGGTGGCGAGGTAGCCCGGACCGCGCGCGGGGTCGTCGAGGCGCAGCGTCGTCCGCCCGCCCTCGCGCTCCACGACCAGCCCCTCGCCCCGCGCGACCCAGCGCGAGGGATCCGCGGGCGCGAGGTCGAGCGGCGAGGGGCGACCGAGATCCTTGATCCGCATGCGACGCCAGCGGACGGCCTTCGGTTCGCGGTCGTTCGAGGTGTGCGCCTGCAGGGCCAGGAAGCCCTCCGCCGCCTCGGCGTCGAGCAGATCCGCCGCCGGCACGTCGTTGATCCAGGTGCGGATCCGCGGTCCCCGGGCCAGCACGCGCACCCGGTTCCAGCCCTCGCGCTTCATCGCCGCGCGGGCCTCGGGGCGAGCGTCGAGCGGAGCGAGCCAGCCGCGGAGTCCCTGCTCGTAGATGCCCGCCGACCAGGCGCGATCGGAGGGGTCGATCTCGACCTGGTAGCCGATCACGTCGACGCCGTTCTCGTGGGGACGCGTCCGGCTGCGGATCTGGACGCCGCCGTTGAGGCCGTCCGCCGCGTTGAACTCGTACTCGAGCAGGAAGTCTCCCCAGCGTTCCCGCGTCGCGAGGTAGGAGCTCGGATACCGCGTGCCGCGACGACCCACGACGGCGCCGTCCTCGACGCGGAACCCGCCGTCGCCGCAGACCTGCGTCCAGCCCTCGAGGCTCTCGCCGTCGAAGAGTCCGCGCCAGGGGACCTCGGGGAAGGACGCCTCCGACTGGGCGGAGACGCCGCCCGCGAGCACGAGGACGAGCGGGAGCAATCGGATCATGGGAGACTCCGGGAGCGGGGTCCGGCGAGGGTCGCGAGGAACGACGACCGCCGCCCGATCCTACTCGACCGCGCCGCGCGCGCGCAGGAAGGCGACGAAGTCGCGGGCGCCCATCTGCTCGGCGTGCTTCAGGGCCGTGTAGCCGTCCGGCGCGACGGCGGAGACGTCTGCGCCCGCGTTGACGAGGTTCTGGGCCACGTTGATCGTGGCGATGCCGTTCCGCCCGAGATTCATCAGCGCGGTCCGGCCGTGGCCGTCGCGAAGATTCGGGTCGGCGCCGTGCTTCAGCATGAGCTGGATCATGCGCGCCTTCACGTGGACGCAGGCCGCGTGAAGCGGTCGCGTGCCGTTGCTCTCGGCGTTCGGATCGGCCCCCGCCTCGAGGAGGAGCCGGGCGGCGCCGTACTCGATGTCACCGGCGCGGCGCTCGTCGACGTGGCGGGTGGCCAGCAGCTCGAGGAGGGTGCGTCCGCGCTCGTCCCGGACGTTCGGATCGAGACCGCGGCTCAGGTGGTAGTCGATCGTCGGAGGATCGGCGTCACGGGCCGCGGTGAAGGGGTCGGCGTAGACGTGGGGCCGGCGGAATCCCCACCACCCCACCGCCAGGGACAGCAGGAAGAAGACGACGGCGAGGGCCCAGAGCGGTGACTTGCGGCTCGTCATGGCGCCGGCATGGTATCCTCGCGGCGTCGTCCCGGACAACGGAGAGCGAGGTGCCGCGAGGCGACTGCGTCAAGAAGCCCGACCCCCGCCGCGGCCCGCTCGCGCTCGCGGCCGCCCTCCTCGTCCTCTCCGGACTCGCGGCCGACGGCGCCGGACAGGCGCCGGTTCGAGCCCGCCTCTACACCGAGCTCGACGGTCTCCCCCACTCCTCGGTCCTCGACCTCGAACGCGACGATCTCGGACGCATCTGGTCCCGCACAGGGGCCGGCGTCGTGTGCTTCGACGGCACGGTGATGACCCTGATCCCCCGCGAGGAACTCGAGCGGCGTCCGGACGGCTACGGACGACTCGTCGCCGGCGGCCAGGGACGCATGTGGTACGTGTCCGCGTCGGTCCTGCAGGGACCCACGCTCCTGTCGAGCCGCGGCATCGTCCGGCGCCATCCCATGCCGCCGGAGATGGCGGGACTCGTCGTGCACGACGCGGTGGCCGTGCCCTCGGCCGACGGCCCCCTGCTCGTCATCGCGCAGGATCGACCCTTCCTGTGCGTGCTCCGGGGCGGTCGCTGGGAGCGCTGGGAACTCCCGGGCGGCCTCGAGGCCCGCGCCCTCGCCGAGAGCGACGGACGGCTCCGCGCGATCGGCGCCTTCGGACTCGCCGAGTTCGACGGGAAGGCGGCGCGCGTGATCGCGCCCTTCACCTCGGACTCGACGACGCGGCGCTGGACGCTGGCGCATCAGCGTCGCCCCGAGGGCGGCCGCGACTGGGTCGCCGACGGCCAGTCCCTCTACTTCCGGGACGAAGGCGAGGCGAGCTGGACGACGGTCGACGAGGGTTTCTCGTTGACGCTCTTCGGCCCCCAGAGCCGCATCGTCATCGCCCCGATCGCCGCGACCGGCGACGTGCTCGTCGCGCGCGCCCAGAGCCTCGTCCGCATCCCGGCCGACGGCGGCCCCATCGAGCCGGTGGCGGGGACCGAGCCCTGGCCCTCCGGCGCCTTCGACATCCTCGAGTCCGACGACCGCATCTGGATCGGCCACAGCCGCGGACTGCTCGCCCTGAAGGCCCTGCGCTGGGTCCCCCCATCCCCGTTCGGCCCAGCTCCTCGAGACCGAGGTGAGCGTGGTCCTTCCCGGGGAAGGCGAGCTGGTCCTGGGCCACGACATCGGCGTCACGCGCCTCGGTCCCGGTCGACGCGCCGAGCACCTGACCTTCGGGGAACGCCTCGATCCGTCGGCGGAGGGCGTCCGCGTCACCGACATCACCGACGACCGCGAGGGCGGCCTCTGGCTCGCGACCGGCCCGCTCGGCCTGCTCCACGTGGCCGCGGGAGGCGAGCGGAGCTGGTTCCCGCGCCGGCGCCCCGAACTCGACCAGCCCTTCCGCATGCCGGAGGACTCGGTCTGCTACGCGCTGCACGTCGATCGCCCGGGCGAGGTCATCGCGGGCATGCACGACACCCTCCTGCGCGTGAAGCGGGACGGAACCGCGGAGCCGATGTACCGCGAGATCCTCCCGCCGAGGCTCCTCATCCGTCGGCTGGCGCGCGATTCCCGCGGTCGCCTCCTCATGGCGACCGGCTTCCGCGGCGTCTGGCGCGAGGACCGCGGCGGGATCGGCCGGCTCCCCTCGCCGCCCGGAGCGGCGGAGAGCTGCTACGGCTTCGCGTCCTGGCGCGGTCGGACGCTCGTCTGCGGGTCGGACGGGCTCTTCGAGATCATCGAGGACGAGGTCGTGCCCTTCCGCGACGAGGGGCTCGATCTCGAGGGCGACCGGATCTACGCCGCGCTCGGCGCCTCCGACGGGACGCTCCTCCTCGGCACGCAGCGCGGCGTCGTCTGCTGGGACGGCGCCCGCGCCACGCGCGACACCGTCGAGGACGGACTCGGCGGACTCGAGGTCAACCGGGCCGCGCTCGTCGAGGACGCGGAGCACCGGATCCTCGTCGGGACGAACGGCGGCCTTTCGGTGCGCGTCGGCCCGCCGCACGCCCGCCGTCGTCCGCCGCGCCTCGTCTTCGCCACCGCGCGCTCGGGCGCGAAGGAGATCGACGTCGAGCAGCCGAGCGTGACGGTCTCGGGCGGCGACGCGCTCAGCTTCACCCTTCGCACGGTCACCTTCGATTCGCGTGCCTCCCTGCGCATCCGCTATCGCCTCGAGGGCGCGGAGGCGGAGTGGACCGAGCTGCCCGGCTCGCACGACGGCGGCATCCACTTCACCGGCCTCGCTCCGGGTCGCTACCGCCTCGTGGCCGAGCTCCGCGGCCTCGACGGGAGCTGGGGCGATCGGATCGCCTCGCCCGAGATCACGCTCAGCGCCCCCGTCTGGAGCCGACCCTGGTTTCTCACCATCGCGGGGGGCGCGGCCCTCGGCGTCGTGGCGCTGGCCCTCGCCTTCGCCCGCACGCGGCGACGCAACGCGCTGCTCGCGCGCGAGCTGGCCGAGGGCGCCCGCGCGCTGCGCGAACGCGAGCACAGCTTCGCCGACGCCTTCCAGCGCCACGCCGTTCCGCAGGCCATCCTCGCCGGACCCGGGCCGGAGATCCGGGATCTCAACCGGGCGGCGCGTCACCTGTTCCGTGAACTCGGTCTCGACCCCGAGGGTTCTCCGCTCACCGCGATGATCGTCGGCGCCACCGATCCCTTCGAACGGGCGGCCGAACGCTGCCGTCGCGAGGGCTCGGTCGAGCGCGTCCACCTGATCCTCCGCGGTCCGCTCGGACGCAAGACCCTCGAGCTCCTGCTCTCGCCGCTCGTGACGGCGGACGGCACCGACCTCCAGGTCGTGCTCCTCGACGCGACGCGACGTCACCGGCTCGAGAGCGAGTTGCGCGAGGCCTACAAGGAGCTCGCCGTCGGCCGCACGACGCGCGCCTTCGCCCACGACTTCAACAACCTGCTGCTGGTGCTCGGCGGCAACGCCGAGGTCGCGATGGACCGCGCCGATCGCGAGGGGCGCCCGGCCGATCGCGAGCTGGAGGAGATCTGCGGCGCCGTCGAACGCGGTCGACAGCTCGTCCGCCGACTCGCCGGTCTCGGCGAGGAAGGACGACGTCGCCGCACGCGCTTCGCTCCCGACGAGTCGCTCGCCGCCGCGACCGACGAGATCCTGCGACAGCTCGCGGGACAGGCGGAGGTCGTCTGCGACATCCGCCGCGGCGCGCCCTCCGCGTTCGTCGACGGGGACGAGCGGAGCTTCCGCGCCGCCCTCGTCGAGCTCGTCGACAACGCCCGCGAGGCGATGCCCCGGGGCGGCCGGATCACGATCACCAGCGGCCTGACCTCGGAGGCGCCGCGGCGCTACTTCGTGGAGGTCCGCGACGAGGGCGAGGGATTCGCGCCCGAGAGCCTGGCGCGCGTCGCCGAGCCCTTCTTCTCGACGCGGCCGGCCGAGTCCGGACGCGGGCTCGGCCTCGCCGAGGTCCGCCGCTTCGCGACCCGTTCCGGCGGTCGGCTCGACGTCGCGAATCGCGAGGACGGTCCCGGCGCCCGCATCCGCATCGAGCTGCCGCTCGCCTCCGACGCCACGCCCGTGCCGCGCATCGCGCCGGACGCGGGCGCCCGCGAGGTGCTCGCGATCGGCCCCGACGACTCCCAGCGCCGGCAGCTCGCCGAGGTGCTCGCCGGAGCGGGGCTGCGCCTCGCGACCGCCGCGGACGGTCCGGACGCGATGCGGATCTTCAGCCATCTCGAGCACCGCATCGCCGCCGTCGTGCTCTTCCCCGGACTCGACGGGATCGAGTCCCGCGAACTCACGCGGATCCTCCGCGGCGAACGGGCCGACCTCGACGTCGTCCCCTTCGAGGCGATCGCGGATCCGGAGCGCCTCGCCTCGTCCGTCGAACGCTGGCGCCGGCCCCGCTCCCGCCTCGTCTGACCGCGGATCGCGGCCTCAGAGTCTGTGAAATTATCCCCGCGTCGGCCCGAGACCGCGCGAAACGGAGTCGGGCGAGGAAGGCCGACGAGGCGTATCAATGGAAAGATACGGCGAGGAGGCATGACGAAGACCGGCACCGTTGCAGCCGGTCGAAGCCAGCGGGGATATCTTCACGGACTCTCAGGCCAGGAGACCGCGCACGACCCGACCGTGCACGTCGGTGAGCCGCATGTCGCGACCGCCGTGCCGGTGGGCGAGCTTCGTGTGGTCGAAACCCAGGAGGTGGAGCATGGTCGCGTGCAGATCGTGCACGTCCATCGTGCCGTCCACGGCGAAGTAGCCGTAGTCGTCGGTCGCGCCGTGCACGTGGCCCGCCTTCACGCCGCCCCCGGCCATCCAGATCGAGAAGCCGTAGGGGTTGTGATCGCGCCCGCTGCTCCCCTGCGCCATCGGCGTGCGCCCGAACTCCCCCGCCCAGACGACGAGCGTGTCGTCCAGCAGGCCGCGCGAGCGGAGGTCGCGGAGCAGTCCGGCGATCGGCCGGTCGACGGCGCGCGCGTTGTCGCCATGGCCTCGTTCGAGTCCCTGGTGCTGGTCCCAGCGGTCCGCGCCGACGTCGGGACAGGTGAGCTCGACGAAGCGGACGCCGCGCTCGACGAGCCGCCGCGCGAGCAGGCACTGACGGGCGTAGGTCTTCGTCGGGCCGTACTCCGCGTCGAGCCCGTAGAGGCGTCGCGTCGCCTCCGACTCGCCTCCCAGGTCCATGAGCTCCGGCACGGCCGACTGCATCCGGAAGGCCAGCTCGTAGTTCGCCATCGCGGCCGCGATCTCGGGGTCCTCGCCGAAGCGGTCGTCGCGCGCCGCGTCGAGATCGGCGAGGAGATCCAGCTTGCGTCGCCGCCGGGCGGCGACCTCGTCCGTCGCGAGGTTGGGAAGCCCCGCTCCCTCGGGTCGGAGCATCGAACCCTGCCAGCCCGCGGGAAGGAAGCCCGCCCCGAAGGCCTCGACCCCGCCGGGCGGGACGAGCCCGCCGTGCACGACGACGTAGGTCGGCAGCTCGTCGGTCTCCCGGCCGAGCCCGTAGCCGAGCCAGGCGCCGAGGCTGGGGCGGCCGGCCTGGCCGTGGCCGGTGTGCAGGAGCATGTTCGCGCCGGGATGCTCGGAGAACTTCGAGGTCATCGAGCGCACGACGCAGAGCTCGTCGGCGCAGGCCCCGACCTCGGGAAAGAGGTCGCTCACCTCGAGGCCGCTCGACCCGCGGCGCCGGAACTTCCAGGGCGAGGCGAGGACGGAACCCACGTCGTCGAACTGCGTCGCGGGCAGCCGCTCGAGCCGGATCTTGCGCCCGTTCTCCTTCGCGAGGCGCGGCTTCGGGTCGAAGGTGTCGACCTGGGACGGACCGCCGTCCATGTACAGGAAGATGACGCGCTTCGCGCGCGGCCGGAAGTGCGGTCCGAAGCCGGACTCCTCCTCTCGACGGAGCAGCGTGAAGGCCGTCGCCCCGAGACCGGTCGCGAGCCGGGCGAGGAAGGCGCGACGGCTCGCGAGAGGGCGGCACGGGCGAGACTCGGATGACGGGAACTCATCGCAGGTACCAGAAGTCCTTCGCGTTCATCAGGACGTGGCAGAGATCGGACCAACCGGCATCGCCTTCCGCGTCCAGCCAGCTCGCGACGCGCGCGCGCTCGGCCGGCGTCGGCGGGCGCGAGAAGGCCTCCCGCCACGCCCGTTCCGTGCGCTCCGCCTCGGGGATCGACTCGAGGCGCTCCGACCAGCGGCGCGCCTCCGCGACGACGAAGGGGTCGTTCAGGAGCGCGAGCGCCTGGGCCGGCACGTTGGATGCGCTGCGTCGCCCCTTGGCCTCCGAGGGCGGCGGGCGGTCGAAGACGGAGAGGAAGGGCACGGGGAAGTTCCGTCGCACCGACAGGTAGAGGCTGCGGCGCCCCTCGCCGTCGAGCGGCCCGCTCCGCGCGGGACGGCCGCGGCCCTGCATGAAGTCGGTGAGGTGGATCGGCACCGGATCGCCGCCGACGCTCCGATCGAGGCGTCCCGAGACGAGCAGGACGGCGTCGCGGATCTCCTCCGCGTCGAGCCGTCGCGGCGGGCGATGCCACCAGGTGGCGTTGGTCGGGTCGGCGGAGCGGGCGGCGGGATCGTCGAGATCGCCGCGGGCCCAGGCCTCGCTCGTGACGAGGAGCTTCAGAAGCGCCTTCACCGAGTAGCCGTCGTCGCGGAAGCGGCGCGCGAGGAGGTCGAGCAGCTCGGGGTTCTCGGGCGGGAGCCCGAGCGCGCCGAGGTTGTCGGAGGTCGGGACGAGCCCGCGTCCGAAGGCGGTCTGCCAGATCCGGTTGGCTCCCACGCGGGCGAAGAGCGGGTCCTCGTCGGAGACGAGCCGCCGCGCGAGGGCGAGCCGGCCGCTGCCCGCGCCCAGGTCGAGATCGCGCGGACCGTCGATCGCCTCCAGGAAGCGACGGACCGCCCGCTCGCCGGGCGCCTTGTAGCTGCCGCGGCGGGCGACGTGCTCGTCGATCCCGTTGCCGTCGAGGAGGCCGGGCGCGACCCGCGACCGGCGCCGGATCCGCGCCCGGAGACCGTCCCGTCCGGCGAGCGCGGTCGCGACCCGCTCGGTCTCCGCGGCGGTCGGGGCCCGACGCGGGAGGAAGCGGAGCGCCCAGTCGGTGCGGGCGAGATCCTCGGCCGCGGGGCGACCGCCGTCCGCGATCGCGGCGAGACCGCGACGCCAGCTCTCCTCCACCCGCTCCGCCGGCGCGAGATCCGACGCCGGAGCGGTCGGCGCTCCGGCGGACGCGACGATCCGCGACACGGCGAAGGTGGCGGAGTCGTCGTCGGGGCTGAACTCGAAGTGGACGCGGCGGCCGACGTAGCGCGAGAGGTCGTGGCGGACCCAGCGGAAGTCGGACGCGTCCTCCCAGCCGAGCCGGGTCTCGAGGTGCAGCGGCCCGTTGATCATCCGGTGCCCGTCGACGACCGCGAGGACGTGCCCCGCGCCGCGCACGCGGTAGTGCACGACGCCGGGCTCCGGGAGGACGACGGTGTCGGTGCGGACGGTGCGCCCGGCCTGGATCCAGCCGATGCCGGGCGCGGCCTGGAAGCCCGGCTCGAGCTCCAGGCCCCGGAAGTCCGGGTCGGTCCAGGCGCCGTCCTCGGTCGCGAGGCCGACCACCGCGCGTCCGGGATCCTCCCCGAACCGGAAGGCGCCGGCCGGGGTCGTCGCGAGGCCGAAGACGGGCCCGTTCGCGCGCAGCGGGACCTCGGGGCCGAAGGCAAGGATCGGCGTTCCGGGGGATCCGGCCTCGCCCGCGCGCCAGGGGTGTCCGGGGCCGGCGCGGAGGAGGACCTCCACCGCGGCGGCGACGGCATCCTCCTCGAGACCCGCCGCCCGGGCTCGCTCACGGGCCGCGCGGACCCGGGCCGCGCGCTCCGCGCCGGGCGCCGAGGGCCGGTCGGTCTGCCGGACGCGATCGAGCACGATGTGCCCCCATCCGCCCCGGTGCTCGTCGCGCGCGACGATGCGGGCGCGCTTCCCGAGCCAGGGTCCGAGATCGAGGGAGCGGGGTTCGAGGCGATCCGCGTTGCGACCGGTGAAGCTCGCGACCCGCTCGCCCTCGACGAGGACGTCGACGCAGGTCCGATCGGCGTGAGCGCCGCCGGCGACGAGCAGGTCGAGGAAGGGCCTCTCGATGACGAAGTCCGGGCTGGTCAGCGTGCCGACGTGATCGTCGGCGCGCGGACTGTTCTCGCCCCCCCGGGTCTGATGGGAATCGGCGACGCCCGCGCCGTCGATCCCCGGGTATCGCCGGTGTCCGGCGCGCTCGTCCGCGCGCAGCGGGCGCGCGCCGAAGGCGGTTCCCGTCGCGGTCCAGCCGCCCCAGTCGTCCCCGTCGAAGTCCCCGACGACGAGGTCGGGGCGGGTGTCGCCGGGACTCGCGGTCGCGGCGAGGATCTCCTCGAGCGCGCGGGCGAAGCCCGCCCCGGCGTCGAGGATCCGCCGCGCCTCGACGGCCGCGAGCGCCGCTCCCTCGCGGTCGCGCCACGCCGCGAGATCCCGGGCGACCTCCGCGTTCGCGACGCGACCGTCGACGCGGTACTGCGTGTAGCTCGAGCTGACGAGGAAGCCCTGGAGGGCGTAGTAATCGCGCGCCGAGATCGCGTCGAACTTGTGGTCGTGACAGCGCGCGCAGGCGACCGTCATCCCCAGGAAGGTCTTCCCGAAGGCGTCGATGCGGTTCGCGAGGCGGTCGTACTGGTCCTGACGCGGATCGACGGGCGCGTGGGGTTCCTCGGTGAAGAGCCAGAAGGCCGTCCCCTGCACGGACTCGTCGGCGCCGGTCGCGGGATCGAGACGCGGTTCGGGGAGGAGATCGCCGGCGACGTGTTCGACCGCGAGGCGGTCGTAGGGGAGGTCGGCGGAAAAGGCGCGCGCGAGGTAGTCGCGGTAGTGGTGCGCGTTCGGGAGCGGGAAGTCGTACTCGAAGCCGCGAGTCTCCGCGTAGCCCGCGAGGTCGAGCCAGCGACGCGCCATGTGTTCGCCGTAGTGCGGCGAGTCCAGGAGGCGGTCGACGAGGCGCGCGAAGGCGTCGGGCTCGTGGTCGGAGAGGAACGCGTCGAGCTCGTCCACCGTCGGGGGGAGCCCGGTGAGAGTGACGTGCAGACGGCGGCAGAGGGTCGCCCGGTCGGCACGCGGCGCCGTCGCGATCCCGAGCGCGCGACGCGCCTCGTCGAGGAGGGCGTCGACGGGATGAGCATTCGGGGGGAGCGGAGGCGTCTCCGCGAGTTCCCGCCAGGCCCAGTGCTCGCGCCGGCGAGCCTCGAGATCGAAGACCTCGCCGTCGGCGGCGGCGGCGCCGTCCGGCGCCGCGGCGGGCAGGATCGCTCCGTCCCGGACCCAGGCCTCGACGCGCGTGATCAGCTCGGGCGGAAGCTTGCCGCGGGGCGGCATGCGGAGGTCGGGCTCGTGGTAGCGGAGCGCCAGGACCAGGAGGCTCCGGTCGGGGTCGCCCGGCACGAGCGCCGCGCCGCGGAGCCCGCCGCGGCGGAGCCCGGACGCGTGCGCGAGATCGAGACCCGACTCGGGATCGTTCGCGTCGTGACACGCGACGCAGTGCTCGGAGAGGATGGGGCGGATCTCCTCCTCGAAGCGCCGATCGCCGACCTCCTGCGCCGCGGCCCGGGCGGCGACGAGACCGAGGAGGACGAGCGCGAGGCGGAGCGGGCGGGGGCTCATCGCGCGGCGTGGATCCGGCGGGACCCCTCGAAGGTCGCCGCGGCCGCGGCGCCCTCGAAGATCAGGCCGAGGACGGTCTGCGGGTCGGACCCGTCGAGCGCCAGCGAGAGGATCCGGCCGCAGGCCAGGCCGGCGAAGATGAAGCAGAGGGTCTGCAACCAGGCGCGACCCTCGGGCCGGAAGGGCGAGAGGACGAGCAGCGCGCCGACGGCGGCGACGAGCCCGGTGTAGACCGCCCGGAACTCGCCGTAGCCGCCCCGGGTGATCATCGCGAAACCGGTGAGCTTCGCGGTCCCCGTGAGGTCCCAGACCGAGAAGAAGGCGAAGGCGAGATTCGACAGCCCGAAGAGCACGAGCAGGATGGTGAGGGTCTGGCGGATCACGGGGCGCTCCGGGGAGGGGTTCGAAGGAGCATCATACGGTCCCCCGGTCCGCCCGGCTCCCCCGGAAGCGGGCCAGTCGACCCCCGGCCTGTTAAAACACGCGCTCCCGCCCCGACGCGAGGTCGAGCCATGAAGCGACTCCCGATCCTGATCCTGGTCCCGCTCCTCGCGGCGTCCTTCCTGCGCGCCCAGACCCCCGCGCCGCCGCCCGAGGACCTCGTCGCCGCGGTCTCGCCGAAGGCGCTGCGGAGCTTCCACGAGCTCGCGGCGGGTCGCGTCCACCGCGCCGGGACTCCGGCCGATCTCGAGCACTGCGAGGCGCTCGCCGCGGCCTTCCGGAAGATGGGCTACGAGGTCGAACTTCACGAGATCCACCCCTATCTCCCCTCCCCCGTCCGCGCGGAGCTCGAGATCGTCGCGCCCGAGCGCCTCCGCCTGCCGGTGAAGGAGCGCGTCCTCGACGACGATCCCTGGTCGGCCGACGAGGAGATCGAGTTCGGGTGGAACGCCTACGCGGCGAGCGGCGAGGTCACGGCCGAGGTCGTCTACGCGAACTTCGGCCGCGACGTGGACTTCGCCCGGCTGCGCGAGCTGGGCGTGGACTGCCGGGGGAAGATCGTCCTCGCGCGCTACGGCGGGAACTATCGCGGCTACAAGGCGAAGTTCGCCGAGGAGGCGGGCGCGGCGGGCCTGGTGATCTTCAGCGACCCGGCCGACGCGGGGTACGGTCGCGGCCTGAGCTGGCCGGAGGGCGGCTGGGCGAACGACTCCTCGATCCAGCGCGGCTCGATCCTGACGCTGCCGTGGGCCGGTGATCCGCTGACGCCGGGCGTCTGCGCGACGGCCGACGCCGAGCGCCTGGATCCCGCCGCGATCGCGCTGCCCCGGATCCCCGTCCAGCCGATCGGCTGGGCCGCGGCCCAGGAGATCCTGGGCCGCATGCGCGGCCGCGAGGCGCCGGGCGACTGGCAGGGACGCCTTCCCTTCCGCTACCGCCTCGTCGGCGGCTCCGATCTCCGGGTGCGCGTGCTCGTCGAGCAGAAGCGTTCCCTCGCGAAGACCTTCAACATCGTCGCCACGCTGCCGGGCCGCGAGTCCCCCGACGACTACGTCGTCTTCGGCTCCCACCACGACGCCTGGACCTTCGGCGCCGCCGATCCCTGCGCGGGCGTGATCACCGTCCTCGAGGCCGCGCGCGTCCTCGCCGAGCGGGCGTTCGCGATCGAGAAGCCCTGGCGCCCGCGGCGCGGGATCCGCTTCGCGCTCTGGGGAGCCGAGGAGCAGGGCATCATCGGTTCGACCGAGTGGGTCGAGAGCCGGCCGGCCGAGATCGCGGCGCACGCCATCGCCTACGTCAACCTCGACATGGCCGCGATGGGACTCCAGCTCTCCGCGTCCGCCTCGCCCTCGCTCGAGCCCTCGCCCTCGCCGCCGCGGCGAGGGTCCTCGATCCGCGCGACGAGCGTCGCAGCGCCCTCGACGTCTGGCGTGACCGCGGCACCTTCCGACGACGCCCGCTGCCCGCGATGGGCACGCTCGGCGGCGGCTCGGATCACGTCGCCTTCCTCGCCCTCGCCGGCGTCGCGTGCGCGGGCCTGTCGGCGCACGGCTCGGCCGGCACCTCCTACCACACCGCCTACGACGATCTCGCCTGGTATCGCCGCGTCGTGGGCGACGACTACGCGTCCGCCCGCCTCGTCACGCAGATGGTGCTGTCCCTCGCCTGGGAGCTCGCCGAGGGCGAGCGTCTGCCGCTCGCCCCCTCGCGCGCCGCCGCGGGATTCCTCCGTCACCTCGGCGAGGTGACGGCGATGGCTCGCGCCTCCGGCCGGACGGTCTCCGCCGAAACGGGCGCGCTCCTCGGCGGGCTGGCGGACCGGGCGCGGACGCTCGAGGCGAAGCTGCGCGAACGCGAGGCCGCGAGCACGCTCTCGGGCCGGGCTCGCGACCGCGTCCTCATCGCGCTCGATCGCGTCTGGATCGACGAGGACGGCCTCCCCGGTCGGACCTGGTACCGGAATCTCTACGCCGCCCCCGACGAGAACTCGGGCTACGCCGCCTGGATGCTCCCCGGCCTCCGTCGGGCCGTCGAGCTCGGTGACGAGAACGCGATGCGCGCCGAGGCGAGGCGCCTCGCCGCCGCCCTGGATCGGCTCGATCGCCTGAGCGCCCCCCTGTCCGCCCCCGAGGAGAACGCCCGATGACCTTCCTGGCCGCCTTCGAGTGGGACTGCGACCCGCAGATCTTCAAGATCGGCGTGGTCGCGCTGCGCTGGTACGGGCTGCTCTTCGCGACCGCCTTCGTCCTCGGCTTCTTCCTCATGCGCGGGATCTACCGCCGCGAGGGGAAGAAGGAGAGCGATCTCGACTCGCTGCTCACCTGGATGGTCGTCGCGACGATCATCGGCGCGCGGCTCGGCCACTGCCTCTTCTACGAGCCCGCCTACTACCTCTCGCACCCCGAGAAGATCATCGCGGTCTGGGAAGGCGGTCTCGCGAGCCACGGCGGCGCGATCGGCATCCTGATCGCGCTCTGGCTCTACACGCGGACGCGACCGGACCAGCCCTACCTCTGGCTCCTCGATCGCATCGTCCTGCCGACGGCTCTCGCCGGCTGCTTCATCCGGCTCGGCAACTTCTTCAACTCCGAGATCGTCGGCGTGCACACCGACCGCTCCTGGGGCGTGATCTTCCGCCGGCTGCACGACCCGGAGCCGCGTCACCCGGCGCAGCTCTACGAGTCGGTCTGCTACCTCCTCGTCTTCTTCCTCCTCTGGGCGATCTACCGGAGCCGCGGGGCCGCCACGCCGCGCGGCCGCCTGCTCGGCCTCTTCCTGGTGCTGGTCTTCGGGGCGCGCTTCGCGATCGAGTTCGTGAAGAAGCGGCAGGCGGCCTGGGGCGAGGATCTCCCGCTGAGCGTGGGACAGCTCCTGAGCATCCCGGTCTTCGCCCTCGGGGTCTACATCCTCGCCCGCTCCCGCGCCCCCGAGGCGACGACGTGAGCGCGGACCGGACCGGAGTCCGTCGATGAAGTTCGTGACCTTCCGCCGCGCCGGCGACCGCCGCGGTCGCTTCGGCGCCCTCGTCGAGGGCGGTCGCCGCATCCTCGACTTCTCGCATCCGGCCGGCGACATCCCCGCCCCGGCGCGCGATCTCGACTGGTTCGACCTCGCCGGCCCCTACTTCCAGTCGGCTTCCGCCCTCCTCGCCTCCGCGCTCGCCGACGATGAGACCTTCTCCGAGCTCGACCGCCGGGGCGCGATCGTCGACGAGCGTCAGGCCGATCTCCTCGCGCCGGTGCCCCGTCCCGGCAAGATCGTCGCGGTCGGCCTCAACTACCGCGACCACGCCGAGGAGACGGGGCGTCCGGTCCCGAACCGCCCCGTGCTCTTCTCGAAGTATCCGAGCTGCGTCGTCCCCAGCGGGCATCCGATCGAGATCCCGGCCGACTGCGAGCGCCCCGACTACGAGGCCGAGCTCGCGGTGGTGATCGGCCGCCGCGGGCGCGCGATCCGGACCGAGGACGCCCTCGACCATGTCCTCGGCTACACGATGATGAACGACGTCACGGCGCGCGACTTCCAGGCCGCCGACGGCCAGTTCCAGCGCGGGAAGTCCTGCGACACCTTCGCGCCCATGGGGCCCTACATCGCGACGACCGAGACCGTGCGCGATCCGCAGCGGCTCGCGATCCGGCTGCGCCTCAACGGTCGCGTCATGCAGGACGCGAACACCTCGGGCATGGTCTTCGGCGTTCGCGAGCTGATCGCCTTCATCTCGCGGTACGCCACCCTCGAACCGGGCGACGTCATCGCGACCGGAACGCCGGCCGGCGTGGGCGTGGCCCGGACGCCGCCGGTCTTCCTCGCCGACGGGGACCACGTCGAGGTCGAGATCGAGTCGCTGGGCGTGCTGCGGAACCCCGTCGTCCGCGCCGACTGACTCAGTCTCTCGCGCCTTCGCGCGCGCCGCGCCACTGGGCGAAGGTCTGGCGGAACGCGTAGACCGGCGTCGCCAGCAGCCGGGGCAGGCGGTAGCCCCAACCGCGAGAGTCGCGGAGGACGGCCGCTCCCAGCCGCAGGGTCGAGGCGAGTCCGGCGGCGAAGGCCCGGCCGGGCCCCGCGATCACGCGCAGCCCGAAGAGCTCGGCCAGCCCGCGATGATCCGCCCGGACGCGGCGTGCCTCCTCCCCGATCGAACGCTCGTGAGAGTGGACGACGCGGACGGTCGGGTCGGCGATCAGCGTCCGTCCCGCGAGGATCGCGTCGCGGCCGAAGGCGAGATCCTCGCCGAAGGCGCGGGCGCGGAGCGGCCGTGCGAGAAGATCGGCGCGGCGCGTCATCGCGGCGACGTGATCGTAGGCGCAGAGACGGAGCCGCTCCCGCGGCGCGAGCGCCTCCCAGTCTCCCTCGAGCCGTCGCCGTTCGACGTCGCGGCGTTCGAGCGCGGGCCGGAGCCGCTCGCGCTGCCAGGGGTTGCACCCGGGGCGCGGCACCTGGCCGGCCGTCACGCCCGCCACGTCCGGGTCGTCGAAGTGACGCGCGAGCCCGGCGAGGTAGTCCAGCGTCTCCGGGAGCGCGTCCTGGGAGAGGAAGGCGACGAGTTCGCCGCGGGCGAGTTCGACGCCCCGCTGACGCGTGAGTCCGTGGTCGAAGGTCTCCGGCGCGATCTCGACGAGGCGGACGGAAGGACGACGGCGAACGCGCTCGAGCGTGCCGTCCGTCGACCCCGAATCTATGACGATGACCTCGAAGCCCGGGGCGTGACGCTGGGCGAGGATGCGATCGAGGAGTCCGGCGAACTCCGCCCCGCCGTTCCGCGTCGGGATGACGACCGAGATCCGCGGACTCGCCGGCGGCGTCGCGGATCCGAGCACGCCTCGCGGCTCCCGGGTCGGCGCGGCGAGCGCGCGCTCGTAGCGCGCCCGCACGGCGGCGCCGTCCGACTCGAGATCGCGGACGGGAGGCGCGGCCTCGCGTAGCGCGGCCAGGAGCCGGCGGTCGGCGGCCAGACGGCCGAGTCGCTCGGCCAGCGCGGCCGCATCGCCCGGCGGGAAGTGCAGACCGTCGCGTCCGTCCCGGACCGCCTCCGCCATGCCGCCAATGCCGCTCACGACGGGAACGACGCCGGCGAGGAAGGCCTCCTGGATGGTGAGCGGCGCGTTCTCCCACCAGAGACTGGGCACCACGAGCACGTCGAGGCCGGCGAGAACGGTCCCGATCTCCGCCGGCTCGAAGCCGCCGGCGAAGGCGACGCGTCCGACGGAGTCGAGCGCCCGCAGGCTCCGGGCGTGGTCCGGATCGACGCCGGGATCGCCGTGGATCCGGACCTCGATGTCGGCGTCGAGCCGCTGCGCCGCCTCGACGAGGACGCGGGTCCCCTTCGCCTCGGTGATCGTGCCGACGAAGCCCACGCGAAGCGACCCGTCCGTATTCACGCCCGCCGCCGGCGCGAGTCCCCGCGGATCCTGACCGTTCGGCGAGACCTCGACCCGCTCCGCGTCGACGACCTCGCTCGCGACGAGTCGATCGCGAAGGAAGGCGCTCGGCGAGACGAGCGAATCCGCGAGGTCGAGCGCCTCGCGGACGACGGCGAGGCGTTCCGCGGCCGCGATCTCCGCGCCGACGAGATCCTCTTCCGTCGCGGGTGCGACGGAGGGCGTCGGCCGCGGGCGGAGGGCCCGGAGCGGTCGCTTGATCGACTCCGGAAGGCGCGCGAGGGCCCGCGCGAGGGCGGAACCCCGCGAGGCGGCCTCCGGCGCCCGCCAGCCGATCTCGGCCACGCAGGCGCGACAGAGCTCGGGGGCGGCCCGCTCGCAGCGCTCGCCGTCGGCCCGGACCATGCGCCCGAGGCGAGGGCAGACCGCGAAGAAGTCGTGCAGGGTGATCGTCGTCCGCGCCCCGGCGGCCCGCGCGATCGCGACCGCCTCCCAGCCGAAGTGCAGGAGATGCTGGAAGTGCACGACGTCCGGCCGGAACTCCGCGAGCTCGGCCGCGAGGACGGCGAGCGCCTCCTCCGACCGGAAGGTGGCGAGGAGCGGTCGCACGAGATGGTCGGAGGAGATCTCGACGGTCGGGATCCCGTGGTGCTCGCCCCGGCGGACCCGCCCGGGCGGGACGCCGGGGTGCGACTCGGTGAAGAGGAGTCGCAGCTCGAGATCCCCCTCGGCCGCGAGGCGCCGGGCGAGCCCCTCGGCGTAGATCTCGGTCCCCGCCCGGTGCCGGGGCAGGAAATCGTGGACGACCATCAGGACCCGCATCGTGCCTCCCGGGGGGCATCCTATGCGGCTGTGGTGTCAGGCGCGACGGGGGGGGAACGGAGATGCCCGTTCGCTTGCGGAACAGATGCAGGTACGGTGCCAGTCACCGCTCGTGCATTTCCGTTCAACCGCGTCCGCTCGCGAAGCCGGCTCGCCCGGAAATGCACGAGCGGTGACTGGCACCGTACCTGCATCCGGCGATTCGGTGGCGGAGCCGGCAAAAGAGAAGGGGGGAAGGACCGGAGTCCTTCCCCCCTCTCGCTCTCGGTTCAGCCCTGGGTCAGGGAATCATGATCGAGACGACGTTGCTCGAGTAGAACGGGTCGACGCCGTTCGTCGGGTAGGCGATGACCTGACCGTAGAACGTGGTGCCCGAGGGAACCATCGCCGGGACGTAGTAGGTCGCGTCCTTGCACTCGACCGAGAAGAGACCCGGGGTCGGGACGCCGAGGTCGATGACGGCGACGCTCGAGAGGTCGCCGAGGACGCCGACGTAGACGACCGGCATGCCGGGGAACTGCATGAGCGGGACGCCCGGCAGGTACTCGGCGGTGGCGATCAGCGAGCAGCAACCGTAGCCCTGGAGCAGGCCGAAGCGGGTGTCCACCTGGGTGTAGCCCATCGAGTTGTCGATGTTCGTGACCTCGAGGTGGTTCGCGACCGGGAAGCAGGGGAGGTCGATCGTCGTGAGGACGGTGCCGGGGAGGTAGTCCTCACCGATGCCGTCATCCTCCTGCGAGCCGCAGAAGATGTGGATGCCGATGCCGGTCTGGCCGGGCACGGCGAACATGTTCAGCAGGTCGGCGAAGTTCGGGATGCCGAGCTCGAGGTCGGGCTGGGCCGCGCTCGGGTTGGCGAAGATGATCGGATCGTGCGCCGGCAGGAGCGGCAGCGCGAAGGCGAAGGACGGCGCGACGAGCAGACCGCTGAAGGTCGCGGTGATGGCCTGGGTGATGTCGGCGCCCGAGGGGGTGCCGCAGATCACGTCGGCGGTGCCGTCGTTGTTCAGGTCGAGGGCGACGGTGAAGGACTCCGTGCCCGCGAGGTTCGGGTTGTCGGTGCCGCCGTTGATGAGCAGCGCCGGGCTCGAGGTGCCCGGGTCGCCGTTGCCGTCCGCGTCGCCGAAGATGCCGGCGACGTCGAAGCCGACCTTGAGCATGTCGACCGACTCGTCGTAGGCGACGCCGAGGTTCAGGATCTCCCAGCCGCTCGTGATGCCCATGAGGGCGGAGGGGATGCCGACGTCGATGCCGCTCGGGTCGGGGATGAGGATCGCGCCGGCGAAGTCCGCGGCGGCGTCACCGGTGAAGGTGACGGACTGGCTGACCGCCGCGGGCGCGAGAAGCGCGGCGGCGAGAAGCAGCGAGGCAAAACGCTTGGTCACGGTCTTAGTCTCCTGAGGAGCCACGTGCGCCGGTCGAAAATGCCGGCGACGTCAGGCTGTCGCAACAATTGTTGTTCTTGGACTCGGGCGTCGTTGACGGGGCCGGACACCGGACGCGGTGCCCCCCGTCGGATGATGATGACAGGATCCCGGAGGCAAGTCGAGGGTTGACTGATCGGGGCGCCGTACGGGTTTACGAGCGGGGCCGGCGCGACCGGGGGGCGTTCGACGCAAGTCTCGTCTCGGCCGACGTCAACGCCGACGCTCCTCCGGCCGGGCGCCCTCCGGGGCCGCCCCGCATTGGCCGGAAACTCTCGGGACCTTCATCGAACCGCGACGATCTCCAGCGCGTCCTCGCGCCCCACCCCGCCGAGGTCGAAGCGCGCCTCGAGACGCGAAGCGAGGCCGCTCGAGGCGAGGATCTGTCCCCCGCCGGCGAGACGGGTCAGCCATCCGGCCTCGCCGACGCAGGAGCCCCAGACCTCGAAGCCGAAGCGCTCGAAGCCGACGATCCCGGCCGTCACCGGGCCGGCGGTGAGCGCCACGCGGAGCGCGATGGGGATCTCGCCCTCCCCCGCCGTGACGTGTTCGAAGCGACTCCGGATGTCGAGGGCGAGTTCGGCGCCCACGACGACGGGGTCGGAGACCTGCCGATCGACTCCCACCCCGATCAGGCAGGAGGCGCCGAGCGTCTTCAGGAAGGTCGCGTCGAGGCGCGAGGCCGCGTCCTCGACGACCGCGAAGATCTCGCCGAGCAGGCGCGCGCGGTCGCGCGGGGCCAGGGAGCGGGTCGCCCCGACGAAGTCGTCCACCGCCACCTGGACGATCGCGACCTCCGCGATCTCGTCCACGATGTCCCGCTCGCCGCGCTGGAGTCGTTCGATCGCGCCCGCGGGCAGGAGGTTCGAGAGGAGGTGACGCGCCTTGCGCCGCTCGAAGTCGAGCGAGCTCTTGATCTCGTCCACCGAGCCCTTGTCTCGGCGCTCGCGATCGAGGCGCTCGCTGAGCAGCCGGACCTCGTTGCTCCGCTGCTGCAGGAGCTGGTCGACGGCCGCCCGTTCGCTCGCGTCGAAGAGGAGGACCCAGTCCGAGGTCTCCCCCGGCACGAGGTGGGCGTCGGCGAAGCTCCCCGGCGCGACCTCGATCGCCAGCAGGAGCTGCGGCTCGTCGTCGAGGGGGAGCATGCCCGCGAGGAAATCCACCTGGGCCCCGACGTCGGCGCCGGTGATGAGCTTCGTCGGGACGTAGTCGGCGATGGCGCCGCCGCGCGCGACGAGGAGCCCCTTCTTGTCCACCTCGAGGAAGGCGACGCGGCGGCCCTGGATGGTGTCCCGGCAGATGTACTTGATGACGAGGTCGGGCAGCTTCATCGCTCGGACGACTCCAGGAGACCACGGGCCAGGATCGCGAAGGCCTCCGCCACGCCTTCGCCGGTCTTCGCGCTCGCGCGCACCACCGCGACCCCCTCCGCCTCGAGCGCGGTGAGGGCCGCCTCCTCGATCTCCCACTCGGCGGCGAGATCGAGCTTGTTCACCACGAACACCATCGGCGTCGATGCGCCCTGCTCGGACGCGACACGGGCGCGGATGTCGCGGGCGACCTCGAGGGTCCGACCGCGCGTCCCGTCGATCACGACGATGCAGCCGTGGAGGCCGCGCAGGTAGGACGAGCGGACCGTGGAGAGGTCGTCCTCGCCGGCGAGATCCCAGAGGATCAGGTTCAGCTCCCGACCGTCGATGGCGACGGTGCGCTTGTCCACCTTGACGCCGAGCGTCGTGAGGTACCTGTCCGAGAACTTCCGGTGCACGAACTGCGCCACGAGGCTCGTCTTGCCGACGGCGAAGGCACCGAGCATGCAGACCTTCTTCTGGAGTGCGCTCACCGATCGCTCCGCCGGGCCGCGCCGGAACGGCCCTTCACTTGCCGATCCCCATCTCGCCGAAGAGGTACCCGGCGCCCATGAGCTTCTCGGTGATCCAGAGCACGTAGCGGACGTCGACGCCGATCGACCGCGAGTAGCTCGAGGACCACTGGTAGTCGTTGATCGTGGCCTCGAAGGCCCGGTCGAAGTTCACGCCGACGAGCCGCCCCTTGGCGTCGATCACCGGCGATCCCGAGTTGCCCCCGGTGGTGTCGCAGTCGTAGAGGATGCCGACGGGGACCGAGTCGAACTTCGGGTGCGCGAAGGCGCCCCAGTCGCGCTTCGCGACGAGCGCCGCCAGCTCGGCCGGGGCGTCGAAGGGACGGACGCCGGTGTGCTTCTCGAGCATCCCCTCGACCGTCGTGATCGGCGTGTAGACGACGCCGTCGCGAGGCTCGTAGGAGCGCACGCGACCCCAGGTCAAGCGTAGGGTCCGGTTCGCGTCCGGAACGAAGTCGCCGCCCTTCCAGGCCTCGCGGGCCTCGAGGTAGAGGGCCATGAGCGCGTCGATCCGGCCGGCGCGCTCGCGCGCGAGCTCGGACTGCGTCCGGAGGGCCGGCTCCACCGCGCGGGCCAGGGCGACGAGCGGATCGCCCTCGACCTCGAGCTGCGCCTCGTCCATCGCGAGGAGCTGATCCAGGCGACGGCGGTCGGTGAGGCTCGTGGTGCGCATCGCCTTGAAGACGGCCGCCTCGACGTCGAGCCCGCTCTCGTCCGAGAGCTGCGAACGGATCCACTCGCGAACGCCGGAGACCGCGTAGCTCTTCGGCAGCTTGAGGATCTCCCGGAGGTCGCGGACGAGGTACTCGTGGTCGACCGCGGCGACGAAGTCACGCAGGAGGCGGGCTCGGGTCTCCTCGAGGGCGGCGCGGTTGCGCTCGAGATAGGCCGAGGCGCGCCTCTCCTCGGGCTTCGCCATCTCCACCGCGTTGCGGCGGACGTCGAGCGCGAGCTGCAGGACGGTCGAGGCGCGGCCGAAGCGCGAGAGGACGAAGTCGCGCGGCGCGCTCTCGGCGAGGGTGCGGTAGTGGTCGGCGATGCCCTCCATCACCCCGGCGTAGCGGGCCTTCCGCTCCGGCGTCGCCTCCATCCAGGCGCCGAGCTCGCGGTCCTCTTCGGCCTTGCGGCCGGCGAGGCCGAGCCGCTTCAGTCCGAGGAGCTTGCCGCGGTAGTTCTTCTCGACGTTCGCCCGCCACTTGATCTCGTTCGCGAGACGGATGGCGTCGGCCGGGTCCTCGGCGGAGACGCGCTCCATGAGGTCGATCTGCTCGCGGAAGCGGTTCACGAAGTAGGGCATCCGCCACTTCTCCTCGAAGGAGAGGAAGGCGGCCGACTGGTGGCGGTAGGTGCGTCCCGGGTAGCCGAGCAGGAAGACGAATCCCCCCTCGTCCACGCCGGCGGGATTGACCTCGAGGTGGCGCCGCGGGTGGTAGGGCACGTTGTCGGCCGAGAAGGCGGCCGGCGCGCCGTCGGGACCGACGTAGGCGCGCATGAAGGCGAAGTCGCCGGTGTGCCGCGGCCAGACCCAGTTGTCGGTCTCGCCGCCGTACTCGCCGACGGACCGCGGCGGGACGCAGACGAGGCGCACGTCGAGGATGTCGCGGTAGAGGAAGAGCACGTAGCTCTTCCCCTGGAACATCTCGGCCACCTCCGCCCGCATCCCGGGCCGTCCATTCTCGGCCTCCCCCTCGAGGCGCCGCACGGCGGCGGCCACCGCGCGCGAGCGGTCCGCGGGACGGGCGTCGGGCGGGATGGAGCCGAGGACCTCCTCGGAGACGTCGCGGTACTCCTCGGTGATCCGGCAGGTGTAACCCTGGGCCGGGATCTCCTCGGCGCGCGACTTCGCCACGAACCCGTCCTCGATGTAGTCCTGTCCGGGGCGGCTGGCGGCCTGGACCCCGGCGAAGGCGACGTGGTGGTTCGTGAGGATCAGCCCGTCCTTCGAGACGAAGGAGCCGGTGGCGCCGCCGACGCGGCAGATCGCGTCGACGAGACCGACCTCGCCCGGCTTGAAGATGTCGTCCGCGTCCAGCTCGAAGCCCTTCGCGCGCAGATCGATGCGCGAGAGCATGCTCAGCGGCCACTGCCCCTCGTCCGCCGCGACGCGGGGACCGGAGGAGGCGAGGCTCCAGACGACGAGGGCGGCGAGGGCGAGGAGACCGGAGCGTCGAATCATGGCGTGGTCCGTCTGGGTGTCGGTGGCAGGCCCCCCGGCGGCGCGGGCGGCGCGAAGGTCAGAGATCGGCGAAGGCGTCCGTCGCCTCGATCAGCGCGGACAGGGTACCCGGTTCGCGAGAGTTGTGCCCCGCGTCCGGGACGACGACGAGGCGCGCCTCCGGCCAGGCCCGGTGCAGGTCCCAGGCGCTCCGCATGGGGCAGACGACGTCGTAGCGCCCCTGGACGATGACGGCCGGGACGTGACGGATCCGGTCGACGTCCTCGAGGAGCTGGGCGTCCGAGCGGAAGAAGCCACCGTGGACGAAGTAGTGGCACTCGATCCGCGCGAAGGCGAGCGCGAACTCGTCCTGCCCGAAGCGGCTCGTGAAGCCCTCGTCGGGGAGGAGGCGACTGGTCGCGCCCTCCCAGGTGGCCCAGGCCTTCGCGGCCGCGATCCGGACCTCCGGATCGTCGGAGGTCAGCCGGCGGTGGTAGGCCGACATCAGGTCGGCGCGCTCGACCTCGGGGATCGGCGCGAGGTAGTCCTCCCAGACGTCGGGATAGAGGTGCGAGGCGCCCTCCTGGTAGAACCAGGTGAGCTCGCTCCGCCGGAGCATGAAGATGCCGCGGAGCACCATCGACCGGACGCGATCGGGATGCGTCTCGGCGTAGGCGAGCGCGAGCGTGCTGCCCCAGGACCCGCCGAAGACGCCCCAGCTCTCGATCCCGAGATGCCGGCGCAGCTTCTCCATGTCCTCGACGAGATTCCAGGTCGTGTTCTCGCGCAGCTCGGCGTGCGGGCGGGAGCGTCCGCATCCGCGCTGGTCGAAGAGGACGATGCGCCAGCGCGCCGGGTCGAAGAAGCGCCGGTCGTCGGCGGAGCAGCCCCCGCCCGGTCCGCCGTGGACGAAGACCACGGGCCGCCCCTCGGGGTTGCCGCACTGCTCGTAGTGGATCTCGTGGAGGTCGGACACCCGCAGGCGGCCGGAGTCGAAGGGCTCGATCGGCGGATAGGCTTCGCGCATCTCAGTCTCCCTCGCGGGTCGGCCGGGGCGCGGACCGGCGCCCCCGAACGGGGCCGGAACCGGCGCCCCACCGCACCCGTCTCCCCCGGAACCGCCGGAGTGTAACAGGCCCCGGCCCGCCCGGCGCGGCGTGACGCGGGAGGCGCGGGAGGTCATGATGCCGCTCGCGATCCCGCGCCCCCCCTCGGAGTCCCGACGATGACCGCTCCCCTTCCCCGCGTCCTCCTGCTCGCCCTCGCCGTCCTTTCGGCCGCGCCCGGGGGCCTCCACGCCCAGGGGCCGGACGGCGCGCTCGACCTCGCCCGGATCTTCAGCTCGCGCGACCTCGTCGCCGACCGGATGGGGCCGCTCCGCTTCGCACCGGACGACGCGTCCTACTCCCGCCTCGAGCCGGCGGCGGACGGGCGCGGGGTCGACCTCGTCGCCTACGACCTGCCCTCGCTCCGACGGCGCATCCTCGTCGCCGCCTCCGCGCTCGTTCCCGCGGGCGCCGCGGCCCCGCTGGCGGTCGAGGACTACGAGTGGTCCGCCGACGGGAGGCGACTCCTCCTCTTCGTGAACTCGGCGCGGGTCTGGCGCGACAACACGCGCGGCGACTACTGGGTCTACGACACGAAGGACGGCACGCTCACCGCGATCGGTGCGCCGAGCGAGCCCTCGCGGCTCATGTTCGCGAAGTTCCGCCCGGACGGCGGCGCGGTCGGCTACGTCTACCGCAACGACATCTACGTGCAGGACCTCGCGACGGGCGCGATCACCGCGCTCACCTCGGACGGCAGCGAGACGATCGTCAACGGCACCTCCGACTGGGTCTACGAGGAGGAGCTCGGCCTTCGCGACGGCTTCGCCTTCAGCCCCGACGGCCGCCGCGTCGCCTACTGGCGCTTCGACACCGCCGGCATCGGCTCCTTCCTCATGATCGACAACCTGTCCGATCGCTACAGCCGGACGATCCCCGTCCAGTTCCCGAAGGTCGGCACGGCCAATTCCGCCGTGCGCGTCGGGGTCGTGCCGTCCGCGGGCGGCGCGACGACCTGGTTCGACCTCCCCGGCGATCCGCGGCAGGAGCTCGTCGCGCTGATGAACTGGGCCCCCGATTCTAGCGCGGTCGTGATCCAGCAGCTCGATCGCGTCCAGAGCCGGAACCGCGTCTTCGCCGGCGATCCCGAGGACGGGACCGTCCGTCCGCTCCTCGTCGAGTCCGACGACGCCTGGGTCGACGTCCGGGAGGAGAACGACATCCCCTGGTCGGCCGACGGGCGCTCCTTCTACTGGCTGAGCGAACGCGACGGCTGGCGCCAGGTGTATCGCGTGTCGCTGGAGACGGGCGTCGCGGGGAAGGTCACGCCCGGCGAGTACGACGTGATCGAGGTCGCCCGCATCGACGAGGCCCACGACCGGCTCTGGATCATCGCGTCACCGGACGACGGGACGCGCCGCTCGCTGCACGTCGTCTCCCTGCGCGACGGCACCCGGACCCGCGTCACCCCGGCCGATCTCGAGGGGTGGAACGAGTACCTCGTCTCGCCGCGCGGGACCTGGGCGCTCCACACGCGTTCGACCTTCGATCGCCCGGCGCGCGTCGAGCTGATCTCGCTGCCCGGACACGCGACCGTCGCCACCTTCGTCGACAACGCCAGCGCTCCGCGCCGAGCTCTCGAAGATCCAGGCCGGCGAGCGGGAGTTCCTCCGCGCCGAGGTCTCCCCCGGCGTCGAGCTCGACGGCTGGATGATGAAGCCGCCGGGCTTCGATCCGGCGCGTCGCTACCCGGTGCTCGTCTACGTCTACGGCGAGCCCTGGTCGCAGACGGTCGCCGACCGCTACGAGCACACCCGCTACCTCTGGCACCTCTACCTGACGCGGCTGGGCTACGTCGTCGTGAGCTTCGACAACCGCGGCACGCCGTCTCCGCGGGGACGGGACTGGCGCAAGTTCGTGCACCGCGCGATCGGGATCCGGGCGCCGGCGGACCAGGCCGCCGCGCTGGAGACCCTCCTGAAGCGTCACGACTTCCTCGATCGCGAGCGGGTGGGGATCTGGGGCTGGAGCGGCGGCGGCTCGATGAGCCTGCACGCCATCTTCAAGTACCCGGAGCTCTACCGGATGGCGATGTCGGTGGCGTCGGTGACCGACCTCGCGCTCTACGACACGATCTACGAGGAGCGCTACATGGGTCTGCCGGCCGACAACCCCGTCGGGTATCGCGACGGTTCCCCCGTCAACTTCGCGGACGGCCTGAAGGGCGATCTGCTCCTCGTGCACGGCACGCACGACGACAACGTCCACTACCAGCACGCCGAGCTCCTCGTCGACCGTCTGATCGCGGAGGGGAAGCTCTTCGAGATGATGAGCTACCCCAACCGCTCGCACGGGATCTACGAGCGCGCGAACACCCGGCGTCACCTCTTCGAGACCTTGACCTCCTACCTCCTGCGGAAGCTCCCGGCCGGGCCGCGTTGAGCCGAAGCGACGCGGCGCCGCGACGGGTCCGGTGCCCCGTCGCGACGCCGTGTCACCGGCTCGGATCGGCGATCACCTCACCAGTTCGTAGTTCGCCGGCCAGGACGGAGCGCTGTCGAAGCGCGCCGTGCCGTCCTGGGTGAAGAAGGGTCCGTAGGAGCGGAAGAGGACGACGGGAACGCCGCCGTTGATGTCGCGCAGCCAGTCGAACATCGCGGCGATCGTGACGTCGCCCTCGAATCGCCACGCGACCTTCGATTCGAGGTCGTACATGTCGCGATCGACCTCGTAGTTGATCTTCCCGATGGAACTCCCGCCGAGCGCCGCGTCGAAGACCCGGCTCAGCTCGTACTCACCGGGCGCGAGCGCGAAGGTGGCTTCGAGGATCTGCTCGTCGCGCGGGCTGAACGGCTCGCGGACCCGACGCGGCGTCCGGGCCTGAGCCGGACGGTCCCCCGCCGGTGCATCGACCCCGCCCTTCCCCACGAGGAAGTCCCGCACGGCGCGGGCGTCGAGGAGCTCGACCTCGAGGTCGGCCACGAGGAGGGCCTGGCGATCGATCGACGTCTCTTCGATCTGTCCCGAACGACCGAGGGCCTGGAGGCGCTTGAACTCCTTGCGGGCGGAGCCGAGCTTCCGCTCCAGGCCGTCGACGGCCACGCGGTTTCCGACGAGGTCGCGCGTCACCGAGAGGCGGACGCGGTTCAGCTCCGCCTCGGCCTCCCGGACCTTCGCCTGCGCGAGGAGGACGTCGGGATTGCGGGCGAGGGCCGCCTCGAGCTCGGACTTGAGCTGCGAGTCCTGGTCGTTCGTCGAGGTCGCGAAGGCGGCGTGGCGCGCGGCGCCGACGACGAGCAGGAGCCCGAGGACGCCGGCGAGGGCGGGCAGGATGGACAGCTTGCGCATGGGAGGTCTCCTTCAGTTCCGGTCGCGTCGGAGGGCGTAGAGCAACCAGCTCGCGCCCGTCGGGTCGTCCTCCGCGCCGTCCGGCCGGCGGAGGAGTTCGTCGTAGCAGCGGAGCGAGGCCAGGACCTCGCCCTCCTCGAGCCAGCGATCGCCGGCCCGGAGCATGAGTTCGCCGCGCTCGGCGAGCGGGGCGGTCAGGGCCCGCGCTCGAGGTCGTCGGCGCGGAGCGGACGCTCGGCCGGCGGCGGAGCCTCGGACGGATCGGCGGTGGCCCGCGCGGGGCGCGGTCGCCCGGCCGGCCGCGAATGCGGCGCCGATCACGAGGAGCAGCGCGAGAGCCCCGAGCCCGCGCCGTCGAACGCGACGCCGCGCCTGGATCGCGAGGCTCGCCGCGAGCACGGCCTCGTCGGCGCTGGCGTCCTCGTCCCTCTTCCGCGCCCAGCGCGCGATCTCGATCTCGACCTCGTTCATCGCGGTCTCCTCTCGTCCTCTCGCGCGGCGCTCCGCCGCCAGGCCGTCCGGAAGGCCTCCCGGGCCCGGCCCAGCAGCGACTCCACCGCCTTGTCCGTTCGCCCGAGGCGCCGGGCGATCTCCCCCGTGGGGAGCCCGTCTCCGTAGCGCGCGACCAGCACCTCGCGATACTCGGGCACCATCGCCTCGAGCAGGGTCTCGACGCCTTCCGCGTCCGGATCCGCGTTCGACGCCGGCTCGGGCAGGGCGTCGGGATCCTCGATCCCCGCCTCCACCCGCCGCCGACGCCGGTTCGCGGCGGCCCCCCGCAAGATGCCGCCGAGCCAGGCGCCGAAGGTGCCGCGCTCCGGATCGAAGTCCCGGATGCGGCGCACCGCGACGAGCCAGACCTCCTGGATCAGGTCCTCGGCGGCCTCCCGATCGAGGGCCCGGGCGGCCCGACGCAGACCCTCCGCGTGCTCGCGGAAGAGCAGGCGCCAGGCGGCGTCCTCCCCGCGCAACACGGCGCGGCGGAGGTCGGCTTCGATGCGGCTGCGCGTCGGATCCATGCGTCCTCGGTCGGTTCAGCGGCCCCGCTCGGCCTCACACCCCGAATTGTCCGGCGGGACCGGAATCCCTCGGAAAATCCGGACCCTTTCCGCCGACGCTTCGTCAGGGGCCCTCCCCCCGCCCGTCGGGGTGCGCCCCGGAATCATCGACGAAGCGTTTGATGGGCGGTGACGCCCCTTCCGGGATCGCCCCGGACTCCTCAGCGGAGGGCGCCGAAGACGAGGACGCGCAGATCGGGGCCGAAGGAGCGCGAGGAGAGCCGCTCCCTTCGTCCGGCGAGCGCGGCCAGCGCGTCGTCCTGGTAGGTCCCGCGCACGAAGACGACGACGCGGGCCGCCCCCTCCGCCGCCTCGAGATCCGCGAGTCGCGCGGGACGGACGCCCTGCAGTCGCGCCTCGCCGCCGGCCCGGTCCAGGTACCGATCGAAGCCCGTCGTCGTCACCGAGCGGTCGGGCTGCACCGTCGACCCGACGAGGAGCGCGTCACCGGGGCGCAGGATCTCGATCACGTGATCGACGGCCGCGCTCCGGTCCTCGCGCCCGGGCGAGAACGCGAGCTGCACCGTCACCGCCGCGAACACGGCGAGCGCCACCCCGGCCGCCCCGCGGACGAGGCGTGCCGGCGACGCGAAGGCCGCTCCCACCACGAGCGCCGCGAAGGGGAGCGCCCCCGCCAGATAGCGCGGATTGAAGCGTCGCGGCATGGCCCAGGCGATGAGGAGCAGCGCGATCGGCACCACCGCCGCCAGCACGAGCGCCGCGATCGCGGTCCGTCGATCCCGCGCCCAGAGCCGCCGCAGTCCACCGACCGCGGCCACCAGCAGCGGGACCATCGCGACGAGCGCCGCGGTCCGCATCCACGCGGGGCACAGCGAGAGATCGGCCGCGAAGAGCCGCGGAAAGAGCTCGACCGCCGTCGCGAGTTTCCCCTGACCTCCCGCCGCCTCGATGTCGACGGGCTGCGCCGTCACGAGTCGATAGACGTACCAGGGCGCGGCCGCAAGTCCGCCGATGACGAGTCCCCGCCAGGCCGCCCGGCGCGATTCGCGCGGCGCGACGAAGGTCGCCACCGTCGCGAGCGCGACGAGGTAGACGACGAAGGCGTAGTGGAGAAGGAGCCCCGCCGCGATCCAGATCGCGAGCCGGGCCGGCCGCGGTCCGCCGTCCGTCCGCAGGATCTCGAACGCGGCGCCGGCCACGGCCGCGGCGAGACACCCGTAGGCCCGCGCCTCCGAGAACACGAGCAGCGCGTAGGACGAGGCCGCCAGCGCGACCAGAGGTCCCGCTCCCAGCCGGAGGCGACGCGAGACGCCCGCGAGGAGCAGGGCCGTCGCGAGTCCCCCCAGCAGGGAGGGCAAGCGCAGGACGAGGTCGGAATCCCCACCGATCGCGAGCGCCGCCCGGGCCATGACGAAGGAGAGGGGCGGATGGGCGTCGTCGCGGATGCCCCGGATCATCGCGCCGAGGTCGGACCGCGTCGCGTGATGGAGGGAGTGCAGCTCATCCAGCCAGAGCGTCCGCCCCGCGGCCGGGATCAGCCACAGGCCGAGGGCCGCGAGGAGGAAGAAGAGGCGCGCTCGCGACATGACGGGATCCTACCAGGGCGGATCCGCCGTCGCGACGCGCGCGCTGCCTTCCATCTCGGACGGTCTCGACCTCAGAGCAGCTCGATCGTCGTCGCCGAGCTCGCCGCGAAGAGTCCGTTCGCCGCCACGGGGTAGGCCGCGAAGCCCTGGATCGCGACCTTCAGCCCGCTGACGACGGGCGGGAGTTGGATCGTGAGGTTGAGTCCGCCCGCGGGCAGGACCGCGACCCCGAGCCCTCCCGCCTGCGAGTAGGCGTCGAAGAGCACGATCCACTCGCTGCCGTCTCCGGGGATCCAGACCCCGGGGAAGAAGGTGTTCTCGATCGGATCGGTTCCGGTCGCGATGAGGTCGGCGATGATGAAGGGCGGCGCGGCCACCGGGCTGGCGAGCGTCCCGCCGGGTGAATCGAGCCGGAGGGCCACGAGATCGCCGCCGGACGCCGAGATCTCCTGCGCGGCGCCGCCGAAGCTCGGCGGGGAGTTGATGCCGACGCCGAGCCGGAGGTCCTCGCCGGTGCCCGGGAAGGGCTCGGGGACGACGGCCGCGAAGTCGCATCCGACGGGGAGGATGACGCCGGTGGCGATGAGCGTGGTCGCGTTCGATCCGTCGAGGTCCGCCGCGTGGATCGAGGCGGCGGGTCCGTTCTCGCCCCAGTACACCCGTCCCCCCGCGGGATCGATCGTGAGCCCGATCGCGAAGCCGGACGCGAGAGTCTCGACCCCCGTGCCGTCGAGGTTCGCCCGCTTGACCGCGCCGGGCATCGCCAGCGGGACCGAGCCGGGCTCGGACCAGTAGACCTTCCCCGCCGCGAGGTCGAGCGCGATCTCCTGGGCGTTCGACGCCCCGCTCACCACGACCTCCTTGACGCTGCCGTCGAGGTTCGCGCGCTTGATCTCCGCGGTGTCGTTGCGCGTGTAGTAGACCTTCCCCGCCGCGACGTCGAGCGCCACGCCGGACATCGCGACGCCGTCGGTGAGCACGACCTGGACGGAGGTCCCGTCGAGATTCGCGCGCCGGAGGATGCCGGCGTCGGTCCAGTAGACCTTCCCCGCGGTCGGATCGAGCGCCAGCGCGCGGACGAGATTCCCCGCCCCGGACACGACGGACTCGATCGAGGTGCCGTCGAGATCGGCGCGCCGGATCTCGTTGAAGCCGTCGTCCGTCCAGTACATCTTCCCGCCGCCCCCGTCGATGGCGATGTCGGAGGGCTGGCCGCCCACGACGTGCGTCTCGAGACCGGTGCCGTCGGGAAGCAGCGACTGGATCGAGCCGCCCGCGGTGTCGACCCAGTAGAGCCGCTGGCCGAGAGCCGGGCCGGCCCCGATGAGGACGAGGAGCACGAGGACGCAGGGACGCAGGGCATGGCGGAGCATGGGAGGTCTCGCGGAGGATCGGGTCGGGTTCGGCGGGGCGGGTGTCCGTCGGGTCGTCACGGGAAGGATGTACCGCTCCCCCGGTCGCCGTCAACGGGCGCCGTTCGCGGTCGCGGGAAACCCGCGCGCGCCCCGCGGCGCCGCCGGGATCGAACGCGCGAGGCACTCCCGTCCCAAGCCGCGTCGCCGCAGCCGCTTGACGCGGCCGACGCCCGACGCGGCGGCCTCTCGCGGAACCTCAGGCGATCCAGACGGTCTGTTCGTTGACGAGCTCGCGCAGTCCGAGCTCCGAGAGCTCGCGTCCGTAGCCGGAGTGCTTCACGCCGCCAAAGGGAAGCCGGGGATCGGACGCCACCATTCCATTGATGAAGACCTGGCCCGAGACGATGCACCCCGCGATCTTCTCCGCGCGGGCGATGTCCTGCGTCCACACGCTGGCGCCGAGGCCGTAGATCGTCTCGTTCGCGATGGCGATCGCCTCGTCGGCCGAGGCCACGGAAACGATCGGCGCCACGGGCCCGAAGACCTCCTCGCGGCGCAGGGGACTCCGCGGGTCGTCGTCGCGCACGATGACGGGCGACATGAAGTAGCCCCGCTCGCGATCGTCGCCCTCGCCGCGCGCGACGACCCGGGCCCCGCCGGAGAGCGCGCGCTTGAGCTGATCGCGGACGCCGTCGCGAAGATCGCGGCGGGCGAGCGGTCCCATCTTCGTCTCGGGATCTCGCGGATCGCCGACGCGGATCCCCGCGAGCTCGGCCCCGAAGGCCTCGGTGAATTCCTCGAGCACCGGCGCCTCGACGAGGAAGCGCTTGGCGGCGATGCAGCTCTGCCCGGCGTTCTGGAACCGCGCCTTGACCGCGATCTTCGCCGCCGCCGCGACGTCGGCATCGCGCAGGACGATGAAGGGATCGGAGCCGCCGAGCTCGAGCAGCGTGCGCTTGATCTCGCGCCCCGCCGCCGCCGCGACCTTCGCCCCCGCGTGCTCGCTCCCGGTGAGGCTCACGGCGGAGACGCGGGGGTCGGCGACGATCCGCTCCGCCTCCGCCCCGCCGACGAGCAGGGTCTGGAAGACGCCCTCCGGGAGACCGGCTCTCCGGAGGACGCCCTCGATCTCGATCGCGCAGCGCGGCACGTTGCTCGCGTGCTTCAGGAGCACGCCGTTGCCGGCGAGGAGCGCGGGCGCGGCGCAGCGGAAGACCTGCCAGTAGGGGTAGTTCCAGGGCATGATCGCGAAGATCGTGCCGAGCGGGCGGAAGGCCACGTAGGCGCGGCTCCCCGACGAGGGATGCGGTCGCGGCGCCATCAGCTCCTCGCCGTGCTCGGCGTAGTGGTCACAGGCCCAGGCGCACTTCTCGACCTCGGCGCGGGATTCGGCGAGCGGCTTTCCCATCTCGGCCGTGGCGTGGGCGGCGAGCGTCTCGGTCTCCTCGCGCAGCCGGCGCGCGACCGCGCGAAGCAGCTCGATCCTCTCCGCCAGCGGACGCGCGGCCCAGCCCGCCGCCGCCCGGGGCGCGATCGCCAGCGCCTCCTCGATGCCGCCCTCATCGAGCGTGGCGAAGGACTCGATCACCTCCTCCGTCGCGGGATCGATCGCGGTCATCTTGCCCATGGGTCCTCTCCTCGCACGAACTGCAGTCGCGCGACCCCGGACGGGTCGCCTTCATGCGTCGTGTAACACCCCGCCCTCCCGAACGCTGGACGCGCACTTCCGGTCGGACGGCGGGCGTCAGTCGCGGAAGTACTTCTCGACGATCCAGGGGGGCTGGAAGCGATCGGGGCGACGCGGACGACCGGAGAGATCGATCTCTCCCGACTTCGGCTCGGCCACCCGGAGAGGATGCGGGTCGCCGGACGCGTCGTGGAGGACGGCGAGGCGTCGCCCGAGCTCTCGTCGGAGATCGGCACGGGCGGGGTCCCCCGAGAGGTCGACGCGCTCCTCGGGGTCCGCGTCGAGGTCGAAGAGCTGCTCGCGATCGATGAGGGGATAGCGGATGAGTTTCCAGCGCGGCCCGACAACGGCGCGCTGACCCGTCGCGAAGGTGAGGTAGAGGTCCTCGCGGACCGCCTTCCGCTCGCGGCGGAGGATCGGCGCGAGCGATCGCCCCTCCATCCCGGGCGGCGCGGTCGTCCCCGTGAGCTCGCAGAGGGTCGGCGCGAGATCGACGAGCGCGGTCAGGGCGCGCGTCGCCCCGGGGCGGATCCCGGGCCCGACGATGGCGAGCGGACAGCCCATCGAGTGCTCGTAGAGGTTCTGCTTGCCGAGGAGGCCGTGGCTGCCCATCGCGAGGCCGTGGTCGCTCGTGAAGACGAGAACGAGATCGCGGCCGCGACCGAGCGCGGCGTGGGCCGCGACGATCCGCCCGATCTGCGCGTCGAGGTGCGATATGAGGCCGTAATACTCGCAGAGCTGGTCGGAAACGTCCTCGACGCGCCGCGGCCACGCGGCGAGGCGCTCGTCGCGATCGGCCATCCAGCCGTTGTCGACGGGGTGCTGCGGCAGGAAGTTCCGCGGCAGCGGCGGGCGGCGGTCGTAGTAGGGCTGCCGCCATTCGAGCGGCGGCTGGCGCGGGTCGTGGGGCGCGGTGAAGGACACGTAGCAGAGGAAGGGGCGGGCGTCGTCGCGCGTCGTCTCGAGGAAGCGGATCGCGGCGGCCGCGAAGAGCTCGCTCGAGAATCCCGGACCGACCGCGGCGTCGCCGAGCTTGCCGTTCTCGTCGTAGCGGCGGAGCGGCACCTTCTCGTGGTCCGACATCCCCGCGAGGAGCACGGCGTCCGCCTCGCCGAAGGCCCGCTCGAAGGCGGCGGCGCCGTTGTGCCACTTCCCGGTGCCGAAGGTCCGGTAGCCCGCACCGCGCATCACCTCCGGGAACATCGGCACGCCGTCGAGATCCATCGGGACCCGGTAGAGCGTGCGGCCGCTCATGAGCATCGCGCGCGAGGGCTGACAGGCCGCGCCGTGCATCGAGCCCAGGCAGTAGTTCCGGTCGAAGCGCATCCCGCGGCGGACGATCGCGTCGGTGGCGGGCGTGCGGACGTGAGGATTGCCGAAGGCGCCGACGCCGTCCGTGCGCAGGTCGTCCGCGAAGAGGAAGAGGACGTCGGGACGGGAGTCCTCCTGCGCGGGGGCGAAGGCGGCGAGGAGAAGCACGAGGAGGGGGAGTCGGATCATCCCGTCATCGTCCGGACGGGCGCGAGGGCGTCAAGCCCGGGGCGTCGAGCGGCGAGCGCCCTCGCGCGCCGCCGTGGCGCGCAGCCCGCGACGCGCGAGGCCCGCGAGGAGGAGAGGTGGTCCGATGAGGAGCAGGCCCGCGAGCAGCCAGTGACGGATTCCCATCTCCGGCGCGGCACGACCATCCGCGGGCGAGCGATACCCCGGCGTCGCCACGACCCAGTTCGCGGAGGGTGAGGCGTCGGCGTAGAGGATCTCGAACCCTTCCGGGCCCAGCTCGCGTCGGAGGCGCGCGAGCCCCTCCGCCTGGACCGCCGCCCGCACCGGGCCCGCCCGGAAGCGGGCGACGAGCTCGTCCTCGTCGAGCGTGCGCCGCGCGGTGTCGAGTTCCCACTGGAGCGCGTAGGACGCCGTCGTGTGCTCCAGCGGCGCTTGGAAGCCGAAGCGCGCCTCGATGTCCTCCGCCGCCGCGATCAGGCGCGCGTTGCGTCGCACCGCCTTCGAATCGGCTCGCGGGCCGAGGAACCAGAACGCGGAGAAGGCGACGGCCGCCGCGACGACTCCGACGACGGCGAACGCGAAGCCTCGACTCCCCCACCGCCCCGTCATCCGGTCGAGCTCCCGGCCGACGAGGATCGCCATCGGCGGGACGAGGGGAAGCAGGAGGTCGGCTCGCTGGTGAGGCGCGATCGAGAAGACGATCAGCCCGACCGCGAAGAAGGCGACGCAGGCGCGCTCGAGGACGCGCGCGAGGTGCCCCGCCGCGGGCCGGCGCAGGACGCGCCAGATCGCGAGGAGCGCCAGCGGGCTCCAGGGAATGAAGCGCGTCACGAAGTAGAAGAGCGGGACATGGGGCGTCTGCAGCGGCCCCTTCCCCTGCCCGTCCGCCACCGCGTGGCCGACGAGTTCGCGGCCGAGCATCTTGTCGACGAGGGCGTCGCCCACCTGGAACCAGGCCGCGAGGAACCAGCCGCCGACCAGCAGGACAAGGAGCAGGAGTCCGCGGACGGTGAAGATGCGCGACGCGACGCGGCGACGTCCCCAGATCCAGCGGCGCGGCAGCGCCAGTCCCGCCAGCGCGAAGGCCGGCGCGGCCGGGCCCTTCGTCAGCGTCGCGAGGGCGTGCGCGAGCCAGGGGAGGGTCCTCCCCCGCCGCGCGACCGCGGCCGCGCGCAGTGCGAGCAGGAAACCCGCGAAGGTGAGCGCGGCGTAGAGCGCGTCGGTGCGGACGAGCGTCAGGTGCTTGAGGCCGTAGCTCGAGAGGAGCCAGGCCAGCGCCCCGAGGAGTCCGGCGCGGACCCCGAAGACCCGCCCTCCCGCCGCGGCGACCATGAGGGCGATCGCGAGGACGGCGAAGGCCGAGGGCAGGGAGAGGGCCAGGGTCTCGGCGCGGGGAAAGGCCGCGGTCGCGACGGAGGCGATCCAGACGTGGAACGGCGGCTTCGAGACCACCGATCCGGCCCAGTCGTGCTGGACGAGCCACTCGCCGTTGCGGAGCAGGTCGAGGACGTAGCTGGCCGGGCGCTTCTGGTCGTTGTCGACGAGGTCCACCGGCCCGAGGGCCTTCACCGCGAACACGGCCGCCCAGGCGAGGAGGATCACCCCCACCGCCCACCCGGCTCCCGTCGTTCCGCCCCGCTCGCTCATCGGCGACAAGCTAACGCAATCGACGGACTCTCATACGGTGTCAGTCACCGGATGAGAATTCTCCGCCCGGCAGCGAGAGAGGAGATGCACGTACGGTGCCAGTCACCGGACGTGCATCCCGCGAACCCAGACCTCGACGCCGAGGCCGCAAACGAAGGGATGCACGTCCGGTGACGGGCACCGTACGTGCATCCGTCGAGTGGCGATTCGAGTCGCGGCGAGTCCTCGTCCGATGACCGACCGCCGCGTGAGAGCGCCGGAAGTTCTCATCCGGTGACTGACACCGTATGAGAGTCAGCGGCCGCGGAAGAACCAGATATGGCCTCGGCCTTCGCCGGGAATGGCCCGCCTCTGCTGCGCCCGAAGTGGGAGGATCTCGTCCGCCTCCATCTGGGGCGTGATCTTCCGGCCGATCTCGAGCCAGCGGCGCCGAGCCGTCGGCTCGTCCAATCCCTCACCGGGTCGGTAGACATCGATGCGATCGCCGACGAGGAGGTCGAGACGACCATCTCCGTCGATGTCCTCGACCCAAACGCGCGTCGAATCACCGGGCCCATTCAGGTGCCAGTCGCCGAATCGCGGCGGCTGCTTTCCGTCCCACTCGACCGGAGGGGCGATGAGCGTTACGAACTCGCCGAACGCCGGACGGCCCCTGTCACCACGGTTCTCCGAGAGGTAGACCCCTCCGGACTTGGACCCGGAGACGATGTCCAGGTCTCCGTCGCCGTCCCAGTCGACACAGCAGGGACCTGCGAACGCCGGCGTGTAGAGCCGATCGCCCTTCGCGTCTGTCATCGGCTCCTTCGCGGCGAGGAAGCCTCCCCCCTTCGCACCTCGATAGAGCGCGAAGGAACCCAACCCTCCGACAAGGAGGTCGTCTCGACCGTCCCCGTCGAGATCGACGACGCACGCTGCGGTCGCCACGCGGCAGATCCGATCCGAGCCCTTCGGAATCGGCAGCTCGAGGATCTCCTCCTCGTCCGCCGTCATGAGGATCTCGCGCGGGCCGAAGTCGGCCCCCTTGCGACCCCGGTACAACGAGAACTCTCCCGCCATGTCGGAGTCGTGGCGCGAGTAGCATCCGGAGATGAGGTCGGCGACACCGTCGCCGTCGACGTCCGCCACGAGCGGCGTCGCGCTGGTGCATCACCACACGCCGGGAACGCGGACGGTTTCGCCTCCGGCGGTCACCCAGGCGCGCCGGCCGAAGCGCCCCTTACCGAGCCCCCGGTAGAACGCGATCTTGCCCTCCGCGAACTGCCCCACCAGGAGATCGCGGATGCCGTCGCCGTCGAGATCGGCCATCGTCGGGCAGGCGTGGCCGGGAGCCTCGACGCGGATCGGAACGCCGTCGGCTTCGAGGCGCCGCGGCGTCCTCGAAGAAGCGGGTGTTGCGGAAGGGGACGCGCGCCTGCGCGAGTCCCAGACTCGCCCCCGCGAGGGCGGCCAGGATGCCGAGGGTGCCGCGCATCATCTCGAGTTCTCCTCTCTTCGCCGAACCGTCAGGCTACCCCCGGAGACGCGGGGCCGCCATCGGAGATTCGCGGAGAGGCAGCAGTACGAGCGAGCGCGTCGACGGCCGATTCGAGCGGCGGCCGGCTCTCATACGGTGTCAGTCACCGGATGAGAATCCTCCGCCCGGGAGCGAGAGAGGAGATGCACGTACGGTGCCCGTCACCGGATGTGCATCCCGCGAACCCGGACCTCGACGTCGAGGCCGCAAACGAAGGGATGCACGTACGGTGACGGGCACCGTACGTGCATCCGTCGAGCGGCGATTCGAGTCGCGGCGCGGTCTCATCCGGCGACCGAGCGCCGCGCGAGAGCGCCGAGAGTTCTCATCCGGTGACTGACACCGTATGAGAGTCAGCGGCCGAGGAGCACCCAGACGAAGCCGGTCGTGGTCGTCTTGATGATCTTCTGACCCTCTTCGTAGTGCTTCTGGTAGTCGAAGGACTCGGCGGTGATCTCGACGCCGTCTCCCGACATCTCGCCCATCGCCTTGCGGAGCTTCTCCTCGTGCTCGGCGTGCTTCTTGCGCGCCGTGGCCTCGTCGAGCCCCTTGCCGGGCGTGTGGATCATGGCCGAGTCGCCGATGATGAGGTCGAGCTTGCCGTCGCCGTTCACGTCGTCGGCCCAGACGCGGGTCGAGGCCTGCGGGCCCTTGATGTGCTGCTCGCCGAAGGTCATGTCGGCGCCGAACTGCACGGGATTCTGCGGCACGATCTCGCGGAAGGCGGTGAAGCTCGGCGCGGTCTTCGTGCCCTCGTTGAGGGCGAGGAAGGCGCCGCCGCTGTTGGAGCCGCTCAGAAGATCCATGTCGCCGTCGCCGTCCCAGTCGACCGGGAAGGGGTCGCTGTGGTGCGGGACCGAGAGCGCCTTGCCGGTCTTGTCGAGGAGCGGGACGGCCTTCGCCGCGAAGCCGCCCTTGCCGAGGCCGCGCACGAGGTGGAAGGTGCCGGCGAAGTTTCCGACGACGAGGTCGAGCTTGCCGTCGCCGTCGAGATCGACCGCGCTCGGGCGCGTGCAGATCTTCGAGATCACATCGTCCTGCCCCCGGCCCGCGGGGAGGATGAGCTCCTTGCCGTCGTCACCCTTCAGGGCGACCGGCGCCGCGAAGCCTCCCTCCTTCTTGCCGCGAAGGAGCCAGAAGAGGCCCGCCATGTCCTGGTCCTCGCGCGAGTAGCACCCGGAGAGGATGTCCTTGATGCCGTCACCGTCGACGTCCACAACCTGTGGAGTGGAGCTCGTGCATCACCAGACGCCCGGGACCTCGGCCACCTTGCCGTCGGCCTGGAGCCAGGTCCCGGCGCCGAACTTGCCCTCGCCGAGGCCCGGGTAGACCTTGATCTTGCCGCCCGCGAACTGGCCGACGAGCAGGTCCTTCTTGCCGTCGCCGTCGAGATCGGCCAGGCAGGGCGCGGCGTAGCCGGGCTCCTCGAGCTTGATGATCTCCTCGCCGCCCTTCACGCGCATCGGCGCGGCGAAGGCCGGCTTCGACGCCTTCGTCGCCGGCGCGGCGGCCGCGGGCTTCGCGGGCTCCTGCGCGACGGCGACCGCGGCGATCGCGAATCCGATCGCCGCCACTCCCATCGTTCTCAACATCGTCATGACTCCTCGGGTCCGGTTTCCGGCGACGATACACCGCCGCCGCGGGGTCGAGAATCGACTCCCGGGCGCGGCCGCGAATTCAAGACTCGGAAACAAGTCCGGCGCGGTCGCGCCGGGAGGCGCCTTCACTTCAGACCGAGTTCGGCCTTGGCGGAGGTATGCTCCGTGAAATTGGTCACGCCCTGGGCGACGCAGCGCTCGAGGAGGCGCTTCGACCCCGCCGCGTCGCCGCTCGCCCGACGGATCTCGGCCGCGTAGTAGCAACCCTCGCAGAGGTGCTCCTTGTTCGTCCCGGCCGTCGCGAGGAGCGCTTCCTCGGAGAGATCCCCGCAGAAGAAGTCCATGATCGCCCGCGACCATTCGTTGAGGTTCGCCCCGGCCCAGGCCCGGTTCATGAGCGCCTCGCGCCGCACCGTCTCCAGCGGGACGCCCGTGCGCAGATCGGCCATCATCCGCCGGAAGAGCAGGTAGACCATCGTGTCGGCGCGGGTGTTGTCGCGAGAGATCTGGGCCTGCAGCGCGTAGCGCGTGCTGACCCACTCGCGACGGTCGAAGAAGGCGTAGGCGCTGCCCGCGTAGGGCGAGGGCGCCGCGTAGTCGGGCCCCATCGCGGAGGTGATCAGGACGAAGCCCTCGTCCCAGCCCTTCTTCACCGCGTCGCGCGGGAAGCTCGCCCCCGAGAGGATGCGCTGCTCCTTCACCGTCGAGTCGTAGGTGCAGACGACGATCCACTTCTTGCCGTCGTGGACGAGCGTCGTCGGCCGGTAGCCCGCCTGGGCGCGCTCCTGGAGGTACTTGTCGGGGAAGGCGTCCGTCGCGTTCCAGGCCTGACCGGGGTGCTTGCGCCCCGGGTACTGGTTCATGACGTAGATCTTCTGGGTGGCCGAGATCGGCGCGACGATGTCGAGCCGGAGGTCCTCGCCGGCCTTCTCCTTGATCCACTCGCTCGGGAAGTCGTCGCGGATCAGGTAGGTCTGCCGCATCTGACCGGTGACGGGCGTCTGCCGCATGACGGTCGTGACCTTCCCGTTCGCGAAGCCGATCGACCAGAGGCGGAAGTTCTCGGCCCAGCGCGCCTTGATCCACTCCTCGGGAAGCGTCGGCGAGACGTTGATCCGCTGCTGGAAGGCCGAGGTCGGCTTCTCCCACATGACCGTCCAGAAGGGCGTCGCCGGCGAGATCTCCATCACGGCGTAGCCGTCCTTCATCGTCTGGGCGTCCGTCGGATCGTTGGCGGGCGGCCAGACCGGCACCTGGTGGTAGCGCTGCAGCGGACGCGTCGTCTTGTGCATGACGACGTACCAGGTCTGCATGAGAGACAGGAGCCAGTTTCGCGAGGGATCGAGCGCGTAGGACTTCCGCGCGTCGAGACGCGCGGCCTCGCCGCCGCTCACGCCGTGGCAGCGCGCGCGCATCGACAGTGCGGCCGCGTTGAAGGGCTCGGCGCGCAGGATCGCGTCGAGATCCGACTTCGCGCGCGAGTACTCGCCCTTCGCCATCAGGGCGACGGCCCGTTCCATCCGCAGCGGGATGCGATCGGCGACGACGAGTCCGTCGCTCAGCTTCGTGAGCGCGTTCGCGTGGCTCGCCCCGCCGCCGACCGCGACCACCTGCGCGAGCTCGGACGAGGCCCAGAGCATCCTGGCCTCCTCGGTCTGCGCCGGCGTGAAGGTCTTGTCGACCGCCAGCGTCCGGGCGCGGAGACGACCCGCCTCGACGGCCTTGGGGTCGCCGAACGCGAGCTGCGCCCGCACGAGGAGGAGCTGCCCCTCCGCCCCGAGGTCGGAGATCCCCGCGAAGGCCCGGGCCGCGGCCGCGTGGTCGCCGGCGAGGTGGAGCGCGAGCGCCTTGTCGAAGACCAGCGTCCCCAGTTCCGCCGTGAACGGAGACTCCATCGCCACCGCGAGGAGCGGGTTGAGGGTGTCGAGCGCGGCGGCCCTCAGGTGCGGCATCGGCGGCCCGCCCTCCGCGGGGGCGGCGCCGAGCCCGCGCGCGCGGGAGAGATCGCTGCCGGCGCCGCTCTTGTCGCCGGCGCGCAGGCGGGCGACGGCGCGGTTGAGCTGGGCCACCCCGAACGCCGGATCGGCGCCGAGGGCTCGATCGAAGGACGTGAGCGCGTCGGCGGCCCGCCCCTGGGCGAGGCGCACGCAGCCGAGGTTGTTGTGGGCCACGGCGAGCGCCGGGTCGATCGAGACGGCCTTCTCGGCCGCCGCCGCCGCCGCGTCGATCTCGTTCCGGTGGAGCCGGGCCGCCGCGAGCGTGGCGAGGATGACGGCGTTGCGCTCCTCGCGCTGGCGGGCCCGATCCAGATCTTCCAGCGCTCCGGCCGGCGGCCCGCCCGCGGCCCGGCCGCCGGTGGCCGCGACGCGCCAGGCGACGACGGCGCGATTGAGGAGGTCGGTCGCGACGCCGTCGCCGCCCTTCTCGAGGGCGGCGAGATCCTCGGCCGCCGCGCGGTCATCCCCCCCGAGCGCCCGCAGCACCGCGCGCAGCCGACGCGCGCGCGCGGAACCCGCATCGAGCTCGAGCGCCCGTCCCAGCGAGCGCTCGGCCGCGTCGATCCGTCCCTGCGCGATGGCGGCCTGGGCCTCGTCGATGCAGAGCTGGAGATCCTCGAGGCGGATCCCGATCGCGCGGGTCTCGACGTTGCCGGCGCGATCGACGGCGCGCAGGAGGAAGGCGTTGTCGCCCCGCTCGAGGGCGAGTGCGACGCCGAAGCGTCCCTCGGCGTCCACCGTCACGGGGCGCCCAGGACCCTCGCTCGGCTCGTCGCCCTCGACGATCAGCAGCTCGAGCCGGGCGAGATTCGGGTCGGCGACGGTGCCCTGGATGCGCTGGTTCGCCTCGGCGACGGCGCGCGGCAGCGCGTCCACGTAGATGGTCGGACGGGTGCGGTCGATGACGAGTTCGCGCGTCGCCTCGGAGCGTCGCCCCGCCGCGTCCACCGCGGTCGCGATGAGGCGGTAGTTCCCCTCCATGAGATCGAGCGGCACCGACCAGGCGGCGCCCTCGTCCTCGGGCGTGAGCTGCGCGGCGAGTGTGCGGTTCTCCGGCCCCTCGACGCGGATGCTGACCTCGCGGATCCCCGCGTCCCGCACGCGGCCGGTCGCCATGGCGGGCGATCCGTCGACGAAGCCGTTGGTGTCCGGCGAGACGACGATGATCTCGGGGTTGCTTGTGTCCAGCGTGACGGTGAGGACGACCTCGGCCTCGAGTCCCTCCTCGAGCGCGAGCCCGATGCGGAGGTCCTGCTTGCCCTCCTCGAGCTTCGCGGTCGCGTGGAAGGCGCCGGCGACGACCCGGACGTCCTCGCCCGCGACGCGGAGCCGGCTGTCGTCCAGCCCGCGGAGGTGGAGCGCGTCGGTATCGACGAGGCCGTCCACCGCGACGCCGGGCTCGGTGACGAAGGCCCCGTCGACCGGTGCGTTCACGGTGAGCGCCCCGGCCAGGGCCTGGACGATCGCCGTGCGCGCCGTCTCGCGGAGCGGGGCGATCTCCTCCTCGGGTCGGAGATCGCTCGCGTCGTCGAGGCAGTCCCAGGCGCGGGCGAGGTGACCGTCCTCGAGCAGGCGCCGCGAGAGCTCGACGAGCGCCGGACCGAGCTCGTCGGCGAGCCCCGGGTAGTCCGGATCCTGCTCCTTGACCCAGAGCAGGCGATCGACGCCGCGTTCGAGGGTGCCGGGACGACGGACGCCCTCGCGTCCCTCGTCGAAGGCGCGGGCGAGCTCGGCCGCGTCCGGCCCTCCCCCGCCGAGACGCGAGACCGCGTAGCCGCCGAGCCCCACGAGGACGATCGCGAGCGCGCCGAGGACGAACCACTTCAGGAAGGGGCCGCGCCCCGTGGGCGGCACCGTCTCGGCGCGCGTCCCGGCGCGCGTCCCGGCGAGTTCCTCCGCGTCGGCCCGGATCGTCGGCGGCACGACGGCGGCGAGCGTGCCGCGCGCGATCGTGGGCGGGACGGGCTCCGAGCCGCTCGACTCGCGCAGCGCCTGGCGCAGGTGGCTGATCATCTCGGAGTTCGGGGTGACGAAGCCGCGGACGGTGGCGGCGTTGTCGCCGGCGCGGCGCTTGAGCACCGCGCGGCTCTCCTCGGTCGGCCGGTAGGGACCGAGGAGGCTCATGAGCTCGAGCGCGGTCTGGGGCCGCTCGCCGGGGCTCTTGGCGGTGGCCATGCGGTAGATGACGTCGAGTCCGCCTTCGGTCTCGGGGCGCCGCGACGCGAGCGTGGGCAGGGGATCCTGGCAGACGCGGCGCAGCACCTCGACGAGCGAGCCGCCGGCGACGGCCGCCTCTCCCGTGAGCATGAAGTAGAGCGTGAGCCCGAGCGCGTAGACGTCGGCCGAGGGCCGAGCCGGCTCGCGTCCTCGAACTGTTCCGGCGGCATGTAGGACGGGGTGCCCATGACGATACCGCTGCGTGTCTTCACCCCGTCGAGGCCGTCGCCGGCCTTCGCGAGGCCGAGGTCCGCGACCTTCACGCGTCCGTCGTTCGCGATGATGATGTTGTCGGGCTTGATGTCGCGATGGACGATGCCGCGGCGGTGGGCCTCCACGAGGCCGCGCGCGGCCTCGTAGATGGCGGCGACCGCGGTGGGGACGTCGAGCGTGCCCACGCGCTGGACGCGCTGACGGATCGTCTCGCCCTCGACGAACTCCATGACGAGGTAGTGCACCCCGCGGAACTCGTGGACGTCGAACACGCGGACGAGATTCTCGCTGTCGAGCGAGGCGGCGACGGTGGCTTCACGCTGGAAGCGGCCGACGAGCTCCGGGTTCTCGAGCGCGATCGTCGGCTTCAGGCACTTGATGGCGACGGGGATGTCGAGCTTGAGGTGGTGGCCGCGGTAGACCGCGCCCATGCCGCCCTCACCCAGCTTGGTGAACAGGACGACGGGATCGAGGACCTTGAATCCCTCGATCTCCAGCGCGGAGGCCAGGATCGGGTCGTCTCTCAGCTCGTCAGTCATGCGCGCGTCATCCCCCTGGCCTGATCGACCGGCCGGGGCGCCGATCTCAAGGCGCCTGGAAGAGCCAGACCTGGTATCCCACCTCGCCCTTCGGGCCCGGGGGACGCGTCAGCTCGGCCTTGTGCTTGCCCGGCCCGCCCCCCGTCGCCAGCGCGATCCAGGACCGGGGGATCACGAAGGCGGATCCCGTGAAGCCGAGGGTCGCGAAGCGGTCTCCCGTCACGATACCGGCGATCGCCCACCTTCGCCCGGTCGGGACCTCGAAGGAGAGCGGAATCGAGCCGCCGGCGTCGATCTTGCCCTCCGACAGCTTCTGGCGCTCGACCCGCACTCCCGCGCCCCAGGGCAGGGAGCCCCGGAAGGCGAGCATCGCGGCCTCGGCGTCGTGGGTCTTCTCCCAGAGGCCGAGGAAGCGGCGCTCCCAGACCGGCTCGAAGCGGGCGAGGCCGGCGTCGGCGCGGCCGGAGAGCAGCTCGCGCACGAGATCGACGCGCTGGCCGAAGGTGGTGCCGCCCTGGCTGATGCGGGTCCCGGCGAGGAACTTGAAGTTGCCCGCGCTGTGGACCGCGACGACCTTGCCGTCGAGCCCGAAGACCGGGCTCCCGCTGGAGCCGCCCTCGGCCTTGAGGTTGTAGGTCACGAGGCGCTCGAATTCCGTCTCGTTGCGCTCGAGGAAGAAGTCGAGCACCTGGCTGATCGGACCGACGTCGCTGCCCGCCTCGGAGCGCTCGAGCGCGCCCACGATCGTGCCCTCGACCGGGTAGCCCATGAAGGCGGCCGGCGTGCCGCGCGAGAGCGCGGCGAGCTCGGCGTCGCTCGCGGTCTCGAGGGGCGGCCCGAGCGCGGCGCGGTCCTCGGCCCGGACGTGCAGGAGCGCGACGTCGCAGGCGGGCACGAAGCGCAGGAAGGCCTGTCCGCCCGGATCGAGCGGCCGGAACCGCGCGAGCAGGCGGTCCCAGCGGAAGTAGCCGGGGTGGATCTCGACCCGCTCGACCTCGAGGTCGCGGATGGGGTCGGCCGTGCGGACCAGCAGCGTGCACTTCCCCGAGGCCTGCGGCTCGGCGACGTGGGCGTTCGTGGCGAGGACGCCGGGCGCGACGACCCAGCAGGTGCCGCCGCCCGAGGCGATGCGCGTCGCGCCGCCGACCTCGCGCTTCTGGAAGACGGGATAGACGGAGGGCTCGATGCGCGCGAAGACGCGGCGGAAGTCGCGTCCGGCCTCCTCGAGTCGCGCCTCGAACTCCTTCGAGAGCGAGTCGATCCGCTCCTGGGCCTCGGCCTCGAGCCGGGTCCCGATCCCCTCCGCCGCTTTCTCGGCCACGCCGCGCGCGGTCGTCCGGGCCGTCGAGGCCGCCTCGTCGCGCGCGGTGACCTGGGCCTCGCGGCGCGCGGTGTCGCGGACGGCGCGCTGCGCGCCCCCGCCGAGGATCCACACCGCGCCCCAGACCGTGAGCCCGAGCACGAGGAGGATGACGCCGCCCATCGCGAAGTAGACCCGCCGGCTCCGCTCGCGCTCGCGCTTCGTCACCGCGGCGATGATGCCGACGAGGGTCGTCCGCCCGACGCCGCGATCCCGGCCGAGCTTCTTCGAGGGGCCGAGATCGGTGAGCGTGTCCTCGAGGCGGCCGCTGTTCTCGCTCATGACCTCGCTGGACACCGCGAGGCGCGGGCCGTCGGGCCCGAGCATGAGCTCGTCCCCGAGCGAGAGCGCCGTCGGTCGCGTCAGCGGGCGACCGTTCAGGAAGGTGCCGTTGCTCGAGCCGAGATCCTCGATCCAGATCCCGTCGTCGCGCCGGACGAGCCGCGCGTGACGGCTCGAGACCAGGCGGTCGGCCTGGGCGTCGAACACGATGTCGTTCCGCGGGTGCCGCCCGAGCGTCACCTCCGCCTTCTCGAACTCGTGACGCGTGCCGGCGAGGCTCGAGCCCGAGACGTGATTCACCACGATCGTCGTCATCGTGGCGCATCCTATCGGTCGATCCCGACCGATTCGAGGCGGCACTTCTTTGGCGATTTCCGGTCACATCGCGGCCGCTCGCTCCGCGCCGCCCCGCCGCTCGCGGAGTCCGAGTGCATGTGCGGTGTCAGTCACCCGATGTGCGTCTCCGCCCCGAAGGGGCGAGAGGCCGCGCACATCGGGTGCCTGACTCCGTACTTGCACTCCGAACGGCGATCAGCCCCCCGCCGGCACCGAGAGCTCGACCCACATGAAGTCCCCGCTCTCCCCGCCCGAGCGCGCGTACTGGTCCAGCATCGCCCGGATCGTCCGCACCCGCGTCACGTGCCGGGGGCTCTCCAGCGCGAGGTCCTCGCGGAAGGGCCCGCCGTCCTCCGCCGTGAACTCCTCCGGCAGGAAGAGCGCCCGCACCTTCCGCGTCTTCACGTCCCCGTCGCGCTCGTTCGTCAGCGCGAACAGGTACCGCTTCGACCGCACCGGCATCCCCAGATCCCGCGCGAGCGTCCCCGCCGCGAACACCTCCGCGACCTCGTTCAGCACCGCGTTGAGGATCGTCCAGCCCTCGGCCCCGAGGTGGATCACCGGATCCTCCACCGTCGTCTTCCCCGCCGCGGCCAGCAAGATCTCGACGCCGGCCTCGTTCTTCAGGATCTCCGAGGCGTCCGCCTCCATCAGGGTCCGGAGCTGCAGGAGCCCGGGCTCGTCCCCGCGGGGCTCGACGTGGTTCAGGCTCACGTTCACGCGGTGCATGAACTCGCGCTTGCGCCAGTCCGCCCGGGCCCGCTTCTTCCCCCACCAGCGACCGACGACGAAGAGCGCGGCGCCGGTCAGGACCTTCGCCCAGTGCTCGAGGATGAGATCGTTCAGGACGTCGAACATCGGGGTCTCCGCCGGGGGCACCGGGCGCGCGCGCCGCGCCCGTCCCGACCATCCTCGCCGAAGCGCGGGACGCCGGAACCGGACCCTTGGGAAGCGGCCGCGACTCTGTTCTCTATGGCGCGCTCCGGACCGACGACCACCCCCGCACGAGACGCCCATGTTCCGCCCGATCCCGCTGATCCTCGCCCTCGCCGCCCTCGCTCCGCTCCTCTCCGCCCAGGGCGAGGAGGTCCGCGAGCTCTACCCGAACGGCAAGGTCCGGGTCGAGTACAAGAAGGACAAGACCGGCGAGATCCAGGGCGCCTACGAGGAGAACTACGAGGACGGCGCGAAGAAGATCCGCGCGCGCTACGACAAGGGCCGCCTCGACGGCAACTTCGAGCTCTGGCAGACGGACGGCAAGCGCCGCAGCGCCCGGACCTACAAGAGGGGCGAGCTCGACTCCCTCAAGACCTACGACGCCCGCGGCGAGGTCGTCTTCTCGCTCAAGCGCAGGCGCGGCGGCCTCTTCGCCTCGCTCCCCGGCGGCGGCGACTTCCCGCTCCACCCGCGCGACCGCGACGAGATCCGCCGCGGCCTCGACCGCATCGACCCGGCCGACCAGCGCGTGAGCGCCCTGACCTTCGCGACCGAGCCCTCGACCTCGGCCCCCTTCGCCCCCGGCCGTCTTGACGACGCCGTCATCCTGGACGCGGTCCGCCACCTGAACGCCTACCGCTTCCTCTCCTACCTCCCGGCCGAGGTGAAGCCCGACGCCGGCTACTCCGAACTCTCGCAGTGCGCGGCCCTCGCCTTCGCCCTCAACGGGGCGACGAGTCACGACCCGGCCCGCCCCGCCGGCCTGGCCGACGCCCTCTTCAAGAAGGCCGTCGAGGGCGCAAAGGAGTCCAACCTCTACCAGGGCTCCGGCAACCCCCGCCGCGCCATCGACGGCTTCATGGAGGACGCCGACGAGCGCAACGCCCGCGCCGTCGGCCACCGCCGCGGCATCCTCTCCACCACCCTCGCGAAGTCGGGCCTCGGCGCCGTCGGCCGCTTCTACGCGCTCCACGTGAAGGACGCCTCGAAGCCGGGCAAGCTCCCCCTCACCTGGTCCTACCCCGGCGCGGGTCACTACCCGATCGAGTACCTCACCGGCCCCCGCGTCCCCTGGCACCTGAGCTGGGACGAGTCGCGCGTCAAGGCGGGCAAGGAGGTCTCCGTCGAGTGCTACCTCCTCGATGCCGACCACGACCTCGGCGAGCGCCTCGAGATCAAGAACGTCAGCCGCGACGAGGCGAAGTTCGGCGGCGCCCCCGCCCTCATCTTCCGCCCCGTCCTCACCGACGCGCAGTTCGCCCCCGGCCTCCGCGTCCTCGTTCGCGTGAAGGGCCTCGACCTCCCCCGCAAGCAGAGCGCGGACTACCTCGTCGAGCTCTACTCGCTCGGCGAGAAGCGCTGAGGAGGACCCGACGGCCCCCTCGGGGCTGGCCACGCGCCCTTTCATCTGAGAGCCTGTCCGGAGGAGGCGCGTCCCGATGACGACGACCGGATCCGGATTCCAGGGGACCTGGCGGGGCCACTACCGCTACGACCACGCCGAGGCCGACCGCATCTTCGGAGCCGTCGGCTTCATGCTCGTGATCCACGAGGACGCGAACGGCCGCTTCCACGGCATCGTCACCGACGACGTCGAGGCGGGAGGCACGCCGGGCGAGGGCACGATCTCCGGCCGCCGGCGCGGCCCCCGCCTCCGCTGGACGAAGCTGATGCCGCACCTCACCCTCTCCGACGGCGAGGGTCGCCAGTACGTCATGCCGGACCGGCCGCACTATCCGCTCGCCTACTCCGGCGAGATCGACGGCACGGCCCGACGGGCTTCGGGCCGGTGGCGCTTCAAGGGACTCCGCGGCCTCTTCAGCGTGAAGGGCACCTGGACGACCGAGCGCGTCGACTGAACCTCGCCCCGGCAATGCGACGCCGGCAGCGGAATTCGCAGCTCCGACACGATCCCGAGAGTCGGCGAGACGTCCGCCCGGCTATGATCCCGGCCGTTCGAGCCGCGGATCCGTCAGCCGGGGTGGCGGACGCGACCGGCGGCCGGGCGCGCGTGGCAGGGCACGGCGATGAACGGTGGGGGCTGGATCGGAATCCGGTCGCGTCTCGACGCGATCGTCGGCGCCATGCAGACCGCGGGCTTCTGGCAGGAGGACGCGCTGCCGCCGGAGGCCTTCGGCTTCGAGCGCGCCTTCGCCGCCGACACCATGAGTTTCCCGCAGTGGCTGCAGTTCGTGTTCGTGCCGCGCGTGGAGTCCATCCTCGCCGGCGTCGGCGAGCTCCCGTCCTCGAGCTCTCTCGCAGCCTACGCCGCCCGCGACCTCGACGGCGTCGTCGAGGCCGAGGAGCTCATCCGCCGACTCCAGGACTTCGACGATCTCGTCAATTCCGCCGGAACCGCCGCCGCGCCCCCGGGAGTCCAGTCCGATGCGGAGGGCGACTTCTCGCAGGATCCCGTCGCCTCGGTCCGCGCCTACATGCTCGGTCTCCAGACCGGATCGCGCGACCTCGTCTTCTCGCGCGTCACGCGGGCCACCGCGAGCGCCCCCCACTACGACCCGACCCCGCCCTTCCCGATCGAGAGCTTCGACTGCGCCTCCCCCGAGCCCGACGGCGACCGCGTGACCGTGCCGACGACGATCCGCGGCCGCGACGAGACCGGAGCGCCGATCGAGACGCCGATGCCCTTCGTGCTCCTCCACGAGGACGGCGAGTGGAAGATCGACATGGACCTCACCGTCGCCCGACTCATGGGCTTCGATCCCGCCGAGGGCGCCGGAGCGGCGGACCGGATGATGGACGAGGTCGGTCGCACCCTCGGGGGTGTCATGCAGAACGCCGTCGAGGGCATGGCGGGCGCCTTCTCGCTCGCATTCGGGAGCGAGGTGGATTCCGAGCGACAGGAGCGGCGCGAGGACCTCGAGCGCCGTCGAAGCGACGTCTGGGAGGTCGCCCTCCGAAACACGGTCAACCCCGCGCTCACACTCGACATCGAGGTCGCCGACGCCGAGCTCGACCTCCTCGACCTCGACCACCTCCACGCCCTCTTGATGGACGAGTTCCCGACCGCCACCTACATGGCGGACACCGAGCGCTGGTCCGTCCTCGCCCCGCGGATCGAACGCCTCTCCCTCCGCGTCGTCTCCCACCGGATCGAACGACGATTCGAGCTCGAAGAGAACACGCTCGTGATCCACATCGGCCCGACCGTCTTCGACGGCACCTTCGAGCGCGACGAGATGGCGCGCCGCCTCGAGTTCGAGGCCTTCGACGACCACGTCGAGCGCTGGCACGAGATGCAGGCCCTCGCCCTCGAACTCGAGTACGCCCTCGCGAACGAGTTCGGCCTCGACGTCCTCGTCATCCTCCCCTGGAACCAGCTCGCCGAGGGCCCGAACACCCTCCGCACCTCCTGGAACCTCCACCTCATGTCGACGGTCGCGCTCCCCCCGCTCGCGGAGGCCCTACCCGCCCTCCTGCGCCGCCGCCCCGACCTCGTCGAGCCCGCCCGTCTCCACCTCGCCGCCCTCGAGTTCGACGTCGTGGGACAGCCCTGGTACCAGGCCGTCGACCACCTCGGCTCGACGCTCGTCTACCACGTCCACCTCGAGGAGACCTACGCCGAGAACTGGTCGGCCTCCGACCTCGAGCCGCTCCTCGAGACCGCCCTTTCGGCCCTGCTCTCGGAGGCGGCCGAGTCGGACGTGCCCGAGGACTCCTGATCCGCGACCCTCGCTATCGGCCGGGAACACGAAGACCCCCGACCTTTCGGCCGGGGGTCTTCGTCGAGTGGGCGAGTCTCGCATCGAAACCCCACGCCGGAGCGAAGCCCGGCGAGATGGCCGGCCCCCTCCCGCTAGCTACTGAACAAAGAGAAACCCCCGCCCTCGAGGCCGGGGGTTCGATAGGAGTGGGCGATACTGGGGTCGAACCTCCACGCCGGAGCGAAGCCCCGGCGAGATGACCGACCCCTCGCCTGCTGTCGCGTGGACAAAGAGAAACCCCCGCCCTGACGGACGGGGGTTCTCATGAAGTGGGCGATACTGGGGTCGAACCAGTGACCTCTACGGTGTGAAGGAGCAATAGCCTTACAACCGCGCTCACGCCAAGCCCCTGACGATCAACAACTTACAGTCTTCGGGGCCGGGGGTCAACGATCGCAAGATGTCGCCCTAAGTCGCGAATTGTCGGGGGCAATCTGTGCTCCGAGGGTCGGCTACCCCCGGTATGGGGCCGCCCGCCTGCCGCTCGATGCTCGCAAGCCGGCAACCTCGTGCCTCGCCGCTCTCACGGGCATCCAGCAAAGTGATCTTCCTCCTTCGCGGTGCCACCCGCCATGCTCGCTTCAATACTCCAGACGCTGCCGTCCCTGTCCACCCAGCCCCAGCTGCGGCTTGCCTTCGCAGGGGCGCAGCCGCCTCGCTGGGCGGCCTTCCCTGCAAGCCGTCGTGCGCCCTGATCTCGAAGTAGATCGTCCGATACTCGGTCGCGAGGACGCGAGCCTCCTCGAGGTTGTAGAAGAGCTCGCAGTCCAAGAGCTCGTCGCGAAGCTTGCCGTTGAAGCTCTCGACGAAGGCGTTCTGCCAGGGGCTTCCCGGCTCGATGAAGAGCGTTCGGACCCCGTGCTGACCGAGCCAGCGACGCAGTCGGCGAGCGATGAATCCGGGCCGTTGTCGGAGCGCAGGAAACGGGGCGTGCCGCGCTCGATCATCAGTCCCGTCAGCACGTCGATCACGTCGTTCGCCTTGAAGCGACGGCCGACCTCGATCGCCAGGCACTCCCGGCTGTACTCGTCCACGACCGTCAGGATCTTCAGCCGCCGCCCGTCCTCGGTCCGATCGAAGACGAAGTCGTAGCTCCAGACCTCGTTGACCTCGGTCGCGGCGCGGCGCGTGATGCCGTTCTCGGAGCTGCCCAGGCGACGCCTTTTCCGGGCCTTCTTCGGCACCTGCATGCCCTCCTTGCGCCACAGGCGCTCGATGCGCTTGTGGTTCACCGGAGGGCCGGACTTGTTGACGAGATCCGTCATCCTCGGAGTTCCGTAGCGCGGGAAGCGCGCCGCCAGCTCCTTCAGCTGGCGCACCAGGGGCAGATCACGACCGGGGCTCTCCTCCCGACGACGCTGCGTCGATCGCGGCTGACTGAGCATCTTGCAGGCACGGCGTTCGGAAACGCCGTGCTCCTTTCGAAGGTGCTCCACCGCGCGACGACCACGCGTCGGGCTCAGAAGTTTCCCCGGGCGATGTCCCTCAGCATGGCGTTGTCGAGCGCCTGCTCTGCGACGAGCTTCTTCAGACGTCGGTTCTCGTCCTCGAGCTCCTTCAGCCGCTTCGCATCCGAGCCCTTCATGCCGCCGTACTGGTTTCGCCAGCGGCGAAGGTATGCTCGGAGACGCCGATGAGCTTCGCCACCTCGGCGATCGTCTTGCCCTCGGCCATGTGCACCTCCGCATCGCGGAGCTTCCTGATGATCTCGTCCGGCGTGTGCCGCTTGCGCTGTCCCATGGGAGTCCTTTCTGGCCCTGCGGGCCGGAGTTTACCCCATAGCAGGTGGACTCGCGGACGGGGGGAAGGTCAGTTTGCCGGCGGACCGGACTTGTCGACGAGATCCGTCATCCTTGGGATACCACCGCCAAGCGCGAGGAAAGGACGAACCTCCTGACTCAAGACGTTCTTCGGTGATTGGATTCGATAGTTCAGCCTCTCACCGCAGCAACTCAAAGCCTCAGTCACCTCCAACAACCTGAATCGGAGGTTTCTCATTCGGCCACCAGCGCTGACCGCCATGGGCGCATGAGGGGCGACACAGGAAACGCAACATCACGCGGAGTCAGATCCGTGCACCAACGCCATCGAGCGACACAGGAAGGTCACGCAGCATCCAGATCAATCGAAGCGTGCTCCCGCGTCGGCTTCCCGAATCACCATTCTCAAGAAGGAGCGACCAATGGCCCCTCGATCGACGGGGGGGGGGGGACGAGTGCGAAACAAGCGGCGGGATAGTCATTTCGAGATGATCAGTGGGGGCGAGATTCTGCCCACCACCTCGTATTCAATCGCACCCGGCCCAATGCACTCTTCGCGTTGCAGACTTCAACCTGAACGAAGTCAGGGACACATCTGAATCCAATTCGCCACGGTCGAGAAACACGTCTGAATACAGAATCACCATGGGATGGACCACCACGTCACTCGTTTGAAAGAACGCGATCGCAATGTTGAGTTCGCCATTCTCCTTCTCAAAGTAGACCGTGACTACAATCCCGCCAATGAGTGGTGAAGTGAGGTCCAACTCAATTGACGCATCGACACCGGGGTCTCGCGCTCGCTCTGCCCCACCGTATTCTTCCCAACTGACTTCAGACCACGGCGTCCCAACCCACCCATTCCCCGTCACATCATCGCGAGATTGGTTAATCTCCCGGAATCGCCACCTCTGACCAAGCTCCTTCACGCCATCTTCTGCATGGACCTCGCACTGAAAAGGCTGACGCCCCATGGATGACGCGAGAACTCCACATCTTCTCCATTTTGTCCCGGAGTTCCGGTGGAAAACCAGATGGATAGAAAAATCCTGACTCACCGAGATGACCCTGGTCGTCAGGGCTCGAGTCTCTGGGCGAAGCGGAGCTTTGCACGACAGCGTCCCTCAACGCCTCTCGAGGGGCTTGTCGCTCTTCATCTGCACAGCCAATTTGGACAATCGCGACAAGAAGCGCCGCTGAGAGCCGGAGAACCGAAGTGATCACGGACTCAATGACGGGGTCATGCACTCTCATGGACTTGTACCGCGATCGGTCTTTCGGACGCCGGACTTCAGGATCTACGGGTCTCATCACGATTGACCGCACCGCCTCGATGCAGTTCTCCCAACCTGTCCATACTTGCGATTTCCATGCGCCATGATGGCTCCAAGATTGAGGCCTACCATTCGATCTGTCGGCGATGACGTTCGAAGATACCCAGGAATTTCATTGCGACCAGGATCTGAGGGACTTACCCGGCGATGCACCCGCTGATTCGTTCGCTCTCGATCTTCCCTGGTCGTCGAACCGCCAGGTGGTCCAGTTCCAGGACCTCCTCCTCCGCCGCCCGTGGTCCCTCCCGGCGGCTTGGGGCGGGGGCTCGATGAGGGAGGGCTGGTCGGGGGCGGCCACCGCAGGATGCCTGGAATCGGGAAACAACACGGTGGCTCAAATGAACAGTCCACCCAGTGCCGAAACCCATTAATGATGAACTCCGCGCTTGGGAGGCCAAACGAGGGAGCACCAGTTTGCGAGAATGGCTCAGTCTTGGGATTGGGGTGGCCGTCGCCGCCGAGAATGTGGCCGAATTCGTGGATCCAGACAAAGATGGCGTCCATTCCGTCGGGAGCATACCAATCGCCCAACTTCGTTGTACCCACCAACGTGTCATTATCGACAGGAAGAGTAAGTGTGGCTGAGCGCTGACCACGAGTGCCCGCGTCCCTCATGTCGCTTAGAGAAACCCAACCACCAGGCCCTCTCTTACCCCTCTCCGGCGCAAACGCCGCATAGGCGTTCAATGCGGGGCTTCTCATTTGCGTCGAGAGCACCAGGTTTAATCCCGGCGGCAGATCGATATCGAAGGGCGTTTTGCCCTTTGGGAATTCCAAGTCAATTCGCACACTAAACCTGCAGCCCGGACCCGTCGCAAACCACTCACAATCTACCCGGTAGTGTGAGTAGTAGAACTCAATCCACTCTTTGAATTCCAGCGCTGCCTGCTCAACTTTCGCCGCATCTCCACCGATGGCACCAACGAACCAGTCGTCCGTCATGACTCGAATCTTGTATACGAGGACATGATCACAGGGAGTCGAGGACTCGATAGAGGGCTTGAATGTCGGGTACCACTTTTGCTTGGATAATCCAGGATCCTGCCCGCCCGCCCCATCTTGCATCATTCCCAATCCCCCATCGTGGCGAGCACGAGCAGACCCCGAAATCGCGTCCAAGGGATCTTCGGCGCGAAGCGAGACACGGGGACGTGTGTCAGCACATGTCGCGCAGCCGCATCCAGGGAACTGTTGCGAAAGCAAATCGGACGTTGACATCATCCGAGAGCGCAAGGGCTTCTTGCAGTTGGCCATGCTTGACTCCTGCTTGACTCCTGCTTGACCCGAATGAGTCGGTCAGGATTCGCCTGTTGTCGTGCCGAGTAGCGCGCCTACGGTGCGACGTCATCCCACCAGATGGGATCGAGCATCCGAAAGAGCGCCCAGTCGCCCGCAGCAGCTTCGCTGAATGTGTACCGGTAGCGAACCAGCTCCTCGACACCGCGAGCTGTCGCGTCAATCTGCCCCGCAGTCGACTTGACTGCGGTCACGCCGCTGAGCGTACCCGCGCCCGTGTCTTCGCTGTTCTTCGTGACCAGCTCGACGACGAAGTTGCCGGTGAGTTTCGCGCCCACGAGATCGAGCGTGAAGGTGATGTTGTCGCCCTGGCGGGGCATCCACGGGCCGTAGACGATGATAGACGTCGTGGCCGTGTTCATCAGGAACTGCGCTTGGAACATGCCTTCCTCCTATGTGGACGGACCCCAAGATGGCATCCCGTTGGGTGCACTTCTCGGTCGAGTTTTGGGATCGGAGCCTGAAGCCCGCTCTTCCAAGGGCGGGCGTCGACGGGTTGCCGACGACCTTATGAGCATGCTCCTTGCGGACGCACGCTGTCAAATTCGAATTCGAATTCGGTGCGAGCGACGCTCCTCGACCGCGCACCTTTAGCCGAAGTGCGCGAGCTGCATCGCCATGTGCCGCATTGACTTCGCGTCAGCGTCCGATTGGAGGGGCGGGGGTGGAAGAAGTTCTGCTGCGACGATGGACGCCAAGATGCAGGGCAGCTCGCTGATCGCTTCGACGAGGGAGAAGCGACGCCGGCGAGAGCGTCGAACTCGTGGCGATCGCGCCGCTCACCTACAAGGTCGGCGCGATGGAGATGACGAAGAGGGGCGAGTACGTCTTCTTCCACGTCGTCCAGAACACGACCGCGGATCTCACGACAATCGACCGCTGGACGGCCGACCCACTCGGGCTCGACGGTAAGGTGCAGGAACTTGGAGCGGTCGATGTGACCGTCGAGCGGCGGGTGGAGGCGGCCGAGGTCTGATCGCCCAGGTGCGGAGGTCTCGTTGTTGCCTCGCTGCCGGGCAACACCGGGACCATGTCCCCCGCTTCACCCTACTGATCAAGAGGCAACCGCACGCGCGAAGATCAGCGCATCGAAGTAGAGAACGAGAGAATCATGAACGACCCGAAACCACGCCACCCTGACCAATTCGCCGCCATCATCGACGAGGCGATGCGACTGCTCCACGAGATCCACCAGCTCCGGACAAGCGGAGTCTTCGTCGAGCGTCATCACAAGGCTTCGCGCGCGATCGCCGCGCTGTCGGACGACCTATCGCATTCCCGCGACGTCCCAAATGGCCTCGGCCATCGCGCATCCGAGGAAGCCGTTGCTTGGTCTCATGGAGCGGGATCGACTCCGCCCCCGTCGTCAGCCTCGTCGCGCGAGATCTCGGCCATCGCTGCGATCTCGTCTCTCGCCGAGGCGACGGTGAGGATCGTCGCATTCAAGGGAGCCCGGCCGATCGACGATTGCTGCGAGATGATCTCGGAGAACCTCTGGGCGGTGCGGAAGCACATCGAGGCGGCCAGGGGCGAGGAGTCCACCGACAGCACGGGGGGGGGGGACTGATTCTCCGTCACCCGCGGTTACCGCCGCCGTCGGAAGGACGCACGTCGGCGCCTCCGGCCCCCAGGGATCCAAGGGTCGGGGGCGCCCTACTTCGGTTCGATCACTCGCTATCGAGGGGATCGAGGCCAGACTCCCTGCTTGCCTCGAGCAAGGGAGCGTCATCAAGCGTCGTCAGAAGGCTCACCTTGACTGCGCCCCTCGCCATTAACGCCATGCGCTCATCGCACGTGAATAGCTCCACGCATCCGCGCGTCACTGCCGTTGCGATGATCATTAGATCGACCTTGAACTTCTGCTTTCCATCTTCGGCGTAGAGCGCACGTAGGCTTCCGCGAGCGCGTTCCCTGAAGAGATCCGCGGCCACGATGGAGGCCGCGACGTCGTACCCAACGACCGCCACGGCTTCTTGAATGTCGTATGCATACCTCTCGCTTGCCTCGCTGTTAGAGAAGGCAGCGAGCATCTCGGTGAGCGCTGGAGCCGGGAGAATGATGTCGACTTTGTCGCTCTTCAGCTTCTCGAAGAGCCAAGCAACACGCGCGGACATCTTCTCGTCATCTCCGCCAGCTCCCGGAACGTGCTGGAGAACACTGGCGTCGATCGCGACGAGTTTCCGATCCACAGCGCGCGGACTCACTCCCAATCATCCCCGACTGGGTCAGGCTTTCCGAGAAGGCTGGACGCTTTCGTGAGCACCTGAAGCGCGCGTGACGAATCAAATCGACGAACGTCATCGACATCCTTCACGCTCAGGACGCGGCCGCCCTTTCCCACGTTCATCCAGCCTCGGATGTGGACGGATTCTGCTATGAGAACCCGGTACTCGCGGACCTGATGGTGAGTCAGATGCACCTCGACCCTCGTGCCATCGTGCTGACGAACGCTCATTCGGCACCTCTTTGCGTTCATCGACTCGACGACGCCAAGCGTGGATCCGTAGGCGCGCCGGGGTACTTCATGATCCGGGTCTTTGATCTCGGTTGCGCGTTCCAAGTGTACGACGATCGGATGCTCGTCTCCGAAGCTCAGCTCGGCACTTCCGCCCTCGATCTTCTCGACCGCCGTCTTGACTCGCCGCGAGAATTGAAGCGCGCGCCCCGTCTTTCCTTCGGGGGCGTCGCTGACCACAGCCTGAACCTCGCGGCCGAATCTCGAGACCTCCACTGCGCTGCCCACGCGCCCGCGAGCGTGTACGCACGAGTGCTCGATCGCGACGATGTGAAAATCCAGTGCGGGGCCGTCGTTTTCGGCGTCAAGAGCACCAATGAGCTCGCGGAGCACGTCCACAAGATCGCGGCCGTCCATGTTCTCAGGAGAAAGGTCGGCCCCGCCGATCGTCCCCCGAAATCTGATTGAGAGGTTGCTCTCGCTCTTCGTGCTCATGGGTCTACTCTACAGCAGACGCTATCCGCCGCGAGATGCCCCGGTCAAGCGCCGAGAACTTGGTCGCCAGGGGGAGATTCCCGGAGTTTTCCCGTAACCCCCCACCCCGCCCCCGCATACCAGGTGGCCCCCGGGATACCGCGACCTGGGAGCCTCTCCCCTCCCCCGGAGCGCCGATGTCTCTCGCGAGCGGATTCTGCCCCTACTGTGATGAGCGCCGCTCGGGCGTGAAGCCACAGGCTTCGACGGTCGCGTGGCTTCTGCTCTTCATCGCGAATGCCATCATCGGCATGTGCATGTGGCCGCTCTGGCTCGGGCTTCCGATCTGGATCGTCGGTTGGTTCCTCGACGCCTTCGTCCAGGCTGCGAAGTCCCCGCGCTGCACCGTCTGTGGCACCGCCCTGAACTCAGGCGCCGCCATGCGCCTTCCTCCGCCCGAGGTCCTCGAGGCCCAGCGCCACGCGTCCAACGAGCGCGCGGCCGAGGCGCAGGCGGCGCGCGACGCGGAGCGGAAGCGCCTAGCCGAGCTCGAGGCTCGCGGCATCGACACCCGCAGCCCCTTCATGCAGTGGGCGTTTCCGCGGAAGAAGCGCAGAAGGCGAATGTGACTCAGATGGCCGAACGTCCAGACATGATAGAGTTGACGGGCGAGGTGTTCGACGCGCCGGCCGAGCACTTCAAGGCTCTCGCGACGGTTGGCGACGTGCGTCTCTACCCGAAAGACAACAACAGCGCTCGGTGGAGGCGCGAGCATGGGCACATGAACGAGGGGTTTCCCGGGCATTGTGCGGCGTCCATCTGTTGGGCCCGTGGAAAGAGCTCGACCCTATACCTCAGCCCTGCGATCGACCGAGAGGCTCTCTTCTTTGCGCTTCGGCGAGAGTCAGCGGATGCGATGGAACGCGCGACGAAGGCGCTCGCTTCTCGAGACGACTGGCGCGCGACCTGGGACGGCGAGAAGAAGAAGTACGTCCTTGGGACCAACGCTGAGACCTCCCCCGAGTAGAATCTCGGCATGGCCTCCGAATCCGACATCCCCGTCGTCGAGAGCGAGATCCGCCCCGTCTCGGGCATGCTCGCCGGCCACTACGACCCGCTCGCCACGGCCGCCGTCGAGGAGTTCGTCGACCGCCTCGATCAGCGCGACCTCGACGAGTCGAACGCCGAGGAGATCGCCGCCCTCGTCGTGATCCTCCTGCTCCGGCGGAAGATCTCGACCACTCCGGGCGACCCGCGACGCGCTCGAGCCCGGGCTTCAGCCCGTCGCCTGATCCTCGCGAGGGCGGACGACGCGGGCGGCTCCTCCCGGCTCCGGCGCCACGGCCCCACGGTCGAGAAGGCCGCGGCCCGACTCGCCGACGGGGTCTTCGCGGACTCGAAGTGGCGGATCGAGCACGGCGGGACCGAATCCGCCGCGAAGAGGGCCCTGATCGGCGCCAGGACGGCCGCGCGGGATCTCCGCGACGCCGAGGAGGTCGCGCACCCGAAGCCCGGCCCGAGGCCGTCAAGTCCGAGCCCCGGGGATGCCCGGCGCCGCGGCCGGCGCGCCCCGACCGGCCCCCTCCCCGACGAGGTCCGCCGCGAGCTGATCCGCGATCTCACCAAGGCCGCGTGGGTCGGCCGGCGCTCGATCACCGACGCCCTCGCCGATGCCTGGGCGTACCGGGCCTACAACGTCAACCGCTTCCTCGCGCTCCAAGACCAGGGCGTCCACGAACTGGTCGCCTTCAACAATCCGCCGCGCGGTCCGGACTGGTCGACGACGACCTTCTGCGTCCGCATCCACGGCCAAGTCGTGAAGACCGAGCGGATCCGGAAGGGCCTCGGCGGCCATTTCGCCGCGGTCCGCGAGAACGACCCCGTGCGCGCCTTCCGGGCCTTACCGCTGGGGACGCTCGGGAAGGTGAAGATGGCCGCCGACTTCCGGGCCCTCCGGGGCCTGGCGGGGCTCTCGCCCTACCACTACGGCTTACGTACGATCCTGGCCGACGCGCGGTTCTCGCGTCTCGGGAAGACCGATGGGCCGCGGATGTCGACCTCAACGTAGATAGCGAAATCGAGACAGGAATAGCCGATGACACAGCCCAGTGAGCCAGCGGAGCCGAACTCCTCGAGCTCACACCGAATCCGGGATCCGATCGGCATTCTCGACGACGCATTCGGGAGGATCGAGAAGATGCGACGTGGCGACGAACTCGCTGAGGCACAGGAGCACCTCGCCGAGGAATTCGCGGCGATTGAGAGGCACACGACATTCATCGTCACGTTCGCCTTTGCTGGCCTCTACGCGGCATGGAGCCATCTCGAGAGTTCTGGCACCCGCCCCATGCCGACAGCGATCGGTGGCCTGCTCGTCTTCGCGTCTGCGCTGATCTTTGCTGGCTTCATGATCTGGCAAGCACTTGAGCTCAAGCGCGATCAACTCGACCTCCTGGAGGCTGCCAGCAGTCTGCCCGACGAGGGCGAGGTTCTCGTAAATCGCTATCGGTTGGTCCAGTCCGCCGTACGGAGGAGGCATGCATTCCGACTGCGAGCCTGGAGCATGGTCTGGATGTCCTCTTTTGCTCTCGGCCTCTCCGGTGGCGCAGTCCTCCTCGTTCTCTTCTTCTTATCAGCGGTGGACTCCTGGGGGTGAATGAGCCGGCTCGGCATCAGAATCGCCCCCTCATGTCACAGACCGGGCTATCAAGGCCACTGGCAGTTCGGGCAAGCTGGGCCACCCTGGATCGGCCAAGCTGGTCCACCTCCCGGTGGTGTCGCGATAGCTGACGCGACCTGCCTCCTCTGCCATCCTCCGCGTCCGAACCCGGACACGGAGGAGCAGATGAGCGCCAGGAGGGTCGAGATGCACAGGCTTCAAGAGGCGGTCCGCCTCCATCGCATGGGACGATCGCACCACGCGATCGCGAAGCAGCTTCGGATGGGCCGCGACACGGTCCGGCAGTACTTCGATCTGCTCACGGCCTCGGGGCTCCTCGAGGGCCCGGCCGATGAACTCCCCGAGCCCGTCGAGCTTCGGCGCGTCGTCGAGGCTGGCCTCGGTCGCGTCGAGCCTGCCACGAAACCGCGCTCGTCCCTCGATCTCTACCGCGATCGGATCGAGGCGCTGATGAAGCGCGGTGCTACTCGACTCGACATGTTCGATTCTCTTGTTGGCCGAAAAGGCACCCAGCTCTTCAGCAACAACACAATCAGAATCCCGCGTCTCGGAGGCCCTTCTCGGCAGCACGATGTGACGTGCCGAGTCTGAATGTGCTCTTGCCGTTGGAGACCCGCGACACCGGCGAGACAAACCTCTCCAGAGCCTGACGCGACGAATACACGCCCGCCTATCTTGACCGCTTCGAGTTTTCGTCCGGCGACCCTGGCGATCCATCGATGGATAGTGGACCGATGAGGCAGCTCGGCACGATGCTGGCGATCTCGAAATCGTGATTAGTTCCTCTTCGAGAGAGATCACCTTGTGTCCTCCGAACGCAAGTCAACCGATTGCCCCAATGCCGTCTCTCGAGGATAGGCACGATCGTCGAATCGCTCTCGAAATCGAGCGCACTTCTCTTGCAGGTCGGGTCGCTCCCCAACTTCTCTCCGCCAGTTTTGACCGAACGCCCTTCAGCTGCTCGGTCGCGGGCCCTCGACCTATGTGAGAGTGTCACGCTGCCGCAGCTGCTCGGTGTCGCGCCGGGGGGGGGGGGGGGGGGTGAGTCAACCGAGTTCGCAAGGAGAGAAGATGAGATGAGATCTGCAATGAGGACGCTGGAGCATTGGCCCGCCGCGAGTCAGCCAGAAAATCGGCTCGACCAGACCATCAACAACTGACCCAAGGCAAGCCCGGCATCTGCCCGCGGAGGGCCCATCCCGACTCTTACACTCGCTATCGCCATACCCACCCCGATACTGCGCCGCACCCGATCGAAAGTCCGCCACAATGTCAGCAGGAGGCTGACCGGAAGATCATCGTCATGATCCACACTTGGCATCCGGACCCGTCTTCTTCAATTCCGCCCGCCATGCCAGATGGGTCGCGCGCCGTCTTACTACCCGGACACAATGCAGAGCTTCTTCGTGTCACAGAGGAGCTTTAGTGATTACGGTGCCAAACCGCGCACCTTCAAGCCTGAGCTCATACACGGCCGGATGCAGACGTTCTTGGAACGGCTGAGAAGAGAAGGCGCACACATCTGGGCCCCTTCACGCGGACCATTCACAACTGGAGATCGCATGGCCACCTTCCAGGGGCCAGAGCTCCAAGAATGTCAAGTAGCCGTGGAACACGCCCTTGTCACGTGCCGATATCTCATTTGACTTCGTCACGAGAAGCAGGATTGATGCGGTGCGCCTGGCTGACTGGCTCGGAACCAGGATAGTTCAACCATTCTCGCGTGCGCCCGGAGAGATCGTCGGTGACGAGATGATCGGCGGCGTGACCGCAGTCACACACTGCTCGCCCACGTCGGTCGACCTGCATTGCAACTTACGGTGATCGAGAAAAGCACGGAACATGGTGTGCCCACGTCGAAGTCAGACTACCCAGGGCAAAACACTGTCGCGAGTGGCTCGGCAAGGCCCCAACCGAGACCCTCCTTTCGCTGCTGAAATCGCAGGAGTTCGGACTGAATCTCTGGCGGCGATGGCACGGAAGCCTGTTCAATCTCGAGGAGCTCCGATCGTGGAGGGAAGTCGGACGCGTGCTCTGCGAACATGCAGCGTCGACGCACTGGAGTTGCGAGATAGAGTGGAGCCGAGCCGTCGACTTGCGTCTGACGTGGCGGCTCAGGCTTCCCATGGAAATCCAAGGGAATTGAACACCATTTCCGCACGACACTTGCGGCACCACCTGAAGAGGATCGCGACTGGGGACCTACTTCCCTTTCAGTGGGGCCATTCGGCCGCGCTCAGGGTGGGCTTCGATCACCGTCGTCTGGCGCGCCGAATCTTGAGGAGACTCCCCGATCCCATGGAGCTGTTCTTTGGAGAGTCTCCAAATTTCCTGTAGAGCGCTACCCGCTGGCAACTCGCAGCGATAGTTCGCAGTGCCAACCCCTTTCAGGAATAGACACGACGCGTGCCTCGGCTTGCCGGCAAAGAGAGATCGGTGGGAATAGTCAAGCGTGTCTCTCCCATATCCTTCTATGAAATTAGCCCGGTATCGGGGGGGCACCACATTCCCACAGACACCTTTTCTCTCGCAGCGACCTCTCTCGAGAGCATGTCCATCGATCGCGACAAAAGCGCAGTCGAGGCCCGGGCGGTGCTTTTCTTACAATTTTAGGAAATGGCTTGCCCGATCGCGAAGGCGCCAATCTTGCGCCTTCTAGGATCAACCTATGAGTAGGTTTAATCGACATTGGGACGACCTTGGTCGGGAGCAGGAGGGGCTCGCGAGGCCTCTGCCCTCACCTTCGCTGGGTTTCGAGCCGACATCGTGGCGCAGCGAAGCCAAAGGGCCAAGCATGGAGATGTACCACCGGGCTCTGCAGGCCTGAACTGCACAACGGTCGATAAGCCCGCTCAAGAGACGGACCCGTGGGCTCTGGTCGGTCATTGGCAGTCACAGACGGGGCGATCAAGGCGACGGCAGTTCGGGCAGCTGTTCCTCCCGCGCCTGTTACGGGCCCCATTCGCCACTCCCCTATCGTGCTCCCAGCGAACTGAGAGCCTCCGCCAACCGACCAAGCGCTCGCTACCGCTGAGTGTTCACCTCGACCACCCTTCCATTGATGAGGGAAACGAATAGGAAGCCCTCAAGGTAGGAATTGACGACTATCAAGCGATCAGCTTGCATGTATGTTGCACTATGCTCAGGAGCCCCAAGGGCAGCGTAAAGCTCCTCGTCATTCATGCCGATGCCGGGCACACCCGACCGGATCCAAGCCGCAACTCTCGGGCCAGTATCAGGATGCTGCTCCAAATAGCCATCCCTTCGAGCCTCAGCGGCCCGGTTTGACTCTCGCTCCTTCCGAAAGAGCTCCCAGCCCTCAGCGTACTTTGGGTCCAAGTTTGGCGGGTAGTCGGCGGGAAGCGACTTCACATCCCCGGCCGCGCTACTTGCGCCTTGCTCTGCCTTGGGGCGGGTGCCGCAGCACAGAATGCACGATGACAAGGCGAGTAGAAGAAGAGCACTTCGCATCACGGATCCTCTCGAAACGTCTACACCTTAGTCGTTTTCGGAGGATTGGCCAAGAGGGCACCACCCCTACCCTACGGGGATGGATGAAGAGGTGTCCCTATGAGCGCCCTGACGAGGATCGTCGGTGAGAGCATCCGGCGCTTCAGAACAGAAGCGGGGCTGACGCAAAAGACCCTGGCCGAACGAGTTGGGATCACGGTCAAGACCCTGTCCAGCATCGAGACTGGCAAGAGAAGCCCCAGCCTGAGCCTAATTGAGTAGATCTCGAGTGGGCTGAAGACGGAACCCTGGCAGCTCTTGGACGACAAGGGAGCTGTCAGGAGCGAGCTCGAGGCTGGCAGGATGATTGAGGATCTGCCTGCCGAGGCCCAGCAAGCACTTGGCCGGTTCCTGAGAGCCATTCAGCGCGTTTCATGACGTCTTGGCGCGCCGAGAGGCCGGAAGAGCACCCCGCCGAAGGGCGACCTTCCATCAGGGCGAGACACCGTGTTTCTCGAACAATCTCCGGAAGAACACTTCGACAACTTTCGCGCTATCGCCCCACAGCTCCTTCGCTCCGAATCGATAGACCTCATAACCGTCAAGCCGCAGATCTCGGTCTGCCCGCATGTGAGCCGCGTACTTGCCCACGCTCACCGCACCACCACCGCCTGAGTAGTGCTGCTGCCCGTCTACTTCAAGAACGACCCGAGCGAACCCCGGCATCAACATCAGAAAGTCCATGCGGTGGTACTTCAGATCCTCGTCGCGACGGTGCTCTTGTTGCCGAGAATCCCAGTGGAGCCAAACTTCCGGAAGGAGTGCCGGCAGAGACGGCACAGAGTCTCCAAAGACCTTGAAGAACTGCCGGAAGAACTCCATTTGTGGCGGCGAGGTCTTGGGGATCGAGTCCTGAAGCCTCCGATAGAGGGACGCTTTCGCCTGGTCCAAGGGCGCACTGGTTTCTTCAGACCACCAGAACTGAAGATCCCTCCAGCTGAGGCCTGATGCCGGAATTGCCCTGTCGTAGTGGAGGACATCAGACGAACTCGAGACTACTTCAAGATCGATGTCGGCAACTCGGCGGAATCGAAAGTGTGGCTTTTTCTTCGTCGCAAAGACCAACAGTCGCACGGGCTTCCTCGACACCCTTCCGAGATCAAGCAGCTTAAAGACTGGGTATCCCCCATCTTGATCGACCTCAACCAGCTTCCCGCCCCACTCCTCAAGCACAGAGTTGAATCGTCGGACATATGTGTCTTGGCCAAGCATGTTCGGACACACGACCGGTGAGACAATGGCCTCAAGGAACCTCACGAACCTGTGACTCGTACCCTCATATGCCCCGAGCTTCTTGAAGAAGTAGTCACCACTCCAATCCTCGCGATTCCTGAAGACATGACGCCGGATCGTCCTAAGTAGGTCGGAAGGACCGGATGCGAAGATTCCCTCTGACTCATCGTCGACACACCATAGTCGTCGAAGAAGGGACTCAAATTCGTCAACGTCGAGCCACTCGGGTTCAAAGAAGAACTCCTCCGCGATCTCTCTACGGGAACGCAGCGGCATCTCTATGCAGGGATCGTGCGACCAGACGAAATCCTCGACGCGGCGACGCTGTGCCTGGTCCGCGAATGAGACCTCATCGAGCAGCCGCCTTGCAACGTCCAGCCTTTGAGAAGGCTCCACGCGACAGAGACTCTCACGCAATCTTCGCTCCTTCGTCCCCATCTCCGGGGCGATTGGAGAGGGGATCCTAAGTCTGTCACAGAACGGAGCGATCCGATCGTGTGTCAAGCGAACCGAAAGCATCCGAGCAAACAGCGCGAAGCACTCTTCAAAGTCCATCGACTTAGGATTTCCCATGACGTGCTGGAGGATAAGGGAACACGCACGACGAGATAGTCCCGAGTCCCTCGCATTCCACACCCTGCCCCAGCCATGCCAAACCGGCCGTCGGACTACCCCCACGACTCAGCGAGGGACACCGGTCGGAGCGTCGGACGTGGTCCCAGCTCGATGCGACGCGAAGGAATATTGCCCGGAGGCACGAGACGTCTTTCTCAGTCGCTCGTCTTGGTCATTCTCGATTGGACTCATCGCTGCGAGTGTGCCTCAAAATAAACTCATATGTGGCGGTCTCGCGCCACTCTTTAAGAAGCACCCCGCACTCTACACATGAGAAGCTATCCACATCCCTCAGGGGCAAGCTCTTCACCCACACCTCATAGACCGCCGAACACGTCGGACACTGAAGGTCGGAAACTCTATTCCTATCCCAAGTGGCCATGAGCTACTCCGAATCACTGAGTTGCTATCACACCTCGACGATTGGCCAATCATGCCAGTCATCGAGATTCGCAGAGACATCTTGACCACTCCCGACCAACCTTCCGTCATCGTGCAGAGTGAAATTGACTTGCCTGTTCAAGCCATTCAAAGTCCCAAAACCGTGTCGGCGAGTCCAATCGTGAAGCACTTGACGCGATACAATTACGTACCGCCATCGGAAGTTCTCCGCCAATTCATCTGGCGCGCGCAAGACGAAGATGAACCATAGATCAGGAGTTTGCGGGGTCGAGATCGCGGTCTCTCTCACACTGAACTGATACGCCGTAGAGCCCGTCTGACGCCTTGCCGAGGAGGTCTTCACCTGCACCCTTCGAAGCGCACCAGTCTGCGTATTCACCGCGAAGACATCATCACCGATGTCGATCTCTGGCATCGCGACGTTGTAGCCGCGCCACGTAAGCTCGGACATCACAGCCAAGTGCCCTGACTTCCCAACAAAATGATGCCTAGCCATCGCGTCCTCCAAAACAGACCGCGAGCCTTTCGCCCGAGCTGTCCAAGAACGTCACGCCACCTAGTTCGCGAATCTCGGCTCCGGTCAATGACGTGATGACCAGGGCAATCTGCTCCCAGATTGGGCCATGCAGACGGCTGAACTCCTGTTCTGCGGGATGCCCAACGAAGATCTGACTAACGAGCGGCGTACGAGCCTTCTCAGCCACAAGAACCCTCGACTCGGGCGTAAGGCTAAATGTCGTCCCATCTAGCTGGCGTGCGACTACAACCTCAACATTCATCGGCACACTCCACCAGGCACTCCGTTCGGCCCCGGTGATCGGACGGGGGACCGTTGACCCATGGATCCTACACCTTGGATCGGACCAGAGTCGACATTGCCACGAAAGGATCCAGCCGAACTCACGGAGGCAAGGCGTAACGAATGCCAGACTCCTTGAGGTGAATCCAGTTCACTGCATTCATGTCGATCGATTCGACAGCGCACTCGGCAGCCAGACAGACTATTTCTTACAAATTTAGGAAAAGACCCGCCCGCGTCACGGAGACACCTATCCGTGCTTCAGAATTGCGTTTGCGGCCTTCTCGAAGTCGATCTCTGCGTAGATCTCTGCCGTCTTGAGCTGAAGGTGACCAAGGAGCGCACGGGCTGTCTCCGCATTCGTGTGGTAGCGGATCAGTGTCGCAAACGCGTGGCGCAGCTGGTGAGGAGTCCAGACAGGTACACCTACCCGAGCACAGGCCCTTGCGATGGCGCGGCGATACGATGCTGAGTCGTAGCGGTCCCGGGGCGCACGCTTGGGGTTCTTCGTTTTGCGGCGCCGCTGGCTCGGCTGAACGGGCGTCTTGCGCCGTTCTCGCATGTCGCGATGGCGCTCGTCCTCCGAGTCCGCGGGCGAGAAGAGGAAGACCTTGGGATCCGCTCTCAAGTAGGGCTGAAGCTTCTCTTGGGCCCTGGGCCCAAGCGCAACCACGCGGTCGGCATCGTAATTCTGGGTCTTGTGGCGAAACGGTCGGTAGCTCCACCGCGCCGCTGCGGTCGATGTCGCCTGTCCGCATGATCACCAGCTCGGCCGAGCGCATCCCGGTCAGCAGCTGAACCTCGATCATCGTCCTGACAACCTTACTGACGTGAGGCAGGACAGCATCGACGTGCGACTGGTCTACTGGACGGACCTTCTTCGGGCGCGAAGGTCGCTCCTACCCTTCGGGATCCCCTTGACAGCCTGCAGCCTGGTAGACGGAGGGCGGGATGAGCTCTTCCTCCGTGGCCCAACGGAAGGCTCTCTTCACGCGGGCCATCTGGTCGTTGAGGGTCCGTAGGCTCCAGTTCCCTTTCGAAACGACGTGCTCGCGGAGGGCTCGGAACCTCTTCGGGCCGAATTCCCTTGCGAGAGTCGAGCCATAGAGCCTTCGGAGAGGACGAAGCGCATCACGGATTCGCCCGAGTTCGTGCTTCACCTCACCCTCGCTCCGGTAGTACGCCTTCGCGTGCTCCCAAAAGGCGAGGATGAGCTCCGAGATGGTCAGGTCGGCCTCGCGGCGCTCAGCCGGGATCGTGCGACCGTGGCTGAGGTACTCAGCAATGGTCCGATCGTAGGCTTCCTGGGCCTCAGGTGATCCCCAGGGGCCGAGGTAGAAATCGCGCCCGTTCAGGCGCACGCGTGCCCTGCCGGACGGTCGGTGGTGGACGAGTTGGGGGATGGGCTTTCGGGTCACGGTCACGTCTCCTCAGGTTCCCCGGGGTCAAATACCCCGGGCCGTCAAGAGATAGGCGTGACCTTCGAACAGCGATCAGCGCGGGAAGCGCCGCCGCTGTCGTGGGTTGTGGGAGTGGGCGATACTGGGGTCGAACCAGTGACCTCTACGGTGTGAACGTAGCGCTCTAACCAACTGAGCTAATCGCCCCGATGGCTGGCATCTTAGGTGGCCGGGTCGGGGATTCAAGAGTGCGGAAGTTCGGGGGGCCGCGTGGGTAAGGCGCGGTCGGGTGGGGACTTGGCCGGGGACGGAGGGGTCAGCGGGCGGTGGCCGGGCGGAGGGCGAGGTAGGAGCGGCCGTCGCCGTGGCGGCAGTGGATGACGTGGCCGGTGCCGATGGTGGCCTCGGCGAGCTTGCGGAGGCGGTGGGAGGAGAAGTTGAAGCGCTTGGCGCAGGCCTGCTCCTTGGCCTCACCCTTGGTCCAGAGCCAGGTGACGAGCTTGGACGCGTCGGCGTCGAGGGTGCGGTCGCCGCCGTAGCGGCGGCGGAGGCGGGTGGCCTCCTTGACGAGGTCGGGGTCGAGCGGGCGGGTCTCGGAGAGCATGCGGACGTAGACGGTGCCGTTGCGGCTGTCGTCCTGGACGGCGCAGAAGCCGGGGAACTCGGTCGGGCGGACGGTGACGAAGACGAAGTCCCGGAACTCGTGGACGGCGGTCTCGATCTCGACGTCGAGCTCGGGTTCGACGAGGTGGATTGCCTGCTCGACGGTGGCGCGCTCGGCCGCGGGGTCCTCGACGCCGACGGGCTCGCCGGAGTTGGAGATGCCGATGGCGATCTCGCCCCCGTCGCCGTTGGCGAAGGCACAGAGGATCCGGGCCAGGCGCGCGGGCTCCGGGCAGGTGGACTTGTACTCGAGGGTCGCGGATTCACCGCCGCGAATGCGGGATCGGATGCTGGCCATCGGCGACGGTTTAGCAAGAAGGCGGGGGGAAGGGAATCCAGGGGGAGGGTCGGGCCGGAGGGGAAAAGAAGCGGCCGCGGGTCGCCCCGCGGCCGCTTCCCCGCCCCGATCGTCGGTTCCCCCCCGGGATGACGTCGGGACGATGGATTGTTCGTCGTGTCGGGCCGCGGCGCCGGCGGAGGGCCGGTCGCCGCGGCCGGGGATCAGAACTGCTGGTCCCAGAGCAGGTCGGCGGCCATGAAGGTCTGACCCCAGAGCGCCATGTTGCTCATCACCTTGGTCTCCGAGCCCGGGTACTGCGCGAGCTTGAAGCCGATGCGGTCGTAGGTGCTCGGATCGTTGAAGTCGACGAGCGACGAGTCGCCCGCGCTGGCCTGGTGGTAGCGTGTCATCGACTCCCAGAGGAGACGGGCGTTCTGCATGAGATCCTGGCGGTGCAGCGCCATCGCACCGTAGGTCAGGGCGTCGATCGTGGCCCACTTGTGGTGCGCCGAGGCGTCCCAGTGGTTCATGCCGTCGAAGCGCTCCCAGACGAAGCCCTTCGACCGGGCGAAGGAGGGACCGTTCGGGAGGGTCCCGATGACGTCGTTCTGGAAGTAGTTCGCCATGCGGTCCATGAGGGGCAGGAACGCGGTGTCGTTCGTGGCGAGCGTGTACTTGCCGATCGCCGACATCACGATGGCCTGCATCCAGGACTGCGCGTGCGCGGGGTTCCAGCCGCCGTTCATGACGACGCCGTTGGCGCCCTGGGCCAGCTCGTGCTGCTCCCAGTTGATGATCGCGAGCTGGGCGCGCTGCAGGTAGGCCGCGTCGCCGAGGTAGCTCCAGAGGTGCATCAGCCCCTCGATCTGCCAGCCGAGGATGCGCGCCCCGTAGAGGCCGTTCCAGTTCTCGGGGTGCTGGCGGAAGATGAAGTCACCGACCTCGACCGCCGCCTCGCGCGCCCCCTCGTCACCCGTCATCACGTAGTAGAGGACGAGCGCGTTGACCCAGGTGTGGCTGGGCGTGGGCGCCTGGTAGTTCCCGTGCGTCCAGCCCTTCTCGTAGAACTGGCCGCCGCGCTTGTTGGCGCTGGGGTCGGTCGAGTGGAACTGGTCGTAGTCGCGACGGTGGTTGACCATGTCGCGGCCGACGTCGAAGAACTTGTAGTCGCCGGTGCGGTACCAGTTGATCAGGACGCCCCAGGGCAGGTCGTAGTGACCGGAGCAGAAGCCGTCGCCCCAGACGACGTCGCCGAAGTTCGTCCAGCCGTAGAACTGGTTGCCGCCGTAGGTGCCGCCGCGGTTGCGGAAGGCCGGGAGACCGACCTTGCCCCAGTTGGGGTGGTTGTCGGCCGCGTCATCGTCGGCGAGGACCTGCACCATCTGCTCGTAGCGCAGGTTCGAGGTCTTGTTCCAGTCGCGGCGCTCGACCAGCGGCTGGCTGAAGGCGAAGCTCTGGAAGGGCCACCACAGCGGGAGCTGCGCCATCAGCGGCTTCTCGAGACGGAGCGCCGCCGAGTGGACGTCGGCCGGCGCGAAGGTGGCGCCGGGCTCCCGGAAGTCGATCGACAGCGTGTAGGTCTTCCAGCGGCCGCCCTCGAAGCGGTACTCGGTCGCGGCGAGGGAGTCGATGTTCGGGGCGGTGTTGTTCCCGTAGACGCCGCCGTACTCGGGGCCGTTGCCGAAGGCCGGCCAGAGCGCGGTGCGGACGTTGCGACCGCCGATCTCGTAGGCCTTGGGGAAGTTCTGCCAGAAACGGTCGACCGCAATCGAGATCGCTCCGCCGTCGGCGTTGAGGCCCATCGCGCCCTCGTGGCGGAAGCCCCAGTTGGCGAGGCCGCCCGTCGAGGAGCTCTCGGTGAAGAGGAAGCCCGACAGCATGTCGAGGTTCGTGTAGGGAGCGGTGTAGGACTGGCGGATCTCGAAGGAGCCCGGCGCGGGATGGAGCGCGTTGCCGGTGGCGACGTCGGCGGTGTTCGACGAACCGGCCACCTTCAGGGCGAGGGCGAGATCGGAGAAGTAGGCGTGCTCGGTGACGAGGCCGGTGCCGGCCAGATGGCCGTAGCCGCCGTCGTTCTCGAGGCGGAAGTCGACCTTGACGTCGCGCCGCCCCGACCAGAAGTAGTAGCGGATCGTGAACTGCAGCCCGACGCCGGGCAGCTCGCCCTTCTGGCGGACGACGGTGCGGACGTCGCCGGCCTCCTCGACGATGAGCTCGGTCTGGATCGGATCGACGAGGTTCTGCCAGACGTCGCGGAGCTGGAGGCGGCCCGGGCCGTCGAGGACGTTCTGCCCCGCGACGAAGACCTGCTCGAAGAAGCTGAAGTCCGTCTTGTCGAAGACGAACTGCGAGGGGCCGGTGTTGACGACCATGACGTTCGGCTGGTCACTGACGGTGATGCCGCCCTGCGTGCGCGGGGTGAAGCCGATCCCGTAGTAGGCCGTGCCGTTGGCGGGGACGCTCGCGAAGAACTCGACGAGCACCCACTTCACTTCCTTCGTGACGTCGTCACGCGTGCCGCCCCAGCGCGAGAGCACCTTGAACTGCACCGGCACGTCGACGCCGGCCGAGTTCTTGAGCCCGAGCACGGCGTTGGGGTTCGTGATCCCCGTTCCCTGCGGGACCGCGATGCCGGAGGCGACGGGCTCCCAGACGCGCGGGATGTCGGTCGGATTGTCGACCTTCAGCGGGATGCCCCAGGCCACCTGGGCCGTAGCTCGCGGCGCCGCCGCCCCGAGGGCGAACGCGACGAGGGCCAGGGCGAGGACGCCGATACGGGAACGGAACACGGGCACGATGGTCATCCGGACTCTCCCCGGCGTCGACCGCGCGGGGATGCGGTCGACGTCGACTCGACGGAAGGGCGCCGCGCGCGGTGTCACGGCGCGGCGCGGATCCTGGTTTGCGTTGTCTCACGAGGTCGGCGGCGTGGGTACGTGGCACGGGTCCTCAGTCCGTCATTTCGTCCACGACCGCGGAGGACTGAACCACCGGGCGCCGAGAATCTTTATCGCGCGGCGGCGAGCGACCCCGGGACGAGGCAAGATGCGTCGATCGCGCAGCGGGAGGCATGAGGTGCAGGGACGACGTTATCTCGATCGCATCGTGGATCTGGTGGGCGACTTCCGCGATCGCGCGGGTCCCTCGCTGGAGGCGGCAGCGGCCCTCTGCGGCGAGGCCGTCGCGGCGGGCGGCGCGCTCCACCACTTCGACACCGGACACATGAAGGAGGAGCCGATCCGGCGCGCCGGCGGCTTCCTGGGGCTGCATCATCTCGAGCTCCACCTCGAGGCCGAGCACGCTCTTCCGCCCGGTCGGACGGCCGAGCGCTCGGCGATGGCGCAGCGATACTTCTACGATCGCGAGGATCTCGCGCCCCTGCTCGTGGAGAAGAGCCACCTCCGCGCGGGCGACGTCCTCATCCAGGTCTCGAACTCGGGCAAGGAGCCCTTCACCGTGGGCGTGGGACTCGAGGCGCGGGCGCGCGGCGTGAAGCTGATCGCCTTGACCTCGGTCGAGTTCTCGCGCTCGCTCGAACCGAAGCACTCGAGCGGCCGTCGCCTCTTCGAGATCGCGGACGCCGTCGTCGACATGGGCTCTCCGCCCGGCGACGCCCTCCTCGACATCCCCGGCGTCCGGACGCCGGTCGGCGCGAGCTCCGGCGTGATGACGGCGGTCTCGCTCTGGGCCCTCACCTGCGAGATCACCGAGGCCCTCGTCGCGCGGGGCATCGAGCCCGCGATCTACCGCAGCGTGAACCTCCCGGACGGCTTCGCCTTCAATCGCGAGATGGAGGAGCTCTACCGGAAGCGGGGGATCTGACATGGGACGCAAGCTCCACACCGACTTCCTGGCCGTCGCCCTCGACGCGATGGACCGCCTCGTCGAGCAGAACGACGACGCCCTCGAGGCGGCGGGCGACGAGATCGCGGGCCTGCTCGCCGCCGACGGACGCCTGCTGCTCTTCGGCTGCGGTCACTCCGGTCTCGTGGCGCAAGACGCGTACTACCGCGCGGGCGGGCTCCGTCAGGCGCGCGCCCTCTTCGCGCCGCGGGTCGGACTCGATCGGGTCCCCGTCGAGGAGACCTCGCGCGACGAGAAGGCCGAGGGCTGGATCGTCGAGGCCCTGGCCGCGGAGGAGATCGGGCGGCGGGACGTCCTCATCGTGATCGGCCCAGCGGCGTGAACGCGCGGCGCCCATCGACCTCGCAGCACGCCCGCGAGCGCGGCGCCTGCGTCGTCGCGGTGACGAGCCTCGCCTACAAGGGCGCCTCCCCTCCCGCCACTCGAGCGGCGAGCACCTCGCCGACGTCGCGCACCACGTCCTCGACAACCTCGTCCCCTACGGCGACGCCTGCGTCGAGGTCGAGGAGGGTCGCGCGATGGGCTCCTTCGGGACCGCGGCCGGGGCGCTGCTGGTGCAGATGCTGGGTCTCGCCACCTTCGAGGCGGCGAAGGCGATGGGCGTCCTCCTCCCGACCTGGGTCAGCGGAAACCTGCCCGGCGGGATGGAGCGCAACCCGAGGGATGATCACCCGCGAGGCGCTCGTGGCCGCCTTCCGGGCGGAGTACGGCCGCGCCCCGACGGCGACGGGGCTCGCCCCCGGTCGCGTCAACCTGATCGGCGAGCACACCGACTACGAGGGCGGACTCGTCCTGCCGGTGCCGGCGACGCTGGGCCTGGGGGTGGCGCTGGGCGCCGGAGAGCGACCCGTCCGCGCTGGGCCTCGCGCGCTGAGCCGTCGCCGCCGACGCTCGGAGGAGCATCCCGAGTGGGTCCTTCGTGCTCGTTGCGGGCGGCGCGCTGCGCCGGCCGGCCTCGCGGTGCCGGAACGCGGGCTCGACGTCCTCGTCGCCAACGATCTTCCCGAGGGTCAGGGCCCTCTCGAGCTCCGCCGCCCTGCCTCGCGACGCTGGCGGCGCTCGAGGCCGCAGGCCGCACCCTCCCCACCGGGACGCCGCGATCCTCGCGCGCGACGCCGAAGAGGCCGCGCTCGGCACCCCCTGCGGCCTGCTCGATCAGCTCGCGATCCGGGGCGCGAAACCGGGCCGGGCGGCGCTCGTCGACTGCGGCTCCGGCGCCCGCCGCGAGATCCCCCTGCCGCCGGACCTGGCGATCCTCGTCGTCGACTCCGGAGAGGAGCGGCACCTCGCGGCGACGGGTTACGCCGATCGCGTCACCGAGTGCCGGACGGCGGCGGAGCTCCTGGCGCGACGGGCCGGCCGACCGGGGCTCCGGCTCGGCGCGGCGGAGCCCGACCTGCTGGCGCACTTCGGGGAATCACCGGAGGAGGCGACGCTCCTGCGTCGAGCGCGCCACGTCATCGGAGAGACCGCCCGGGTCCGCGAGGCCGCGGCGGCGCTCGAGGCCGAAGATCTCGAGGCGCTCGGACGGCTCGTCCGCGCCTCGCACGCGAGCCTCGCCGGCGACTTCGAGGTCTCGACCCCGCGGCTCGACGCGATCGTCGCCCACGCGACGCGACACGCCGGTTGTCTCGGAGCGCGGCTCCTCGGGGCGGGATTCGGGGGCTCGGTGCTCGTCCTCGGGCGGGTCGGGCGTCTGGCCGGGCTGCGGGAGCACCTCGAGGCGATCGCCCCGCGGCAGGCCCAGATCCTGGTCGCTCCGGTGGGGGCGGCCTGAACGCGGCCCCGGAAACGAGAACGCCCCGCCCGGCGGCTGCCGGCGGGGCGTCTTCGATCACCGAGTGGAGACGATGGGGATCGAACCCACGACCTTCGCATTGCGAACGCGACGCTCTCCCAGCTGAGCTACGTCCCCAGGCAGCCGGAAGATAAGAGGTCGAGCGGCGGTCTTCAAGTGGCCGGAGCGCGAAAGGAACGCGCCCGAAGCCCCCGTGAGGCCCCGGTTTGGAGCCGAAGTGGTGACGACTCCGCCCCTCGGGCTGGTGCTCTTCGACCCCGAGATCCCCCAGAACACCGGCAACGTCGCCCGACTGACCGTCGCGATGGGGATCCCGCTCCACATCGTGGGCGAGCCCGCCTTCTCGCTCTCGGAGAAGGCGCTCCGCCGCGCGGGGGTCGACTACTGGCCCGAGGTCCGCCTCGAACGGCACCCGAGCGTGTGGCATCTGCTCCGCGCCGTCGGCGGCGCCCGGATCGTGCCCGTGACGACGCGAGCCCGGGTCGGGCTCGCCGAGTTCCGATTCCGAGGGGGTGATCTCCTCTGCCTCGGCAACGAGTCCCGGGGGCTCCCGCCCGAGATCCACCGGGACTTCGGCGCGGACGGGGTGCGCATCGAGCAGCCCGGTCCGGTCCGCAGCCTCAACCTCGCGACGGCCGCCGGCATCGTCGCCTGGGAGGCGATGCGGCAGCTCGGCACCTTCGGCGCGGAGACGGGGCCCGCGGGGGCGCGTTGAAAGCGATCGGGCGGCTGGTAACGTCGGACACGGAGGACATCGCATGGCGATCGACAAGGACAAGACGAGCTTCGAGGATACTCCGCTCGTCCGCTCCGAATACATCGCCGCCATGGTCCACCTCTACCGGGGCGAGCAGCACCGCGCGCAGATCTGGCGCACCCGTCTCGACGTGACGACCAACTGGGCCGTCGTCTCGATCGGCGCGCTTCTCTCCTACTCGTTCAGCCAGCGCAGCGCGGAGGGATCGATCCTCCTCGTGCTCGGCATGTACATGATCTTCACGATGCTCTTCCTCGAGTCGCGGCGCTTCCGCTTCTACGACGTGTGGCGCACGCGCGTGCGGCGCATCGAGGAGAACTTCTACGTGCCGATCCTGCGCCGCGACCTGACGAGCCCGGTCGAGAACTGGGGCTTCTACGTCGCGCAGGACCTCCTCACGCCGACCTACAAGATCAGCTTCCTCGCCGCGATGAAGGCGCGCCTGATGAGCAACTACCTGTTGCTCTTCTTCGTGCTGCTCGCGGCCTGGTGCGTGAAGGTCTGGCAGGCGCGGTCGCTCGTGCCCGGACGGCACCTCGACGTGATCGACGCGATCGCCCTCGCGGGCATCTCGCCCTGGTTCCAGATCGCGGGCGTGGGCTGCATCTACGGCTTCATCATCGGCGTCGTCCTCTTCGTGAAGCGCTCGCAGCGCCCCGAGGAGGTCTACTTCGGCAACCGGACGGTCGACTCGCTGGACGACGTCGGCTGAGCCGCGGCGCGCGTCAGCGCGCCTGGATCACGCAGAAGTGGAGACCGCGCTGGCCGAAGAAGTCGGCCGCGACCCCGCGCAGGACGATCTCGTCGCCGACGGCCAGGTCCGTCGGGAGATCTCCCTCGAAGCAGCACACGACGCGCCGCCCGCTGAGGTCGCCCGGGCCCTGGAGCACGAGCCGGCGCGGCCGCGCCGTCGCGTCCTGCCGCTGGACCGCGCCGGAGACCGCGCAGATCTGACGCCCCTCGTCGATCTGCATGCTGCTCCGCCGGCGGTCGAAGTCGGGGACGGTCATCGGCTCGAGATCGCCGCTCGTCCGCACGCGCTCCGCGAGCAGCTCGAGCGCCTCCTCGTAGGCGGGCGTCCCCTCCTCGGGGAGGTCGGTGGCGCGGCGACCCGCCCAGAGGATGACGAGGAACACCACCGCGGCGAGCAGGGCGAATCCGAAGAGGATGGCGACGTTGCGTTCGGCGGGAGGCACGCGATCCGCTCCGGTTCCTGGGGGGTGACGTCCTCAGACTAACAGGCCCGGGACGCGCCCCCTCTCCCGCCGGGCGTGGTTCGTTATCATCGCCGCGAAGCCGGAGCCGACCATGCCCACCGAACGCCGCCTCACCGCGATCGAGACCTCGATGGCCCACCTCGAGCACCTCGTCGAGCAGCTCGACGAGGTCGTCGTCGATCACACCCGGACGATCGCCTCGCTCGAACGCGTGGTGCGCGAACTCCGGGGCCGGATCGCCCGCCTCGAGGCGGCCGGCGCCGCCTCGCCGAAGGGGCTCGACACCGGCGGCGCGGCGGAGCTCACCGAGGGCTACGAGTTCGGCCTCGACCGCGACGATCAGGACTGACGACCAGGGCGGGAGGCGGCGCCCCGCGCCCTTCCCCGTGACGAAGGAGTGACGCGATGGCGCGCATCGGAGTGATCCTCTCGGGCAGCGGATTCCTGGACGGAGCCGAGATCACGGAGGCGGTCTCGACCCTCGTGGCTCTCGACCGTGCCGGCGCCGAGATCGTCTGCATGGCCCCGGACGCCGACCAGCGGCAGGTGGTCGACCACCGGACGGGAAAGCCGACGGGCGAGACCCGCAACGTCCTCGTCGAGGCCGCCCGCATCGCCCGCGGGAAGATCGCGCCGCTCTCCGAGGTCGATCCCGCCTCGCTCGACGGGATCGTCATGCCCGGCGGCTTCGGCGCCGCCCTCAACCTCTCCTCCTTCGCGCTCGAGGGTCCGAAGGCCTCGATCCGCGAGGACGTCGCCGGGATGCTGCGCGCCGTCCACGCGGCCGGAAAGCCCATCGGCGCGATCTGCATCGCCCCGGCGCTCGTCGCCCTCGCCCTCGGCGACGAGGGCCCGACGATCACCATCGGCGAGGACGCGGGCACGGCGCAGGCGCTCGAGGCGCTCGGTGCGCACCACCAGACCTGCCCCGTCGAGCGCGCGGTCACCGACGAGGCGAAGAAGATCGTGACCTGCCCCGCCTACATGTACGACGCCCGCCCGAGCGAGGTCGCGGCGGGCATCGAGAAGCTCGTGGGCGAGGTGCTGCGGCTGGCGCGCTGACGCGGTCGGCGGGGTCTCTTGCGGCGCCGCAGCACCGGCGGGGAGGATGCACGTACGGTGCCAGTCACCCGATGTGCATTTCCGTTCCACCTCGTCTGCATGCGCCACCGATTCGCCCGGAAATGCACATCGGGTGACTGGCACCGTACGTGCATCTGGTGACTGACATCGCATGGGAACGGAGAGGGGGCGCCACCTCGCGGGGGCGCCCCCTCGTCCTTCCCAACCCGCGATCACGCGCCGCGGTGTCTCGTCAGATCTCGATGCGCTCCCAGCGCTCCTTGAAGAGCTCGCGGGCCCGGTGCAGGCGCCACCGCGTGGTGGCGTTGGTGCAGCCGATGATCACCGCGATCTCCTCGCAGCTCAGCTCCTCGATGTCGCGCAGCACGATCATCGTGCGGTACTTCGTCGGAAGCTCGTCGAGGACCTCGAGGATCTTCCGGCCCTTCTCGGTCTCGCGGAAGGCGTCCTCGGGGGTGCGCTCGTCCGCCGGGTCCGTGGGGAAGTCCTCGATGCTGACCGTGGCCCGCTTGCTCTTCTTGCGGATGCGGTCGATCGAGAGGTTGACCACGATCCGGTAGAGCCAGGTGTAGAAGTTGAAGCGCAGGTCGAAGCGGTCGATGGCCTTGAAGACCCGCATGAAGCTGTCCTGGGCGACGTCCCGGGCGTCCTCGGTGTTGCCGAGGAAGTTGTAGGCCACCCAGAAGACCTTCTGCTCGTAGGTCTTCACCAGGGTCTCGAAGGCGGCGTGGTCACCGGCCTGGACGGCACGGATCAGCTCCCGCTCCGCTTCGATCTCCTCCGGGCTCCGACGGCTCTCGACGCCGGCCCTGGCGGGGCTCTCGACGACGGCGTCCCGCTCCTCGACGGGTTCGCTTCGGCTCAGTTCGGTCTTCATGGCGTGGCCCTCCTACTCTCTCCGGTCTCCGGGCTCCGGTCGGAATCGACCGGCTCCGGGGCCCCTCGGGGCCGTCCCGGGCCCGAGGCCCGAGGCGTCACTCTCCCTGGAGCAAGCCGCGGGCCAATTTCACCTCCTGTTTCGTGAGAAACCGCAACATCATCATGGGAAGAGACTTGCGATCACTCTCGCTCGCTCGTCCTTCCGTCGGGGACTGTCCTCGCCGGGAGAAAGCGTGCGCTAACTAGGAGACACTAACTTGACGCGGAAATTGGCCGGGGGATTCCCGAAATCCGGTCTCGGCCGTCGCTTGCGCCTCGCTCGGGGGCCGGCCCGGCCGGATTGCCGCCCGTCCCGACCCGCCATAGAATCCGGCGCCCCGGCCGCTCCGCCCCCTCGGCGAGCACCCCGTCACCGCCCGGGGCGCGAAACACCATTCCGTCGGAGAGGGTTCCCATGACGCTGCGCACCGAGGAGATCCGGGTCGAAGGTTACGAGCGGGTCGTGCGCGCCACGGACGACGAGACGGGTCTCCGGGCCATCATCTCCGTGCACGACACCACGCTCGGCCCCGCCCTCGGCGGCATGCGGATGTGGAACTACGCCAGCGACGACGCGGCCATGACCGACGTCCTGCGCCTCTCCGAGGGCATGACCTACAAGTCGGCGATCGCGCGCACCGGTCTCGGCGGCGGCAAGTCGGTCATCATCGGCGACGCGAAGAAGATCAAGACGCCGGAGCTCATGCGCTCGATGGGTCGCTTCGTCGATTCCCTCGGCGGCCTCTACATCACGGCCGAGGACGTCAACATCGGCGTCCGCGACCTCGAGTGCGTCTCCGAGACGACCCGTCACGTGACGGGCCTCTCCCGCGAGAAGGGCGGCTCGGGCAACCCCTCTCCCTACACCGCCCATGGCGTCTTCCTCGGCATCAAGACCTGCCTCGCCGACGTCTTCGGGAGCGACGATCCGCGCGGTCGCCACGTGGCGATCCAGGGCGTCGGCGCCGTCGCCCGGACGCTGATCGACAAGCTGATCGCCGCGGGCGCGACGGTGACCGCCACCGACATCGACGAGGAGAAGATCGCCCTCGTCCGCGAGAATCACCCCCAGGTCGCCTGGGTCGAGCCCGACGCCATCTACGACGTGGCCTGCGACGTCTTCGCCCCCTGCGCCCTCGGCGCCATCCTCGACGACGGCACCCTCCCCCGCCTCTCCTGCAAGATCGTCGCCGGCGCCGCGAACAACCAGCTCGCCGACGATCGCCACGGCGAGATGCTCCTCGAGCGCGGCATCCTCTACGCCCCGGACTTCGTCATCAACGCGGGCGGCATCGTCAACGTGAGCTGCGAGTTCGAGCCGGGCGGCTACGACGAGGACGTAGCGATGAAGAAGATCTCGAACATCGCCGAGGCGCTGCGTTCGACCTTCGCCCACGCCCGCGCCGAGGGGATCGACACGAACCGGGCGGCCGAGGAGGTCGCGCGCAAGATCGTCGCCGACGCCCGCGCCGCGAAGTAACGCTCGCGCCTCGCCTCAGTCCTCGAGGACCGAGATCGACGGCAGCGCCTCGAGGAAACTGCGGCCGTAGCTCTTCCCGAGGATGCGGGTGTCGAGGACGACGACCGTGCCGCGGTCGTCCTCCGAGCGGATGAGGCGCCCGAACCCCTGCTTGAAGCGCACGATCGCCTCCGGGAGGTAGAGCTCCCGGAAGGCGTTCCCGCCGCGGGCCTCGATCCGTCGGGCGCGCGCCCGATTGATGGGCAGCGAGGGGACGGGAAAGGGCAGCTTCGCGATCACGACGAGACGCAGCCCCTCCCCCTTCACGTCGACGCCCTGCCAGAAGCTGTCGGCGCCGAGGAGCACGCTGCGCTCGTCCTCGCGGAAGCGGTCGAGCATCGCGGCCCGGCCGAGGCCGTCTCCCTGGACGAGCAGCGGGAAGCCGAGCTGCTCGAGGCGCCCCGCGATCCGCCGCCGGACCGACTGCATGGCGCCGTAGCTCGTGAAGAGGACGAAGGCTCCCCCCTGCGAGCGCTCGATGTAGTCGAGCACGGCGCGCGAGGCCCGATCCCACCACTCCTCGTCGTCGCGGGGTTGATCGAGCCAGGTCGGCACGCGGAGCCGCACGCGCTCGCCGAAGTCGAAGGGCGAGCCGAGCTGGAGCTTCTCGGCCTCGGGGACGCCGAGCCGCTTCGCGACCCAGGCCAGACCGCCGGACCGCCCGACCGAGAGCGTCGCGCTGGTCATCACGACGCTCCGCACGCGGTCGAAGAGCCGCTCGCGCAGGAGCGGTCCGGCCTCGAGCGGCCGCATCTCGAGCGCGACGTCCTCGAGGCCGGCTCCCTTCTCGACCCAGTGGACGCGATCCTCGTCGATCTCGAGACAGCGCCCCGTCGCGTCGGCGAGTTCCTGGATGCGGGCGGAATGATAGGCGAGCTCGGCCTGCCGTCCCCGGTCGCCCTGTCGCTTCGCGAGCGCGTCGAGTTCGGCCGAAAGGGCGGCGAGCGGCTCGCGCAGGCCGTCCTCGAGCCCCTCCTCCCCGCGGATCTCGCGCTGGTCCTCGCGACCGCAGAGGAGCGCGACCTCGGTGAAGAAAGCGCCGGCCGCCCGGGCGGCCTCGCCCACCGCGGCGCGGGCGATCTCGGATCCGGGGACCGAGACGAGCAGGCCCCGCCCCCGCGTCGGTCGGTGCAGGCGCGCCAGCGCGGCGAGGACCTGGGCCCGCGAGATCCGCGCCCCGAAGTGCGACAGGGCCGCGGCCTCCAGGCCGTGCGCCTCGTCGAAGACGACGACGTCGTAGTCGGGCAGGACGGCGTTACCGGTGTCGCGCAGCGCGAGGTCGGCGAAGAAGAGGCTGTGATTGACGATGACGAGGTCGGCGGTGAAGACCCGTCGCCGCGCGCGGTGGAACCAGCAGTCGTCGTCGAAGTGCGGGCACTCCTGCCCGAGGCAATCGTGGCGCTCGGAACGCGCCGCGTCCCAGGCCTCGCCCCAGGGCAGCGGCAGGATCTCCTGCCGGGTCCCCTCGCGGGTCCGGCCGATCTCGCGACGCAGGCGCTCGAGCTCCTCGGCGAGCCCCTCGCCGCCCAGCCGGCCGCGGGCCTCGGCGAGCGCGCGCTCGAGCCGTCGGGGGGCGAGGTAGTTCGAGCGCCCCTTCGCGACCTCGGCCCGGAAGTCGAGGTCGAGGCAGCCCCGCAAGAAGGGCAGGTCCTTCGTGAAGAGCTGATCCTGCAGGCTCAGGGTCTGGGTGCTGACGAGGACGCGGCGCCCCTCGGTGAGCGGCCCGAGGATGAGGGGGACGAGGTAGCCGAAGCTCTTGCCGACGCCGGTGCCGGCCTCGACCACGAGGTGGTGGCCGCGATCGGCGGCGCGGGCGACCGCCTGCGCCATCGCGAGCTGCTGGGGCCGCGGCCGATAACCGGAAAGGGCCCTCGCCAGAGGGCCCTTCTCGGCGAAGAAGCTCGCCACGCTCTCGATGCGGATCTCGCCGTCCAAGGAACCGCTCGTCTCGCTCACACTTCCTCGCCTCGTGGGCCCATGATAGCATGCCCCCGCTTTCGGGACGCTCCGGCGTCCTCCGCGGGAAAGAGGAGACCCGGTCGCGATGGCCCGATTCACCAGCATCTTCGCGACGCTCGTCGTCGCCGCGCTCGCCCTCGGCGGCTGCGTCACCGAGGAGCAGTCGCACGGGACCGGCGAGGTCCGGTTCCGCGACCCGGCGGACAGCTTCGAGATCCTCCAGCTCTTCGCGGTGACGAAGGGCGACGAGCGCCTCGGCACCGTCGAGCGGACCCTCTACCTCGACGGCGATCACGCCGACGAGAACGACCGTCAGGTCTGGGTCCTCCGCGACCTCAACGGCGACATGGTCGGCTACGTGACCGACGACATGCGCGCCTTCCGCCGCCGGGCCCACCTGGCCAAGGCGGAGCTCGTCGCGGCCCTGCCGACCGTCGAGGAGAACGTCGCCGCGATCCTCGGCTTCTTCCGCGAGTCGGTCACCCTGGTCGACCTCTCGCCGCCGCGCGCCACCGACTGAGGCGCCGAACCTCCAGACGAAAACGAGGGGCCGGAGTCGCGAAGACTCCGGCCCCTTTTTCGTTCTCGTCGAAGAGCGCTCCGTCCCGGCGGCGACGCGGGCCCCGCCCGGTCGCCGCGGAGGCGTCCCGGCGCGCGGGGAGGAGTTCCCGCTCGACTCAGGCGGAGCGGCGGACCACGTCACCGTCGGCCCAGAGGGCCTCGATGGCGTAGAAGTCGCGCGCCTCCTGCTGCATCAGGTGGACGATGACGTCCCCGAAGTCCAGCAGGACCCACCAGCCCTGGTCGACGCCCTCGTCCCCGAGGCGCGGCGAACCCTCCTTCTTCATCTTCTCCTGCAGCTCGCGGGCGATGGCCTGGAGCTGCCGGCTGTTCTCGACCGTCGCGATGACGAGGTAGTCCGCGAGGCTCGAGATCCGTCCGATCTCGATGACCACGAGGTCCAGTCCCTTCTTGTCGAGGATGATGTCGCCGATCCGGTGGGCGACGGAGGCAGGTGAGTGCGAGAGAGAGGTCTGGGTCGACTTGTCGCTCATGGCTTCTCCGTGGGTAGACCATCCCAATATCGGGCCCGGCCCGGGGGCGATCAAGCGAATACGAGGTATGAAAAGCGCGGCCGGAGCATGGGCTCCGGCCGCGATCGATTCCGGTCGAGGCTCCCCGGCAAGCCGGGAAGGGCCCCGGAAACCGGATCAGAGCATGAACTTGACGAAGAGCGGCACGAAGACGACCGACACGATGCACATCAGCTTGATGAGGATGTTGATCGAGGGTCCCGACGTGTCCTTGAAGGGGTCGCCCACGGTGTCGCCGACGACGGCGGCCTTGTGGTCGTTCGAGCCCTTGCCGTCGCCGGCGCCGGCCTCGATCTCCTTCTTCGCGTTGTCCCAGGCGCCGCCCGAGTTGGCCATCATGATGGCGAGCAGCACGCCGGCCACGAGGGCGCCGGCGAGCAGGCCGCCGAGGGCCGCCGGGCCGAGGAAGCAGCCGACGATCAGCGGCGCGACGACGGCGAGGATGCCGGGCACGATCATCTCCTTGATCGCCGCGGCGGTGGAGATGGCGACGCACTTGGCGTACTCGGGCTTGCCTTGCCCTCCATGATGCCGGGGATCTCGCGGATCTGACGACGGACCTCGTCGATCATCTTGCCGGCCGCGCGGCCCACCGCCTCCATCGTCATCGCGCTGAAGAGGAAGGGCAGCACGCCGCCGAGCAGGAGGCCGATGAGCACGCCGGCGTCGCTGACGTCGAAGGAGAGCTTGGTGGCGGTGTTCCCCTGGAAGGAGATGAGGCCGCTCGCCGAGAGCTCCTTGACCTTGGTGATGAGCTCCTCGCCCTCGAGGCGACCGAGCGCGCCGTTGATGCCGCTGATGACCTTCTCGCTGAAGGCGGAGAAGAGCGCCAGCGCCGTGAGCGCGGCGGAGCCGATGGCGAAGCCCTTGCCGATGGCCGCGGTCGTGTTGCCGACCGAGTCGAGGGCGTCGGTGCGCTTGCGGACCTCGGGGGCGCACTCGCTCATCTCGGCGAGGCCGCCCGCGTTGTCGGCGACCGGACCGTAGGCGTCGACGCCGAGGCTGATGCCGAGGGTCGAGAGCATGCCGACGGCCGAGAGGGCGATGCCGTACACGCCGCCCCAGTGATAGCTGAGGTAGATGGCGATCGCGATCACGATGACCGGCAGCGCGCAGGACTTCATGCCGACCGCGAGGCCCTGGATGATCGTCGTGGCGGAACCGGTCTTGGTCGCGGCGACGATCGAGTGGACCGGCTTGAACTCACCCGCGGTGTAGTACTCGGTGAGCTTTCCGATGACGACGCCCGCGACGAGGCCGGCGACGACGATGTAGAAGAGCTCGATCGGAAGCTCGAGCATCCGGACGAGGCCGAAGGCGATGCCGATCACGAGGACCGACGCGAGGATCAGGCCGCGGAAGAGCGCGGAGTGGATCTTCTTGTCGTCGTTCGTCTTCACCACGAAGGTGCCGATGATCGAGGCGATGATGCCGAGGCCGGAGAGGCCGAGCGGCAGCATCGTCAGGCCCTGGCGGACGACGTCGAGATCGGCGCCCTCGGCGAGGTTGAAGATGCCGAGGTTGACGGTGAAGCCGAGCGCGATCGCGGCGATGATCGAGCCGACGTAGGACTCGAAGAGGTCGGCGCCCATGCCCGCGACGTCGCCGACGTTGTCACCGACGTTGTCGGCGATGGTGGCCGGGTTGCGCGGATCGTCCTCGGGGATGCCCGCCTCGACCTTGCCGACGAGGTCGGCGCCGACGTCGGCGGCCTTCGTGAAGATGCCGCCGCCGACGCGCGCGAAGAGCGCGATCGTCGAGGCGCCGAGCGAGAAGCCGAAGATCGACTCCGTGGCCGCGAGGTCGGCGCCCCAGGCCTTGAAGAGGACCGTCAGGCCGAGGAGGCCGAGACCGACGACCGAGAGGCCCATGACGGCGCCGCTCGAGAAGGCGACGGAGAGCGCGGACGAGAGGCTCGTCTTCGCGGCCTCGGTCGTGCGCACCGCGGCCTTCGTGGCCACGCGCATGCCGATCCAGCCCGCGACGGCGGAGAGGATCGCGCCGAGGAGGAAGGAGGAGGCGACCTCGATCCCGTTCGCGTGCTCGCCGAGGCCGAAGGCCAGGACGAGGGCGAGGATCGCGACGAAGCCCACGAGCACCTTGTACTCGGTGATCAGGAAGGCCTTGGCGCCGTCCTGGATCGCCTTCGCGATCTCCTGCATCTTCTCGGTGCCTGCGGAGAGGCTGTAGATCTTCTTGGTCAGGATGATCACGAAGACCAGCGCCAGCACCGGCGCCGCCATCGCGATCCAGATCATGTTCTCGGCCATCGTTCCACTTTCTCGGTCGGGCCCGTGTCGGGCGTGTCTCGAAACGGCTGCGATCGCACCGCCGGGGGCGGATCAGGCGCCGAAGCGGTCGGCGACGAAGCGCGACGTGAATCCGTCGCTCCGTCCCGTTCGCTCGCGGAACCGTCGATCGAGGTCCTCCAGCGATCGCTCGAGGCGATCGCGCAACGCCGCCGCGGACGGGTCTCGGCGTCCCGATGCCTCGCGCCAGGCCGCGTCGAGCTCCGCGATCTGGCGCAGGAGACTGACGTAAGCCTCCGTGTAGTAGGGCATTCGGGGTCCGAGGCGTCCCTCGGTGAGGCGGGCCAATCTACCGACCCAGTCCAGGTGGGGCAAGGCGGCCGAGGGCCTTTTCGCGAGCAGCATGCGCTGCGCTAACCCCATGATACGACTGTGGATGAGAGCGACGAGCGCGGCGTCGAAGCGCTCGACCTCGGGGTCCGTGCGGAGGGCGTCCGGAGCGCCCGCGAGCGCCTCGATGCGCGCCTCCAGGTCGGCGAGGAGCGCCTCCCCTTCCGGGCCCGCATCTCCGCTCTCGTCGAAGGCCGCGAGCGTCGTCTCGAGCGCCCGGAGGATCGGCACCCAGAGGGGGTAGCTCGTCGCCACCTCGGCCGCGACGGGGTCGTCGGGAAAGCGCTGCCGCATGGCGACGCCGATGGCGGCGAGTTCCTCCATGCCGCGCGCGCCGTCCGCGGTCCGCCCCACGTTGAGGAGGCGCTCGACCGTCTCCTCTCCGGCGACGCGCAGCGCGTCCCAGGCCGCCGGGCGGTCGGGATGGGCGGCACGCATCGCGTAGGCGGCGTCCAGCGCCATGGCGAGCCCGTCCGCGCCGAGGTTCGCGCGGCACTGTCGGTCGAGATAGGGATCGGCCGCGACGTGCGAGAAGAAGATCTCGAAGCGCAGGTCGAGGAGCGGCCAGTCGTCGGGATGCCGGGCGAGGCCGGCCCGGACGTGATCGATCGCTCGCCGGTAGAGACGCCAGCGCTCGGGCGGATCCGGCTCCGACTGGGCGAGGTCGTAGGTCAGCCACCAGGCCTGCGCGTGGTAGGCGCGGGGATTGTCGGGGTCGAGCCGGGTGATGCGCCCGTGGATCTCGACGACCTCCCAGTTGCGCCCCTCCCGGGCGAGCGCGTCCGCCTTCGTCCAGAGGTACTCGAGGAAGAGAGGTCGGAAGGCGCCGCCGACGAGGGCGCCGAAGAGCGAGTTCGGACGGTCCGCCGGGCGGATGACGCCGGTCGCGGTCACGCGCTCCTCGAGCCGCAGGCGCAGCGCGACGGTGCCGCCGGCGACGAGCGCCAGGGCGAGGAAGGCGATCGCGCGACGCCTCACGACGCCCGCCTCCGCGCGAGGACGCCGGCGACGAAGCCGAGGAGGAAGACGGTCACGACAAGGCGCAGCCCCGTCGCCCCCACCGGCGCGAGCGTGACCGCCCTCCCCGCCGCGAGCCAGTCCGCGGGATCGCAGGCTCCGAGGTCGGGGACCAGGAATCGGAGCGTCGAGACGACGAAGTCTCGCGCCTGCGGCCCCAGGGCGGCGAGGGGGCCGTACTCGAGCGCGTCGAAGGAGGCGGCGAGGATCGACAGGCCTCCCGCGGCGATCCAGGCCGTGGCGCGGCCGAAGCGCCGGGCGCAGAAGATCGCGATCCCGCCGAAGGCCGCCGCCTGGAGCGCGGCGACGAGGGCGCCCTCGAGGAGGCTCGCGGGGAGACTGCGGGGCTCCGCCAGCGCGCGGACGCCCTCGCGACGGAAGCCCACGACGTACTCGGGATCGATCTTCTCGAGTTCGAGCACCAGCGAGTCGGGCCGCGCGGACCCGCGGTAGAGGGTGCGGATCCGGGCCGCCTTCCCCTCGCGGAAGCCGACGACGCCCTCGGCCCGGAACCGCCCGCCCGGCTCCTCGAGGCGCCAGCGGACGGGGTAGGACGCGCGCGTCGCCCCGCCCTCGCGGAAGATCGCGAGCTGGGGGGCGAGCCGGATCTCGACCCGCGCCTCGCCGTGGACGACGGGGCCCGTGGGACGTTCGAGCGCGAAGCGCAGCCGATCGCCGACCTTCTGGAGATGGCGGACCTTCCGCCCGCGGACGAAGCTGTCGGACTCGACCTGACGTCGGACGGGCTGGGCGTCGAAGCCGCCGAAGCGAGCGGCGAAGTGCGTCCCCGCGAGCAGCGCGAAACCGAAGGCGAGGGCGACGAGAACGCCGGCCAGTCCGATCGCGCGTCCCCAGTACCAGGCCGCATCGCCGGCGAGACGTCGCCCCAGCGCCGAACCCGCCGCCGGCGACTCCTCCCTCGATCCCGCCGCGGGCGCGAGGCCGAAGACGAGAGCGGCGAAGACGAGCAGCACGGTCAGGCCCGTGAAGGCATGGTCGAGGAAGCGGGCCGCGGCGACGCCCGGCGGCAGGCCGAGCTGCGCGCGGTGGACGCTGAGGTGGAGCAGGTAGACGACGAGGAGACCGACGAAGGTCCGCCCGCGCAGGAGTTCCCGTCCCACCAGTCCGGCCGCGGCCGGCACCGACCGGACGGCCCCGCGGAAGAGGCCCGGATCCGCGCTCACGCCGGGGTCTCGGGATCGGCGTCGAGGATGAAGCTCTCGATCTCCGAGGCGGCCAGCCGCGGCGCGTCGAGCGTTCCGCCCAGCTCGCGCGCGCGATCGGCCAGGGCCGCGAGCGCCGCCCCGTCGAGCCCGTGCGCGGTGATGTCCCGCGATCCGAGTCGCTCGGCGAGCTCTCCCATCGCGCCCGCGAGGCCGATGCGGCCCCGGCGGAGGACGACGAGGCGGTCCGCGAACTCCTCGCTCCGACCGAGATGGTGCGAGGACACGACGAGCGCCGCGCCCCGGTCCTTCTCGCGTCGCATGACCTCGGAGAAGAGATGCTGCCCGTCGGGGTCGAGCCCCCCGATCGGTTCGTCCAGGAGGAGCACGCGCGGAGCCGCGACGAGCGTCGCCGCGATCGCCAGGCGTCGACGCATGCCGAGCGAGTAGGTCCGCACCCGCTTCCGCCCGAAGGCGGTCAGTCCGAAGGTCTCCGCCAGCTCGGCCGCCCGCGCCGTGAGCGCGGCGCGCTCGCCGTCCGCGAGCTTCACGAAGAAGTCGAGGGTCTCGCGCCAGTCGAGGAAGGGGAAGAGTTCCGCGGTATCGGGCAGCCAGCCCGTCATCCGGCGGGCCGCGAGCGCGCGGGGCGGGAGTCCGCCGACGAGCGCGCGTCCGCGCGAGGGCTCCTCGATGCCGGCGAGGATCCGGAGAGCGGTGCTCTTGCCGGCGCCGTTCCCGCCGGCGAGGACGACGGCCTCCCCGGCCCGGACGACGAGGTCGAAGCCCTCGAGCGCCGAATCGGGATCGGTCGCGTGGCGCTTGGGATAGCTCTTCCCGAGGCCGATCGCCTCGACGAGGACCGGGCGGGCGTCCGTGACGGCTTCGCTCATGGACGGAGGATAGCCTCTGCCGGCGACCCGCGGGAAACCACCGCAGCTTCTCCGGCGCCCGGCCCCCCCGGCGGAGTTATGATGGCGCGAACGATCCTTCCCGGCCGCACCCGGCTCGGGGTAGGATCCCCGGAGGCGTACCCGCAACGTTTCCGAAGAGAGTGAGGAAGATGGCGAAGCTCGTCGTCGTGAGCGGCGAACTCCGTGGTACGGAGTTCCGCCTCGCGAGCGAACAAACGATCGGCCGGCTGGCCGACAACGACATCCCGATCGCCGAGGCCACGATCTCCCGCCGACACGCGCGGGTCTTCCGGGCCGCGGACGGCTGGCGCATCGAGGATGCCGGCAGCTCGACCGGGATCCGGATCGACGACCAACCGGTCGTGGACGCGAACCTCGAGGACGGCGCGCGATTCCGCCTCGGCGACGTCGAGATCATGTTCCTCGACGACGACGGCACGGGGCCGGCGGTGGCGCCCGTCCCGCGGGCCCGTCCCGCGGCGGACGACGGCATCGGTCGGACGGGAGAGTTCGGGGCGAACGACATCTCGGTGCGCGCCCGCAGCGCTTCCGGCTCGCGTCCGAGCGTCTCCGGCGACCGGCACCTCGCCTTCAGCGAGAACGTCGGCAAGAAGGCGAGCCTGCTCGGACGAGACGTCTCCCAGGAAGGCGGGCTGGGACGCTGGGTCCTGATCGCGGCCGTCATCGCGTTCGCGGTCGGCCTGTTCTGGGTCACCCAGCAGCTCGTCGCCGGAGGTTGACGGTGGACCTCGCCGGATTCCGCGAGTTCACGCGGCGCGTCCTCGAGATCACGGACGAGCGCGAGCTCCACCGCGAGGCGATCTCCATCCCGCTCGATCTCGTCGGCGCGGGCGAGGTCCGGGTGGAGGGCCGACGCGTGGTGATCGTCGGACCGGAGGGGGACCCGGCGGACTTCCTCGCCGCCCTCCCCGATCGGCTCGACACCCTCGATCTCGACGCGGTGCCGCGGATCTGATCAGGTGTCGTCGGGGTCGACCTCGGTCCGCCCCGTCCGGTCCTCGAGATGCCCGGCGTTCGCGAAGAACGCGCGCAGATCGGCCACGAGACGGTCCGTCATCCCGGGCATCGCCGCGAGCACGGCATCGTCGGCCTCGCGGACCGCGCGCACCGACCCGAAGGTCTTCAGCAGCGCCCGCGCCTTGCGCGGCCCGATCCCGGGCACGAGCTCCAGCACGCTCGTCACGTCCGCCTTCTCGCGCAGGCGTCGGTGGTAGGTGATGGCGAAGCGGTGCGCCTCGTCGCGCACGCGCACGAGGAGCTTCGAGGCCGGCGAGTCCATCTCCAGCACGATCGGCAGCTCGGAGCCGGGACGGAAGACGCGCTCCTTCGTCCGGAGCGCGTGCGATCCCTCCCGCTCCTCGCGGGCCTTCGCGAGCGAGACGAGATCGACGCGATCGACGCCCAGCTCCTTCAGGACCGCGTGCGCGGCCCCGAGCTGGCCCTTGCCGCCGTCGATCACGATGAGGTCGGGAAGGTCGTCCTCGCGGAGTCCACGCGTGAGGCGCCGGCGGATGACCTCGGCCATTCCCGCGAAGTCGTCCTGCCCCTCGACGGTGCGGATCTTGTAGCGGCGGTAGCGCGCCTTGTCCGGACGGCCGTCCGTGAAGGCGGCGCAGGAGCCGACGACGTGTCGCCCCATCAGGTTGGAGAGATCGAAGCACTCGATGCGATGCGGCATCCGCACGAGCTCGAGGTCGTGGCGGAGGGTCTGGAGGGTGCTGGTCGCGTCGTGACGATCCTCGTGGCGCTGGCGCCAGGCCTCCTCGGCGTTCCGTTCGGCGAGCGCGAGCAGGCGACGCTTCTCGCCGCGCTCCGGGACGACGAGGCGGACGCCCCGACCCTGCGTCTCCGAGATCGTCTCCTCGAGGAGCTTCATCTCGGCCGCCTCCTCCGGGAGGATGATCTCCTCCGGCGCGGGGCGATCGGCGTAGAACTGGCCGAGGAAGCCGCGCAGGAGCTCGTCGGTGTCGTGGAAGTTCGCGACGCGGTAGTTCGCGCTCGAGGCGAGGACGCCCTCCCGCACGAAGAGCACCGTGATCTGGACCTCGTCCTCGATGCGGTAGAGCCCGACGACGTCGAAGGCCTTGCGGGCGTTGCGCGTCACCTGGGGATTGTCGACGGTCGTGCGGATCGCCTCGATGCGGTCGCGGAGCTCGGCCGCCCGCTCGAACTCGAGCGCGGCGGAGGCATCCTTCATCTTCCGCTCGAGCTCCGTGAGGAGATCCAGGTTCTTGCCCCGCAGGAAGCGGACCGCGTCGTCGGCGATCTTCATGTAGTCGGGGCGCTCGACCAGACCGACGCAGGGCGCGACGCAGCGCTTGATCTCGTAGCTGATGCAGGGCCGCGTCCGGTTGTAGAGCACCGAGTCGCTGCAGCTCCGCAGCGGGAAGATGGAGCCCAGGAACTGCAGCGTCCGCCGGCACGCCGAGGCCGAGGGATAGGGGCCGAAGTAGACCACCCCGTCCTTCTGCCGGCGCCGCCGCACGATGCGGATGCGCGGCCACTCGGCGCGGAGGTCGAGCTCGAGGCTGAAGTAGGTCTTGTCGTCGGTCAGGCGGACGTTGAAGCGCGGACGGTGCTTCTTGATCAGGCTGTTCTCGAGGAGGAGCGCCTCCTTCTCGCTGCCCGCGACGACGTAGTCGATGCCCTTCGCGAAGCGGTGGACGTAGCGCGTGACGAGCCGGTCGTCCTGACCGCGATTGAAGTAGCTCGCGACGCGACTGCGGAGATCCACCGCCTTGCCGACGTAGAGCACGCGACTCTTCTCGCCGATGAAGAGGTAGCAGCCCGGCTCGCGGGGGATCTGCCGGGCGCTCCCGGCGTCGAAGGGAAGCAGCGCCATCAGGACTTCTCGATGAGCGTCTCGAGCTTGCGGATCTGATCCCGGATCTCGGCCGCCTCCTCGAACTTCATCTCGCCCGCCAGCGCGTACATGCGCTCGCGCATCTCCTCGACGATCTCCGGGAGCTTCGCCCGCTCCTCGGGCGAGGAGACGACCGCCTCCTCCTCGTTGCCGATGTCGACGGTGACGTAGTCCGCCTCGAAGATCGACTCCAGGAGGTCCGCGACGCGCTTCACGATCGTCTTCGGCGTGATGCCGTGCTCGGTGTTGTACTCCTCCTGGACGCGCCGACGGCGGCCCGTCTCCTCGAGCGCGGCCCGGATCGAATCGGTCTCCTGGTCGGCGTAGAGGATCACCCGCCCCTCGACGTTGCGGGCGGCGCGCCCGATCGTCTGGATGAGCGAGCGCCGCGAGCGCAGGAAGCCCTCCTTGTCGGCGTCGAGGATCGCCACGAGGTTCACCTCGGGGATGTCGAGACCCTCGCGCAGGAGGTTGATGCCGACGAGGACGTCGAACTCGTCCAGGCGCAGGCTGCGGATGATCGCGTGCCGCTCGAGGGTGTCGATGTCGCTGTGGAGATAGCGGACGCGGATCCCGAGCTCGCGGTAGTAGTCCGTGATGTTCTCGGCCATCCGCTTCGTCAGCGAGGTCACGAGCACCTTGCCGCCCTTCTCGACCCGTTCGCGGATCTGCGCGAGGAGATCGTCGATCTGCCCCGTCGCGGGACGGACCTCGACCTCCGGATCCAGCAGACCGGTGGGACGGATGAGCTGCTCGGCCGTGATGCCGCCGGTCTGCTCGAGCTCCCAGTCGCCCGGGGTGGCGGAGACGTAGACGACCTGGCGGCGGCGCTGCTCGAACTCCTCGGCCTTGAGGGGTCGGTTGTCGAGGGCGCTCGGAAGGCGGAATCCGTGCTCGACGAGGGTGGTCTTCCGCGCGCGGTCGCCGCGGTACATCCCGCCGATCTGCGGCATGGTGACGTGGCTCTCGTCGATGAAGGTGACGAAGTCGTCGGGGAAGAAGTCGAGCAGGGTCGCCGGGGGCTCGCCCGCCGTGCGGCCCTCGGGGTGGCGGCTGTAGTTCTCGATGCCCGAGCAGTGTCCGAGCTCCTCGAGGAGCTCGAGGTCGAGGTTCGTCCGCATCTCGAGGCGCTGGGCCTCGAGCACGCGGCCGCGGTTCTTGAACCCGTCGACGCACTCGACCTTCTCGGCCTCGATCGACTCGACCGCCCGGTCGAGCGCCTCCTTCGGCGTCACGTAGTGGCTCGCGGGGTGGATGACGATGCCCTCCATCTCGCGCACGATCTCGCCGGTGAGGGCGTCGATCTCGTTGATCGACTCGACGGTGTCGCCGAAGAGCTCGACGCGGAGGACCTTGTCCTCGGCGTAGGCGGGGAAGATCTCGACCACGTCGCCGCGGGCGCGGAAGCTCCCCCGCCGCGGGGCGAAGTCGTTCCGGACGTACTGCATCACGACCAGCCGACGGAGGAGCTCGTCGCGATCCATGTCCTCGTCCCGACGGATGGTCACGCTCATCTCGTCGTAGGACTTCGGCGAGCCGATGCCGTAGATGCAGGAGACCGAGGCGACGATGATCACGTCACGACGGGTCAGCAGGGAGTGCGTCGCGGCGTGGCGCAGCCGGTCGATGCGGTCGTTGATCGAGGAGTCCTTCGCGATGTAGGTGTCCGTCGAGGCGACGTAGGCCTCCGGCTGGTAGTAGTCGTAGTAGGACACGAAGTAGCCGACGGCGTTGTCGGGGAAGAGCTCGCGGAACTCGGAGAAGAGCTGGGCCGCGAGGGTCTTGTTCGGGGCGAGGACGAGCGCCGGCCGCCCCGAGTTGCGGATGACCTGCGCCATCGTGAAGGTCTTGCCGGAGCCGGTGACGCCGAGCAAGGTTTGCTGTGCGCGCCCCTCGGCGATCCCGCGACAGAGGGTCTCGATCGCGCGCGGCTGGTCGCCGGTCGGTTCGTAGTCGCAGGAGATCCGGAACTCGGGCATGGCGGCGGCTCGTCGCGGGGTCGGCGGCGGGATCGCGACGTCCCGCCCTCGGGGCGAGGATACGTCCCCGACGCCGCGAGGCGAAGGCGGCGAACCGGATCGCCGCGGGGACGACGCCGGCGATTCCATAGGATGGCGGCGACACCGGCACGGGAGACGCGGATGAGGAGAGTTCGGATCGTCCGGGATGCGCTCATCCTGCTCGTGCTGACGGCGGCCTGCGGACGCGGACCGGCGGAGCCCGAGCTCGCGCCCGCGCGGCTCGAGGTCGAGGCGGCGGACCTCGCCCTCGGCCGGCGCGACTGGGGCGAACGGCTCACGCGGACGCTGGTCCTCCGGAACGCGGGCGAGCGACCGCTCGCGGTGATCCGCGTCACCTCCCGGTGCGGCTGCGCCCGCGTCGAGTTCGAAGGCGGCGAGATCCCCGCCGGGGGCCGGTTGGAGATCCCCGTCCACCTCGACCTCCGCGTCGCCGCCGGAACGCTGCGCAAGCCGATCGAGATCGCGACGGGTCTCGACGAACCCCGTCACGTCTGGATCGAGGCGGAGATCCGGCCGCCCTTCGCGATCGAACCGCCGGGAGCGGATCGCCTCGAGGTGGACGCCGGTTCCGCGGTCCGCGGGACCTTCCGCCTGCGCTCCCTCATTGGCACCGCGCCGCGCGTCGCGCGCGTCCTCGCCGGTGGCTCCCTCACCCTCTCCGAGCCGCGCCCGGCGGGCTCCGACGGCCTCGAGTTCGACCTCGAGTACCGGTCCGCCGGCGACACGGGCTGGCGGAACGAGACGGTCGTCCTCGAATGCGAACGCGACGATCCGCACCTTCGCCTCGAGGTCCCGCTCCGGATCTGGGTCCGGGGACCGCTCGCCGCGAGTCCCCGCGAGCTCCGGGCCGACGAGGAGACACCGCTGCTCCTCTCCGCGCCCGAGGGGCGCCGCCTCGAGATCGGTTCGCTCACGATCGAGCCCGCGACCCTGCCCTCTCCGACCCGCCTCCGCCTCGACGCGGGCCGGTTCGAGATCCGCGTGCCCCGGACCGGCCTCCGGACGGCGGGACGCCTCGTCGTCGGCTATCGCATCGACGACCGCGCGGCGACGCTCGAGATTCCGCTGCTGCCCCGCCCTGACTGACGCGGCGAGCGGCTGATCGAGAGGGGCGGATCCAGGACGCCGGAAGATGCGAGTACGGTGCCTCCTCCCCCGCGAACGACGAGGTCGAAGGGCCGGAGGATGCGAGTACGGTGCCTCCTCCCCCGCGAACGACGACGTCGAAGGGCCGGAGGATGCGAGTACGGTGCCTCCTCCCCCGCGAACGACGACGTCGAAGGGCCGGAGGATGCGAGTACGGTGCCAGTCACCGGATGTGCATTTCCGTTCACCGGCGTCCGCATGCGCCACCGAGTCGCCCGGAAATGCACATCCGGTGACTGGCACCGTACTAGCATCCGGAACGTGAAGCGGCCCCCCGTGCCGGGCACGGGGGGCCGCTTCGCGGGTCGGGAACCGACGCGACGGGGATCAGCGCCCCTCGCGAGCCTTGGTCAGCCGCTGCTCGGCCTCCTTCGCCATCGCGTCGGCGCCCTCGAAGGCGACGCCGCGATCGTCGAGCACGCGGAGGAGATTCCGCGCCCCGAAGAGGTTGCCCGAGTAGTAGTAGACGTAGGCGAGCATGAAGCGCGCGCCGTGGTCCTCGTCGTCGGTGACGAGATGCCGCTCGAGGTCGGACACGCGCGAATCGAACTCCGCCCGGCTCGCGAAGCCGTCCGCGATGTCGAAGCGGCGGAACAGCCACGCGGGGTTGAGATCGAGCCCGGAGGCGACCAGCTCGCCGCCGAGGGCGTAGCGACCGGCGCCGAAGAGCGCGACCGCAAGCTGGAATCGCGTGTAGTCGTCCGACTCGCGCGCCAGGAGCGCCCGACGGAAGGCCTCGGCCGCCGGCAGGTAGCTGGCGCTGTAGAGCGCCTCCTCACCGTAGGCGAGGTACTCCTCGAAGCTCAGTCCGCTCGGGAAGTCCGTGACGAAGGGCGTGCTCAGCTCGCTCGGGATCGATCCGAGCGCCGGGGCGAGCGGCACGCTCGCGATGGCGTCGCCGTCGTCCACGTAGCCCACCGCGTCGACCTCGGAGACGTCGATCACGACCTCCTCGTCGACGTAGGGATCGCCCGCCTCGACGAAGTCGTCGTAGTAGACGCCCGCGTAGTAGCGCCGCGAGACCGGACGGTTGACGTAGTAGTAGGTCCGGTAGACGGGCAGCGCGCTGGCGTAGCAGCTCACGTAGTACGGCTCGTAGTAGCCCCACCGGTAGAGCGGATAGGGGGTGTAGGAGCAGTACGGGTAGTAGTGCGAGTAGCCGAAGTGGAACCGCGAGTAGCGGCCGAACCCGGAGTAGTAGGCCGAGCCCCGGTAGAAGGGGTTGCCCCAGTAGTGCGAGTGCCAGTACGGCGCGTAGCCGGCCGAGTGGAGGTAGCTGTTCGTGTACCAGGGACCGCCGCCGAAGCCGAAGTGGAACGACGCGCTGCGGCCGTAGTCGTAGTAGCCGTGGTGGCCGGCCGAGAAGCCGATCGACCAGGCGCCGGTGCCGACGAAGAGCCCGAAGCTCCAGCTGTCGTGATCGCGGTGGCGCCCGACGCCGTAGCCGCCGTGCGACCGACGCCGCTCGGTGAAGGTGCGATGCGCCTCGGTCACGTTCGGGTTCGGGCGCGGCAGGTAACCGCGGCCGCTCGGGGCGGGACGGCTCGAGGAGACGCCCGGGAGCACGGTGTAGGGCGAGGCCTTCGCCGGACGGACCGTCGGCGGCTGGCGACGCGGACGCACGTCGAGCTTGCCCGCCGACTCGCGACGGGTGCTGCCGGCGACGCCGCCGCGGCCCAGGGTCTCACCCTTGCTGCGATCGCCGAAGCGCGAGCCGTCGCGACCCCCGCGAAGCTCCTCGCGCAGGCGGCTGCTCTCGCTCTTCTTGGGCGCGTAGCGGGACAGGCCCTCCGTCGGCGTGCGACGGCTCCCGGAGTCGCCGCGCGTGCGATCCGTGCGATCGGGACGGACGGAGGAACCGCCGTAACGCGGAGCCTCGGCGCCGCGGCCGGAGTCGTCGTCCCGCGAGCCGGGACGGATGCGAGGCGTGGTGCGGCCGCCGAGGTCCGTCCCGCCGGGACGGACGCGAGTGCCGCCGGAGACACCCGAACCCCGCGAGTCGCCGTCACCGGCGCGCGGCGTGGTGGGAATCGTCCGGCCCGGGCGGACGCGGGGCGTCGTCGGAGTCGGCGTGGGCGTGGGCGACGTCGGACGCACGCGGGGCGTGGTCGGCGTCGGGTTCGTCGGCCGGACGCGCGGCGTGGTCGGCGTCGGGTTCGTCGGCCGGACGCGCGGCGTGCTGGGCGACGGCGTCTGCGGGCGGACGCGCGGCGTCGTCGGAGTCGGGGTCTGCGGACGGACCCGCGGCGTGCTCGGCGTCGGCGTCTGCGGACGGACGCGCGGCGTGGTGGGCGGCGGGTTCTGCGGACGGACGCGCGGCGTGTTCTGCGGCCTCACGCGGGGGGTGTTCTGCGGCCGGACGCTCGGGGTCGACGGCCTCACGCGGGGGGTGTTCTGGGGACGCACGCTCGGCGTCGACGGACGCACCCGCGGGGCGTTCTGGGGGCGCGCACTCGGCGTCGACGGACGCACCCGCGGCGCGCTTTGCGGGCGCGACGACGGCGAGACCGAGGGACGACGCGAGGGCTGGGGACGGACGGCCGGTCGGCTCCGCGGGGTCGGGCTCGGTCGGACGGAGGGACGTGTCGACGGACGGACGCGGGGCGGCGCCTGCGGCGGCGCGCCCAGGACGGGTCCCGCGGCGGAGCGGACGCCCTCCTCCGGGCCGGGCTCGACGGCGACGGCCGGAAGCGCCAGGGCGACGAGCGCGGCGGCGATGGCGAGAGTTCTGGCGAACCTCATCTGGGTCTCCTCCCGTTCGGGTACCGGAATCATCCGCTAGGCGGACGACGGGATCCATCAAAAGCCGTGCCGCCTCACCCCGAGGGCACGAGTCGCGGCGAGGTCAGGCTCAAAGAACCATGATGAAATGACTTACGACCCCATCACCCCTCGCGCTCGCCCCGGCGACCACCGAGCCGCCGTCGCCGGCATTGGCGAGAAGGCGACGGTGGGTGTCCTCGAACGGGGACAGGCCCCCCGGAGCCGTGACGGGGGTCGAAGCCCAACCGCGCCAAAGGGTTCGGGTGAGGCGCGGAGCTGCGCGCCGTGTTAGATTCTCGATCCGCCCGACGCCCGTCTCGACACCGGAAACTCCCGGGAAAGGAGCTCATGGCCACGCCACGCAGAAAGCAGAACGCTCGCCAGCAGAAGATCGTCAATCGCGAGAAGAATCGCGACAACGTCATGGCGATCAAGGCGACGGTCGGAGCCGTCGTCGCCGTCGTCATCATCGCGATCTTCATCGCGATCGGCGGCGGTTCGGACCCGAAGACGACGACGGACGACAAGCCGAAGAACGACGACTACGCGGCCCACGTCGCCGCGATGGGCGGTCCCACCGCCCAGGCGCTGAGCGGCGAGCGGAGCTCGCAGCCCACCCTGCTCGCCCAGAAGCTCCTCGTCGCGATCGGCACCGAGGACCGCGACACGGTCGACCGCCTCGTGAGCTGGTCGATCCTCTTCCAGAAGCTCGCCGACTCCAACGCCTGGGAGGACTCCCGTCGCTGGGAGAACCAGGACGAGACCGGACGGCAGGCGCTCAAGGACGAGTGGCTCTTCGCCCTCCTCGATCCGGACATCGTCGAATCGGTCCAGAAGCACGTCCTCCCCAGGCTCGAGAAGGACGCGTTCCCGGCGAACAACGAGGAGATCAACGTCGACAACGGACGCCTCTCGTATTTCGTCGAGGACGACCGCGGGAAGGACCTCCTCGCGTTGCACATCTACTCGCAGCTCATCCCGGGCAACGACCCGGAGATCGACCGCGAGAACCCGGCCGCCTGGCGCATCAACCGCGTCACCTTCGAGATCCGCGGCACCCTCGGCGGGAAGCGGAAGACGAAGGGCAAGGTCGACTTCGGCTCGGAGATCGGGAAGCCGGAAAAGAAGAAGAAGGCGAAGCGTCCGCGCTTCTCCGGTCCCGTCGAGGCCGACGTCGCGCCGGTCGCCTGGTCGGAAGGAACCGACGAGGCGACGAAGCAGAAGATCGAGGCCACGATCCGCGAGGGTCTCGAGGCCGGCGGTCGCGCCGCCGTCGATCAGCGCGAGCGGCTCGTCGCGATGGGCAAGCCCGCCATCCCGGGTCTGCTCAACGCCCTGGCGGCGTCGAACTGGCGCGACAAGAAGGAGTTCGGGAACGTCATCTTCCTGGTCGGAACGCTCGAGGACATCACCGGCGAGATCCGGGGCGTCACGGGCTCGATCCGACTCGGAGGCCTCACGCCGCCCGACACCGCCGTCGTGGAGCGCAGCCTCCGCCGCTGGTTCGGCTGGTGGACGAACTTCGGACCCGCCTGGGTCCGCGACGAGTACGACCCCTCGAAGGAAACCTGGGAGCAGTTCGAGGACGAGGAGGAGGACGACGGCTGACGAGCCGGATCGTCGCGTCCGAATCGTTCGAATCCCTCACCCCTGTGTGGAGACCCACCCGTGGCGAAGTGCGTCAAGTGCCCGGAATGCGGGGCGACCAACCCCGTCGCAAGTGACTCGGGGAGCAAGATCGACTGCAGCGGCTGCGGCATGCTGCTCGTCCTGAAGAAGCTGGAGATCGTCGACGCTCCCGCGGCGGCGGCGCCGAAGGCGCCGGCGGTCCGCTCGCGCCGTCGGACGACCGGCTCGTCCTCCGGCGAGGCCGAAGCGGCCGCGCCGGCTCGACGGCCCACCCGGGGCGGTGGCCGACGCACGACCCGGGGTCGCTCCGCCCCCGCCCCCGAGGCGCCGGCGGAGCGCGTCGGCGGACGCGCGATGCGCAAGAACCGCCAGCCGGTCCCGGCCTGGCTCATGGGCGTCTCCGCCCTCGGCCTGCTGGTCATCGTGGGCGCCGCGATCTTCTTCCTGACCCGCGGCGGCGACGAGAAGACGCCCGAGACCGACGACGCGACGAAGACCGTCGCCGAGGCCAACGCCGGCGGCGGCGGTGGCGGCGCGGGAGACCAGACGACGGAGAACGGCGAAGCCGGTGACGGTGCGGCCGAGAAGCCGGCCGCGGTGGTCGCCGAGAAGCCGGCCGAGACGACGAAGAAGCCGAAGAAGACGGCGAAGCCCAAGTGGGAGTTCGTCGCCTTCGAGCGCCCGGCGGACGTCACCGAGGAGCAGGCCACCAAGGCCAAGGAGCTCATCGAGGTCCTGAAGGACATCAACGCGACCCGCGAGGCGAACCGCGCGCAGGACGAGCTCCGCGACATGCCGCGCGCCGCGATCCCCTTCCTCATCAACGCCCTCGCCGAGCTGAACCCCGCCGATCGCGATGACGTGCTCCGCGGGCAGAAGATCGTCGGCGCCCTCGAGATGGCGACGCTGCAGTCGATCGACTTCAACGAGCTCGGTCAGTGGAGCCTCGCGATGTGGCGCGACGAGGGGACCGACAAGGAGAAGGAGACGGACGCTCTCTGGCGACGCCAGGCGGTGCAGAAGCTCTGGAAGTGGTGGGACCCGATCCAGGCGGACTGGAAGCCGCCGGTGGAGGACGAAGAGGGATTCTGATCCCTCCCCGCCGACGACGGAGGGGGCCGCGTCCGGACGGACGCGGCCCCCTTCGCGTTTCGGCGTCACGCGTGCGCGATCAGCGCGCCCAGCGCTCGAAGTAGCCGACCGCTTCCGCCGGCAGGCGGACGCGCAGATCGAGGTGGTCGCCCTCGTAGGCGCTCTCCAGCACCTCCCCCACCCGGTTGAGCTCGGCCAGCGTCTTGCCGTCGCCGGCCGCGAGACGGAGCTCGAGGACGCAGCGGCCCGCGTCGTCGAAGCGCGTGACCGCGGCCAGGAGACGGTCGATCCCCTCCCCCGTCCTCGCGGAGACCTCGTAGGACTCCCCGCGATCGGCCACCGCCCGGCGCAGACGACCGCGATCCTCGACGAGGTCGATCTTGTTGAGGACGAGGATTTGCGGGTGCTCGCCGATCTTGATCTCCTCGAAGAGCACGTGCTCCACCGTCGCGATCTGACGCTCGAAATCGGGGGAGCTGGCGTCGACCACGTGCAGCAGGAGCTTCGCCTGACGCACCTCCTCCATCGTGGCGTGGAAGCTCGCCACGAGGTGGTGCGGCAGGTTCTCGACGAAACCGACGGTGTCGGAGAGGAGCACCTGGTTGCCGCTGGGCAGCTCGAAGTGGCTCGTCTTGGTGTCGAGCGTCGCGAAGAGCTGATCCGCCTGGTAGACGTCGGCGCCGGTGAGGCGATGCATCATCGTCGACTTGCCGGCGTTGGTGTAGCCCACCAGCGAGACGGTGAAGTCGTCGCGCCGGGACGAGACCTGACGCACCTTGCGGACCTGGATCTCCTTGAGCTCCTGTTCGAGGGCGTGGATCCGCTGGTCGATGAGGCGGCGGTCGGTCTCGATCTGCTTCTCGCCCGGACCGCGACTGCCGATGCCGCCCTGACCCGCGATGCGCGAGAGGTGGGTCCACATCCGCTTGAGGCGCGGGCGCGTGTAGCGGAGCTGGGCGAGCTCGACCTGGAGCCGGGCCTCGAGGGTCTTCGCATGGGTGGCGAAGATGTCGAGGATCACCTCGCTGCGGTCGATGACCTTGCAGCCGACGCGGGCCTCGAGGTTGCGGACCTGCCGGGGGGAGAGCTCGACGTCGAAGAGCACGACGTCGGCGTCGAAGTCGCGGCGCGCGGCCGCGATCTCGTCGACCTTGCCCTTGCCGACGTAGAACGTCGAATCGGGCTTGGAACGGCGCTGGTAGAGACGGGCGACGCTCTCGACGCCGGCGGTCTTCGCGAGCTCGGCGAGCTCGTCGAGGACGTGGAGCGAGGGATCGTGCTGCACGTCGGCCGAGCCGGCGCCGACGAGAACGCCGCGCTCGGGTCGGAGCTTCTTCTCGCGCAGATCGATCGCGCTACTCATGCGGGGTTTCCTCGAAGGGATAGGTCGTGTGGCGCCCGGCCCACGCGGACTCGGGCACCGGGTGATCGGTGCGGAAGTGGGCGAAGCGGCTCTCGCGCCGCGCCAGCGCGGAGCGGGCGATCGCGGTCGCCGTCGTCAGGACGTTGACGAGCTCGCGCCCGCCCTTGGTGTCGAAGCGGCAGCGCAGCACGTACTGCGACCAGCCCTCGAGCCGCTGCACGGCGACGGTGAGCCCCTTGCGGTCGCGGACGATGCCGACGTTCTTCCACATGAGGCTCTTGATGCTGTTGAACATGTCCGGGATGTTCAGCACGCGCTCGTCCCGCGCGAGCTCCGCCGCGGCGGGGAGTTCGTCCACCCGCGGCGTCTCCGGCTCCTCGATCGCGGCCCGGCCCGCGCGACGGCCGAAGACGAGCCCCTCGAGCAGGGAGTTGCTCGCGAGTCGGTTCGCTCCGTGCAGTCCCGTCGAGGCGACCTCGCCGCAGGCCAGGAGCCCGGGGATCTCCGTTCGACCGTCCAGGTCGACGAGGACGCCGCCCATCATGTAGTGGACGCTCGGATGGACCGGGATGAGGTCGCGCGAGACGTCGAGGTCGTAGAGGCCGCACATCCGGACGAGCTTGGGAAAGCGCCCGCGCACGAAATCCGCGTCCAGATGCGTCAGATCGATGAAGACGTGGCCGTCGCCGGAGGCCCGCATGTGCTGCACGATCGAGCGCGCCACGACGTCGCGGGGCGCGAGCTCGGCGTCCGGATGATAATTGACCATGAAGCGCTCGCCGCGCATGTCGCGGAGGAGACCGCCCTCGCCGCGGACGGCCTCGGTGATGAGGTGACGCGCGGAGCCGGCGATGTAGAGCGTCGTCGGGTGGAACTGGACGAATTCCATGTCGCGGAGCCGGGCGCCGGCCCGGAGGGCCATCGCGAAACTGTCCGCGGTGGCGATCGGCGGGTTCGTGGTCTCGCGATAGATCTGGCCGGCGCCGCCGGTGGCGAGGATCACCGCCCGCGCGCGGACGTGGTAGTGACGCCCCTCGCGCTCGACCACCGCGCCCCGGCAGCGGCCGTCGATCACGACGAGGTCGACGGCGAAGCCGTGCTCCCAGAGCTCGACGCGAGGCGTGCGACGAGCCGCTTCGAGGAGCGTCTCCTGGACCTCCATCCCGGTCTGATCGCCGCGCGCGTGGAGGATGCGCCGGTGGCTGTGTCCGCCCTCGAGCGTGAGGGCGAGGCGATTCTGGTCGTCCCGGTCGAAGGCCCCGCCCCACTCGACGAGTTCGCGGACGCGGTCGGGCCCCTCGGAGACCACGACCCGCACCGCGTCCTCCTCGCAGAGTCCGCCGCCGGCCGCGAGCGTGTCGTCGCGATGCGAGGCGACGCTGTCCTCGTCGCTGAGGACGGCGGCGACTCCGCCCTGCGCGGCCCAGGTGTTCGAGCTGAGCGCGGTGTCCTTGGTCACGACGAGGACCCGGGCGGCGCCGCCGATCGCGATGGCGGCACTGAAGCCCGCGACGCCGCCGCCGATCACGAGGACGTCGGTATCGAGGATCTCGGACGCGTCGCGGACGCGGTCCGAGACCAGGGAGGTGAGTTGCCGCATGAACCATGATCGGCCCCCCGACCCTCGCCTTCAATGGCCGCGTCGACCCGGACGGTCGGGGGTCGACGGAAGCGGCGCGGGACCGGGGCGCGCCGCGAGGCGTCGGCGGCCGACCCGGGGCCGATCCGAGGGTCTTCGGGGGCCGGACCCTCACAAAAACCTAAGATCTGGCTTGCCGATGTCCCCGTCCTAGGTTTTCATGGGCATCCGAGCCGAAGGTCACCCTCGGATGAAGGGTGGTCGGCCCGGGAGGGGTGAGGGGGATCGATTCCCCCACCCCGGCCGCCGGAGGAGAAGAACGATGCGACGCTTCATGACGGACGCCCTGACGACCCTGGCCGTGGCGACCCTGATGGCTCTGGCCTGGGCCCTCTGAGATGGGTCTGACCCGCAAGCAGACGGAGGTCCTGGCCTTCATCCGGGACTTCATCGCGGACCGGGGCTTCGCCCCGACCCTCGAGGAGATCGGGGGCGCGCTCGGCGTCTCCGCCGTCACGGCGCGGGAGCACGTCAAGGCCCTCGAAGCCCAGGGAGTGATCCGGACGGAGCGCAACCGGGCCCGGTCGATCGAGATCGTCACGCCGGCCGGTGAGGACCGCTGGCCGGAGGTGAAGGTCCTGGGTCGCGTGGCCGCGGGCATGCCCATCGAGGCGCTCGAGAATCCCGAGCGCTTCGACTTCGATGGGCTCTTCCCCGAGAACCGGGACGTCTTCCTGCTCGAGGTGAAGGGCAACTCGATGGTCGACGACCACATCCAGGACGGCGACCTCGTCGTCTGCGAGAGCCGGGCCTCGGCGAGGAACGGCGAGGTCGTCGTCGCGGTCGTCGACGGCGATCACGCGACGGTGAAGCACTTCTTCCACGAGGGCTCGATGATCCGTCTCGAGCCGGCGAACGCGACCATGAAGGCGATCATCGTCGAGGCCTCACGCGTCCAGGTGCGAGGCGCGGTGATCGGCGTCATCCGGAGATTCTGAATGACCGAGGTGCTTCGTCCCGCGGGGCGAGGCACGGTGAACACGAACAATTCGATCCTCGGGGGGTGCGGTGCCCGCAGCTCGTGTCCCACGGGCCCTTCGGGGCCCGAGTCCGCCGAACGGAGAGCCGGAAATTCCCACTCCTCTCCCTCTCATGGCTCTCCTCTCCCCCCCCCAGCGGCCCGCTCCCCCGAGGTTTCGAACCCCCTTCCGCGGGGTATCCGGGCGACCACGGTGTCGCCGACGAGTCCCGCGAGTGATCTCGATGCCACCCCGATACGAAGAGAGCCCCGCGGCGGTTGCCGCGGGGCTCTCTTCATCTTCGCGTGAGCTCGGTGCGATGGCCTTCGCGCTCACCAGACCTCAGCGGGTCGGATCCTCGACGCGCACCATCCAGGAATCGGAGATTCCCCCGAGGCGCGGGGCGTACATCGCGACGGCCCGGCAGGGCATCGCGTGGATCCGCCCGGGGACCTCCGCCCGCATGCGGTAGGCGATGCGGTGCTTGCCCTGCTGGAGCCAGGTCACGAAGAACACGACCTTCTCGTCGCGCAGCTCCATGTTCGAGCAGAGACCGTTGGCGTAACGGCCTCCCGACCGGAGCTCGACCGGCTCGAAGCCCGAGGGCTTCCGATCCTCGACCATGACGTACTCGTAGTCGTTGTCGACGGTGAGCGTCATCACGACCTCGACCTCCGCCCCGGCCGAGACCTCCGCGAGATCATCGAGCTTCGTCCGCTCGAAGTCCCGCACCGTGATCTCCTCGTCGCCGCGCTTCTCCGTGCGCGTGGTCGGCGTGAGCAGGAAGTAGGACCGCGCGACCTCCACTCCGTGTCCGGCGGCGGCGATCTTCTCCTCGGTCGAGAAGTAGCTCAGTCGCGCGTCCAGATAGAGGACACCCGGACCCTTCTTCTCGATGACGAGATCCCGGCGGCCCGTCTCGACCGCATCGCCCTCGAGGACGAGGCGGTTGTCGAAGGTGAACATCGTGGCGCGGTCGACCCGGGAGGTCCGCGCGGGACCGTCGCCGAATCGCACGTCGACCGTGTAGTTCGGGTCGAGCTCGCCGGCCCCCTTCATGAAACGCGCCAGGGCGAGGACCGAGGCGGCCGTGTCGCGCGTGCTCTTCCAGCGATTCCCGCTCCGGTTCCGGACGAGCCAGCTCGCCAGCGGACGAGCCAGGCGGTGCTCGGGCTCGATCGTGGCGACCGCGAGCAGGACGGCCGCGTTCGTCTCGATCTCGTCGCCGTGCCAGTACCACCAGCTTCCGCGCGCGGGCCAGTGACAGGTGCCGTTCTTCTCGTCGACCTCGGCGAAGTCCTCCAGCGATCGCAGGAGCGCCTTCGCCCGCGCCTCGTCCTCGACGCGATGGAACGCGAGGGCGAGCTGGGCCTTGGCGAAGGAGCCGAGGCGGTCGCGCGCATCCCAGACGTGATCGAGGAGCTTCGGCTCCTTGTGCCCGGCCTCGGCCATCGCGAAGGCGGCGTAGGTCGCGAGCTCGAGCCCGCTGATCTCGCCGGCTTCTCCCCGGAGGAAGCGGACGGCCCGATCGATCATGGCGGACGGGACCTCGTATCCGGCCCGCCGCGCCTCGCAGAGGCCGTGCAGGACGTAGGACGTCAGATGGACGCTGCTGCGATCGAGCCTCCACCAGCCGAAGCCGCCGTCCGGGTTCTGCATGCCCTCGAGACGGCGGAGACCCGACGAGACGACGTCCTCGAGCTCGGCGTCGGTCCAGATCGGGCGACGATCGGAGATCGCGTGGGCCTCGCGCTCGTCGAGATCGCGGCGCTTGGCCGCGATCTCCTCGAGCGAGGTGCCCGAGTCCTTCAGCGCCCGCGCGACGACGACGGCCGGCATGAAGCGGCTCATCGTCTGCTCGGTGCAGCCGTAGGGGTACTCGATCAGGTAGGGAAGCGCCTCGAGCAGCGTCGCTCCGAGCGAAGGAGCGAGGGTGAGTTCGAGCCGGGTGCTGCCGACGCGACGATCGGCGGGCACGTCGATCGCGAAGACCTGACGGGCGTCACCGCCGGTGAGCACCTCGGTCTGCGTGACCACGCGATCCCGCCCGTACTCGAGAACCGGGAAGCTCATCGCGACGGCATCGCTCTCGCGCGCGGAACGGGCGGTCATCTTGAGACGCGCCTCTCCCGAGCGCAGGACCCGGACGAGCCAGTCGACCCGCTTCTCACCGCCGGCCGTGACCACGACCTCCTGGTCAGGACGATCGAGGAGTTCGAGCTCTCCCCCCTCGAGATCGAGGGACGCGGTGACCGGGAGGTCCTCGTCGTAGGCGTTGCGGATGACGCCGCTCAGCACGACCTCGTCGCGTTCGGTGAAGAAGCGCGGCGCCTGGAGGCGGATGAGCAGGTTCTTGGTCGTCTTGAACTGGACCTCGTCCTGGCCGACACGCGTGTCGGTGGTCAGGCCGCGGGCCGTGGCGACCCAGGTCGTGAGCGAGTCCGGCAGCCTGAACGAGACCGTCGCCACGCCGGCCGCGTCCGTGTGGAGCTCGGGTTCCCAGGCCGCGAGGTCGGAGAAGTTGCGCCGGACCTCGACCGGAGCGGATCCGGGGTCGGCCTCGAGATCGTGATCGTCGAGGCGCAGGGAGTCCCCGTAGACTCCCTTGTCGGCGGACTTCTTCGCGCGCCCCCGCAACATCTCGCGCGTGGCTTCCGATCGCATCGGGGCGGCCGCACTCGGCGCCGCGTCGGCCTTGCCTTCGGCGAATCCGCCGGCGAAGTCCTCGCTCTCCTCCTCCGGCTCCTCACCGGCCGCACGGTCGAGGTTCACGACGTTCGAGCGGAGGTCGAGGATCGCGGCGTCCGCGTGGGAGTAGTCGAACCAGGTGCCGATCGGCGCTCCGTGTCGACGCCAGCGGCGCCTCGTCGGCTGATCGATGAGGTGGCCACCGAAGCGGAAGGCCACGGAGTTCCGCGTGTTGCCTCCCCAGGAGGAGCCGCCGTTGAACCCACGTCGGTCGCCGTAGAAGAAGGTGCGGACGTCGGGCGTGCCGTCGGCCGCGATGTAGGTGATCGCGCGGTCCATGACCCGGAGCGCGAAGCGCGCCGGGACCGGACGCCCCTGCGAGTCGCGACTCGAGAGCCGGAGGTCGACCATCTCTCCGGGGCGATAGGTGTCGCGCGCGGAGGTGAGACTCACGTCGAGGAAGCGGCGCGTCGGCGGGACGCGGAGCTCGACGTGCGACTCGAAGAAGGTCCCGCCCTGCACCATCGTCGCGTGGAGGAAGCAATTGGGGCCGAACGCATCCGTGATGGGGAGCGCGAGGACCTTCGTCTGGCCGTCGAGGCGAATGACCTCGTGCTTCAGGATGGTCCGGTCCGCCTCGATCGTGAGAAGGACGGCCGCGTCCTCGTAGGTCCCGTTGAGCAGGATGTAGGCCGTCTCGCCGGGCTGGTAGGTGTCGCGGTCGGTCACCACCTCGATGTCGCGCACCAGGAACTCGTCGGCGCGGTAGCCGGGGGCGGTGACCCAGGTGACGGCCTCGCCCGTCACGCGTCCCCCCCAGACGTCCTCGGTCTCGTAGGCGACGGCGAAGCGGCCGGGCGCGTCGAAGGTCCAGGAGAACCGTCCCTCGCCGGCCTCGTCGGTCGCCAGCTCGGCGACGTGCTGCTGGGTCCGGGTCGTCTCCACATCGCCGTCGGGCCGGCGCCGGTCGGTCAATCGGTAGACGACGGCGCGACCACGGGTCGCGACGCCCTCGCCCGAGGGTCGGACCGCGCGGATCGAGAACTCCGCCTTCTCGCCGGCGCGATGGAAACCGCGCTCCGACGAGACCTGCGCGAAGATCGCCGTCCGGGCCGCGATCACCTCACCGGAACCGGAGATGGTCCGCCGGGAAAGATCGGTGACGTCGGCCTCGATCTCGAGCCGGTGGTGTTCCTCGGGATGCGCGGCGGTCATCGCGGCCGTGTCCACGAGGACTTCGAGCCGCCCCGCCTCGTCGCTCCGCCCCTCCGCCTCGACGACGAGCTCGCGCCCGCCCCAGAGACTCGAGGGCGACCGCCGGCCGTAGAGATAGGCCCAGCGATCGGGTCGGGAGAAGAAGGGGTGCCAGCTCCGGCGGAAGACGCGGTACTTGACGGTGGCTCCGGGCACGCCGCCGCCGGAGTAGTAGTCGGCCGCGATCGTGAACTTCACCTTGCCGCCGGCCTTCACCTGGTCCTCGGGGCCGATCACCGCGACCTCGAACTCCGGCTTCTTGTACTCCTCGACGACGAAGCTCGCCTGACCGACGCCCTGCTTCTCGCGCGTGAAGTCGATCCGGTAGCCGCCGATGGCGGCTCCTCGCCGAGGACGATCCGGTCGGAGATCGCGCCGTCGGCGTCGGTCTCGAGGACCTGCTCGTAGATCGCGCCGCCCTTCGCGTCACGGACGCGGGCCGTGATTCACGCCGGGGAGGTCGTCGTATCCCCTCGCGCTTCAGTCGCAGGTTGGCGACGAAGGAGACGGTGTCGAGAGGCCGGTAGACCGGTCGGTCGGTGAACGCGAAGACCACGCCGCGCCTCTGTTCCGCTCTCCGCGGCGACTGGCGTTGCTCATGGCGCTGAGCGCGTACGCGTCGCCGCGCCGGGGCGCAGGCCTCGATGTAGAACCAGTTTCCGCGGAGTCCTCGTGGGGACGCTCGAAGAGGCCGTCCGCGCTGGTCTCGCCCTCGCCCTGCAGGGTGACCTTCGTGTAGTTGCCGAAGAGTCCGTCGGCCCGGTGCTTCTGACGCACCAGCGTCCGCGCCCCGCGGACGTGGCTGCCCCGTCTGGGCGTCCGCCACGAAGACGATCGTCCTCCCGGCGTCGGTCTTCCGGATCATCGCGAGGTCGCTGACGAGGGCCATGACCTGGTAGCTCACCCTGTCGCCGTCAGCCTCGATGAGGTAGGCGCTGGCCGCGGAGGTCCAGCGGGACCTCCATCTCGCGGAAGCGGTGCTCGCCCCGGTCCGGGGTCTCCCGGACGAAGGACTGGTCCGGCCGGCCGATGCGGTCGCCGACCTGGCTCGACTTCTTCACGATCTCGGCGAGCGCCGCGAAGTTCGCGTCGTCGTCGCGGAGGTAACTGCGCGACTCGAGGACGCCGCCGAGGTCGAACTTCCAGACCTGGAAGCGGAGCTTGGAGACGTTCCGGGTGCTCACCGAGAGCGCGACCTTCTCGCCGGGAAGGGCGGGACGCGGGTCCTCGATCTGAAGCATCGGGAACCGGATCTCCTGCAGCAGCGCCTCGGCGTCGGAGCGCCAGAAGCTCCGAGGGAAGCGGTCGAGGAGTTCGGAGGCCACGCGCTCGGCCTCGACGTAGCGCTCGTAGCGGGCCGCGAGGTTCGCGTAGGCCAGGTAGCCGTCGTCTTCCACGTCGGTCCCCGGGTAGTCGCGCCACAGCGACTTCATGATCGCGAAGGGGTTCATCGACTCCGGAAGCGCGACCCAGATCGTGCGATCGGGATCGGTGGGGTCCACCTGGCCTCGCTTCGGCATCGGCGGTCCATCGCCGTCAGGTGGGAGCACGGTCACCCCGCCGGAGACGACCTCGAGGAGTCGACCACAGTACATCGCCTGCAGGTAGCGGGAAAGCGCGGCGTTCGCCCGGAGCCCCGTCGCCACGGCGAGCTCCTCGGCGATCCGGTATCCGGCCTGCGGATCGGTCCCGAGCTGACGCCCGACCCCGAACTTCTCGTGAGCGGCGACGAGCTCGTCGCTCGGCTCGATCCCGTTCTTGAACCCACCGTGGGAGTTCCGGAAGGCCTCGAGAGCCTGGGCGTACTGGAGGGCCGCGCGGCTCGAGATCTCCGCCGTCGTTCGATCGGCATCGGACTCGACGACGCCCATCCCGGCGACGATCGGTCGGAGCTGCACCACCGCGGCTTCGAGATCGCGAAGCGCCGCCACGACGTTCGCCTCCTCGTCGTGGTGGTAGTCACCGCCCTGGACCCAGCGGCCCCGCGTGCGGACGCCGTCCTTCTCGTAGTAGTAGGTCGGCATCGTCAGCGCGACCGAGCCCCGCAGGGCCAGGAGCCGACCGTGCCAGATCGGAATCTTCACCGAACTCTCGTGGTCGGTGAGGAGTCGGATCGCCTCGTCCCACTGCTGGATGCGCTCGTTCGCCTCGGCCATCCGGAGGAGGGCCTTCGCGCGGGTGATCTCGGGCCAGGACGGATCGTGAAAGATCGCGCCGAAGGCCTCGATCGCCGGCCGGTAGGACTTCTCCGCGAAGAGCCTCTCGGCCTCGGCGAACTGGTCCTGCGGCGTCGCGCCGGCCCCGGCCCGCGAGAAGACGGCGGCGAGGGCGACGAGCACGAGAAGGGTCAGAGTGCGCCGACGGTGGAACATCGGGGAAGCTCCCGTTCGAGTGGATCGCATGCGCTGTCGATCGGCTCCGGAGGAACCGATCCGGATGTCCCGACGTCTCTCGGAGCCGGCGGAACCGACGGAGACGGGGGCGGAGACCACAGAACCGGGGCCTCCTCGCGACAGTTAGACGCCGGGATCCCGGGGAGTTCAGGGAAACCGGATCGCTCTCCCCCGCCCCGAGTCTCCAGGTTACCTCGGGGACGCCGACCTCGGTCACTCTCGCGGATCCGGCGGCGGAGCGCCACGAGAACGGGGCCGGAACCTGCCGGTCCCGGCCCCGTTCTCGTGGCGACATCCGTCGCGTCGGGCTCAGAGATCGAAGGAGACGCCCTGGGCGAGCGGGAGCTCGTTCGACCAGTTGATCGTGTTCGTCTGCCGGCGCATGTAGGCCTTCCAGGCGTCCGATCCGGACTCGCGGCCGCCGCCGGTGTCCTTCTCGCCGCCGAAGGCGCCGCCGATCTCGGCCCCGCTCGTTCCGATGTTCACGTTGGCGATGCCGCAGTCCGAACCGGCGTGCGAGAGGAATCGCTCCGCCTTTCGCAGATTGAGCGTGAAGATCGCCGAGGAGAGTCCCTGATCGACCGAGTTGTGGAGGTCCATCGCCTCCTCGAGACCGTCGACCTCGAAGAGGTAGAGGATCGGGGCGAAGGTCTCCTCGCGCCAGACGGTCATGTCCCGGTTCGCCTTGACGATGCAGGGCGTCACGTAGTGTCCGTCGCGCTCGAGGACATCCCCGCCGCAGAGGACTTCGCCGCCCTGCTCGCGGGCCTCGCCGATGGCGCGCTGCATCTGCTGCACCGCGTCGTCGTCGATCAGCGGCCCCATGAGCGTGTTCCGGTCCAGCGGATCGCCGATCCGGACGCTGCCGTAGGCCTTCACGAGGGCCTCCGTCAGGCGACCGCTGACCGAACGGTCGACGATCACGCGGCGGGTCGAGGTGCAGCGCTGACCGGCGGAGCCGACGGAGCCGAAGACGATCGACATCAGAGCCATGTCGAGATCGGCGTCATCCAGGACGATGAGCGCGTTGTTGCCCCCGAGCTCGAGGAGGCTCCGGCCGAGCCGACTCGCGACGCGGGCTCCGACGATGCGCCCCATCCGGCAGGAGCCGGTGGCGGAGACGAGCGGAATACGACGATCGGCCGTCATGGCCTCGCCGACCGCGTCGTCGCGGCCCACGATCATGTTGAAGACGCCGGGAATGTCGTGCTCGCGCGCGACCTCGGCGACGATGTTCTGGACCGCCACCGCGGTGAGCGGCGTCTTCAGCGAGGGCTTCCAGAGAACGACGTCGCCGCACACCGCCGCGATGGCGGCGTTCCACGCCCAGACCGCGACGGGGAAGTTGAAGGCGGTGATGATTCCGACCGTCCCGAGCGGATGCCACTGCTCGTACATCCGATGCATCGGACGCTCGCTGTGCATCGTCAGGCCGTAGAGCTGGCGGGAGAGACCGACCGCGAAATCGCAGATGTCGATCATCTCCTGGACCTCGCCCTCGCCCTCCGTGAGGATCTTGCCCATCTCGAGCGTGACGAGCGCGCCGAGGAGCTCCTTCTTCTCGCGCAGGGCGTTGCCGATCTGCCGGACGATCTCGCCCCGTTGCGGGGCGGGCATCATGCGCCACTTCTCGAAGGAGGCCTGGGAGCGGGCCACGATGTGCTCGTAGGCCTCCGCCCCGACGAGATCGACCTTCGCCAGGTGTGCGCCGTCGATCGGGGACGCCGAATCGACGGATCCCACGCGGTCGAGATCGATCCAGTTGCAGCCGTCGTGCAGGCCGCCGTTGGTCGACCCGATGCCGAGTCCCTTCAGTATCGTTTCGCGGTTCATCGCGTGCTCCCGTTCGTTACCCCGAGATCGTCGGGCCGACGAAGACTCGAGGCAAAAAAAAACCCTCGCCGTTTCCGGCGAGGGTGAAATAAGAACCCGGCGATGACCTACTCTCGCGTTTTGTGCACTACCATCGGCCCCAAGGGCTTGACTTCTGTGTTCGGAATGGGAACAGGTATGGCCCCTTGGGTATGGTCGCCGGGAAATCGATCGACACCTCTCCCGAGGCATCGCTTGTAAGATTGAATAATGAGAACGGGAACCGCGCAGTGAGGCCCCGACCGGACCTCGATCCCCCGAAGGGGAAGAAAAAGTGGTCAAGCCAATCGGGCGTTTAGTACCAGTCAGCTGAACACATCACTGTGCTTACACACCTGGCCTATCAACGTGGTAGTCTCCCACGGCCCTGATAGGGAGAATTCATCTCACGGGGGGTTTCACGCTTATATGCCTTCAGCGTTTATCCTTTCCCAACATAGCTACCCAGCCATGCCGCTAGCGCGACAACTGGAACACCAGAGGTTGGTCCACCCCAATCCTCTCGTACTAGGGGCAGATCCGTTCAATTCTCCTACGCCCACAGCGGATAGGGACCGACCTGGCTCACGCCGGTCTGAACCCAGCTCGCGTACCGCTTTAATTGGCGAACAGCCAAACCCTTGGGACCTTCTCCAGCCCCAGGATGCGATGAGCCGACATCGAGGTGCCAAACCTCCCCGTCGATATGGACTCTTGGGGGAGATAAGCCTGTTATCCCCGGCGTACCTTTTATCTGGTGAGCGACGACCCTTCCACACGGGATCGCCGGATCACTAGAGCCTGCTTTCACATCTGCTCGACCTATGAGTCTCGCAGTCAAGCAACCTTATACTCTTGCGCTCTACGTACGATTGCCAACCGTACTGAGGTTGCCTTTGCGCTCCTCCGTTACCTTTTGGGAGGAGACCGCCCCAGCCAAACTGCCCACCTAACACTGTCACAAGCCCGGATTCACGGCACTTGCTTAGAGCATCAACATCACAAGGGTGGTATTTCAAGGATGACTCCACGATGACTAGCGTCACCGCTTCAAAGTCTCCCACCTATCCTACACATGCAATGCTAAGGCCCAATATTAGGCTGCAGTAAAGGTGCACGGGGTCTTTCCGTCCTGCTGCGGGAACGTGGTATCTTCACCACGACTGCAATTTCGCCGGGTCTATCGTTGAGACAGTGCCCAACTCGTTACGCCATTCATGCTGGTCGGAACTTACCCGACAAGGAACTTCGCTACCTTAGGACCGTCATAGTTACGGCCGCCATTCACCGGGGCTTCAGTTCAAAGCTTCGCCGAAGCTAACCTTTTCCTTTAACCTTCCGGCATTGGGCAGGCGTCAGTCTGTATACGGCGACGTTAAGTCTTAGCACAGACCTGTGTTTTTGATAAACAGTCGGTTGGGCCGGTTTCTGTGACCCTCAAACGCTTACAGAGCAAGTCTTTCACGTCCAAGGGTACCCCTTATCCCGAAGTTACGGGGCCAATATGCCGAGTTCCTTAACGATAGTTCTCCCGAGCGCCTTAGAATACTCATCCCACCCACCTGTGTCGGTTTGCGGTACGGACACTCTGAGCTCCCCAACGAAGCTTTTCTAGGAAGTATGGCATCGACGACTTCGCCAACAAAACGGGCTCGTCTCGCATCTCGGCCTTGAGGGGTCCCGGATTTTCCTAGGTCCCCAGCCTACATGCTTTCACCTCCACAACTATCGGGAGGCTCGCCTAGCCTTCTCCGTCCCTCCTTTGGGTCTTGATCGACTCAGAGTGGTACAGGAATATTAACCTGTCATCCATCGACTACGCCTTTCGGCCTCGCCTTAGGGTCCGACTAACCCTGGGCGGATTTACCTGCCCCAGGAAACCTTGGGTTTTCGGCGAATGAGATTCTCACTCATTTTCTCGCTACTCATTCCGGCATAATCACTACCACTTCGTCCAGCGCTCCTCACGGTACGCCTTCAACCTGATGTGGTACGCTCTCCTACCAATGCATGTCGTCAACGACGTCATGCACTCCGGAGCTTCGGTTCTACGCTTAGTCCCGTTAATTATCGGCGCAGGCTTTCTCGACTGGTGAGCTATTACGCACTCTTTAAATGGTGGCTGCTTCTAAGCCAACATCCCAGCTGTCATTGAGAACCCACTTCCTTACCCACTTAGCGTAGATTTGGGACCTTAGCTGCCGATCTGGGTTGTTTCCCTCTCGACCGCGGAGCTTATCCCCCGCGGACTGACTCCCATGATACGGACATCGGTATTCGGAGTTTATCTAGGTAGGGTAGGCGGTAAGCCCCCCTATCCCGAATAGTATCTCTACCCCCGATGGCTATTACATGAGGTTGCTCAAAAGCTATTTCTGAGAGAACCAGCTATCTGCAGGTTTGATTGACCTTTACCCCTAACCACAGGTCATCCGAGCAGTTTTCGTCCCGCTGACCGGTTCGCCCTCCACGGCCCACATTCACTGTCGCCCGCGATGATCACCGTCGGTCGCTGCGGCGCGATCAACGCATTTCACTGCCGCTCGGCTCCGGGCCTTGGCCTCACCTCGCCGGGTACAGCAACTCGCCGGATCATTATGCAAAAGGCATCATTACTCCCCGAAGGGCATAGTGCTTCGACTGCTTTGTAGGTACATGGTTTCAGGTACTATTTCACTCCCCTACCTTTCACTCGCGCTACTATACACTATCGGTCGCATGGGAGTACTTAGCTCATGGGGTGGGCCCCACTAATTCACCGGATTCCACGTGGCCGGCGCTACCGGGACAGTATCGAGAGAGTCTCAGCTTTCGCCAGGGCTATCACCTTGTCCTCGCCAGACTTTCCAGTCTTGTTCAGCTAACATCGACTTTTGTAACTCTCTGGAGTCATCGCTGACTCCTAATACTTCCCACGACCCCGCATACGCAACGCCTGTGAGCTTACACGTACGCGGTTTAGCTGGTCCCCTCGCTCGCTACTAAGGGAGTCGAGGTTTCTTTCTTTTTCCCGGGGTTACTTAGATAGCAGTTGTCCCCGTTCCCTACCTTGCCCTATATTCAGGCAAGGCTGCCGCGGCATGACCCGCGGCTGGTTTCCCAATTCGGAGATCTCCAACAAGCTTGCTTGTCAGCTCCCCGAAGCTTATCGCAGACGAACCACGTCCTTCATCGGTCTATGCGCCAAGGCATCCGCCATGTACCCTTTGTAGTCTTGACCAATTGTTCAGTGCGAGAAAAACGTCGGATATTTATCTGTGCCATCACTGGCACGGTGATCCACGTTCTCATTATTCAAATATGAAAGATCGAATCCCTGGCCGGCGGCGATGATCGCCAGGCCGGCCACGAAACGGGCCATCGACCTGGTTCCGTTGAGTCCCATGCGCGTCGCGTTCATTGAGGGTGAGGGGAGTGGAGGTGAGGGGATCGAACCCCTTGACCCCCAGCTTGCAAAGCTAGTGCTCTCCCAGCTGAGCTACACTCGGTCTCCGGGCGCAGCCGGAGAAAAGAAGTGGGCCTAAGTAGAAGCTGAACTACTGACCTCACGCTTATCAGGCGTGCGCCCTAACCAACTGAGCTATAGGCCCGTTCTCGAAGGCCTCTCATGAACACGTTCCCGCGATTCAGCGGGGCGCGCAGTCACCGGCAGACGAGCGCGCGGCGTTGAAGGAAGGATGAGACGAGCGAGATCATGCCATTTTCACCGAACTCCGTCGCCGGAGCTCGAGGCTCCAGTAATCCCTGTGAAAGGAGGTGATCCAGCCGCAGGTTCTCCTACGGCTACTCACATGACTTAGTCCCAGTCACCGGTCTTACCGTCGGCGCCTCCTCCCGAGGGTTGGGTCAGCGACTTCGGGCACTACCAGCTCCCGTGGCTTGACGGGCGGTGTACAGCTCAGGAACATACCCACCGCGGCATTGATGATCCGCGATTACGAGCGATTCCAACTTCATGCGGCGAATTGTAGCCCATAATCCGTACTGGGACCTGCTTTTATGGGATTAGCTCCACGTTACCGCTTAGCTGCCCTTGTACAGGCCATTGTAGCACGTGTAGCCCTGGGCGTAAGGGCCATGAGGATTCCGATACTCTCTCCGTGTTAACCACGGCAGTCCCGCTGTGAGTTCCCGGCACATTCCGCTGGCAACTAACGGCAAGGGTTTCGCTCGTTAAGGGACTTAACCTTGACATCTCACGACAATGCATTGACGACAGCCATGCAGCACCTGTGTACGTTCCACGGTTACCCGCGTCACTTCCCTTTCAGGAAGCTAATCCGTACATGTCAAACCCAGGTAAGGTTCTGCGCGTTGCTTCGAATTAAAACCACATGCTCCACCGCTTGTGTGAGCCCCCGTCAATTCCTTTTGAGTTTTAGGCCTTTGCGACCATACTCCCAGGCGGGGCACTAAAACATTAGTTCCAGCAGGAACAGGGTCAGACCCGTTCCTACCAAAGGCCCATCGTTTACGGCTGTGACTATCGGGTATCTAAATCCCGTTTGCTCCCCAGCCTTTCGCACCTGGCGTCGAACGAGCCAGAGCCGCTTTCGCCAACTGGTGTTCCGGATTTACGATTTCACTGCTCCACCAGAAGTTCCGCTCTCCTCTCGTCCTCCAGGCTTGCAGTTTCGAAGCAATTCCGGGGTTGAGCCCCGGGCTTTCACAACCGACTAACAAACCCGCCTACGTGCGCTTTATGCCCAGTGATCTGGAACAACGCTGTCTTCCGTATTACCGCGGCTGGCACGGAGTTAGCCAGGGCTTCCTCCAGAGGTAACGTCAAGTCGCAGCTTTACTACGACATTTCTTCCTCGACAGAACTTTACAACCTGAAGGCCTTCTTCGTTCACGCGGCGTCGCCCCGTCAGGCTTTCGCCCATTGCGGAAGATTCTCGACTGCAGCCTCCCGTAGGAGTCTGGGCAGTATCTCAGTCCCAGTGACCGGCCAACCAGTCCGGCTACCCATCGCCTTGCGAGCCGTTACCTCACCAACAAGCACAGGACATAGGCCCCTCTCTCGGCAGAAGCAGAGCTACCATTTGCCGTGAGAGCCAGGCGACTCTCGCGGACCATTCCGGTACGAAGGTTTCCAGGAATTGTCCCGATCCGAGAGGTAGGTTGCCTATGTATTACTCACCTCTTTTCGCCGCTGTACTCACATCCGAAGATGCTTTCTGCTCGACTTGCATGCCTAATCCACGCCGCCAGTTCGCCTGAGCCAGGATCAAACCTCAAGTTGAAGTTATTTGATCCAGCAGCTGAGCTGGGAATCAAATTGACGAATACACAACAAAGGTGTGTTTTCGACAATCAAGATTGCTCAGGCCAAGCTGTTTTATGATTATTGGTACCGTCGCGAGCGAACTCGTGACGGTGTCACAATCTCGATCGTCTCATCCGTATCTGATTGTGAAAGACCGGAAGTCGGAGGGCGCATCGCGCCGACTTCGACCGCGCCTGGCGCGCCGTCGGATCGCATCGCGATCGCCGTTGTCTCTTTATTCAGGGTCGCTTGGGTCCTTTGCCTCTCGCGGTGAACTGCCAGGGGCCGCGCATCATCATCGCCGGGCCGAGCAACCAAGGCGTTCTCGCGAGTTTTCGGGAGCGCCCTTGCCCGTGCTTCCTGGTTCACTCCTGGCCTGACCGTTCGAGCGTCCCAGGGGTCACACGAGGGGCGCATTCAAGAGGGCACCAGGGCCTTCAACGGAATGGGGTCATGGACCGCGACAAGTCGTTCCAAGGCAGAGGATTAGGTCGGTTTTGGCGGCCGGAGGCCGGAACGGGCCGGGAGAGATGACGATGGAATTCGAGTGCCTCGGGGCGGAGGAGACGCGGGACCGGGATCGACGCGCGACGGCCGAATTCGGGATCCCTGGGCTCCTCCTGATGGAGAACGCCGGTCGCGGGGCGGCGGAGCTCGCCGAAAGCCTCGCCGCGAGCGGGCTTCGAGACGGATTCTGGGTCCTGGCGGGTCCGGGGAACAACGGCGGCGATGCCTACGTGGCGGCCCGTCACCTGGCGAATCGGGGCCACGCGGTCGTGGTCTCGCGTCTCGCGGGGCGCGAGGGCTACGCGAAGGCGCCCGATGCCGCTCTGAACCTGGGAATCCTCGAGCGCTGGGGCGTCGCACTCCACGACGACCGGGACACGAGCGTCGGGCAGCGCCGAGCGGCCCTGCCCTTCCGTCGTCCCCTTCTCGTCGACGGCCTCCTCGGCACGGGCCTGCGGGGCGCCGTCCGGGCGCCGATCGCGGACTGGATCCGGGATCTGCGGGCGCTCGAGCTCCCCGCGCTCTCGCTCGATCTGCCCTCCGGCCTCGACGCGGACGACGGGTCCGTACACGGCGTGGCCCTGCCGGCGCTCGCGACGGCGACCTTCGGCGCCCCGAAGCCCGGGTTGCTCCTCGGTGAAGGCCCGGCGCTGGCCGGGCAGACCGCCGTCATCGACATCTCCTGGCCGCCCGCCCTCCGCCCCGCTCGCCGTCCCTGAGTCAGGAGGACGGAGACGCGAAGGAGAAGACCCCCTCCGGAAGCGGCAGCCTCAGACCGTCGACGGCGAGGCGACATCCCGGCGGCAGACCGCGCTCGACCGTCTCGTGGTCGACCTCGTGCCCCATGTGGATGAACCAGGTCTCGGGGTCGCCGAGGGCCGCCCGCAGGGCGAGGCTCTCCTCGAGGGACAGGTGGGTCGGATGCGGCGGTTCCACCCGCAGCATGTCGAGCGCGAGCCAACGGAGGCCGGCGAGCGCGGCGAGCTCCGTCGGCGCGATGCCCTTCAGATCCGTGATCCAGGCGAAATCCCCGAAGCGGAGGGCGAGCGAGCCCATCGCACCGTGTTCGGTGCGCAGCGGGAGCAGTTCCACGCCGGGGAGGATCTCCTGGCGCACGCCGGGCCGGAGCTCGCGGAGCGCGAGCCAGGGGAGCCCGGGTCGCTTCCGTTCGGTCGAGAAGACGTAGGGGAACATCTCGCGCAGCGTGTCTCCCGTGACACGGTCGCAGTGGACGGGGAGCGCCTCGTCCCGGGAGAGACTCAGGGGGCGCAGGTCGTCCAGGCCGAGGATGTGATCCGCGTGCGCGTGCGTCACGACGACGGCATCGAGCGCATCGATCCCCTCGCGGAGCGCCTGGGCGCGGAAGTCCGGCGACGGGTCGACGAGCAGGCGGCGACCGGCGTGCTCGAGGAGCGCGGAACAGCGCAGTCGACGGTTGCGGGGATCGGTCGATCGGCAGACGGCGCAGCCGCAGCCGAGCATGGGCACGCCGAACGAGGTCCCCGTGCCGAGGAAGACCACGCGGTCACTCATCGCTCGCCCTCGCGATCGGATATCTCAAAAGTCGGCACTCCCTAGCCTCAGCGCATGGAAGCCCCACATCCACAAGCGTTTCCATTTGCCACGTCAACTCACGACCCTATTCTCGCCGAAGAAGAACCCGGGAAGGGTACGCGGCCGGGCGGCCGCGTGGCCACGTGGAAAGGGGATCCCTTGCGTCACGCCATCGCACTCGCCGTCTGTCTGGCGGCGATCTGGATCGGATGGTCCGGCCACTTCGAGCCGCTCCTGCTCACCTTCGGGGCGATCTCGGTCGGCCTGGTGCTCTACGTCTCGATGCGCATGAAGATCGTCGACGCGGACGGCAACCTGCTGGTCCTGGCGGGCCGCATGGCGCGATTCGCCCCCTACCTCGTCTCGAAGATCTTCCGCGCGAACCTCGACGTCGCCCGGATCATCCTCTCGCCGAGAATGCCGATCTCCCCCCGGATGGTCCGCGTCCGGACGCTGCAGGAGACGGATCTCGCCCGCACGATCTACGCCAACTCGGTGACCCTCACGCCCGGCACGGTGACCGTCGCCGTCGAGGACCCCGACATCATCGTCCACGCGATCACCGAGGAGAACGCCAAGGCCTTCGAGGCGGGTCGCATGAACCGCAAGGTCGCCTGGTGCTTCGAGGACCGGAGGATTCCCGGATGAGCGGGATCGTCATCGCGTGCCTCGCCCTCGGCATGGCGCTCGCCCTCGTGCGGGCCGCGCGGAGGCCGACCGTCTTCGACCGGATCCTGGCCGTCAACGCCTTCGGGACGCTCACGGTCCTCCTGATCACGGTGATGTCCGAGGCGATGGGTCGGATCGACTTCCTCGACCTCGCCCTCGTCTACGCACTCATGAACTTCATCGGCGTCATCGCGATCCTCCGCTTCGCGAAGTACGGCTTCTTCGCCGGGAGCGCGCCGGAGGATCCCCACTGATGGAACTCATCCGCGAGATCGCGGCCGACGGTCTCATGTGCGTCGGCTGCCTCTTCGTCCTGATCGGGGCGCTCGGCATCGTCCGGCTCCCCGATTTCTTCACGCGCATGCACGCGGCGGGAATGATCGACACGCTCGGGGCCTACCTCGTGGTGTCGGGCATCGCCCTCCGCGTCGAGGTGGGATCTGGCGCTCGTCAAGCTGGTGTCGATCCTCTTCCTCTTCGCGATCTCGGGCTCGACGGCCGCCCACGCGCTGGCCCGCGCCGCTCTCGCGACTTCGCTCGTCCCCCGCGACGAGAACGGGGAGGACCTGCCATCGAATCCGTGACCGCCTTCATCGTCGAGCGCGCCGACCTCTTCATCCTCGGCCTGCTCGTCGCGACCGCCCTCGTCATCGTCCGCGCCCGGAGCCTCTGGGCCGCGGTCATGCTGACCGGCGCCTACAGCTTCCTCAGCGCGAGCTGGATGATGCTCCTCGACGCGCCCGACGTCGCCTTCACCGAGGCATCCGTCGGAGCCGGCGTGGCCACCGTCCTCATGCTGGGCACCCTCTCGCTGGTCGGCGGCAACACCCGCGGCGGCAAGAACCGCCCCCTGCTGCCGCTCGCCGTCGTCACGCTCACCGGCGCCGCCCTGATCTACGGGACGCTGGACCTTCCCCGCCACGGCGACCCCGACGCGATCATCCACCGCTACCCCGACCCGAGCTACGTCGAGGTCACGGAGAAGGACGTCCAGATCCCGAACGTGGTGACGGCGGTGCTCGCCAGCTACCGAGGCTACGACACGCTCGGCGAGACGACGGTGGTCTTCACCGCCGCCGTCGCCGTGCTCCTGCTCCTCCGCGCCCGTCGGCCCGAGGACGAGGGGGAGACCGGCGCATGAGCATGAAGCACCACACGATCCTCCGACTCGTCGGCGGAAAGCTCTTCATCCCCTACATCCTGCTCTTCGGCCTCTACGTCCAGTTCCACGGCGACTTCGGCCCCGGCGGCGGATTCCAGGCCGGCGTCATCTTCGCCGCGGCGATCGTGCTCTACGCACTGGTCTTCGGCCTGGACGCGGCCAAGCAGGCGATGCCGCCGATCGCGGTCGAGACGATGATCCCGCTCGGCGTCCTCATGTTCGCCGGGACCGGCGTGGCCTGCATGCTCGCGGGGGGCAACTTCCTCGAGTACGGCGTGCTCTCACACGACCCCGTCCACGGCCAGCACCTCGGCATCCTGATCGTCGAGCTCGGCGTCGGCGTGACCGTCAACGCGGTGATGATCGCGATCTTCTACGCCTTCGCCTCGCGGGGAGAGCGCTCGTGAACCAGGTCCTCGGACTCTACGACTACTGGGTCGTCGTGACGCTGATGATGGTGGGTTTCTACATCGTCATCGCGAACCGGAACCTCGTGAAGAAGATGATCGGCCTGAGCATCTTCCAGGCCTCGGTCCTCCTCCTCTACGTCGCGGCCGGCAAGGTCCGCGGGGGGACGGCTCCGATCGTCCCGCCGGGGGCGGACGGCGAGGTCACCTACTCCCATCCCCTCCCCAGCGTGCTGATGCTGACCGCGATCGTCGTCGGCGTCGCCACGATGTCGGTGGCACTCGCCCTCATCGTCCGCATCAAGGAGGCCTACGGAACCATCGAGGAGGACGAGGTCCTCGCCCGCTGCGAGGGGGTCGAGTGAACGAGCACCTGCCGGCGCTGGCGATCCTCCTCCCGCTCCTCAGCGCCCCCTTCTGCATCCTCGTCCGTCGACGGAACGTCGCCCTCGCGCTGATCATCGCGGTCTGCTGGGCGACCTTCGCGATGACGGCCCAGCTCCTGTACCGGGTCCGCGTCGACGGCCCCGTCACGTACGAGCTCGGCGGCTGGAACGCGCCCTACGGCATCGAGTACCACATCGACCTGCTCAGCGCCTTCGTGATGACCTTCGTCTCGGGGATGGCCGCGATCGTCGCCAGCTACGCCCCGCGGAGCATCGCTCTCGAGCTCGACACCCGACAGGTCTACCTGTTCTGCACGGTCTTCCTGCTCTGCATGGCCGGGCTCATGGGCATCGCGGCCACCGGCGACCTCTTCAACCTCTTCGTGTTCATCGAGATCTCCTCGCTCTCGACCTACGCGATGATCAGCCTCGGTCGGCGCCGCCGGGCGCTCATGGCGACGTTCCAGTACCTGATCGTGGGCACGATCGGGGCGACGTTCATCCTGATCGGGATCGGCCTGCTCTACATCGTCACCGGCACCCTGAACATGGGTGACCTCGCCCATCGCCTGCAGGCGCTGGACACGAACCGGACGACGCTCGTCGCCTTCGGGTTCCTGACCGTCGGCGTCGCGCTGAAGATGGCGCTCTTCCCGCTCCACTTCTGGCTGCCGGACGCCTACGCCAACGCCCCGAGCGCGGTGACGTCCTTCATCGCCTCGACATCGACGAAGGTCTCGGTCTACGTCCTGATCCGGCTCATCTACACGATCTTCGGCACCGGCTTCGCGTACCGCGCGGAGGCGCTGGACGCGATCCTCCTGCCGCTCGCGCTGCTCGGAGGTCTCGTCGCCTCGCTGATCGCCTGCTACCAGACCGATCTGAAGCGCCTGCTCGCCTTCTCGAGCGTCGCGCAGGTGAGCTACATGGCGCTCGGGATCAGCCTCGGCAACGTCGCCGGCCTCTCCGGCGCCATCGTCCACCTCTTCAACCACGCCATCACCAAGGGCGCGATGTTCCTCGCGGTGGGCGCCATCGTCTTCCGCGTCCGGAGCTCGCGCTTCGTCGACCTCCGCGGCATCGGCCGCCGGATGCCGGTGACCTCCGCCTGCATGGTGATCGGCGGACTCTCGCTCATCGGCGTGCCGGGCACGGCCGGCTTCGTCAGCAAGTGGTTCCTCGTCCAGGGTGCGATCGATCGCGACCTCTGGCCGGCGGCGATCACGCTGCTCGGGAGCTCGCTGCTCGCGGTCGTCTACGTCTGGAAGTTCGTCGAGACGGCCTATCTCGGCCGCCCCGAGGAGGAGACGCTGCGCGATGAGGCGCCCGGACCGCTGCTGGTCCCCGTCCTCATCGTGACCGCGGCGATCCTGTGGTTCGGTTTCGATTCCGACTGGTCCGCCGGCATCGCGGAGAGCGCGGCCCGAGCCCTGCTGGAGCAAGGATCGTGAGCCCCGAGACCGCCCTCCAGATCGCCCTCGCCCTGCCGGTCGCGGCGAGCGTCCTCGCGCTGCTCTTCGGCGACCGGCCGAACCTGCGCGAAGGAGCCGCCATCGTCTGCGGCGGCCTCCTGACCCTCGTCGTCTTCGGGATCGCCCGGGGGATCGACGACGGCCGGGAGTACGTCTGGGCTCCCTTCGAGATGCTGCCCGGCGTCGACCTCGCCTTCCGCGTCGAGCGGCTCGGCCTGCTCTTCTCGGGGGTGGCCGCCGTGCTCTGGCCGGTGACCACGCTCTACGCCGCCGGCTACATGCGGGGTCACCACGAGAAGAACCAGACCCGCTTCTTCACCTTCTTCGCCCTCGCGATCTTCGCCGCGATCGGCGCGGCCTACGCCGCGAACCTCCTGACGCTCTTCGTCTTCTACGAGGTCATGACGCTCGCGACCTACCCGCTCGTGACCCATCACGGCGACGAGAAGGCACGGCGCGGCGGTCGGATCTACCTGGGCATCCTCATCTTCACCTCGGTGACCTTCCTGCTCCTCGCGATCATCTGGACGTGGCGCGTGGCGGGAACGATGGACTTCCGCCCGGGCGGGATCCTCTCGACGCTCGCCGAGGACGGCTCCCGCGACCCGCTGGTGTCCCACGGCCTCCTGATCGGGCTCCTCGCCCTCTACGCCTTCGGGATCGGCAAGGCCGCCCTCATGCCCTTCCACCGCTGGCTGCCCTCGGCGATGGTCGCGCCGACCCCCGTCAGCGCCCTCCTCCACGCCGTCGCGGTCGTGAAGGTCGGCGTCTTCAGCGTCTTGAAGGTGGTCGTCTACGTCTTCGGGATCGACCTCCTGGCGCAGACGGGAGCCTCGGTGTGGCTCGGCTACGTCGCCGGCTTCACCCTGCTGACCGCCTCGCTGATCGCGATGCGGAAGGACAACCTCAAGGAACGACTCGCCTACTCCACCGTGAGCCAGCTCGCCTACATCGTCCTCGGCGCCGCGCTCGCGAACGGGCTGGGCATCCTGGGCGGCGGACTGCACATCGTCACGCACGCCGTGGGCAAGATCACCCTCTTCTTCTGCGCCGGCGCGATCTACGTCGCGGCGCACGAGACCGAGATCAGCGCGATGAAAGGGCTCGGTCGCAAGATGCCGATCACCTTCGGCGCCTTCGCGATCGCGGCGACGAGCGTGATCGGACTGCCGCCGGCCGGCGGGAGCTGGAGCAAGTGGTACCTGGCCCTCGGCGCGGCCGATGCCGGCGCCTGGATCCTGGTGGGGGCGCTGATGCTCTCGACGCTGCTGAACATCGCCTATCTCGTCCCGATCCCCTTGCTCGCCTTCTTCGGCGAACCCGATCGGGACCGGGGCCCCGGCCGCCACGAGGCGCCCGCGGCCTGCGTCGTGCCCCTCGCCCTGACGGCGCTGGGCTGCCTGGCCCTCTTCTTCCTCCTGGACCCGGTGGCGCGATTCCTCGAGCCGATCGCCGGACTCGCGACGGAGACGGGACGATGAACCACGGTGAACCCGGATTCTTCGAGGACCCGGCGCGGATCCGGAAGATCGTGATCGCGCTCTACGTCCTCTGCGGCCTGCTCGCGGCCGCCGGACTGCTCGTCCACTGGCACGCTCACTTCGACTTCGAGGCCTGGCCGGCCTTCTACGGGATCTACGGGTTCCTGGGCTACAGCTTCATCGTCTTCTCGGCGAAGGGACTGCGGAAGCTCATCAAGCGTCCGGAGGACTACTACGATGCATAGTCTCCCGCCCGGCGCGATCCTGATGCTCGGAGCGCCGCTCCTGCCCTTCCTCCTCGAGGGCGCGGCGGCTCGCCTTCCTGCTCCTGCCGATCCTGAGCTACGCGCACCTGCTCCTTCTGCGAGTGCGGCACGCGATTCGAGCCTCGAGCTCTTCGGCCAGACTCTCGTCCCGATCCGGATCGACCGCCTCGCGCTCGTCTGGGGTCACGTCTTCCACATCGCGGCCATGCTCGGCGCCCTGTACGCCCTCCGGGTCGACGACCGGGTGCAACAGACCGCGGCTCCCATTTACGCGGGCTCCGCGATCGCCGCCGCCTTCGCCGGGGATCTCCTCACGCTCTTCGTCTACTGGGAGCTGACCGCGGTCTCCTCGGTGTTCCTCGTCTGGGCCGGGCGCAGCCTCTTCGGCGAGCGGTCGCTGCGGGCGGGCATGCGCTACCTGATCATCCAGGTCACGTCCGGCGTCCTGCTGCTTGCCGGAGCGGTCATGCACGTCGCGGACAGCGGCAGCCTCGCCTTCGACCACCTCGGGCTCGTCTCGCCGGGAACGACGCTGATCTTCCTGGCCTTCGGGATGAAGGCCTGCTTCCCGCTGCTCCACAACTGGCTGCAGGATGCCTACCCGGAGTCCACGCCCAGCGGCACCGTGTTCCTCAGCGCCTTCTCGACCAAGCTCGCGATCTACGCGCTGGCGCGCGGCTTCGCCGGGACCGAGTGCCTGATCTGGATCGGCGCGATCATGACCGCCTTCCCGATCTTCTTCGCCGTCATCGAGAACGACCTGCGGCGCGTCCTCGCCTACAGCCTCAACAATCAGCTCGGTTTCATGGTCGTGGGAATCGGCGTCGGCACCGAACTCGCCCTCAATGGCACCGCGGCCCACGCCTTCGCGCACATCCTCTACAAGGGCCTGCTCTTCATGTCGATGGGAGCGGTCCTCATGCGCACGGGGACGATCAAGGCCTCGGAGCTCGGCGGCCTGCACAAGTCGATGCCCTGGACGACGGTGTTCTGCATCGTCGGCGCGCTCTCGATCTCGGCGATGCCGCTCTTCAGCGGCTTCACCACGAAGTCGATGATCATCACCGCGGTCGGCGACCATCACCTGCTCTGGGTCTTCCTGGTCCTCGTCTTCGCCTCCGCGGGCGTCGTGGACCACTCCGGCATCAAGGTGCCCTTCTTCACCTTCTTCGCCCACGACAGCGGGCGGAGGGTCAAGGAGGCGCCCCTCGAGATGCTGATCGCGATGGGAATCACGGCCGCGCTCTGCGTGGCGATCGGGATCTTCCCCGCGCCGCTCTACCGGATCCTGCCCTACGACATCGAGTACCACGCCTACACCGGCGGGCACGTCGTCGGCCAGCTCCAGCTCCTGTTCTTCGCCGCGATGGCCTTCGCGATCCTGTTCCGCTCGGGGCTCTACCCGCCGGAGGTCCGCTCGCGGAACCTCGACAGCGACTGGCTCTACCGCAAGCTCGCCCCGGCGATGCTGCGGCCGGTGGTGGCCGGCTGCGGCGCGATCGACGGGGCGTGGCGGTCCGCGCGAGCGGCGGTGGCGACGCGCGGCGGAGCGCTCATCGCCCGGGTGTGCGGCCCCCGAGGTTTCCTCGGCGGGGCCTGGACGACGGGAGGCGCCGTCGTGTGGATCTCGGTCGTGTTGCTCGGCTTCCTGCTCGCCTACTACCGCCACTGACGGCGGAGGCGGGCGTCAGGGGCGGACGACGACCCGGCAGCCCTCGGGAACGAGGTCGAACAGGGCCTCGACGTCCGCCTTGCCCATCCGGATGCAGCCGTCGCTCTCCTGCTTTCCGATCGAAGCCTCGTCGACGGTGCCGTGGATGCCGTAGCCCGTCCGTCCCTTCGCGTCGTCGAAGCCCATCCATCGGTTGCCGATGATGTGCTCGGGATCACCGAAGGGGATCAGACGGCCGTCGGGCGCCCGCCAGCTCGGGTCGCGGGTCTTGCCGCTGATCGTGAACTCGCCGACGGGGGTGCTGCCGTCGCGCCCCAGGCCGACCGGGTAGTCGAGGACGACGACGTCGTCGATGAGGACGTAGAGCCGGAAGTCCGACTTGCGGACCAGGACCTCGATGTCTCCGGTCGGGATCGCGAGGGTCTGACCGAGCTGGATGCCCGAGCCCCGGAGTCCGTTGACCAGCATGATCAGGCCGGCGTCACGTTGTTGCCGTGGGCCTTCTTCACGCGACGGGCCATCGTCGTGAGGCTGTCGTTGCGGACCGCCTTGACCGAGGCGCACGCGAGGGCGCTGCGCGTGCCGCGGAAGACGAGCTCCCGGTTGAGATCGCGGAGCTCCGCGAGCGAGCGCTCGCGGAGGCGCGAGGGCAGTCGATCGTCGAGCACCGTCTCGGAGAGCGCGAGGCGGAGCTCGTCCCGCTTGCCCTCGTCGCGGAGCGCCTGCAGACGCGAGCGTCGCTCGGCAAGGTCCGGGGACGCGGAGGGCGCCTCGGGAGCGACATCCCCGTTCCGAGATCCGGTGACGTCACGGTCGAGGTCGACCAGACGCCCGGGACCGACGGCTTCCGACGAGACCTCCTCCCGACGCGAGAGGTCCGCCGCGTCGTCCGCCGACGTCGAGCCCTCGGGCCAGGCCCAGACCGCGACCAGCACCGCCACGATTCCGAGGAGGAAGAAGGGGAAGAGTGAGCGAAGCATGCGAGATCCCTCCGTCTGCGGCGCGGTGGGGACGCGACGCCGCCGCTCACGTCCTCGCGCGATGGGCGCGGAGCGGACCGGGTTCGCGTTTTCGAGGGGCGCTCCGGGTTCGAATCCCGCGCGCCGAGTCAACCGCCGCGAACATTCTTACCGAGGCGACCGACAAGGTCCACCCTGCATGAACTCGACTTGCCTCGGGGCGGGGGTTAGATTCGGGGCGTCGCGGGGGTGACCTCGCGACGACCGATCGCCGGAGACCGCGCCTCCCGTGTCCTGCGTGGACTCATTCGGGACGCCGGCACCACGATCGGCCGATGGACGTCGAATCCTGCGGTGTGCGTTTATCAGGGCCGCGATCTCAGCCCTATAACGAACACCCCCGGGCGAGCGACCTCGGGTACGCGTAGGGCCCCGGCAAGGGGAACACGGCGGCCCGGGCGAGGCGCCCACCTCGAACACGGGTGACCAGATCCATCCCTGGACGGCACCGGCGGGGCGACGGCTCATCCTCACCATCCACTTCGGTGGGTGGTTTTTTTTTGGCCGCGCGCGAGAGGAAAAGGTGGGAAGGCCGCCCTCGCGACCTTCCCCGGGGCGATCGGTAAGCCGGGTCCTGTTCCCCGAGGGGGGCGGCGCCCATTTATCTGGGACGGCGCTCGCGCGCCGTCTCGAACGACCTACCCGGGAGTCGAGGACTGCGGGCCGCAATCCGGGGCCGGAGCCCCTCCTCCCCTATTTGGTCTTTCTCCGGATGGGGTTTGCCGTGCCCGACGTGTCACCACGCCGGCGGTGAGCTCTTACCTCACCGTTTCACCCTTACCTGATCCGCCCCGAGGGGCGGCCATCGGCGGTCTGCTCTCTGTTGCACTTTCCGTGGCCTTGCGGCCCGTGGGCGTTACCCACCATCCTGCCCTGCGGAGCCCGGACTTTCCTCGGCGCGACGAGCGCGACGCGGACGCCTCGATCTCCCCGCGGCATTATCGGAAGCAGTAGGCGGGCTTCAACGCGATGTCTCGAGTTCCGAGACGATCGGGCGGTGCTTGCCGGAGGGCAGCGGCGGGATCTCGGGAACGAGCTCGACGACGACGCCCACCCGCGGCCCCAGCACCTGACGGACGCCGGCCTCGATGGGCGGTCGGAGGTCCTCCGCCCGGGCCCCCTCGCGGGGCACCACCCGGACCACGACCTCGTCGAGCTCGCGCTGCACGACCTGGAATCGGTCCACGCCCGGCAGGACGCGCAGGACGTAGATGACGCCCAGACCGTGGACGCGGTTGCCGTCCGGCGTGAGCAGCATGTCGGTGACCCGCCCTCCCAGCTCCCCGAGGAGCGGCAGGGATCGGCCGCAGGGACAGGGGTCCGGGAGCCGGCTCGCGCGGTCGCCGAGCTTGTAGCGGATGACGGGGAATCCGAAGGACCAGAGATTGGTCACGGCCACGGTCCCGACCTCGCCGTCCGGCCGCGGACGGTCGTCCTCGTCGAGGATCTCGACGTGGGTGGTGTCGACCGCGAGGTGCAGCCCGCCGGAGGGGCACTCCTGCGCGAGGTAGCCGCCGTCACGACAGCCGTACTCGTTCGCGACGCCGCATCCGAAGACGCGCGCGATGCGATCGCGCTGATCGGGAAAGAGCGTCTCCGCCGTCGTGACCGCGACCTTGAGTCCGAGCTCGTGCAGATCCTCGCCGCGCTGCTCGAGGAAGGCCGCGTAACGGTCGAGGACGCTCGCGTAGCCGTAGACGTAGTCCGTCCCGTGGTCCCGGAAGGCGGCGCGGAATCCCGCCATGTCCTCGTCGGAGAGATGGAAGGCGGAGAGGAGCCGGAAGTTCAGGAGCCGGTCCTTCCAGATCCGGAATCGATCCTGAGCGCCGAGTTCGATCGGCGAGCCCCAGAGATCCATCTGGCGGTCGCCCGTCGTCACGCCCCACCACTCGCGGCACCGGGCCTTGGCGGCGAGCTGCGAGGCCTCGCGCTCCTTGTCCGAGTAGAAGATCAGCGGGACGCCCGACGACCCGCCGGTCTCGAGCCGGAAGACGCGGTCGCGGCGGTCCTCCGCCACGAGGTCCTCGAGATGCTCGCGGATGAAGGCCTTGTCGGTGACCGGCAGCGCCGCGAGGTCCGCGCGACCGCGGAAGGCCGCGACGTCGAAGCCCTCGCGTCGGGCCCACTCGCGCCAGAAGGGCGTCCGCGTCACGGCGTGGCCGACGAGATCCCGGAGCCGGCGATCGATGAGTGCGTCCCGCGCCGCCGGATCCAGCGACTCGGTGCGGCGGAAGTCGCGCAGGAAGGCGCAGGTCGGGCGGCCCCGGAGCCGCTCGTGCAGGGGGTGGAGGACGCTTCGGACGAACCAGCGATTCACGGCGGCGAGGATCCCCGGGGCATCACCGGACGCGGGGCCTTCAGCCCTCGAGCGAACGGCTCAGGTACAGGATGCGATCGCAGTAGGGACACTGGGTCAGCTTGCCCGCCATCACCGCGCCGACGATCTGGGTCCGCGCCTCGGTGAAGCAGCCGCCGCAGGTGTTGCCCTCGAGGCGCAGGGGCGCCGCTCCCACCCCGTCGTGGCGCTTCGCGACCTCCTCGTAGAGCTCGACGAGGGAGTTCGGCAGCGACGCCGCCACGCCGTCACGTTCGGTGCGCTTCGCGGCGATCTGGGTCTCGAGTCGGGCGAGATCGGCGGCGATCTTGTCCTCGACCTTCTTGACGACCTCGGCGAGCTCGTCGCGTCGCTCGATCTCGTTCGCGAGCTTCTCGCCCAGCTCGTCCAGGGCCATCATCAGCTCGATGGCCTTGTCCTGGTGGTCGGAGAGCGACTGCTTGCGGTCGGCGATCTGCTTCTTCATCCGCTCGAACTCGTCGTTCGACTTCAGGCTGAAGAGCTGGCCCTCGAGCTTCGTGATCTCGGCCTCGAGCGACTCGGCGGAGAGGTTCTTCCCGTCGATCGCCTTCTTCGTCGACTTGAGCAGGTCACGGAGCGATCCGCACGCCGCCTCCTGCGCGTCGAGATCCCGACGTCGGGCGGCGAGTTCACCGGGCTTGCCCCGGCGACGGCCCTCGAGTTCCGCGAGCTCCTCGTCGAGCCGCTGCAGGGTCACCAGCCCCACGAGCGTGGCGCCTCCCAGAGTCTCGATCTCGGGGTCCTGACCTGGCTGCGACATCGGACTCGGGCCTCCTGGATGGCCGGATACACCGAGGGCCCGGGTCGGCCCCGGGCCCTCGCGATCACATCCCGCTCGATTCGAGGAAGCCGGCCAGCTTCCTCGCTCGAATCGGGTGCTGCAACTTCATCACCGCCTTGGCTTCGATCTGGCGGACGCGCTCGCGCGTCACCTTGAAGATCCGGCCCACCTCCTCGAGCGTGTAGGTGTAGCCGTCGCCGATGCCGTAGCGGAGCTTGATGATCTCGCGCTCGCGGTAGTTGAGCGTCTGGAGGATCTCCTTGATCCGATCCTTGAGCATCTTGTGGGTCGCCGAGGTGACGGGCGATTCGGCGCCCTCGTCCTCGATGAACTCCCCGAAGTAGGAATCCTCCGAGTCGCCGACCGGTCGGTCGAGCGAGATCGGGTGCTTCGAGATGTTCATGACGCGCTTCGCTTCCTCGAGCGAGACGCCGGCGGCGTCGGCCACCTCCTCGATGCTCGGCTCGCGCCCCTCCTGCTGCAGCAGCTTCTTCTGCACGTTCCGCAGCTTGCTCATGGTCTCGATCATGTGGACCGGGATGCGGATGGTCCGCGCCTGGTCCGCGATCGATCGGGTGATGGCCTGGCGGATCCACCAGGTGGCGTAGGTCGAGAACTTGTAGCCGCGACGGTACTCGTACTTCTCGACCGCCTTCATCAGGCCGGTGTTCCCCTCCTGGATGAGGTCCAGGAAGGTCAGGCCGCGGTTGCGGTACTTCTTCGCGATCGACACGACGAGGCGGAGGTTGCCGCTCGACAGCGAGCGCTTCGCGTCCTCGTAGCGATCGAAGTAGTTCTTCACCTGCTCGAGTCGTCGCCGCAGCTCGGACGGCGTCTCGCCGATCTCGATCTGGCGGGCGAGGAGGGCCTCCTCGAGACGGCGTCGCGTCTCCTTGTCCTCCGGCGGCAGCTCCGCGAGTTCGCGCTGGAGCTGGTCGAGTTCGTGGAAGGCCTCGTAGACCTGGTCCATCATCGGACGGACCTTCTTGATCTGCAGACCGAGCTCCTCGAGGAGGAGCACCGCCTTCTTCCGGCGGGCGCGCACGCGGCGCCGCACGTCCACGAGGTTCTTCTTCGCGACCTTGCCCTCGATGAGCGCGCGGATCTCGTCGGCGTTGACCTCGAGCAGCTTGCGAACGGTGGCGATGTTCTCGGGCAGGCGATCCGAGATGTCCTGCTTGTCCACCTCGCCGACCTTCAGGGTGCGGTCGAAGGCGAGCTGGCCCTCCTGGACGTCCTCGAAGATCTTCACCGCGCGTCGCGCGGCATGCGCGCACTCGAGCAGCTTCTTGCGGAAGAGCTTGCGGGTCAGCTCGATCTTCTTCGCGTAGGCGATCTCCTGGGCGCGGGTGAGCAGCGGGATCTCGCCCATCTGCGTCAGGTACATCCGCACCGGATCGTCGATCCGCTCGGAGGTCGAGCCGGTGCCGCGCTTCTCGTCGTCGCCGCCGCTCCCGTCGTCACTGCGACGGTCCTCGGCGTCCTCCTCGTCGATGACGTCGACTCCCTCGTCGTTCAGACGCAGGAGGATGGCCTCGATCTTGTCGGAGGCGACGACGTCGGAGGGCAGTACGCGGTTGATCTTCTCGTACGTGACGTAGCCGAGCTTCTTGCCCTCGGATACGAGCGCATCGACCTCGGAGTCCAGTTCCTTCATCCGTCCCCCACCCCGTCACGATGGCCTGTCTTGCGACTGATCTTGTACGAAGAGCGCCGTTTTCCGGCAACCCGACGAGTTTCGCGTCCGCGGCCGAAGACCCGCTGAGGCATCGACTTCAGTCCCCGGGCGACTTGAGCTTGCGGCGCCGGATCTGGTCGGCGAGCCGCTGGAAATCGAGTTCGGGATCGGCGCTCCGCTTGAGGGCCTCGAGCTCCCGGTCACGCCGGCACTCCGTCAGGTAGCGGAGGGCGTCCAGGAAGGCCGCCTCCTCGACCTTCGGGTCGCGCTCCTCGCCTTCCTCGTCGGGCAGGAGGCGCGAGAGTTCGGCGCGCTCCCGGGTTCCCTCGAAGCGGTCGAGCAGGGCGAGCGGGTCCGCGGCTCCGGCCACCGACTCCCAGGCCCGGAACACGTCCCGGTGGAAGGGGGTCAGGAAGTCCTCCCCGAGGAGCGGCTCGCCCGCGATCCGCCGGCCGGCGATCAGGCCGCGGAGGACCGCGCGCTCGGCGCGGAGCTGGGCCGGCTTCAGCCGGAGCGGGGGCTCCGGCGCCGCGGGCTCCCCGGCCTCGAATCCGGCGGGCAAACCCTCCGAAGCGGCCGACTTGCGACGGGGCGCCCGGAGGCGGAGCAGCCGTCCCTCGAGGTCGGCGCGCCCGATGGCGAGGGCGGCGGCCACTCCCTCGAGGGCCAGGCCCCGCTTCACCGGGTTGGCGATCTCCGCCACCATCCGGAGGAGCTCGTCGGCGGCGGCGACCCGGCCGTCGAGCCCGCCCAGATCGTGGCGGGCCCGGACCTCCCCGATCGCGAACTGGAGGAAGTCGCGCGCGTCCTCGCGGATGGCCGTCAGCCCCTCCGGGCCGCGCTCGGCGAGGAAGTCGCAGGGGTCCTGCCCCCCCGGGAGGACGGAAACCCGCAATCCGAGATCGGCCGCCGCGAAGACCTCGGCGCCCCGCTCGGCCGCCTTGCGGCCCGCGGCGTCGCCGTCGAAGACGAGGACGACCTCGCGGGTGTAGCGGGCGAGGACCCGGGCGTGCTCCTCGGTCAGGGCCGTCCCGAGGGTCGCCACGGCGTTCCGGCCGCCGACCTCGGCCGCGCGGATGACGTCGGTGTAGCCCTCCATGACCATCACCGGCTCGTCCCGGAGCTCGCGGAGCCGCTCGATCCCGTAAAGCGACCGACGCTTCGAGAAGAGCAGCGTTTCCGGCGAGTTCAGGTACTTGGGCTCGCTCCCGTCGAGAGAGCGGGCCCCGAAGGCGATCACGCGGTCGAGCCCGTCCCGGATCGGGAAGACGAGGCGATCCCGGAACCGGTCGTAGATCCCCCGGCCTCCCTCGCGACTGGCCGCGAGGCCGGAGTCGACGAGGAGCCCCTCGGGGATCCCCTTGCGGCGGGCGGCCCCGACGAGCTGGTCCCAGCCGCCGGGGGCGTAGCCGATCCCGAACTCCTCCCGCGAGGCCTCGGTGATCCCGCGGCGGTCGAGGTAGGCGCGGCATCCCTCGCCGTCCGGCGCGGCCAGGCGCCGTCGGAAGAACTCCGCCGCCCAGCGATGGACGCGGACGAGGTCGCTCTTGCTCCAACCCGCCTCCTCGGGCGCCTCGCGCCCCTCCGGCGTCTCGTAGTCGAGCGTGATGCCGTGGCGCTCGGCCAGGAGCTCGACCGCCTCGCGGAAGTCGACGCGATCCATGTGCATCACGAAGTCGAAGACCGAGCCCTTCGCGCCGCAGGCGAAGCAGCGGTAGGTGCCGAACTTCGGGGAGACGTTGAGGCTGGGGTCGTGGTCGTCGTGGAAGGGACAGACGCCGAGGAAGCTCTGGCCGCTGCGCTTGAGCTGCATGTATCCCGAGACGACCTCGACGATGTCGACGATCTCGCGCACGCGCGAGATCGAGTCCTCCCGGATCTTGCCGCGACCGACCATGCGATCAGCTCCGCCCGGCGTGACGCGACACCGCCCGGTCGAGGGCGAGGAATCGCTCGGGCGCGAGGCTCTCGGCCCGCTCCTTGCCCTCGAGTTCCACCGCCTCCAGGACGGCGGCGAGCGCCCGGTCTCCGAGGGGACCGCCCATCTCGGAGGGGAGCTTGCGGAGCGCGCTCGAAATCGCCTTGCGGCGCTCTCCGAAGAGGTGACGGACGAGCGCGTAGGCGCGGATCGCCGCGGTGGCGTCGCCGTCGCGGGCGCGGGAGACGACGACCGAGGAGTCCACCTGGGGCTTCGGCCAGAAGATGTCGCGGCCGAGCGTGCGCTCGATCCGGGTCTCGGTGAGGAGCGAGAACAGGATCGTGAGCGCCGAGTAGTCCTTCGACCCCGGCTCGGCGACGAGGTTCCGCGCGAGCTCCTTCTGCACGAGCAGGACCATGAGATCCGGCGGACCGAAGCGCACGAAGAGCGAGCTCAGGAAGGGCGTCGACACGTTGTAGGGCAGGTTGGCGACGACCTTGAACGCACGCACCTGCGAATCGGCGAGCGCGACCTGGATCCGCTCGCAGACCTCGGGCGACAGCGAGGTCTTCGTCGCCATGACGTCGGCGTGGACGAGGCGGATGTTCGGGCGGTGTCCGAGCAGGTCGCGGGCGAGGCCGTAGAGACCGGCGTCGATCTCGACCGTCACGACCTCGCGCACGATGTCGGAGAGACGACGCGTCAGATTCCCCGGGCCGGTGCCGACCTCGAGGACGAGGTCGTCCGGCGAGAGCTCGCCGAGCCGGGCGATGACGTCGAGGAGGCGCGGCTCGATGAGGAAGTGCTGGCCGAATCGCTTCGTGGGCGCGAGGCCCCGGGCCTTCAAGGTCTCGCGAAGCTCGCGCGCCGTCTCGGGAAAGGCCTCGCTCATCCGCGAACCTCGATGTCGGAGATGACCTCGTCCAGGCGCTCCCGGAGCCAACCCGGCTCGAGGCGGGCGCGCGCCTGCTCCAGATAGGGTAGCGCCTCCGAGCCGATCTCGACCAGGGAGCGCCGGGCCGGGCGGACCTTGCGCCAGACGTGCCAGGGGTCGCGCCAGCCCAGTTCCGAGATGAGGGGGAGGATCCGTCGCTGGCGCGCCACCTCATCGCTCCTGACGACGCAGCGGAAGCCGAGATCCCAGCTCGAGTTTCCCGCGTTCTCGTAGTCCTCGAGCGCGGCGTAGTTGCCCTTGATGCGGGTGCGGAAGGACCCGCCCCGGACCAGGCGGTAGCGCTCGCCGACGATCTCCGCGTCGCGCAGCCGCACGACGTCGGGGTACTGGTTCTTCCAGTCCTCGATCATGCGGAGCCGCCCGTCGACGAGCGTCTCCAGTTCCTCGAGACGCCGGGCCGGCTCGGAGGCTAGGACCGGCAGGAGCTCGTCGAGGCCGGCCGGGATCTCGAGTCCGACCGAGCTCGGGCGACCGCGGGTCACGCCGAGGATCTGATCGCGGTCGAGGGCGGTCAGCTCCTCGACGTCCCCCAGCCGAAACTGCTCGGGCCGCGGTTCGGCCTCGAACTCGCCCAGCAGCTCGATCGCGGCGCGATCGATGACCGGGAGGAGGCGCGGATCCGGCGCCTCGTAGGCGAGCGGGTCGTCGACGACGTCCTCCAGGTAGACCTCCTCGATCCGCATCGAGGCGAGGACGTGCTGCGCCTCGCGGTCGATGGTGAAACCGGTGTCGCGGAGGTACTCGAGCTCCTCGTTCGGCGTCAGCACCGGCAGCAGCTCGATGAGCTCGATCCGATCGCGGAGCGCGGCCGCGGGATCGCGACGCAGCTCGTCCATCGACTCGATCGGGATCGTCTCGTCGCGAAGGACCCAGAATTCCGGCCAGGCCGCGAGGCGCCGCTGGAGCGCGACGAGCTTGCCCTCGTCGCGGTCGTACTGGGGATCCGTCGCGAAGCGACTGTCGCGCAGGGCGTCGCGGAACCCGCTCCGCGTCCACTCGCGGACGTTGCCGACCATGTCGTGCGCGCCGAACCGGCTGCGACCGCGAGCGAAGATGCCGACCCGGACCACCCCCTGCCCCACGAAGCCGCGCCGTTCCCAGGCCTCGGCCGTGTTCGCGAGGGGCAGGTAGCCGGAACCCCAGGGCAGGATGCTGTCGCCCTCACCGCGGGCGGCGCGCTCCCATTCGAGGTTCGTCGGGAGGTCCTTGCGGTGCCAGCGGGCGAAGGCGAGCGCGTCGTCGAAGTCGACGTGTCGGACCGGGTAGTCGTTCGCGCGACGTTCCCCGAGCCCTCGCAGCGGATCGCGGGCTCCCGTCTCGGCGGCGTAGCGGGCCCAGTCCGCCTCCGTCACCTCGAAGCGGTCGATCCAGTACTCGCCGAGCTCCGCCCCGAGGAAGTTGCCGGCCGGGACGTGGACCATGCGAGCGAGATCGGTGCCGACGGTCGGCACCGCCGCGGGCTCGGCCAGGGCCGCCCACGCGGCGAGACCGAGAAGGACGCTCGCCGGCAGTGCGGCGATCCCGACGAGCGTCCGGCGTCTCATTGCTCGTCCGGCAGGAGCACGATGTCCACGCGGCGGTTCTGGGAACGACCCTCGTCCGTCGCGTTGTCGGCGACCGGCGACTCCGCGCCGTAGCCGGCGAAGGAGACGCGATCGCGCGGCAACCCCGCCTTCTCGACGAGGAACGAGGCGACCTCCATCGCGCGACGACCCGAGAGTTCGAGGTTGCCGAGCGGGTAGCGCCCGCGCTGGCGCACGATCGGGACGTTGTCCGTGTGTCCCTCGACGCGGATGAACTTGCCCGAGCTCCGCAGCCGCTCGGCGACCTGCATCAGCACGTCGCGCCCGCCGGCGGAGAGGTTGTGACTCGCGGTCTCGAAGAGGACGCTGTCGTCGAGACGCACCGCCGGGCCGCGGCGCGTGTTGACGATCGTGAGGTCGCCGCCCTTGCCGAGTTCGGCCATCTCGGCGCGGAGGCGGGCGAGCTCGTTGCGGAGCGCGTCCACGTCACCGGCCGAGGCGGCCTGGCGCCGCAGGCGCTCGATCTCGAGGCGATCGAGCTCGGACTGGCTGACGAGCTCGGCGTTCGTGCGCTCGAGTCGCCCCACCTCGTCCTTGAGCTTGCGGATCACGTCGTCCTGGTTCTTGACCTCGGTGCTCGCCGCCTCGAAACGCTCGTTCGAAACGCAGGCCGTCCCGAAGACGGCCAGCAGCCCCACGAGGCCGGCCTTCATCACCCATCTCGCCATGTCGAGTCCCTCCCGTCGGAGCGCCCTCCCGGCCTCCGACCTGCATCGTTCCACCGCGCGCGGACCGCCCGCGACGCGCGGTTCCATGTGCCTGACGATATCACCGGCGGACGACAGGTCTCCCCCGCCCCCGGGGCCGCCCCGAACGGAACGAGCCCCGGCGACCGGCGGTCCCCGAGGCTCGTCGCGTCATCACCCTCGCGCCCGGACGGGCGCCGCGGGGATCACTTCTGGCCGAACATCCCGTTGCCCTTCTCGCCGATCGCCTTCGAGAAGTCGCTCGCCGAGCCGTCGGCGATGTCGTTCCAGACGAAGACGCCGAGGACGAGGACGATGGTGGTGACCATCATGACGCCGGCCCAGAGCATGCCGACCTCGGTCTTCGCGACCTCGGCCTTGGCGAGCATCTGGGTCGAACGGCCGGTGGTGCGGCGGATCTGGGTCGTCCGACCGCCGCCGGCGCCGCTGTCCTTCTTCGCCGCCGCCGGCTCGGCCGGGACGGTGCGGGTGACGCGGGTCTTGGCGGCCGGAGCGGACTTGCCGCCGGTCTTGCCCTTGCCCTTGCCGGCCGACTTCTTCGGCTTGTCCTCGATGAACGTCGCGTCGCTCGAGATCGGCGCGGTCGCCATCCCGATCTCGCCGTCATCGATGTCGAGGTCCTCGACCTCCTCGTCGAAGAGGAGGTCGTCGGTGAGGGTATCGCTGCTCTCGTCCTGGAACCGGATCGTCTTGCCGGTGTCCTGCTTGAGCTTTTCGATGTCCTCGCGCTTGAACTTCATCTTGTCCGCGTCGCGGAACGCGCGGATCTCGCCCTCGGAGACGAGACGCTTGAGGTCGTCCTCCTTCAGACGGAGTTCGGCGAGAGCCTTCTCGAGCGAAATGAATTCTTCCTTGTCCGCCACCGATCCACTCCTCCGGGGGGCAACTCGTCGTTCAGTCGGGGGCGCAGTTTAAGGCGACCCCCCGACGATTGGAAAGTCACTTTTTTTCTTCGTCGCCGTCCTTCTTCGGGGTGACCCCGCCGCGGGCGGCCGGGGTGCCGGGCAGGGGCCCGCCCTCGCTCAGGTAGCGCAGGTACTCGCGCTCGAGGCGGACGGGGTTCATCTCGCCCCCGGACTCGTCCCGATAGCTCATGAGCTTCAGATCATGCTCGATCCGGCGCGCGGCGACCAGCTCGATCGACTGACCGTTCGAGCTCTTGTAAACCGCCATCTGACGGGACTTTGTGTCGATGACGTAGAGCACGCTCGCGCTGGACCCGTAGTTGCCGGTGACGGCGACGATGTCCGAATTGCCGTCGGTGCTGCCGCCCGCGCTCACCGCGGGAAGCCGGTTGCCCGTCACGAAGGCGGCGATCAGGCCGGCCGCGAGGGCGCCGATCAGCAGGGACTTGGGATCGATCGACTTCATCTGCGCTCCTTCTCGGCTCGCGACTGCGTCCCGGGGACCGGGAGGCTGAGCCGGAACACGGTACCTTCTCCCTCCCGGCTTCGCACGGAGATCGTGCCGCCGTGGCCGGTCACGATGTTATGGACGATGGCGAGGCCGAGTCCAGTTCCCTCGGTTCCGGGCTTCGTCGTGAAGAAGAGGTCGAAGGCCCGGGCGACCTCCTCCTCCCCCATCCCGCGGCCGTCGTCCTCGACCTCCACCTCGATCGCGCCGGCCTCCTCCCGCGCGCGGACGCTGACGCGTCCCCCGGGCTCGACCGCGTCGGCCGCGTTCACGATGAGATTGATGAAGACCTGGACGAGCTCGTGGCGGTCGCCGAGGACGCGCAGCTCCGACGGCACCTCGAGGGCGAGGGTCGCCCGCGCCTTCTCCAGGCGCGGCAGGGCGAGATCCCGGGCGCGTTCGACGGCCTCGAGGAGCGAGAGCTCGCCGACCTGAGCGTGCTTGGGAGCGGTGTCGAGGAGACGCCGGACGATGACGCCGATGCGCTGGACGCCGTCCTCTGCGATCTCGAAGAATCGGCGGCGCTTCTCGGGATCGAGGTCGTCCCGCCCCAGCTTCTGCAGGGCGTTGAGGACGCCGCCAAGGGGGTTGTTGACCTCGTGGGCCACGCCGGCCGCGAGCTGCCCCATCGCCGCCAGTCGCTGCGCGACGACCAGGTGCTTCTCGGCGCGCTTGAAGCGGTCCGTCGCGTCGTCGACGAGCCCCTCCATCCGGTCCCGGTAGGACCGGAGCTGCGCCATCATCTCGTTCATCGCCCGCGCCACCCGCCCGAACTCGTCGCCGTTGTCGGCGAAGCCGACCGGCCGGTCGTAGTCGCCCTCCGAGGTCCGGAGTGCCGCGGCCTCGAGCTCGGCGAGCGGATCGAGGACGGCGCGCCGGAAGAAGAAGTAGGTGAAGGTCAGCAGGAGGACGGTCGCGCCGAGGAGGATCGAACCGACGATCCGGAGCGTGCTGCCGGGATCGAACTCGATCGGCGGCGGGTTCTTCAGGCGGAAGCACACGCCCCAGTTCTTGCCGGAGTCGACGTCCAGCGCGAGGGAGGCGAGCGCGATGAGACGCCCGGCCCGGTCGCGGCGGACCTCGATGCCCCGCGTCTCCACCACCATGTCCCGGATCTCGGCCTCGGAGATGCCGTCGCGCCCCTCCTCGTCGAAACGGAGGTCCGGACGCGGCGGGAACATCATCGTGCCCTCGGACTCCGTGTAGCGGACGAGGGCGGCCCGGTCGAGATGCTCGACGACCAGGGGATCGACGTCCCAGAAGGAGAGCTCGCTGATGTCGATGACCAGTGACTGGACGTCGTCCCGCTTGAGGGCCTCGCGGGCCTCGTTCTCGAGCCCCTCGCGGATCATGCGGCGGACGAGGAGCAGCGCCGTGCGGTCCTGGAGCTGCACCCGCTGTTCGTCCAGGCGAGCCCGGATGTCGGCGTACTGCAGCAGGAGGTAGGCGAGGACGGCGAGGACCGCCACGGCGTTGACGCCGATGAAGACGACCGCGAGTCGTCGGCGGATCGACACGTCCGTCCTCCTTCAGGCCCGGCGCCCGCCCTCCCGGGGGAGGACGCGGCGCGCGGGATCCGGCCCGATCAGGCCAGCTTCTGGATCTCGAGCAGCGGCAGGAACAGCGCCACCACGATGAAGCCGACGACGAGGCCCATGACGACGATGAGGAGCGGCTCGAGCACGCTGACCATGGACTGGACCGCGGTGTCGATCTCGTCGTCGTAGCGGTCGGCGACCTTCATCAGCATGCGGTCGAGCTCGCCGGTCTCCTCGCCGACGTCGACCATGTTCACGACCATGTCGTCGAAGACGATGCTCTCGCCGAGCGGCTGGGCGATGGATTCGCCCTCGCTGACGCTCGACATGACGTTCTCGATCACCTTCTCCATGACGGCGTTGCCGGACGTCGCGTGGACGATCTCGAGACTCTCGAGCAGCGGCACGCCGGAGGCGTTCAGGGTGCCCAGGGTGCGCGAGAAGCGCGCGATCTGGGTCTTGCGGGCGAGGGTGCCGAAGAGCGGCACGCGGAACTTCAGCCGGTCCGTGAAGTGACGGCCCGCGGGGCTGCGCCGGACGAGGACCCAGGTTCCCCAGATCGCGAGCGGGACGAGCGGCACGAGCCACCAGTTCGTCGCCATGCCCTGACTGAAGTCGATCAGGAACTGCGTCATCCCGGGGAGGGCCTGACCGCTGCCCTTGAAGATCGTCTCGAACTGCGGGACGACGACGATCATGATGAAGGTGAGGACCGCCGCCGCGAAGAGCACGACGAAGGTCGGATAGGCGAGCGCGCCCTTGATCTTGCGGATGAGCCGGTCGCTGCGCTCGAGGAACTCGGCCAGCCGCAGGAAGACCTCGGTCAGGAGACCGCCGGCCTCGCCCGCCCGCACGATGTTCGTGTAGAGCGGGTCGAAGACCTTGGGGTGCTTCGCGAAGGCCTCGGAGAGCGGGCTGCCGCCCTCGACGTCCTCGGTGACCGCCTGCAGCACGGTCTTGAAGCGTCCGGGGGGCATCTGCCCCTCGAGGATCTTCAGGCTGCGCATGACCGGCAGACCGGCGTCCTGCAGGGTCGCGAACTGGATCGAGAACTGCGTCTTCATCTGGCGGGACACGCGTCCCCCGCCGAAGAGCGGCTTCTTCTCGCCCGGCTCCCCGGGGCTCGCGGTCTGCTTGGACGCCGTCTTGAACTTGTCGCGGCGCTTCTTGAGGTTGTCCGACATGCTGCCTCGCGGGCTCCTCAGGCGTGGTGGACGGTCTCGCGGAGCACCTCTTCGGGCGTCGTCCGCCCGTCGAAGATGGCCAGGAGGCCGCTCTCGCGCAGGGTCCGCATCCCTTCGGCCCGCGCCGTCTCGTGTAGCTTACCCGAGCTGGCCCGCGCCAGGATGGCTTCCTTGATCCGGTCGGTGACGACGAGGATCTCGAAGAGCGCCATCCGGCCCCGGTAGCCCGTTCCGTGGCACTCGTCGCATCCCTTGCCGGCCGAGAACCTCGCCCCGGCCAGGCGTTCGGCCGGGATCTGGAGCTCCTCCAGGACCTCGGCCGGGGGCGCGTAGGACTCCTTGCAGTGGTCGCAGATCCGCCGCACGAGGCGCTGGGCCACGACCGCCTGCAGGGTGGCCGAGATCAGGAAGGGCTCGACCCCGATGTCCGAGAGGCGGATCACCGCGCTCGCGGCGTCGTTCGTGTGCAGGGTGCTGAAGACCACGTGACCGGTCAGCGAGGCCTCGACCGCGATCTGGGCCGTCTCCCGGTCGCGGATCTCGCCGACGAGGATCTTGTCGGGATCCTGGCGGAGGATCGAGCGGAGGCAGGCGGCGTAGGTGACGCCGATCTCCTCGTTGACCTGCACCTGGACGATGTCGGGCAGCTCGTACTCGACCGGATCCTCGGTCGTGATGATCTTCGTGGTCTCGCTGTCGGCCTCGTTGAGGGCGGCGTAGAGCGTCGTCGTCTTGCCGGAGCCGGTCGGGCCGGTGACGAGGATGATCCCGTGCGGCAGGTCCACGAGGCTCCGGATCGTCGCCGCCTCGTCGCTCCGCAGGCCGAGCTTGTTCAGGTCGAGCTGGACGACGGTCTTGTCGAGGACGCGCATCACGCAGGACTCGCCGTACATCGTCGGCAGCGTCGAGACGCGGACGTCGACCTTGCGCCCCCCCACCATCAGCTCGATGCGGCCGTCCTGGGGGATGCGGGTCTCGGCGATGTCGAGATCGGCCATGACCTTCACGCGCGACACGAGCGCGACCGCGAGGTGACTGGGCGGCGAGCGGAGCTCGAACAGGGTCCCGTCCACGCGGTAGCGGATCTTGAACTCGTCCCCGAAGGGCTCGAGATGGATGTCGCTCGCCCGGTCCCGGATCGCCATGAATAGCACGAAGTTCAGGAGCTTGACGATCGGGGCCGACTTGGCCATCGCCTCCTGGTCGTCGATGCTCGCCCGCCCGGCGTCGACCGCGCTCTCGATCTCGTCGAGGAGGCTGTCCATCGACTCCTCGCGCTCCTTGAAGTGCGTCTTCAGGAGCCCGTCGACCTGCTCGGGCGGCGCGAGGAAGGGCTCGACGCGGCGGCCGAGCATGAAGGCGAGGTCGTCGAGGCAGGTCATCGACGAGGGATCCGCCATCGCGACCTTGACGAGGTCGCCGTCGAGGGCGAAGGGCACGACGCGGAAGATGTTCGCGGTCGGCGCGTCCATCGCCTTCACCAGCTCGGGGGGCACGACGACGCCCTCGAGCGAGGTCTCGCCGATCCCCATCTGCGCCGCGAGCGCGCGGTTGAGCTCGTCGGAGGAGATGTGACCGAGGGTCACGAGGATCTGCCCGATCATCCCCCCGCTCTCGCGCTGGACGCCGAGCGCCTCCTGGATCTGGCCCTCGTGGACCAGCCGGAGCTCCTTCATGATCTGGCCGAGGAGTTTCTTGCGGTTCATTCGATGCCGATCTTCCCGCGGAGGTCCTCGGGCTTCTGGGCCATCGCGATGGCGACGTCGGACGCGACGTAGCCCTCGCGGACCAGCTCGTGGAGGTGGTCGTCGAGGAGCTGCATCCCGCGCCGCTTCCCGGTCTGGATGTCCGAGTAGATCTTGAAGGACTCGCCCTTGCGGATGTGGTTCTCGATCGACGAGGTGTTGACCATCACCTCGAACGCGGCGATCACGCCCTGGCGATCGATCCGGGGCAGGAGGACCTGGGAGATGACGGCGAGGATCCCGCCCGCGAGCTGGGCGCGGATCTGCTCCTGCTGCTCGGTCGGGAAGGAGTCGATGATGCGATCGACGGTGCGGGCCGAGCCCGTGGTGTGCAGGGTCCCGAGCACGAGGTGTCCGGTCTCGGCCGCGGTGATCGCGGTCGAGATGGTCTCGAGATCCCGCATCTCGCCGAGAAGGATGACGTCGGGATCCTGGCGCAGGGCCCGGCGCATGGCCTCCTCGAAGGAGGGGACGTCGGTCCCGATCTCGCGCTGGGTGATGACCGACTTCTGATGCTCGTGGTAGTACTCGATCGGGTCCTCGACCGTGATGATGTGGCGGTCGTGGTGGCGATTCAGGTAGTCGATCATCGTCGCCATCGTCGTCGTCTTGCCCGAGCCGGTGGGGCCGGTGACGAGGATGAGACCGCGCGGCTTGACGAGCAGGTCCTTCAGGTGATCGGGGAGGCCGATCTGCTCGAAGGTCAGCAGGCGCGAGGGGATCAGGCGCATCACGAGCCCGACGCTCCCCTTCTGGTGGAGGATCGAGACGCGGAAGCGCGCCTTCTCCCCGAAGGAGTAACCGAAGTCGACGGTGCCCTTCTCCTCGAACTCCGCCTGGAGGCGGGCCGGGATGAGCGACTTCGCCAGCGCCTCGGTGTCGGCCGAGGTCAGCGCGGGCGCGTCGAGGTTCTTCAGCCGGCCGCCGAGGCGGAACACCGGCGGACGTCCCACCGTCAGGTGGAGGTCCGAGGCGCCTCGGTCGGCGCAGAGGTTCATCAGGTCTTCGATGTTCACGCCGCGCTCCTCAGGCGTCGAGGGTCGCGTCCTGGCTCACCACGCGCAGGACTTCCTCGATGCTCGTCCGTCCTGAAAGTACCTTGCGCGGCCCTGTCCACCGAGGAGGACATCCCGCCCTGCTCCGCCCGGCGGCGGACTTCAGGTGGGACGCGCCGTTGAAGATCATCTCGCGGATGGTGTCGTCCATCTGCATGAGCTCGTAGATGCCGATCCGGCCGGAGTAGCCCTGGCCGTTGCAGCGATCGCAGCCCTTGGGCCGGAAGCTGCAGCCCCCGGCCTGGCCGGCGCCGACGCCGATCGTCGCCAGCTCCGCCGCGCCAGGCTGGTAGCCCTCCTTGCAGTGCTTGCAGAGCGTCCGGCATCGAGGCGCTGCGCCATGACGGCGACCAGCGAGGTCGAGACGAGGTAGGGCGCCACGCCCATGTCCACGAGTCGCGTGATCGCGCTGGGGCGTCGTTGGTGTGGAGCGTCGAGAACACGAGGTGTCCGGTGAGCGCGGCCTGGATCGCGACCGAGCGCCGTCTCCTGGTCCCGGATCTCGCCGACCAGGATCACGCGTTCGGCGCCTGGCGGAGCATCGCGCGGAGAAGTGGGCGAAATCGAGTCCGATCGAGTGCCGGACCTGGCACTGGTTGATGCCCTTCAGGTTGTACTCGATCGGGTTCTCGGCCGTGATGATCTTGACGTCCGGCCGGTTGAGCTCCTTCAGGCCGGCGTAGAGCGTCGTCGTCTTTCCCGATCCCGTGGGACCGGTCACGAGGAAGATCCCGTTCGGCCGCTTGATGATCCGCCGGAAGCGCTGGAGGTCCTCGCCCTCGAAGCCGAGCTTGTCGAGGTCGACGAGGCCCTCGACCTTGTCGAGGATTCGCATGACCATCGCCTCCCCTCCCATCGAGGGCAGGATGCTCACGCGCATGTCGATCTCCTTGCCGAGGACGCGGGTCTGGATGCGACCGTCCTGCGGCTTGCGCTTCTCGGCGATGTCGACGCCGGCGAGGATCTTGAGGCGGGAGATGACCGGGCCGTGGAGGTGCCGCGGGTGCCGGGCGACCGTCTTGCAGACGCCGTCGACGCGGTAGCGCACGCGGAGCTGGTCCTCGAAGCCCTCGAGATGGATGTCGCTCGCCCGGGTCCGCACCGCGTCCTCGATGATCGAATCGACGAGGCGGATGATCGGCGCCTCGCCGTCCTCCGGCTCGGCCTTCTTCGTCGCGGCGGCGGGATCGAGGCTCGACTTCTCGACCTCGTAGTAGCGCTTGAGGGCGGCCTTGATCGCCGACTCGGCCGCGACCGCGCAGCGGAACTCGAGGTTCAGGAGGAACCGCAGGTTCTCGAGGTTGAAGGCCTGGACAGGGTCGGCCAGGGCGACGATCACCTCGCGCCCGGCGACCTTGACGGGCACGATCCCGTACTCCTCGGCCAGGTTGGCGGGGATGAGGTCGATGACCTCGTCGGGGATGCGCCCGCGGCTCAGGTCCACGAAGGGCAGCTTCGACTGGCGGGCGAGGGCCCGGGCGAGCTGCACGTCGTCGATGTGCCCCAGACGGATCAGCGCCTGGCCGAGCTTGGCCCCGGTCTCGTTCTGGAGACGCAGCCCATCTTCGATGTGCCCGTCCTCGATGATCCCCTGGGCCTTGAGGATCTCGCCGATCAACTGTCGCGCCATCGTCGCTCGCGTGGTGAGAGTGCGTCCGGATGCGTCTGGGTGGGGCGGGATTGTACCGGGGGGCCGCGCGCGAGATCAAGCGAAGGCGAAGGGGCCTCGCTCCGGGCGCCGCGGCCGCGCTCCCCTCCGCCCCGATCCGGACGGGTCTCCGGTCTCGGTTGACCCCGCTCCCGCGCGACTGGTAGCGTCCTCCTCCCACGGAGGACGTCCCATGATCCGGATTCTCGGCCCCCTCGCGATCCTCGCGCTGGCCGCCTGCGCCCCCCTCAACGCCCCCGACTCCCCGCCGCCGGACTACTCGCTGCGGAAGCCCCGGGACACCACGACCTACCTGCGCTGGTCGGTGGAGAACGAGAGCGCATTCCACCTCTACAACTGCCTCTCGACCCACTTCCGGACGAAGTACGACGTGAAGCTCTCGGAGCTCGACTTCTTCTGGAGCACGGCGAAGGAGCGGATCCTCGAGTACGTCGGCGGCGACTTCGCCAACGTCGAGGTCGAGAACGAGGAGGTGATCGACGCGAACACCCGCGATCTCACCTACGTCAGCGGCCCGCACCGGGCCGTCGTCCGCTTCGTGCGCGAGAAGGACTGGGACCTCGACTACCTCTCGGTCCGTCGGCCGGCCGAGAGCGGCGAGATCGCGGACATGGCCGAGGTGCTCCGCATCGAGGACGGACGCGCGATCCTCTCGGTGCCGATCCAGGCGACCGACGCGGAGGCGGACGACGTCTACCGCATGCGGCTGCGCGCGGAGTGGCGCATCCACGACGTCATCGAGCACAACCTCGACGAGGTGCGCGCCCGACCCTGACGGCGCGTCTCCCCGGAACGCGGAAACGCCGCCGGAGCGCGCTCCGGCGGCGTTTCGCGTGAGACCCGGCTCGGGGAGGGATCAGCCCTCGGCGAGCTGGGCCGAGACCTCGTCCGAGAGGTTCTGGTTGGTGTAGACCGCCTGGACGTCGTCCTGGTCCTCGAGGGCCTCGACGAGACCGGCGATCTTCTTCGCCTGCTCGAGGTCGTCGACGGGGATCTCGGTGTCGGCGATCTTCTGGATCTCGGCCACCTCGATCCCGAAGCCGGCGGCCTCGAGGGCCTGCTTGATCTCGAGGAACTTCGTGTAGTCCGCGGTGATCATGTACTGGCCGTCGGCGCTCTCCATGTCGTCGGCCTCGACCTCCATGACGAGCTCCATGACCTCGTCCTCGGACTTGCCGGCCGGATCGACGAGGAAGACGCTCTTCGTCTGGAACATGAAGCCGACGCAGCCGGGCTCGCCCATGTTGCCGCCGTTCTTCTCGAAGATCTTGCGCACCTCGGGCGCGGTGCGATTGCGGTTGTCGGTCAGCACGTCGACCATCACCGCGACGCCGCCGGTGGCGTATCCCTCGTAGGTGAGTTCGACGAAGTCGGCCGCGTCGGCCCCGACGCCGGTCCCCTTGTCGATGTTCCGCTGGATCACGTCCTTCGGCATGTTGACGGCCTTGGCCTTCTCGACCTCGAGCCGGAGGGACGGGTTGGTCTCCGGGTCGCCCCCGCCCGCCTTGGCGGCGACGATGATCTTGCGCGCGATGTTCGAGAACACCTTGGCGCGCTTCTTGTCCTGGGCACCCTTGCGGTGCTTGATGTTGGCGAATTTGGAATGACCGGCCATGGCTCGCTCTCGCGGGGTCTGAAGGCGGCCGAAGTTAGCACAGCCGGATGGCGGCCCAAAGGGCTCCCGGCCTTGCGCCCGGGGCCCCGACCGGCAAACATGCGCCATGCAATACAAGGGGCTCGATCTCTATCCCTTTCAGGAAGACGCGATACGCGCGATCGACGAGCACCGATCGGTGATCGTCTCCGCCCCGACGGGGGCCGGCAAGACGATCATCGCCGAGTTCGCGATCGACCGGGCCCTCGCGGCCGACCGCCGCGTCGTCTACACCTCGCCGATCAAGGCCCTCTCCAACCAGAAGTACCGGGACTTCACCGAGGCCTACGGGGATCGCGTCGGGATCATGACCGGCGACGTGACGATCAACCCGGACGCCAACATCCAGGTGATGACGACGGAGATCTTCCGGAACACGATCTTCGAGGACTCGAGCCGCCTCCAGGGGATCGACTTCGTGGTCTTCGACGAGGTCCACTACCTCGGCGACTCCGACCGCGGCAGCGTCTGGGAGGAGAGCATCATCTTCGCCCCGCCCGAGGTCCGCTTCGTCGCCCTTTCGGCCACGATCGGCAACCTCGACGAGCTGCGGGCCTGGATGTCGAAGGTGCGCGAGGAGGACGTGGCCCTCATCCACACCGACGACCGTCCCGTGCCGCTCCACCGCTACCTCTATCTCGAGGAGCAGGGGATCTTCGAGCCGCGCGAGCTCAAGGACCGGCTGCGCGAGGCGGGTCGCCGCCGACCGCGGCGCCGCGAGGGCGACCGCCCGCCGCCGCGCCGCAACAACCTCGTGCCCATCCTCGCGCGCGAGAAGCGGCTGCCGATCCTCTACTTCTGCTTCAGCCGCCGCCGCTGCGAGCAGCTCGCCCGCAACTACCAGCGCAAGCTGAAGCTCTTCACGCGCGAGGAGAGTCGCCGCGTCACCGCCATGTTCGACGAGCTCGTCGACCGGTACGAGATCCGCGACCATCCCGCCGTCGGCGCGATGCGCGAGAGCGTCAGCCGCGGGATCCTCTACCACCACGCGGGCATGCTCCCGGTCTACAAGGACATCGTCGAGCGCCTCTTCACCTCCGGTCTCGTGAAGCTCATCTTCACCACCGAGACCTTCGCGCTCGGCGTGAACATGCCCGCGCGCTGCGTGATCTTCGACTCGCTGCACAAGTTCAACGGCGTCGAGGTCGAGCCGATCAGCCCGCTCGACTTCCGCCAGATGGCGGGACGCGCCGGCCGCCAGGGCAAGGACTCCGAGGGCGACGTCTACTGCATCCTCGACCCGGAGGTCGACACCGCGAAGATCGTCGGCGAGATCATCCACAAGAAGCCGGGCGCGATCCGCAGCCGCTTCGACCTCGGCTACTCGACGATCCTCAACCTCCACCGGCTGATGGGCCGCGACATCGCACCCGCGGTCGAGAAGAGCTTCGCCGCCTTCCAGCGCGGATCGACGGAGGAGCCGCTCGCGCTCCTGCGCGCGCGGCTGCGCGTCCTGGAGGAGCGCCAGTACCTCGGCGAGTCCGGCCCCACCGGCAAGGGCCGGTTCTGCGCCCGCCTCGCCGGATTCGAGGTCCACCTCACCGAGCTCTACTGGGACGGCTGCTTCGAGGACCTCGACCCGGTCGAGATCGCGATGGTCGCCTCGGCGATCGTCCACTCGCCGCGCCCGCGCGACCGCGCCTCGCGGGTCGAGTTCTCGGCCATTCCCGACCTCGTCATGCGGCGGTCGCGCAAGCGCATCCGCGAGTTCCGCCGCAGCGAGATGAAGAACGGCATCCTCGACCTCGCGAAGCACCTGGACTTCGGCCTCGCGCCGGCCATCGAGGCCTGGTCCCAGGGGGCGGACTTCGCGCGCCTCGCGCGGGGGCTCGGCAAGCAGGACGGAGACCTCGTGCGGGCCCTCCGGCTCACGATCCAGGTGCTGCGCCAGCTCGCCTGGGCCCTGCCGAAGGACAACCATGTCGCGGTCGCCTGCCGCGGCGCGATCGAGATGCTGAACCGCGACGAGGTCGACGCCGAGGCCCAGCTCCGGCGCGTCTGACCCGCGGGCTAGGGCTCAGTCGCCCTTCTTGCCGGCCTCGTCGTCCTGGTCGCGTTTCTCCGGGGCGGGCGTCCCCTCGCCCTTCTCGCCCCCTTCGGCCGGCTTCTTCTCCTCGGCCGGCGTCACGCCGAACTGCTCGTCGCGCAGCCCCGAGTTGACGCGCACCCGCTCCAGTCGCAGGACCTGCTTCACGGGCTGCTGGAGACGCTCCGCCTCCGCCTGATCGATCAGTCGCTCGACCGAGGCGAGGAGGTGCAGGTCGTCCCGCTTCGTGTAGCGGTAGACGTCCTGGCTCACGAGACGATTGCGCTCCTCGAACTTCGCGCTCGTCATCAGGTACTTCTCGCCGCGCTTCTCGAAGAGGAGTCGGATGACGACGACCTCGCCCTCGGGCGTGGTCTTCTTCAGCTCGCGGGGCAGGCCGTCGATGATCCGCACCGAGACCTCGGTGTACCGCTTCTTCGCGAGGGGCCGCATGATCACGCGGTGCTCGAGCTTGTTGTTCACCTCGCGGCTCCGGACCTCCTTGCGGTAGTCCGCGTAGAGTTCCTCGAGCGGGATCCCGACGATGACCTGACGGGCCAACGCGTTGAGGTTCTCGGAGAGCGAGTGCAGGATCGCGCGGCCCGACTCGTTCTCGAACGCCTTCGGCGGCGCGGCGTCCTTGCCGTCGCGATCGACGAGCCCCGTGATCCAGAGGTCGGGCTTCTTCCAGGCGTAGCGGAGGTAGTAGCCGTCGAGGACGTCGGCGATCGCCCCGTGCGCCTCGATCTTCCAGTCGAACTGGATGTCCTCGATGCCCTCGCGACCGCCGTACCAGATCCGCGAGTCCACCTCGCGGAGGAGCGCCTCGGCCCGCTTCTCGGCCGCGATCTGCTCCGCGGTGCGCGGCGTCTCGTCGGCCGGCTTCTCGTCGCCGGCCTGCGCGGCGAGCGGCGTGAGCGCCGTGAACAGGGAGAGCAGGAGGATCGCCGTCCGCGTCATGTCTCGTTCCTTTCCGCGCCGCCCTCCACGCCCCGGATCTCCCGCCAGAGGGCCCGGGGCGCGCTGGCGAGCAGGGTCGGCAGGGCCTCGCAGGCCGTCCAGCAGTCGGGACAGCGTCGCTCCCGGATCATACGGCGCGCGTCCGTCGCGGCCTCCCCTCCGAGGATTTCCCGCAGTTCGAAATCGCACTCCCGCAGGTTCCCGAGGGGCCGGTTCCAGGTGATGCAGGGGAAGACGTTCCAGAAGGGATCCACGAAGACCGAGGCCCGCAGGCTGCGGCAGGAGTAGGCGCTCCTCCCCGTCCGGCAGTACTCCGCGAGGTCGCGCTGGAAGCGGCGCTCGACCCGGGCGAGGAGGCCCTCCGCCCCGCTCCGCGCCCGATGGTCGCGGATCGCCTCGAGCACACGGGCGCGGTGATCCTCGGTCTCGAGCTCGGTCATCCCGGCGTTGTCGTAGTAGTGCTCGCTGGTCTGCGCCAGATTCAGGTGCAGATCCCGACGCTCGAATTCGGGGTGTCGCGCCCGGATCGCCGCCACGGTCGCCTCCACCTGATCGACGTTCGCGGCCGAGAGCGTCATCCCGAAGGTCGCGAGCAGCCGATCGTCCCCGATCGCCCGCAAGCGCGCCCAGCTCTCCATCGCCAGGTCGAAGAGCCCGGGCGCGCGCCGCACGGCCTCGTGGACCTCGGGCGGTCCGTCGAGACTGATCGTGATCGCGAGGCGGCCGAGACCCGAGTCGAGCGCGATGCGCGCGAGCCCCTCGAGGCGCTCGGGTCGGAATCCGGTCGTCGGGAAGTCGAGGAGCCAGAGGCGACGGTTGCGCGCCACGGTCAGCGCCACGATCTCCTCGGCCTCCTTCTTCATCAGGATCTCGCCGCCGCTGAGATTGATCCAGGACCAGTGTCCGGAGCGGGTGAAGAAGCGGTCGATCTCCTCTCGCGTCATCTCGCCGCGACTGGACTTCTGCCAGATGTTGCACATGGCGCAGCGGCAGTTGCAGGCGTAGTTGAGGACGAGGGTGAGCTTGAAGGGACGCCGCCCACCGAGGTTGGCCGCGACGAGATCACGAGCGAGGGCGCCGGCGCTCATCGCCCCTCCTCCATCCCGGCGAGGCGGCGCCGCAGCGCGTCGCGCTCCGCCTCGAGGCGCGTCCGGAGATCGCCCGCGGGCGCGGCGGCGAGGCCGCGCTCGTAGTCCTCCAGGGCGAGTCGCAGCCAGCGCGGATCGGTGCCGCCCGCGAGGAGACGGGCGCGCTCGATGCGGGCCGTCGGATCCTCGACGCCGTAGTCCTCGAGGAGGAAGTTGTAGACCCCGCGCGCCTCGTCCGGGCGACCGAGCCGCGTCACGAGTCGCGCGCGAAGCCGCAACAGGCGCGCCTGGGCGACTCGGGCCTCGGGATCGGCGGGCGGCGGGGGCACCGGACCCAGCGCCTCGACGGCGGCGGTGAGCGCGGCGGGGTCGGCCAGGACGGGGAGATAGGCCGCGCGATCGGCCATGTCGAGGACGGCTCCGAGGTTGAGGCGGTCGTCGACGCGCCCGGCGGCGGCGCCCTCGACGACATCCCGGGCGGCCGCGAGCGTCGCCGCCGGCTCGCCCGCCGCCAGGGCCGCCTTCACGAGGAGCGCGCCGCCCCCGAAGGCGGCGGCCCGGCCGCGTCGGATCTCCTCGAAGGCCCGGAGTCGCGTCGCCGCGTCGGCGTCGGGTCGCGCGAGGAGCGCGCGGCCGAGATTGTAGTGGGCCCGTCCCGAGCTAGGCCGCGCGTCGAGCGCCGGGACGGCGGCGTTCCGCTCGACCACGGTCGACCACAGCGCGACCTCGTCCCGCCAGTCGGCCCGCACGTCGATCGCGACGGCGCCGCCGATCAGCGCCCCGAGCCCGAGCAGTCCCGCGCCGAGAGCCGTCCCCCGGCCCAGGGTCCGGGAGGCCGCCTCGAGGCCGAACGCGAGCGCGAGCGCCAGGGCGGCGGCGGAGACGAGGAAGAAGCGGTCGGCCACGACGATGTTGAGGGGCGCGATCTGGAGCACCGGCAGGAGGGCGACGATCGCCCAGGCGAGCGCGAAGGCGGCCGGTCCGAGTGGCGCCTCGCCGCGGCGACGCCGACGACGGGCGAGGACGGCGATCCCGACGGCCACCGCGACGAGGATCGACCAGCCCGCGACGACCCGGACGAGCGGAGCCGGAGGCCAGTAGAGATCGAAGGCGGGTCGCCGGAAGAGGAAGAAGGCGCCGAGGTAGTAGAGGATGCCCTCGCCCATCTCGCGCAGGGCCCCGCCGCTCCAGGTGTCGCTCTGCCCCTGCCCCGCGTCGGCGAGGGCGATCGCGCGCAGCGTCAGGGCGAGGGCCGCGGCGACTCCGGCCGCGAGGAGTTCGCCGAGACGGGACCGGAGTCCTCCCTGATGCGGGAGGAGGGAGGCGAGGGCGAGGACCAGCGGCAGGACCAGGGCCGATTCCTTGCCGAGCGCCGCGAGCAGGACCAGCCCGCCGACGGCCGGCGCGGACCGGAGTGGACCCGGGCGGTGGAGGAAGACGAGGAGCGCCGACGCGCCGAGCGTGAAGGCGAGCAGGTCACCGAGACTCGAGATCCAGACCGCCGACTCGACCAGCATCGGGTGCAGGCCGAAGAAGGCGGTCGCCGCGAAGGCCGCGGGGCGACCGAGGCCGAGGCGTCGGCCCAGCGAGAAGACGACCGCGATGCCCGCCGCGAGGACGGCGAGACCGAGCGTGCGGAGCGGAGCCGGATGCGGCGTCCCGTCGCCCGCCGCGACCACGAGACGCCAGAGCAGGGTGCGCAGGGGGCGATAGGCGCCGCGGGCGATCGGGTCGCCGGTGAGGGTTCTCCCCTCGAGGAAGTAGTCCGCGAGGGGCACGCCCTCCGTCACGGCCGGATTGCGCACGACGAAGCGCTCGTCGTCGTAGACGAAGGCGTGGTCCCGCGTGGGCCACCAGAAGAGCAGGACGAGAACGGCCGCCCCGAGAGCGAGTGCGAGGTCCCGGCCCTTCACGACGCGCCCTCCTCGCGCACCGCGGCCGCGCCCGACCACGCGTGATCGGCCTCGAACACGCCCTCGACCTCGTCGACGGAGATCGACTCCATGCAGACGGGGAGGCGGCAGGCCGATTCCTTCGCGTTGAGGTTCGTCAGGCAGGGCGAACACGGCAACGCGCGGTAGAAGGCATGTCCCCGGCCGTGGAGCGGACCGTAGAGGCGCGGCGTGTTCGGCCCGTAGAACGCGTACACCGGGGTCCCCACCGCGCTCGCGACGTGGACCGGCAGCGTGTCGTTGCAGAACAGCGCGTCCGCCGCCGCGACGAGCCCGACGAGCTCGAGGAGCGTGAGGTCTCCGATCAGGGATCGGGCGCGGTCCGCGACCGGCGCCATCGCGACCGCGACGAGCGGGGCCTCGTCCGGCACGCCGGTGAAGAGGATCCGGGCGTCGTGTCGAGGGCCGATCCGCGCCAGCAGCTCGCCGAAGTTCTCCGCCGGCCAGCGGCGGCCGACGAAGTTGTGGCCCGAGCCCACGTGGACGACGAGAAGCGGCCCCCGGCCGAGCTCGCGGCTCTCGGCCACGATCGCCCCCACCCGTTCCCGCACCGCGGCGGGGAGCTCGGGAGACTCGCAGCGATACTCCCCGTCGACGCCGACCGCGCGGGCGAGGTCGAAGAAGGTCCGGCTCATGTGCTGGTCGTCCCGGTAGGGAACGACGACGGTGGAGAGCTGGTGACGCGACTGCCCCTCGGTGCGGAGCCCGACCCGTTGCACCGCGCCGGAGAGCCAGGCGACCAGCGACGACAGCCGGCAGAACTGCTCGAAATCGATCGAGAGCACGCAGCGGGCGCGCCGCAGGGCCGCGAGGACGCCGAGGAGACTCGCGAGGAAGCGGAAGGGCCCGCGGACGTCCAGTTCGAGGACCTCGTCGACGTCCGGCGTCGCGGCCAGGAGCGCTCCGTTCCCCCGCAGGGTCAGGAAGGTGATCCGCGCCTCGGGGAAGGTCCGCCGGAGCCGGCGGACGATCGGCAACAGGAGCACGACGTTCCCGGCGCCCCAGAGCTTGATGAGGAGGATCGAGCGCATCTCGGGGCGGCCCCGCCCCCCCAGCGCCGCGCGCACCGCCTCGATCAGCCGGCAGAGCTGCACGAGGGGGATGCCGATCCAGCGGTCGACGAATTTCCCGAAGGCGAGATTCACGCCGCGTCCTCCTTGTCGATCAGAAGATCGCCGAGCACCAGCGTGTCGATGCCGGTCTCGAGGAAGGTCGCGACGGCGTCGTCCGCGCGGCAGACGATCGGCTGGCCGCGGACGTTGAAGCTCGTGTTCATCACCATCGGCACGCCGGTCAGACGGTCGAAGGCGCGGACGAGCTCACGGAAGACCGGCTCGCTCTCCTCCCCCACCGTCTGGACGCGCGCGCTGCCGTCGACGTGGGTGATGGCGGCCACCCGCTCCCGGCGCTCCGGCCGCACGGGGAAGACCTCGAGCATGTACGGCGTCGGGCGCACGCCCTCGAACCACTCCTCCGCCCGCTCCACGAGCACGGCCGGCGCGAAGGGGCGGAAACCCTCCCGGTGCTTCACGCGGGCGTTGACGTGGTCCTTCATCGCGGCCGCTCGCGGGTCGGCGAGGATGCTCCGCTGGCCCAGGGCTCGCGGACCGTATTCCATCCGACCGCGGCACCATCCGATCACGCGCCCGGCCGCGATCCGACTCGCGACGGCCTCGGCGAGCGCCTCGGGCCGGGTCGGGGAGAGACCGCGGCGCACACAGGCGGCGCGGGCCTCCTCGGGGTCGATGTCGGGCCCCAGACCGGTGCCGGGCCAGGGGTGGCGGACGTCCTCGTCGTGGTGGTGACGGGCGGCCCAGAGCGCCGCCCCGAGTCCCGCGCCCGCGTCGTTGGCGGCCGGCGTCACGAAGACGTCCTCGAAGCCGGAGTCGCGCAGGAGCCGCCCGTTCATGACGCTGTTGAAGGCGACGCCCCCCGCGAGGCAGAGGCGCCGCTGCCCGGTTCGAGCCCGGAGCTCGCGCGCCAGCTCCAGCGCGACCTCCTCGAGGCGGGCCTGCAGCGAGGCGGCGAGGTCGCGATGGCGGTCCTCGATCTCGCTCTCGGCTTCGCGCGGCGGACCGAAGTGCGCCGCGAAGCGATCCGACCACTTCCTCTCGCGGCCGAGCTGGTACTGGAAGTAGTCCTGGTCCACGCGGTAGCTCAGGGGCCCGTCCGAGACGACGATGCGGCGGAAGTCCTCGAGGAAGCGAGGCTCGCCGTAGGGCGCGAGCCCCATGACCTTGCCCTCGCCCGACATCGGCCGGAATCCGAGGTACTGCGTCACCGCCTCGTAGACCTTGCCCAGCGAGTGGGGGTAGTCGACCTGGCCCTTCACCTCGATGTCGCGCCCGCGGCCGACGCCGAAGAGGGTCGTCGCCCACTCCCCGGTCCCGTCGAGCGTCATGATCGCCGCCTCCTCGAAGGCAGAGGGATAGAAGGTGCTCGCGGCGTGCGCCAGGTGATGATCGACGAAGTGGAAGCGCCCGCGGAAGCCGGTCTCGCGCCGGAGACGCCCCTCGAGCGCGAGCATCGACCGCCAGATGCCGGGCTGGCGCCGGACGTGCGTGATCGAGCCGGGCAGGCTCCGGAGGAAGTGCCAGCCGAAGCGCCAGAGCCCCTTCCAGGGGTTCCAGTAGTCGGCGGCCGCCTCGATCTCCGACAGCGGACAGCCCGCCGCCTCCGCGCAGGCCGCGAGGCTCCGCGTCGGGAAGCCGCCCTGGTGCTTCACCCGGGTGAGGCGCTCCTCCTCGATCGCGAAGCGGATCCGTCCGTCCTCCACGAGCGCGGCGCCGCAGTCGTGGGTCGAGTTGAAGCCGATGACCCTCAACGCCCGCGCCCCGCGAAGAGGAGATTGAGCTCGGTGTGGCAGTTCCAGTAGCAGGAGCGGCAGGCCGCGGTCTCGCCGATGATCCGCGCGTGCTCCGCGCCGCCCCAGAGCTCGGCGAGCGGCGTCCGCCGGACGTTCGCCCAGGCGCGACCCGCCTCGTTGAAGGGCAGGCAGGGAAAGACGTCGCCGAAGCGGTCGACGACCAGGTGTCCGACTCCGGTGTGGCAGGTCAACGAGGACGGCCGGGCGCTCAGCGCATCGGCGAACAACCGGAGGTAACCCTCCGAGTTGTCGATGCGCGGATCGCGTCGCTTCAGCTCGAGGAGGCGTCGCTCCATGTCTCGCGCCGCCTCGGGCGACGCGGCGTCGGCCGCTCCGGACGTCTCGCCGAAGGCGTGACGAGGAATGAAGCCGAGCGCGTCCACGCCGAGCTCGGCCGCCACCTTTGCGACGCCTTCGGGATCCGAATCGACGTCGACGACGCTGACGATGCTCACGCGCGGCGCGCGCTTCCGGCCGCGGGCCTCGAGGAGGTGCACGATGCCGCGACAGGCCTCGTCGAAGGCCCCGTCCCGCCCGCGCCCGCGATCGTGCGCCTCCGCCGTCGGGGCGTCGAGGCTGACGTTCACGGACTCCACGCCCGCGGCGAGGATCCGCGCCGCCTCCTCGGGACCGAGGCGCGTCGCGTTCGTGTTGAGGTGCGCGACCATCCCCTCGGCGCGGATGGCCTCCAGCACGGGGAAGAGATCCTCGAAGAGGAGCGGCTCGCCGCCGCTGATCCCGACGCCGAGCGAGCCGAGACGACGGAGCTCGCGGACCACGCCCAGCCACTCCGCCCGATCGAGCGGCTGACCGCGCCGCGCGCCGCCGGCGGAGCGCCAGGCGTCGCAGAAGGAGCAGCGGAGATTGCAGACGTAGTTGACGACCAGGGTCGAGAAGACGGGACCCGCGATGGGACGGCGACGGCGGGTCGCCCGGGGCGTGGTCGCCCACCGGATCGCCCCGCGCGCGAGCCAGACGGGATCGAGGCGCCGGGCCCGATCGCGGATGAGATGCCAGTACTGCCGTCTCATGAGAAGCGCGGGTTGACCAGATCCGTGGCGTACTCGGAGCAACCGGCGCAGAGCGGCGGGAACTCACCGCGCCGGTGCTGCCGCCGCAGCGCGCGCATGGCCTCGCCGTTGAAGATCTCCGACGCCGGCGCTTCGGCGACGTTGCCGACCACCAGTTCTCCCTCGGCGTCGCGACAGCAGGGCACGACGTCTCCGTTGCTCAGGACCACCATGGCCCCGCGCCAGAGCTCGCGACAGGGGGTCGTGCGGGGCCCCTCGGCGAAACGCGGGATGAACTGGACGCGGTCGACGAGCCGGCGCCAGTCCTCCTCGACCGCCCGCGCGTCCTCCTCGTTCTCCTGCCAGATGGTCATGTTGGCGTCGATCCGGAGCGGAGCGCCGCGCTCGTCGCGCAGCCGCACCAGCCGTTCGACGTTCTCGCGGAACCGGGCGTAGGGGTAGCCGCGGATCCGCTCATGGGTCTCGGGCGCCCCGTCGACGCTGAAGGTGATCCGCTCGAGGCCCGAGTCGAGGATCCGCCCCGCGATCTCGTCGTTCAGGATCGTCCCGTTCGAGGTGACGAGGACCCGGATGCCGCGGTCGACGGCGTAGCGGACGCGCTCGAAGAAGTCGCGGACCAGCAGCGCCTCGCCCCACTGAAACATCAGGAGCATCTCGAGGTCGGGGTTCTCGTCGATGATCCGCCGGAAGGCGTCGAACTCGAGGTCGAGCTTTTCGCGCGCCATGCCGTTGTTCACGGGGCACATCACGCAGGCGAGATTGCAGCGATTCGTGGTCTCGACGTTGAGCTGCAGCAGACGGTGACTCGTCTCGAGCCGCAGCCGGTAGGCGATCTCGTTCCGGGCCGCGCGCCAGAGCGAGGCGGCGTCCGGATACTTGATGCCGATGAGCTCATCGAGCTCGGGCTTGCCGAGGTAGTAGCGCGCCACGAGACGCGTGAGGAGGCCGCCGGCGCGTGCCGCCGCGGACGAGCCGGTTCCCTTCACCGCTGGGTGCCGCTCCCGTTCAGGTTTGCGCCGATCCGAGGCTCATCTTAGTCGGAAGGCACCGCGACCCCAAACCACGGACGGGTTCTCGGGGATCACGGCCGCATGGAGTGCCGGTCCCGTCCGGAGCCGGATCCACCGATCGAGATGCTTGGGGACGTCCGCGGACGCTCAGTTCGACTCGGTCGTCTTGTGGACGAGGAGGAGCGGGTTCCCGGCGGAATCGGTCAGCGTCACCTCTTCCCCGAGGGAGTAGGTGCCGTGGACGTTGTCCTTGGCCTGGAGCTGGAGCTGGGTGCCGGCCGGGAACTGCTCGAAGCTGTAGAGCCCCTCGCCGTCCGTCTGGACGACGAGCTCGGAGCCGATGCCGCTGACCGGTCCGGTCTCGCCGGTGACGGCGACGTAGACCGTCGCGAAGGGAACGGGTTCGCCGTTGGAATCGACGACCTGTCCCCGGACCTCCTGCTTCGGCGCGAGGCCGTAGTCGGCCGGCTCGTCGGGGCTCAGGGCCTCCTCCGCCGCCTCGCCGCCGCCGAGCACGAGTCCGAAGTCGGGGTGGTAGACGAGGACGGTGTAATCGAGGCCCTCGATCAGACCGGAGACGACGTAGTCGCCGTTGGCATCCGTGAGGACCGCCTCGGTCCGGTGAGTCAGGCCGTCGGGAGTGGTCGCCTCGAGGATCACCGTCGCGCCGGCGACACCGCCGAGCTGGGGCGATCCGTCGACCGTGATCCGTCCCTTGAGGGTCCAGTTCCCGGCGAGGGTGACGGTCGCGTGGACCGTCGGATCGGTGTCGCTCTCGATGACGGGAGCGATCACACGGGCGGTGCCGAGCTCGGCGTCGTCGACCGCGACGAGGTAGCGGCGTCCGCTGCGCAGGGCGCCGAAGCGGACGTTGCCGTCGAAGTCGGTCCGGGCGCGGGCCACGGTGAGCTGGGGCGAGGTCCCGATCTCGATGAGGCGGACCTCGACGCCCGGAACGGTGCGTCCGATCCCGTCGCGCAGCGCGACCTCGAGACGTCCGCCGGGGCGCAGGACGATGTCCTTGCTCTCGCGGGTGGCGCTCTCGAGGCGGAGCCACTTGATGCAGCGCAGGTGGTCGGGCGAGAAGACGCGGAGGGTCGCCGCGCCGGGCGCGACGGCGTCGAAGCGGTAGGCGCCGTTCGGATCCGATTCGATCACGCGCCGCTCGCCGCTCTCGTCGAAGAGCTCGAGGCGGGCGCCGGCGACCGGCGCGGAACTCAGTTCGTCGAAGACGTAGCCCTGGAGCGTCGCGGGACGTCCGACGACGTAGCGACGCCGACGGCCCGGATCGACGAGGCGGTAGCGCTTCGTTGCAAATCCCTCGGCCCGGATCTCGATCTCGATGATCGTCCCGGGGCGATGGCGGACCGCGATCCGTCCCTTGTCGTCGGTGACGACGGGAATCGGCGAACGAGCCTCGAGATCCGCCACGAGGTCTTCCGCCGTCGCGATGACGTGGCTCGGACGCTCGATGACGAAGGCCTGGGCGTTCGCGATGACGTTTCCGTCCTCATCGACGAAGGAGGCATGGAAGCTGGTGGGATCGAGACCGCGATCGGCGACCGCGACCTCTTCCGCGGCGGCCTCGGGCCGACCGCTCAGACCGCGATCGACGCTTCCGATCGGGAAGTCGCGTCGCGCGACGTCGGTCGCGGCCGCGGCGTCTTCGCGCACCGGAGCGGGGCCCACGAAGTCGACGAACCGAGGCGGAGAGTCTCCGCTCCCCGGAGCGCCTCGTCCCAGGAGGACGAGCAGCGCCGAGGCGAGCAGCAGGCCGCTTCCGGCCAGCATCAGGACCTCACGACGGATTCGTCGCACGGTACTCCTCGTCGGTTTTGTCGTGCAGCGAGCGGGGTCGATCTCCCCGGCGGGGCCGGTGAACGACCGGTCCCGACTTCGAAGCCATCCGCGATTCTCGGGAATCGGAGGGACTTCCGCCACAACCTATCGGCCAGAAATCGACAGGTTTTCATGTCACCGGCGTAAGTCCCGTCCTCCCCCACCCCGAGATCGAACCACAAGCCCCTGCGAGGCAATGATTTGTGCCCGAAATCACACCGGGCGCGCCCCTCCGGATGGAGAAGCGCGCCCGGCGATCGGGGTTTTCGAGGATCCGGGGCCCGATCAGAAGGGGATGTCGTCGTCGTCCATCGCGGCCGGGGCGTCGAACGAGGGCACGCGGGAGCGCTGCTCGTAGGGTCCGGACGAGCGCGAGGAGTTCTCGTAGCCGCCCGGGGATCCGCCGGAATTCCCGCCCGCATCGTCGCGACCCCCGAGGAACTGGAAGTTCTCGACGATGACCTTGAGCTTGCTGCGCTTCTGGCCGTCCGGCGTCTCCCAGGTCTGGAAGTCGAGGCGTCCCTCGACGTAGAGCGGCCGCCCCTTCTTCATGTAACGGCCCAGGGTCTCGGCCTGGCGGCCGAAGGCGGTGAGGTCGACGAAGCAGGTCTGCTCCTTCTTCTCGCCGCTCTGGTCGCTCCAGACGCGGTTGACGGCGAGGCCGAGCTCGCAGACCGGCGTGCCGCTCGGCAGGAACTTGGACTCGGGATCCCGCGTGAGATTCCCCATCAACATGACCTTGTTGAGATTCGGCATCGTCGCAACTCCCTGACTGAGAAGGTTTCCCGGCGCGACCGTGGGCAAGGGCGCCGAGGGGGAAGATTCATTTTCGCCCAGCGGGCGGCCGATAAGAGCAGTGGCGGGGCCGACGCCACCCGGCGGCGCGGTCTCGAGCACGGGCCTCGCGCCGCATGCGGAGAGCCTTTGTATCACGGTTCCGGGACATCGAGGATCGCCTCCGCCATGTTCGACTCCCATTCCAACGATCGCCGCCGACACCCGCGCGCCCCCATCGCGCGGTCGCTCGAGATCCACACCGCGGGAGGCAAGGTCTCCTGCGAGCTGAAGGACATCTCGCGCTCGGGAATCGCCTTCCACAGCGAGCAGGCCTTCCACGAGGAGTCCCTGTTCGGACTCGACTTCCGCGCCGAGCCCCACGAGGACTGCCCCGGCCTCCACCTGGAGGCCACCGCGGCGGTCGTCCGCTGCAAGCCCTCGCGGGACGGCGGCTTCGACGTCGCGATGTACTTCCTTCACGTCGAGCCGGAGTCGCTCGAGGACATCGACGCCTACGTCGCGGCGCAGCTCACCCGCTCCGAGTGAGGCCCGGGCCCCTCCGTCGGGGCCTCCATCACCAAGACGGACGAAAGCGAAGGCGCGCGGTGACGCGTCGTTTCGCGGCGCTCACCGTCCGCGAACGACGAAACGCTCCGTGATCGCGGAGGGAAGGGACGCCGCGCCGGCCACGAAGACGCGCTCGCGACCCGCGAGATCGCGGACGCAGCCCGTCGTGCCGCCCGGGAAGCGTCCCGCGGCGTCGGCCTCGAGAGCCGTCCCTCCCCCCACACCCATCTCCAGCAACAGGCAGCCGTCGGTCGCGAGCCAGTCGCGATGGGCGGCGAGCGCGAGGCGATGGAAGTGGAGCGGATCCGACGGCGAGAAGAGCGCCATCTCCGGCTCGTGATCCCGGACGTCGGGCGGCAGGTCCGCCGCCTCGTCCCGCGCGATGTAGGGCGGGTTCGACACCAGGAGATCGACCCTCCCCCGTTCGTCGGCTCCGAGCCCGGCGAGGAAGTCCGCCCGACGGAGCTCGAGGCGATCCGCGACCCCGAGTTCGGCGGCGTTCTCGGCCGCGACGGCCAGCGCCTCCGGACTGAGATCCACGCCGATCGCGCGGGCCTCGGGAACCAGCTTGAGCAGGGAGATCACGACGCAACCCGAGCCGACACCGAGATCGACGACGAGCGGTGGAGCCGCTCCCTCCGCGCGGGCGGCGAGCGCCGCGCCGCCGAGCTCGACCAGGAGCTCGGTCTCGGGCCGCGGCACGAGCACGCCGGGGCGGACGCGGAAGCTGTGCTCCCAGAACTCGCGACGCCCGAGGATGTAGGCGACGGGCTCGCGACCGGCGCGACGCTTGACGTACTCCCGGAAGCGGACGCGATCGGCCTCGTCCACGGGCATGTCGTAGCGGGTGTAGAGCTCGATGCGCCGGAGGCCGAGGGCCTCGGCCAGGAGGAGGTCGGCGTCGAGACGCGCGCCTTCGATGCCGCGCCGGGTCAGGACCTCGGCGCCGGCCTCGGCCAGCTTCCCCACCGTCCAGAGTTCGTCGCGCATCGCCCCTCCCCCGGGCGGCCGGCGACCGGACTCCGGGGCGCGGCCGCGCCGCGCCCCGGTTCCGGAATCAGGCCTTCTTCTCGCCCTCGGCCTTGGCGTCCTTGCCCAGGGCGCCCCGACGGTTGGCGGCGCGCTCCGCGGCGACCGCCTCCTGCTTCGCCTTGCCGGCCTTCATCGCCCCGACGATGGTCATGGCCATGAAGAAGAAGGTGAAGATCGCGGTGAGCGCGGTGAGGAAGAAGCCGGTGCCGAAGGAGGACCAGGCCTGCTCGTAGCGGATCCGCGCCGGATCGTCGGTCTTGGCGCGCATCGTCGTGAAGGGTCCGCCGAGGAGATCGGCGACGCCCCAGACCTCGCCGTCGGTCGCGTCCCACTGCTTCTTGAGCGCGTCGTACTCGGGCCCCTGACGCATGCCGTTCATCTGGGCGCCGATCGCGTCGAGTCGGGCGTTGTGGACGGCGTCACGGTCGGCGGTCACGCCGACGAAGCTGATGGCGAGGAAGACGATCGCGATCATCTCGGTGAACATGATCGGCGTGAGGGCCGGGCGACGGCCCTTCAGTCCGAAGTAGCCGCCGACGACGCCGGCGAAGGCGAAGATGGCGAGGATCGCCTGCGGCAGCCCCATCGACTCCTGGCCGCCCTTCCACGGCAGCCAGGCGCCGAGGAGGAAGGACACCGCGATGAAGAAGAAGATCCAGAGCTGCTTGTGCACCCGACCTCCGTAGAGGTGCTGCAGGGTGACGTCGAAGACCGGGGTCGGCTGCGGCATCGCGCCCTGCGCGGTCGGCTGCTCGCCGGCGTTCTGCTGATCGGACATCTCTTCTGCTCTCCTATTGTTCGAGGGCCTGGAGCCGGAGCTCGCGGTCGTGGTTCATGAGGGGTTCGATGACGGGTTCCAGCTCCCCCTGCATCGCGCGGTCGAGATTGTAGAGACTCAGGCCGATGCGGTGGTCGCTGATGCGGTTCTGCGGGAAGTTGTAGGTGCGGATGCGCTCGCTGCGGTCGCCGCTGCCGATCTGCGCCTTCCGCGACGAGCTTCGCTCGGCGTGGACGCGGGCGCGCTCGAGATCGTACAGACGACTCGCCAGGATCTTCAGGGCCTTCGCCCGGTTCTTGTGCTGGGACTTCTCGTCCTGGCAGCTCACCACGAGCCCCGAGGGGACGTGGGTCACGCGGATGGCCGAGGAGGTCTTGTTGACGCTCTGGCCGCCGGGCCCCGAGGACCGGAAGGCGTCGATCCGGAGGTCCTTCTCCTGGATCTCGACCTCGACCTCGCTGGCCTCGGGAAGCACGGCGACGGTCGCCGCCGAGGTGTGGACCCGGCCCTGGCTCTCGGTGGCCGGCACCCGCTGGACGCGGTGACCGCCGGACTCGTAGCGCAGGTACTTGTAGACCCCCTCGCCGGTGACGTTGGCGATGAGCTCGCGGTAGCCCCCGACCGCGCCGGGCGCGACCTCGAGCACCTCGATCTCCCAGCCCATCCGCTCGGCGAAGAGCTCGTACATCCGGAAGAGGTCGCCCGCGAAGAGCGCCGCCTCGTCGCCGCCGGTGCCGGCGCGGATCTCGAGGATCACGTCGCGGTGCGCATCCTCGTCCTCGGTGACGAAGGTCTCGCGCAGGTGCTCGTAGGCCTCCGCGATCTCGGCCTCGAGGCGCTCGACCTCCTCGGCGAAGGCCTCGCGCTCGGCCGCGTCCGACACGGACTCGACGAGATCGCGTGCGTCGGCGAGATCGCGTTCGAGCGCGCGGTGCGCGCGATAGGCCGCGACGCGCGCCGTGAGCCCGCCCCGCTCCTTCAGGAGCGCGGTGTAGCGGGCGTGATCGGCGATCACGTCGGGGTCGGAGATCGAGGATTCGATCTCGTCCAGCCGCTCGGACATCTTTCGCAGGAGGTCGAGAAGGGCCATGGCGGCCGGCGCGCTCTTCGAGAAACCGGGGAGAGGTCCGGCGTCCGGACCGCTAAGACACGCTCAGAGCGCCACTTAGGGCCCCATGCGCGGCGACTACGATAGGAAAGGGCCCTCCGGCGGGCAAGAGACCGCGAGGAGGCTCCCGACCGGCCCGGATCGCGGCCGTCGGGCGAGCCCCAACGACTCGCGGCGGCGGGGTTCGCCCCGATTCCCAGGCGCGGCGGCGGCCCGGACGGAGCCCGGCGCGCGCCGTCCGGAAGGCGCCCCGGAGACCGGTCCCTCCCTGTGATAAAAGAAGGGCCGTTCGCGCGCCGCCGCGCGCCGCCCACGAGGTCGTCGAGGGAGCGTTCGCCGGAGGGGGAGCCGTCAGGGGCCCTCCGGGACGCGGCGAGCGCGCGACGACCGTCTGTCCGGGGAGAGCATGAACTTCTACATCGACAAGGTCATCCTCGAGGCGGCTCCGCGGACGCGGCTCGGCATCGTCCGCATCGAGGGGGCGAAGGTCGGCTTCGGTCACGCCAAGCTCGACGAGATGCGCCTCCGGGTCGTCACCCGGATGCGGGACGAGATCCCCAACGGCGGGACGCTCGCCCACGTGCCGCAGATCGCGGGCGTGGACCAACTCATCTCGCACTTCGATGGGGAACTGCGTCGCCAGCGCTCCGCCACCGAATCGATCATCCGGAAGCTCCTCGAGGGCGGCCCGCTGCCGGTGGACAACGACGCCGTCGACCTCGCCACTCTCCTGGGCATCTACTACAAGCTCCCGGTCTTCGTGAACGACGAACGCGCCGTCACCGGCAACGTCGGTCTCGTCGTGGGTCGGTCGGGTCGCGACTTCGAGACCGCCCAGGGGGACCGGGGATCCGCCCCGAGGGGCGCCTCTTCCTGAGCGACGAGGTCGGTTACTTCGAGTCGATCTCCGCCCGGGGCAAGCGGGCGATGGTCACCGAACGGACGCGCGAGCTCCTCGTCACCGCGATCTTCCCGGAGAACGTCGGCGACAGCATCGTCCGCGACTTCATCCGTCGAGCCGGCAACTGGTTCGAGTCGCTCTGCGGCGGCGAGGTCTGCGCCGAAGGCATGGTGGGCGAGGCCGAGACCGGCCGCGGCGACTGAAGGTCTGTGAAGATATCCCCGGAATGCGAAGAGGCCCGGAGCCGCCTGGCGGCTCCGGGCCTCTCGCGTGTCCGGTGGACCCGATCAGGATCTCAGAGGAGCGGGTCCTTCAGGAAGTGCTCGTAGATGAAGAGCTCGAGCTCGCCGCGGCGCTCGTCGTCGATGCCGAAAGGCAGGAACTTCACGCCAACGTCCCAGCGGTCGCCCTCGGGCATCGGGGTGAGGCGCACGACCTCGCCGACGAAGTCGATCGGGCGGTCGATCTCCGGGATCGAGACCTCGGCGGCGATCACGTCGCCCAGCGTGAGCTCGCGGTCGGTGACGAAGGCGATTCCACCGAGGGAGATGTTCTTTGAGTACCCGACCGAGTCATGGCGCTCCTCGTCGTGACCACCGAAGTCGTCCGTCCGGTGGAAGCTCACCTTGAAGTAGTCGTCGAGCCGGAGAAACCGGCGCTTCTCGACGACTTCCAGCGAGGTCTTCTCGTGCGACATCTCATCACTCCCCGTCTCGAGGCCGGAGGGCGGCCCCCGCCGGGAGCCAGTTCCCACCTCACTTCATCGACCGTTCGGCGTCGTTTCTTGCCGGGAAACCCCGGTCGCCTTCGGGTCCTCGACGCTTCTACGCAATTCGTGCCCTCCTCGATGAACGGCGCGCGAGATTGACGGGAAATCCGCAAAAAATGCGGCGGGGATTCGCGCCGCCCGCCCGGAGATCCGGCGGTAGCTTGCCTGCGGTCGCGAGGTCGACGGGGCTCTCCCCTCCCCGCCGCCGCCGCCCTCCCCGAGCGGTCGCGACCATCCCCGGGCGCTCCCCGGCGTCCGCTCCTCCCCGATCCCTCGTCTCCCTCTCGAGGCGGGCGCCGCGACCAGCGGCGTCCGCCTCACCCTTTTCCGCGGCGGCGACCTCGGATTCATCCAGGTAAAAGTCGAGGCGCCCATCCGGCCGATGAGGACCGGGGGAGCGCCGACGCTCCGACGATACCGAGCAGGAGCAGGACATGGCCGCGATCGACGAGATCTTCAAGATCATCAAGGAACAGGGCGCGAGCGACCTCCACATGGCGTCCGGGAGCAAGCCGATGGTGCGGCTCTCGAGCCGGCTGCAGCCCGTGGACTACGCCGACCTCACGCCCGAGCTGAACCGCAAGCTCCTCTACGAGCTGATGAACGCGGAACAGGTCTCGATCTTCGAGCGCGATCAGGACATCGACTTCTCCTACGAGATCCCCGGCCTGACGCGCGTCCGCTGCAACATCTTCGAGCAGAAGAACGGCATCGGCGGCGTCTTCCGTCTGATCCCCACCGACATCATGACGATGGAGCAGCTCAACCTGCCGGACCAGCTCCGCAAGTTCTGCGACCTGCCGCGCGGCCTCGTCGTCGTGACCGGCGCCACCGGATCGGGCAAGTCGACGACGCTCGCCGCGATGATCGACTACATCAACGCGAACCACGAGAAGCACATCCTCACGATCGAGGACCCGATCGAGTTCGTGCATCCGATGAAGAAGTCGCTGATCAACCAGCGCGAGGTCTCGACGCACACGAAGTCGTTCTCCACCGCGCTCCGCGCCGCGCTCCGCGAGGATCCGGACATCATCCTGGTCGGCGAGATGCGCGACCTCGAGACGATCCAGCTCGCGATCACGGCGGCCGAGACCGGTCACCTCGTCTTCGGCACCCTCCACACGAACAGCGCGGCCGGCACCGTCGACCGCATCGTCGACGTGTTCCCGGCCGACATGCAGGAGCAGATCCGGGTCATGCTCTCGGACGCCCTGAAGGGAGTGGTCGCCCAGCGACTCCTCCCCAAGGCCAGCGGCAAGGGGCGCGCGGCCGCCATCGAGATCCTCGCGATGACCCAGGCGGCGTCGAACCTGATCCGCGAGGGCAAGACCTTCCAGCTCGACAGCCTGATGCAGACCGGCGTGAAGCAGGGGATGATCTCCCTCGACGCGGCGCTGCAGGATCTCTGCTCCAAGGGGATCATCAGCACCGACGAGGCGATGAAGAACGCCCGCGACAAGGCCTACTTCCAGAAGATGCTGATGGGGGTCTGACGCGGGGCCTCTTCGTCCCCGACGTCGCCCCCGCTCTCTCGACGGAGGAACCCCAACGATGGGCCAGGATCAGGAGTCGCTTCAGGGCGACCTCAGAAACTTCGGCATCTTCGAGCTGACCCAGTCGATGATGATGGGCCGCAAGACGGCCCTCATCACGATCCAGCACGATCACCGCAAGGGCTTCCTCTACTTCGAGGACGGCAAGCTCACGAGCGCGCTCGACGACACGCTCCAGTCGGGAGAGATGGCGGCCTACGTCGTCTTCTCCTGGCAGTCGGGGCGATTCAAGGTCGACTTCGGCATCAAGCCGCGCGATCGGAACGTGAAGATCGACACGCAGAGTCTCCTGATGGAGGTGGCGCGTCGGCTCGACGAGCACCAGCGCGACCACGGCGAGACGGCGGAGGGTGAGCAGACCGAGGCGATCCAGCAGTCGCTGCAGGATCGCTTCAGCAGCGAGCTCAACCGCATCTTCAGCCAGGTCGCGCAGGACACCGCGCCGACGCGCGACCGCTTCTCGGTCAACGCCTTCGACGGCCTGCTCCTCGCGCTGACCGACCTCGGCGGCAGCGCCCTCTTCTTGCGCCCGGACACGGCGCCGCGGGTCAAGATCGCGGCCGGCTTCCGCGCGATCCGGGACGAACCGATCCGGTCCGGCGAGATCGAGGCCTTCCTCGAGCACCTCCTGCCGGCGGCGGAGGCGGAGCGATTCCGGCGCACGCGCGAGATCTCGGCGTCCTACGCGACGCGTCGGGGCGACCACTTCCGGGTCTCCGCCGTCGACGACGGCGGACGGATCTGCTGCGTCTTCAGCCCGGCGAGCAAGCGCATTCCCGCGCTCGAGACCCTCGGCGGCGACCTCCGGAGCGCGGCCGACGCGCTCGACGCGCAGACGGGTCTCCTGCTCCTGAGCGGGCCGCTGGCGGGCGGCAAGAGCACCGTCCTCGCCTCGCTCATCGACGAGCAGCTCGACCGTCGCGACCGCTTCGTCGCGCTCTACTCGCGGAACCTCAGCTTCGACTTCCCCGAGGATCGGGGCTTCCTCGTCCGGAGCGACCTCGCGCGATTCGGGCTCACCGGAGACGGCACCCTCGCGTCGGTCATCGAGCAAGGCGCGGACGTCGTCGCGATCGACGAGATCCGAGACGAGGAGGCCTGGCGCGACGCCCTCGCGGTGGCGGCGCGCACCTCGCTCGTGCTCGCGCTCGTGGAGGCCGATGGCCGCGAGGAGCTCGCGGAGCGGATCTCCGCCTTCGCCGGCGGACGTTCGGCCGCGAAGCGGCATCGCCAGCTCGCCCACGCCCTGATCGGCGTCCTCGATCTCGACCTGCGGGGCGAGGCCGGCGTCGCGCCGCGCCTCGACTTCTGGCGACCGGACGAGTCGGAGCGCGCGCGCCTGGGAGCGGGAGACGTCGCGCCCCTCGCGGCGACGCTCTCCCATCGCTGAGAGTCGCCGGGGCTCGCGCGCCCCGGGGAGGATGCCGGGGGCTCCGGGGCCCGGGAAAACCTCCCCTGACCGCGGGTCGAGGTCGCGACGTATACTCCTTCGATGAACGATCTCTCGCCACCCGGACGGCCGCCGCGACGCGGTCGGCGCCGGGGCCGCGGGCCGCTCTGGGCCCTGCTGGCCCTGCTCCTCGCGCTGCTCGCGTCCTGGATCCTGGGACGCCGCGCGGCGGACGAGGCCGCGGGCGGACCGGAGGAGCTCCGGCTGCAGCTCGTCTCCTTCGACGACGCCGCTCCGGCCCGGCGACTCGATCTCGAGCCCCCGCCCTCCGGCGCCCCCGCCGGCGCCGCCGCGACCTTCGTCGCGGTGCGGGACGGATCGGAGAGACGCCGCGGTCGCCCCGAGCGGGGCCCGGCCTCGGCGAGCGGGCTCGTCCGCGACGCGAGCGGCGCCGCCGTCGCCGGCGCGGAGATCCGGGCGATCCGCGCGCTGGACGACTCGAGCTGGCCCGGCGATCGCGCGAATCCCCACCTCGAGGCCGCCCGCACCGACGCCGACGGCCGCTTCAGCTTCTCCTTCGAATCCGCCGGCGAGGAGCTCCGGCTCGTGCTGCGCGACGCGACCGGCGTCTTCCACGCCGCGCCGCCGATGCGCATCGCTCCCTGGGCGCACACCGATCTCGCCCCCTGGACTCTCGAGAGCCCCCGCTCGCATCGACTCCACCTGACGCTCGAAGGCGGCCGGCCCGAGACCTACGCGGCCGAGATCCGTCTCCGCCCCCGCCCCCCCGCGAGCCGCCTCGGCGTCGCTCCGGTCCGGTTGCGGGGAGCGGACGGCCTCGGACGCTGGGTCGGCCCCCACCTCCGCGTCACGCCCCGCGACGGCGGTGAGATCACGCTGACGGGATTCGCGGGGGACGTCTGGGAGCTCGTGGCGGTCGCGCGCGAGCACGCGCCGCGACGCCTCGAGATCCCGTCCGCCCCGGCGACGGGACCGCTCGCCCTACACCTGCCGCTCTCGGACCTCGGCGACCTCGAGATCGCGGGCGGCGGCGGGGACCCCCTCGCGATCCTCCTGGAGGACGCGGACGGCGCGACGTGGCTCCTCGAGCCGGACCCGGCCGGATTCACCTCGATGCCGCGCGCCTTCCTCGCCTCGCCCTCGCTCCGCGTCCTGCGTCCCGGGGCGCTCCCCTACCGGCCTCCGCCCGCGGAGACGCGGAGCGGACGGCTCGATCTGCCGCCGATGGGCCGCGTCCAGGGCCCGCGCGACGCCCGCGCGGACGGCCTCCTCCTCGACTTCCGCCGCGTCGGCGCGGAGGAGGTCGCGCGCGAGGTCGACACCGCGCTCGGCTTCGTGCCGGGGCCGGCCGGTCTCCTCGATCGACGCCTCGAGCCGGGCACGTGGCGCCCGCGCTTCGAGGACGCCGAGGGTGGGGTTCGCGAGGGCGACCCCTTCGTCCTCCGCGGGGGCGAGATCCACCGCGTGGAGGACGTTCCGGCCGATCTCTCGCCGCGACGACTCGTCCTGGAGTTCGTGACCGAGGAGGACGACCTGCCGCTCGGCGACGTGATCGTCTCGCTGGCCGCGCCCGGTGACGACGTGGAGGCCCCGCCCGCGGCGCCCGCGCGGGTCCTGGCGCGAGCCGACGCCGACGGTCGGGTGACGCTCGAAGGGCTCGGTCCGGGATCGGCCCTCTTCGCGGCGCACGCGGCCGGTCGCCGTCCGCGGACGGTCGAGGTCGAGATCCCCGAGGTCGAGGACGCGGAGCTCGTGCGCCGCGTCCCTCTGGCGGCGGCGCGGGCGGAGCTCCTCGTCCACGCGCGCGACGGAACGGGAGCGGCGCTCCCCGGCGTCTCCGCCCTCCTGGTCGATCCCTTCGGGAATCTCGCCCGCGCCCGCGCCGATGCGAACGGCGATCTCCTCTTCCTCGAGTCCGGGCCGGGACCGGTCGCGCTCTTCCTCGCCGAGGGCGCCGGCTCCCTCCCCCTCGACGACTGGCGCTGGCTCGCGACGGAATCGGGCGCGGGGGTCTTCGGCCTCGAGAGCGGCCGCCGGCTCGAACGGGACTGGATCCTGCCGCGACCGCGCTCCCGGGTCTTCCGGATCCGATTCCGGGCGCGGCCCCTGCCCCCGGTCTCCGCCTCGATCTCCCTCGGTCCCCGGGACGGCGCCCTGGGTCCCGGACTCTGGCCCTCCTACGATCTCGGAGCCCAGACGGCGGGACGGCTCGAGGTCGGCCCGCTCTTCCCGGGCGCCTACCGCGCCGTCGCCCGCTGGGGCGACCGCCTCGCGGCCGTCGAGTTCGATCTCTCGAATGAGGACGGCGCGGAATGCGTTCTCGACTTCGAGTTCCCCGACCCCTGATATCCGGAGCCCGTGATGGCCCGTCTCGCCCTCCTCGTCCTCGCCGCCCTGCCCGGCCTCGTCGGCGCGCAGACCTACGAAGCGTCGAGCTCCCAGCGCGACGAGCTGGCGCCGGCGCGCGCCTTCGACGGCGACGCGAAGACCCGCTGGAGCGCCCGCTTCGACGAGCGCACGGGCTGGATCCAGGTCCGCTTCGACGAGGCGGTCACGTATGACCGGGTCGAACTCGTCAGCGGGATCGCGGACCTGAAGGGCGCCCCGAAGTCCTTCCGGGTCCTCGCCGGCGAGCCCGACGCCCTGAAGGAGCTCGCCAAGGTCGCCGGGAACGCGGCCGACCCGGCGAACGCGCGCTTCCCCCGCACGAAGGCACGGTGCTGGCGCATCGCGATCGAGGAGCTCGTCAACGATCGCTGGTCGCCGACCCTGACGGAGGTCCGCTTCTCCCTGGGCGAGGCGACGCCGGAACCGACGCCGACCGGAGCGCCGAAGGTGACGACCTCACCCGCCGCCGCGGCCGCGCGCGGCGGAGAGGCCGCGCTCGACGGCGACCCGGCGACCTGGTTCGAGGCGAAGAGCGGCAAGACCGCGTGGATCGAGCTCACCTGGGAGGAGCCGCAGGCCTTCGACGCGCTCGAGCTCGACCTGCGGGCCCGCGGCGGCTTCGGCGTCCCCCGGGACTTCCGCCTCCGGGCCAAGGTGGGCTCGCGCTGGACGACGGTCCTCGAGGCCGAGAACGTCCACCGGAACCGACCGCGCCTCCGCTTCGAGGAGCGGCGCGCGAAGAGCTGGCGCCTCGAGATCACCGCGGTCGTGGACGAGAAGGCCGCGCCCCGCGTCGGCGAACTCCGGCTCCTCTCGCTCGGCAAGGAGGACTTCGCTCCGCTGCCCGCGGCCGCTCTCGACGAGCGCGCCGTCAACGCGGCGATCGATCGCGGCGCGAAGTGGCTCGAGGGCCGACGCGGCGAGGACGGCACCTGGAAGACCTCGCACACCGAGGAGTTCCCGATGGGCGTGATGTCGCTGGTCGGCATGGCGCTCAAGAAGTCCGGCCGCGACCGCGAGGACCCGCTGCTCGTCGACCTCGTCGCGCGCCTCGAGAAGATGCCGCTGCAGAAGACCTACTCGGTCGCGCTCTACGCGATGTTCCTCCGGGCGATCAGCCCGAAGCGGAATACCGAGCGCGTCAAGGCCTGCGCCGACTGGCTGGCGAAGGCCCAGGCGCCCGACGGACTCTGGGGCTACCCTGACGGTCGCGCGGACCTCTCGAACGCCCAGTACGCGCTGCTCGGCCTGAAGGCGGCGCGCGAGTGCGGCTGCGACGTCCCGGACAAGGTCTTCGAGCGCAGCCTCGACTGGCTCATCGACGGCGCGCAGAAGGACGGCGGCTTCAACTACGTCCCCACCGGCAAGAGCGCGCGCGACCCGGCCACGGGCAGCATGACGGCCGCCGCGCTCGCCTGCATCGACATCTGCCTGAAGGCCCTGCCGAAGGACCGCGCGCGGCACGCCAAGGCCGCCCCGATCGTGGAGGCGGCCTTCAAGTGGCTCGACGAACGCTTCGTGGTCGAGATGAACCCGCAGTCCCCGATGAGCCACTTCTACTGGCTCTACGGCGTCGAGCGCGTCGGCGACTTCTGGGATCGCCGCGAGATCGGCGGCCGGCGCTGGTATCCGGAGGGCGCGGTCTACCTGCTCGACTGGCAGCGCCGCGACGGCTCCTGGCCGGGCGACGTCGTCGACACCTGCTTCGCGCTGCTCTTCCTCAACCGCGCGAGCCTCACCGACTGAGGCGAGAGTGAATAAAAGGGGTCTGACCCCCTTTATTCATTTTCGGGGCGAAAGTGAATAAAGGGGGTCTGACCCCTTTTATTCACTTCGAGCCGTCCTTCTCCTCGGGGGTGGTTCCGACGGGCTCCTCCGCGCCATCCACCGGCTTCTCGGCCGGCGCCTTCGCGGCGGGGGCGGCGTCCTTGCCCTCCCAGGGCGCGGGCGCGCGGCGGGCGAGGCAGGCCTCGAGCGCCTTGCGGACCTTCGGGGAGAGCTTGGCGCGACGCTCGTCGGCCTTCTTGTTGAAGGCGAGGGTCTCCTCGATGAAGGGCGAGAGCGGGTCGGCGCGGCGCGGGATCGAGAGCACCCACTCCTTCCAGTCCGCCTCCATCGTCTCCCAGTCCGGCTTCTTGCCGAAGACGCGCGGCACCGTCTTCTCGACCGAGTGCTGGTCGATGAAGATCTTCACGAACTTCGACACGTAGTCCTTGCCCTTGTAGTCCGGATGCTCCATGAGGAAGTGCGTGAAGGCCCAGCCCTGGGCGTAGTTCGCGCCGGGGTTGGCGTAGTACTCCGCCTGCACGTACTGCACGAAGGTGCCGAAGGGGACGTAGCGGTCGCGCGCGACGAGTTCCTGCACGGTCTCGAGGCGCACGTCGTTCGGAGCGCCGAGCACGAGCTTCTTGTCGTCGCCGACCCAGCACGAATAGAAGTACTCCGAGATGCCCTCGTCGCACCAGGCGGGGAAGTCGACGATCGAGCTGCAGCACCAGTGGAAGTACTGGTGCCAGGCCTCGTGACTCATCACGCCGAGCAGATCCATCTCGTTGCGGTCCATCCAGCGCTGGAGGTCCTTCGCGGCGCCCTGCCCCGTCTCGGCCTTCTTGCTCCGGACGATGCCGCCGAGGACCCCCGTGTCGTAGCCGACCATCTCGCGATCGCTGGGCGAGAAGTAGGCCGCGGCCCCGTAGGCCTGACCGTAGGCGAGGAACTGCCGCTCGTCCTGCAGGAGCTTGAGCACCATCTTGTCGGAGGGCGTCCGCGTCGGCCTCAGGAACTCCTTGAAGCCGTCGGTGTACATCGCGTTGAGATGGGTCGCGACGATCTCGAGGGTCTCGTCGTCGCAGTTGCTCTGGATCTCGTAGCGCCCGACGGTCTTCTTCGTGAAGCCGTCCGGGATGTGCTTCGGGTTCTTCCAGGGGCCGCGCTTGATGTCCTTCCAGACCGGCTCGTCCTGGGCCCGAAGGCCGATGCCTCCGAGAGCGATGAGGACCATGAGTCCCGTCGCGATGATCCTCGACATCGTCCTTCCTCCTCTTTCCGTCATGCGCCGGCTCCGATTGTCCGCCGCTCCACGAGACGGGTCAACGCGGCAGCGCCGCGGGAATCCCGCTGGCCCCCGATCGGGGCCCGAACCACGACATGTTGTGTCCGATGTGAATACAACAACGATCCCTTGTATTTCGCTTGGCGCCTGTCCCTGCGCCGCCCTAAAATCCGCCCCATCCTCGGGGGAGGAAAAGCGGTTGGAACCACGACGGCCGATCCGGGACGAAACTCCCCTCACCGAGCTCGATCCGAGCCCGACACCGCTCCCGGCCGCGGCTGCTTCGTCAAGTCCGGAAACGCCATGACGATGCGATTCCTTCACCTGTCCGACGCCTATCTCGGCGCTCGGTGCCAAGAACTCGGCGAAAGAGCGCGCGAGCGCAGCGACGATCTCCGCGCCGCGTTCCGTTCGGCGATCGAACTCGCGCTCGATCCGAAGCGCGCGATCGACGGCGTCTTCATCACCGGGAACCTCTTCGACTCGCACCGCCCCGACGAGGAGCTGTGGAACTTCGCGAAGGGGCTCATCTCGCGCCTCCTCGCGAAGGACGTGCGGGTGGTGATCGTTCCCGGTCATCACGACTCCTACGCCTACAAGCACGCCGTCTGGCGGACGGAGCGACTCCCCGGAGTCGACCTGCTCCTCGACGTCGCGCCGGGCGCGCCGGTCGTGCACGAGGTCCACGGACGTCGGCTCTTCCTCTACGGAGTGGCCCACGTCCCCGGTCAGACGCCCACACCCTTCCCGGGTTTTCGAAAAGTCGAGGAAAAGGGCGTTCACGTCGCCCTCCTCCACGGCCTCGATCTCTCGGCCGAGGGAAGCGAGGACCAGCTCCGCTTCGATCCCGCCACCGTGGCGCCCGGCTTCGACTACGTCGCGCTGGGCGGCCGGCGCCGCTACGCCGAGAATCGCGTCGACGAAACGGTCCTCGTCTACCCCGGCTCGCTGGAGGGCCGCGGTCTCGAACGCGACGACGCCGGGGAGAAGGGGCCCGTCATCGTCGAGATCGACGAGGGCGGCGTGCACATCGAGCGCGTCATCACGAACCGCAAGCAGGTGGAGCTCGTCGGGCTCGACCTCGCGGCCGAGCGCATCGCGGACGCCGACGCCCTCCGCGACGCCGTCGGCACGCTGGCCGGCCGCGACAAGATCGTCGAGGTGACGATCACGGGCAACGCGGAGTTCCTGGCCGACCTCGAGGACATCCGCGAGGAGCTCGCCCCGCGGTTCTTCCACCTCGAGCTGCGCGACGAGTCGCGCATCGTCGACAGCGCCCTGCTCCGCAAGATCGAGAGCGAGAACACCATCCGCGGCTACTTCGTTCGCAAGATGAACGAGCGGATCGCCAAGCTCCGCAAGCGGATCTCGCAGCACGGCGAGACCCCCGAGCTGCTGCGCAAGCTCGTCGTGCACGAGCGGGCGATGAAGCTCGGCGTCGAGCAGTTCATCGAGGAGGAGGCCCCGGCCGATTCCATCTACTCGCTCATCCCCGACGACGGCGAGCGCGTCGGAGCCGACGAGCTCCGGCGTCGCGTCGGCGTCGGCCGGCTCGAGGAGCGCGTGAAGGCCATGCTCCAGCACCGCCGCGAGGGCGGGGAGGCCGAGGCCTCGACCAACGGGAACGGCTCGAGCGGTCTGAAGCAGGCCGAGAGCGAGGAGGGACGGTCGTGAAGATCCAGAAGGTCAAGCTGGCCGGATTCGGCTCCTTCAATCGCGGGCTCGAGATCGACTTCGGATCCGAGCGTCTCGCGATGGTCATCGGCCGGAACGAGGCCGGAAAGTCCACGCTGATGAGCGCCATCTTCGGCGTCCTCTTCGGCTTCAAGGACGCCGCTCTCCAGAAGAAGTTCGAGCCCTGGGACGCCCACGATGCCTACGCCGGCGAGGTCGAGATCGCGACCGCCGAAGGCCGCCGCTACCTGATCAAGCGCGACTTCACCGACAACACGGCGGAGATGGGCGAGATCACGGAGAACGGTTACCAGGGCGTCTTCCTCGGCAGCGCCAACCCGCGGGGCCGCAGCGACGAGGACATCGAGTACTACGCGCGCCTCGAGGGCATCGTCGGCTTCCAGGACGAGGGCGTGTTCCGCGGCACGGTCTTCATGGGACAGAGCGCCCTCGAGACCGCGATCGACGACCAGATCCGTCGTCTCGTCTCGGGCTCCTCCAGCACGGACTTCAAGGGCGCGCTGCACGACCTCCACAGCCGCTACAGCGAGATCACGACCGAGAACCCCTGGCGGAAGAAGAGCAAGGCGCGTCCGCGCAAGCTCGAGAAGACCGCCATGCATCTCGAGGAGACGGTCGAGCGGCTCGAGAAGGCGCGCGAGACCTTCCTCCGCACCGTCGGGCTCGAGCACGAGATCGTCGAGCTCGAGGCGAAGCAGCAGCGCGCGAAGGCCGACCTCGAGGACAACCGGAGCACGCTCGGCTACTTCGAGCGCTTCCTGAAGCTCGTCCGCGACCGCGAGTCGGCCCGCGAGCGCTTCCAGGAGGCCGACAGCCGCCGCGGCCGCTACCTCGAGAACCGCGAGCGCGTCGTCGCCATCGACAAGGAGGCGAAGGAGCGCTACGGCCAGTTCGCCAAGAGCGGCGAGGAGTTCCCGGAGCTGGTCGCCCGCCTGAAGAGCGAGACCCGCGAGCTCGAGGTCGAGGAGGACGGACTCGAGCGCGAGAAGAAGACCCTGCGCGAGCTCCGCCCCGTCCCGAACGACAAGCTCGGCCTCGCGCTGGGCGCGCTGGGCGCGCTGGCGGGCGGCTTCGTCCTGCAGCAGTTCGGCCCCGTGCCGGGCGGCGTCTCGATGGTCGCCCTCGCGGTCGGCCTGTTCTTCGGCGGCCGGCGCCTCGCGACCGGCTTCAAGGAGCGCAAGGCCGAGCTCGAAGCCTCGGTCGCCGCGCGTTCCCGGGCCGTGGCCGAGCGCGAGCGGGCCATCGAGGAGCTCATCGGTCGCAGCGGCGGCGTCCTCGGCCAGGGCGATCCCGACGAGGTCCTCCGCGACTACCGGCGCTTCCGCCAGATCCTGGACGAGCGCCAGAGCTGCCTCTCGGCCATGAAGGCGCTCGGCGTCTGGGAGGAGATCGAGGGGACCTACCGCCGCACGGCGGAGGAGAACCTGCGCTGCAACGGCCTCATGGAGATCATCCTCTCCGACGCGCCCTACCTCGCCGAGATCTCCGAGGATCCGGTGTCGGTGGCGCGCCACATGGAGGAGCTCAAGCGTCGGATCCAGGACAGCTCGGCCGAGATCGAGATCACCCAGGAAGTCGTGACCGAGGCGAAGGTCGAGCTGGCCCGCGTCGCGGGCCAGAGCAGCGAGGACCTCCCGGCCCTCGAGGCCGAGGTCGCGACCACGCGGCGTCGCTTCGACGCGCTGGAACTCGACCGCGACGCCCTGCGCGTCGTCATCGACACGCTCGAGGAGTGCGTCGAGGAGTTCCAGGAGGGCGACCTCGTGCAGCTCTCGGAGGAGGTCTCGACGCTCTTCCGCAAGATCACGAGCAACCGCTACACGCGGGTCACGCTCTCGCCGAACATGGATCCGATGCTGACCAAGTTCGACAACACGCACATCCACCCCGACGACCTGAGCCAGGGCACGCGCGACCAGCTCTACTTCGCGATGCGCATCGCCATCGCGAAGCACCTGTCGGCCAAGGTGCCGTTGCCGTTCTTCCTGGACGATCCCTTCGTCAACTTCGACGAGGAGCGCCTCCAGGTCACCCGGGACATGCTCGAGCAGATCGAGGAGCACCAGGTGGTGATGGTCACCTGCGACCGGAACTACGAGAGCTGGAACGAGCGGATCCTCGACCTCGACGCGGCCCGGGCCGAGTCGATGGCGACGGGCGCCGGCGTGCAGCTCGCTCCGAGCGCGCCGCGCTCCGGCGAGGCGACGCACGACCTGAACTGACCCGAGCGCGGGATCCCAGGACACGCGGAGGCCCGGATGCCGCTCGGCGGCATCCGGGCCTCTTCACGTTCCGCGGCACCGTTCAGCCGCCGAGGAGCGCCCGGAACATGGACTCCGCGCGGGCGAAGACGCGCCCCGCCCGCTCGCGAGGATCGATCTCGATCTCCGGCGTGCCGGGGCGCCGCGGACCGGCGACGGTGCGCCGGTAGACGGCTTCCAGCGCCGCCTGATGGCTCTCGAATGACCCGCTCGGCCTCGGCACCGCCGCCGTGAGGCGGGCGACCTCCGATCGATCCCGCAGGAGACGACCGAGGACCGCGGCCAGGGAGTCCTCGTTCTGGATCGTGAAGGTCGCTCCGCCCCCGCCGAGTCGCTCCGCCATGGCGCCGGCGTCCGGCACGATCGCCGGGACCCCGAGCTCCTGCGCCTCGTCGAGGACGAGCCCCCAGGTCTCGAGGCAGAGGCTCGGGAAGACCGCGAGGTCGATCCCGGCCGCCGGGAGATCCTCGTACTCGAAGCGACCGGCGAGCCGCACGGGCGCCTCTCTTGCGTCCTCGAGGATCCGGGCCTCCAGTTCGGGTCGGTCGACGCCCCCGAAGATCGTGAGTCGCGCCGCGGCGCCGGTCTCCTCGACGGCGCGTCGGAAGGCCCGGACGAGCAGCGGAATGCCCTTCCTCTCCGTCACGGAGCCCCAGTAGGCGAGGTGGAGCTCGTCCGACAGAGCGCTCCTCGCCGGAACCCCGGAGAAGCGGGGGCGCGCCCCGAGCGGCAGGATCTCGATGCGGTCGCGCGGCAGGTCGAGCCCGGCGGCCACGAGGTCGCCGACGGCGTGCGAGGCGCAGAGCAGGACGTCCGCCCCGAGGAGCTCCGCGCGCGAATTTCGTCGGAACCAGGTCACGGCCGCGGCCGCCTCCGCGTCGTCGGCCCAGGGCCAGCGATGGGCGCAGGGCACGCAGTTCTCGGGACCGAGGGTGCGCGCGCAGGGCGTCTCGTCCGCGGCGTACATGCGGAAGGCCCGCGGGCAGCTCGGCGCGAAGTCGTGCAGCGTCACGACGACCGGAAGGCCGAGGTCCCGCGCGACGGCGACGATGTTCTCGGTAAGTCGGATCCAGTGATGGACGTGGACGAGATCGGGACGCGCGCGCGCCCAGCGGTCGCGGAGGTAGGCCTCGATCTCGGGGTGAGCTCCCTTGTCCCAGGCGTCGAAGTAGAGGTCCGCCCGGTGGAGGCGCGTGACCGGCACACCCTCGAGCTCCGACGCCTCGAGGGCGAAGCGGGGGCGCGCGGCGAGGCTGCCCGAGACGACCTCCACGTCCGAACCCGCCTGGCGCTGGGCCACCACGAGATCCCGGACGTAGCTCTCGAGACCGCCCTCGCTCTCCGGCGGGAACTGGTGCACCAGGTGGTCGATCTTCATGGGAGGACGATAGCGCCCGGAGCCGTCCTTGTCAGCTTCCGGCGAGCGCCGGGAAGCGCTCGGTGAGGCCGCTCGTCTCGACCAGGTTGCGGATCTCGGCGTTGGTGGCGAGGAGCAGGCAGCGCCGCAGGGCGTCGAGCGACTTCGGGGCCTCGACGAGCCCCTTCACCTCCTCGATCGCGCGCTCGAGGTCGCCCGCCTGATTCCGGCGCAGATAGAAGTACATCAGGCCGAACCGGCTCGCGAAGGGGTCGATGCCCGTCTCCTCGGCGAGCGCGCGCGACCGTCGCGCCCAGTTGATCGCCTCGTCGACGTCGGTCCGGGCGACGCAGAGGAAGGACAGGTTGTTCATGGCGTGGACCTGCACCTTCCGGGCCTCGAGGTCTCCCCCGCCGCGTCGGATGATCTCGCGGAAGGTCGCCTCGGCCTCGGCGTTCTCGCCGCGCTCGAGGTGCAGGATGCCGAGGAGGTTCAGGCAGTCGAGAGAGAAGCGGCCGTCCAGCTCCGCGGCCTTCCGCAGCAGGACCTCGGCGGCCTCGAAGCGCGCCTGCGACTCCTCGATGAGGCGCCGGATCCCCTCCATGCTCGCGCCGCGGACCTCGTCGCGGCCGACGTAGTCCTGGACGTCGTCGATCATCTCGTCGCCGTCCTGGGCGTGCTCGTCCGCGTCACCCGGCTCGTCGACGAAGAGGACGTTTCCGTGCCGACGCTCGGCGTCACCCGCGGCCGGCTCCCGGGCCTCGTCGCGCTTCATGAGCGCCTTCACGAGGTTGTAGAGGGCGAGGGTCAGGTCGTCGAGCGTCTCGTCGAGGTAGCCGGACTCCGGGACCTCGAGGACCTTGAAGTAGTCGGCGACGCGGGCCACGCACGAGGGGCAGCCGCCGATCATCGCGGAGACCTTCTCGTGGTCGAAGACTTCCGTCCCGCCCTCGACGCTTTCCAGGTAGGCGACGACGCGGTCGCAGCAGTTCGTCGGTTCCGTCATCTGCGGCTCGTGGCGGCCCGGGGCGCCGCCTTCGCAAGACACGTCGGGTGGCCCCTCAGGCCCGATCCCGGCGACGCACTCCTTCCTCACCCGCCGCGGCCACGCGGCTCCGGCCGTGGTTCAGCACGAAACGCAGGGCGATCTCCCAGCGCTCGACGATCTTGGTCAGGCCGCGTCCCGCGTTGTCGCGGATGCGGAGGTCCCGCTCCTGCGCGATCGTGCGCAGGGTCCGCATCATGCGTCGGACGTAGCTCGAGGGCGCGCGATCACCGAAGGTCTCGCGGCTGGCCCCCTCGAGGAGAGCGAGCAGGGACTTGATGTACTCCCGCTTGATCGTCTTCTCCGTGGCGTCGAAACGCGCCGCCAGGTCCTCCCAGGTGGCGCGCCCGTCGGTGGTCGTCTCCGCGAAGAGAGCTTCCACGGTGTCGGGGATCTCGGAGGTGGCGCTCTCGGGGAAGCGCCCGGTCAGCGGGTGGCGCGCGAGATAGATCCGCTGCTGCCGCTCGTCGAGGCCCTCGGCGAAGATCCGGAGCATCATGCCCACCCGCGACTCGACGGACTCGGCGTCGGCGTCGACCTCGACGACGGGCGCCGCCTCGGCCGGAGCCGCGGGAACGTGGAGGTCGCTGCGATGCCCCTCACCGGCCTCGACCGCGAGCGAGTAGGAGGTGTCGACCGCGTCCTCGCTGGCGCGGCGCGTCGCCCAGTAGCGCTTCCGCATCTCGTTGAGATAGACGTGGACGATGCAGAAAGGACGACCGGCCTCGAGCTTGCGACGCCCCTCGCCGACGAGCGATTTGAGCGACTCGCGCGAGGTGAAGTCGTCGAGGGCGTCGGCGTGCGCGACCATGTAGTCGGTGGCCTGCGTCGTCCGGTACCGCTCGATGTGGTTCAGCCCGTAGAAGTAGAGCCCGACCTTGAGGAAGGCGACGATGGGCTTCGAGACGTAGGAATCCCGCACCATCGCCTCACCGACGAAGTTGAGCAGGAAGCCCTCGACGAAGAACTCCGCCGCGTGCTCCTCGGCGCGAGCCTCGAGGAAGGCGAGGACTCCGGCCGCCTTGCGGGCCGTCCGGACGGGGGTGGCGGGATCGGCGACCGCCGTCTCGAGCGCATCGAGGAGATCGCCGAACTCGTGCACGGTCCGGCGTCGCTCGCGCGACACGCGGTGATCCCCGAGGATCACACTCATCCGATCTCTGAGTCGTTCCAGGCGCATGGCATTCGTTTCCCGTGCTGGGGGTGACCGGGCTTGATCGTCAGTTCGCGGTGAAGACGCCGGCCGGACCGGAGGTCAGGCTGAACTGCGACGGCGTACCCGCCGCCATGTAGTTGCCGGGACCGGTCAGCACGAAGGAACCGTCGGGAGCCGTGGTCTGGGAAACGAAGGCGAAGCTCGGCGCGAGCCCGTCGGCGGTGATGCCGAGGGTGGCCAGCGGAGAACTGGTGGAGTCATCGGCCGCATCGTCGTCGTTCGCACCCGCGAGCATGGCGGAGGCGACGGGACTGATGGTGGCGAGATCCGAGAACTGGTTGACGAGCATGGAACCGAAGCGCCACGGCGTGTGCACGTGGACGTACTGGCCCGTCGAGGAGACGTGGAAGGCGCTGATGTGCATCTCGTAGTCGGTGACCACGGGATCGAAGACGAGCGGCAGGACGACCTGATACTCGCCGAAGGGGTTCAGCATCAGCGGCACGAGCGTGCTCGCCGACTGGAGGGCGCCGCCCGCGCGGTAGAAGGTCGTGACCTCCAGGGCGCCGAGGGCGTTCGGCTGGCCGTCCCGCAGCGCGAGAACGAGGGTCTTGTTGACCTGCGAGAGCTCGATCTCGAGTTCGAAGGCGGACTGCGTATCGGCGGCGTAGTCGTTGGCCTGGACGGTCTCGACGCGGCCGGAGCCGGTCCAGAACATCGCGACGAGCGCGCAGAGGGCGGCGCTCGCGACGACGAATCGACGGATTCGCATGGCGTTTTCCTCGCTCGGTACGGCGGGCGGACGCGGGGTCCGCCGCGGGGTCGCCTCCCGGCGTATGTCCTTGGGAGGCCGACCATTCGGAGAATCGAATCAGCCCGGATCTTAGCAGAGCGCCCCCCGCGCCTTGAACCCTCATCGCTTTCGGAGGGGCCGGCGTGGACGGCCGGCGATGGGCCGCGGGCTCCGGGCCGTCGGCCCCGGCGCCAGGATCGGACACAAAGAGAGATCCGACAGGACCTTGGAGCCGTCAGCCCCGGCCCGCGCGCTCGCGAAAGACCACCGCGAAGGCGAGGATCAGGGCGGGCCCGGCCGCGGCCAGGGCGGCGCGTCCTCCGGCGCCGAGGGCGAAGACGAGCGCACCGGCCGCGAGGCCGGCCGCGGTCAGGAGCGTCGCGGCGCCCCGCCCCCCGGAGGTCGCGGGCGTCCGCCACCGTCCGCTGGCTCGCGCGATGACCGCGCCGCCGCGGTCGCCGAGAGCGCGGAGCCGACCCGCGAGGGCCTCGAGCTCCTCGTTCATCGCACCGTGCTCCTCGAGGATCTTCGCCTGCAGTCGCTCGGGAAGCTCGACGTCCAGCTCGAGCTCGCTCATGCGATCCATGAACTCCTCGTCGAGCGTCTCCGAGTCCGCGTTGTAGGACTGCTGGACGTCGTCCCAGCCGTCGCCGAGGTCCTCGAGCTCCTCGAGCAGGGCCTGGGCGCGGGCGTTCGAACCGGCGTCGGGCGCCTCCTTCTCGAGGCCGTTCATCGTCTCGGCGAGCGCGTCCGCGCGACGATCGAGCCCGCGGATCTTCCCGCGGTAGTTCCGCAGCAGGTCGACGTGGGCCTGGAAGAGCTCGCGCGCGATCTTCTGGGCGTCCCGGTCGTCGAACTCCTCGGCGAAGGAGGCGGTCGTCTCCCGCGGCGCGGGCGCCGGAGCGGCGACCGCGACCTCGATCCGCTGCCCGCAGCCGGGGCAGAATCGCGCGTCTTCCGGGGTCGTCGCCCCGCATCCCCTGCACTCGCTCATGCGCGCCCCTCCCGCCGCGAGACGTCCCGTCCGGCGATCAGACCCAGTGGGAACCGTCCGGTCCGATCTCCTTCTTCCAGATCGGCACCGTCTTCTTCATCTCGTCGATGATCTCGAGCCCGCAGGCGAAGGTCTCGCGCCGGTGCGGCGAGGCGCAGACGACGCCGAGGCTCGCCTCCCCCACCGCGAGGTGTCCGACGCGATGCAGCACGGCGACGTGGGGGACGCCGTGGCGCGCCTGGACGGTCTCGACGACGCGGCGGAGCTCCTTCTCCGCCATCTCCGCGTAGCAGGTGTAGTCGATGCTCGCGACCTGCTTGCCGTCGGCGTGGTCGCGGACGACCCCGAGGAAGGTCAGCACGGCGCCGCACTCGGGCCGCGTGAACTCCGCCACGAGGTCGTCGAGGACGACCGGATCCTCCGATACGCGCACGATCGTCGTCATCTCAACCCCCGCTCACGGGTGGAATGAAGGCCACCTCGTCGCCGTCCGCCAGCTCGCGGTCGTCGGCGGCGTAGTCGGTGTTCACCGCGACCATGCAGGTGGCGAGGGCGCCGGAGCCGGGGTACTCGCCGACGAGCTCGCGCCGGAGATCGGCGACGCGCGCGCCCGCGCCCAGCTCCCGTTCGACCGCATCGGCGGTCACGGCTTCCGAGAGCCTCCCGAAGAATCGCAATCTCACCCGCATCACCGCCCTCCGCGGCCGGATCTTAGCAGACGGGGTGACGGAATCCCCGCCGCGGCGGGCGTGGCCGACGGCCGGGGAGGCGGCGCGATCAGAGGACGCGGACGTTCAGGATCGCGACGTCGTCCTGGAGGTAGGTCGAGCCCCGATGGTGGTCCTCGATGGCCCGGATCATGGCCTTCGTCGCGACGCCGACGCCCTCCCCGAGATTCTCGGAGACGATGCCGTTGACGCGTTCGATGCCGAGCTCCTCGCCGGCCGAGTTGCGGCACTCGACGAGACCGTCCGTGTAGAGCGTCAGGTAGCTGCCGGGGACGATCCCGACCTCGTTCGTCGCGTAGTCGACGTCCTCGATGACGCCCAGGGGCACGTCGTGCGAGCCGAGCTGGCGCACGTCCCCGTTGTCCGGATCCCGGAGGAGCCCGGGGTTGTGCCCGGCGCTGCTCCAGCAGAGCGTCCGGGTCGTGAGGTCGATGACGCAGACCATCGCGGTGGCGAAGATCACGCGCTCCGTGGCGATCGAGCCCAGGAGCTGGTTGGTTCGCGTCAGGACCTCTCCCGGCGTGCGCTCGTCCGAGACGGTCGCGCGCAGGATCGAGATCGTCCGCGACATGAAGAGCGCGGCGGGCACGCTCTTTCCGGACACGTCCCCGATGATGAGGGCGACGCGGCCCGGGGCGAGCTCGATGACGTCGTAGAAGTCGCCGCCGACGTTGAGCGTGGGCTTGTAGGCCCAGTCGATCTCGAGGCCCGGAATCTCGAACGCCTCGTTCGGGAGGATGCCCTGCTGGATCTCGGCCGCGATCTCGAGGTCGCGCTTCACGCGGTCGTTCTTGCGGATCTGCTCCGTCATCCGGGCGTTCTCGAGGGAGACGCCCGCGATGCTCGCGAATGCGGTCAGGAAGTCGAGGTCGTTCTGCGTGTAGAGCCGCGGTCGGCCGGGGAAGTCGGCGTAGATCGCGCCGAGGCAGCGATCGTTGACGATGATCGGCGCGCACACCGCGGCGCGGATGTTGCTGACGACGACGCTCATGTTCGAGCGCAGCATCTGGTCGAGCGAGGCGTCCTCGATGATCCGCCCCTCGCGGGAGGCGACGACCTGCTTGAGCACGCCCTGGCTCGCGACCTCGGACATGTTCTCGCTGTCGCCGGCGGGACGGGTCACGCGCGCCGAGAAGTTCGTGCCGTCGTCGGTGAGGGCGATGACCGCCCGGCGCACCGGCAGGATCTGGAAGAGGTGGTCGAGGATCCGGTTGAGGAGCACCTCGACGTCGAGACTCTGGCCGAGGCTCTTCCCGAGCTCGACCAGGAGCAGGAGGCGTTCCTTCTCGAACTCGCGGTACTCCGAGCGCTCGCTGATCGAGCTCTCCGAGACCGAACCCGTCGGCGGGCGTCGATCGAGGTCGCGGAAGAGGTAGGGGACGTTCGGCCCGGTGAGGAAGCCGGAGCTCGAATCGAAGGCGGAGTCCTCGTCGCTCCCGCCGCCCGTGAAGCTCCCCGAGGAGTCCGAGCTCAGGGCGTCCGAGAGCCCCTCGATCGGGATCATTCCGGTGTGGGTCGAGGAGTTCGAGACGCGGATCCGGGCCATGCCCAGCGAGACCTGGTCGCCGTCGCGCAGCACGATCCGCTTCTTCGGCTCGCCCTCGTAGTAGATGCCGTTCGCCGAGTCGAGGTCGGTGACGTCGATCCCGTTGTCGACGTGCTCCAGGGTGCAGTGGCGCCTCGAGACGGAGCGGTCGAGCACCACGATGTCGTTCGTGGACTCCCGGCCCAGGACGAGCTTGTCGCCCTTGCGAAGCTCGTGCGTTCCCGCCGGCTTGCCGTCGATGAGGATGTGGATTCGGAAAGCCATGGCACCCCGGCTGCGCGACCGCGTCGCCCACCGAAGTCCGGCCGCGCGCCTGACGTAGAGAACGCGATTCTCGCCCGCGAATCAAGGCGCGGGCGACGTGAGCCGCGAAGGAGAGGCGGATTTCGGCACGCCGGAGCCCGCCCCGGAGGTCCTCGCGCGGGCCCGCGCGGCTTTTTGCCCCGGTCGGCCGGTGCTAAGACTCGGCGAGCCGCGAGCCCTCTCCCCGGCTCGGCGCCTGCCCTCCGGCGGAGGACGCGTTCCGCCCTCGTCCCGCAACCCTCGAAGGCACGCGCGGCCCGTGGTCGCTGCCCCCGAGGCCCCGATGTTCGGCAAGAAGAAGAACGACGACGCCCTTCCCCCCTTCGTCCGCGAGGCCACCGACGCCCTTCGGGCCGTCCGGGACCCCGCCTTCAAGGCGGACGTCGTCACGATGGGCTTCGTCTCCGACGTCGCCGTGGGCGAGGGACGGATCTCGGCCCGGATCACGCTGCCGACCCCCTCGGGACCGATCCGGGACAACGTGCGCAAGCAGGCCGAGGAGGCCCTCCGCGGCCTGGGTTGGGACATGGAGATCGCGATCGAGATGAAGGTGGCGGGCCAGGCCGCGGCCGAGGCCGCCCCCCGCATCCGGAACGTGATCGCCGTCGCCTCGGGCAAGGGCGGGGTCGGGAAGTCCACGGTGGCCGTGAACCTCGCCCTGGCCCTCAAGGCCCGGGGGCGCCGGGTGGGCGTCCTCGATGCCGACATCTACGGCCCGAGCATCCCCCACATGCTCGGCGCGGCGCTCCAGCGCCCGGTCACGAGCCAGGTCATGGGCAAGGACATGCTCGTCCCCGTCGAGCGACAGGGGCTCCGCCTGATGTCGATGGGATTCCTCGTCGACGCCGACAAGCCCGTCATCTGGCGCGGCCCGATGGTCCACGGGGCCCTGAAGCAGTTCTTCACCGACGTCATCTGGGACGAGCTCGACGACCTCGTCATCGACCTGCCGCCGGGCACCGGCGACGCCCAGCTCACGATGGTGCAGTCGGTCCCGGTGACCGGCGCCGTCATCGTGACCACCCCGCAGGACGTCGCGATGATCGACGCCCGCAAGGCCTTCAACATGTTCCGGGAGACCAACGTCCCCGTCCTCGGCATCGTCGAGAACATGTCGGTCTTCTGCTGCCCGAACTGCGACCACGAGACGCCGATCTTCGGCGAGGGCGGCGCCGCGCGCTGGGCCGACCAGACCGGCGTCCCCTTCCTGGGCCGCATCCCGATCCACATCGCGATCCGCGAGCACGGGGACGACGGCCGCCCGGCCTTCGTCGCTCCCGACACGCCGGAGCCCATCCGCGCCGCCTTCACCTCGATCGCGGGCGAGGTCCTGACGCAGGCGGACACGAACCGGCCGCCGGAGAAGCAGCTCTCGCTGGGCAGCTGACGGGGCTTCAGCGGCGGAAGGGGTAGGGATCCCAGTAGTTCGGGTTCTGCATGTCGCGCTGCACGATGCAGGTGCGACAGGCGGCGCGGGCCGGCCGTCCGGCCGCGAGATCGCGCCGCAGGACCCGGTATTCCAGCGAGTTCCAGACCTCGTCGAGGCTCTTCCGCTCGAGATTCCCGAGCGAGTCGCTCCCGTGCCAGAGGCAACAGGGGAAGACGTCCCCTCCCGGCGAGAGGACCATGCTGTTCCCGGGGAAGCCGCAGTCGCGGTACGGGGGCGGCGGTGAGGGCGCGCCCTCGCCCCGTGCCCGCGCGAGGTCCCGGAAGCGCGGCGGCGTGAGCTCGAGCCGGACGCCGAGGCGCTCGGCGAGGGGGATGGCCTCGTCGAACGCGCGATCGGCGGCCTCGGGTGCGTTCCAGAGCAGCTCGTCCGACGAGACGACCGCGGCGTCGCTCTTCATCAGGTAACGCAGCTCGACCGCGTCGACCTCGTGACGGTGCGCGAGCTCGACGAGTCGCGGCGCCTCGTGGACGTTCGACTTCATCATGCAGGAGATGAAGCTCAGCTCGACGCGGTTCTTGTCGTAGCCGAGCTCGCGGCGAACCCGCGAGATCATGGCGAGCTTGGCCTCGAAGTCCTCGAACCGGCCGCCGAGACGGACGCGGTCGTAGGTCTCCGACGAGGCGCCGTCGACGCTGAACTGGATCCGGCGCAGCCCGGTCTCCATGAGCTGTCGACAGAGCTTCTCCGTCATCAGCAGTCCGTTCGTGACGAAGTCGGTGCGGATGACGCCGGCGCGGACGCAGGCCTCGAGGGCCGAGATCAGACGACTCGGGGCGACGAGCGGCTCGTGGAAGCAGCTCAGCGAGACCCGCCAGCAGTGCGGGAAGACCTCGCGTTCGAGACGCGCGATGAGCTCGGGGGAGATCTTCTTGCCGGAGAGGACCTCGTCGCGCCACCAGACGAAGGCGCAGTGCGTGCAGCGGAGGTTGCAGTGCTCCGCCATGTCCACCATGAGGTGGAGGAAGCGGCCGACGATCGGGAGGTGCCCCGACTCCTCTCCCTTCGGACGGAGGAGGTCGCGCGCTCCGACGGCCAGGTCTCGCAGGCGAAGGGGCATGATCCGCGGCTCTCCCTCGACGGCGGACGTTTCAGTTCGAGCAGGTGCGCGCGAGGAACAGGATAGCGGCCAGGGCGAACGCGGCAAGCACGACCGCGAGCAGCGAACCCGGCCGACGCGGGGATCCGCCGCCCCGCACCGCATCGAGACGCTCCGCGACGAGGCCCAGATCCCGCGGGCGGTTCTCGGGGCGTCTCGAGACGCAGGACTCGAGAAGGCGGATCAGCGCCGCCGGGAGTCCCCGCGGCAGCAGTCCGTCGAGATCGAGATCCGCGCGCGTCGACCGCTCCAGGGCGGCGGCTCCGTCCTCCTCCCAGCGCGGGAGATCGAGGGCGAGGGCCGACGCGAGCACGAGGCCGAAGGCGTGCACGTCGGAGAGGTAGCTCGGGTGGCCGAGCCGTCGATCGAGGTACTCCGGCGCGAACCAGCGCTGGCGATCCTCCGGGAAGCTCCGCGGCGCGCGACCGGTCGCGAGCGGCGAGTCGCCGAAGCCACGGATCCCGACCCTTCCCTCGGCGTCGAGGAGCAGGTCCTCGGGCGCGAGTCCGCCGTGGACGACGCCGGCGGCGTGCGCGCGATCGAGGGCGCGCGCCCAGCCGGCGAAGGTCGCGAGGAGCGGCGTGAGGTGCGATCTCCGCGAGGCGAGCCGCCCGGCGATCTCCCGTCTTCGCGCGCGTTCCGGCCGGTCGGACGGACCGTCCCCGCCCGCGAAGGCGGACGCGATCTCCACCGCCCCTCCCCCGGCCGCGACGCGGCCGAGCGCGTCGGCGAGCGATCGCCCCTCCACGTGATCGCGCAGGAGGAAGGGGACGGACTCGAAGGCGTCGAGGCGGCGCGGCAGCCCGATCCCCGGATCACCAGCCGCCGCGCGAGCTCGGTGAGCTCGCGCAGGCGGTCCGAGGCGTCACCCGCCAGCCCGAGCGGCAGGACCACCAGCTCGCGCGGCGCCTCCGGTCCCGCGCTCGAGAGGAGGTAGATGGGCCCGAGCGGACCGTCGTCGAGACGGCGGCGGATCGGGAAGGCTCCGAGATCCAGCTCGGGGGCCTTCCCCTCGCGACGCGGCGCGTTTCCCGAGGGCAGGAGGACGGATTCGACGAAGGTCTCGAAGCTCAGGAACCGGCCGATCTCGTCGCGGAACTCCGGGTGCCGGAGCATCCAGGCCTCCCGATCGGGCACGCCCCCGCCGTTCATCTCGTCCTGGATCTCGGCGATGACGGCGGCGAGTCGCTCCTCGCGCTCCTCGTCCGGCGGGGTCACGGGGACTCCTCGCGCGAGAGGACGACGTCGCGGGATTCCCGGCCCCGGCGCATCGCGGACGCTCGCCTCAGTTGAAGTAGCTGAGCTCGCGCAGCACCTGGTGGAGCTTCTGCTGCGCGCGGTGGAAGAGCACGTTCACGGCGTTCGGCTGGATGCCCATGCGCTCCGCGGTCTCGGCCGCGGTGAGCTTGAGGATCTGGCGGTAGACGACGACGGTCCGGAAGTTCTCGGAGAGGCGCGAGAGCGCCTTCTCGAGCATCTGGTAACCCTCGCGCTCCATGACGATCTGGCTGGGGGTGTTCTGCGAGGAAGGCAGCGCGTCGCCGAGCTCGAAGCCCGAGGCCGCGTCGCCGATGCTCTGCTGGAGCGAGACCGTCTCGTGGTGCTGACGCTTGGCGGTCTTGAAGTAGTACTTGTCGAAGTCCTTGATCTTCCAGCCGATCACCGTGCTCACCCACTTGAAGAAGGACTCCGGGTCGGAGTACTCGAACTTGTGGAAGTTGCGGTAGACCTCCCAGTAGATCTCCTGGATGACGTCCTCGTCCTCGACCTGCGCCTTGAGCTTGTCCAGCATCTGGAGGCGGACGAGCAGCTTGATGCGCGGGTAGTAGCGCATGAAGAGCTGGTCGAAGGCCTCCCGATCCCCGCCCTGGATGCGGATCACGAGCTGCTGGGTGGTTCCGTGTTCCTTGCGGCTCATCCGATCTTCCGCTCCCGGCGCCGCGCGCTCGTCACTTCGCGCGTCGCGTCCGTCAGGAGTGTATCCCGAATCCCCCGGGGGGCCACCGACCCGGGGGAAGGGATGCCCCGCGTCGCCGCCAAACCTCCGGCACCAAAGGAATTGCGACACGAGAGGTCTGGACGCGGACGAGGGCGCGTGAGAGATTGCGTCGCGGGAGGACGGTCCGGCCCCGTCCGGTGGTCGACCTCGCCCTCCCCCGTCCGGACCCGGCGCCCGCGCCCGCCGGCCGGACGATCGAGGAACCCGGCGGGCCCCCGCGCCCGCTCGGAGGGAGGGATGCCATGAGACTCCTCGCCGCCCTGGGGGCGATGCTGGCGCTGGCCGCGACGGCTCCGGCCCAGCTGATGGTGGGCGACACCTTCGTCGCCAGCAACTTCGGCCTCACCCACATCCGGGCCAACGTCGCCACGAGCGTCGTTCCCGTGGCCACGGACGGCCTCACGATCGCCTTCGTGGGCTTCGGCAACGGCTCGATCGAGACCGTCACCGGGACGGACTACCTCCTCTACGCGGAGGGCGCGGGCTCCTTCGGGCTCTACCTCATCGACTTCTCGGCCTCGATCTCGGCCCCGACGAGCACGCGCCTGGGCGTCGCGACGGCCGGCATGCCGAACCTCTCCTTCGAGCGGGCGAGCGGCGACGCCTTCGCCCTCACGACCACCGGGAACGTCCTGCGCGTCGCCGGCCCGATCGGGCCCGGGGCGACGCTCTCGACGGTGCCGTGGCTCTCCGGACAGACCGGCGCGGCGGCCCTCGCCGCGCGCGCGAACGGGAGCTTCCTCCTCGGCGACCAGTCGCACGCCTGGAGCGCGGCGGCCGGGGCGACCGCCCCGGGCCCCACCGTCGTGACCTTCCTCTCGTCGGGCCTCGGCGACCTGGCCCTCGACGGCGCGAACGACCGGCTCTTCGTCGCCGGCTTCGGCAACCAGCGGGTCGATGCCTACGAGCTCTCGAGCGGGACCTTCCTCGGCACGATCGTGAACGGGCCGCAGGTCTCGACGCCGGAGTCCGTGGACTATGACGCCCGCACGGACACGCTCTACTCGCTCTCGCGCCTCGCCCCGACGCTCGGCGGCATGCTCTGGGGGAACCAGATCTCCTTCGACAACGTCGTCGTCTGCACCCCGGTCGACCAGGGCTCGGCCGCGAGCTTCGGCTGCAGCCCGATGAGCGGCCACGGCAACACGGGCATCAACGCCTTCCTGGCCCTCGTGCGCGCCGAGGACATGCGCCTCGACCTCGACCCCGCCTCGGTCACGACCACCTTCGACGCGATGAGCGGGACCTTCGCCGCGTCCGGCACGATCGCCGCCATCACGGCCGGGAACCTCGTGACGAGCGCCGCCGTCGACCCCCTCGTCGGCGCGACACTGCAGGTGAGCGGCAGCTACTCGGGGACGGACCTCGTCGGCTTCGGCGACGTCGCCTTCGGCGCGCTCGCGGTGGAGATCTTCCAGACCGCGACGCCGCCCGGAACGGCGGATCTCGCGATCGCCGCCGCCGCGGCCGCCAACGCTGGCCCCGTCGTCGACTTCACCGGCGCCACGGGCGCGGCCGTCAGCCGTCAGCGCCGCTTCACGCTCACCGGAGCGATGCCGACGGTGAACGGCGGCAGCTCGGCGCTCCTCGCGCGATTCGCGGCGGCCGCCGTCGCCGGAGCGCTCACCCTCGACCTCGATCTCGAGAGCGCTCTCCTGTCCGGCGTCGGCGTCAACCTCGGCCCGACGGACCGCGACCTCGAGCTGCGCCTGGGCACGCTCGGCGGCGGCGATCTCGTCCTGGGGACTATCGGCGCCCCGCCCTTCGCGACGCTCTTCCACCTCGCCACGCCGCTCGTCACCACGCCCACCGGGACGGGTCCCTTCCTCGGGCTCGCGGCGGACGTGACCCTCTTCGATCAGCTCTTCTCGCCCCAAGGCGCGGAGCCCTTCCACGTCCTCGCCGGCCCGGCCGGGACCTACGCGTTCACCCTGCCGCCGGGCTCGATCCCCGCCGGCCTCTCGCTCGACTACCTCGCGATCGCGTGGGACGTCCCCAACGCTCTCGTCACGATGACGCGCCCGGGAACGATCACCTTCTGATCCGGATTCGCGAACCATGAAGAAGGGCCTCGTCCTCCCGCGGGAGGACGAGGCCCTTCTCGCATCATCGTTCGCGAGGGACTACTTCTCCGCGATCTGCCCGCGTCGCGCCTGGATGCGCTCGAAGCGGCGATTCACCTTCTCGAGCCGCGCGCCGAAGTCCTCGGCCACGGCGTCGTTGTAGTCGTACTGGCCGAGCTTCTTCATCGTGAAGGGATCGACGACGACGTAGATCGGCGCCGTCACGCTGCCCGTCAACTCCTCGCGGAGGGCGGCGTTCTCGTCGGTCAGCGGGGGCTTGTCGCAGTAGAGCGAGGTCACGACGGTCTTGTTCATCGCATTCACGACGTCGGTCTTCTGGGAGAACACACGGCTCTCCACGTCGCGGCAGTTCGCTCAGGTGTAGCCCGTGAAGTCGATGAAGAGCGCGACGCCGCGCTCCTTGGCCGCCTCGCGCGCCTTCTCGAAGTCGTTCTTGTAGGTCTCGTGCGAGGCCCAGCCGAGCCCCTCGACCTCCTCGAGGGCGAGCGAGGGCGGCATGAGGCTCTCGACGAGGAAGGGCATCCGCTCCCCGCGCGCCGGAAACGAGGTGCGCGCCGAAGATCAGCAGCGCCACCGCGACCGCCCCGGTCAACGGGCCGGCGGGCTGGTACTCGTCGTACTTGTCGAAGCGGACGAAGTTCAGGAGGAAGAGGCCGTTCATGATGAACATGACGACCCACATCCAGAGGATCGCCTCGCGGGTGAAGAGGCCCCACCCGAAGTAGGCGTCCATCGCCCCGAAGAACTTCAGCGCGAAGGCGAGCTCGATGAAGCCGAGCGTCACCTTCACCTTGTTCAACCAGCCGCCGCTCTTCGGGAGGCCGGAGACCAGCTTCGGAAAGAGCGCGAGCAGGAAGAAGGGCGCGGCCAAGGTCGCGGCGAAGGCCGCCATGCCGATGATCGGCATGAGCCAGTCCCCCGACTCCGACGCCGCGACGAGGATGAGCCCGACGAGCGGCGCCGTGCAGGTGAAGGTCGTCAGCGAGAACAGCAGTCCCATGCCGAGGACGCCCACGAGACCGCCCTTGCCCTGGACGGACCCGGCCTTCGCCATCAGGAAGGACGGCGGCCGCAGGGTGAAGAGCCCGAAGAGCGAGAAGGCGAAGACGACGAAGAGCACGCCGAAGGCCGCCTGCGCGTAGCCGTTCGTCGCGAGCGTGTTCGCGCCGGTCGCATTCGTCGCGAGCGTGAACAGGACGCCGATCGCGATGAAACTCACCACGATGCCCAGCGCGTAGACGGTCGGCAGGAAGATCGCGCTCTTCGCGCCCTCGCCGGCCTGCTTGGTGAAGTAGGACACGGTCACCGGAATCATCGGGAAGACGCAGGGCGTGAGCAGCGCGAGCAGCGCGGCGCCGATCGCCCGGAGGACCCAGTCCCAGAAGTTCGGAAGGCCGAAGTCGAGCCCGAGTTGCAGGTCCTTCGTCTCGAAGTCGAACTCGTGACCGCCCACGACGAGGGGCACCGAGAGATCGAGCTTCAGCGTCTCCTCCCCGCGCGCCGCGACGTCACTCGCGAGCAGCTCGAGTTCGAGACGATGGACGAGGCCGTCCTCGTCGCTCTCGGCCTTGACGGCCTCCACGGACTGGACGCGCTTTGAGGTCGCCCACTTGCCGTCCTCGTTCCGGGCGAGCACGTCGACGAAGACGTTCGCCGAGGCGCCGAGTTCGACGGGCTCCGGGGTGCGGAAGACGACGGAGATCGGCGTCCGCTCACCGGCGCGCGGCGTGCCCTTCACCTCGAACTCGACGCCCTCGATGTTCCAGGCCGGCGGCTGGGGCGCGGGTGGAACGGGCTTCGGGAGGAGCTTCGAGATCATCTCCTCGACGTCGTCGATGCGGCGGTGGAGTCCTTCCACCGCCTGGGAGGAGACTCCGGCCTCAGCGCCGGCGCCGCCGCCCGCGGCCTTCTCCCCGGCCTGGATCGCGAGCCGGAAGGAGACCTCGTGATTGACGCAGCCGCCCTGGTCGCAGGTCTGCCCCTCGATCTTGCCCGAGATCGCGACCCGCCCCGAGGCGCCCTCCTTCAGGCGCAGCTTGCGCCGGATGGTGAACGAGCCGGTGTGGTGCCAGGAGTCCTGGTCCCACTCCTCGACGGCCTTGTGCAGGTGGGCCTCGGACTCCTCGATCTCCTCGAGGACCTCGTAGGCATCCGAGGGCTCGAACTCCACCGTCGTCGGCATCGAGAGCCCGGCCGGCTTGACGGCCGAGTAGGTCCAGCGGTCGGCGGGCACCTCGCCGCGCACCTCGACGGTCACGACGTCGCCCGGCTTCGCCGTCGCCGGGGAAGCCGCCACGGTGAAGCTGATGAACCCGGTGTCGGGCCCGATCGGGCCGACCACGACCTCGTCGTCGCCGCCCGGCGCGGCCGCGGCCGGAGCGTCGCCCACGCGCAACACGGCGCGGAGGATCTTCGACTCGGGCGGACGGCAGCCGCTGCTGTTGCAGGCCATGAAGTCCATCCGCGCCTTGACCCGGATCTCGCCCGAGAGGCTCGCGTCGACCTTCACCGGCAGGCGCAGCTTGAAGGCGCCTTCGTGGTAGAGCTGGCCGTGATTCGAGGTCGGAACGGGCTCCTTGATCTTGCCCGCGGCGGCGAGGCCCTCGGTCTCGAGGGTGATCGCGGTCGGGGTCTGACCCGGGAGCGGGACGGCGCTGTAGATGTGCCAGTCCTCGGCCATGAGGATCTCGACGACGAGCGTCGTCTCGCCGCCGGGCGCGACGGCCGGCGGATCGAAGGTGACGTCGCCCACGGCGACGATCTCCTCCTCCGCCCCGCCGAAGCCGGGCGGACCGAAGTCCTGGGCGGCGGCGCGGGAGCCGAGGAGGGCGAGGGCGAGCAGCGCGACGGTGAAGAGGGGTCGCATGGGCACTCCGGAAGGTCGTTCGTTCGCGGGGGGCGGCGGCCCGCCCGGGATTCGCAACGCCGGCGCGGGGCCGGACATTCCGCGCGCTCCGGACTTCTCCTCCCGGCGGGGAGGCGGCTCGGCCCGGATCGCGCGGGAATGTTAGCAGGCCCGGGTCGAATTGCCCGAGGCCGTCGGGGCTCCGGATTTCCCGCCCTTCCGGGGCCTGCGGGCCCCGGCGGGGACCCCGCGGCGAGGCCCTTCGCCCCCTTCTCGCGAAGGGCTGTTATAAAGGGGGCGCGAGAGCGTTCGATCGTTCTCGAGGGGAGGACAGACATGAGCCGCGAAGAGACCTACGCGAGCATCATCGAGGCCGCGATCGCCGAGCATCCCGAGCTCCGAGCGGTCCGTCGCGGCAGCGTCGCCTACACCGACGCCGCCGACGCGCTCGCCGACTCGCTCTACCGCCTGTGCATCGAGTTCGGGGCGAGCTTCAACGAGTTCAAGCGCGACGTCCTCGCGCTGGTCCCGCAGCGCCGGGAGCAGGCCGAAGGCGGCGAGGAGAGCGCGCCCGCGCATCCGATCGTCCGCGGCCTCGGCCGCCACGCCGAGCTCGTCATCCTCGCGCTGGAGCTGATGCGCGACGATTCCACCTTCTGAGCCCGGTCCGCCCCGAGGCGGGCGAGGGATGCGGAAATGACAAGAGCCGAGGCCCCGGAGGGTCTCGGCTCTTGGCGATTCTCAGCTGCGGGGTTCACGACCCCCGACTCCCGTGGAGTCAGAGAGCCGTCAGGATCCCCGAGATCCGGGGCTTCGTCATGGACGATGCTCGTTCGGTTTTCGGTCGTGCCTGAGGGTCAGAACGGGGCGAGAAGCGAGTGGCTGGCTTGTCGAAGGAGAGAGAGTTGTGTTGTTACATTTGCCGTTTTTTCGAGGTGGGAGACAGCCACTCAGCTTCTTCTGCCCATTCCGCCCCTATAGACCGCCGGCGCCGCGAAACCGGCGCGAAAAAGCGCCAAATTTGTCGCGCGAAACGGACACGGGCCGGACACAAACCGCCCTCCCCCCGGCGCGGTAACCTCTTCGCCATGCCGATGATCTGCGTCTACGCCTCGTCCAGCCTCCTCCTCGCGCCGGAGGTCTACGCCGCCAGTGAGCGCCTCGGGACCGAGATGGCGCGCCAGGGTTGGGACCTGATCTTCGGGGGCTCGAACGTCGGCCTCATGGACGTCGTCGCCCGGGCGATGCAGGCGGGAGGACGTCGGGTGGTCTCGGTCATCCCCGAGATCTTCGCCGAGCGGAACCTGACCTACGTCGAGGCGGACGAGGTCGTCGTCACGCCCGACCTCCGTCAGCGGAAGCAGATCATGCAGGAGCGCGCCGATGCCTTCTGCGTCTTCCCCGGGGGCCCGGGCACGCTGGACGAGTTCTACGAGACGCTCACGCTCGTCCAGATCCGGGCGATGGAGAAGCCGATCCTCCTCCTGAACTGGGAGGACCATTTCGCGGGCACCCTGTCCCAGATCGCGGCCATCGAGGCCGGCGGCTACTCGCGGGTGCCCCTCGGGGAGCTCTTCCGGGTGGCGGCGGACGAGGCGGAGGCGCGGCGGGAGCTCGCCCTCATGCGGGACGCCCTCGGCGGCGTCTGAGCTTCCCCGGCGGCGGAACGGCTCAGTCGAGGACGGTGGCGATGTCGTCGCCCATCGGGATCATGCCGACGAGGTCGCTGTCGACGCGGCCGTCCGGACCCGCCGAGACGACGATCCCCTCGCGTGCACCGTCGTCCCCGAGCGGCTCTCCCAGGACCACGACGTAAGGCCGACCCCAGGGGTCGCGCGGGACCTCCTCGAGGTAGGGCCCCTGCCAGTTGCCCTTGCCCGCCATGAAGGGCTTCTCGAGGAACCAGCCGAGCTCGCCCGGATCCCCGTCGGGCCGCCGATCGAAGCGCGGCTCGGCACCGGGGCCGCGGAGCCAGCCGTAGACGCGCGCGCCCTCGAGGCCGCAGGGATCGAAGCCGGTGTCGGAGCGGTAGGCGGCGATGGCGCGGGCGATGACGGAGATGTCGTCCAGGGCGCGGCCCCGGTCGGCGTCGACGAAGCGGTTCTCGAGCCGCGGTCGCGCGATCGCGACCAGCGTGAGGATGAAGAGGAAGCCCACGAGCCCGCCGACGACGCCGATGCGTCCGAAGGGACCGGGGTTGCGGCGGGCGGCGGGCATGCGCGGGGCTCCGACGGACGGCGAGCGAACGGTTCTTCCGTTCGCCCTTATCGTCCCGTCGGTCCCGCCGTCTTGACGCGACCCGCCGGCTGCATGAAGACCCACCGGGAGACGGCTCCCGGCCGAGCGTCGATCAGCCGCGCGGGCCGATCATGCGGCGCGGATCGACCGTGGCGTCGAAGGTCGCCTCGTCGAGCAGCCCCATCTCGAGCGCCACCTGCTTCAGCGTGCGCCCGCTCCGGAAGGCCTCCTTGGCCACCTTCGCGGCGTTGTCGTAGCCGATCACGGGGTTGAGGGCCGTGACGAGCATCAGCGAGCGCTCGAGGTTCGCCTTGATGTTGTCGGTGCGCGGCTCGATGCCGGAGACGCAGTTGTCGTTGAAGGACTCGCAGGCGTCCGCGAGGATCCGCACGCTCTCGAGGAGGTTGTGGATCATCATCGGCTTGTAGACGTTCAGCTCGAAGTTGCCCTGCGAGCCGCCGACGGTGATGGCGGTGTCGTTGCCCATGACCTGGCAGCAGACCATGGTCATCGCCTCGCACTGCGTGGGGTTGACCTTGCCGGGCATGATCGAGCTGCCCGGCTCGTTCTCGGGCAGGGCGATCTCGCCGATGCCGCAGCGCGGACCGCTCGCCAGCCAGCGCACATCGTTCGCGATCTTCATCAGGCTGCAGGCGAGCACCTTGAGGGCGCCGCTCGCCTCGACGACCGCGTCGTGCGCCGCGAGCGCCTCGAACTTGTTCTCGGCCGTGCGGAAGGGGAGCTTCGTGATCTCCGAGACGCGCTCCGCGACCTTGCGCGCGAAGTCGGGGTGGGTGTTGAGGCCGGTGCCGACCGCGGTGCCGCCCTGGGCGAGTTCGGAGAGGAAGTGGAGCGACTGCTCGACGCGCCGGATCCCGTGGTCGAGCTGGGTCGCGTAGCCCGAGAACTCCTGGCCGAGCGTCACCGGCGTGGCGTCCTGGAGGTGGGTGCGGCCGATCTTGACCAGGTCGTCCCAGGCCTCGGCCTTGTCGCGGAGGACATCGCGGAGGCGGGTGAGCTCGGGCAGGAGGCGGTTGGCGATCCGGTCCACCGCCGCGATGTGCATCGCGGAGGGGATGGTGTCGTTCGAGGACTGCGAACGGTTGCAGTGGTCGTTCGGGTGGACCGGCGTCTTGGTCCCCCGCTGGCCGCCGAGGAGCTCGATCGCCCGGTTCGCCAGGACCTCGTTGGCGTTCATGTTCGTCTGGGTGCCGGAGCCGGTCTGCCAGACCACGAGCGGGAAGTGATCGTCGAGCTTCCCGGCCATGACCTCGTCCGCCGCGGTCGAGATCGCCTCGGCCACCTTGGGATCGAGGTCGCCGAGCTCGGCGTTCACCAGGGCGCAGGCCTTCTTGATGACGCCGAGCGCGTAGACGAACTCGCGCGGGAAGCGGTGACCGCCGATCCGGAAGTTCTGGATCGACCGCTGGGTCTGAGCCCCCCAGTAGGCGTCGGCCGGGACCCGGATCTCGCCCATGCTGTCGGTTTCGATGCGGTGTTCCATCGCGCGTCCTCCGTCTCGGGGAAGGCCGCCGCACTCCCGATCGGGCGCGCCTCCGGCCGGCTCGAAGATAGCGCGACCCGCCGCCGGCCCAAGCCCGCCGCTCCCCCACCGCCCCGCGTGAATAAAAGGGGTCAGACCCCATTTATTCACTTTCGCGACCGCGGCGGCGCCCGGACCGGGCGATTTTCGGCCGCGGGACCCCTCGGGCGGCCCTTGGGGCCCCCCGCCCCGAAGCCGTAGGATGCGCCGTTACCCCCCAAGAGAAAGAAGGTGCGGCCATGAGTGAGAAGTTCATCTTCCAGCTCCAGGACATCCACAAGAGCTACGGCGACAAGGAAGTCCTGTCCGGGATCACGCTGGCGTTCCTCGAGGGGGCGAAGATCGGCCTCATCGGAAACAACGGCGCCGGCAAGACCACGCTGCTGAACATCATCGGCGAGGCCGACACCGAGTTCGACGGGATGGCGAAGATCGCCGACGGGAAGACCTGCGGCTACGTCGCGCAGGAGCCGATGCTCGACCCCGCGAAGAACGTCTGGGAGAACATCCTGGCCGGCGTGGCGGAGCTCCAGGCGATCGTCGACGAGTACAACGACCTCACGATGAAGCTCGGCGAGCTCGAGGGGGCCGAGGCCGAGAAGGCCTACGAGCGGTTCAGCGTCCTGCAGGACGAGATGGACGGCAAGAACCTCTGGGATCTCGACCGCACCATCGAGATGGCGATGCACGCCCTCGGCGCCCCGCCGAAGGACGCCGACGTCACCAAGCTCTCGGGCGGCGAGAAGCGCCGCGTCGCGCTCTGCCGCACGCTGCTCCAGAAGCCCGACCTCCTCCTCCTCGACGAGCCCACCAACCACCTCGACGCCGATGCCGTCGCGTGGCTGGAGCGGCACCTCTCGGAGTTCGAGGGCACCGTCATCCTGATCACCCACGATCGCTACTTCCTCGACAACGTCGTGGGCTGGATGCTCGAGATCGACCGGGGCAAGGCCTTCCCCTACAAGGGCAACTACAGCTCCTACCTCGAGCAGAAGTCGCAGCGCCTCGACTCCGAGAAGCGTCGCGACGCGGCGCGGAAGAAGGTGCTCGACAAGGAGCTCAAGTGGATCCGCCAGACGCCCAAGGCGCGTCAGGCGAAGAGCAAGGCTCGCGTGCGCGAGTTCCAGCGCCTGCTCGACCAGCACCAGGAGGCCAAGGCCGCCCAGGGCGACGAGGGCCGGATCGAGATCCCGATCCCGCCGGGACCGCGCCTCGGCGACCGCGTCATCTCCTTCACCGGCGTGAACAAGGCCTTCGGTGACAAGGTCCTCATCAAGGACCTGACCTTCGACCTGCCCCCGGGCGGCATCGTGGGCGTCATCGGCCCCAACGGCACGGGCAAGACGACGCTGATGAAGATGATCATCGGCCGCGAGACGGCGGACTCGGGCACGATCGAGCTCGGCAAGACCGTGCATGCGTGCTACGTCGACCAGGGCCGCGAGGCCCTCGACGACTCGAAGACGGTCTTCGAGGAGATCACCGGCGGCATGGACCAGATCCCCTACGGGGACGGCTGGATCGACGCCCGCGCCTACTGCGGCCGCTTCCGGTTCCGCGGCGGCGACCAGCAGAAGCGCGTCGGCGAGCTCTCCGGCGGACAGCGCAACCGCTGCCAGATGGCCAAGCTCCTCCGCCACGGCGGCAACGTCCTGCTCCTGGACGAGCCGACCAACGACCTCGACCTGCAGACCCTGCGCGTCCTCGAGGAGGCCCTCGAGGAGTTCCCGGGCAGCGCGGTCGTCGTGACCCACGATCGCTACTTCCTGAACCGCGTCGCCACGCACATCCTCGCCTTCGAGGGCGATGGCCACGTGCACTTCTTCGAGGGCGACTACGACACCTACGTCGACTGGAAGAAGGCGCGCCGCGAGGAGCTCGGACTCGGCGAGGAATCCCGCGCCCACATCCACCGCAAGTTCTGACGCGGCAAAGTGAATAAATGGGGTCAGACCCCCTTTATTCAGAATCGGGCGATTTCTGAATAAAGGGGGTCTGACCCCTTTTATTCACGAGGCGGGAGGCGTCCCCGGCGAGGGATAGCCTCCGGGCATGCGTCAGGACTCCTTCCCCTCCGTTCCGCGGATCGCCGGTGCGATCCTCGGGGTGCTCCTCGTCGTCCTCGTCGGCGCCCGGACCGTCCGCGCCCAGGGTGAGGACGTCGCCATCCAGGTCGACGGCCAGCCCTCGAAGTACAGCCGCATCGTGGACCTGCGGACGCAGGCCACCGAGCGGCTCGCGAAGCTCGGCCCGCCGAAGGAGAACCCGACCGAGGCGGAGAAGACGACGCGCGCCCGCCTGACGGAAGCCGTCGCGGTCCTCGATCGGACGGCGGCGCTCATGCAGCGCCTCAACAACTTCCGCTCGTCGATGGACGAGTTCGACCGCGTCGATCGCGAGCTCGACAACGAGATCGCCCGGCTCCGCACCGAGAGCGCGCTTCCCATCGAGCCGGACAGCGCCCTCGTGGATCAGGCCAAGCAGGAGGAGCTCGCGACCGAGTACGGCAACGCGCAGCGACAGGCCTCCCTGAACGAGGTCGCCCGCACCGAGAAGGCGAAGGCGGTCGAGGACCGGGCGCTTCTGATCAAGGAGGTCCCCGCCCAGCTCACGGCCCTCGCCGAACGTCGCTCCGCCCTCGAGAAGGAGCTCGCCGCGATCCCGGAGGCGGCCGCCGGCGTCGTCCCGAGCGAGGAGGACCGGGCGAAGCGAGAGGAGCTCGTCTTCTTCCTGCGGGCGCTCGAGGTCGAGCAGCGCCGCCTCGAACTCCTCCAGCGTCGCAACAACGACCTGCTCGAGCTCGAGCGGCGCGATCTCGAGATCGCCGAGAAGCGGGCCGACGCCGACGCGCTGATCCTCAAGAACCTCGAGAAGCTCCAGGGGGCGATGAACGACGCCTTCCGACGCCGGACGGAGATCGAGGCCCGCAAGTACCGCCGCGAGGCCGAGGTCCTGCGGAAGGAGGCGAAGGATGAGAAGGACCTCGAGGTCCGCTCCGTCAAGGAGCTCCGGGCGCTCATCCTCGACATCAAGGCGCTCGGCGCCGACAACAGCTCCAGCCTGACGGACCTCAAGGAGGAACAGGCCAAGCTCAAGAACCTGATCGACGAGGCGAAGCGCCGGCTCGACTGGGCCCGCCGCAACTTCCCCGAGGACACCGCCTTCGAGAGCTGGAAGCGGACGGCCCTCGAGCGAGCCCGTCGTCGGGCCGAGGTCCAGATCGGCGAGAACGAGATCCTCCGCTCCTTCGCCAACCCGAAGACGCGCCTCATCCGCGACGAGGCCGCCTCGGAGCGCGAGCGACTCATCGGCCTCCGGGAGGCGCTGAACGAGTCCAAGCTCGAATCCTCCGAGCACGAGGGCACGATCGGCGACGAAGGCGACGGCTTCATCTCGCACTGGATCGAGGCCGTCGTCCACCACAAGTCCGGCCTCGAGGCGCTCAACGCCTTCGACGAGAGCCAGGCGCGCGCGCAATGGGACGGCCTCAGCGCCGAACTCCGTTCGGTCCTCGCCGAGCGGATCACCGGAGCGGCGAGCGCGGAGGAGGCGGCGGAGAAGGTCCTCGACGGCCGCGCCGAACTCATGCGGACCCGAGAGGAGGTCTCGAGCCACCTCTCGCGCGTCCACTTCTGGCTCCGCGAACCCTCGCTGTTCTCCGGGTCGAGCCTCGAGGCGGCCGGACGGGAAGCGGCCGCCCTCCCGGCGACCGTCGGCGCCCTGCCCTCGCGATTCTCGGACGGGATCGCCGCCCTGCGCGAGGTCGAGCCGAGCGGAAGCGCCCTCTGGATCCGGATCGCGATCGCCCTCGGAATCGCGCTGGCGGTGGGATTCGTCGTGCGCGCCGTGTTCCTGCATCTCGCCCAGAACGCGTCCCTGGCCGCGCTCGAGAGCGTTTCGCCGGAGCCCGCCGGCGCGCCGACGGCGGGTTCGTCCGAGGCGCCGCCGCGGACCCAGAGCGTGCCGATCACGGGGGAGAGCTCGAAGCGCACGACGCAGTTCGCGGTGGCCGACGTCCGGGCGCGGATCGCCTTCCACCACACGCTGGCCCGCTACGCGATCCCGGCCGTCCTGGTCCTCGGACTCTTCGCGATCGCACGCTTCGTCCGCCCCGACCTTCCGCTGCTCGACCTCGTCACCGCGGTGGCGGGCGGCCTCGTGGCGTGGCGCCTCCAGCGCGCGATGGAGTCGGCGCTCCTGGCCCCCCACGCCGGCGGCCCCTGCCTGATGGGCTGCGACGAGGCGGACGCCCGCGCGATCCGCCACTCCGTCGGCCGGTTCGTCCGCTACGGAGCCGTCATCGTTCCCTTGTCGATCGCCTTCGACCTCCTCGAGGCCTCGCACTGGGCGGACATCTGCCGCTGGATCGTCGCGATCCACGCCCTCTTCGTCGGCGTCTGGCTGTCCTTCCGCCGCGACATCGTCCAGATCATCTTCCACCAGGGCTCGCACTCGGTCGTCGCGCGCGCCTTCCGCAGCGTCTTCCTCAACCTCCTGCCCCTCGTGATCCTCGGGTTCGCGGCCGTCGTCACGCTCCAGACGATGGGCTACCGCAATGCGGGCCTCTTCTACCTGAGCCGCAGCGTCATCGCGGTCGGCGTCCTGCTCGCGGCCGGCATCATCTTCCAGTCCTCGTCGCTCCTCATCCGTCGCCGCTTCCTCGGCAACGCCGAGGACGACGGAGAGAGCACGTCGAACGACTCCGACGAGAACGACCCGCGCGAGCGAGGCCGCATCATCGCGCGGCTCGCCGGATTCGGCGCCTTCGTCGCGATCGCGGCCGCGACGATCCTCACCCTGTCCTGGTTGTTCGAGATCGGCCTCCGGCAGTGGCGGGCCTTCGGCTCCTTCGACATCGTCAGCGGCGAGGTCGACGAGTTCCACTTCACGGTCGAGGACCTCTTCCGCGCCGGCCTGACCTTCTTCGTCGGCCTCTTCATCGCGCGCATCGTCCGCGACGTTCTCGCGATCGTCCTCCGCCGGCGGAAGATCCAGCGGGGCTCGCGCTACGTCATCCGGACGCTCGTCTTCTACGCGATGGTGGGCATCGCCTTCATCCTGGCCCTCAGCAGCATCGGCGTCCGACTCGGTCAGCTCGGCTGGGTCCTCGGCGCGGCCGGTATCGGCATCGGCTTCGGCCTGCAGGAGGTCATCTCGAACTTCATCGCGGGCCTGATCCTCTTCTTCGAGCGCCCCGTCCAGGTCGGAGACATCATCAGCGTCGGCGACGTCGAGGGCGACGTCGAGCAGATCTCGATCCGGGCCACGGTCATCCGCACCCGCGACGGCATCTCGATCATCGTGCCGAACAAGCGCCTCATCACGGACGACGTCATCAACTGGTCGCACGGCGACCAGCGAACGCGCCTCAAGATCCAGGTCGGCGTCGCGTACGGATCGGACGTCCCGCTCGTGAAGAAGGTCCTCGTCGAGGTCGCGGAGAAGGAGCGCCGGGTCATGCGCTTCCCTCGCCCCGACACCCAGTTCATGGCGTTCGGAGAGAGCGAGCTGTCGTTCGAACTCCTGATCTGGCTCGCGACGCCCGACATCACGCTGCGTCGTCGGGTCCGCTCCGACCTCAACAGCGCGATCGACGCCGCGTTCCGCGAGCACGGGATCGAGATCCCCTTCCCGCAGCGCGACCTGCACCTGCGGTCGGCGCCGGCGCCGATCCGGCTCGGCCGCGACGAGAAGCCCTCGCCGCCGGCGCCCGAAGATGATCCGGACGACGCCTCGGCCGCCGAGGCCTGATCGAGCGGTCCGAGGCCGTCAGCGTCTCTCGAGTCGCCAGTCCGCAGGACCGTCCGCGGGGACGATCGCTCCCGATGCGTCGCGCGGGGGCCAGGGCGCCTCGGGCCAGTCCCCTTCCTCGAACTCCCCGTCTCCGGCCCGGTCGACGAGACCGCACTCGAGCACGACGGGCAGTCGCGGCGGCACGACATCGCCGAAGAGGGGCGACCCGTCGAAGCGCGTCGCGCCGTAGCGGCGCCCGGCGCCGGGCTTGATCGCGAAGAGCGTCCCCTCCTCGTCGAGATCGAGGAAGACGCGCCCGCCGAGCGGCAGGAGAGCCGCGGCCGGTCCCTCGCTCGCGAGCCACCCTTCGGGGCCGAAGCGGTAGAGCGTCCAGACCTGCCTCTTCTCACCGTAGACCGACTGCCAGGTGAGGAGATCCGTGTTTCCGTCGCGATCGAGATCCAGGAGAGCGACCCCGACCCCGGCGGCGCAGAGTCCGCGCAGCACGAGCCCCCCCTCCTCACCGAGCGCCTCGCCCCGGACGACGAGGTCGCCGGGCCCGAGGTCGTCGAGGCGCCGGGCCGAGGACCCGAGGGCACGGAGCGCGGCAAGGTCCGATTCCCCGAGCGCCTGGTGTCCGCGGTCGTAGGCCGCGTGCATCACGGCTTCCTCGTCGAGACTGTGGTCGAGGCCGAAGAGGTGACCGATCTCGTGGACGGCGACCGCATAGGGATCGAACCCCTCCGGGCCGCTCCAGTCCCGTCGCCGGTCGAAGGCGATCCATGCCGTCTCCCCGAGGGAGCTGGCCCGCGCGAGCGCATCGTGGACGGCGTGGAAGAGCGCCCCGCTGCTCTCCTCGGGGCGGGACCAGCGCAGGACGATCTCGGCCTCGCGGTCCGTCGTCGCCTCGAGTTCGATGCCCAGCTCCGCCCGGACCGGCGCCCGCCAGACCTCCATCGCCCGCTCGAGCGCGGCCGCGAAGTCGGTCGCGGGGATCGGACCGTCGGTCGCTTCGATGCGATAGCGCACCCTCCCCCGGAAGGGACAGGGCCCGCGCAGCGTGAAGTGTCGATGCCCGAGAGCACGAGCGGCGGCCTTGGTGCGCGGCTGGGAGTCCGGGTCGCCGGCGGAGCCGCGGGCCGTCACGCGACGAGGGGCCTCGTCACAGGCCGCGATCGCGACCAGGAGGAGCAGGACGGCGCATTTCGGGAGGGAAGACGACAACCACGGGCTCCGGAACGAAGAAGGGGCCGCGGATCCGGCGATCGGATCCGCGGCCCCCTCTCAGGACTCGATCATCAGAGGTCGTTCAGGAAGGCCAGGAGGGCCATCTTCTGCGACTCGGTGAGCGCGTCGAAGGCCGCGGTGACCGCGGTCGCCTCGCCCTCGTGGAGGTAGATCGTGTCGAAGAGCGTCTCGCCGCGACCGTCGTGCCACCAGGGGCCGGTCTCGGAGATGCCCCAGAGCGGCGGCGTGCGGTACATGCCGCTTCCCGCGCCCGGCTCGGCCATGCCCGAGAACGTCGCCGACTGCACGTTGTGCAGCAGCAGGTTCGTGTAGGCACGGACGGGACCGTTCGGTCCCTGCAGGCTCGGGAGATGGCACTTCGCGCAGCCGACGCTCGTGAAGAGCATCTCGCCCTCGGCCACCGCGGGATCCTGCGAGTTCTTCCGACGCGGCGCCGCGAGGTTCCGCATGAAGAAGACGAGGTCCGCGAGGTCGTCGTTCGTGATCTCGGGGTCGGCGACCGTGTCGAGATCGGTGAGGGCGCCGAAACCGCGGCCGTTGTCGGGCACCGTCAGGCCGATCTCGCCCGTCACCGCGTCATGCGCGAAGTCGAGGAGCGAGGGGATCTGGGCCTTCCAGCCGAAACGACCGACCGCGGTCTGGCCGCCGCCGACGCTGACGATCCGCGCGACGCCGAAGATGCCGTCGGCGTTCGCGTCCGTCGGATCCTGGTTGGCGAGGATGACCGACTCGGCGATGTCGTCGAGGAGACCGTCACCGAGGATCGAGGGGGTCTGACGCTGCTCGTAGACGTTCGCGAGCGGGGGCATCTCCTCGCGCGGCTCGAAGTCGCCCTCCATGACCGGCGGACGGAGCTTGCTCGCGGCCTGGCCGCCGGCGAGGTCGACGAAGCCGGAGCCCATGTCCTGGCCGAAGCGAGCGACGTTGAGCTCGAGCCCGCCCGCGCCGCCCAGACCGGGATCGGCGTGACAGGCGCGGCAGGAGTCCGCGTTGAAGTCCGGCGTTCCGAGTCCGGCGGTGTGGTGGAAGTCGCGGTCGAAGATGACGCGACCGCGCAGCCACTGGGCCAGCGGCGCGCCGGAGAGCTGGGTCTCCGTGCCGCCCGGCGTTCCGACCGGCGGAACCGGGGACTCGAAGGTGAAGGAGGATCCTTCGCCGGCCGGAGGCCGGACGAGGGCGCCGACGAGGACGAGGCTCCCGACGAGCCCGGTGATCGTGATCTTCTTCATCACAGGGCCTCCAGGAAGGCGATGATCGCGGCACGCTCGGCGTCGGAAAGGCCGACGTAGGTGTCGCGGATCGTCTGGGCCTCGCCGCCGTGCAGGAGGATCGCCTCGTCGAGGGTCTCCGCGCGGCCGTCGTGCAGGAAGGGAGCGCTCATCGAGACGCCCCACAGGGGCTGGGTCCGCCACTCGGACTCGGTCGTGCCGAGCGAGATCGAGGACGCCTGCGGGACGGTGCCGGGCATGTGCACGCCGTCGGCGAGCCCCGGTCCCATGTCGTGGAGCAGGAGATCGGTGTAGGCCTCGACCGGTCCATCGGTGCCCTGCAGCGCCGGGATGTGGCACTTGGTGCAGCCGATCTGGCCGAAGAGCTGCTCACCCTGCGTCGCCTCGGCGCTGAAGGCCTTCTTCCGCGGCGGCGCGAGGAAGCGCGCGAAGGCGATCAGGTCCGAGAGGTCCTGCTCGCTGATCTCGGGATCTGGCACGCCGTCCATGTCGACGAGCGGCGCCGTCGGATCGGCGCCGACCTGGAGACGACCCTCGCCGAGCGAAACGGTCGCGCCGGTGCCCTGGAAGGGGTTCGAGGTGATGCCCATCTGGTTGTTGAGCGGACCGCGCGTGAACTGCTCGAGGTTGTTCGACTGCGCCTTGGTGCCGAAGCGACCGAGTCCGCCGTTGAAGTAGTTTCCGCGACCGCTGATGCCGTCGCCGTCGAGATCATCGGGATCCGCGTTCGCGAGGATGGTCGCGTCGCTGATCGTCTCGAAGAGTCCGACGCCGAAGGTCGGCAGCGCGTTGCGCTGCGTGATCGCGACCGGGAGGCCGAAGATCGTCGTCGGCAGGTTCGAACGGCGCGCCGTCGTCGAGAAGCTCGACGTGGCGTGCGGCGTCTGACCGAAGGCCGGCACGACGACACTCGGAGTGCCGGGCAGCGCGAACTGGAAGCCCGGGAATCCGACCGCGGCGATGTAGAAGTTGCGGTACATCTTCGCCGAGCCGCCGGGAACCGGCGTCGAGTGGCAGGACTCGCAGCTCGTGGCGTTGTAGAGCGGCCCCAGACCTTCGCTCGGACCGAAGCGCTTGCTGAAGAGCGCGCGGCCCCGCTCGAAGGCGGCCTGCTGGTCGGCGGTGATGCCGTCCATGGCCTGCCCGAGGGTCGAAACTTGAACGTTGGACTCGGTCCCCCCGCCCGTGCACGCGGTCAACAGACCGGCGGCGAGGGCGAGCGGAACGAATCCGCGCAGGATGGTGAACATGGGTGATTTCCTCGTACGGACGGCGTCGGACGCGAGCGTGCCCCGCCTTTCGTATCGGTTGCCGCCCCGGATCCCTTGGGGCGGAGTTGACGGCCGGGCCGCATTTTATGGCGGCGGCCGAATTCGAGCGAGGACTTTCCACGGGTCGGGAAGATCCCGGGACCGCTCGCGTCGCCGCGCCGTCCGACTCCGGCCGCGGCCGGGCGGTCGGGTCCGGACGCGGACGCGGCCCACCGCGTCCACGCCAACCACAACATCATTCAGAGCAAGGACTTCAGGACGCGAGCGCGGCCTCGATGGCGGCCCGGGAGCTCGCCAGGGCCTCCTCGATCTTCGTCGCGTCCTTGCCGCCGGCCTGGGCGAAATCGGGGCGTCCACCACCCCCTCCGCCGAGGATTCCGGCCGCGAGCTTGGCGATCTGCCCGGCGTGGACCCTTTTTCCCGCGAGATCCGCGCTCGCGAACGCCACGACCAGGACCTTGTCGTCCTGGGCGGCGGCCAGGAGACCGGCCACCGCGCCGTGGTTGTTCCGGAGGATGTCGGCGACGTCGGAGAGCGCCTTGGCGTCGCCCTCGATTCGCGCGACGACCACCTTCGCGTCGCCGGCGGAGCTCGCCTTCCCGAGGAGCTCCTTCGCGAGCGATCCCGCGTCGGCGCCGGCCTGACGACCGCCGGCCTTCTTGAGCTCCTTGACCTGCTTCTGGAGCGCCTCGACGCGAGCCGGGATCTCCTCGACCTTGGCCTTCACCGCGGCCGCGGTCTCGCGGAGCAGCCGACGTTCGTCCTGCATCACCCGGATCGCGGCCGGGCCGGTGAGGGCCTCGATGCGCCGGACGCCGGCCTGCACCGCCCCCTCGGAGGCGATGACGAAGGCGCCGATGTCACCGGTGGCGGCGCAGTGGGTGCCGCCGCAGAGCTCGGTGGAGAAGCCGCCGATGTCGACGACGCGAACGCGATCAGCGTACTTCTCGCCGAAGAGCGCGGTGACGCCGCGCGCACGGGCGGCCTCGAGGTCCTCGAGCGTCGTCCCGAGCGCGGCATTCTCGACGACGCGCTCGTTGACGAGCCGCTCGATCTCCTCGATCTCCTCGAGCGAGATCGCCTTCGGGTGGGCGACGTCGAATCGCAGCCGGTCCTCGGCCACGAGCGACCCCTGCTGGGTCGCGTGCTCGCCGAGAACGCGCTTGAGCGCCCAGTGCAGGAGATGGGTGCCGGTGTGGTTCCGCATCACCGCCGCGCGACGGGCGGCGTCGACCGCCGCCGTCAGCGAGGCCGGCGCGGACGCGAGGCTCCCCTCCTCCACCTCGCCGACGTGAAGGACGATGTCGCCGACCAGGCGCACGTCGTCGACGCGGAACCGGAAGCCCTCACCGGTGATCACGCCCCGGTCGGAGACCTGGCCTCCCGACTCGGAGTAGAACGGCGAGCGGTCGAGCACGAGGTGCGTGTCGTCCACCGCCTTCACGAGGCGCGCCGTCGCGCGGAGCCCGTCGCCCTCGCCCGCCGCCCCGGCGCGGTAGTAGCAGCGTTCCGTGGCGGGCAGCCCCTCGAGGGCCTCGGCGTCGAAACCGCGACCGAAGGCGCCGGCCGACTTCGAGGCCTCGCGGTGCGCGGCCTGCGCGGCGTCCCAGCCCGAGGACTCGACGCGGAGGCCGTCCTCGCGCGCCATGAGCTCGACGAGGTCGCGCGGGAAGCCGAAGGTCGCGTAGAGGTCGTAGGCCTCGCCGCCGTCGATGTGGTCGCGGCCCTCGCCCCGGACGCGATCGGCGAGCTGGGCGTAGAGATCGAGACCGGTCGAGGGTCTTCGCGAAGGGCTTTCTCCTCCGACTCGATGAGCAGCGCGCGACGATCGCGGCGCTGGGCGACTCGGGAAGCGCCTTCCGAGGACCGACACGACCGCGTCGACGAGGCGGTGGATGAAGGGCTCCTTCATCTCGAGAGCCTGACGGCCGAAGCGCTGCAGGCCCGCCGCAGGATGCGCCGCAGGACGTAGCCGCGCCCTCGTTGCTCGGCAGCACGCCGTCGGGAGAAGGCCACGGACAGCGTCCGACGTGGTCCGCGATGACGCGGAACGCGACGTCGGCGGGACTCGCCGTCGCCCCGTAGGGCCGCCCTGTTTCCGCTCGATCGCGCGGAAGATCGGCGAGAAGAGGTCCGTGTCGTAGTTGCTCGTCTTCCCCTGGACGACGGCGGCGAGGCGCCTGAAGCCCATGCCGGTGTCGACGTGCTTCTTCGGCAGCGGGCTGAGCTTGCCGTCGGCGCCGCGGTTGTACTGGATGAAGACCAGGTTCCAGATCTCGATGACGCGACAGTTGTCGCCGTTCACGCCGCTGCGGGCATCGTCGGGATCGGGGATCGCGTCGGCGGCGGGACCGAGGTCGTAGTGGATCTCGGTGCAGGGGCCGCAGGGCCCCGTGTCGCCCATCTCCCAGAAGTTCTCCTTGCGCCCGAAGCGGAGGACGGTCGAGGCCGGGATGCCCGTGGAGCTCGGGCGCCAGAGCTTCCGTCTCGAGGTCGGCCTCGAGTCCGTCCTGATCGTCGCCGCCGAAGACGGTGACGTAGAGGCGCTCGGGGTCGAGACCGTAGCGCTCGACGAGCAGCTCCCAGGCCCAGGCGATGGCCTCGCGCTTTGAAGTAGTCGCCGAAGGACCAGTTCGAGCATCTCGAAGAAGGTGGTGGTAGGTGTCGAATTTCACCTCGAGATCGTTGTGCTTGCTCGAGACGCGGATGCACCTCTGGTGTCGGCCGCGCGGCGATAGTCGCGCGAGCCGTTCCCGAGGAAGACGTCCTTGAACTGATTCATCCCCGCGTTCGTGAAGAGCAGGGTCGCGTCACCCTGCGGCACGACCGGCGCCGAGGGCACGATGCGGTGCCCTCTCCTCGAAGAAACCGAGGAACTCGGCGCGGATCTCCTTCGCGCCTTCATCTCGTGGCCGCTCCCGCGCTCATCGCCTCCGATCGGGGCGCAGCCGCAGCCGCGCGTCCCCGCGGACGCCGGACCGGGCGCTCCCACCGGGCGGGGCACGATAGCACGGCGGACCGGAGCCCGAAAACGGAGCGCCGCCCCCGGAACGCGGAGACGGCGCGCCGGGGAACCGGCGCGCCGTCTCGTCGAGGTTCGCGATGCGACCGGCGAGGATCAGTCGCCGCCGCGGCCTCCCCCGCCGAAGCCACCGAAGCCGCCACCCCCGCCGCCGCCGCGACCGCCGAAGCCTCCTCCGCCGCCCGGGCCGCGACGGTTGTTGCCGTCGCCCAGGCGCTGGATCGCGCGGCGCAGGGTCCGGGCGTTGTCGCCGTCGGGGTCGGCGTCCAGCGCGGCCTGGAGCACCGTGCGGGCCCCGTCACCGCCGAGGTTCCGCAGCGATCCCACGGCCCGCTGGAACTCCTGCCCGTCCTGGCTGCGAAGGGCCGAGCCGTACTGCTGGACGAGCTGGTCGTAGGGCCCGCGCCGTCCGAGGCCGAGCAGCTCGCGGGCCGCCTCGCCCTTCTCGCGCTCGCTCTCGGCCCGGTTGAAGATGTCGAGCCAGCCCTGCTCGGCCGCCGGGTGCTTCAGGGCCCCGAGCGCCGAGAGGTAGTCGCGGCGACGACGACCTTCCTCGGAGTTCAGCTGCTGCACGAGCAGATTCGTCAGGCCCGCGTCCGCCAGGAGCGTCTTCTGCGCCTCGTCGTCGCCGACGCGTTCGGCGAGGGCGACGGTGCGCCGACGCGCCTCCGCCGAGACCTGGGCCTGCGGGTCGGTCCAGAGCAGGAAGAGGAGGTCGGCCGCCTCCCGCGAGCCGTCCCGCACCGCGCCTTCGAGCAGGCGGACGCCGCGCACGCGGAGATCCTCGTTGCCCGAGTCCAGGAGCAGTCGCGCCATCCGGACCGGATCGCGCAGGACCTTGGTCGCGACGAGGGTGACGTCGCGCTCGGCGCGGCTGGTCGGATCGTCGTAGATCATCTCGGCGAACTGGATGCCGTCGACGAGCTGGGCGAGATCGGCGCGCAGTCCCTCGAGAGCCCGCTCGCGCGCGGCGAAGGTGTCCGCGAGTCCGCCGTCGGTGCCGCCCTCGCTCGCGCGTCGGGCGTCCTCCTCGGCGAGCCGGGCGGCGAATCGCTCCCCGGCGATCTTGCGCACCTCGGCGCGGCGGGCCTCCTCGGACCGCTCGGCGGCCCGGGGCGTTCCGGCCTCGCTCTCGAGCCGCTGCGACACGAAGGCGCCGGCGACGATCGAGACGACGAGAACGATGGCGAAGGGGATGGGCTTCAAGGCTCCGTCCCTCCCTTCAGTTCCCGCGCCGACGACGGCCGCCGCCACCGGCGCCGGCTCCGGCGTCGCCGCCGTTGCCGCCCGGACGGGCACCGAAGCCGCCGCGACCCCCGCGTCCCCCGAAGCCGCCGCCGAACAGCGCCATCGGGTTCTCCTCCTTGTACTTCTCGTACAGCGTCTGCTGCTCGCCGGACAGGAGGCCCATGACGCTCGCGTCCATCTTCTTGTTCATGTCCTCGAACTGGGTCCGCATCTGCGTCCAGTCGAAGTCCGCGCCGCTGTCGCGCGCGTCGCGCATCATCCGCCCCGCTTCGGCGCGGGCGGCGTTGGCCTCGTCGAGGACGACCTCGACCTTCGCGACCTGCTCGCCCGAGAGGTTCAGACGCTCCTTGAGCGTGTCGAGCGTGCGCTGCTTGGCGCGATCCGTGCGCTCCTTCATCTGCGCGTCGCGCCGCTCCTGGCGCTCGCGATCGGTGCGCTCCTGCTCCTTCACGAGCGCCTGCGAGACGAGGTTCTCGAGCTGGTCGGCGTTCGGGATCTCGTAGGCGACCTCACCCGGCGCGACCTCGCCCGAGGCAACGCGGTCGAGCTTGGCCAGCGCCTCCTTGAGATCGCCGCGCAGCGCGCCGATGCTCTCGTCGAGGCGGGCGGCGTAGAGAGCCTCCGGCGAGTCCGCCTTCGCGAGCTTCGCCGAGACGTAGTCGTCGAAGGCGTCGTCCGCCGCGGCGCGGAGGTCGTCCTGATCGAAGCCGCGGGAATCCTCGACGATCCGGTCGTGGTCGACCCGGCCCGAGAACTGGTGGAAGGCCCAGGCCGACACGAGGGTCGTGACGAAGGCGACCGCGGCGTAGACGACGATGTTCTTCATGGTTCCGGAGCTCTCGTTCTCGAGTTCCGGCGGTCGCGCGCGGCGACCGCCTCGGGCATCGGCCCCCGCCGGGGACCGCATCTCTCACTCTCTCTCGGGGCGTGACCGCGACGGCGTCGCGGCCGGATCCGACCCCTGGTGTCGAACCCCGGTCCCAGTCCATTGTTTCGTCGGAAGCGGAGCCGGACCGGAGGAACCGGAACACCGGGCCTCAAGGTACCATGGCCAAGGGACTTGCGTCAGCGGGCGACGGCGGCGATCCGCGCCGCCCCGGTCGGTTCCCGGCGGCTCCCGACGGGAAACTCGAGCCGCTGGTCGCGGCCGGCCCGCCGGGCCTCGATGACGACCGGGTCCCCGGGGCGGACGACCTCGATCGCGCGGACCGCCTCGCCCCGGCTCGCCACCGGGCGGCCGCCGATCGCGAGGAGGACGTCGCCGTCCCGGAGCCCGCCCTGCGCGCCGGCCCGACCGCGCGACACGCGCCGGACGAGGACGCCGGACGAGACGCCGAGCTCGGCCTTCTCCGACTCCGTCAGATCGACGAGCTCGACCCCGAGGTAGCCCGCGTCCGGCGCGGCGCGGTCGCCGAAGCGGCGGACCGCGCCGAGGCTCTCGCGGAGCCGTTCAATCGGCATGACGAAGGCGCCGAAGGGCGCGTCCTGCCAGGTCTTCTCCGTTCGCCGCAGCCGGTGCTGGACGACGATGCCGACGAGGCGGGAGTCGCGGTCGACGACCGGGGCGCCGAGCTGATCGGCCCAGAGACGGAGATCGCACTGGAGCACGTCCGGGAGGTAGCCGATGCCCTTGAGCTCGTTCGGGGGACGGCGGGCTCCCTCCGAGGCGAGGATCCCTCCGTCGAGTCCGGTCGGGTTGGGCGTCATGACCAGCGTGCCGGCGCCGACGGGCGCGGCGGCGGCCAGGTCGAAGGCGAGGTAACCGCCGCTCCGCTCGGGCAGGGCGAGCACCGCGACGTCGTTCTGGAGGTCGCAGCCGACGACGCGCGCCTGGACCTCGCGCCCCTCGGGCAGCGTCACCGAGAGGAGCTCGTCGCGGCGGACCGGGCCGAGCGCGCGGGCCACGGTGACGATCTCGCCCCGCGCTCCGACGATCGCCCCGCTGATCTCCCCGTCGCGGGTCCGGATGCCGACCATGCGGGCCCGGGCCTCTCGCCGGGGCCCGGGGAAGGACTCCGCGAACCAGTTCTCGCGCGAGAGTCGCGTCCGCCCGTCCCGCCAGTCGGCCGAGCGGCGACGCGTCGGGACGCGGTCGAAGCGCTCGCCGCGCCGGAGGCGATCGGCGTCGGCGAGGTACTCGGTGATGCGCACGGTGAAGGCGCTGCGTTCGTTGGTCGTGACGGCTGCGTTGACGCCGACCAGACGTCCCTCGAGGTCGAAGAGACCGCCGCCGCTCGAACCGGCGGAGAGCGGGACGTCGCTGACGAGGACGTTCCGGAAGGACTTCTCCGCCGTGGCGCGGATCGCGCCGTCGAGGACGCGGAGGCGTCCGATCGAGATCGTCGGCTGGAAGTCGTCGAAGGCGGACGAGGGATGCCCGGCCGCGATCACCCAGTCGCCGCGCGCGAGCGCGCTCGGGTCGCCGAAGCGAGCCGCGGCGAGGCCGACGGCCGGGATCCGCAGCAGGGCGAGATCGCCGCCGCCGTTGACGCCCAGCGCCTGAGCGAGGAAACGCCGCCCGTCCGTGAGGGTCACCTCGATGCGGCGGCAGCCCTCGATGACGTGGGCGCTGGTCAGCACCAACCCGTCGGCGTCGACGATCGTCCCCGAGCCCAGACCGTCCTCGGTCTCGATCCGAACGGAGGCCGCGATCACCTCGCGCACCGCGCTCTTGGCCCGGGCCTCGAGACCCTCCGGTCCCGGTCCGGTCCGCGGCCCGCCGTCGTCGCCGCCCGCGGATCGCGGCGTGACGAGAGCCAGGGCCACGAGGAACGCGACGAGGGCGGGGCGAAGGAGGCGGGTCGTCGTTCGGGCCATCGGGTCGATCTCCACCGGGGCGGGGAGACGCCATCGTAGACCGCAGCCGCCGTCCCTCGAAGCGCATTCCCTCCGAGCGGGAGAAGATCCGGTCCGGCGCAAGCGACTGGACCCACGGAGCTTGCCGCGAAGAACGCGAATCGCCGGGGCGCGGTCCCCCGCCGTCACCCGACGCGATAGAATCGGGGCGGTCGTCCGGAGCGGGCGTCCTCACCCCCACCCGAGACCACGAACGGCGCCGGAGCGGCGGCGCCACGGAGACCCATGCACGAGCCGGCGGCGCGAGCGGTCACGGGCAACGTGATCTACAACTACTTCTCGCACCCCTGCGGCTACCGGGTCCATCTCGACCTCCACGGCGACCGCACCCGCCGCGACGCGCCCGGACCGGCCGGCCGCTACCTCATGGAGCGCGGCAACCGCCACGAGGCCGCGGTCTTCGCCGGCATCCGCGCGCGCGACCCCGAGGACTGGCGCGCGATCGAGGCCGATCCGACCCTCGACCGCGAGGCGGACATCGCGCGACGCATCGAGGCGACGCTCGACGCCATGCGGGAGGGCGTGCGCTTCATCTTCCACGGCTTCCTCACCACCCTCCCCGGCGAGGTCGTGGAATCGCGACCCGGCGGCGAGGAGCGCGAGAGCCCCCTCGTCTTCCGCGGCGAGACGGACCTCCTCGTCCGCGTCGAGGAACCCAGCGCGGCCTTCGGCGCCTGGTCCTACCAGGTGGGCGACGTGAAGAGCTCGCGCCGGGCGCGCTTCGCGCAGAAGATGCAGGTCGCCTTCTACTCCTGGATCCTCGAGCGCCGTCAGGGCGTCCTCCCCCGCGAGGGCTTCGTCGTCACCGGCGAGGGGCGCCGCGAGCGCTTCGAGCTGGAGGAGTGCATCTGGACGCTGCGGCACTTCCTCGAGGAGGAGATCCACGAGTACGCGCGCGCCGAGGACGTCTTCTACCAGATCGAGCCGGCCTGCGGTCAGTGCCACTGGCGCTCGCACTGCGCCGCCCGCGCGGCGGACGACGACGATCTCTCGCTCGTGCCCGGGATGCGGCGGGCGGACAAGCGGACGCTCCTCGCCGCCGGCATCCCGAGCCGCGGCGTGCTCCGCGAGCAGGACGACGCCACGCTGCGCGCGCTCGGCCGGAGCTTCGGGCGCAAGCTCGACGGCTTTCGCGACCTCAAGCAGCGCGCCTCGGCGCAGGACTTCGGTCGCGCCCTCGTGCGGCAGGCGCCTCCCGCCGAGCCGGGCGCCCGGAGGCCGCGGACGCCGGACCTCTTCCACCACCGCGGTCCCCTGCTTCTCGTCGCGAGCGTGCCGGACTTCTACGACGGACAGGAGGCGGTCGTCGCGACGGCTCTGCTCCGCCGGGAGGGGCGGCGCCTCGAGGGAAGCGCCGGCGAGGATCGACTCACCTTCCTCCGCCAGGACCCGGACTGCGAACGCCTCCACCTCTTCGGACAGTTCCTCCAGCACAAGGACGAGATCGACCGGCTGCTGGCGCGCCGTCGCGAGCGCGCGCTTCCGGTCTTCCTCGATCGCCGCGCGGCCTGGCGCATGCGGCGCAACGCGGAGAGCGCCCGGCACGCGCAGGTGCTCCAGCGCGCGGAGCGACTCGTCTCCGACGCCGTCGTGCTCCCCGAGGTGGTGGAACGCCACCTCTACCTGCCGCGCGCGCCCCAGTGCGCGCTCGATCTCGCGGCCGCCGTCGCGGCGGGCCCGCCGCCGGCCGGCGGCGTCTTCGCGGAGGGTCCGCTCGAGGCCTTCCTCGGCGCCGAGGAGGCGACCGCGATCCGCGCGCGCATCGACGCGCTCGCCGCGGACTACGGGCTCGACGCCGAGGCGCTGCGCGGACCCGACGAGGACCTGCGCGCGATCTGGGTGAAGGAGTGGCGCGCCGGCGGCGACGAGGCCTGGGCCCGCCTGCTCGAGTTCGAGCTCGGGCGGGAGATCGCGGCCGGCCGCTCCGTCCTCGAGCGCCTCCTGGAGTGGGTCAAGTGAGCGCCTCCCTCGACATGGACGCGCTCCAGGCCTTCGTCGACGCGGAGTTCCGGCACCAGTTCCGCAGCGTCGTCGACATGATCTCGCAGCCCGTCGCGAGCCGCGTCGACCAGTTCACCTGCTGGCCCGGACTCGTGCTCGAGGCGACGGAAGACGAGGGACGGCGGCTCATCCTGTCCTTCCGCACGAACCCCTCGAAGCTGCGCATCGGCGAGTACGTCTACGTGAACGACGCCCAGGCGCGCCCCGAGGAGATCCTCTCCGGCCCCGAGGGGACGATCTCCGAGATCGACGCCCCGCGCGGGCGCCTGATCGTCGCCTCCGGCTACCAGCAGGGTCCGCGCTTCCAGCGCACCTTCCGACTCGGTCAGCGTCTCGTGCTCGACCAGATGCTGCCCGGCGCGCGCCACGGTCGCGACATGCCCATCCTCGCGCTGCGTCTCGTCGCGGGAGAATTCGGATCCGCGCCGCGGATCGACCGCATCCGCTCCTTCCTCGAGGGCACGCTCGAGCCGGGGCCCAGCGGACTCGCGCCGCTCGCCGCGGAGGACGACCCCGAGCTGGCCCGCCTGACGCCCTCCCAGCGCGAGGCCGTCCGCCGCGCCGTCGAGGAGCGCGAGGCCCTGATCCAGGGGCCGCCCGGCACCGGAAAGACGCACGTCCTCGGCCTCGTCGTCCGCGAGCTCGTCCGTCGGGGCCAGAAGGTCGCGGTCTGCGCCTTCACCCATCAGGCCATCAACAACGTCCTCGCGGAGTGCCTCCGGCACCCGGACATCGGGTCGGTGGCCAAGATCGGCGGGCCGACGAGCTGGGCCGACCACCCCGCCGACCCGCGCCTCAGGATCGTCCCCCGCCCGGCCGCCTTCTTCCGCCAGAAGACGGTGCCGGACGTGGCCGGCTTCACGCAGCACGCCGCCTTCAATCCGGTGTCGCGGGCCCTCGACGAGGGCGCCTTGCAGGCGCTCCCCGACCGCTTCGACGTCGTCGTCTTCGACGAGTCGGGACAGCTCACGCTCCCGGCCGCGATGATGGCGATGATCCAGGCCGACCGCTGGGTCTTCGCCGGCGACCACGCCCAGCTTCCGCCGGTCGTCCAGACGCACCGTCCGGGCGACGGCCCCGCGGTCTCGGTGTTCCAGCACCTCGTCGAACGCACGCCCCGGGAGGCCGTCCTCCTCGACCGCAGCTTCCGCCTGAACGCCGAGCTCGCGACCTTCCCGAGCCGCAGCTTCTACGGCGAGCGGTTGAGTTCGGCCCCCTCGGCCGCGGCCTCCCGGCTCGAACTCACCCGGGACCACATGGGACCGCGCGCCGCGATCCTCGACCCCGATCGCCCGAGCACCCTCGCCCTCGTCCGCCACCAGGGTCGCGGCCAGGAGTCGCCCGAGGAGGCCGCCCTCGTCGCCCGGCTGGTGCACGACGCCATCGCGGGCGGGGTCCCGCCGGAAGAGATCGCGGTCATCGCCCCCCACCGGCGACAGAACGTGAAGATCCGGGAGTTCCTGGGCCGGCTCGGTCACGCCGGCGCGCACCCTCTCGTCGACACCGTCGAACGCATCCAGGGTCAGGAGCGGGATCTCATCGTCATCAGCATGGCGCTGTCCGACCCCGACGCGATCAGCGCCGAGTCCGAGTTCCTCTTCCTGCCGAACCGCCTGAACGTCGCCCTCACCCGGGCGCGCAAGAAACTCGTCTTCGTCGCTTCGCCCGCGCTCTTCCGGGCCCTCCCCCCGCGCTGGGCCTTCGAGGCTCCCGGACCCAGTCCGCTCGAGGCGCTGAATGTCCTCAAGCGCTGGTATTTTCTCCACAAGCACGCCGCGATCGACGCCACGGGAATCGCCCGTGAGGAGCTCGCGGCGTTCGAGGCGACGGGTCCCGACGGGACGGCCCCGGACGGACCGAAGGAAAGGCGAGCCACGACGAGTCAATGACTCTTCTTCGCGACAGGATGTTCGTCGCCTTCGACACCGAGACGACCGGCCTGTCGCCGCGACAGGCCAACGTCGTCGAGATCGCGGGCGTGCGCTTCACGGGCGGCGGCAACGAGATCGCGCGCTTCTCGACCCTCGCCAACCCCGGCGGCCCGATCGATCCCTTCGTCACCAGCATCCACGGCATCGACGACGCGATGGTGCTGCACGCCCCGAGCTCCTTCGAGGCCTGCCGGCAGTTCGCCTCCTGGCTGCGACCGGACGACATCCTCGTCGCCCACAACGCCGCCTTCGACGTCGGCTTCATCACAAGCGAGCTGACCCAGGGCGAGTGGCCCTGCCCGCGAAACGTCGTCGTCGACACGCTGCGCTGCGCGAAGTTCATGGACCTCGACGTCCGGAACCACAAGCTCGGCACCCTCGTCGAGTACTTCGGATTCCCCGAGACCGGCTACCACCGCGCGATGGCCGACTCGCTCTACGTTAAGTCGCTCTTCGTCGAGTTCCTGCGGGAATTCCCGTCGATGACTCTCGAGGAGATCCGACTCCGCGCCGGGGTCGACGACCACCACACCTCCGTGTCCGCGGCGATGTCCCTCTCCCCGCGGTTCTCGCGGCTCCCCGCCGCCATCGCGGCGGGAGAGATCCTCATCGTCCGCTACGACGAGAACGGCCAGAGCGGCAAGGCGCGGCGGATCCTGCCCCTCTCGCTCTGCAGCGTGGGCGGCGTGAAGCATCTCGTCGCGCAGTGCATGCACGACGGCGGCGTGAAGCAGTTCGAGCTCGACCGCATCGTCGCCCTCGACTCCGCGCGCGCCTGACCTCCTCTCGACGAGCGACTGCATAATCATTCTTCCGGGATGCTCATCGGAGCCGCCGGGAGGCCCGCTATCATCCCCTGCGTTGCGAAGGAAAAGCGGGAGGCGCGCCCTCCCCCTCGTTGCGCGGAGTTCCGATGTTCGACGCCTCCCACAGCTTCGACTGCGCCATCGTCGGCGGAGGTCCCTGCGGCAGTCTCCTGGCCGCGCGCCTCGCCGAATGGGGACACAAGGTCGCCCTCTTCGACCGCGGCGGTCCGCGCGGCGGGCTCCCGGAGGAGTTCGTCGGCGGCGACGCCGAGCCGCTCCTGCGGCGGCACGGTCTCCTGTCCTCGGTCCGGGCGCACGGCTTCCGCGACCTCACCGCGCGAGGCCTCGTCTGGGGCGACGGCGAGCTGCGCTGGCGCGAGGACGAGGAGGCGCGGGGAATCCGCATCCGACGCGACCTCTTCGACGCCGATCTCCGCCGCATGGCCCGCGGGCTCGGCGCGACGGTCTTCGAGGACACCCGGGTCGAGGGGCCGCTTCCCGAATCGGGCCGCGGCGCGATCACCGTGCGGGCGGAGGACGGCGACACCGCCGAACTGCTCACGCGGAGCATCGTCGTCACGACCGGCCGCCAGCCCTCGGCCGAACTGCTCCCGGTCGCGCTGCGGCGACAGCTCGCCCGCGCCTCCGCCCTGACCGTGAGCGTCCCGCTGCGACACTCCCGGGAGATCTTCCGCGACGCCTCCGTCATCGAGGCCGTCGAGGAGGGCTGGCTGTGGTGGCTCCCGCGGAGCGACGGCGCGGCCAGCCTCACCCTCGTCGCCGATCCCGAGTGCGTGAAGACCGCCGGGGCCCGGGGCATCTTCGACCGCGCCCTCCTCGGCTCCTCCGGTCCGGCCGCCGTCGCGCGCGAGCTCGACCTCGACGTGGAGGAGGTCGACTTCCGCGGCCCCTACCCGGGGTTCGGCGGCCTCGCGACCGCGCGGCTCGTCGAGACGCCGAGCCGCATCGTCCTCGCCGGCGACGCCGCCTCGACGATCGACCCCATCACCACGCGCGGGATCGAGAAGGCCCTGGCCTCGGCCGAACAGGCCGCCGGGGCCGTCAACACCATCCTCCGTCGCCCGGATCTCGCCTCGCTCGCGGTCGAACACCATCGCGACTGGGAGGCGGCCCGCTGGGAGGACGAGGCTCAGCGCGCGATGCGCTGGTACCTCGGCGAGACGCGCTTCGCGGACGCCCCGTTCTGGAGCGCGCGCCACGAGTCCGTGCGCGTCGAGATCGATCGCGTGCCGAGCCCGTCCGACTTCCCGACGAAGCTGCGCCCTCATCCGGCCCTCCAGCGCCGGCCCGCGCTCGAACGCCGGGGGCACGTCCTCGTCGAGACGGAGGGATTCGCGCTGCCGGAATCGGACCGCGCCATCGCCCGACTCGGTCGCGTGCCGCTCCTTCCGGTGATCGAGCACCTCGAACGCAATCCCGACGTGGACCGCTTCCTCGAGGTCGCGAGCTGCGACGGGCGTCTCTACCTTCTCTCGCGCGGCCACGTGCTGCAGGCGTTGACCGACATGGTGCGCCTGGGCATGATCGTCGAGGCGGGCGAAGGAGAGCGACGTGGCTGACGGCAAGACCCTCTTCCAGAAGATCCTCGACGGCGAGATCCCGGGAGACCTCCTGCACGAGGACGATCACTGCGGCGCCTTCCGGGACATCAATCCCCAGGCGCCCGTCCACGTCCTGATCGTGCCGCGGCGCCCCATCCCCGCCATCGAGGACATGACCGAGGACGACGAACGTCTCGTCGGGCACCTCTTCCTCGTGGCGACGAGGGTGGCCCGCGCTCTCGGGCTCGACAACGGCTACCGACTCGTCATCAACGACGGCGAGGACGGACAGCAGACCGTCCCCCACCTCCACGTCCACCTCATCGGCGGTCGCCCGCTCACCTGGCCTCCGGGCTGACGTCCACCCGGCGCGACGGGGTCAGAGTCCGAGGAGCCGCTTCATCTGGAGCGCCGTCGCGTCCTGCGGATCGAAGGCCAGCGCCTCCGCGAGGAGTCGCGCCGCCTCGTCCCGCTGCCCGAGTGAGTCCTCGACGCGGGCCAGCAGCGATCGGACCTCGGGGTGTCGCAGCGGCGCGTTCTCGAGCACCCACCGCATGTGCGTCCGCGCCGCGCGCGCGTCGACCGGCCCGAGCAGCACCCCGAGGGTGTAGCGCGCCCCGACGTTCTCCGGATCGGCCGCCACGGCGGCCTCGAGCTGGCGCACCGCGTCGGCCTGGCGCCCGAGCCCGAAGAGCGCGTTCGCCCGCAGGACCATGTAATCGGCCTCCCCCGGCGCGGCGCGCAGGAGCTCGTCGGTCGCGGCGATGACGTCCGCGTGGCGCTGGAGTCGCAGGAGGGCGTTGGCGCGGAAGAGCTTCGCGTCGAGAGATCCGGGATCCTCGGCGAGATAGCGCTCGGCGCGCCGCAGCGCCTCCTCGGCCTGCCCCATCGCGAGCAGGCCGTCGATCTGGGTGCGGACCCCGGAGGGCGTCCGCGAGAGCAGCGAGACCTCGAGCAGGATCGGATCGGGGAAGCCGCGCTCCTTCACCGCGTCCTTCGCGAGCCGCTCGGATTCGGCCGCCCGACGCGCATCACCGGTGAGGCGCCAGTAGCGCGCCCAGGCGGCGTGCACGCTGGGCAGGCGACGGTCGATCGCGAGCGCCTGCTCGAGATGGGACCTCGCCCGTCGGAGATCCCGCTCGGGCCCCTCGACCATGAAGCTCCTCGCCAGGCCGAGCGAACCGTAGGCCGTCGCCAGGAGGCGGTCGGCCGCGAGAAAGGCCTCGCGGGCCCGCAGGTTCTCACCCGCCTCCGCGTGCACGCGGCCCAGCCAGAGCCAGGCGGCCGGGTAGTCGCGGCGGATCGCCACCGCGCGTTCGAGACGCCGGCGCGCCTCGTCCCGATCGTTCCAGTAGGCGGCGAGCCCCGAGAGGTAGACCTCCGGGAAGGCGCCGCCGTTCTTCGCAAGGGCGAGATCGTAGACCTGCACCGCGACTTCGTGGAACGCGTGAGCGTGGAGGACCCGGGCGAGGTTCGCGAGGTCCTCCGCCCGTCCGCCCTCCGCGCGATCGTAGGCCCGTGAGATGACCTCGCGCACGGCCGGCCGGAGCTCGCCGAGATCCGGCCGCGGCGGCAGCGAGCCCGAACTCTCCTCCTTCTGCGTGCAACCGGCGAGGAGCACGACGAGCGCGAGGAGCCCGCAGGCGAGCATCGACTTCACGACTTCCTCCTGATCTCGATGCGGCGATCGAGGGCGCCGACGGGGACCTCCTCGCTCGTCCCGTCCGTCCACCGGACGAGGATGCGCGCGATGCGCTCGCAATCCCCGAGCCCGAGGTGCAGCGGCGCGACGACGCTCGACTGGTAGCTGTCTCCGTTGCGCACGACGGCGAAGTGGGTCCGCTCCTCCCCCGACGCGTGGGCGACCGTGACCTCGACCCGGGCGCCCGTCGGGGGATAGGTCGCGCGGTCGTCCCGCAGGTCGACCGAGAGCCAGCGCCCGCGGCGCGCGATCCGGTTCTCGTAGAGGCGCGGCGGAGACCCGACGTTCGTGACGAGCACGTCCAGATCGCCGTCGTCGTCGAGGTCGAACACGGCCAGCGCGCGCGAGACCTCGGCGCGACGCGTGAAATCCCGCGTGCCCTCCTTGGGCGCCGCGAAGCGCCCTCTCCGGTTGAGCAGGACCTGGTTCGGCTCGCCGTAGGCGGCGAGCGGCCCCGTCCCGAGGACCCGGCCCGTTCCGCGCCGGACGCGGCCGTTCGCGACGAGCAGGTCCGGGAGGCCGTCGAGATCGAGGTCCGCGAAGGCGACGCCGAAGCCGGTCCAGGGGAGGCTCGCCACGCCCACCCCGCTGGTGCCGGTACCGTCCTCGAAGGCGTTTCCGACCCGCAGGTAGAGCGTGTTCGATTCCGAGTCGAGATGCGTGAAGATGAGATCGAGATCGCCGTCGCCGTCGACATCGCCCATGGCGGTCCCCATGCTCGCCTCGGGGACGCCGTCGCCGTTCATCGCGACGCCGTAGGCGTAGGCCTCGTCGACGAGACGGTCGCCACGGTTCATCCAGAGCTGATTCGCGGCGCCGTCGTTCGCCACCATCACGTCGGGCCGCCCGTCGCCGTCGAAGTCGTCGATCGCGATCCCGAGGCCGGGACCGGGGGCCCGCGCGAGTCCGGCGCGCGCGCCGATCTCCTCGAAGCGGCCTCCGCCGCGATTGATCCAGAGCTCGTCGACGTCGGGCGGGAAGGCGGTCGGCCCGCAGTACTCGGGATCCGAGCGATCTCCGAAGCAGGGCCGTTTCGGGTCGTACTTCAGGTAGTTCACGATGTAGATGTCGAGGCGACCATCGCCGTCGTGATCGTAGAGCGCGGCCGTCGTCGTCCAGCGGTTGCCGACGAGGCCGGACTCCGCCGTGGCGTCGCGGAAGCGCCCCTTCCCGTCGTTCAGCAGGATGCGGTTCGGTCCCCAGTTACACTCGACGAGGTCGAGATCGCCGTCACCGTCCAGATCGCCCACCGCGACGCCCGTGCCGTAGCCCCCGCCCTCGACGCCGGCCGCCTCCTCGACGAATCGCTCGCCGCGCCGGAAGAAGAGGCGGTTCGGACTGCCGCCGCGGTCGGGACGGCCGCCGCCGACGAGGAAGACATCGAGCCGCCCGTCGCCGTCCGCGTCGAAGACGGCGCAACCCGTCCCCATGATCTCGGGCATCAGCTTCTGCTCGGACAGGACGACGCCCGACTCGACGAGCAGACCGAACTTCTCGGTCACCTCGACGAGGACATCGTCCGGCGCTTCGGTCATCTTCGCTTTCTGCGAGCAGGCGATGACCGCGACCAGGGTGGTGAGAATCACCAAGGCGCAGCGGGTACCTGTCATCTCGCCAGGGAAGGTACCCCGGCGACCCGCCTTCGCGCCATCGCGAAACTCGGGGATCCGGCCGCCCCCCTATCGTGCGATGATCCCGGACCCAGGCCCCGGAGAACGACCCCATGACCGGACCGCGACTCGCCCTCGGATTCACCATCTCGAACGGCGCCGTCGAGCAGAACCTCGCCGGCGTCGACGACGACCTCGCCCGGCGAGCCCCGAAGGGCGGCGGCAGCACCGTCGCCTGGATCGTCGGCCACATCGTCAACTCCCGGGTCGAGATCCTGAAGCTGCTCGGCCGGACGAGTTCGATCCCCGCGGCCGATCTGGCGCCCTACGGCCGGGGCAGCGACGGGCGGGCCGTCGACAGCTTCCTGCCGCTCGCCGCGATGCGGGAGCACCTCGCAACGAGCCGCAACGAGCTCGCCGCCGCGCTCTCCGACGCCACCGACGACGAGCTGGCCCGTCCCTTCCAGCACGACCGCCTGCCCCTCTCGATGGCGAAGGACACCGCCGCGGTGGTGACGATCCTCCTCTTCCACGAGGGCTACCACGCCGGCCAGCTCGGCTCCGCGCGCCGCGCGCTCGGGCTCGGCAGCGCCATTCCCTGAGAGTCCGTGAGGGTTTCCCCCGCGGCCTCGACCGGCGGCCACGGCGCCGGTCCTCGTCATGCCTCCCCGTCCGACCCCCGTCTCGCGCGGTCTCGGGACGACGCGAAGATGAACTCACGGACCCCGAACGGCCCCCGACGATGAACGAACTCGCCCGGCACTGGGCTCTGGAGCCCGGCCTCCGCTACCTCAATCACGGCTCCTTCGGCGCCTGTCCGCGCGAGGTCCTCGCGGCCCAGGCGGAAGACCGCGCCCGCCTCGAGTGCCAGCCCGTCCGATTCCTCGTCCGGGAGGCCCCGGCCCGCCTCGACGCGGCGCGCGAGACGCTCGGCGCCTTCCTCGGTGCGGATCCGGACGGACTCGCCTTCGTTCCCAACGCGACGACCGCAGTGAACGCCGTCCTCCGTTCGCTGCGCTTCGAACCGGGCGACGAGATCCTCGTCACGAGCCACGGCTACAACGCCTGCAACAACGCGGCGCGCTTCGTCGCCGAACGCGCCGGCGCCCGCGTCGTCGCGGCCCCGCTGCCTTTCCCCGCGAGTTCCCCCGACGAGATCGAGGCCGCCCTGCTCGCCGCGGTGACGCCGCGGACACGACTCGCCCTGATCGACCACGTCACGAGCGCCACCGCCCTCGTCCTCCCCGTCGAGCGGATCGTGCCCGCCCTGCGCGAGCGCGGCGTCGAGACCCTCGTCGACGGCGCGCACGCGCCGGGCCAGGTCCCGCTCGCGCTCGACGCCCTCGGCGCCGGCTGGTACACGGGCAACGCGCACAAGTGGCTCTGCGCGCCGAAGGGCGCGGCCTTCCTCGCGACGCGCGCCGACCTCCGCGAGGCGACGCATCCGACCGTCATCAGCCACGGGGCGAACGCCCCCCTCGCGGGACGCAGCCGCTACCGCCTCGAGTTCGACTGGATCGGTACGCTCGATCCGACGCCCTGGCTGGCCCTGCCGCGCGCGATCGCCTTTCTCGAGTCCCTCGTCCCCGGCGGCTGGCCCGAGATCATGCGTCGCAACCGCGACCTGGCGCGCGAGGGCCGGGACATCGTCCTCGCCGCCCTCGGCGGCGCCCCGACCGCACCCGCATCGATGAACGCCGCCATGGCGACGATCCCGCTCCCGCCCGCCGAACCCGAAGGCGTCGTCGACCACCTCTGGACCGATGCCCTGCAGACCGCGCTCGTCGAGGAGGACCGGATCGAGGTCCCGATCTTCCCCTTCCCTGCGCCGCCCGCGCGCGCCCTCCGCGTCTCGGCCCAGCTCTACAACGACCGCTCCGACTACGTGGCCCTCGCCGCCGCGCTCCGCCGTCGCCTCGCCTGACGGGCGAGCCCCCTATCCACCGACCTTCACCCCACTTGCGGCCCGGCCCTCGCGAGGCCGACGGCGGGTGAAGATGCGGTGAATCGCCCCGCGCGAGAATCCACGTGACGAATGTCGGTCGATCAGGTCAACATGGCGTGAACGAGGCCCCGCCTCTCCCACCCGGGAGCGACGAGACCTCGCCCGATCGGAGCTCATCTCGCCGTTCCGATCGCCGTCTCGCGCCGAAAACTGGGAGGGTGACCCGATGCTGACGCACGTCGACTGGCGTTCGCGCGTTTCCGAGACTCCGACGGCGCTCTACTTCGACGGTCTGGAACGCCTCGCCCCCTCGCTCCTGCGCGGCGTCGACCTCCAGGCCTGGCTGTCGGCCCCGCTCGGCGGCGTGCCTCTCTACCGCCGCCTCTTCGAGCCCCTCGTCGGCGCGCCCTCGATCTCCTGCATCGCCGAGCCGGGCCGCGTCGCCAACGTGATCGCCGACCTCACCCGACGCCGTCCCGCCTACGGCCGCGTCCTCGTCGCCGACATCTACGCCGCCGCCGGCCCGGCCGAGCTCGTCGCCTACCCCGCGCAGGCCATCCCGACCTCGAACCCGCCGCGGGCCCCGGCCCCTCGGCCTCACCGTCGGCGACACCCCGTCGCTCGTCCGCACCGCCCGGGCCTTCCTCGCCCGCGCGCTCTCCGAGCGCCCCTCGACCCTCAACGTGCCCTGCTCTTCACCCCGAGCTCGGTCATCCCCGCCACGACCAAGGTCCTCGGCCGCGCCTCCGTCGGCGCCGACACCGAGCTGGGCCCCGACGTCACCCTCGGCGAGGGCGCCATCATCGGCGACCGCTGCCACATCGGCGCCGGCGCCCACCTCGAGAACTGCGTCGTCCTCGAGGGCTCCATCGTGCCCCCCGGCATCCACCTCGACGGCAACGTCTGGTTCCCCCAGAAGATCTGACTCTTCGCTCCCCGGCACGCCCCTGTTACAAGCTCCCTCCGGCTCCCGTAGCTCATCAGGATAGAGCGGCGGTTTCCTAAACCGCAGGTAACAGGTTCGAGTCCTGTCGGGAGCACTAGGTCAGCTCACCCACCCTCGCCCCGCACATCGATCGCCCATCGAAGTTGGCGGTGCACCGGCTTCGCCGGCGTCCGCCCTCGGGTCGAGGCCCAAGGCCTCGCGCCCGAGTCGAGTCCTGTCGGGAGCACTAGGTCAGCTCACCCACCCTCGCCCCGCACATCGATCGCCCATCGAAGTTGGCGGTGCACCGGCTTCGCCGGCGTCCATCTTCGGAAGGGCGCCCGACCGATCACGCAAGCCCATCCGGGCTTCGCTCCGACTCGCTTCGAGGCGACAGGATTTCCGCGACGCACTGCCGCCACGAAGACACCTCTCGCACCCAGGGCGGACGGTTCGCGGCCCCGGGATCGTCGACGAAGAGGAAGAGGTGGGGAACGACACCTCGCAGGATCTGCATCAGGTGGATCCGGTCGTCCACGAAGTGAGTGATCCCGAGATCGCGGCAGATCGGCGCCTTCTCCTCGCGCTTCAGACAGAAGACGACATGGCTCTCCGGCAGGCCCGTGCGGGCGTGAAATTCGTGGTTCGCGAGCCAGGTGCGGGTGCGTTCCTGCATCCGTGGCCCCGCCTTCGAGACGATCCAGACCTGGCCTTCCGTCTCCTCGACCATGCGACGAATGGCCTCGATCGCGCCGGGCCGCGGCGCGGAATCAGATGCTTCGACGAGACCCGTGTCCTCTCCGCGAACGGCGCGGTGAAGGGGAATGATGACGCCTCCGAAATCCAGTCCGATGCGCATCAGCGCCGCCCTCCACGCTTCCGTCGATCCGCGCCCACGTAGGCCACGGGGTCACCCACGAGGAACGGATCGACGCGCTCATCGAGAGGTTGCTCGCCGAGGGCGAGCACCTCCGCGGCCCGGCGCCTCCGTCGGCGATGCTCCATCGCGCGCAGGAGCGCCGCGTTCGCCGGCTTCGCGTAGCGGAGCCGGCTCCTGTCGCGCCGCGTCCGAGCCATCGGTCGAACTCCTCCGTGCGCCTCCCGAGAGTACCCGGGAGAAGAGCGGAGGTCGTACCGCCATCGGGACCAGAAATCGTCAGGATCTTCCCGAGGACGATCGACTCCTCGGGGAGGCGGAGGCCGCGCGCGTGGTCTGCGAAACGGCGACCTCGGTGTCCGCGAGGGCCTCCGCGCCGTCCGATCGGGAGACGCCCGAGGCGAAGGAGAGGTCCACGAACATCGTGTCCTGGTCCGCGGAGTCGCCACGGGTCGGATGGATCAGAACCTGCGGCGTCCGCCCCACCACGAATCGCATCGCGATCCGGGGCGCACCCTCGTGGACGCCGGTGTCGTCGACCGCGCAGATTCCGGGGGCGTCGAGGCCCGAGCAGGTGCGGGCCTCGCGACGGAAGAATTCGAGCGCGGACTCCCCCGCCCCGCCCCAACGCCCGGAGGTGGGTGGAGAGGCCGATCGGCCCGCCGCCGGCCGGTGTCGCGTAGTCGCTCATCGGCGCAGGAGAGTTCCGGGCCGGCGGACCCTCCAGACGCCCCGATTCCGCGAGCACGGGTTTCGAGATTCTCGGAGATCTCACCCGAAGTCGCGCGCGATGGCATGATCGTCGGCGTCCCCTCTCGCGTGGAGACCCCGATGACGATGCGGCGCCGGACCGGAATCCTGCTCGCGGCCGTGATGGCGATCGCCGGACTGGTCTGGCTCGGGCTCCGTCTCTCGTCGCGGAGTGATGAAGCGCGCATCGAGGGGCCCCCCGCGGCCGGATCGGCGGTCGAACGAGAGGAGCGGGCTCGACGCCGCGATCCATCGGCTCCCCCCACGCCCGCCGAGGCGGAGTCGACGGCGATCGATGAGTCCGATCTCCCGCCGTCCGAGGCGAAGGCTCCCGGAGTCTTCCTCGTCCGGGTCGAGCACCATGACGGCACGCCGGCCGGCGAGGTCGAGGTGCGACTCCTTTCGACCGGGACCGGCGAGACGATCGTCCGCACGGACGCGGAGGGCGAGGCGAAACTCCACCCGAGCGCGCGCCCGGTCATCCTCCTCGCCCGCGCGCCGGGTCTGAGGCCGATCGCGCACCGGAGCTGGGATGACGGCGGGACGACGATCGTTCTTCCTCGTTCCGAGACCGTCCGGGGTCGGCTGCTGGTCGAGGGGAAGGCGCCGGGACGACCGATCACCTTCGAGCTCGCCCCGGCGCTCGAGACCCTTGACGAGGTCGCGCGGGACATCGCGACCGGGATCTCCTCCGTCGCGCTCCAGATGCGGATCGAGGCGGACGCGGAGGGTTCGTTCCGCATCGAGGGACTCGCGCTCCCCTGGCGCGGTCGGGTCGTCATGCCTCGCGGCCTCTGGTTGATGTCGGTGGACGGTGCCACGGAGTCGTCGGAACTCCGGCTCGCGGTACGGCACCTCGACGAGCCCGTCCGGCTCGACTGCTTCGCCCAGCCGACCGTCTCCGGACGCTGCCGCATCGGTGATCGGTTCGCAGCGGGCCTGAGCGTCGGACTGCGGCGGGCGGGAGAGCGGCGGACGATCGCCCTCGACCGATCCTCGCCGGAGGGGTCATTCACGCTGTGCCTGGCGGAATGGACCCCCGACGTCGACCTCGAACTCGAGGTGGCCGACGCGGACGGCAAGCTCCTCCTCACGCATCGCTTTCGCATGCGCGAGGCGAACACCGACCTCGGCGAGATCGAGGTCCCGGGGCAGTTCGGCGGGAGCATCCGGGTCATGGACGAGTCCGGATCTCCGATCGCGGGGGCGATCGCCGAAGTGTCGGGGCAGATGGGCGGACCGACCGATGCGAGCGGCGAGATCCGCCTCGCACAGCTCGTTCCGCGCGGGGCGACGGCCGCCGTCTCCGCCCCGGGCCGGACGACGGTGCTCCTGCCCGCTCCCGGCGCCGATGAGGTCGCTTCGGTGACACTGGCCGCCGCCCGCACGCTGCGCGTCGTCCTCACCGAGAACGGTCGCCCCGCCGCCGGACGCGAGGTCCGGGTCTGGGAGCGACGATCAGACCCGAACCGCGCCGCCGGCCTCTCCTCGGAGGCGCACCGCCTGGTCCAAGGGTTGCTCCACGTGCGGCGCACGCCCGAGGGCGAGAGCTTCCGCATCGCGGTTACGGATCGCGAAGGCGTCGCGGTCGTGGGAGACGTGGCGCCGGGAAACGACGCCTGGGTCGACGTCCGCGGGCACGGACACCTGACGCTCTTCCAGGCCCGCGTTCCGGACGGCGGCGGCCCGACCGTCGAGGTCGCCGGAGAGCTCGTCGCGGTGACGCGACTGAGTCTCCGGGTCGTCGCGGAGGACGGACGTCCCCTCTCCGGCGCCCGTGTCCACGTGAGCCTCGCCCCCGCGCGGAACGGCGCCCCCGTCGGGACGGACGCTGACGGACGGGCCGCCGTGGATCTCCCCGCGGGGTCGACGGTCTGGCTCGATGCCCTGGCACCGGGGCACTCACGGCTCAGCTGCGAACCGCGCGCGCTGGACGGCGAGGAATGGACCCTGACGCTGCGCGCGGCACCCAGGATCGAGGTGACGATCGCCGAACACGACGGCCGCCCGTCCGATGCGAACCTCACCGTTTCCGGTCAGGCCCTCCCCCTCGTGGCGACCCGCGCGCGCCGGGACGGCCCGGGCCGATTCCGGATCGTCGACGCGCCGGACGGCCCCTTCACCGTGCTGGCGATCGCGGGCCTGCGCACGTACGAACGACGGATCGACCCCGCGCTGGACGGGGAACGGGTCGTGATCACGCTGCCCGAGCGACACGAGCTCCGCGTCGATCTGAAGGGCGACCTGACGGGAATGCAGTGGCCGAGCATCTTCGTCCTCCGAGACGGTCGCGTGCTCGGGAGCCTGCGGCCCGAGAATCCCGCGACCTCGATCGAGGCCGGGACCTACGAGGTCTACCTCGCCGAGGCCTCGCGCTGGGATCAGCCCATCGAGGGCACGCGCCGCGAGATCCGCGTCGACGGGGCGACGCGCGTCACGCTCGAGTTCTGAGATCGGACGGCCTCCCGAAGGCGCGGGAGTTATGGTGAGGCACCACCGAACCGGGAGCCCCCGATGAGATCGTTCGCGACCGTCATCGTCCTCAGCGCCCTCGCCTCCTCCTTCGTCCCCGAACGGGCGGCTGCACAAGCGCCTCAGGCGCAGCAGGATCCGCCGAGGGCGACGGGGTTCGAGACGCTGGACACCGGAGCGATCCTCGCGCCGATCGCCACTCCCGTCGGCACCTGGTCGGCGGCGGAAGGGCACGCCGCGATCGACGGAGGACACGCGAGGAGCGGCCGGCGATGCCTCCGGATCCTGGGGGGCGAGGATCGATCCGTCGAACTGCAGCTGCCCGGAGACCGCGACGGTCTCGCGTCACTCTGCTTCTCCGCCGAACGATGGACGCGTCGCGAGCCGTTCCAGCTGCGCGTCGAGGGCCTGCGGAACGAGACCTGGACCGAACTCCTCGTCGCCGACGACGAGGCCCCCGTCGGAAGGCTCGGGGCCCCCGTGCGCGTGAATCTCGATGACCGGCGAATAGAGCGCCTCCGCTTCGTCTGCACGAGCCCGTCCGACGCCGGCGCTGATCGACGACGTCCGGCTGCTCGCGAAGGGCCCGCGGAGCGTCGTCGCGGCCCGCGTCACCTCGCTCCGGTTGCCGGCGCTTCGCGGCCTCGAGTCGACGCCGCTCTCCCGGCTCCTGATCGAGGTCGACGGGACGGAGGGTGAGATCGCGCTGACCGGCGCGGACGTCGACGCGAAGACGGCATCCGGATCGCTCGACCGGCTCTCGGTGCTCTCGACGGGCTCCCGGGCCTCGATCTCGAGCGCTCGGGCCGCGACGCCCCTCGCGGACGGCCTCGCTCTCGGCGACGCTCGAGTTCCATCGGACCTCGTCCGGTTCCGGGGATCCCTCCCCCTCGCTCCGGGAACGAACGTCCTCTGGATCGTCGGACGGCTCCACGATGACGTCGATCTCGACGGGCGAATCGCCGTGGCCTGGAAGGAACTCCGATTCTCGGACGGCCGTCGGCTCGCCCCACGACCGGATACGGACCCGGCTCCCTCACCCTCCCGGACGGGGGTCGCGTTGCGTCGCGCCGGGGACGGCGGAGTCCACACCACGCGGATCCCGGGACTCGCCACCACGGCGAAAGGCACGCTGATCGCGGTCTACGACTTGAGACACGGCGGTGCGGGCGACCTGCCCGCCGACATCGACGTCGGGATGTCGCGCAGCGTCGACGGCGGACGCAGCTGGGAGCCGACGCGCACGATCATCGACATGGGCTCCGATCCGGATTGGCGTCAAGACGGAGTCGGGGATCCGTCGATCCTCGTCGATCGCCGCTCGAACACGATCTGGGTGGCCGCTCTCTGGAGTCACGGAGACCGCGGCTGGACGGGCTCCGGTCCCGGCCTCGAGCCCACGCAGACGGGACAGCTCGTCCTCGTGAAGAGTGAGGACGACGGCAAGACCTGGTCGCGCCCCATCAACATCACGAAGCAGGTCAAGCGCCCCGAATGGACGCTCCTCCTCCAGGGACCCGGCAAGGGCATCCGCATGAAGGACGGCACCCTCGTCTTTCCGGCGCAGTACCGGGACTCGGTCGAGAAGGGCCGGATCCCCCATTCGACGATCATCTCGAGCCGCAACGGGGGTCGGTCGTGGCGGGCCGGAACCGGCGCCCATCCGCACAGACGGAGGCGCAGGTCGTGGAGACGGAGCCGGGCCGTCCTGATGCTCAACTGCCGCTACGACCGCGGCAACCAGCGCGTTGTCATGATCTCGAGAGACCTCGGCGCGACCTGGTCCGAGCACGAGAGCTCTCGAAAGCTCCTCGTGGAGCCGGGCGCCTGCATGGCGAAGGCCTGATCGAGGTCGGCGGAGAGCTCGGCGACGCGCCCCGCGGTCACCTGATCTTCTCGAATCCCGATTCCGAGCACGCGCGAGAGGATCACCGTCAGGCGTCCCGCGACGGCGGACGGACGTGGCCGCCGGAACTCCGGATCCTGCTCGACGAGGGCCGCGGCGCCGCTATTCGTGCCTGACCATGATCGATGACGAGACGCTGGGAATCCTCTACGAGGGGAGCCTGGCCCACCTCGTCTTCCAGCGCATCGCCCTGGCCGATCTCGACGGCCGCTGACACGCCTTCGCGCCCGGTCATGCGTCGGACTGGGCGGAGGGGGGACTACTTCATGGAGCATCCAACGATGAGGCGACTCTCGCCATCCTCGCCCTGGCCGCGCTCGCGGCCCTGCCGTCCTGCGCGGATCAGGATGCCCCGGCCGCCCCTCTCCGGCTCGCGAAGACGATCCCGCTCGAGGGGGTGACGGGGCGCTTCGACCATCTGGCGCTCGACGAGAGCACCGACGTCCTCTACGTCGTGGCGCTCGGCAACGACACGCTGGAGGTCGTCGATCTCGGTCGCGGCGAGCGCACGCGGACGATCCGGGACCTGCCCCGTCCGACCGGCATCGCCATCGATCAGCGAAGCGGACGATTCGCGGTGGCGAGCAGCGGCGACGGTCGCTGTCACATCTGGGGACGGGACCTCGGAGACCCGGTCGTCGTCGAAGGTCTCGACGACGCCGACAACCTCCGCTACGAGGCGGAGACGGAGCGCTACCTCGTCGGCTACGGAGAATCGCTCGGGATCTTCTCCGCCCTCGACGGCCGGAAGCTGGGCGCGGTGCCGCTCGGCGGGCACCCCGAGTCGTTCCAGCTCGAGCCGGGCACGGGCGCGTCTTCGTCAATGTGCCGGATCGGCGCGCCATCGTCGTGGTCGACGTGAAGGCGATGTGCGTCGCCGCAGTCTGGCCGGTCGAGGACGTCGCCGCCAACTACCCGATGGCCCTCGACGCGAAGCAGAACCTCCTCTTCGTCGGCTGCCGTCAGCCGGCGAAGCTCCTCGTGCTGGATTCGCGCGACGGGAGCCGGCTCGAGACGCTCGACTGCGGCGGCGACGCCGACGATCTGTTCATCGACGAGACCAACGGTCGCGTCTACGTCGCCTGCGGTGAGGGCGGATCGACGTGTTCGCGCCCTTCGGGAAGATCCTCCCACACGCTCCTGCATTCGATCGAGACCGTATCCGGCGCGCGGACTGCGCTCTGGGATCCGAAGGGGCGGCGCCTCTTCCTCGCCACGCCGCGTCGCGGCGACGCGGTCGCGACGATCCGGGTCTACGAGGCGCCCTGACGGCCTCGCGGCCTCAGGATCAGCGCGCGAGCGTCTCGACGACGCGGAAGCCGAGGCCGTCGTTGCAGGCCTCGGGCGTGTTTCCGACGCGGTAGGTCGCGCGCGCGACGATCGCCTGATTGAAGTAGCAGCCTCCGCGGTAGACGCGAAGCGGGTAGTTCAGGGCGATGCGCTCGCCCGTCCCCGTTCGACCGCGTGTTCGTAGGGCGCGTAGCGGTCGCGGCACCACTCCCAGACGTTGCCGTGGACGTCGTGGAGTCCGAAGCGGTTCGGCTCGTAGCCGCCCACGCGGGCGATCGGTCCCTGGCCGTCGTCGAGGTCGTCGAAACCTCCGCCCGAGGCGCAGAAGGCCTCGCCGTAGGTGCGATCCGCGACGTTGCCGTGGCGCCCCATCTCCCGAACTGGATCGTGCGCCGAATGAAGGCCCCGGGCGATCCGGCGAGGGCGGCGTGTTCCCACTGCGCCTCGGTGGGGAGCTCCAGCCCGAGCGCCGCGCGGCCCGGTCGCACATGGTCCAGTCGACGCGCTCGACCGGAAGCCGGAGGACGTCCTCGTCGGAGATCCGGCCGCCGCTCTTCTCGGCGTTCCAGGCGCTCGGGTCCGGCTCTCCCGTCATGCGCACCCACTGTCCGCGCGTGACCTCGTACTTTCCGATCAGATAGGGATCGAGCGTCACCGGATGGACGGGAACCTCGAGCACCGATGCGAGCCGGATCGACGTTCGGGCCCGGCTCCTCACCTTCCGCCGGCGGTCGCGCACCCATCGTGAAGGTGGCGCCCGGCACGAGCACGGGGATGATCCCGGTCTCCGCCTCCACCGCAAACCGACCGTTCTCGCCGCGCACCGGAAGCGGCGCGGCCGGATCGTGCGAGAGCCAGTGGAGGAACTCCTGGAGCCCCGTCTCCGGATCGGGCCCGAGGGGAACGAGCCCGACCTGCGTCGCGATCTCGAGCCCGCCGTAGCGCGGCGAGTCCCGGACCGCGGCGACGGCCCGCGACCAGAGTTCACGGTGCCGCCCGACGGTCTCCGCCTCGATCCGCCGCGATCTCTCGAGTCGCGCCTCGATCCGGGCGATCTCACCGGTCTCGGGCGCGAGGAAGGACTCGAGGTCGGCGACGAGACGCGCGTAGGTGTCGTGCAGGAACTGGAGATCGACGTCGCCCGCGAAGGTCCAGGCCCGGTCGGCCGAGGCGATGTCGGCCTCGAGCGCCTCCTGCCACGAGCTCAGCTCCTCGAGCCGCATCCGGTCGCGCTCGTCGGGGTTCTCGATCGTCTCGCGCCACCGTCGTTCCTCGGCCATGCGCTCGCGCGCCCGGTAGAGCCAGGGGTAGGCGCGACGGCGCTGCTCCTCGGAATCGGGTTCGGCGAGGCTCCGGATGCGGGCGAGCGCGGCCCGGTGCTCGGGAAGCCGCGCGAAGAGCGGCGCGTGGCGCTCCTTCCAGTCCTCGATCCGCGCCACGAGGTCGGGGCGGACCGGCCAGAGATCCTCGGCCTCCTCCTTCGCGTTCTCGAGGCGCTTCACGTCCGACATCCGGCGGCGCTCCTCGAGCGCGGCCGTCCTCTCGGCGAGCGCGGCGCGCTCCTTTCCGAGGGCCTCGTTCTTCGCGACGATCGCCGCGTCCTTCTGTCGTGACTCCGCCGTGATCTCGCGGTTCTTCAGCCAGAGTCCCACCGCGGCGCCGGAGACGGTCAGGAGGAGCAGGACGGCGGCGCCGGCCACGACGGGATTCCGCTGGGTGAAGCGCACCGTCCGCGTCCAGGCGCTCACCGGCCGGGCGATGATGGGCTCGTAGCGCATCACGCGCCCGAGCTCCTCCGCCAGCGCGAGTGCCGTCTGGTAGCGGCGGCCGCGGTCCTTCTCGAGCGCGGTCTCGACCACCACCGCGATGTCGGCGGGCAGCGCGGGGTTCAGGCTCCGCACGTCGGGAGCGTCGCGGGTGAGGATCGCCTGGTAGAGGCCCTCCCGCGTGGGCGCCTCGAAGGGCCGGCGGAGCGTCAGGCACTCGAAGAGCGTCGCGCCGAGGGAGTAGACGTCCGCCCGGCGGTCGAGCCGCGACGGGCTCTCGGTGATCTGCTCCGGCGACATGTAGGCCGGCGTGCCGAAGAGATCACCCGACTGCGTCAGCGTCTGGAGCCCCTCGTCGTCCGAACGCGCGAGACCGAAGTCGAGGATGACGGGGCGTCCGTCCTCGGTGAGCATGATGTTGCCGGGCTTGATGTCGCGGTGGACGACCCCGGCCTCGTGCGCCGCGTGCAGGGCCCGCGCCGCGCGCTCGAAGACGGCGAGCATGTGCCGGATCTCCTGGCGGGAGAGCGTGCTCGAGGTCGCCGCCGCCTCCTCACGCGCCCCGTCGCCGCCCTGGCCCGCCGTCGCCTCCGAGAACTCGATCGCGAAGGAGACCTCCTCCCCGGTCGACGCGTTGCGCGCCCGGTTGATCTTGTCGGCGAGCGTCTCGCCCACGACGTGCTGCATCGCGATGAAGGGGACGCCGTTGATGACCCCCGCGTCGAGTACGCCGCAGATGCCGGGATCGTTCAGTCGCGACGCCACCTCGGCCTCGCGACGGAAGCGGCGGACCGTGTCCTCGCTCCCGGGGCCGAGTCCCGAGAGGATCTTGAGCGCGACCTTGCGACCGAGACGCGTGTCCTCGGCGAGCCACACGACGCCCTGCCCGCCGCGGCCGAGCTCGCGGACGAGCGCGTAGGGCCCGAGGACCGAGTCATTCGCGAGGCGCGGCGCCGACCGCGACCGGGAGGCGACCTCGAGGTAGGCGGCCGCGATCGCCTCGCCGTGGCGGGGCGCACGCGCGGCGTAGTGGGCGAGCGAGTCCAGCTCGCCGTCCTCCGCGTCCTCGCGGATCGAGACGAGGACCGTCTCCAGGTCCTCGTGCGTGGGTTGGTCGGACCCGCTCGTCATGTCGCGAGCATCGTGGCGCCGCGAGACTCTGTCAACGGAATCGGGCGCCGGAGCCCCGCGGTGGAAACCCGCAGCGCGTCGCGTCCGGCGCCGTCGCCCTCAGCGACCGAGCGCGGTGAGGGTCAGGATCACGACGAGGTAGATCCAGTAGGCGGTGAAGACGACGTGCACCGTGGTCTCGAAGCGTCGCCCCCGCCAGAGCGCGGCCGGATACCAGAAGAGCTGGGTGACGAGCCGGAAACCCCAGAAGGCGACGAGCCCCCAGGCGACCCGGTGGCCGAGCGGCGTCGTCCGCAGCTCCTCCGCGGAGCTGATCATCAGGAGACCCATCAGGACGCAGGTGAAGGCGATGAAGGCCGCGTGCACCGCGGCCATGTTGCGGTTGAAGAGCGTGAGCTTGGCGAAGTCCTCCCGCCAGCCGAAGTAGCGGGAGAAGCCGGTGTGCGCGAGGCCGAGGATCACGAGGCCCGTGCCGCCGATCGCGAGGTGGGTGCCGAGGTCCATGGGGCATCTCCGGAGACGAGGACTCCGCTCCGAGTATGGCCCCTCGGGCGGGCTCCGGGGGTGGGACCGATGGACGCACCCCGCGCGAGCCGTGCGGCGGAGGCAGGCTCCGACTTCAGACCTTGAGCGCGGCGTCGAGGAGGCGGAGGGCGATCTGCGGCTGGAGATTCGCCTGGGTGAAGACCGCCAGGGAGGCCTGCTGGAGGATCGACGAGCGGGTGAGCTCCGCCGTCTCCTTCGCGTAGTCGACGTCGGTGATGCGCGAGGCGGAGGCCTGGAGCTTCTCGCTCTCGGTCTGGAGCGCCTCGACCCGGTTCTCGAGCGAGAGCTGGATCGCCCCCTGCCGGCCGCGGCTCGCGTTGACCGAGTCGATCGCACCGTCGATCGCGTCCAGGGCGTCCCTCGCCCCCTCGGCGGTCGAGATGTCGAGCCCGTCGATTCCGAGGTGCGCCGAGGAGGCGTTCTCGAGGTCGACGGAGAGGACGTCGTGGAGCGCGGTGCCGTCCCCGACCTGGAGCGTCAGGAGGTCGATGTTCCCGTCGAGCAGCGGCAGAGAGTTGAAGTCGGTCGAACGGGAGAGGCTATCGACCTCCTCGCGAAAGCCGGCGAACTCGCTCTGGAGCGAGGCGCGATCCTCCTCGCCGAGCGTGCCGTTGGCGGCCTGGACCGCGAGCTCGCGCAGGCGCTGGAGGATCTCGGAGGTCTGACCGAGCGTGCCGTCGGCGATCTGCACCAGGCTGATGCCGTCGAGACTGTTCCGCGCCGCCTGCTCGAGCCCGTTCGAGCGGGCCCGGAGCTTGTCCGCCACCGCCCAGCCGGCCGGGTCGTCCTTCCGGAGGATCTGCCCGGAGGACAGCCGCTGGAAGCTTTCGCCGACGCGGTCCGTCCAGTGGTCGTACTGGTGCTTCGCCTGGAGCGAGAACACGTTCGTGTTGATCGTGAGGGCCAGGGATCGCCTCCTCTCTTCGCCGCTCTCCTTATCGGCATTTCATGCAGACGCACCGCGTACGGTCGCAAGAGGGGGCGGAGACCGGGCTTCGGAGGGTCCTCTCGGAGTCTGTGAATGTATCCCCGCGTCGGCCCGAGACCGCGCGAGACGGAGTCGGGCGAGGAAGGCCGACGAGGCGTATCAAGAGAAAGATACGGCGAGGAGGCATGACGAAGCCCGGCACCGTTGCCGCCGGTCGAAGCCAGCGGGGATATCTTCACAGACTCTCAGGCAGGTCGGAGCTCGGCCACGCGGACGACGGTGTTGGTGCCGTAGGGGTAGGCCGTCGCATGCAGCGTCGTGCGGCCCCCCTCCCGCTCGAGCTTCAGGGCCTCGCCGTCGTCGAGCCAGCGCGCCGCGGCGAAGGGGCGGAGATCGCGGAAGACCCGCGGCCCCGCGCCGCGTGCCTCGCCGTGCGCGCGCGAGTCCGCGGTTCGCGTCAGTCCGGTGATGAAGGCGAAGCTCCGCTCCCCGAGATCGAGCACGAAGTCGTCGCCCTCGCCGCGGGCGGCGGCGGGACGGCCCCGATAGATCGGGCCCTCCGCGCCGCCGTGCAGCGCGATCCAGTCGCCCACCCGGGCCAGCGCCGCCCGCTCGTAGTCGGGGATCCGTCCCGAGGCGTCGGGCCCGACGTTCATGAGGAGATTCGCGCCGACGCGGCGGCACTGGCAGAGTTCCTCGATGACGTGCGCCGGCGAGAGGTAGTTGAAGTCGCGGGTGGCGATCCCCCAGTGGAAGTTGAAGGTGTGGCACATCTCGCCCGCGACGACCTTGTCGGGGCTGACGCCTTCGATGGGCTCGGGTCGCCCGCGCTCGAAGGTGACGCTGTCGATCTCGGGGTGGACGAGAGTCCCGCCGGCCTCGATGCCGGTGTTGTTGATGATGAGCGCCTCCGGCTGGTGCCGGCGGATGAGCCCGTAGAGCGCGTCGAGCTCCCAGTCGACGTCCTTGCGACTCCAGTTGCCGTCGAACCAGAAGCCGCCGATCGGGCCGTAGCGCGTGCAGAGGAGCTCGACGGAGTCGCGAAGGTAGCGCTGGTAGGCCTTCCAGTCCTTTTCGAAACGCGAGTCACTCCAGTCGAGCGTCGTGCAGTAGAGCATCGGCACGACGCCCTCCGCGCGACACCCCTCGACGAAGTCCGCCACGAGATCGCGCTTCGCGGGCGTGTGGGTGACGTCGAGCGGCGAGAGTCCGCGCGTGTCGTAGAGGCTGAAGCCGTCGTGGTGCCGGCTCGTGAGGGTGGCATAGCGCATGCCGGCTCGTCGCGCGACGCGGGCGATCTCGCGGCCCGAGAAGCCCTCGGCGCGGAAGCTCCCCATGAGCTTCATGTACCCGGCCGGCTCCATCTTCCGGAAGTGCATCGCCCACTCCCCCGCCCCGAGCTGCGAGTAGAGCCCCCAGTGCAGGAACATCCCGAAGCCCATCTCGCGGAAGCGCGCGACACGCGGCGCGAGGACCGGCTTCTTCTCGTCCTGACGCGAGGCGCCCGTCCCGGCCGGCGGCTCCTCCTGGATCTCCCAGCGTCCGAGGGCGGGAGCGGCGAGAGCGGCGGCGAGGAAGCGACGGCGATCGAGGGACATGGCGGCACTCCGGCGGCGAGAAGGCCCGTCGGGACGGGCGGACGCCATGATAATCGCTCGCTCCCGACGCCGGGCGCGAACCGCTCCCCCGCTTTCCGCGAACCCGGCGCTCGCTCCGACGTCGATCCCCGGGCCGCGAATCCGGCCCCCTGAGGAGCGACCCCATGGAACGACGCGACGTGCTCCGCCGCCTGGCCGCCCTGCCCTTCGTCTTCGGGGCCGCGGCCTGCGGTCGAGGCGGAGCAGAGGGCGAGACCTGCCCGCCCGTCGTCGACCATCTCGATCCGGAGTGCCTCGGCGCGGCCCGCGATCTCATGCGGGAGCGCGATCTCCCCGCGCTCGTCGTTCCCGTCCCGACGGGACGCCGCGGGCAGTGGGAGCTCGGCGAGGTCCTCCTCGGGGCCGGCCGGGGATTCCCCTGGTTCGACGCGGAGTTCGGCCCCGACCCGGAGCTCCGCGCGCGCTGGGCGCGCACGTCGGTCGAGCTGCTGGCGGTCATGACGTCCTGCGTGATCGTCTGCCTCGATGAGGACCGTCTCCGCCCTCGACTCGCCGGGGAGGCGCCCTGGCTCCTCGTCGATCGGGACGGGCGCATCCTCCGCCCGGAGACGCTCGCGATCGAGGATCCGGGCCCCGAACTGCATCGCGCGCTCACCGCGCTCGTCCTCGGGCCGGACCGGAAGGAGCTGGAACGACGGGGTCGCGCGGCGCGGGAGCGCGTGCCCGGAGAGGCGCGGGCCGAGCTCGCGGCCTGCCTCGAGGGCCCCACCGCGGAGTTCCGCTTCGGCTGGGGCGAGGATGACCTCCCGCGTCGCGAGATCGAGACGCTCGACGCCCTGCTCCGCCGCTTCCCCTTCGCCATCAGCTGGTGCGCCGCCGCGCTGCTCGAGACGCGGGACCGGCTCCCCGATGAGAACTGGGTCTCCGCCCTCCACGATCACCTGCGCGATCGGATCGAGACGCGAGAGGAGCGGCCCTACGGCTCCCTCCTTCCCCGCTTCATCCGCCTGGAGGAGTGCGGGTCCTACGTGCGGGCCGACACCGACGACGTCGAGATCCTCGCGGTCTCCACCGAGTGCGGACTGAGCTTCCCGAGACCGGCCGGCGGCCGCTACCTCGAGTTCACCGGCCGCGCGACGCCGCCCGGATAGCGCCCGGGAAACCGGGAACTCCCCGTCTCGACGCCCGTCCTCGGGATGACCCGACGCCCGATCAAGAGCGCGGGCGGATCCCGTGCGGAGGCGAGGACGATGGAACGACGCGACTTCATGGGCGGCCTGGCGAGTCTGCCTCTCCTCTTCGGGGCCGGCCGGCTCGCGACGAGCGACGCCCGAGCGACCGGGAGCGAGGACCGCGACTCGCTCGCCATCGCCTTCGAGCGGATGAAGGCGCACGACGTCCCGGGACTCGTGATCGCGGTGCCCGAGGACCCGGGCGAGCGCCGCGCGCTCGGCGAGGCGCTGCTCGCGCTCACCGAGGGCACGGCCTGGTTCGCGCGCGAGCGCGGCGTGAGGACCCCTCCCGCCAGCGCCGGGGATCGGCGCCGGCGCGCCTGCGAGGCCTTCGCCCTCCTCGCGAGCTGCGTCGTGGTCTGCGTCGAGGCGCCCGAGATCACCCGTCGCTGGGACCGGAGCGACGCCTGCCTCGCCCTCGACTCCGCGGGCCGGCCCGTGAGGGGACTCACCGCGAACGAGTTCTCCGACCGGTCCCTCCTCATCCCGAAGCTGCTGCACCTCGTTCACGGCGAGAAGTACGAGGAGCTCTCCGCCCGGGTCGCCCGCCGTCGCGAGGACTTCTCGGCCGGCTTCCTGAAGACCCTCGACGAGGGGCTCGCGCGGCTCGCGGCGAGCACCGCCGAGCCGCCGCGGACCGGACCGCCCTCCCCGACCCTGGCCGAGACCCGCGCCGATCTCGAGCTGACCTTGCTCCGGCACCCGCCGACGGTCTCGATCGCGGCCCTGGCCCTCCTCGAGGCGAAGCGGGAGCACGAGTTCCCGGGCCGGGGCTCGGCGCTCCGGGTCTGGCTCGGCGACCGGGCGGCCTCGGCCGGAGCGCGCCCCCTCGGCACCTCGCTGCCGCTCTTCGCCTCCTTCGGCTGCGGGCTCTTCGAGCGCGTCGAGCCCGGCGACCCGCGGATCGGGGACGATCCGGCGGTCGAGTGCGGCATGGCCCATCCCGGGCCGACGGGCGGGCGCTACCTCGACTTCGTGGGCCGGGCCCGGTAGATCGGGGATCGCAGACCGCTTTTCCGGAAACCGACCGCCCCGCCGGACGTCCCAGGGGCACCGTGCGCCCTCCGGCACGCCCTCCCGATCCGGCCCCGCGCTCCGCGGTGCCGATCCGACGACCGAGAGACCCTGGGAGCCCGACGATGGATCGACGCGACTTCACCCGGAGCCTGATGGGCCTCCCCTTCCTCTTCGGCGCCTGGAAGTTCCAGGAGGGCGGGCAGGACGCGGCGAAGCAGGCTTCCGGGCCGCCGAAGGTCCTCGAGCTCGCGCGAGCCCGCATGAAGGAGCGTGGCCTTCCCGGCCTGGTCTTCGTCCTGCCGCGCGACCAGGAGCAGCGGGACGCGCTCGGGCGGGCTCTCCTGCGCCTGAGCGTCGGGACGCCCGACATCGATGGAGTGCGCGGGTTCACGAGCGAGGGTCTGATCGCCTTCAACCGCGAACGCCGCCAGCTCGTCGCGCTCACCGCCACCTGCGTCTTCGTCTGCCTCGAGACCGACGAGGCCCGGCGCGCTCTCGGCACGACGGCCGCGCGCATCGTGATCGACGAGAAGGGGCGGGTCCTGCGGACGCTCGAGGCGGCGCCGAAGGATCCCGAGAAGGCGCTCGGTCCGAGGCTGGTCGCGCTGGTCCACGGGGCGAAGCTCGAGCACCTCGAGGCGCGCGTCGCTCCCCTGCGGGCGGCGTTCCCCGAGAAGGAGCGGACCGCGCGCGAGGAGTTCCTCGCGAAGCTCGTCTCCGACATCATCGACTCCCAGGACTCGAAGGAACTCCACGCCCGGCGTCAAGACGAGCGCGCGAAGCTCGCGGCCTGGATCAAGGAGGACGCGCGCCGCATCGCCTGGCCGGGCCTCGTGCTCCTGCGTGACGAGACCGAGCGCGACGGCTACTACGCCTCGAGCAATCTCGAGCAGGGCCTCGTCGAGCAGCGCGACGCGGAGACGGACATCCCCCTCGGCACCGTGCTGCCCGAGTTCGTGAGCGGCGGCTGCGGCTTCTGCGTCGAGAAGAGCACGATCGAGGAGGACGATGACGACCTCTTCCGCATCGCCTGCGGCATGCCCAGCCTCTCCTCGATCGGCGGCCGCTTCCTGCGCTTCAGCGCGGACGTGGCGAAGAAGAAGTAGACCGGGAGTCCTCCGATGGATCGACGTGAGTTCAACCTCGCCCTCGCGGGCCTGCCTCTCCTCTTCGGCGCCTGGAAGCTCCAGGACGAGGCGGCGCCCACCGGGAAGCGGCCGGCCGCGTCCACGACGCTCGCGCAGGCTCGCGCCCGCATGAAGGCCCTGAATCTGCCCGGGCTCGTGATCGTCCTCCCCACGGACGAGAAGGAGCGTCTCGCGCTCGGCGAGGCGCTCCTGCGCCTCCTCGAGGCGACGCCGGAAGTCTCCGAGGCCGGACTCGACGACGGCGCCTGGCAGCTCCGGCTGAATCGCGAGCGCCGCGAATCCGTGGCCCTGGCCTCCTCCTGCGTGATCGTCTGCCTCGAGGCCGAGGAGGCGCGACGCGAGCTGGAGTCCACCGCCCCTCGGATGGTCATCGACGAGAAGGGGACCGTGCTCCGCCGCCTCGACGCGGTGCCGCGCCGGGTGACCCTGGGCTTCGCGCCGCGGCTCGTCGACCTCGTCCACGGGGCGCGCCTGGAGCATCTGAGGGCCCGGGTGGCGGCGCTCCGTCCTCCCCGCGACGGAAGGATGGACGTGAAGCGGCAGTCGTCTCTCGAGGCCCTCGCGCGCGACTTCCGCGATCCGAAGGCGGCTCCGGCCGATCCCGACGAGACCGCGGCTGACCCCGCCGCCGAGCGCGATCTCGTGAAGTGGCTCGACGAGGATCCGCGTCGCGCGGCCTGGGCGAGCCTCGTGCTCCTCGAGACCACGATCGATCGCCCGGTCTTCCTCGCGAGCTGCCGCCTCGAGCGCGCGATGACGCCGCGCATCGGCCCCTCGAAGACGATGCCCTTCGGGGCCGTGATGCCGCGCTTCGTCGAGGTCGGTTGCCTCGGCCACGTCGAGCAGGTCGGCGACGAAGTTCCCCTCCAGGACATCTCGATCGACTGCGGCATGCCGAGCCTGAGCGACGTCGGCGGCCGGTACCTGCGCTTCGCCGCCGACGGGAAGAAGAAGTGAGCGAGCGGCCGGTCGATCGTCGACAGGCCCTGCGCGTGATCCTCGCCGCGCCGCTCGTCTTCGCGGCCTGCGGCGGCGAGTCCTCCTCCCCCCCTCGCGGCGAGGGCGCCGCCCTTCTCGCCCGCGCCCGCGCGCTCCAGCGCGAGCGCGACCTGCCCGTCCTCCTCCTCGCGATCCCCGACGAGGCGGAGGCGCCGCGCCGACTCGGCGAGGCGCTCCACCGGCTCGAGGTCGGGGTCCCGGCCGAACCAGGACTCTCCCTCACCCATCACGGCGACCCCGCGCTCGACTGGAACCGCGAGCGGCGCGCGGGAACGATCCTGCTCGCGTCCTGCGTTCTCGTCGCCCTGGAGCGAGACGAGGTACGGAAGGCCCTCGGGCGCGAGGACGACGCCTTCGCCCTCGATGGCACCGAGGTCCGTCGCGCGGACGCCTCCCCCCTCGCGGACGGTCGGATCGAACTCTTCGCCACACGCTGCCTCGAACTCGTCCACGGCGAGTCCGCGCGCGACCTCGCCGATCGCGTCGCGAAGCGATCGCGCGGCCGACACGGCGACGAGGCCGAAGCTCTCCTCGCGGCGCTCCGTGCGCGACCGCTGATCCTCGATCCCGCCGAGGGCGAGACGCCCGAGCTCGGCCCCGAGGCCGAACGCCTCGCCGTCCTCCTCGACGCGGACGCGGGGCTCGAATCGGAAGCGGCGCTCGCGCTCCATCGCGACCCGCGCGAGAGCGACGACTGGGCGCGGACGACGGAACTCGAGGCGCTCCTCCGGCGGCGTCACGTCCGCTCCGGACTCCTGCCCCTCGGCACCTACCGGCCGGAGTTCACGGCCGCGGCCTGCGGCGGTGCGCTCGAGCTCGATCCCGACGCCACGCACGGTCGTTTCGCGCTCGAGGTCGCCTGCGGGCTCCCGCGGCGCTCCTCGACCGGCGGACGCTTCCTCCGCTTCGTCGGCGACGCGCCTCGCACCGGCTGATCGAGCCGGGAATTCGGGAAGACGGCGCCACGGACCGCGTCCCTGGATCTGCGAGGACGCCGCGCCGCCGACGTCCCGCGGATCCCGGAGAGGTCCCCATGAAGCGCCGCGAATTCGTCGCCGGTCTCGCCGGCCTGCCCTTCGTGATCGGCCTCTCCCCGCGAACGGAAGATGCCGGCCACGCTCGGGGCCCGGTGACGCGCGAGAGGGATCCCGGAAGCGCCGCCGACCTCCTCGTCCGCGCCCGCGCCGAGATGCGGCGCTGGGATCTCCCCGGCCTCGTCTTCGTCGTCCCGCGCGACCCCACCGCGCGGCGGTGGCTCGGCGTCGATATCCTGCGACTCCTCGAGGGCGGCCCCTTCGCGCCGGTCGAGGCGGGCGGGACGATCGATTGGCCGGAGGCGCGGCGCACGCGTCGCCGCGCCCGCGCCCTCGTCTCGAGCTGCGTCCTCCTCTGCCTCGAGGAGGACGACGCCCGCGAACTGCTCGATCTCCGCGATCCCGTCGCCGCGATGCGACCCGACGGCCGGGTCGTCGGGACGCTCCCGGAGCGCCCGGCCCTGTTCCATCGCGCCTTCATCGACGAGATGATCACCCTCGTCCACGGCTCCGAACTGACCCGCCTGCGCCGCCGCGTCGCCGCCCATCGCGACTACCTGACCGTCCCCGTCCGGGACGAACGCGAGCGCTTCATCCGCGGGCTCGCCACGCGGGCGACCCGCGGCAGCGACCGTCTCTCCGCCCGGGCGCACTGGATCGAGATCGCCGGCTACGGTCATCTTCCCCCACCCGACGAGGTCCCCGCCACCGACGACTTCACGTCCGCCAGCGATCGCGTCGGAGCGCTCACGAACGAGAGCCCGATCTTCCTCTCCTGGCTCGTGCTGGAGTTCCTGACCATCGCGGCGGACTTCGGCGACCTCTCGACCGAGACCGAGCTCGAGTCGATCCTCATCCACCGCTGCCTCCGTCCCTCGAACGTGCCGCGCGGCACCTTCGTCCCGCGCTTCGTCTACGACTCGACCCAAGACCCCGGAGCGTTGGTCGACGGGACGCCGCTCCCCGGCCGCAACCTGCGCTACGTCGAGTTCCTCGCCGACGCGCGGCCTTCGCGCTGAGTCCCGCCTCCCCCCTCCACCCTCCTCCTTCCCGCAGATTCCTCATCTTCGTGGGCGAACCTCCCGCTCTCCGGTAGCGTCCGTTCGGAGAGGATCGAGGACATGCACCGACGCGACTTCAACCGCTGGCTTTCCGTCGCGCCGTTCCTGTTCGGCGCCGAGGGCCTCGTCGCTCACGACGCGGTTCGTCTCCCGGACGAGAACGATCGCCGCATCCCGCCGGGCCGTCCCGAAGCCCTCGCGCACGGCCTCGCGCGGATGAAGGAACGGGGACTTCCCGGCGTCGTGCTTCGCATTCCGGCCGACCAGGACGAGCGCCGGGCCCTCGGCCGTTCGCTCTTGCGTCTCGTGCTCGGGATCGACGCTCCGCGATCCGTCAGCTGGTCGCCGCGCGGCCGGGCCACGACGACGCTGAGTCAGGTCCGGTACCGGTCGGTCGGCGTCCGGACCGCTCTGCGCGGATCCTGCGTCCTGGTCTGCCTCCATGCCTCTGAGATCGAGGCCACGTTCGAGGAAGCGGACGCGATCCTCGGGATCGACGCCGATGCTCGCGTGTTCGACGGACTCACTCACTACCCGAAGGCGATGGACCTCTTCCTCCCCGATACCCTCGCGCAGGTGGCGTTCGGTGCGAAGCTCGAGCGACTCCGGGATCTCGCGCGTCGCGAGCGCGCCACCTGGAGCGTCTGGGAGACCCTGGTGATGCGAGGGAGGATGGTCGCGCTCGAAGCGGAGATGGTCGGTCGTCCCGTCGTCGACCCCGCGCTCGAGCTCGACGCCTGCCTGCGTCCGCACGTCGAGGGTCTCACGACCTTCCTCCGCCGTCGCCCCCGCGCCTGGCCGGTCCTCGCCGAGCACCTCCTCACTCCCCCGGCGGACTGGCACGACACGGCCCACGTCACCGGCCTCGAGGTGGCGGCCGAGGCGATCCTCGCCGGAGACGACGGTCTCCCATTCGGCACGCGCCGCGTGGCCTTTCTGGGTCACGGATGCGGCGGCTTCGTCGAGGCGGACCGACCCGACACCCATGTCGAGGCCCCCCGGAGCGACCTCCCCGCCTGCGGCATGTCCGCCTCGGTCAACCTCGGCGGCCGCTACCTCCGCTTCGTCGGGGACGAGCGCTACGAGAAGGAGGGGCGATGAGCGGCGGACGCGCGGAGAACCGGCTCGGCGTCGGCTTCTCGCTCCACGCGGAGGTCGAGTTCCTCGAGCTGACGCGCTCGATCGTGGAGGACGAGGTCGACTACTACGAGGTCGCGCCGGAGTTCCTGTGGCGGCCCCGGCGCGAGGGCGGCATCGAACCCAACCGCTACTTCGAACTCTTCGCGGAGCTGAAGCGACGGTCGGGGCGGCCCTTCGTCGCGCACGGACTGGCCTTCTCGCTGGGGAGCGACGGCGAGGAGGACGGAGAACGCGAGCGATTCGCGCTCTGGTGCGAGGGGCTGCGCTTCTGTCACGCCGCCTTCGACTTCGCCTGGTTCTCGGATCACCTCGGCTGGGTGAACGCGGCGGGGCGCAATCCGGTCTTCCCGCTGCCTCTGCCCTTCACCCGCGAGGCGGTGGAGCGGGTCGCCACGCGACTGCGCGCGATCGCCGGGATCATCCCGACCGTGGCCTTCGAGAATCCCGGGGGCTTCGCCCGTCTCGGGCCGACCGAACTCCAGGCGCCCTTCTGGAACGCCATCGCGCGGGCCGCGGACGGACGCCTCATGCTGGATCTCCACAACCTGCACACCGAGGGACTGAATCTCGGCTTCGATCCGCGGGAGGTCCTCGCCTCGCTCGACCTCGGGCGCGTCGTGCAGATCCACCTGAGCGGAGGGAGCGAGAGCGACCCGCGCTGGCTCGCCTCGGGCCGGACGATGCGACTCGACAGCCACGACGACGGGATTCCTGAAGAGGTGTGGACCCTGCTCGAGGAGGTCCTCCCGCACTGTCACGGCCTCCGCGGCGTGCTCGTGGAGCGACTGAACGGGACCCTCGCCGAGGACGACGTCCCCGCGCTGCGCGACGAGGTCCGCCGGGCGCGGTCGATCCTCGCCGCGCGCCGGCCGGCGCCGCCGCGCGAGCGGAAGGCGGACGCGCCGCTCCCGGAGGGCGGCGGGCTGAGCGCGCTGCAGCGCGCCGTCGCCGAGCGCATCGCCGACAGCGACGCCTTCGACGACCTCCTCCGGGCGGAGCTGCCGGAAGCGGCCCGGGAAGCGCTCTCGCACCTCGACGCCGAGGGCTATCGCCTCACCTCGCTGATCGTGCGGAAGCTCCGCTTCGAGCGCATGTGTCTCGTCGACACGGCCTTCGCGGAGAGATTCGAGACCGAGCCCGAGGCCACGATCGAGGACTGGGAGGCCTTCGTCCGCGAGGTGCCCCACCGCGCCGTCTTCCCGCACGAGGACGCCCAGGCGTACCACCGCTGGCGGGCCGCGCGCGCCCCGTCCGGAGACTGACTCTCGCGGCGAGGCCCGACCGGCTCAGCGCGCGTCGGCCGGCTGGATGAGGTCGAAGCGATCGAGGGGGATGCGGAGGTGATCCGGCGCCTCCGCGCCGGCGTGACGGGCGACCTCCTCGCGCAACCGGTCGGCCCGCCTGAAGCCTTCCGTCAGTTCGTGGAGACGGCGGTAGCCGACGACGCGCGCGGCAACCAGACTTCCCGTTCGATCCGCCGCTCACGGGCCGCGAAGTACAGGAAGTTGGCGAGCGTCGGCGCGAAGGGGCTCGGCGCAGAGTTCGCGCAAGGTGGGTGCGTGCTCGGCGAGCGCCGCCGTCACCGCGGGAATCGGCTCGGCGAGGTTGCGCCGACGCACCAGGGCGTGGATCGCCCAGCCGTCGAGCTCCGCCGGCAGGACGCGCTGCGGAAAGGCCTGGCGGTCGGAGCGGGCGAGTCGGACGAGCGACGCCGTCGCGAGATCGTCGCGGGTCGCGAGGATCAGCCGGACGAGGATCTCCAGTCGCGAGAGGTCGTCACCGCGCAGGATGGTCGGCCACGGATGGTCGGCGTATCGCTCCCAGCCGAGCGCCCGCGTGAAGGGGCCCTCGGGAGCCGCCAGGGCGAGGTTCAGGTTGGGGGCGCTGACGGGAACCGTCAGCGGTCGGGTCTGCGGCGAGATGAACGCGGCGATCGCATCGAGGGCCATCCTGGCCGCGATGGGGAGCGTGTTCTCGTCGACCATGACGCGCCCCGCGGCGGCGTCGTCGATCGAGGGAAGCCGATCATCGAGGTCGGGCGCGTCATCCAGGAGCCAGAGGATCTTCTGGACGCGATCCACGGGTACGGTGGGCGTCTCCGCGTGGCACTGCAGCGCGAGGAGATCGGTCCAGTTCCGTCGCTCCTCGGCGCGGTGCCGGACCTTCTCGCGGATGATCGGATAGATCTGCCCCGCGAGGAGGAGGAAGACGACGCCGATCAGGAGTCGCTCGGGTCTCATCGTGCCTCCGACGTCGTCGTCACCGGCGCGAGGCCGAGGAAGCGATCCGGCGGCGCCGCCAGGAGCTGGAAGGGATCCTCGCAGAGGGCGGCCGCCTGGCGGAGCGGTCCGACCTCGCGGAAGTCCCGGGTGATCCGACGGAGGGTCTCGACGTCCTTCTCGAGGCGCCGGACGATCGCGACTCCGCCGCCGTCCTCGATGGTCCGACCCGTGCGCAGGAAGAGCCGGCGGGTCTCGGTGCGCACGCGCTCCGCGCAGACCTGCCGGAACGTCGGTGCGAATCGACGCTGGAGCGCGGCGACGGCGTCATCGGGACGCGCCTCGAGCGAGCGCACCAGGGCCGCGTTGATCGTGAATCCGTTCAGGGCCCCGGGGAAGATCCGCATGGGGAAGGCGTTTCGATCCGCTCTCGCGAGACGGAGCAAGGTCGTCAACGCCGCGGAGTCGCGCGTGGCGAGGACGAGACGGACGAGGACCTCGAGGTGGAGCCGGTCGTCGCGGGTCGAGAAGAGGAGATCACCGGCGGCGCGTGCACCGCGGTGCTGGTCCGCCGGATCGGGGCCGGGCACCCAACCCTCGAGGTCGAGGTGGCGGTAGAGAGCCGAGAAGCGCGGGGCCCGCGGGCCGAGGACCGGAAACTCGAGAGAGCCGCAGCGCGAGAGGACCTGACGCGCGACTTCGGGGATCTCTCCTTCCACCCCCGCCCCCCGCTCGATGGCCGCGAGTTCGGGCAGCCAGTCGCCGACCCAACCGAGCTGCCCGGTCTCCCGCAAGAGGTCTCCGAGGTCGCGAACCGGAACCGCCTCGCGCACCTCGGCGCGCTGGAGATCGAGGATGCGCTCCCAGGCCGTCTGGATCGAGGACTCCGTCCGCGACTCCGGCTCGGCCTCGCGGCGGCAGAAGGGGATGAGGAGCGATCCGGCGAGGAGGAGCGCGACGGGGAGGAGCACGATCTCGTAGCGCACCATCGACCTCCTTCCCGTCCGATCGGATCCGCGGTTTCTCAGTGGGCCCCGCCCGACATCCCCAGCGTCTTCACGAGGAAGGCCCACTGATCCGCGCAGGCCTCGATGAGCTTCTTCGTCGGCGTGCCCGCGCCGTGGCCGGCCGCGGTCTCGATCCGGATCAGGACGGGAGCCCGACCTCCCTGCGCGGCCTGGAGCGCCGCCGCGAACTTGAAGCTGTGCCCGGGGACGACGCGGTCGTCGGTGTCCGCCGTCGTGACCAGGGTCGCGGGATAGGCCGTGCCCGGCTTCAGGTTGTGATAGGGCGAGTAGGCGCGGAGGGCGGCGAACTCCTCCGGATCCTCGGGCGAGCCGTAGTCGTCGACCCAGAAGCGCCCCGCCGTGAAGCGGTGGAAGCGCAGCATGTCCATCACGCCGACGGCCGGAAGGCAGGCGCCGAAGAGATCGGGGCGCTGCGTCATGCAGGCGCCGACGAGGAGACCGCCATTCGAGCCGCCCTGGATCGCGAGGCGCTTCGAGCTGGTGTACTTCTTCTCGATCAGCCACTCCGCGGCCGCGATGAAGTCGTCGAAGACGTTCTGCTTGCGGAGCTTCGTGCCGGCCGCGTGCCAGGCCTCGCCGTACTCGCCGCCGCCGCGGAGGTTCGCGACGGCGAGGACGCCGCCGAGTTCCATCCACGCCAGCCGCGCGACGGAGAAGGTCGGCGTCAGCGAGATGTTGAAACCCCCGTAGCCGTAGAGGAGCGTCGGATTGCGGCCGTCGAGCTTCAGGCCCTTTTTGTGGGCGAGGAACACCGGCACGCGAGTGCCGTCACGGCTCGCGACGAAGACCTGCTCGACCTCGAAGGCATCGGGGTCGAAGGCCACGTCGGGCCGCCGGAAGAGCTCGGTCTTGCCCGTGATCCCGTCGTAGCGCCAGATCTCGGGCGGGGTCGTGAAGCTCGCAAAGCTGAAGAAGGTGTCGGTGTCGGAGCGACGCCCGCCGAAGCCCGAGGCCTCGCCGACGCCGGGCAGCCCGACGACGCGGACGAACTCGCCGTCCGTCTTGTGGACGCGCACCTCGGTCCGGGCGTCCTTCAGGTAGCTCAGGTGCAGGAGGTCGCCGAGGAAGGCGGCGCCCTCGAGGGTCTCCTCACGCTGGGCGACGACCTCGCGGAGCTTCTCCGGTCGTCGCAGGTCGCGGGCGACGATCCGGCCGCGCGGCGCGTCGAGATCGGTGTGGAAGTAGAGCACCGGGCCGTCGTTGCCGACGAGGTCCCAGCGGTTCTCGAAGGCGTCGACGAGGGGACGCGGCATCCCGTAGGGCTCGATGAGGTCCTTCACGTAGATGCGATGGCGCGCGCTCGTTCCGGTGCGGATGCTGATGACGAGGTAGCGGCCGTCCTCGGTGACCTCGGGCCAGAAGCTCCAGGTCGGCTGCTCGGGGCGCTCGAACACCAGCACGTCCTCCGCCTGGCTCGTGCCGAGGCGGTGGTAGTGGATCCGCATCCCGAGGTTCAGGCTCTGGAACTCCGCGCCCTCGCGGGGCTCGGGGTACCGCGAGTAGAAGAAGCCGAGCCCGTCCTTGCTCCAGGAGACGGCGCCGGAGTACTTCATCCAGGCGACCTCGTCCTCGAGGTAGGTCCGCTTCGCCACGTCGAGGACGCGGACGGTGCGCCAGTCCGAACCGGACTCGGCGCGCGCGATCGCGGCCCAGCGACCGTCCTCGCTGAAGCTCACGCCGGCCAGCGCCACCGTCCCCTCGTCGGACCAGGCGTTCGGATCGATGAAGATCTCGCCCTCGCCGGAGGGCCCCTCCATCGTCCAGAGCACGGCCTGGTTCTGGAGGCCGTCGTTGCGGTACTGGTACCAGCGACCGCCCCTCTCGAAGGGCGCGGAGACGCGCTCGTAGTTCCAGAGCACCTCGAGCCGGCGGCGGATCGCCTCGCGCTCGGGGATGCCCGCGAGGAAGGCGGCCGTCGTCTCGTTCTGGGCGGCGACCCAGGCGGCGACGTCCTTCGAGGTGCGCACGTCGTCCTCGAGCCAGCGATAGGGGTCGGCGACCTCGACGCCGTGGAGCGTCTCGACGAGATCCGAGGGCTTCGAATCCGGGTATCGGATGTCCTGGGCCTCCGCGCAGTTCGCGCCGACGAAGATCGCCGTCGCCGCGGCGAGGGCCGCGGCGAATCGATGGTACCTGCTCATGGGTTCTCCTCCCCGCTTTCCGGTCCCCGACGATAGCACTTCGCTCTCGCCGGTCGATTCCCGGAGCTTTCGAGCCGATCGCGGCCGGTGACGGATTCCGGATCTGCATTCCAGGAAAGGAGATCCGTCGAACGGTCGCGCGGTCACGGGGAGGCACCCGCGGCGCCGGTCACCACGAGCTTCCTGCCCCCCGTGCGCGACCTCGATGCAGGTCCGGTGCCGGTCACCGGCCGTGCATCCCGGTCCCTCGTGAACGACGTCGATTCACACCGAGGGATGCACATCCGGTGACCGGCACCGGACCTGCATCTCTCCGGCCTCCATGCCATCGGGCGAATCGTTGCGTCGCCACCGGCCATCCGACATGGTGACGTCTCAGGCGTCACTCGGCTCCCCCGTCCGCCGGACACCGGTCCGCGGGGAGCGTCACCCCCGCAGATCCCATGGAGAAGGACAGATGAACCCCCGCACATCCGGCGTCTGGGTCGCCTGCGCGACCCTCGCCCTCCTCGCGTTCGCCGGCCCCGCCGCGGCGCAGATCCTCAACGTCCCGTCCGCGACCTACCCGACGATCCAGTCGGCGGTGGACGCGGCCGCGCCCGGCGACACGATCGTCGTCGCGGCCGGCACCTTCACGTCGGCCGCCGCCGGCCCGGGCGTCGTCAACGTGGTCGGCAAGACCGACCTCACCATCGACGGCGCCGGCACGACGGCGACCATCGTCGACGCGCAGCAGAACTACCAGAGCGGCTTCCACGTCGAGAACTGCTCGAACGTCACGATCTCCAACCTCACCGTCCGCATGATGAACCGCCACGGGATCATCAGCTACAACTCGGCCGGCACGACGATCGAGGACGTACGGGCCCAGGGCCTGGGCTTCGCCGTCCCCGGGCCGACCGGCGTCGTCTACGGCTTCGGCATCCTCAACACGCCCAACTCGACCGTCGACGGGGTCACGGCCGAGGACTGCTCGGGCGGCGGCTTCCAGTTCACGGGCGGAAGCACGGGCTGCACGCTCTCGAACTTCATCATCGTCAACTCCGCCGGCGTGCCCGGCTTCGCGGCCATCGCCTACGACACGATCGGCGGCATCGACGTGATCGGCGGCGACGTCGGCGTCGCGGTGAGCGGCGCCAACAGCATCATCGGGTCGCCCTCGGGCTTCCTCTTCCTCGACTCCCCCGCGGGCACGATCACGACGAGCCTCGCCGGCACGACCAGCGTGTTCGGCGTGGTGAGCGAGGTCTCCCTGCTCGGGCTCGGAACGATCACCGGGCTGTCCGACTACCTCACGGGGCTCGGCCTGACCCACGTCGTCTCCGGCGGGTCGGCCATGGTGCCCACGGGACTCGCCTACTTCTCCTCGCTCGCGAACGCGGCGATCGGCGTCGCCCTCGCTCCGAATCCCGAGACGGCGGTCATCACCGAGCTCGGGACCTCGACGGTCTTCGTCGCCCCGGGGATGAGCGTCCAGGCCGCCGTCGACGCGGCCGGCATGGGAGGCACGGTCTGCATCCTGCCCGGCAGCTACTCGACGATGAGCGGCGGCGAGGTGGTGTACATCGACGAGGACGGGCTCACCTTGAAGGGCGTGGACCGCGACACCGTCATCCTCGACTCGCAGGCGGTCCGCAACTACGTGATCCGCATCGACGGCGCGACCGGCGTCACGATCCAGGATCTCACCGTCACCGGCGCGAACTTCGAGCACCTCACCGGCATCGACGCCGACGGACTCGTCGTCCAGAACGTCCGCGTCGCCGGCGCCGGCAACACGGTCCAGGGGGTGAGCGGCCGCATCCACGGCGTCGTGCTCAACAGCGGCTCCGTCGACGTCTCGGTGGCGGGCCTGATCGCGTCCGATCTCTCGGGCGCGGGCCTCCAGGTCTCGCCGGGCGGACGGGTCGTCGTGAGCGACGCGACCCTGACGGACGTCGCCGGCAACATCGGCTTCGGCGCGATCTCGGTGTTCGTCGCGGGCGGCGTGAGCATCCCCGACGGCAACTCCCGCCTCACGATGGAGGGAACGAACACGATCACCACCACGATGCCGGGCGGGACCGCGATCCTCCTCGGCGACGTGCCGGGCTTCGTGCTCGACTTCATCCACGAGAGCCCGACGACCACGACCTTCTCGGGGGTCGCGCTTCCGCTCGCGCGCTTCGGGGAGGGCTGCGTCCCGCTGCTCGACCACACCGCGGCCGGCATGGGCCTCGACTGGAAGGTCACCGGCGGCGAGCCGCTCGTGCCCAACGGCGAGGCCTTCTTCCCCGACCAGGCCACCGCCATGCTCATCGCGAGCCTCGCCACCGATCCGATGTCGGCGGTGGTCGAGCAGATCTTCGCCAACCCCTTCCCGGGCTCCGGCGAGGACTTCGAGATGCGGACCTACGTGAACGGCGCGGGCACCGGTCTCGAGCCGACGAAGTCGGCGCTCACGAACAGCGACGTCCTCACCGTGACGATGGGCACGCCCTGCGGGACCTTCGTGAACACGATCCCGATCCTCGCGGTGCAGTTCTGGCAGGGCATCTCGCCCCCCGGAAACGTCATCTTCCCCTTCGTCCACCTGCAGGTCTCGCAGGTGCTCGTGGTCTTCGACGGCAGCGTCGCCGGCCCCTTCGGCCCGACGCTCCTCACGACCCAGCCCATCGCGCTGAACTTCGTCCCGCCGGCGCCCCTGGCCGGCTACGTGGGACGGATCCAGGCCTTCGTCTCGACCCCGACGGCCGCCAACGGGATCTTCGGCGGATCGGACGCGCACGAGGTCACCTTCAACTGATCTCCGGCGTCCCGCGGTGAGAGGGGGCCCGTCCGGCATGACGCCGGACGGGCCCCCTCTTCATGGAGCCGTGGTTAGAATCCCCGACGAGGGCGTGGCGACGCGGGAGGCGCGGCGACGCCCATCCGACAGGAGAAGCCCGGTGAGCCGCTGGAATCTCGAAGGACGGACCGCCCTCGTGACCGGAGCGTCGCGCGGCATCGGGCGCGCGATCGCCGAGGAGCTCCTGGGGCTCGGCGCCCGCGTGATCGCGGTGGCGCGCGGCGAGGACGAGCTGCGGACGCAGGTCGACGCCTGGCGCGCGCGCGGGCTCGAGGCCGAGGCCCTCGTGGCCGACGTCGCGGACGCCGAGGGGCGCGCCGCGCTCGCGCGTCACGCGGCCGAGCTGGACATCCTCGTCAACAACGCGGGGGGCAACCTCCGCCGGCCGGCTCTCGACTACGAGGAGGCGGAGATCCGTCGCCTCCTCGAGACGAACCTGCTCGCGGCTTTCGAGCTCTCGCGCGTGCTCCAGCCCTCCCTGCGCGCGGCCGCGCGCCATCGCGGGCCGTCTCGCATCGTGAACGTCGCCTCGGTCTCGGGACTGGTGAGCACGCGCACGGGAACGCCCTACGCGATGGCGAAGGCGGCGATGATCCAGATGACCCGGAACCTCGCGGTGGAATGGGCGGCGGACGGCATCCTCGTCAACGCCGTCGCGCCCTGGTACGTGCGGACGCCCCTCGTCGAGCCCCTGCTCGAGGACGCGGCCTACCTCGCCCGCATCCTCGATCGCACTCCCCTCGGCCGCATCGGCGAACCCGAGGAGGTCGCCTCCGCCGTCGCCTACTTCTGCCTCCCCGCCTCGGCCTGGACCACCGGCCAGTGCCTCGCCGTCGACGGCGGATTCACCGCCCACGGCTTCGCTCCATGAATAAATTGGGTCAGACCCCATTTATTCAAAAAGGGGCCCATTTTGAATAAATGGGGTCTGACCCAATTTATTCAAAACAGGTCGAGCTCGACGATGCGGAGGCGGTCCTTCTGGAAGAGGGACACGAACTCGACGCGCAGGAAGCGCGCGCGCACGGTCTCCCCGAGAAGGGCGCGCGGATCCGACTCCTTCTCGATCACGACCTCCCGACTCTCGGCGGGCAGCGCGTCGGCCTGACGCGCCCACGCGATGCGCAGGCGATCCGGGACGTTCGGGCCGCGGAACGCGAGACCGGAGAAGGACGTCACCTCGCCGAGGTCGATCGTCACCGACAGCGGGAGATCGGCCGCGTCCTGCCCGCGGTCGGGCTGCCAGGGTCGGTCCGAGTCGTCGATGAGGAAGGAGGCGCGATGGCGCGCCTCGGCCTCGTCCTTCGCGCCGTCGGCGGCCACGATCGCCCAGCGCGTCTTCGCGGGACCGAAGCGCTCGCGGCGCTCGGGGCCCAACGTCCCATCGTCGAGGCAGACCCGGGCGCGGAACTCGCCGCCCTTCGAGAAAGGCACCGGTCCGGAGTAGCGCTTCGAGCGGGCGTCGGGCTCGGATCCGTCCGTCGTGTAGCGGATCGGGGCGCCGGGGATCGCCGCGCGGATGCCCACCTTGCCGTCGGAGCCGCGCTCGAAGCGCAACGCCGAGACCCGGGGCCGCAGGGTCGCGAGCTTCATCCAGCCGCGATCAGAGTCGGGCGCGCCGGTGATGAAGAGGCCGCGGTGCCGCGCGCTGAGGACCATCGCGTAGGCGGGGTTCACGAGCCCCTCCTCGCCCATGTAGGGCGAGCCCATGTGCGCGGTCGTGTGCCGGAGGCCGAATCCGGGCTCCCAGGCGCCGCCGAGATTCCAGCGCCAGGCCTTCATCACCTCGGCGAAGGCCTCGCGGTCGCAGCGAGCGAGACCCGCGAGCCCCCAGGCGTCGCCCGGGTTCCCGTAGGCGTGGCTGTTGCGCATCCAGGGGTGCCGGCGGCGCATGATCCCGATCATCGCCCGCCGCATCGCGGGCTTCTCGCTCCGGAGCTCCGACGCCATCGCGAAGAGGCCGGTGCGCGACCAGAACTCCTCCTGATCGCGATAGCTCGCGTTGTAGCCCATGCCGCCGTGTCCGCCCTTCTTCTCGGGGTCGGACCAGGCGCTCTCCATGTAGGGGAGCAGGGTCGTCCAGATGCGTGACTCGATCCCGGCCTTGCGGGCGAGCGCTTCGAAGACGATCAGGTGCGAGGCGGGCGCCATCAGCGCCTTGTTCTCGTAGGGGAGCCCGCTCGGTCCGTGGCCGAGGCAAGGCGTCCCCCACTTCGAGGTGTGGAAGCCCTCCTCCACCCAGCGCAGCGCGCGCTCGAGGAAGGGACGCACGCGCTCGTCGCCGGTGGCGAGCAGGTACTCGGACAGGAAGATGCCCGAGTAGGAGGCGGCCCAGTAGCCGAGGTTGCCGAAGTCCTCCGGGTCCGGGAACTTCGCGAGGTACCACTCGGCGATCTCGACGATCGTGTCGCGATCTTGCGGATCGCGGCGGCCGAGGAGCGCCAGCCCGGCGAAGGCGGTCTGGATCCAGTCGTTGCCTCCGTTCGCCCAGGCGCCGTTCTTGCCCCGGTGGGCGCGGACCCAGGCCAGGAGTTCCTCGTAGAGCCGAGGCGTCGCGGTGTCGTCGAAGGGGAAGTTCTCGGGGAGGGCCGGCCGCGCGACGGGAACGCATTCGAGGACCCGATCCTCCCGCCAGATCCCGAGCCGCACGCGAGGCTGTTCCGTCGCGAGGGCCCGCTCGACCGCGCGCCCGAGTCTCGCCTCGTGCCCGTCCTCGAACCACGCCCAGCCCGGCCGACAGCTCGAACGGGGCAGCGGCTCGCCATCGACGCTGAGGATGAGATCGCCCGCGACCAACCCGGCCGCGGCGGCCGGCGAGCCCTCGCGCACCGAGAGAACGGGCAGCGGTCCGACGCCGTCGATCGTCTGCGCGACGAATCCCAGGGCGCCCGACTCGAGACGGTCGGGTCCGTTCTGACCGTTCGACTTCGCGAAGCGGATCTCGGCCGGATTCCGCGGCAGGCGGAGGATGGCGAGGTCGCGGATCGTGACGGCGCCGCGCGCCGCGATCCGGAGCTCGAGCGCGCCGCCCCGCTCGAGACCCGGCAACTCCATGACGATGCGGCCGGTGGTCCGCGCGACGGGAGCGAGACGGTTCGCCTGCACCTTGCTCTCGCCGCGGGTCGTCTCGATCGCGAGCTCGAGCCCCGCTCCCTCGGCGGCCGCGTCGGCATCGACGACGAGGAGCGCGACCCAGTCCGCGGGATCGACCGGCCCCTGCGTGGCCTTCCAGGGCTCGAGCTCGGGGATGTCGATCGTTCGCGCGACGCGAGCCCCGGGCGCGAGCCCGAGCCCCGGGGCCCGGAGCGGCGGCGCCGCCGTCCAGGTGACCTCGCCCTCGACGGACCACCCCTTCGGGGCGAAGGGGCTGCCCTCGGCCGGCACCTTCTTCGGCGCGGGCCGGAAGCCGGGCAGCGGGACCTCGTCCGCGTGCAGGCCCGCGGCGAGGAGGGCGAGGACGAGTCCCGTCCGGAGGAGGAGCGAGGCGAGCGGACCGGGCGGCATGGGGCGGCCCTTCGGTGGGGGCGGGGGGTGGGGTTCGGGGCCCCTGGTCCCGGCCCCGTCGCGCCGTTCATAGCAGGCTGGAGGGCCTCCGTCGGGCCGTCGCCCCCACCCCGTCCGGCCTCGAACGCGCGGCGCGGCGCCAAAAATGCGACTTTTGATGACCAATAAGGCCGAAAATCGCCTGATCTGGTCTATTTGCTATCCAACCGGAGACGATTCGGTCGAATCGGAGTACACTGGGACACAAAGATCACAATGGAGGCCTCAGATGGCCATCTTGGCGGGTAAAAGTCTCATCGACGCCAGCGATCCCGAAATCATGGCCGCGATCGGAGCGCGCCTCGCCGCCCTCCGCCGCTCCCAGCGACTCAGCATGGTCGAGGTCGCGCGACGCAGCGGACTCTCCCGACGCACCGTCGCCCGGGCCGAGGAGGGCGAGAATCCCACCCTCGCCACCCTGATCCAGCTCCTCCGCGTCTACGGCCGCCTGCCCGCGCTCGAGTCCTTCATCCCCGAGCCGCTCGTCTCGCCGATGGAGATCCTCCGTCGCGAGAGAAAGGGGACGTCCCGTGGCTGAGATCCGCGCCCACGCCGAGATCCGCATCTGGGGCGACACGGTCGGAGCGGTCGTCGAGATCGACGACGGCCGGATCGTCTTCGAGTACGACGAGACCTTCGCGCGCCGCGGGATCGAGATCTCGCCGATCCACCTTCCCGTCTCGCGCCCGGGGCCGCAGTCCTTCGAGGAACTCCGACGCAGCCCGGCCTTCGACGGCCTTCCCGGCGTCCTCGCCGACGCCCTCCCGGACGCCTTCGGCAACAAGGTGATCCGCGCCTGGTTCGCCGCGCGCGGAGAGACCGAGCGCGCGATGAGTCCCGTCCAGCGGCTCCTCTACGTCGGCGAGCGAGCGCTCGGCGCGCTGACCTTCCATCCCGCCACCGACCTTCCGCTGCGTCCGGCCGAACGCAACTCGCTCGAGATCGCCGAACTCGTCCGGGGAGCGCGGCAGATCGTCGAGGGCGACCCCGCGGTGGCGATCCCCGAGATCTATCGCATCGGCTCCTCCGCCGGCGGCATGCGACCGAAGGCGGTCGTCCGCTACGACCCGACGACCGAGGAGATCCGCTCGGGCCACGCCCCCGCGCGCCCCGGCGAGCTCGCCTGCATCCTCAAGTTCGACGGCGTGGGCGATGGTTCGGGCACCGACGCCCTCGGCCGCCCCCTCCCCTTCAACCGGGTCGAGGCCGCCTACGGCACGATGGCGCGCGCGGCGGGACTCGAGACCGCGGACATCCGGGTTCTCGAACACGACGGCTACGCCCACCTGCTGATCACGCGCTTCGACGTCGACGACGGCGAGCGCATCCACCAGCACACCTTCGGCGGCCTCGTCCACGTCGACTACAACCTGCCCGGCGCCTCCTCCTACGAGGAGTACTTCCGGACCATCCTGCGCCTCGGGATGGCGGGCGGGCGCCTCGAGGAGGCCTACCGCCGCGCCCTCTTCAACGTCCTGGCCGTCAACCAGGACGACCACGTCAAGAACCTGTCGTTCCACCTGCGCCGCGGCGGACGCTGGGATCTCGCGCCGGCCTACGACCTCACCTTCGCCAAGGGACAGGGCTTCACGGCGCGACACCAGATGCGACTCGCCGACAAGACGGGTGACTTCCGCGAATCCGACCTGCTCGACCTCGCCGCCGCCTTCGGGATCAAGCGCGCCCGGACCCACCTGGACCGCGTCCGGGCGGCCGTCGAGGCGTGGCCCGAACACGCGGCGGCGTTCGACGTCCCGCCGCGGGTCCGGGAGCAGATCGCGGGCGACCTCGCGACCCGGGCGCGGGAACTCGCCGGCTGAACGGGAGGCGGAGGCGAAGAAGAGATGCAGGTACGGTGCCAGTCACCGGATGTGCATCCCCGCGGACGACGCCTCGACTTCGATCGCCGGTGCGCGGGATGCATATCCGGTGACTGGCACCGTACCTGCATCCGGCGATCCGCACCCCGGGGAGCAAGGGCCGCCTCACCAGCATCCGGATCCTGATTGCGGGCGCCCCGACGCCCGGGCAGAATGCGGGACACGACCGTCGCCGCGACCCGGCCGGACCCGACCCCCGAATCGAAGCCCCCCCGAGCGCCGCCAGCGCAGCTTCGACGTGATCCGGTCCGCTCTCGTCCTCTGCGAGCCCCATCGCTCCGGAGGCCCACGAGCCCGTGTCCCGGACTCCGGTCGTCCCCGACCACCCGACCGGAGAACCTCATGCGCATCGGCCTTCTCGTCCTCGCCCTGGCGCTCGCCGGCCTCCCGCTCGGCGCCCAGAACATCAGCTATCCCGACTTCTCGAGCGTCACGGGACTGACCCTCAACGGCTCGGCCGCGCAGGCCGCCAACCAGCTCGAGCTCAACCCCTCGGTGATCTCGAGCAAGGGATCCGTCTTCGCGACCAACCCGGTCATCGTGACCGACGGGTTCGAGACGACCTTCGAGTTCCAGGTCACGCAGCTCGTGAGCGGCGGCGGCGACGGCCTCAGCTTCGCGATCCACGCCGACCCGCGTCTCGACACCGCGCTCGGCGATCACGCCGCGCAGATGGGCTACGGGCGCTTCGTGGCGGCCGCGGTCGGCACGGGACTGACCGAGTCGATCGTCATCGAGTTCGACACCTTCGCCAACGGCAACCAGAACGACATCAGCGGCAACTCCGTCAGCGTGCACACGAACGGCTCGGGGGAGAACGAGGCCAACGAGTCCTTCTCGATCGGCGAGGCCAACGTCGTCCCGAACATGAGCGACGGCCTCCTCCACACCGCGCGCATCCGCTACGTCCCCGGCACCCTCGAGGTCTACGTCGACGACCTCGTGAACCCGGTCCTCACCGTGCCCTACGACTTCGCCACCGGCGGCACCTGGACCTCGAGCGGGATGCCGGTCCCGCCGCCCGTCCTCTTCGGCGGCGGGACGGCCTTCGTCGGCTTCACCGCCGGCTGCGGCGGATCCTTCGAGCGCCACCTCCTCTCGAGCTGGGACTTCCAGAGCGCGGCGCACCCCTGCTACGGCGGCACCGTCCAGGACGGCGTCGGCGGCATCGCCGAGATCTTCACCGTCAACGGCGAGACCGGTGGCCTCGACCGCACCGTCAAGGTCGGCATCAACGCCCCCATCAACTTCCACCTCGCGCAGCCGCCGGTGAACCCGGCGCCGGCGCACTTCGCGATCGTCGGCGCCATCGGCCTGAACGTCCCGATCATCACGAACACGGTCTTCGGCGACATCTGCCTGCCGATCGCCTACTTCAACCCGACCTCGCCCGTGCTCTTCGTCCTCGCCGACAACCTGATCCAGCTCCCGTCGACGCCGCCGCTCATCCCCTTCGCGTCGCCGACGCCCTGGAACTTCAACCTGCCGGCGGGCATCCCCTTCCCGGCCGTCTTCACGCTCCAGGGCGCGGTGATCGAGGACAACACGAACCCGAATGCGGTCGCGATCACCAACGGCATCATCGTCGAGGTCGCGCTCGGCCCGCCCCCGGTGCTGAGCACCGTCTCGCCGGCCGTCCCGCTCGCCGGCCAGACGGTCACCGTCACGGGAAGCGGCTTCCAGCCGGGCATGGCGCTCTCGATCAACGGCGTCGCCGAGGCGCTGACGGTGGTCGACGCCAACACCGCGACCTTCGTCGCGGTCGGCGGCTACCCCTGTGACGCTCCGCTCGTCATCGCCAACCCCGACGGGCAGTTCACGACGGGCACGATCTCGCCCTCGCCGACGATCTCGCTGATCTCGCCGAGCACGGGACCCGCGGCGGGCGGCGGCATCTTCGTGATCGCGGGCCAGAACTTCACCGCGGGCGCGATGACCGTCACCTTCGGCTCGACGCCGGCGACGGTCTCGAGCAGCAGCGCGTCCTCGATCATCGGGAACGCGCCCCCCGGCGCCGTCGGGCCGGTGACGGTCACGATCGTGCGACCGGACGGCTGCCTCGCGACGACGACCTACACGTACCAGTGATCGTCGCCGTCTGACTCGACCGCGGAATGCGCGTGCGGTGACCCGTCATCGCACGCGCATCCCGCGAAGAGATGCAGGTACGGTGCCAGTCACCGGATGTGCATCCCCGCGGACGAGGCCTCGACGTCGATCATCGGTGCGCAGGATGCACATCCGGTGACTGGCACCGTACCTGCATCCGAGTCGGGCCCCACGCTGACGACGGCAGCCCTTGCCTCCCAGGCCGAGGGATCCGAGGATGCGGCGCCATGGCCCTGCTCCTCGCGAACTTCGCCCTCGCGGCCTTCCACTGCGGGCTGATCTGGACGATCCAGGTCGTCCACTACCCGCTCCTGCGTCGCGTGCCGGCGGAGGACTTCCCGGCGTACCACGCCGCGCACACCCGCGCGATCACCTGGATCGTCGCCCCGACGATGACGAGCGAGCTCGTCCTGGCGCTCTGGCTCGCGCATCGTGATCGGGACCTGGACTCCCGCGTCGTCTGGGCCGCCGCCCTCGTCGTGATCGTCTGGGCGGCCACGATCGTCTTCCAGGTCCCGCAGCACGCCCGCCTCGCGCGCGGTCGCGACGAGGCGACGCTCCGCGCCCTCGTCCGCACGAACCTCATCCGCACCGCGGCCTGGACGGCGCGCGCGGCGCTGCTCGGCGCCCTGCTCCTCGAGCGCTGATCGGCGTCCGAGATGCTCGTACGGTGCCAGTCACCGGATGTGCATCCCTGCGGACGACGCCTCGACGTCGATCACCGGTGCGCGGGATGCACATCCGGTGACTGGCACCGTACGAGCATCCGAGGATTCTCATCGGGTGACTGACACCGTATGAGAATTCGGGCGGTCAGCGCGTGAGCGCGCGCAGGGCGTCGAGTTCGCCGGGGCGGAGCGGGCGGGAAGCGCCGGGGGCGAGGTCGCCGAGGACGATCGGTCCGAACTCGAGCCGGATGAGGTGGAGGACCTCGAGGCCGATCGCCTCGAAGCGGCGACGGATCTCGCGGTTCTTGCCCTCGGTGAGGCCGACGCGGAGCCAGGCGCCGGCGGGCGTGTCACGCTCGAGGACGAGGTCCATCGGGCGGTAGCGGACGCCGTCAATGGTGCACGCCGCCGCGGCCCGCGCGAGGTCCTCGGAGCGGACGCGTCCCTTCACCCGCACGCGGTAGAGGCGGGGAATGGCGCGGCGGGGATCGAGGAGCCGGTCGGCCGCGGCATGGTCGTCCGTCAGGAGCAGGAGCCCCGCGCTGGCGCGATCGAGCCGCCCCACCGGGAAGAGACCCGGCGTCGCGCGCGAGCCGAGGAGATCCATGACCGTCTCGCGGCCTTCGGGATCTCGGACCGTGGTGAGCACGCCGCGCGGCTTGTTGAGGAGGAGCCAGTGCGAGCGCTCCGCCGCCGGCGCCGCGACGGCGCGGCCGTCGACGGCGATGCGATCCCGCCGCGAATCCACTCGCCGGAGGACGTCGCGTACGGGATCGCCGTTGACGGAGACGCGTCCGGCGCGGACGAGCAGCTCGGCCTGCTTCCGCGAGGCCACGTGCCACTTCGAAAGCAGCCGCGGCAGGTACTCGGTGGGCGAGGCCCCCGTGCCGCCCTTCGCATCCGCTTCGGTCACCTGTCTCCTCCGCCACCGGAGTCCCGCCCGCGGACCCGCCCGCGCGCTTCGCCGGTCCGCACCCGATTCAGTCGCCGAAGGGCTTCCCCGTCACGTGGAGGCTGCGGCGCGGGATGGCAAGCATGAGCGCGACCGCCGCACTGGGCTTCACCCGGGAATCGCCGCCGTAGCCGGCGTTGTCGCGGTTCGGCTGGTAGTAGAAGGTCCCGTCGCCGCACTGGGCCAGCGTGAACCACCAGCGATTGGCGTCCATCAGCTTGCGGAAGCTCGCGGGATCGCCCCAGGCCGCGAGCGCGGTCCAGGCCATCCCCATGATCGGGGAGCCGTGCGTGTCGGGGAAGCTCTCCGGGTGCTCGCCGATGACCGTCGCGTGCGCCAGGGCGCGCTCGCGGTAGATCGTCTCCTGGTAGGGGCTCAGGAGGTTCGCCACGCCGGCGGCGCCGGTCCGGCCCATGTCGGCCCAGTCCTTCTGGCCGGCCGGCGAGTCCTCGTACCAGACGTAGCCGTTCTGACCCGTCCCGCGCGCGAGGAAGTCGTAGGCCGCGTCGTGGCGCGTCCGGTCGATGGTGAGACCGCAGCGCTTCATCAGCGCCATCGCGGTGGCACCCTGCCCCGTGATCATGCAGATCGGCCCGTAGCCCTCGAAGCCGGGGTTGTGGCCCCAACCGCCGATCTTCTTCTTGTCGTCCGTCGGCCAGGCGTCGGGGTGCGTCTCCTTCACGCGCGGATTCACCTGCTTCAGATCGCGGTACTGCGTGTAGCAGATGAATTCGTAGATCTCCTCGAGCTCGGGCTTCACCCACTTCGCGCCCGTCGCCAGGTAGTACTCCGAGAGGACGATCCCCGCCCCCATGTAGCGCCAGTTGATGAGCGAGGACTCGTCGCGGGCGCTCGTCGTGCGCGCGTGGAAGCGCGCCGCCTTCTCGACCGCCTTCAGGTACTTCTTCTCGCCCGTCGCGAGGAGCGCCAGCGGCGCGAAGGTGTTCTGGGGCTCGCTGCCCCAGGAGCCGTCGTCGCGCTGCTCGCTCACGAGGTAGGCGCAGAGCTCGTCGAGGAGCTGCTCGCTCTTCTTGCAGTCGGCGGGGAAGCTCGGCGCGTACTCGCCGTACTTCGTCCCCACCTTGAGCTCGACCGCCTTCTCCTTCTCGCCGCGGCGCAGGACGAGCGCGAGCCGTCCCTTCCCCTGCTTGCCCTGACTCGTCTCCAGCGCGGCCGCGAAGTCCGCGATCGGTCCCGCCGGCCCGAACTTGTCCATGCCGTAGCCGTTGCGGTGCGGGGTCTCGAAGCGCGCCTCGCCGGCGCCGACGATGACGTCGCCGACCTTCACGAGCTTGGACGCGGGCGACTTCGCGAAGACGTGCTTCACCAGGAGGTGCGTCGGCTCGTCGGCCATGAGCTGCGCGCGGATGCCGGTGATGCCGAGGTTGTAGTACCAGCCGTCGACCTCGGCGTCGGGGCCGTTCCCGGCGCGCTGCTTCCAGGGGTTGCCGTCCTCGTGGTAGTGCACCTGGGCCGGAAGGCCCGTCGCGACGAGCAGGACGAGGATCGGAAGCAGGATCGAACGGCGGCGGGTCATGGGGCGTCCTCCGGCAGAAGGACGGATCCTACCCCACGACCGCCCCGCCCCGTCAGGCTCCCTCTTCGAGCCGGACGATGTCGCCGTCGGCGACCGCCGCGCCCCGCGCCAGGAGACCGGCGATTCCCGCCTCCATCGCGCTCTCGACGCGCGCCCCCAGCCGCGAGATGCCGAAGCGCCGCGCGGTCTTCCGCGCGAGTTCCTCCCGGGGGAGCGAGATCGCGTCCCGCAGCACGTCGAGGGCGGCCATCGCCAGCTCCTCCGGCGGGATCTCCTCGGCCTTCCGCGGCGAGGGATCGTCCGGGTGCGGCGGGCGGAAGCGATCCCAGCGCGCGGGATCGAGATCGTGCGGCCAGAGGAAGTCGCCGCGGACGACCACCGAGGTCGCGGCCAGGGCGGTCTCGAGCCGGCCGCGAGGCCGGGCCGTGAGTTTGCGGAAACCCCAGGCCGCGGCGACCCGTCGGAAGGCCCGGTCGATCGCGACGGGCCCTTCCTCCGCGACCACCTCGGCGAGATGCGCGGCGACGTCGCGCGTGCGGTCGGGTCGCAGGAAGGCCTCCTCGTCTCCTCGCGCGAGCTCCTCCGCGGCGAAGGGGTAGTGCGATTCGGGGCTCGCCGCGTCGACCACCGCTTCCACGGCCGACGCATCGGCGGCGTAGCGCGGGCCGGGCTCGGCCGTCGCATCGCCGGACGGAGGTTCCTCCCCCGCGTCCGACGGCGACGCGTCCGGCACCGCTCCGGGCGCCGCCACTTCGGCCGCGTCTCCGCCCTCGCTCGGCGGCGCGGACTCGGAGGGCGGCTCGGCTTCCGGAGCCGGCGCCGAGGCCTCGCGCCGCGCCCGCGCGATCGCGGCCTCGAGCCCCTCGATCTCGCGCCCGGGATTCGCCCACCAGTCGGAGGACCAGACCCGGTGGATCGTCCAGCCGAGCCCCTCCAGGACCGACTGCCGCAACCGATCGCGATCGCGCGCCGAAGCGGCCGAGTGATACGCGGCGCCGTCGCACTCGATCCCGAGGAGATAGCGCCCGGGCGCGTCCGGATCCTTCACGGCGAGATCGATCCGGTAGCCCGAGCATCCGACCTGCAGATCGACGAGGTGCCCGCGACCCCGCAGGGCCTCCGCCACGTCCCGCTCGAAGGGCGAGTCGAAGTCCGCGGCGGGATCGACCTGCGTCGCCTCCGCCAGCGCCCGCGGCCCGCGATGGGCGTAGTCGAGGAAGGTCTTCAGGTGTCGCATGCCCTCGGCCTGCGTCCGCGCGAGATCGATGTGCTCGGCGCGGATCGAGGAGAAGACGATCACCTCGCGCCGCGCGCGGGTGATGGCGACGTTCAGGCGACGTTCGCCGCCGCTCGAGTTCATGGGCCCGAAGTTCATCGCGATCCGGCGGCCGATGTCGAAGCCGTAGCAGATCGAGAAGAGGATGACGTCGCGCTCGTCGCCCTGGACGTTCTCAAGGTTCTTGACGAAGACGGGCTCGGGCACGGCGGCCTCGCCGAAGTGGTCCTCGATCCCCGGGTGCGCGATGCGCGCCTCGTCGAGGAGATCCTCGATGAGCTTCTGCTGCCGCAGGCTGAAGGCGACGACGCCGATCGAGGGCTTCCGCGCCGGATCCCCGGGCTCGAGGCAGCGCGACGACCTCCTCGACGATCGCCTCGGCCTCGCGGCGGTTGGTCGCCGACCGACCGCGATCGTAGACGCCGTCCTCGAAGTACCGCATCGAGACGCCGAGCCCCTCGACCCGGTCGGCCGCCGAGGGGAAGGTCAAGAGGCGGTTGTCGTAGTAGTGGTGGTTCGAGAAGGCGATCAGCGACTCGTGGCGGCTCCGGTAGTGCCAGAGCAGCCGCGAGGTCGGGAGCCCCGAGACCTCGCACTCGTCGAGGATCGACTCGACCTCGTCCACGGTCACGTCCGCCGCGTCCTCGTCCTCGACGTCGGCGCGGCTGAAGAACGAGGTCGGCGGGAGCTGTTTCGAGTCGCCGACGACGACGGCCGCCTTGCCCCGCGCCAGCGCCCCGATCGCGTCCCAGACCGGGATCTGCGAGGCCTCGTCGAAGATGACGAGGTCGGCCCGGAAGCGGCTGGGCTCGAGGTACTGGGCGACCGAGAGCGGACTCATGAGGAGGCAGGGCTTCAGCCGGGGCAGGAGCCCGGGGAGCGAGGCGAAGAGCTTGCGGAGCGGGAGGTGGCGCCGCTTCTTGCGCATCTCGCGCTTGAGCAGGCCGACCTCGGAGGCGTCGGGCGACTCGCGATTGAAGTCGGGGATGCGCCCCGCGGCGCGGGCCGCCGCGACCTTCCCCGCGAGCTCGATCAGGTGGCGATCCGCCTCGCGGAAGCTCGCGATCTTCCGCCCGTGTTCGGCGGTGTTGAAGCGGCGGAGGCGATCGTCCGACTCCACCGCCTGGAGCAGCCACTCCTCGAGGAAGGAGCGACGCAGGGCGTCGCGGATCCCCTCCGGCGCGAGCGTTCCCGCGTCGACGGCGGCCAGGAGTCCCTCCCAGCCGAGCTCCTCGGCCTCGCCCCGCACGCGGCGCCAGTGGCACCAGTCCGCGAGCGCGCCGCCGGCGCCCGCGAGCGCCTCGGCCGCGGCCGCGACGAGATCCGGACTCACCGCGTCCTCGGGACCGAAGGCGGCCGTCTCGTCGAGGTCGACGCACTCGACGAGCGCGCGCCGCGCGGCGTCGTACTCGTGCCGGCTCGCCGCCGCGCGCTCGAGCGCGATCCGCCAGGGCCCGCCCGGCGCGAGGCGTTCGCGCTCTCCGGTCGCGAGCGCGACGAGGCGCGCCCGCCAGGCCTCGCCGTCGGGCGAGCCGGGCAGCGCGGCGAGCGCCTCCCGGAACTCCCGGGCGAACCGCACCTGCGCCCAGAGCGTCGCGGTGTCGGCCTCGCCGCCCTGCCAGTTCTCGGCGAGGCGCGCCGGGGCGACGTGTCTCGGATCGGCCAGCTCGCGATCCGCGCGACGGATCTCGGCCGAGGCCTCGAGGGCCGCGCGATAGGCGGCGAGGTCGAGGTCCTCGCGCCTCGCGAGGTAGGCCCCGAGCCGGCGCGCGACGGCCCGACGCGCGAACCAGCGCGGCAGGAACCACTTCGCCTCCGCCTCGTCGATCGCCGCGATCTCGGGCAGGGGCTCCAGATCCAGGAACTCCGGCCGGAACCGTCCGGCCAGCTCGGCGCGGCGCTCGTCGCGATCCGACTTGAGCGCGACCACGGCGGTGAAGTCGGCCTCGAAGCCCTTCCAGTCCGCCGTCTCGAGGAGCGAGCGCGAGACGCCCGGACTCCGGGCCGCGCGTTCGAGCAGGTCGAGGATCCGCGAGACGACGCGATCGCTCGCCACCGCCGGCGCCTCGAGTCGGGTGGCGAGATCGCGCCACTCCGCCTCCGCCGCGCGCGCCGCGCCCGCGAGCGCCTCGGCGTCGGCCCGCAGCTCACCCGGGAGACGCGGCGAGAACTCCCGCCGCCGGACCGCGCGCAGGGGATGCGCGACGATCGGCGCGACGCGATCCGCGGCGGTGGCGAGGCGGTCGCCGAGTTCGCCGAGACCGTCGACCTCCTCCGCCGTCGCGCTCCGGACGCGTTCGGCGTCGGCGGGAAAGACCGGCACCTCGCGCAGCCCGATGAGCTCGGAGGTCGCCCGGAAGACGGACAGCCCCGAGGGGTGCCGCGCGTGGATCGCTTCGGCGTGGCGGTTGAGCTCGCGGCGGAGCTCCTCGAGACGCCGCGCCTCGCTCTCCCACTCCTCCGGCGCCCGCGCGCCGAGACTCTGCACCGCGGTCTCGAGCTGGGCCAGGACCTCGCGCTTGCTCGCCTTGTTCGAGTGCACCTCGAGACAGAAGGGGGCGAGCCCGATCCGCGCGAGGCGGCTCCGCACGACCTCGAGCGCGGCGCGCTTCTCGGCCACGAAGAGGACCGTCCGCCCCTGCCCCATCGCCTGCGCGATCATGTTCGTGATCGTCTGCGACTTGCCGGTGCCCGGGGGCCCCTGCAGCACGAAGGTCCGGCCGCGCTGCGCAACGGACGCCGCGAGCTGGGAGGAGTCGGCGTCGAGCGGACAGAGACAGTCGACGGCCGGCAGCTCGCGATCGACGTCGCGGGGCGCGGGCAGATCCTCGCTCTCGAAGGCGGCCCCCGGACCATGGACGAGGTGATCGACGACAGGATTCTCGAGCAGGACCTCGGCGTTCGCCTCGAGGTCCTCCCACATCGTGACCTTGCTGAAGGCGAGGATCGCGAGCGCGGCGTCCTCGCGCACGCGCCATCGACGTTGACCGAGGACCGCGCGGCGGACCTCGTCGAGGATCGAGCGGACCGCGATGCCGACCCCGCCCTCGCTCTCGTCGGCCCAGACCCTGATCCAGGCCCGTCGACGTCGATGCGGAAGTCGAGGCTTCAGCTTCTCGAGCAGGGTGACGTTCATGCGCGCGTCTCGCCCGAGGCCACGAAGCGAACTCGCCGCCGACCCGCGCCCGGCGGAGTTCGACGGGGACGAGGATGATCGGCGAGCGGCGGCGCGATCCGGACGCGTCCTCGCTCTCGTACCACTCGAGGAATCGAGGCGACGTAGAGCGTGCCGGCGCCGATCTCCTCAGCTGCGCGCGGCCCGGAAGATGGCGGTCAGCGAGGCGTCGAGCGAGCTTCGCGTCCCGGTCGGCGTGGAGCCGGCTCCTCGATCTCGTCGCGCAGATAGGCCTCGAGCGGGTTCTCGCCCGCCGATTCCTCGAGGTTGCGCGAGCCCTCCTCGGCGAGCGTCGGCCGCGCATCGAGAACGAAGGTCTCGCCTCGGCGAGGATCCTCGAAGCGTTCGAGGTCGAGGCACCAGGAAGCCGAGATTCGACTTCGTGGGCCGGAAGTTGAGAAGCGGTTGCGGAGCGTGAGGTCGAGGCTTCCCTTCCAGACGTCGATGCCTGCGCGCCGCCTCCCCGACGGCCGGACGAGCGGCGCCGGAACGCTGGAGCGCCTCGGGCAGCAGCGCCGCCGACGGGGCGAAGCTCAGGGCGACGGCCTCGTCCTCGCTCGCGGTCCCGCCGCGGGTCCCCACCTGGAGCGCGCGGATGCGCAGCTTGCGCGCCGCGCGCAGATCGAGCGCGCACTGGAACTTCTCGGGCGCCTCCAGCCGGCGCGCGGCGGCGCGGACCGCCTCGTCGAAACGCGCGGGGGGCGTGCGCGCGAGCAGCGTCGTCTCGAGCACGATCATCTCGCCGAGCTCGACGCGCTTCGCGATCTGCGAGGCGTCGTCCATCGCCGGGCCGGCGAAGCAGTCGGGCGTCGTCCAGGCGCCCACGAAGGCGTGCCCCTCGACCATGAAGATCAGGGGGTGCAGGCCCGCGAGCTCGAAGGCGGCGGCGAGGAAGCAGGAGAGATCGAGGCAGTTCCCCTGTCGGTGCTCGAGGATGCGCGCCGGGAAGCGGAGCTTCTGGCCCTCCTGCTCGAAGCTCGGCGGGACGCCGACGTAGCTGATGCCCTCGGCGCCCAGGGCGTCGGCGATGGCGCGCACGACGGCCCCGACGCGGGCCCGGTCGCCGGACTGGTAGCCCGACATCGAACCGTCGCCGGTCTGCTCGACGAGGACGTCGCGGGCGCGGGCGAGGAAGGCCATGACGGCGGGATCGTTCGAGAGCACGAAGGCGCCGATGATCTCGGGGAGGACCCCCAGCCCCGGCCACTCGTTGTGGGCGAGGACCTCGAGCGGCCAGGTGCGCACGAGCTCGGCGTGACCGGGGGCGCGGACCGTCACGCGGAGGCGGGTGACCTCGCGCTCGATCTGGGTCGCGAGCGCGGCCGGGTCGAGGTCGAGGCGCGGGAGGTCGATCCGCTGGCGAGCGCCGCCGGGCAGGGCGTCGAGCCGCGCGACGACGGGCGAGGCGAGGCCGTTCTCGATCGCGAGCTCGATCTCGAGCCCGCGCCGGCCCTCGTCGGAGAGGTTGCGGAGCGCGAGCTCCTTGACGACGTCGACGCCGTTCTGCTGGAGCGCGAAGTTGACCTTCGGGTCGTGGGTGAGCTCGATCTCGAGCGGGAGCGGCGCCGGCGCGGAGCCTCCGCAGGCAGGGTGCCCCAGTCGCAGGGGGTCGACCAGTTCAGGCCGCCGTCACCTTCGATCGCGGAGCCGGAATCCCCGGCGTCCTCGCCCCCGACGGCCGGTCGGTCGAGCTCGTCCTCGCTCATGTCCTGTTCACCCGTGCTCTGGAGATGACTCGCCCGCGAGGCCGGGGGCGTCCGGCCGGAGCCCGTGAGCCTAGGACCGGGAGGCCCGAGCGTCAAGAAGCGCGGACCCGGCGATCAGCTCCGGAACATCCGCCCAAAGAGGCCGCGCTTCTTCGGACGATCGTCCCAGGTGCGCGCGATCTCGTGGCACCGCTTCGCGATCTCCGCCGCGGAGTCGGCCCGGCGCGCGACCTTCTTCTCGAGGAGCGAGTTCACGAGCGGCTTCACGCGGGGATCGAAGCGCGCGAGCTGCTCGTCGGCATCGACGGTCTTGTCCGGCAGGAGCCCCGTCAGGCCCTCGAACATCATGACGCCGAGCGCGTAGAGGTCGGCGCGGTGATCGACGGCCTTCGCGCCGACCGCCTGCTCGGGCGCCATGTAGAGCGGCGTGCCGAGGATCTGGTGCGTCTTGGTGAGGCGCTCCGAGTGACGCTCGCCCTCGAGCTTCGCGATGCCGAAGTCGGCGATCTTCGGCCGGTCTTCCTCGTCGACGAGGACGTTCTGGGGCTTCATGTCGCGGTGGACGACCTCGAGGCCGTGCGCGTAGGCGAGCGCCTCCGCGATCTGGGCCATGATTCCGAGGCAGCGCTTCGGCTCGAGGATCTGCCGCCCCGAGATCTCGGACAGCGGACGCCCCTTCACGAACTCCATGACGATGTAGGAGAGATCGTCCGGCGTCTGGCCGAAGTCGTGGATCGCGACGATGTTCGGATGGTGCATGCGGGCCATCGCCCGCGCCTCGGTGAGGAAGCGCACCGAGAAGCTCTCGTCCGCGCCGGGCATCGGCGGCAGGACCTTGACCGCGACCGCGCGGTCGAGCTTCTTCTGGCGTCCCCGGAAGACGACACCCATCCCGCCGCGGCCGATCTCGCCCTCGATGTCGATGGTGTCGAGCGCCTCGGCGAGCCGCTCCTCGAGCCCGTCGAACTGGCGCGAGTCGTCGAGCTCGTCGAAGAAGAAGCCGGTGTTCCCGCCGCCTTCGGTCTCGACGCGGCTGATCTGACAGGAGAAGCAGAGCGGATCGTCCGCCGTGCTCACCGTCTCCGCGCCGCAGTTGCGGCAGTTCTTCTTGGCGCCCATGACCTCACCGACCCCCGCGGTCCACCCGGTACGGACCCGCCTCGGCGAGGCGCGTCCGCGAGGACGGCACCGGAGCGCGGGTTGACACGAGCCTAGGTTCCCGGGCCCCCCGACGCAACGCCTCTTCGCTTCTCCCGCCGCGTTGCCGCCGGGAACCGGAAAGTGACAGGGAATCCGGGCCTCGTCGGGTTTCCCGGGATCTCGCCCGAGTCGCCCCGCTTCCGGCGGAGAGTCCGCGGTCCCGGCCCGTCGTGCCCCCGGGCCCGATGCGACGGTCCGCTCCCCGGGAGACGCCGTGTCTCTTATCCTTCCGGGAGGGGCGGAGCGTTCCGCCACCGGCCGGGTCGGTCGAGATCGACCGCCGCACGACGAGAGCACCCATGGCTCGGTCCGAAGACGAGACCGAGATCGTCCCTCCCGACGACTCGGACCCGACGAACCCCTCGAGCGAGGAGGAAGGGACCCTCGTGCCGGGCCGCGAGCCCGGTCCGGGTCGGACGTCCGGCGCGGACCCGCACCCCGGACCGGGTCGGATCGGCCACTACCGGCTCCGGCGCGAGCTCGGCCGGGGCGGACAGGGCGCGGTCTATCTCGCCGACGACCTGCGCCTCCCCCGACGCGTCGCGCTCAAGATCCTGTCCTCGGCCCTGTCCCTGTCGCCGGCGGCGCGGATGCGATTCCGCCGCGAGGCGGAGATCGTCTCGGGCCTCGACCATCCCGGCATCTGCACGATCTACGACGCCGGCGAGGACGAGGGGACGCTCTGGATCGCGATGCGCCATGTCGAAGGGGTGCCCCTGGACGCGCGGATCCGGGAGGCCCGCGAGACCTCTCGCGATTCGCGATCGCCGACCTCTTCGGAGGGCCGCCGCGTCGCCGAGGGAACTCGCGAGACGCTGACGTTCTTCGTCCGGGTGCTCGAGGCCCTCCAGGTCGCGCACGACGCGGGGCTCGTCCACCGGGACATCAAGCCCGGGAACATCATGGTCACGCGCGACGAGGGCCCGGTCATCCTCGACTTCGGGCTGGCCCGGGCCGAGCTGGAGGACGCCGTCACCCTGACCCGATCCGGAGACCTCATCGGGACCCCGGCCTACATGTCGCCCGAGCAGGTGTCCGGGCGGGGCGGAAGCGTCGACGCGCGCACCGATCTCTACTCGGTCGGGGTCTCGCTCTTCGAGTGCCTCGCCCACCGCCGACCGTACGTCGCCCCCACGAGGGAGGCGCTCTACCAGGAGATCCTTCTCCGCGACCCGCCGCGACTCCGCGCCCTCGTCCCGGAACTCCCGACCGATCTCGACGTCGTCGTCGAGCGCTCGCTCGAGAAGGATCCGGACCGTCGCTACGCGAGCGCCGCGCACTTCGCGGATGATCTGAAAGCGGTGCTCGAGAATCGCCCGGTGGCCGCCCGCCCGGTGACCGCGTTCGGACGGCTCGTCCGCTGGAGCCGCCGGCGCCCGGCGGTCGCGAGTCTCTTCGCCGTATGCATCCTCGCGCTCGCGCTCCTCTCCGGACTCGGAGCCTTCGTGCTGGGACGCCAGCCCCTGGTCGAGCAGGCGCGCCGATCGCGGGAGATCGCCGCTCGCGATCGCGTGCTCGAGCGGGGATTCCTCCTGCGGGCCTCGGGCGAGACCGACCAGGCCGCGGCGGTCCTCGACACCTGTCGCGAAGAAGGGCTCCTCGTCGCCGAGGCCCAGGCCGCCATCGTCAGTGATCTCCTCATCCGGCGCGACCACGAGGGGGCCCGCGCGTTGCTCGTCGAGAATGCCCATCCCGGTCCGGGCTCGGTGGGCCTCGGCCTGCTGCTCGCCTACTGCGAATCCCGACTCGCGGGTCTCGGCGAACAGGCGGCGATCGACGCGCTCGAGGACCTCGAGCCCCGGACGCGACCGATCACTTCATCTTCGCGCTGCGAGACGAGGCCATGGCCCTCCGACGCGTGGACGGCGCGGCGGCGCGCGCCCGTGACCACATGTTGCAGGCGGTCTTCACCAGCGCCGTCGCCCGCCCTCTCTTCCACTTCCGGCTCATCGAGATGGCCGCGCTCGCGCGGGACCGGGACCTCGTGCGTCGCATCGCCCGGGCTCTCGTCACGCGATGGCCGGGCGATCCGGCCGCTCATCTCTGGTCCGGGCGAGGCCTCGTGGAGGCCGGACTTCCCGCGGAGGGACTTCCCTTCCTCCGGGATGCCGTCCGGATGGCCCCGGAGGCGGCGAGCGTCCGCGCCGCGCTGGCCGGGGCCCTCTACCGCGCGGAGGGTCCCGATGCGTCTCGAGCGGAGCTGGAGGCGGCGCTCGCGATCGACCCGGGCGAGCCCACGGCTCGTGTCATCCGGGCGCACCTCCACGCGCGAGACGAGGATATCGAAGCCGCGGCCGCCGACCTCCGCCGGGCGCTCGAACGACTCCCGCTCGCCGACGACGTCTGGTACGACCTCGGCGAGACGCTGGCGAAGCTCGGCCGGCTCGAAGAGGCGGAGGACTGCTACGCGAGGGCCGTCGCGATCGACCCCGACTACGCGCCCTTCCACGGTCGCCTCGCGGAAGCGCTGGCGGCGCAGGGCCGGATCGCCGAGGCCGAGGCCGCGGCGCGGAACGGCGTCGATGCCGATCTCGACCTCGCGCTCGAGAGGGTCGACGCCTGGGTCGAGGCCGGATACACGGTCGTCCCCGCAACGATCCTCCGCCGGGCCCACGAGCTCCGCCCGGAGCTGGAGAGTGACGACGAGACCGGCGCGCTCGCGCTCCTCGCCCTCGACATCCAGGCCGGTTTCGCGGGAGGTCGCGACGCGGGTGCGATCACGGACGAACGGAGACGACGTTTGCGCCAGGAGGGCGCGGCTCGCTTCGCCCGCCGGCTCGACGACTGGCGGAAGATGGCCGACGGAGGATTCCTCGAGCGCCGCCGTCTCGCGGCCACGCTGAAGGAGGTCGCCGCGCACCCCGCGATGGCGCTCGTGGCGAAGGCGATCGCGAGCGGCGCGATCAAGGACGAGGAGAGCGCGACCTGGAAGGACCTCCTCGGCCGGTTTCGGGCGCTCCGCGCCGACTGACGACGGTCGCGCTCGCCGCCGGAATCCGCCCCCGGGTCGTGACTTCCGGCCCGGCCTTGCCCGGGCCGGCGCGCCCGGACTACCCTTCCCGGATGAAGACGATGCGCATGCCCCTCCTTGCCCTCCTCCTCCTCGCGCTCGGCGCGACGGCCCTCTCCGCGCAGGACGAGGCGCCGCCGGTTGGCGAGGACGCCGAGGTCTCCCTCGTTCCCGGGCCCGAGAACCTGCGGGACTGGCTGGACTTCATCCGCCCCTCGGAGGCCGAGCTGGCCTGGGAGCGGATCGGCTGGCGGAACGAGTTCTGGCCCGCCGTCGAGGAGGCGAGGAAGCTCGGCCGTCCCATCCTCCTCTGGACGATGAACGGGCACCCGCTCGGCTGCACGTGAAACAACGGCGTCCGCGGACGCCAGCTGGTCTGGTCAGACCCGAAGATCCTCGAGCTGTCCCGCGAGTTCGTCACCGTCGCGGAGGAGGTCCACTTCCTCTACCCGGAGGGCGAGTGGTCCCTCCAGCGCGCGAAGGACGACCCGCGCCACCTCTTCTTCAAGCGCTTCGGCGCGTCTGTCCCGAAGGAGGACTGGAACGATCCCGGCACGAAGCAGGGCGTCTATATGATCGGCCCCGACGCCGAGTACCTGGAGGGCGCCCACGCCATCAGCGGCAACGCCGACGCGGTCCGAGAGCGGCTCGCGCGGGCGCTCGAGCGCTGGGAGAAGCTCCGCGAGGAGAAGAAGTACCGGAACCTCCCCGTGCCCTCGGTCCGCACCGCGATGCCGCCCGAGTACGCCGACAAGAAGCTGGTGTTGCGCGTGTTCCTGCGCGACCTCCCGCGGGGCGAGGGCGACGAGAGCGGTCGGCGCTTCACGAAGGCCGACCTCCGCGGCATGTGGCTCGACTTCACGAAGTGGGCCTGGAACCAGAACTGGATCGCCTTCGACGACCCGCGCGCCTTCCTGCCGAAGGGCAAGAAGGAACAGGAGGTCGACCCCGAGGTCTTCGGTCGGATCTGCCGCGAGGTCCTCGTCGACAACGTCCGCGGCCAGGCGCCGCGCTGGAAGCGCCCGCAGGTGAAGGAGGCGCGCCTCACCATGAAGCGGCTCCCCGACGTCGACGGCAACCACGAGGTGGAATACCACGGGGTGGCGCGCATGGAGGGCGAGGACAACTCCTACCGCCCGATCGTCCACGGGCGCGCGACCTGGGATCCGCGGAAGAAGCGCTTCCTCCGCTTCGAGCTCCTCGCGATCGGCGAGCGCGCGGGCAAGTGGCAGTTCAACCAGCGGGCGCGGGATCTCGGCCCCGCCCCGATGGGGATCGCCCTCGTCTTCGAGGCGCCGAAGGAGCGGGACTGACCTCGAGGGCGCCCCGCGCGCCCTTTCCCGTCGGTCGCCCCACCGGGTAATCTCGGCGCCATGAGCGACTCCGAATCCCTCGAATCGATCCGCGGCCGGCTGCGGGATGACCTCGCGTCCGGCCACCCCAGGTCGCTCGCCGAGTACGCCGCGATGTTCGGCGGCCACGATGCCGAGGTGGCCCGCGCCTTCGCCGAGGTGACCCAGGCCGTCGGCGGCGCGCGTACGGGCGGCGGCTCGCCGCCCGCGATCGGCGCGACCTTCGGCCCCTTCCGGATCGTGAAGGAGCTCGGACGCGGCGGCCAGGGAGTCGTCTACCTCGCCGAGGACACGCGGCTCCGCCGCCGCGTCGCCCTGAAGGCGCTGCTCGGCGCGGGACCGGACTCCGCCCGCCATCTCGAGCGCTTCCGCCGCGAGGCCGAGATGGCCTCGAAGCTCGAGCACCCCGGCATCTGCGGCGTCATCGAGGCCGGCATCGAGGGCGGCACGCCCTACATCGCGATGCGTTACGTCGAGGGCGAGAGCCTCGCGACGCGGATCGCCCGGGCCCGCGACCGGACGGAGGGGATCGACACCCAGGGCGCCTCGATCGACTTCGACTTCAGCGAGTCCGACCGGACGGAGCCGTCCCCCGGCGCGACTCCCGGAGCACCGAGCGCCACCGCCACCGCGACCGCCTCGGGCAGCGCCGCCCGCCGCCACGAACTCGCGAGCCTGCTCGACGTCATCGAGCGCAGCGCCCGGGCCCTGCACGCGGCGCACGAGGCCGGCGTCATCCACCGCGACGTGAAGCCCGCGAACATCATGGTCACGCGGGACGGCCAGCCGGTCATCCTCGACTTCGGCCTCGCCCGCGACGACAGCGAGGACGCGGGACCGACGCTCACCGAGACCGGCGACCTCTTCGGCACGCCGGCCTACATGTCGCCCGAGCAGCTCACGGGACAGCGCGTGCGGCTGGACGGGCGCACCGACGTCTACTCGCTCGGCGTGACGCTCTTCGAGTGCCTGGCGCTCCAGCGGCCCTTCGAGGCGCCGACGCGGGAGGGTCTGTTCCAGGCGGTCCTCACCAAGGAGGCGCCCGACATCCGCAAGCTCTGCCGCTGGGTCCCCGCCGACCTCGCGGTCGTGGTCGCGACCGCGCTCGAGAAGGACCGCGAGCGCCGCTACGCCTCGGCGCTGGCCCTCGCCGAGGACCTCGCCGCGGTCCGCGAGAGCCGCCCCATCCAGGCGAAGCCGGTCGGACCCGTCGGACGCGCACTCCGGTTCGCGAAGCGGCGTCCCATGGCGGCGGGTCTGCTCCTCACCCTCATCATCGGCCTGCCGCTGGTGACGGCGCTCGCGGGCTACATCTACGCGCACCGCGACGACATCGCGGCGCAGGAGCGCGCCGAGCTTGAGCGCGAGGTCGAGTCGCTCGTGGCCGACGGCTTCTACGAGATGCACCACGAGAGCCTCGAGAAGGCGCTCGCCACCTTCGAACGCGCGGCCGAGCTCATCCCCGACTCCCCGGAGGTCGCGGGCGGTCGGGCGATGGTCTTCCTCGGGCTGAGGCGCCCCGAGTCCGCGCAGCGCGCGCTCGCCGCCGTATCTCCGCTTCCGCCCGCCCTGCGGCGCATCGAGGCGCGTGCCTTCCGCGCCCTCGGCGACGAGGCGCGCGCGAAGGCCATCGAGTCGGAGCCGCCGCCGGCGCTTCGCCACCACTTCGACCACTTCATCGAGGCGCAGGAACTGATGGACCGCGCCCACGAGGAGAAGGTCGACGGCGCGGAGCGAGGGCGCCTCTTCACCCGCGCCCGGGACGCCTTCGAGCGCGCGATCTCGAGCTCGGAGCGCCCGCGCCTCGCCTACTTCCTCGGCTACGCGCACGCCGTCTTCCACGTGCCCGAGACGATCGAATCGCCGCCCCTCATCGAGGCCCTGCTCACGCTCTGGCCCGACAACGCCTGGAGCTGGAGCTGGGCCAGCTTCGCCAGCGGCAAGGACACGGCGCTCGCCCTCGAGCGTCTCGACCGCGCCGCCGAGCTGAACCCCGACCTGCCGGTGAAGGTCCGACGTTCGCACCTCGTCGGCGAGCTCGGACGGAACGAGGAGGCCCTGGCTCTCGCCGAGTCCGCGGTCGCGGACCGCCCCGAGGATCCGCAGGCGCTCGTCGCGCTCGCCCGGGCGCAGGTCCGGCTCGAGCGGTGGGGGGACGCCGAGGCCACGGCGCGCCGGATCCTCGAGGTCGATCCCGGAGACCTCTGGGCCTACTCCTTCCTGTCCCAGTCCCTCGGCGCCCAGGGTCGCCGGCCGGAAGCGGTGTCGGCCTACGACGAGGCGCGTCGGCGCCGCCCCAAGGACTGGACGCTCCTCGCCGGCGGCTCCCTGATCCTCGCCGAGGCGGGGCGAGCCGAGGAGGCGATCGCCGCCGCGCGGGAGTATCTCTCCCATCTCCCCGACGACCCCGGCGCCCTCTTCAATCTCGGGACCGTCTACGCCAAGACCTCCCGATGGAAGGAAGCGCGCGAGGCGCTCGAGACCGTGGCGAAGAAACGCCCGGACGACTTCCTCGTGTGGACGAATCTCGCCGGAGCGCGTGAACGCACGGGCGACACCGACGGCGCCATCGAGGCGGCACGCCGGGCCGTCTCGATCTCGACCACGCGCTTCGAGCCGGTCGTCAACCTCGCCGTGTCCCTGCTCATGCGGGGAAACAAGGACGAGGCCGAAAGCCTCGTCGCGCTCGCCGTCGAGCGCGCCCCCGAGGAACCGCGCGTGCTGTCTCTTCAGGGCGATCTCGCCCTGGCGCGCCGCGACCTCGCGACGGCGGAGAGCTTCTACCGCAAGGCGGTCGAGGCGCGCACGCCGCCCGACCACATCACCGCGGGCAAGCTGGGCAACGCGCTCATGGCCGCCGGGAAGCGGAAGGAAGGCCTTCAGTGGCTGCGCGAGTCCGCGAAGTCCGACGATCCGCTCGCGGTCTACTCGCTGGCCGTGGCGCTCTTTCAGAACCGGCTCGCGGACGAGGCCGTCGCGACCTACGAACGACTCGTCGAGCTCGATCCCGACCACGCCGAGGGGCACTGCAACCTCGGCCTCCTCTACGCCGGACGCGGCGACCTCGTCCGCGCGATCGAGATGCTGCGCCGCGGTCACGCGCTCGGCACGAAGCGCCCGAACTGGCCCAATCCCTCGGGCATCTGGCTCGCGGAAGCCCTGGCACGGCGCGCGCTCGCGCTGCAGGGAGAGGACGTCGCGCAGGCGATCGCGCTCTGGCGCGAGGCACTCCTCCATGGCGACCACCCCGTCGCCCTCCTCGGCCTGGGCAGTGCCCTCACCGACGAAGAAACTCCCGAGGAGCTCCGCAATCCGGCCGAGGGCCTCTACTTCGCCCAGCGCGCGGCCGAGATGACGAAGCGGGCCTCCTTCCCGCTCTGGGTCCTCGCCGGCGCTCTCGGCGCCAACGGCTTCTACGGCCCCGCCATCGAGCTCGCGCAGAAGGTCCTGAACGACCTCGGCGGCCGGAACGACGGCCCCTTCACGGTGGAGATGGCCACCGAGCGCCTCGAGAAGCTGCGCGCGAAGGCCGCCGCCGCGACCACGAACTGAGGCCGCCCCGAGCCGGGTCGCCCACGCCCGAGATTCCGACCGGATTCCGTTCCGCGGAACCTCGAGGGCGGCCATAATCCCGCGATGAACCCCGCCGACGACTCCGAGGATCTCTCGCGCGACGACTTCACCTCCGCCGGACGGACGGATCGCGCCCGCGGCGACTCCTCCGTCACCGGCGGCTCGCGCGCGAAGGGGCAACGCCTCGGGCCCTACGTTGTCGTGCGCGAGCTCGGCCGCGGAGGCCAGGGCGTCGTCTACCTCGCCGAGGACACCCGCCTCCGGCGCGAGGTCGCGCTGAAGGCCCTGAGCGGCCTCGGCACCGACCCCGAGCGCGTGCTGCAGCGCTTCTGGCGCGAGGCCGAGGTCGCCTCGAAGCTCGATCACCCCGGCATCTGTGGCGTCATCGACACCGGCGTCGACGACGGCATCCCCTACATCGCGATGCGCTACGTGCGCGGCGAGAGTCTCGCCCGCCGCATCGCGCGGGCCCGGGACGCGGCCGACGACGACGCCACGGACCTCGCCGGGGGCGCCTCTCTGCTCTTCGACTTCGACGCCTCCGAGGTCGGCGACCTCGAGACGGAGGTCGCCGGCCCCGGAAGCGCGACCGGGACGACCGGCCGCGGCGCGGGCGAATCGGGCGCCGGCAAGCAGGACCTCGACGCGATCCTCGTCCTCGTCGAGGAGGCGGCCCGGGCCCTGCACGCGGCCCACGAGCGCGGCGTGATCCACCGCGACGTGAAGCCCGCGAACATCATGATCGACCCCGAGAATCGCCCGGTGATCCTCGACTTCGGTCTCGCGCGCGACGACAGCGACGAGGCCGCGCCGACGATCACGCAGACCGGCGACATCTTCGGCACGCCCGCCTACATGTCACCGGAGCAGCTCACCGGACAGCGCGTCCGGCTCGACGGCCGGACCGACGTCTACTCGCTCGGCGCCACGCTCTTCGAGTGCCTCGCCCTGCAGCGCCCCTTCGAGGCGCCGACGCGGGAGGCGCTCTTCCAGGCCGTCCTCACGAAGGACGTGCCGGACATCCGCAAGATCTGTCGCTGGGTGCCGCCGGATCTGAAGGTCGTCATCGAGACCGCGCTCGAGAAGGACCGCGACCGCCGCTACGCGAGCGCGAAGGCCTTCGCCGACGATCTCGCCGCCGTGCGCGAGAACCGACCGATCTCGGCCCGGCCCATCGGCCGCATCGGCCGGGCGCTGCGCTTCGCTCGCCGACGTCCGGTGACGGCGGGGCTCATCCTCACGCTCGCGATCGGTCTGCCGCTCGTCGCCGCGCTCGCCGGCTACATCTACGCCCACCGCGACGACATCGAGGCCCAGGCCCGGCAGGAGCGCGCGGCGCGCGCGGAGAGTCACCTCGCGGACGGGTACTACGCGATCTTCCACCGCAGCCCCGAGGACGCCCTGGCGGAGTTCGACGCGGCCGCGGAACTCGTGCCGGGGTTGCCCGAGGCGGCCGGCGGCCGCGCGCTGGTCCATCTGAGTCAGAACCGACCGGAGTCGGCCCTTCAGGCCCTCGACGCCGCCGATCCGAAGGAGCGCGGACTGCGCCGGGTGCGCGCCGACGTCTACCGTCGCCTGAACCGCGACGCCGAGGCCTCCGCCATCGACCTCGAGCTCGGCCCGCGCGGCCAGGACGCCTTCGAGTGGTTTGCGATCGGCCAGCAGCACATGGCCCGCGGTCACGAGGAAGGGACCGACGACTCGGCCCACGCCACGGCCTTCGAGGCGGCGGCCGAGGCCTTCGAGCGCGGCATCGCGCTGTCGGAACGCCCGCGGCTGAGCTTCCACGTCTCCTACGCGCACGCCATCGGTCACGTCCCCGGCCACGAGTCGGATCTCCCCCTCCTCGACGCGATGGTGCGACGCTGGCCCGAGAACGCCTGGGTCTGGTACTGGTCCGGGCGCGCCGAGGAGGACATCGACGAGGCCCTCCGTCAGCTCGATCACGCGGCCTCCCTCGACCCCCGCATCCCGGCGGAGGCGCAGAAGATCGTGAGCCTCTGGACCGCGGGCCGCGAAGAGGAGGCGTTCTCGCGGGCGGAGGAGTTCGAGAAGACGCACCCGATGCACTCGCAGGTCGGGATCGTGATCGCCGAGGCGATGGTCCGGCGCGGCGAGCCCGAGAAGGCCGTCGCCTACTGCGAGGAGTTCCTCCGGCGGGACCCGGCGCACGATCGCATCCATCTCACGCTCTCGCTCGCACTGTCCGTCCTCGGCCGGCACGAGGAGGCGATCGCGGCGGTGCGCACCGGCGTCGCCCGACGCCCGAGGGACGCCCGCGCGGTGCGCGCGCTGGGCGAGATCCTGCGCAAGGCCGGACGCCTCGACGAGGCGATCGCCGCCCAGCAACGCGTGCTCGAGCGGCGGCCCGACGACATGGTCGCGCGCTCGTCGCTGGCCCTCTCCCTGATGTCGAGCAACCGGTCCCGCGAGGCGGTGACGATCCTCGAGAAGCTCGGCGAGGACGATCCCGCCGACGCCCAGAACTTCTCGAACCTCGCCTCCGCCCGCGCGATGACCGGTGATCACGAGGGCTCCATCGCGGCGGCGCGACACGCCGTCGAGCTCGCGCCCGACGAGGCCGAGCACCGCGTCAATCTCGCGCTCGCCCTGATGAGAGCGACGCGATACGAGGAGGCGCGGCGCGCCGCCGACGAGGCCATCGCCCTCGCGCCGGAGCTGCCGCAGGCGATCGCCGTGCTCGGGAGCCTCGCCCAGATCGAGGGGCGGACGGACGAGGGAATCGAACTCCTCCGCCGGGCGAACGAGCTCCACCCGACGGGCCAGACGCTCGCCAACCTCGGCACGGCGCTCGCCGCGTCCGGAAAGATCGAGGAGGGAATGGCGTACCTGGAGCGCGCCATCGCCATGGGCGAGACGCGCGCCCTCCACCCCTACGCGCTCCAGCTCATCGGCGCCGGACGGTTCGACGAAGCGGAGGAGGCCTACCGGGGTCTCCTCGACTTCGATCCCGATCACGCCGAGGCGCACTGCAATCTCGGGAACCTCCTGTGGCGCCGGGGCGATCTCGAATCGGCCGTGACGCACCTTCGCCAGGGTCACACGCTCGGATCGAAGCTCCCGAACTGGCCCTACAACACCGCGAGGTCGCTGGTCTCCCTCCTCGGGCAGAGCGGGGCCGACATCATGGACCGGGACCTCCCGAGGGCGATCGCCCTCTGGCGGGAGGCGCTCACGATCCTTCCCGACGATCCGACGCCGCACATCCTCCTCGCCACCGCGCTGGTCGCCGACTCGACCCCCGAGGACATGCGCGATCCCGTCGAGTCTCTCTTTCACGCCCAGCGCGCCAACGCCCTCACCCAGCGTCGACACGGCCACTTCCTGAAGGCCCTCGTCGACTCCCTCGAGAAGAACGGCTTCGACGAGTCGGCGCTCCGCTGCGCCGAGGAGGCGCTCGAGAAGATGGGCGGCCGCGACGTGGGTCCCGTCAGCTACGAGTCGGTGGTGAAGCAGCGCGACGCGCTGAAGGCCCGGGTCGAGGCGGCGAGGGAGCGCTGACGCGCTCCCGACTTCCCCTTGGTGAGGCCGCGGGCCGCGCTATCCTGCCCCACCCCCGCCGTCGACCCTCACCCGCCGGAGCCCGACCGATGAGCGATCTTCCTCCCTGCCCCGCCTGCGGGAGCGATCTCACCTACGAGGATCGCGATCTCCTCGTCTGCCCCGAGTGCGCCCACGAGTGGTCGCCGGCGGAGGAAGCGGCCGCGGCCGCGGCGGGCGAGCGCGTCTGGAAGGACGCCAACGGCGCGATCCTCGAGAACGGCGACACCGTCGCGCTGGTGAAGGACCTGAAGATCAAGGGCTCGTCCCAGGTCATCAAGGTCGGCACGAAGGTCAAGAACATCCGCCTCGTCGACGGCGACCACGACATCGACTGCAAGGTCCCCGGCGTCGGCGCCATGGGCCTCAAGTCGGAGTTCGTGAAGAAGGTCTGAGGCGCCTCGTCAGACGCGGGTGACGAGGGCGCGCAGGACGTTGCGCCCGCCCTCGCGGCGGTACTCGAGCTCGCGCGCCGCGTTGCGGACCATGCCGAGGCCGAGCCCGCCCACGGGCTCGGTCGCGAGATCGGGGCCGGCGAGGCGCGGCGCGGCCGCGGTCGGATCGAAGGGCGGGCCGGCGTCGGAGATCTCGAGATCGAGCTCCTCGGGCGAGACCGCGAGGCGGACCTCGGTGGGCGGATCCTCCGGAGCGAGGCCGCCGTGCCGGATCGCGTTGCTCACGATCTCCTCGAGGATCAGATCGACCGCGTAGGCCGCCCGCTCGTCGATCTCCTCGACGGCGAGGAAGCGGCGCATCTCCGCCGCCGCCCGCGCCAGCTCGGCGAAGTCGTTACCGATCAGCAGGCTGATGCCGGCCGGTCGCACCGCGACTCAGGATTCGAAGGCGAGGCGGCGCGCCTCGGCCTCGTCGTCCGCGATCGGGATGGCCTGGTCGATACCCGCCGCCTCCAGCGACTCGCGCACCAGCGCCGGCGGGCCGAAGAGCACGAGACGACCCTTGCGAGCGGCCAGGGTCTTCGCCGCGGTCACGAGGATGCGGATCCCCATCGAGGCGATGAAGCTCACGCCGCCGAGGTCGATGATCGCGACGTGGCGCTGCGGCCCGAAGAGCGCGAAGAACTTCACCTCGAGGGCCCCCACCGTCGTGGAGTCCAGCCGGCCCTCGAGGGCGAGATGGGCGAAGTCGCCCGAGTCTTCCACCACCGTCATCTTCATGGAGCGTCCTTTCCTCGCGCGCCGGCGCGCGACCGATGACCCGATCGCCGTCAGAAGGTCGCGACGAGCAACGAGAAGTCGTCGTCCCGGTGATCCGCCCCGCTGATCTCGTCGACCGCGTCGCGGATCCGGTGCGGCTCGGGGATCCCGTCCTCGGGCCGCGCCTGCATGATGAGACGCAAATCGTCCCGTGACCAGTCGACGCCGTCCCGGGTGACGACCTCGAAGACCCCGTCGCTGAAGACGAAGAGCCGATCGCCGGGCTCGAGCGGCGTCTCCTCCGCCCGGAAGCGCGAGGTCGGAAAGAGCCCGATCGCGGGGCTCCGCACGCCGAGATCCCGCGCCTCGCCGCCCCGCACGAGGACCGCGGCCGGATGCCCGCCGGCCGCGTGGATGATCCCGCGACGTTCGCGATCGATCACGCCGTACCAGATCGTGAAGTACTGGTCGCCGTGCGCCTCCATCTCGAAGGTGCGGTTGAGGGCCGCGAGCACGGCCGCCGGATCGCCGAAGTCGACCCCGGGCAGCGTCCGCTGCCGCAGCGCGTTGACGACCGCCACCGAGTGGAGCGCCGAGCCGACGCCGTGGCCGCAGACGTCGATCAGGTAGAGGACGGTGCGTCCGTCCTCGAGATCGAAGTAGCCGAAGGCGTCCCCGCCGAGCGCCTCGCAGGGCTCGAAGACCCACTCGATCCGCGGCGTCCCCTCCTCGCGCGGATTCGGCAGCAGGGCGCGCACGTAGGCCGCGGCCTTCTCGAGGTCGGCGTTGAGGCGCATGGCCTGGAGGACGTCGGCCTGGCTCCGCAGCTCGAGGCGCATCACGGTGCGCCCGACCTGCAGCACCGAGCCCGCCTCGAGGACCACCGTCCCCGAGATCTGCCGGCCGTCCACCCAGGTGCCGTTGGTGGAGTCGAGATCCTCGACCTCGACGCGCCCCTCGACGAGGGCGACCCGACAGTGTCGCGACGAGACGGCGCTCTCGCGCACCGCGATCCCCGCCTCCGCGCTGCGTCCGATGTCCGCCCCGCTCGGCGTCACCTCGAAGCGTCGCCCCACCCCGTCGCCCGAGATCACGAGCAGGTAGGAGGCGAGCTCGCCCCCGGCCGAGGGCGGCACGAGGCCGCCCTGGATCTCGAGGCGGGTCGTCCGCGTCGTCCGGGGCCGCTTCTTCGAGCTCTCGTCGTCGTCACGCATGGCGCTTTCCGGTTCCACGCGGGAATCCTACGCAGCGCGGCCTCCGGCCACCCCCTCGGGACCGGCCTTCACGCAAAGCACACGATCGGGCGAGATCAGGGCCGGGAACCTACTCGCGCCGGGGATTCGTGAGAACGACCCGAGACGAGCCGACCTCGGGCGCGATGACGACCTGGTGGATGTCCTCGCCGGGAGGCCCGATGACCGTGATCGTCGCGGTCCCGCCCGGCGCGAAGGCCGCGAGGCGCCGGCCCGATGCCGGGACGACGAGCGCCCAGCCCGGGTCGCCGTGGCCCAGGGAACGGGCTCGTGGCGGGTCCCACTGAGGATGGAGCCGCCCGAGGTCCTCGCGTTCGATCTTCTTCGAGACCGCGCCGGAGTTGATGAAGATCTCCACCCCGTCCGGATTCCGGTCGGGCAGCGCCAGAGCGAGCTCGAGAGTGACGGGTCGAGGCACGACGACCTCGATCGCCTCGCCATCGCCGCCGAGGTCGCACCGACGAACCGTCGGCGTCGCGCCGAATCGTGGCACCACCACATCGACCCGGCCGGCCCGCGCCAGTCCGGGCCACCGCGGAGATCGGGGCACGAACACCCCGAGCCGGCCCGCGGCGTCGGTCACTCCGTGGGGAAAGCAGGCCTGACCGGCGAGCCGGTCGTCCCATTCCTCCGTGGACTCCGAATCGGGATCGACGAGCGCGACCAGCGCATCAGCCACGCCCCGGCCGCTCTCATCGATGACGCGAAACGAGAGACGTCGCACGAGGGCGAGCCGGACCCGGACCACCTGTTGCGACACGTCAGCGGCGACGGCGAGGAGGAACTTCGCCGCGCCGCCCTCGGTCACGGCCACCCCTCGGTAGCGCCCCGGCGGAATCCTCGAGAACGAGGCCCGGCCCAGACCGTCCGTCTCGGCCCGGTGGCTCAGGTGCGGCGACTCGTCCGCGAACTCCTCCTGGGGCCAGAACCCTCCGGGACCTCGATCATCGACGAGGAAGCCGACCCGGACGTCCGGCGCGGGTCGCCCTTCCGCGTCGACGACCTCGATGACGACCGTCGAGGAGGGGCCGACGTCGGACGCCGGCATCGACGGTGAACGCGGGGGTTCCGATCGATGGCGGAGCGCGACGGCGAACGCGGCCAGTCCGAGCGCGGCCGCGGACACCGCCGCCGTGATCCTCATCCGGAAGTCCATCTCGTCTCCGAACCCGCGCCCTTCGCCCCGACCCGCTCCGGCTCGACGTCCCCCAACGTCGCCCGCGGGTCCGGCGTTCAGAAAGTCGCCGGAGGCGAGGGGAACCGCTCAGAGGGCGGCGCGCAGCGCGTCGAGGCGATCCGCCTGTCGCAGCGAGGGGGCGCTCCGGTTGCGGCGGTGATTCCGGGCGAGGTCGCGAACGAAGTCCCGGGCCTGATCCGGCAGGCCCAGCGCGACGTAGCCGGCCGCCGCGTCGAGGTCGCGCCGGTGACTCCCCGTTCCCGCCGCTCGCCGGCCGAGGTCGCGCGTGAGGAGTCCGAGGACCGACTCGATCGAGGGGTGGGCGGCGAAGACCTCGCGGATGCAGTCGTCCATCGCGACCAGCACCCGTCCGACGAGCTCCGTCGGGTTGTCCTCGACGCGGAAGGGAAAGGCCGCCGGACGCTCGCCGGGAGACAGCATCCCGAGGTGGGCGCCGAGCAGGAGATCCCGCTTCGGCGCGACGCGGAGGTCGTCGAGCCCCGCTCGCGCGGCGAGGGACTTCAGCGCCTTCCCGACCGAGATCCAGCCGATCCCCGACCAGTACTCGAGCGTGCCGTAGTCGGGCCCCGTCCGCGACTGGTCGACGAACTGCTCGAAGCGGTCGGCGTCGGTGCGCCGCACCCAACGCCCCTTGGCCTCCCGCCGGAAGCCGCGGTCGGCGAGGCCGGGCTCGAGATGATCGCTGCGGAAGGCCTCCAGGTAGTCGCGTGCCTTCATCGACGTCTCCCCTCGCGGTCCCTTCATGGTCACCGGGTCCTCGGTGATCGTCAGCGCGTCCTCAACACCCCCCAGAGTTCGCGCCGCCGGTACTCGTCGAGGATGAGGCGGTGTCGGGAATCGCGGTCGAAGGGTCCCCTGATGCTCGCGATCTTGACGCGGCCGAGCGACTCGCGCGTCCGGTTCGCCCCCCAGCGCTCGATGACCGCCTGCAGGTAGACGTCGAGCGACTCCTCCGGGCTCGAGAACTCCAGATCGAAGCCGATCCCGCCCGAGCCGCCGGTCCAGGGATCGTCCGCGATCCAGTCCTTCGTCTCGGAGGTGCCGGGAACGTGGAGATTGAGCCTCCAGGTCACGTCCCGGACCTCCGGGATCTCCCCCGCGAAGCTGAACTCGTGCCGCGGCATCGCATCGAGCTCGACCGTGCACGGGAGCTCCATCCAGCGAAACCGGCCCGGCATCATGCGCCGCGCGCTCGCACCGGTCGGCGGCAGGACCTGCAGGTCGAAGGTCTCGCCCGGGGCGGCGCGGAGTCGGGCCCGGCCCCCCTCGTCGGTGACCGCGCTCTGCGGCCTCGACTCGCTCCCGGGAGTGGTCGCCACGACGGTGGCCTCCGCGAGGGGGCGACCCTGGCGATCCGCGACGTGGACGTCGCGATAGGCGAGGTCGCGCGCCACCGCGAGCTCGTCGAGCGCGGACGGCCGGGACGACTCCCCGGGCACGACCTGGATGAGCCCGGCCCGGGCCACCTCGCTCCCGGCCAGGAGGATGCGCACGTCGTAGGTGCCGGGGTCGAGAGGAGGGCTCGCGAAGGAGCCCCCGCTCCGGATGCGCGCCGTCACCGCGGTCGGATCACCGGCCCGCGAGACGAGCACCTCCAGATCCCGCAGCAGCCGTCGGTCGGGGAGCAGGATCGACCCGCGGATCTCGCCGCAGCGGGGCAGGACGATCTCGAGGTCCCGCATTCCCATGGGGACCCCGGACCGCCGCTTCGTCTCGTGGCCCGAGGCCTGCCCCTCGAGATCGAAACTCCGTCCCTCGCCGAGGTAGCCGCGCAGCGCGAAGCGCCCGTCCGCGGCGGAATACGCCGCCTCCCGGAACGGCGCCTCCGCGCCGGCGTCACCGGCGGGCGCCGCGAGGATCTCCGTCGCGCTCACCCGCGCGCCGGCCACCGGCGCGCCGGTGTCGTCGATGACGCGACCGAGGACGAGGTCCGTCGGAGGCGGCGTCCCGGCGTCGAGGATCTCGCGGACCTCGCCGGACTTCAGCGCGGGGATGGCGAGGCGAGTCACCTCGACGCGGTCGGCGGGATCATCCGATGCGCCGCCTTCCCGGTGAAGGATCAGGGTCCCGGCGCGCTCCTCGGGCAGCGCGATCTCGATCACGCCCTCCTCTCCCGAATGGATGTCCCGGAGCGCGATCTCGCCGTCCCGCGTCGCGAGATGAAAGCGGAGTCCGTCCTCGAGCGGCAGCGGCATGCCGTCGGGCCGGCGGAGACGCAGGTGCAGGCGCGGCGCCGGCGCCGACTCGTCCTGGGCCTCGGTGCGCGGCTCGAAGACGTATTCGTCCGGTCCGTTGGGCGGCAGGACGAGGACGTCGTGAGAAAGGCGGCCATCCGGCCGGCCCGCGTGGATCGAGGCCTGACCACCGGGCGCGAACGCCGCCAGCCTCAGTCCGCCGGGCGGCAGGCGCAGGAACCAGGCGTCGGAGACGAGTCCCGCGATCCGCCGCCAGCGCCGGGGACGCCGGTCGAACTCGAAGCCGACCTGGGCATCGACCGCGATCCACCCTTCGCGGCCGCTCGCGATGAGCGCCCACCTCCCGCCCGCGTCGGACGGCGAACCCTTCAGATCGAGCGCGGCCGGCCGCGAGACGGTGAGGGCGATGTCGACGGGACCGGGGTCGAGCGTGAACCCCCGGACGAGCTTCTCGCCGCCGAAGCGCGGCAGGATGACGTCGACGCGCTCGGCGAGGGAGAGCGACCAGTCGCTCGGGGAATCGGGTGCGAGGATGAGCAGGTGCCCGCGCGCATCGGTGAGCCCGTGGGGAAGGAGGTCCAGCGTCGCGAGCCCGGGCGCCTCCTCTCCCCGCGGCCAGGCGTCGGGATCCGAGAGGGCGACGAGCGCGTCGGGGATCGGCGCGCCGGCCGGATCGCTGAGCGTGACCTCGAAGCAGCGAACGGCCTCGAGCTCGACCCGCGCGTCGGTCGCGGCGGCATCTCCGATCTCCGCGCGGAAGAACCCCGCGTCGCCCTCCCCGAGCGCGACGCCCTCGTAGGGGCCCGGCGCGAGGCCGCGGAGGACGGCGCGGCCGCCCTCGTCGCTGCGCGCGGTGGTCCGCCGCGCCGCCGGCGCGAGCGCGAAGGCCGCGCGCAGGCGGTCGAGCTCCGGCCGCGTCATCGTGGGCCAGACGGCCACCTCGGCGCCGACGGCCGGACGCCCCGCGCGATCGAGGACGGTCACCGTCAGGCGGGGGCCGGACTCCGCGGGGCCCGGCGTGATCTCCGCGATGAGCGGCGCCGCGACCGGCGCCGCCCCCGACGTGGCGGAGGCAGCCTTCCCCGGCGTCGCTCCTTCCTTCCCGCCGCGGTCGCAGGCGCCGATCACCGAAGCGAGGAGCGCGAACAGGACCGCGAGGAAGCGGACGGCCCGCCCGCCCCTTCGCTCGCCTTCCCGTTCGGATCTCTCGCGCATCGCCCGCCTCGCCTTCGCCCGGGGTTCCGGGCTCCCGCATCCTACCTCCGGCGAACGGCCGTGCGGTCGCGGAGCGAGAATCGGCGGCGATCCGGCGAGGCGCGCGAGATCTCAGACCTGGGCGAAGCCCCCGTCGACCGCGAACTCCGCCCCGAGCACGTAGGAGGACTCGTCCGAGAGGAGGAAGACGGCCGGCTCGGCGATCTCCGAGGCCCGCCCGAAGCGGCCGATCGGCGTGTCGGCCTCGACCTGCTTCCCGAACTCCGCCGCGACCTCGGCCGGGAGGCCCAGGCGCTCGTAGATGGGCGTCTCGATCGGGCCCGGAGCGACGGCGTTCACGCGGTGTCCGATGGGCTGGAGCTCGACGGCGAGGGTCCGCACCATCGAGCGCAGCGCCGCCTTCGTGGCCGCGTAGACCGACATGCCGGCGAGACCCTTGGTCACGATGGCCGAGGTGTTGAAGAGGATCGAGGCGCCGCCCTTCGCGAGGTGCGGGAGCGCCGCCTGCAGCGTGAAGTAGGCGCCCTTCACGTTGATGTCGAAGGTGTGGTCGTAGGCCTCGGGCGTCATCTCGGCGAAGGGAAGCGGCGTGGCGACGCCGGCGTTGACGAAGAGCGCATCGACCGCGCCGAAGCGCTTCGTCGTCTCGGCGAAGAGGCGGTCGAGATCCTCCCGCCTCGTCACGTCGCCGCGCACGCCGATCGCGCGCTCGCCGAGCTCGGAGACCGCCCCGTCCACCGTCTTCTGGTCGCGCCCGAAGATCGCGACCCGGCCGCCCTCCTCCACCACGCGCTTCGCCGTCGCCAGCCCGATGCCGCTGTTCCCGCCGGTGATGACCACCACCTTGTTCTCGAGTCTTCCCATCGTTCTCTCTCCGTTCCAGGGTCCGGCGACCCGCCGCGGGCCGCGCCACCCTTAACTGAGACCGATCGGTCTCTATTTCAAAAAGAAGACGGGTCCCCGGGGACCCGCCCGGATCAGGCCGTCTCGAGCACCCGCAGGAGGGCCCGTTCGACGCTCCGGGCCACGGCCCCGTCCTTCCGGGCCCGTCCCGTGACGGCCACGCCCTGGAAGGAGGAGGCGATGAGTCGGGCGAGATCCCCCGGGTCGGCATCCTCCGAGATCTCCCCCGCGGCCCGGGCCCGCTCGAGCCCGTGCTTGAGGGCCCGCTCGACCGCGTCGAGGTGCCGCCGCATCCGGGCCGCCATCGTCTCGTCGCCGGCCTCGAAGTGGGCGAGGTTCGTGCCCAGCATGCAGCCCTTCCGCTCGCCCCCGCAGCCGGCCTGTCGCCAGGTGGCGATGACCGCCTTCACGCCCTCGAGGGGCGAGGTGGCCCCTGCGATGATCCCCTCGAGCCGCGCCCGTTCGCGTTCGGCGTAGCGGTCCAGCGCCCGCTCGAAGAGCTCGCGCTTGCTCCCGAAGGTGTCGTAGAGGCTCTTCCGCGCGATGCCCATCGCGGCGAGCAGCTCGGCGAGGCTCGTCGCCTCGTAGCCCTTCGCCCAGAAGACCTCCATCGCGGCCTCGAGGGCCGCATCGGGGTCGAACTGCTTCTCCGGTCCGCGCGTCATGCCCCGAGCCTAATCCCGGACGGGGTCCTGGACCAAGGTGTCAGCGGGCCGGGATCGCGATCGACGGCCGCTCGCCGTTCTCGCAGGCCCACTCGACGTAGAGCTTGGGCGTGTCGCCGCGCACCTTCAGCGTCGCGTAGTTCCGGGCCCGCAGGAACATCGAGGAGCTCCCCAGCGGCCGGTCCAGGCAGAGCCGCACCGAGCCGCCCTCGATCTCCTCGTCACCGGTCGTGCTCACCGACGAGATCCCGAGCCACTGCGTGGCCGTGGGCGCGGGATGGACGATCCCGGACGAGATGATCTGGAAGATCGTGTTGTCGTCCTCGCGGCGGACGATCCGTCCCGTCCCGCCGACGTGGACGTCGCCGGAGAGGATTGCGGCCCGGCGGATCCCCGAGCGCCCCATGCCCCGGCTCTTCCGGATCGCGTCGAGGAGCGTCATCACGAGGCGGATCCGCTCCTTCTGGTGCTTGCTGTGCTGCCAGTGGTCGCGGACGTCGTCCTCGAGCGAGTCGGGATCGTCCTCCTTCCGCAGCCACTCCGTGAGCGAGAACGCCACCTCCGCCCGCCCGAACTGCCGGTAGACGACGGGCACGGGCGAGACGACGAGGAGGTTCTCGATGCCGTCCTCGACGCCGCGGTGGACCTTCGCCTCGAGCCAGGCGTCGAGATCGTCCCACTGCTCCTTGTCCATGATCCGGTCGACGGTGCGCCGCGAGCGGTTGTCCAGCGCGAGCACCAGGTGCGAGCCGATCCGACACGCCCAGGTCGCGTGCTTCGCGCCGGGCTTGATGAGCGCGGTGTTCTCGCTGCGGACGCGGAGCTGGAAGACGTCGAACATCGCCCGCGCGACCTCGAAGAGGCCCTGCATGACCTCCATCTCGCCCAGCTTCTCGTAGGAGCCCCAGCCGTCGATGATGTCGTGATCGTCCCACATCATCGCCGAGGGCACCCGCGCCATCACCTTCGCCACCGGCTCGTAGGCCCACTGCTTCAGGTAGATGGTCTCGAAGAAGCGCTCGAGCTGGCCGCGCATCGACTTCGTGAAGCCCTTCTTCGCGCGCTTCGAGTTGGAGAGATCGAGCCAGTCCCCGAACTCCTGCGTGCCGCCCGCGCCCGAAAGAATGGCGTCGCTGTAGACCTGATCCCCCCCGAGCACGAGCAGGTGCACCGGATCCCGCCCGTGATCCTCGAGCAGCTCGTCCCACTGCCCCCAGGCCGAGGAGTCCTCGCCGTACATTCGCTGCTGCTGGAGCCGGTCGGCGTTCGAGGAGAAACCGTTGCAGGAGGCGAAGGCCAGCCGCGGCTCGCTCCCCTCCTTCGGCACCGCGAAGGTCCAGGCCGTCTCCCCCGTCGTCGGGCTCTCCACCGCCTTGTTCCCGCGCCGGAAGCCGTAGGTCAGCTCCCCGCCGGCCTTCCGCTCGGCCGCGCTCAGCGTGACGGCGAAGCGACAGAAGAGGCGCCCCGACGGCAGCCACCGCGTCACCACGGGCGCCACCTTCCCCTTGGAGACGGAGAGCGAGAGAGAGGCGGCGTCGACGCCCTTCTCGATCACCAGACAGACGGTGTAGCGGCCCGGCGCCTCGTAGCCGAGGATCGGGCCCAGGGTCATCACGTTCGACATCGCTCCCTTCCTCCGTACTTCGATCCCGCGCGAACGAGGGCGAGCGGGGATCGGATCGCGACATCGACGGATTCGCCGCGCCGGCCGCGGTCGCGCTCGCCCGGACCTCCTCCGTCTCGCTTTGCCGCGCGGCGAGGGCGGGTGACAAGAACCCTCAGAACCAGTCGCTGAGGTCGACCTCGTCGCCGATCGCCCGGCGATCGCCGTTCGCGAGCACGAGCTCGACCTCCGTCCGGACCGCGCCCGCGCGGTCGCGCTCCTTCCGACCCTCGACGACGGCGAAGCCGCGTTCGCCGAGGAGTCCGTAGGCCGCGTGGCTCTCGACCTCGCCGCTGAAGGTGACGCAGACCCGGGAGAGCACGGCCTCCCCCTCGGGCGCGGCCTCGGCGTGGAGGATGCCCGTCACATTCCCGAGCTCGGCCCGCACCGTCGGGCTCGCGTTGATGCGGGGTAGGCGCGGAGCGAGGCGTTCGTCGCCGACGAGCCCCTGCCGCGAGTCGGCGGAGGGCGGGGGTATAGAGGCGAAGATCCCGAAGGGCGAGAAGAAGAAGGCCAGCGAGAGGAGCACGACCGCGCCGAGCGCGGCCCGGAGGGGGTTCTTGGGATCGCCGCGGGCGCGGCGGAGCCGCCCGATGCTCGACTTCGTCGCCGCCTCCGGATCCTCGGCCTCTCGCCGGCGCCGGCGCGGGATGGGCAGGAGATCGGGCCGGGCCGCCCAGAGCGCAAAGATGAGCGCCATGAGCCCGAGGACCAGCGGCAGGATCCAGGCGAGGGAACGGGCGGGACGGGGCTCGAGCTCGAGCACCGAGGAGGCCGGATCGGCGGGATCGTAGTGGACGGTCACCGCATCGCCGACGCGGAAGCGGCTCACCGACTTCTGGACTCGGGTGCGCTCGGAGTCGCGCACCGGCTCGAAGCCGATGCGGTTGCCGACGTGGCGCTTCCCCTCGACCTCGTAGGCGTAGCGGACGACGGGATCCACGCTCTCGACGAGGACCTGCCGCGTCGGCCGCCGGTACTGCACCAGGCGACGATTGACGTTGACCCTCGCGTCGATGATGACGCCCGGGGCCGTCTTGCCCTCGACCACGCCCCGCACCCCGTCGTGCCCGCCCTTCTGACGGTGGACCGAGACCGACGCGAAACCGAAGAGCATGATCGCGACGAGGGCCAGTGGAATCCGGAGCGCGGAACCGAGCGAGGCGTCGCCGACCTCGAGGCCGACGTGTCGATCCTTGAGACCGAGGCGCCGCTCGAGGGCGCTCTCGAGGACGCGCGCTCGCGTCTCACCGGCCAGGGCCTCCCCCCCGGGCCGCTTCCGTCCCGACGCGGTGAAGCGCGCCACCGTCAGGACGCCGCCGTCATCGAGCCGGAGCCGGACCGTCCACGTCGTCGAGTCGACCTGCGCCCCCGTCCGCTTGGTCCCCGTGAACTCCGAGCGCCGGACGAAGACCTGCCGCGCCGCGTTCGCCGGGATCCGGCGCGTGCGGAGCGGGATCCCCCAGAAGGAGGTCGTGATCCCGATCTCCTCCCCCTCGATGAAGAGGCTCCGATGCACGCCCCCGAGGATCAGCGGTGAGAGGAGGCCGATGATCACCCCGAAGGTGATGCCGCCGCCCGGAAGGCCGTCGGCGGCGCCGAGGAGGACGAACCCGACCGCCCCGACCAGGATGACGAGGACGGACAGGAGCATGCCCGGGACCGACAGGACCGGCGTCGCGCCGGTCTCGAAGCGATCATCCCCGTCGATCGGGTCGCGCGCGGGTCGCACCATCGTCTCTCCACGTCCCCCGGTGCGACCCTACGCTTTCGCGCTCCGCCCGGCCTCCCCAATATCCGCCTCGATCTCCGCCTTGACGACCCGCCCCCCGGGATCCGACGATCCTCCTTCCCGCACCCGGACCGAGACCCCGACCCCGCGATGACTGACGCTCCCCCACCGGCCACCCCTTTCGATCCCGGAGGCGCTCCCCCGTCGGAGCCCCGAAGCGATTGGTGGCGCACGGTCGTGGTCGGTGCTCTCTTCCTTGCCGTCGGCGGGGCGATCTTCTGGTGGAGACGATCCGGCCCCGACGACCCTCCCCATGCCCCGGGTGCCGACCGCCCGGCCGTGACCACCGGACCGGACTCGGCCGACCTCCGCCGCGAGGAGGAAGCGCGCGCCATGCGGGCGAGGGCCGTCGCCGAGGAAGAGTTTCGGCTTGACCCGCAACGTCTGATCGAAGCCCGCCGCGAGGCCGACCTCCTCTGGCCCGTCGATCCCGTCCACATCGACGCCCTCCACGCCTGGCGCTCGAAGTACGGCCCGCTCATCGGTCGCCGCGCCGAGCACGAACGCGCCCTCGAGCGTCTCCGGGCCCGCGGCCGGAAGGTCGTCGCGGCGGACGGCAACGAGACCTGGGACTTCGGCGGCAAAGAGGAGCTCCGCGCGCAGCACGAGGCCCTCGCGACTTTCGTCGCCGATCTGATCGACTTCTCCGAGGGCCCGACGAGCGTTGCACAGAGCGTGGCCGAGCGCCTCGCCCTCTCGGCCGCCATCCGCCCCGCCACCATCGACAACCACCGGTTGGCCTGGCGCGCCGCCCGCACGCGCATCGCCGGACACCCGTTCTACGGCGGGTACGAGCTCGCCCCTCAGCTCGGCCTGATCCCGCTCGGCCCCGACCCCGTCTCGGGCCTGGAGGAGTTCCTGCACCTGCTCGCACGAGGGCCTGATCCCCGTGCGCGATGCCGGAGGGCCGCATCCTCGTCACCGAGGAGCTGGGCATCGTGATGGTCCTCATCCCCGGCGGAACGCTCCGAATGCCGAGAAGGGACGCCGACCGCGCGACCTCGAACGAGCCCGGACCGATCGTGACGCTCGCCCGTTACTTCCTCTCGAAGTACGAGATGACCCAGGGCCAGTGGCTCCGCCTCGCCCACGAGAACCCGAGCCGCCACGCCCCCGGAACGGGCAACGGGGAAGACGGCTGCCCGATCGACCTCCGCCATCCCGTCGAGAACGTCACCCGGCTCGAGGCCGCGACGCTCCTCGCGCACTTCCGCCTCGATTTGCCGACCGCGGCGCAATGGGAGCACGCGGCCCGCGCCGGTCGCGAGGAGTCTCCCGTGCCGGATCTCCTCGCCCGTCCCGTCGCGGTCGGCTCAGGCTCCGGCTCTCGCAATGCCTGGGGTCTCTTCGACCTGGCCGGTAACGTCGACGAGTGGACGAGCGAGGACGCGGCGCGCAAACGGCCTCGTCGGGGCAGGCCGGCGGCGGCGATCCAGTGAGTCCGAGGGCGCCGATTCTCGCCGGCGGACACCCTCTGACCTCCCCGGCGCGGGAGGGCGTCCTTTCACGCAGTCCTCGGACGCGAGCTTTGATCGTTCGTCGGAATCTGTGCCCGACCGCGGATCAGACCACGCTGCAGGAGTGCACGACCCGTCCTTGCGAGTCGAGGAACTCGATGGGCCCCGGCGGGGTGACGTCGGCGCCGTCGATCTTGTACTCGAACTCGCCGCCGGGAAGACTCCGGACGGTGACGGTGACGATGGCGCCACCGACCTTCACGTCGAGTCCCTGGGACATCACCTTGAGATAGTCGACACCTTGGGGGTCTGCGGCTACTGCCGGAGCTCCTCACTCTTGCTGACGGGGCCTCGCGCCCGATCCTTCAGTGGACCGTGAAGGAAGTCGTCGGCCTTCGATTTCATGTCGTATCAGCGTCCGCCTCGCTCCCGGCGAACCTGTCGATCGCCTTGTCGACGTCGTCCTCGCCTAGACCTGGAGGTACTCCTGCAGCTTCCTGACGAACGGGATCTCATCGCCGTTTGAATAGCGAGGGTTGCGCCCGCGGCGCGCAGCGCTCGCGGCACTGCGACTGTCGCCTCTCCTCGCGGCAACGGATGAAGAGGGCTCTCGTCAGTTCGTCCACGTAGTTACCTGTGCCTTCGCCCAGAGGACGACGTCGTGGGTCGTCCATCGTTCGACGGGAATGTGCAGGGCAGGGTTGATGATTCTGGAGCGCCGCCGCCGGCGTCACGGGAGACTTTCGCTCGAGGCGGGTCCAGATCTCCCGCGCCTGAGGCCGACCAGACGAGGCCAACCAGAAGCTCGCTGTCGCCCATGTCAGCCAGGACCACCGGCGACGGGACTCCCCGCCTCCACGCGCTCCGAGAGCCGCAGCAAACAGGGGCCACATCGGATGATGTGAGCCGTCAGGTTCTTATTGTGAAGTCTCCGGCGGCGAGGCAGACACGCCAAGATCTCCTCCTCCGCCGGGCACTCGATCCAACCTTTCCCTCCTCAGTCGCCATTCTCTTTGATCCTCTGCCGCCCAACCGGGCCGGCGGCGCCCTTGGCGCAAAATCTCCCGAGGGAATCTGCCTCCCGCGCGACCGTCCGCGGGAGGCGACCAGACATCCGGGGCCGGGGTTCTCCCGACCCCACGGATCAGCCTACGACGAGTCCGTCGCCCCGGGCTCGTCATTCCCGTCTCCGGGGGCGATTCGGCCGTCGTCACCCCCATCGGAGGCTCGCGGCCCCTCGATCATCCGACGCAGTCGATGGGTGATCTCGCGGATGCGGCGCCTCGCGCCGTCTCGGGAGAGCCTCCCGAACATCCCGCTCTTCGCGAGGGAGCGGTAGCTGGAGCCGAGGGCCCTCATCTGGAAGAGCAACCGATCCTCGTCGGAGAGCTCATCGAGCACGGTCTTCAGGTCTTCCGGCCCGCCGCCGGGATTCGAGGCTGGCTCGAGATCCCCCAGGCTCACACCGCCCTTCGACGCCCCGGTCGCAAGCGTGGACGCCGCGTTCTTCAGCGAGGTCACGAGGTAGCGCTCGGCCTCGTCGGGCCCCTCGAGCTCCGCGATCCTCAGCCAGCCCTTCCGGTCCTTCTCGAAGAGCTTCAGGAAGAGGTGGGAGACCACGTCCTCGGCCGCCACGCTCGGCGGCAGGAGCATCGAACGGATGCGATTCTCGGCCCAGGCCCGGAGCTGCCTCCAGCTCTCGGACGCATCGTCGGCCGGCGGGCTCGAGGCGAGCGCGGCGCCCAGCAACTGCGCAACGGTGCGTGCGCCCTCTCCCGGCTTCTCCACTGCCCGCTCTCGGCCGGTGCCCCACTCGCCCTTCGATGGCCTGAAATCGCCCTCGCGCCACCGGCCGGAGACGCGAGTCGCACTCGTATCAGGTGACCTCCGGGCTGTCAATTCGGGTGGGCCGGCGAGGGTGGCGGCGGCCGCCTTTCGTTTGCCCCAGACCCTCAGCTCAGGCCTGTGTCCCTTCACTCAGGATCGCGAGGTACGCATCGTAGACAAAGACCCGATTGCGCTGCTTGCCCGTCAACTCACGCACGATGTTCAAACTCATCAGCGCCTTGAGGGCCCGGGAAGCCGTGGGAAACGAGATGCCCGCGCCCTTCGCCAGGCCGTCGATCGTCATCAGCGGCCGATGACGCAGGATCGCGAAGGCACGTTGCGCACTCCCGGCCGCGCGACGGGTCTCCAGGATGCGCTTCTCGTCGGTGTCGAAAAGGGCGAGCAACCGGCGGGCCGTGGAGACGGCGCCCTCCGCCGTCTGAAGGATGCCTTCCAGCGCGAAGTCCAGCCACGCTTCCCAGTCACCGTCCTCGCGCACGGCGTCGAGCAGACGGTAGTACTCGGCTCGGTGCTGCTTCAGGTAGAGACTCAGATAGAGGAGCGGCTGGTGCAGCACGCCTTCCTGGTGCAGGATGAGAGCGATCAGAAGCCGCCCCGTGCGGCCGTTGCCGTCGAGGAAAGGGTGGATGGTCTCGAACTGGACATGCGCCAGCGCGGCCTTGATCAGCGCCGGGATCTCGGGGTCATGCAGGAACCGCTCCAACGCGGCCATGCACTCCGCGATCTGTTGCGGAGGTGGCGGCACGAATTGCGCGTTTCCGGGTCGGGTGCCGCCGAGCCAGTTCTGGCTGCGTCGGAACTCGCCGGGATCCTTGTCGGCGCCTCTACCACGGGCCAGCAGCTTGGCGTGAATCTCCCGCAAGAGCCGGTTCGAGAGAGGTAGCCCTCCGGCCCTGTCGCCGAGCCGCGCCAGACCGTGCTCCATTGCGGCGACGTAGTTGGAGACCTCGACGACGTCGTCGAAGGGCACTCCGGGCGCTTCTTCCATCTCGAACAGGAGCAGATCGGACAAGGACGATTGGGTGCCCTCGATCTGCGAGGACAGCACGGCCTCCCGCCGCACGTAGGCGTAGAGAAACAACTCCGGCTCGGGCAGCAGCGCGGAGACGCCGTCCAACCGGCCGCAGGCCAGGAGCGCGCGCTCCAGAAGCGCCTGTCGGGCCGGAGTCAGCTCCAGGGGCGGGACCGGTGGCAGCGGCGCGGGCACGAAGGCTCGCACCGCCTCGCCACCCGCGCTGGTGGTCTCGAACTGTCCGGTCCTGCCCCGCTTCATCCGTTCTGTCCTGCTGCCGCTCGTGGAATAGCGCGAACCACAATTAACGAGTAGGCCATTCATTAACAAGCAGCCATCAAGATGCCACGACGGCAGCTTCTCGGGTCTCGAGGGGGTGGTCTGCGATCGAACGTATCGACGCTGACCGGCCGACTGGCGCAACGAACCCGGTGGGTCTGAGACGTCGCCGGCCGGGAAGAGCCCGAGCCGCGCCCGAACCCAAGTCGTATTCACAGCATGATCTTGCGATACCCCGGGCTGCGGCCGGAGCGCGGCTGCTCGATGGGCATGTTCACCGCCCAGCGAATATTGCCGGTGACCTCATCATGCGACCAATTCCATGATATTTACTGTTCAGTAAAACTCACGCAGAAGCCGAGTGATCCCGAGGCGAGGCGAAGATGCAAACCGAACGACTCCGGAGAGTTTCAGGACGCACTCGTCGCGATCCCGGGCATCGAGGTCACGAGCCTCCGGGCCGGGAAGGGCGATCGAAGAGCATCGAGCGATGCCCTGGTCGCCATCTCGGTGTGAACGGGCGCGACTTCGTTCTCAGTCGAAACCAAGAAGACCGTCTTCTCGCGACGTGAAGCAGGTGCGGATGCCGGACCCACCCCGGGAAGCCTCCATGTCGTGATCGCCGAGTCAGTCTCGCCGGCGCGCGCGAGCCTTCCAGCGTCGGGGGATCGGCTACTGGGATTCGGGCGGCAGTCTCTTCCTCGTCGCCTCCGGCCTCTTCGTCCTGGATCGATCGGGCGATCCCGAAGACGCTCGAGCGAGCCCAACGCTCGCTGTTCACCGGCTGCCGGGCCCAGGCGATCCTCGCGATGCTCGAGGTCGCCGACGAGTGGGTGAATGTCCGCGAGATCTCGGCGAAGTCCGAGTCTTGAGGCCGACCATCTCCCAGGTCAGCGACGATTCCGAAGCGCGAGGGCTCGTGGACTCGGGGCGCCGGCCCGAACAAGCAGCGCCGGGTCTCTTCCCTGGTGAGCTCCTCGACGCCTGGTCTTCCGCCCAGGCCTCGAAACGCAAGATCGTTCCCTGGAGGTTCTTCGTCCCGGGTTCGAAGTGGACCGCGCTCGCCGCGGAGCTTGCCCGGGAACCTCGAGCGGCGAGGAGTCAGCTTACGGCCTGTGCGCGGCCAGGCGGCGGCCCAGCGATATCTTCGCCGTTCCTCGAGAGCTACTCCGTCGTCAGCATTCGGGCGTTCGAGTCGCCGCCGTCTCGGAGGCTCGAGAGCCTCGGGCCCGCGAGGTCGACGAGGGTGCGAATCTCGAGGTCATCACGACCAGGCCGGAGGACGACTTCACTCATCGCGAGAGGGTCGGCGACGCCCGGCTCCTCTGCCCCATCCAGGTCTACCCCGACCCGGTACGAGACAAGGGGAGGTCCTCTCGAACCGCAGAACACCCGCCGCGAGCGGATCGGATTCTGATGGATAAACCCGGTCCAGGGACGGCCACTCCAGGGATGTGACCGAGGACTGCGCCATGTCCTCGTCACTCTCCTGCGCCATCTCGGTCCCTGGCGCAGGTCCGTCTATCTCGTCGGAGGATCCCACCCCGGTACATCGTCAAGCTCGCCGAGGGCTCGCGGCCGCCGCACGTGGGCTCCTGGACGTCGATCTGCTGATCGATCAGTGAGGGTCTCCGACGATGTCGCGGCCTACGACACCCTCGAGGAGCAACCTCAAGCGCCTCGGCTTCGAACGCGCGACGAACCGCACCGGCGCGAAGCTCTCCCGGCGCTGGCAGATCCGCACGAAACGCGGCAACCTGATCGCCCTGACCTCCTCTCGGAGTCCCCTGATGTCCCGGGAGGCGCCGTCATGGCCTCTCCCGACCCGGGCACCGTCTCCGCGCTCAACGTCCCGCGCTCATCACTGGTCTTCGTTCACCATGAGGAGTCCGCGAGACCTCGAACTCCTCGGTGAGGACGGCCTCGCCGAGGTCGTCGTCCGACACGCGGACATCGTCGGCGAGGTCTGCCTGAAGGCTCTCTCCTTCGACGACCGGGCCGAGCGGAAAGACGCCTACGACATCATCTACTGTCTTCGAATACACTCCCCGGATGAGACCGGCTTTCAAGCGGCCCTCGAGGGTCCGCGAGGAGAAGACATCGCGACGGCCCTCGCGATCCTCCGGCGGCGCTTTCGTGGTCCGGACCCCGACCGCGCCCATCTCCTGGACGGCCCGGTCGCGGTGGCGAAGTTCGAGCTCGGCGAGGACGACGACGCGGCCTCGCGAGAACGTCGGGCCCTCCGAGCAACGCGAGGTGGCGGCCGCCGTCGCCTGACTCCTCGGTCCGCTCGACTGACTCGGGCACCACCCGTGGGAAACCGCCTCGGAGTCCACTCACCACGCGCCCGAAGCGCGGACGGGTCGAACGACTCGACCTTCCGTCCGACGCCCTTGACGCCTCTCCCTGGCGCTCCGTCCAATGCCGCACCTCGACCTGGACGCCGCCCGTGACCTCGCAGAACGACGACGAGACCATCCCGAGTTCCGACGACGGCCTGGACGCCACCGTCCCTGCAGCGACTGGCCTTCCGAGGCTGACGCGACCGTCGTCTCGAGCCCGAGCGATCTGACGGCCACGCCGACCGCCCGACACCTCGGCGTCGCTACCGCCCGTTCCCCCGAGCTCGGCCAGGCGGTCAGGCGCCGCCTGGCCTGCCGAGGACGACCGCCTCCGTCGCGTGGCGCTGAAGGTCCTCTTCGGCGGTCTCGCCTGCTCCACCGAGGCGCGTCTCCGCTTCGAGCGCGAGGCCGAGGCCACCGGCCGCCTCAACCACCCTGGCATCGCGAAGGTTCACGAGATCGGCGAAGCCGACGGCGTCCTCTACCGATGGAGCTTCCGTCGAGGGCGAGACTCGCGGCGCGCATCGGGGAGGCGCGCCAGGCCCGACGCGAGGCGCCGACCTCGGCCGTCCGCTTCTCGCCCGAGAGTCACTCAGGAGACCTTCGACCGGAGAGAGCTCTCCGACTGGCTCCCCGCAGCGCCCGCGCTCCGACTCCGCCGAAGCTCCGCTGCGCGCCACCGCGCGCTTTCGAGGCCACGGCGTGCGCGCTTCACGTCGCCCACGAGAGCGGCCTCGTCCACCGCGACCTCAAGCTCGCTGGGGAACATCATGCTGGCGCGTCGACGGCAGCCCTTTATTCTCGACTTCGGCCTCGCGCACGACGAGACCTCTCGACGGCGTCACCCTCACCGGCAGCAACGACCGCTTCGGCACCCTGGCCTACATGGCTCCCCGAGCAGGTCCGGGGCCGCACGCGCGAGATCGACCGCCGCAGCGACGTCTGGGCCCTCGGTGCCACCTCTACAGAGCGTAACCCTGAGCGCCCCTTCGAGGCCCCGACCGCGACGAGCTCTTCGAGGCGATCACAGTCGACATCGCGCCTTCGCGCCCTTCGACGGAGGCGGATCCTGCAGGACTGGAGGCCACCGACCTTCGTCTTCGCCCGATGCAGGATCAGAACCGCCAGCAGCGACGGCCTTCGAGGTTGTCGAGGACCTCTCCGCGGCCCGGCCCCCGAGCTGGTCTTCGCGCCCGGCGCTCCCGCCGGCCGCTTCCTGCGCACCCTGCGCTGGGTCCAGCGCAACCGCGTCATCGCCGCCTCAGGGAGCCTCGTCATCCTCGGCCCTCCTCGCGGCCGCCGTCGTCTTCTTCGTGAAGGGCGAGGAAGCGGCCCTCGCCCGCGATCACGCCGAGGACGTCTCGCGCGAGCGCGGCCGGGCGCTCGAGGCCGAAACGCGAGAACGGCAGGCGAAGGAGGAGGCGCTCCGGCCCAGACCGAGGCCCTGCGACGGCTGAGCGCGAGCGCAACGCGAAGCAGGCCGCGCTCGAGGACTACGAATCGCCTCGCCGATGTAGCGCCTCCAGAAGGCGATCCGCGGATCCGACACCCTCTACCCACCCGCCTCCTCGTCCCGAAGCTGGGAGGCCTGGCAGCGGGAGTATGACCTGCGCTCGTCGATCGCCTCGAGCCACCGCGCAACTCGCCTGACTGCGCGCGCAGGCTCTTCCCCACACCGACGCGGACCGGCGCGCGACTTCTGCCGCGGAGTACGCCCAGATCGAGGAGCTCGAGGCATGACGCCGAACGAGAACGCCCTCATCGATGCGACCGATGAGGGCCGGTGAGATCGCCCTGAACCGCGCGCCTCGCGTCCCTCGACGAGCGGCTCGGAATTGCGCGCCCTCGTCACCGGCGAACTCGGAGCTACGGGCCTCGAAGACCAGGCTCTGCAGTTCCAGCACGACGTGCTCGTCGAGCTCGTCGCGGATCTCGAGACCTTCTCGACCTCCGCCACCGGCCCCGTGAAGTCGACCACGCGACGCCTCGCGCTCTCCCGCGGCATCGCCGCCGCGACCCTCGAGGGCGAGGCCGCCGCGAGATGGACCGCCTGCCGCGAGCGGATCAGGAAGGGCGAGCGCTACGACGGCCTCGAGCTCTCCCCGCAGCTCGGCCTGATCCCCCTCGGACCCGATCCCGCCTCGGGTCTGGAGGAGTTCCTGCACTGGCTGACCCACGAGGGTCCGATCCCCAAACGTCGCGCCGAGGACGGCCGCATCCCGCTCGACGAGAAGCTCGGAGTCATCCTGGTCCTCATCCCCGGCGGGCCCTTCCTGATGGGCTCCCAGAGCGACGACCCCACCCGCCCGAACTTCGCCCCCGTCGTGGGCGAGATCGAAACGCCGGTGCACGAGGTCACCCTCGCGCCCTACCTCATCTCGAAGTACGAGATGACGCAGGGCCAGTGGGTGCGCGCCTTCCAGAGCAACCCCAGCCAGTGGGAGACGGGCGCCGAGACGGCCGTCATCCGCCGGGTGACCGCGCTCCACCCCGTCGAATCCATGACCTGGTACGACGCCGTGCGTCTCCTCCCCCGCGTCGGCCTCGAGCTCTGCACCGAAGCCGAATGGGAGCGCGCCGCCCGCGCCGGCCGTACCGACCAGCGCTACTCCGGCTGCAACGACCCCGCTCTCCTCAGCCGCTACGCCAACCTCCGCGGCGAGGAGACGCGCCCCGCGAAGTTCCCGGACCCGCAGAAGGGTCACGACGACGGCCACATCATCCACGCTCCGGTCGGCACCTACCTCCCGAACGACTACGGCCTCCACGAGATGACGGGCAACGTCTCCGAGTGGTGTCTCGACGGCCTCTACCTCTACGACACCGCGGCCGGCGCTCGCGGCCTCCGGGGCCCTCCCGAGCGTTCCACCGTCCGCATCTACCGCGGCCTCGGCTTCACCTCGACGTTGAGCGTCCTGGGGAGGATCTACATCCCGCCGGATCGACCGGGACAGGATTGTGGGGTGCGGCCGGTCTTCCTGATCAAGGACTGAGAGTCTCGGAGGATCTCCCCGCCGGCTTCGACCGGCGACAGGGGCGTCGGTCCACGTCACGTCTTCTCACCCGGCGCCGACTCGCGCGGTCTCGGGCCGACGCGAGAGTGAATTCACGGACTCTGCGCTCGACCGATCCTCGGAGCCGGGGCACCCCGACGCCACGCTCATCGATCCGACACGTCATCCCCACGATCCGGCCTTCCGCCCTCGAGGCCCGACCGGCGGCACCGAGCCCGAGGGCGGAGGACGGAGGGCCGAAGCGGAACGGAATCGAGAAGACTGCGCCCCGCTCCCCCTTCCGGGTAGGGTCCACATCGATGGTCCGGCCCGTCAGGCGACCCGGCCCGCGCATCCCCGTCGTTCCACTGGAGGCAAGAGATGGCACCAAGCTCCTCGGGAACCTCCCGCTCCTTCGCGCCGCGACCTGCATGGCCCTGATCGCGATCGCCGCCCCGGCGCCGACCGCGATAGCGCAGTCGCTCCCCGTCACGGCGTCACACTCGGAGGCCTTCCCGGGCAGCGGCCGGCTCCAGCCGATCGGTGACGTCGACGACGACGGCTTCCAGGACTTCCACGTGCTCCTGAACCGACTCGGCACCGGGCTGCAGGAAGAGACCCTCTCGGTCATCTACTCGGGCGCCACCGGCGGCGCTCTCCGGACCTACGCGAACTGGCAGTCGACGTCGACCACCACCCCCTTCCTCGTCCCCTTCGCGCTCGGCGACATCGACGGCGACGGTGACGAGGAGTTCGCGGAGCTGAGCGTCGTCGAGACGCCGCTTCCCCCGAACGACTCGATCTTCACGACCCGTCATCGAGATCTTCGACAACGTCGCCACCCGCCCGTCTCACCCTGAGCTGGCCCGGCCTCTCCTTCCGGGGAGAGGGGATCGCTCCCATCGGCGATCTCGACGGCGACGGCACCATCGACCTCGTCGTCTCCGGCGACGCCGCGATGCTCCCAGGGCGACACCGTCCGGTACGTGGAGTTCCTCGACGGCCAGACGGGCGGCCACCTCTCCGGCGGCTTCAACGGAACGCTCGGCCTCGCGGCTTCGGCCGTCCTCGGTGACATCAACGGCGACGGGATCGACGACTACGCCCTCTCCTCGACGGACGTCTCGACCTTCGCCGATCACACCGGCGGCGCCCGGATCTACTCGGGCGCGACGCGTCCGCTCAGACCTTCCTCGGCAGCGCGGCCCTCACGAGTTCTTCAGCCCAGGACATGCTGGCCGTCGACGACATCGACGGTGATGCGCGGAAGGACCTCGTCGTCCTCTCGAGCCGGCTTCACCCTCCCCGGCCCGAACAGCCACATCGCCGCCTTCTCGAGCGCGACGGGCGCCCTCCTCTGGACCATCACCCCGCCCGGCGTCTCCTTCGGCTCGATGGTGAACGCCGGCGACATCGACGGCGACGGCCACGACGACCTCCTCGCCAACGGCATCGGCCTGAGCGCGGGCGGCTTCGTCTACTCCGCTCGCGACGGCAGCCTCATCCAGACCCTGCCCTTCGGCCCCCGCGCGATCGCCGCCGGCCCCGGCGCCAGCACGCCCGCCCAGTGCGCGGCCGGCGACACCAACGGCGACGGCATCGCCGAGATCGCCACCCTCGAGCCCCTCTCCACCGCCACGAACTTCACCACCCAGGGCCCGATCTACACCGGCACGACCCTGATCACCCGCACCCAATCACGAGGCGGTCAGACCTACGGCGGCGCCACCCCGGCAGCTCCCTCACCCTCTCGTGGCTCCCGTCCCCCTCTCACCCCACCACCGGCAACATCGAGGTCTCGGGCGCCCTCCCGAACGCCTCGCTCTTCATCGCCGTCAGCACGATGCCCTGGGACGGCACGCCCTTCGGCGCCGGCCACCCCCTCTGGGTCTCCCCCCTGCCCCAGCACCTCATCATCACGACGACGACCCTCGCCGACCTGAACGGGGAGTTCCGGCACTTCGAGACGCTCGCGCGCCCCTCCATCGCGGGTGTGTCGCTCTACTATCAGGCGGCGCAGACGACGCTGCCGGACTCGGTGTCGAATGCGTTGCAGTTGCTGTTTGGCGACTAGGAGCGCGGCAGCGACAACTGTCAGAGCGCCGCACATGATTCCAAAGACGACCATTCTCTCGCGAGTTCTGGTCTCCGGGAAACCCGGGGCGATTCACCGAGATCATTGGATGACCAGGAGCATGAGCCACAAGGGGGATTGCGGAGACAACGCCGTCGCCGAGGACTTCTTCAACGCGCTGGAGTGGGAGCTGCTCGCGTGACTTCGGCTTCGCGACGAGTCGCATGTCTCGACCAAACTCGAGAGATGCATCAGCATCTAAGACGATGTCCGGGGGCACTCCACGATCGGCTACCTCACCCCGGCCTCGTTCGAGTTGGTTCACGCTGCCAGCACGGATGTAGCAGCATGTGCTGGTGTCCACCAAATCGGTGGAATCCCATCTCCCGCCGTCAGTTCGACAGGACAGACATGGGGACAAGGGCAGCATAGAGATTGAACAGGGGGCCGTTGTCGCTGTCAAACGTCGTCGGGACGACAGACAGAGTCTCTCCTTCTCGCGCAACCAGAGGCCTATCCCCATTGATGCGAGAACGCTTGTCCGGAGATGCCGATGGGCCTGCGCCCGCGATTCGACGAACCAGGGTTCCGTCAATCAAGAGATCGAGGTCTCGGTACATCGGCTCTAACTCGTAGACGACCAAGGCGAATCCCGGCGACGGGGCGTAGTCCCAGTTCAAGAGCGACCCGTCGAAGTAGCGACTGATGGACCAATTAAGCGGCACACTTCCGAACCCGACAGATGTCGGCCTCCCCGCCTGCTGCACGAGAAGATCCGCCATCGGAATCAGAGTCGCCGTGAGGTTGAGATCGGCCGTGGCCTGCCCGGGCGAGGTTGTGTACGAAACAAGTGTCAGCGTCTCGAATTCACGGGCTATAACAGGAAACTCGCCCGGAATCCTTGTGGTCTCGAGTTCCCAACGACGCTGCGCCACGCCGTCGACAAGCACGTCGACCCGCGGTGTCAGAGCGTCGCGAGAGCTGATCTCCTGAAGGAGAACCGCATAGCCACCTGGAACCACGATCTGCCAAGGGACAAGAGGCACGAGAGACACGGAGCCGTGGAAGAGTGACTCGAGCGAAAGACTTGGAATCGGCGGCGGCGGGGGTTGAGGTGCAGCGCTCCCTGACCGCGCCGAGACCATCACCGCCAAGATTGCGACCGTCATGACTGCAACGAGCGACGCCATCGCTCCTTGGGAGCGCCTGCTTCTTTCCAGCAACATCGACTTTTCCTCACGTCACAGGTTGAAGGCTACAGGATCTGTACCCCCGTAGAACGCCGAGATTCTGAATACCTGCATAGCGGCTGCCGTCTTGTCCTGCGCGCCGAGAAGCGTGCCAAAGAAACACGGCGCATCCTCCACCCGGTCGCCCTGCAGAACTGGGCCCATGGCAGTGACTTCGGAAGCTACGCGAGTAAACCTCGTGCACAGCTGCCGAGACGAAGGCTCAGGTCAGTCCAAGAGACTTGAAGGCCGCTTGACGCACGTCGCCGTAGAAGATCGGATCGACGTTCTCAAGCACCCCGGGATCGAGATCCAAGACCTGCCGCTTGCTTGCGACAGGCACGAGCGCGCGCTTGGCACCGTTGTCCATGGCGACTTGGAGCGGCTCGGTCAGCGAGCGCACCGGCTTGATGTTGCCTTGGACGCTCATATCGCCGAGGACCAGGAGCCCTGGCTGGGGCTGGGCCTTACGCATGATGCTGAAGGCGGCGACGAAGAAGGCCACGCCGATCTCGGCCTCCACCCGGTTGCCGAGGAGGTCGATGACCTCGACGTGGAGGTCGGAGGTGTCGAGCTCGCGGCCGATGCCGAAGGGCACCTTGTTTGCCTGCATGTAGCTGAAGGCCCGGGAGACCGACTCCTTCATGGTGCCGCTCACGCCGCCGGCGAGCTTGAGCTTGCCGGTCCCGGAAGACTGCGAGACCTCGACGCGGTAGAGGCCGACCGTCCCGTCGCCGCTGACGGAGGCCGTGTAGACCGTGCCAGGCGGTAGCGGGTCGGCCGAAATGAGATCGCGGCCGCCCTGCTCGGGGACGCCGACGAAGCGCTCCTCGCCGGTGGCGCTGTCCAGGTAGCTGAAGCTCGTGTGGTAGTACTCGAATGAGCCCATTTTCTTGAGCTGCTCCTTCACGCGGCGGCGGCCCTCGACGGCGAAGGCGAGGAGCTCCTCGAGGTCCTCCTTCGACACGTTGCCGTGGGGGTGGAGGATCTTTATCAGCGCGGAGACAGTACGACGCACCGCCTTGCGGTCGCGGGCGTTCAGGTGGCTGCCCAGCCCGAAGTGGTGGTCAATGACCTCCGTGTAGTTCGACTTGCGGAGCACGCGGAGCGCCTCGGCCAGATAGTCGACGACGAAGCCGTAGTGGTCGGTGAAGTGGTCGTTCTGCATCTTCGGCACCTCCCAGCCCGGGAGGTAGAAGTGCAGGCGGTCGATGAAGGCCATGTCGTCGCGGATTATGTCCGGCATCGGCGCGAAGAGATGGCCAGTCTGCACCATGACGTCGATCGGCTGCTGGGTGTTGCCGAAGAGCGCAATGCTCGCGTAGCCCGAGACCTCCTCCTGGCCCCGCTGGTAGCGGCCGGATTCGCAATAGGTCTTGAGCGTGGTGACGACCTCCTTAGGCATCTTCTGGAGATCGGCGACCTCGTCGAACCCAACGACGTCCCAGATCTGCACGAGGCCCTTCTGGCGCCCCGTCATGTGGCCGAAGAGGTTGGCCACCGTGGTTCCTCCGGTCAGCAGGGACGAGTACGGCGACAGCTCCTGCACCGCGTAGGACTTGCCGGTGCCACGGGGGCCGAGCTCGACCAAGTTGTAATTCTGCTCGCAAAGCGGCGCGAGGCGGAGCAGGAAGAGGAGTTTCAGCCGCCGCTCCATCACGGTTGGCTCGTAGCCCATGCTGCGGAGCATGAAGTCCATCCACTCGTCGGTGCTGAACTCGGCGCGCAGCCGCCGGTAATCCTCGAGGTCGAAGGTGGCGAGCTGGATGGGCGTGAGCTGGTCGATCCAGAACGGGTACTTCCCGCGGTTCTCCTCGTCGTACTCGAAACGCATGTCGACCTGCGCCCAGATGCCTCCGGTCAGCAGGCGGTCAAACTCCCGAACATGGTGCTCCGGCACATGCACGTGCTTGTGGCCGAAGTGCGACAGCTCGGCCCAGTAGTCCGAGTCGACGAGGCGCACCTTCACCTTGTCGAGGAAGGTCCAGCGGCCCTTCTCCTTGACCTTGCTCTGCGCCTTCATCGACTCGTCGGGCCGGATGTAGTTGTCGGACAGCGTGTCCATGACGACTTGCATGCCCATCTGGATGGCCATCTCGTCCGACGACGCGCAGTACTTCCCGAGCAGGTACTCGAGGACGAACACCGGCACGTTGGCGCCGACCTTGACCTTGCGGACGAGGTCCTTGCGGACGACCTTGCCCGCGAACACCCGGTTGACCTTGTCGTCGAGGTCGTCTCGCCTCGTTGCCGTTTCGTTCGTCATGGTCACATCCCCAGCTTCACGTCGATGTCGCCGGACTGCGCCAGGACCGCGTCGGTGGCGGGGTCTTGTGCGACGATCCGGATCTTCTTGAACTCGTCTCGGGTGAGCATCATCGCCACGTTCGCCGGCTTGCCGGGCTGCACCAGCAGGACGCCGGAAGCCCGGTCGAGCTCTGCATCCAAAGCCATGCCGCAGCGGCCGACTTCAAGTCCTTCTGCGAGAAGAACGAGGCGGACCGGGATGGGCTCCTGCGAGAAGAGGTCGGCCGCCACCAGCACCCGCATGCCGAAGGTGCGGTTGGTGAGCACGCTCGGGTGCCCATCCAGCGTGACCTTCGAGCCAGACGCGGCCTCCGGCGCCGCCGACGGGATCCGCAGGGTGACCACCGGGACGATCATCTCCTGAAGGCTCGGGCCTCCGTGATGGAACGCGAGGTCGCCACCGGCGCGGAACACGGCCAGGCCCTTCGGGAAGATGAAGTCGAGGTCAGTGTCGTAGCCGAGCTCGGCGCCCGACACGCGTGTCGCGGCCGCCGGCGTGTGCCCGCCGCGGCCGGCCCAACAGCGCCGGTGCTGGTCGACGGTGTCGCCGCCCGGCTTGTCCATCAGCATGTCCTCCTCCTTGCGGATGGAGAACTGATGGCCGTGGTCCGCGGTGATGACGAAGTGCTCAACGCCAGTGCGGGCGAGCTTCCGAACCGCGCGGGCCAGGTTGCCGATCACGGTGTCCATGATCTGCCGGGCGAGCAGCCCTCCGTCCATCTCGCCCAGGCCGTCGATCGACTGCGAGCGCACGATGACCAGCGGCGCATCGGCCAGCCGCTTCTCCAGCGCGCGGGTCGACTTCTGGAGCAGCTCGCCGAGGTCGACGTCGACGGCCTCGGGGCGAACCGCCTTGAGGTACTTCATCCGCTCGGCGAGCCCCGGCATGGTCGTGTCGCCGATGCGGGCGGCGAGCTTGCCCTTGTGGTCGACCACCGAGAAGCTGGACGACGCCCCCGGCAGCAGCGCGGCCATGCCGATCGGCGTGATGGAGGGCAGCGCGCCGACGGCGGGCACCAGGCGCAGCTCCTGTGCGCCCTCGAGCTGTTCGATCAGGTCGGCCGCCATCTCGAAGCGCATGGCGTCGACGAAGAAGTAGGCGACTCGCCCCCGGACCGGCTCGACCAGCTCCGGGTAGATGCGGGTCTGGTGGAGGACGCCGCTGACCGACCATCCGGCCGCGGCGAGGGCGGCTGTGTAGCCCTGGGTCATCTCCTTGAGGAGCGCCTCGTGGTTGCGGCGGACGAGCCCCAGGGCCTTCTCCAGCGCGGGCTCGGGCTCGTCCTCGAGCTTCGCGACCCAGGACTCGAGCGCGCGCTGAGCGAGGTCGGCCCGGTACCAGTCGTTCGAGTAGCCTTCGACCCAGCCCTTCGGCGTCCCGTTGCCCTTCTTCAGCAACGGCCGGATCCGGGCGACCTCGCGCCCCAACTCTGCCATCAAGCGACAGGTCTCCCACTGCCCGAGTCGGCCGAGGCTGCGGTCGACCCAGAAGCTGCGCCGGCGGGCGAGCACCAGCTCGAGGGCGCGCTCGTAGTGTGCGTCGGCGATCAGCTTCGCCGCGTGCTCGAGCAGAACCGCTTCCTCGAAGCGGAAGGTGTCGATCGTGCCGAGCGCGTCGGCGTCGATCTTCAGTGCCGGGAGGTTGAGCTCGCGCTCAATGCCGTCGGCGATGTCGCTGTAGGCGTCGGGGTGGTCGCGGCGCAGGCGCTCGGCGACATCACGAATGCGCTGCAGCTCCTCCTTCGTCGGCGGTGCCGGGACGACGTCGAGCTGGCCGGGCGCCTTGCCCCCAAGGTCGGAGCGGAACTCGTTGACGAGCACGTAGCGCAGGGTCTGGTGCCGCGCCTTCGCCAGGCTGACGCCTGCGAGCGCGAGGCCGAGGCGCGCCTGGACGAGCTTGAGCAACTCCGGCGCGGCCTGCTTGGCCTCGAGCTCGGCGTCACGGGCCTCGTTAGCGAGCCAGCGGCAGATGAGCTCCTCGCTCGAGCCGTTGCCGAGCACCAGCTTGACCAGCGAGGCCGACCCGCCCGCGGCGCCGCCCTCGTCGAGCAGGAAGCGCACGACGTCGTGGTACGTGAGCGACTCCGGCGCGAGCATCTCGTCGATGTCGCCGTCCGTGTAGCGGCGCCGCAGCTCGTTCCGCGCCAGGCCGCGAAGGCTCGGCTCGTAGGATTTGCCGGCGCAGTCGAGCTCGAAGAGGACGTTCCAGACGTCGCTTGCCCTGCGCCGTGTTGGGAGTCGCCGGAGCGCGCAGCTTCCCGAGCCGCTCCTTGGCGAAGCCCGGCACGTAGATGAGGACCGGCTCCGGGCGCGGCGCCGCGAGGATCGGTTCCACGGCGGCCTTGAGCGCGAAGAACGAGCCCTCGAATCGGGCCACATGTGTCAGCGTATCCTGGATACAGACGCGCGGGAGGTCGCCCACGCCCGTGCCGACGACATCGAGCTCGTCCAGGAAGGGTCGAAACTCCTCACGCAGGTCGTAGAACACCACGACGCGCCGCTCGCGGAGGAGACGGTCGAGCGTCGACGCGATGTGCTGGTGCAGCCCGTGGGTCACTCGTCGCCCCCAACGTCACTTGAATCGTTGCTCTGTGCATCCGCTGGGGACTGAACCGCAGCAGCCTCACTTTCCTTCATCTGAATGTAGCGCCGCGCCAGCCAGGCAATTCGTGGCGGCCGGCCATGACCTCGCCCTGCCGGATGTCGGTCTACGATGACCTGTGCTGAGTCTCGAAGGAGAGCCATAAGCAATACATCGGCTCCGGTTCGAGCCAGGTACCCAGAGTCCTTCCCCTCGTTCGCCTCAAGCCACTTGTCAAACTGATCGACCGCGCCCTGCAGCTCCGCGAGGTTTTCGCCGCGGAAGTGCTGTTCCACCTTGGATGGGCTGTCCAGACCTCGAGCCAGCAGCTCTTCGTAGACTTGTTGCGCATGCCTACCAAACTCAGTCAACACAGGGAACTTGTCCCTCAGCCGGGCCACAAAATCGAAAGCGTCTGTGAAGGCCCCGGTCTGGGACTGCTGCCTCTTGTCCACCGCGGCGATCAAGAGACGGATCGTCGTGTCGCCAGCAATCGTAAGGTGTCCCAGCTGCTGGATGAGCTCTTCTTCATCGAGAGACAGGACGCCCGCAAACGGCTTGTAGCGCAAGTCGTGTTCGATCTCGTTCCACACGTGAGCAAGCATCGAGCAGACCTGAACTTCGCAGGACAAACCCCTTAGATTCGCGTAGACACCGACGAGTTCGTCGGCGGGAAGCACTACCTGACAATGGGTGGCTCGATAGAAGTTCGCGCGGTCATCGTCGTGTTTGTTCTTGACGTCCACCATGGGAGCGGACGCGCCACCTGGCCCGGCGAACGCTTCCGCAAGAAGCTGCGTGACCGTGGAGCGATCACGCTCCTCGTAGGTTGTGATTCGAACGCCCGACAGGTCTCCGATACGCGCGAAAACCGCCTCGGTTGTAGTGAGGGACACGGCCTCCTTCGAGTCAGCCTGGTACTTCCTAAGCTTGCCGCGAAGGCGATCGGGGTCTTTGGCACGGTAGGTGACCTGAGCCCGAATCGTGTTGTCCGCGACCAGAACCCGGCACAGGTCTCCGACCCGCGTTGCGAGCTTCACGTACCTATCGTGCTCCCGCCAATAGCGATCGATAACCTCGTCAATGAGCGCATCGGTAAGGGTCGGCGTTGGTGTCGTCATGTCTCTTCTCCTAGCGAGTCTGCGTGGTAGCGCGTGCCGCGCTTCTGGCCGGTGCGCGTGACGTCGCCTCGGTCGAGCAAGGTGGCGATGGCCTTGTTCCAGTCCCCGTCCGACAGGCCCGTGGCGGCGAGCACGTCGGCCTTGGAGGCGCCGTCGGCAACGCTGGCGATGGCGGCCTTGACCGCCCGGAGCGTCGCCTCGTCGAGCGCCGTGTCGGGCGTGGTGGCCCGCGCCGCGGCGGGGGCAGGCTTCGGCGCGGAGGTGCGCGGTGAGGCGCTCCGGCCCTTCGCCTTGCGCCCCTTGCTCGCCGTGGGCGTCGCGGCGGACAGGAGGTCCTTCAGGGCGGCCTTGACGGTGGTGGAGGTCCGCTCCTGGATGAGCTTCTGCACGGTGGCGTCGTCGACCCGGCTCTTGCGCCAGGTTCCCGAGTCGTCCTCGTGCCAGAACACGTCCTCGAGGCCGTGGGCGATGGCGAGGCTGCGGTCGTCGATGCACTTGGGCACCACCCGCTCGGGCCAGAGGTGCATCGCGAGGTGCGCCCAGTCGTAGTCGCCGGCGACGAGCTTGTCCCAGGCCTTCTTGCACTCGCCCTGCCAGCTCCGGCTCCGCGGCACCAGCCGCCAGAGCGGGGCGAAGTTGAGGATGACGCCGTCGTCGAGGTTCGGCTTCCAGAGCGGGGCGACGCGGGCGACCTCGGTCTTGAGCGCTTGCAGCTCGCCGACGAAGGTCTCCTGCTGCTCGATCTCGCGCCGCTGGGCCGCCGACGG
>JAWKSY010000005.1:0-335116 GCA_041402125.1 Planctomycetota bacterium
GGTCGAGCTGATCCGCGCCGTCATCGACGCCCTCGGCGGAAGGCTCGAGGCCTGGCCGTCCGGCCGCCCGGGGGGCGCCGCGCTCGCAGCGACCTGGCTCGTGGAGATCCGCGGGCTCGAGGCCCGCGAGGTCGCGCTGATCACCGGGACGCCGCTGAGCGAATGGGACGAGCGGCTCGCGGGCTGGCGGGCCGCGCTCGGACGTCGCGTCGATCTCGAGGCCGAACGCGACCTCGACGGCCGGCTCGACGAGGCCGAGGCCGCGCTCCTCTCCGCGCGCGAGGAGCGGGATCCCGTCGTCGCCGAGCGTCGGCGCGCCGTGGAGGAGGAGCGGGGCGCCTTCGCCGCGATCGAGGCCGAGCGCCGCGGTCGGGCGCCCGAAGCGCCCGATCCCGAGGCCCTTCGGGACCTCCTCGCCGGGCTCGCCGCGGCGCGACCCTCGCGCCACCGCTGGGCCCTCCTCTACCCGGGGATCGCCCTCCTGATCTTCGGCGGGCTCGTGGCCCTCTCGCGGTGTCGGAGCGGCGCCCCCCCCGTCGAGGAGCTGAGTCGCTCGCTCGCCGAGGCGACGAGGACGGTCCAGGAGCTCCGCCTCGAACCGGGGCCGGCCCTCGGCGCGCTCGGCGAGTTCCTCGCGCGTCAGGGCGCGGCGGCGGAGCTCTGCCTGCACGTCGACGGGGAGGGGAACTTCCACGCGAGCGCCTCCCTGTCGGCGGTTCCGCTCGGGGAGGAGCAGGAGCTCCACTTCGGTCGACGGGGCGACGAGGCCTGGACCTGGCGCACGGGGGGCGAGCGGGTGGAGCGGCGCGATCTCGCCGAGCTCGAGGACGCCTTCGCCCGGACGCCGCGACGGGCGCTCGCGGCCTGGCGCCGCGTGCTCGCGCTCGCGCGCGACCCCGCCGCCGAGAGGATGAAGGTCCTCGGGCACCAGAGCCCGGACGGCGAGGACCGCTTCTGGTGGAAGGTCGTCTCGGAGGGGACCCGCGCTTCCGACCGCCTCGTGCTCTGGTACGATGACGACCGGGTGCTGCGCCGCCTCGAGATCGGCGGCTTCGCCTTCTCGGTCACGCCCCGACCCGATCTCGATCCGACCGTCTTCCTGCCGTCCGCCTGGGTGCCTCCGGAGGTCCTCGACCGATGAAGCCGCAAGACATGCCGCTCGAGGTCTGGGAGGCGCTCTGCACGCACTGCGGCAAGTGCTGCACCGAGAAGGTGGACGTCGACGGCGTCATCTACATCTCGAAGAAGTACTGCCGCTTCTTCGATCGCGACGAGATGCGGTGCTCGGTCTACGAGAACCGATTCGAGGCCGAGCCCGGCTGCTCCGACGTGCCCCGGGGCGTCAAGCTCGGGATCTTCCCCGCCGACTGCCCCTACGTCGAGGGCGTCGCGAACTACCGCCCGGCGCGCGAGGAGTGGGACGACCCGGAGATCACCGAGGCGATCCGCGAGCTCCTCGGCGACGACGCGGTCTGAGGGCTCCGGCGTGCGCGTCGCGATCCTGAGCGCCGCGCTCCTGACCGCGCTCGTCCTCGCGCGGCCGGATCCCGCCGCTCCGGCCCCGACCGGGCGCCCCGACGGCGTCCCCGACTTCGCCCTGGAGGTGCGCCCGATCCTCGCGCGCGCCTGCTTCGCCTGCCACGGTCGAGACGCCGAGCATCGCGCGGCCGATCTCCGCCTCGACACCGAGGAGGGGGCGCGGAGCGAGCGCGAGGGCGGAGCCGCCGTCGTCGCGGGCGAGCCCGCGCGGAGCGCGCTGCTCGGAAGGGTCCGGGCCGCCGGCGAGGATCGCATGCCGCCGCCCGAGGCCGGGCCCGCGCTCACCCCGGCGGAGATCGGGATCCTCGAGCGCTGGATCGCCGGCGGGGCGCCCTGGGCCGCGCACTGGTCCTTCGTTCCCCTCGCGTCCGCTCCGGCTCCCTCTCCGCGGGATCGCGACTGGCCCCGCGACGACCTCGACCGCGAGGTGCTCGCGCGGCTCGAGGCCGAGGGGCTCCGCCCCGCCCCCGAGGCGGATCGCTTCGAGTACGGGCGACGCGTCGCGTTCGCCCTCACCGGACTGCCGCCCTCGCCGGAGGACCTGGACGCCTTCGCGGAGGATGCGCGTGAGGACGCGGTCGAACGCTTCGTCGACGGACTCCTCGACTCCTCCGCCGCCGCGGAGCGGTGGGCCGCGGCCTGGCTCGATCTCGCGCGCTACGCGGACTCCGCCGGCTACGCGAGCGACGAGCCGCGCGTCATCTGGCGCTATCGCGACTGGGTCATCGACGCCTTCCGCCGGAACCTTCCCTACGATCGCTTCCTCGTCGAGCAGATCGCCGGCGATCTCCTGCCCGACGCGACGGTCGACCAGATCCTCGCCACCGCCTTCCATCGCAACACGATGACGAACAACGAGGGCGGAACGGACGACGAGGAGTTCCGGGTCGCCGCGGTGCGTGATCGGGTCGAGACGACGATGCAGGTGGCGATGGGGATCACCGCGGCCTGCGCGCGGTGCCACGACCACAAGTACGACCCGCTCTCGCAGGAGGACTACTTCCGCCTCTTCGCGGTCTTCGACCAGACCGAGGACCACGATCAGCCCGACGAGCGACCGCGGCTCGCGACGCCGACGCCGGAGCAGGTCGCGCGTCGGGACGGGCTCGCGGCGCGACGGCGCGCGATCGAGGCGCGCCTCGAGGCGCCGGACCCGGAACTCGACGCGGAGGAGGCGCGCTGGCGCGCGGGGCTCGCGACCGAAGCCGCGGCGCCGACGGTCCTGCGCGAGGTCCGGAGCGATCGCCCCGCCTTCCGCGTCGACGAGGGCGGCTGGCTCGTCGCGAACGCGGAGGGGCCCGCGCCTGAACGCGCCCGGGATCGCTTCGTCGTGCCGTCGGGGGCGCGCTTCGACGCGCTGCGCCTCGAGCTCGAGCCGTGGGCCGACGGCGGCCTGCGCGCGCCGGGCGGCGGCGGTGCGAACGTCGTCATCAGCGGCGTCGAGCTCGCCGGTATCCCGCGCCGGCCGCGCCCCGCGCCTCGCGCGCGGTTCGTCCGCGTCGCGCTGGAGGGCCCGGAGCGGATCCTCTCGCTCGCGGAGGTCGAGGCGCGAAGCGGCGACGCCCTCCTCCCGGCCGCGAGTGCCCGCCAGTCGAGCGAGGACTTCGGCGGCGCGGCCTCGCGCGCGATCGACGGCGTGACCGAGGGCCGCTACGAGCGCGGCAGCGTCACCCACACGCGGATCTCGGCCGACCCCTGGTGGGAGCTCGATCTCGGTCGCGAGCGCGAGCTCGACTCCGTCGTCCTCCACAACCGCGCCGACGGACTCGAGGCGCGCCTCGCGGGGGCGCGGGTGGAGCTTCTCGGCGAGCGCCGGGATCTCGTCCTCGCGACTCGCGTCCCGTCGACCGGCGCTCGCGTGGCGATCGACCTCACCCGCGCGCCGCGGCTGCGGCGCTTCGAGGCGGCGCGGGCGACCTTCGCGCAGGAGGGCTGGCCGGTCGCGGCCGCGCTCGCCGCCGGCGAGGGGAGGGGCTGGGGTCTCGCTCCTCGCGCCGATCGCCCGCAGGCGGCCTGGTTCGGGCTCGCGGCGCCCGTGGCGGCGGAGGCGGACGAGGACCTCGTGGTCCGGGTCGACCAGTCCCACGGTGCGCGCCACGTCGCGGGACGGATGCGGCTCGCGATCGCGCTCGCGGGGAGCCTGCCCGTTCCCCGGCCGGCGGAGATCGACCTCGCGCTCGGACGCGACGGCGAGGACGACCGCCGCCGCGTCCGACGCTTCTTCCGGACGGAGATCTCGACGCTCGCGGCTCCCCTCCGACGGGAGCTCGACGCGCTCCGGGAGGAGGAGGCGGCGCTCACCGCCGCGATCCCCACGACGCCGGTCATGCGCGAGCGTCCGCCCGAGCGCCGCCGCGTCACCCGGATCCACGAGAAGGGCAACTTCCTCAGCCCGGGGCGCGTCGTCGAGCCGGGCCTTCCGACCTCGCTCGCCCCCGACGCGGGCGGCGGTGCGCCTCCCGATCGGCTGGCCCTCGCCCGCTGGCTCGTGGGGTCCGACAACCCGCTCACGGCGCGCGTCGCCGTGAACCGGATCTGGGCGCGGCTCTTCGGCCGCGGCCTCGTCCTCACCGAGGGCGACTTCGGCGCCCAGGGGAGCCCGCCCGATCACCCCGGCCTGCTCGACCGACTCGCGCGGGACTTCGTGCGCGGCGGCTGGGACCGTCGCGCGCTGATCCGGCGCATCGTCCTCTCCGCGACCTTCCGGCAGTCCGCTCTCGCCTCGCCCGCGGCGCGCCAGCGCGATCCGCGGAACGTCCGGCTCTCGCGCGGCCCGCGCGTCCGCCTCGACGCGGAGATGGTCCGGGACCAGGCTCTCGCCGCCGCCGGGCTCCTCTCGCGGAAGATCGGCGGCCCGAGCGTCTACCCCCCGCAGCCGCCGGGCCTCTGGCGCGCCGCCTTCAACGGCGATCGCACCTGGCCGACGAGCTCCGGGGAGAACCGCTACCGTCGCGGGATCTACACCTTCGTCCGCCGCACGACTCCGTATCCGGCGATGACGACCTTCGACGCCCCGAGTCGGGAACTTTGCACCGTGCGTCGCCTCGGCACGAACACGCCGCTCCAGGCGCTCGTCACCCTGAACGACCCCGTCTTCGTCGAGGCGGCGCAGGCTCTCGCCCGCCGCGTCCTTCGCGAGGCGCCCGAGGTCGGCGTCGACGACGAGGCGGCGGACGCCGGCTCGACCCGCGAGGGAGCGGACGCCGGTTCGACCCGCGAAGGAGCGGACGCCGGTTCGACCCGCGAGGTGGCGGACGCCGGCGCCGCCGCCGACCCCGGCGAGGTCGCCGACGCGGCGCGCGCGACGCGGCTCTTCCGCCTCGTCCTCGGTCGCCCGCCCGAGAGCGGCGAGACGGCGGCCCTCGTGGACTTCGTCGTCTCCCGGCGCCGCGATCTCGCCGCGCGCCCCGAAGAGGCGCGCCTTCTCGCCACCGACCCCCTCGGCCCCCTGCCCGCCGGCGCCGATCCCGTCGTCCTCGCGGCCTGGACCGCGGCGGCCAACGCGGTCCTCAACCTCGACGCCGCCCTCGTCCGTTGAAAATGAATAAATTGGGTCAGACCCCATTTATTCAAAAAGGGCCCATTCATGAATAAAGGGGGTCTGACCCCTTTTATTCACGAGGGCGGGGGGCTGATATCATCCGCGCCATGTCGCCCCGGAAGCTCGCCTGTTTTCTCGGATCCGTGCTCGTCGCCCTCGCCACCGCGCGAGCGCAGCAGGGAGGGGAGTCGCTCGGCCGCGACGCGGCCAGCGCGGGGCGGGCCGGCGTCGACGTCGCCATCGCCGACACCGCGGCGGCCCTCCTCGCCAACCCGGCCGGTCTCGTCCAGTCGCGCGCGCGCTGGACGCTCGAGGGCGGAGGGAGCCTCGTGTGGCTGCGGAGCGGATACCGCGACGCCTTCCAGACCGAGGAGGTCCGGGACTCGCGCTGGCTCGGCGCGCCGACCCTCGCCCTCCGCTTCAATCCCGACCCCGACGACGACGGGCGCGCCGGCGACCTCCACCTCGCGGCGGCGATCCTTCACCTCGAGGGCTACCGGAGCGACGACGAGGTCCTGACCCAGGACTACCCCGTGGATCCGGGCATCAGGCGGCGCACGGACTACGTCCGCACCGGCCTGCATCTCGGCGCCGGACTCCGCCTCTCGTCGACGGTCTCGGTCGGGCTCGGGCTCTCCCTCACCGCGACGGATCTCGAGACCGAGACGCCCCTCGAGATCCCGGTGACGAAGTTCCAGGGTCTCAGCCCCCTTGGTCAGACCTGGGGCGAGCTCCTCTCGGGCCAGCTCGGCGTCGAGCGGGTCCGGATCGCGGGGAAGCTCGACGCCGAGCCCGCCCTCGGCGGCTTCGCGACGCTCGGCCTGCGCTGGGAGATCACTCCCGAGCTCGCTCTCGGCGCGTCCTGGCGCTCGCCCGGTCTCCAGCGCGATCTCGACGCCGAGGTCGACGTCGACATCACGCGGATCTTCGGCGAGCCCGATCCCGTGACCTTCCCCGACGGCTTCGCCGTGCACTACGAGGGGAAGCTCCGCGACTTCCGCTCCCCGGCGCGCGCCGCGATCGGGCTCGCATGGCGCCCGGTTCCCGAGCTCCGAGTCGCGGCCCAGTTCGACTGGATCGGCTGGGAAGGCGCCCGCTCGCGGCTCGAGATCGCGCTCCGCGACGGCGACAACCCCGGCTTCAACGCCTTCGTCGGCTCCGACCGGCTCGTGGTCGAGCAGCGCTTCCTCTGGCGCGACCAGATCGGAGGCGGCGTCGCCCTCGAATGGGACCCGGTGGAAAACTGGACCTTCCGCGTCGGTTTCCGCGCGCAGTCGGACCCGGTGCGCCGGAACGGCGGCGACCCGCTCGCCCCCGGCTACACGCGGTTTGTCGTCTCGGCGGGACTGACCTGGCGGGGCGAGGGCTGGGCGCTCGATATCGCCTGGTTGCGCGGAATCGAGCGCGAGGTGAAGGTGGCGACCAGTCTCGTGACGAGCGACCACGACGGCTCGCGCCAGAGCCTCGCCGTCGACGCCTTCCTGATCGGGCTGCGTTTCGAGTTCTGAGGAGCGATGACGATGACCCGCGAATCGAAGCCCCGGACGGCGGCGCGCTGGCTGCGCGGCACCCTTCTCCTCGCGCTCGTCGCGGCGCCCCTCCTCGCGCCGAGCTGCTCCGACGGCGGCGGCGGTCTCCGGATCGCCTCCCTTCTCGGCGGCCCCGCCGCCGCGCCCGACGGCAGCTTCGCCTACGATCTGACCATCGCCTTCAGCAACGACCTCCACGACCAGGTCCTGCCCATCGCCGGGGGACGCGCGGGTCTCGCTCGACACGCCTCGGTCCTCCGCGCCCTGCGCGCCCAGGCCGACGAACGCGGGAAGGGCTTCCTCGCGATGAACGCGGGCGACAACTTCGAGGGCACGCTCTTCTACGAGAGCGACGGCGGGGCGCTCGTCTACCGGCTGCTCGACGCGATGGGCTACGACGTCGTCCAGATCGGCAATCACGACCACCAGTTCGGCGTGCAGACGCTCCACGACGTCATCGCCTCCGCCTTCCCCGCGCTCGACCCGCGGCTCCGGTTCCTCTGGGGCAACGTCGACCCCGCCGGTCTGCGCGCTCCCGGCGACGACGCGAGCGGCCTTCCCTTCGATCCGGCGCGCGTCGCGCCCGAGGTCATCGCCGCCTTCGAGAACGCCTTCGTCGACTCCGCCACCGGCGCGATCGATCCCGCGCTGATGGACGCGCCCCTCGCGAACGGTCGGCTCTTCAACCAGAGCCTCTTCTACGACGTGGGCGGGCTCCGGGTCGGCGTCTTCGGCCTGGACACCGACGAGATCCTCTACAGCTCGGTGCCCGGCGAGGGGGGGCTCTTCCTCGACCCGAACGGCCTCTCCGAGAACCTGCGTTTCGTCGCTCCGCTCGGGACGAGCTACGCCTCGCAGATGATCGCCTACCTCGAGGATCCGGACGGCGACCCCGGAACGGACGACGGCGCGGACCTCGTCGTCGCCGTGACCCATCTCGGCTTCCAGACCGATCTCGCTCTCGCGGCCGAGGCCGAGGCGCCGAGCGGCCGTCGCATCGATGTCGTCGTCGGCGGCCACTCGCACACCCGGATCAACACCGCCGTGCCCGTCGCGCACGCGTCCGGCGCCACGACCTGGGTGGTCCAGGGCGGCGCGCGGGGCGAGTTCCTGGGGCGGATCGATCTCAGCGTCGACCCGGGCACGGGAGCGGTGTCCGTCGCGAACGCGGAGCTGCTCGAGATCGATGACCGCTTCGCGCCCGACGCGGAGATCGCGACCCTGATCGCCGACGCGCGCGCGGCGCCGGGCGGCGTCGACGCGGTCCGACCCGGCGCCTTCGAGGACGTCATCGCGCAGAACCCGGTCCTCTTGCCGGCCGAGGTGGACGCGATCACCTCGCTCGGCCAGCTCGCCGCCGACGGCTGCCGCGAGGCCTCGATGGCGGGGGCGACGCCGGTCGCCCTCGATGCCGTCCTCCTCGGCGGCTTCGTCTTCCGCGGCGATCTCGAACCGGGCGACGTCCGCGTCGCCGACGCGCACGCCGTGTTGCCGCTGCACACGCTGCAGGCGGGCGGACTCGACGCGGACCGCGTCGAGTACGTCGACCTGCCCGGCGGCATCTACCAGGGACTCGACCCGACGAGCTTCCCGCTCCCGGGACCCCCGATCCCGAACGTGACCGCGATCGAGTACTTCCTCGAGCTCGTCTTCGGCATCGAGGACATCCTCGCCGGCATCGGCGGCTTCCTCGGACTCGACCTCGGGGACATCGGCGGCTTCGTCAACGGGCTCCAGTGGAGCGGCATCTCCTTCACCGTCGACCCCGCCGCGCCCGCCCTGCAGCGCATCGATCCCGCCTCGATCACGATCGGCGGCGTGCCGCTCGTCGGGAACGAGAGCCTGCCGGTGCGACTCGGCATCGACGCCGTCATCTCGCGGGTCGCGCTGCCCTTCTTCCAGCTCCTCGCCGGACTCGAGGATCCGATGGCGCCCGGCTTCTTCACCCCCTTCCCCGCGGATCCGGTGACGACGGACATCGTCGTCTGGGAGGGGCTCCGGGACCGGCTCGCGGCTCTCGCCGTCCTCGACGCGGCGACGCTCCGGGTCGACGGCAGCCGCGTGCGCACGGTGGCGCCCGATCTCCTCGTCAACCCGGCCGACCTCACGGCGGGCCCGGGCCCCGCGGCCGCGGGCGCGAACTTCCCGCTCAGCGTCACGGTGCTCAACGTCGGGGAGACGGCGGTGACCTCGGCGACGCTCCAGGTCTTCCTCGACCGGACGCCGGACCGCCGCGGCGACGACCCCGACGGCATCACGGACGCCGAGACCGGTCTCGCGAACGAGCTCGTGACGAGCCTGCCGCTCGGCGCCATCCCCGCCTGGACGGCCGGGCAGCCGGGCCAGGCCTCGCTGGGAATCGAGATCCCGCTGCCGGCCGACCTCGAATCCGGCCCGGCGGCCTTCGTCGTCCGCATCCGCGACGTCGTCTCCGCCGATCCCCTCCGTCCCGAGGTCGTCACCGGAAACAACTCCGGACGCTGGATGCGGGTGCGCTTCCTCGTCCCCTGACGGCGACCCCTCGGGAAGCCGCCGATCCGCCCCGTCGCGCTCCGGACCTGATCCGTGTAGAGTGCCCCGGGCGCCGACCTCCCGCGGGTCGACGTCTTGACCGGTCTCCGCGCGAGGACGTGCGGAGCCCCGGCCGCTGCGGCCGAGGAATGGCGACTTGTCGCACGCGGGAGCGGTCGAACGGCCCCTCCCGGTGATCCGGACCCCACGCGCTGCGCCGGCGAGAGAGCCGCGCACGAGACGCGTCGTTCCGACCGGACTCCGGTCGAAGGCGCGCGAGAGGAGGCCCGGAACCGCGTCGGCGAGCCGTCGGTCGGAAGCCGATTTCCCGAGGTCCCGAGCCCGTGAGAGACGAAGAAAGCCGCCGGCGTGAGCCGGATGATCCCTCCGTCGAGGGGGAGTACGCGGAGCGCGCGGAGCGCTCCCGGTTCGACGAGGAAGAAGAGGACGCGCGACCGCGCCGCCGCCGCGAGGGCGACGGACGCTCCGGCGGTCGCCGCCGTTCCCGCGTCCGACCGGTCCCCGACGACGTCGCCGAAGCCGACGCGATCGAGGACGGCCACGAGCGCAACATCGACCCGCGCGAGGCGGGCGCCGAGATCTACACCGACCACGGCCTGGACGTCTCGGGGATCGACAGCGACGCCATCAAGGTCCTGCGTCGGCTCCAGCGCTACGGCTTCCAGGCCTACCTCGTCGGCGGCTGCGTCCGCGACCTCCTGGTCGGGCAGCACCCCAAGGACTTCGACATCGCGACCTCGGCCACGCCGAAGCAGATCAAGCGTCTCTTCCGCAACAGCCGCGTGATCGGACGCCGCTTCCGCCTCGTCCACATCCACTTCGGCCGCCACATCCTCGAGATCTCGACCTTCCGGTCCAACGTCGTGCCCGAGGGCGACGACGACGATCCGCTGATCCGGCGCGACAACGTCTTCGGGACGGCCGATCAGGACGCGCTCCGGCGCGACTTCACCGTCAACGCGCTCTTCTACGACATCGAGACGAACGAGGTGATCGACTTCGTCGGCGGCATGAAGGACATCCGCCGCCATCGCATCGAGATCATCGGCGATCCCGTCACGCGCCTGCGCGAGGACCCCGTGCGCATGATGCGGGCCGCGAAGTTCGCGGGTCGGCTCCGCTTCGAGGTCGCCGAGGACCTGCTCGACGCGATCTTCGACTGCCGCGAGGACCTGCAGAAGTGCGCGGCGCCGCGCGTCTTCGAGGAGCTCCAGCGCCTCCTCGACCGGGGCGGCGCCTTCGGGGCGATCGACGTCCTCTGGGAGACCGAGCTGCTCGACGTGCTCCTGCCCGAGCTCTCGGCCTGGCTCGTCGAGAACGAGGAGCTCGTCGACGACACGGGTCTCACCGGCGAGCAGCGCTTCTGGAACTCGCTCAAGACCCTCGACCGCTACGTCCTCGAGGGCTGCGACGTCTCCTCGGTGACGGCGCTCTCGGTCCTCTTCTGCCACCTCTTCGGCAAGGTCCTCCACCACTCCGGGCCGGCGCCGGACGGCGAGGATCCCTCCGAGTACGACATCGGCGTGGTGGCCGAGGACCTGCTCAGCTCCCTCGCCCTGCGGCTCCAGATCCCGCGGCGCGACGCCTACCGGATGCGCCAGCTCCTGGTCGCCCTGCGGCGCTTCCTCTCGCGCCGGGCCACCCGCAAGAAGCCCTCGCCCAACCAGCTCGTCCGCAAGGAGTACTTCCCGGAGTCGCTCCGTCTCTTCCAGATCTACTCGAACGCCTGCGGGCGCTGGCAGGGCGAGGTGGCGAAGTGGGAGAAGCGCTACGAGCAGGCCATGGGGCGGCCCTTCCGCTGATCGGGGCGCGGCCCCGGCCGCGGCAAGCCGCCGCGCGACCGCGATTTGCGGCGGCCGGGAGCCCCGCACCCCGCGGATGACCACGGGCGGCGCGTCGCATGTTCATTCATGTCGGGGCGCCGCGAATGCCGATCTTCCGGGCAGGAGATCGCACCGTGTCCCGACGTCACCGCGTATCGCTCTGCATGATCGTCCGCGACGAGGCCGCCACCCTCGAGCGCTGCCTGCGCTCGGCCGCGCCCTTCGTCGACGAGATCTGCATCCTCGACACCGGCTCGACCGACGACACGATCGCCATCGCCGAGCGGGCCGGCGCCCGCGTCGCGCGCGCCGCCTGGACCCACCACTTCTCGGAGGCACGCAACGCCTCGCTCGAGCTCGCGACCGGCGACTGGATCCTCGTCCTGGACGCGGACGAGACCCTGCGGGCGGACGACCTCTCCGCCTTCGACGCCCTCGTCGACGACGCCTCGGTGGAGGGCGCCCAGCTCCGGCTCGACAACGACTACGGAGACGGGCGGCATCTCGAGTGCCTGATCCTGCGGCTCTTCCGCAACCGTCCCGAGTACCGCTTCGACGGCGCCATCCACGAGCAGGTGGCGCCCCGCGTCCTCGCCGGCGCCAAGGAGCGCGGCACGTCCCTCGTGACGGCTCGCGTCACGATCGACCACGACGGCTACACGGAGACCGCGCGTCGCGACAAGAAGAAGGACGAGCGCAACCGTCCCATCTTCGAGCGGGCGGTGGCCGAGCGCCCCGACGACGCCTACCTCTGGTTCAAGTACGGCGACTTCCTGCGTCGCTTCGACGATCTCGATGCGGTGCGGAACGCGCTCACGCGTTCGATCGGACTGCTCGACGGCTGCGAGACGGCCGAGCTGGCGGAGCGCCCCTACGCGGCCGAGCCCTACGCGCTCCTCGCGCTCGAGGAGCTCCGGTCGGGAGACGTCGCGCGCGCCGCCGCCGTGCTCATGTCCGGCTGGCGCACCCCGCCGACGCCGATGTACCACTGGGTTCAGGGCCACGTCGAACTCGCCCGCGGTCGCTTCGTGGAGGCGGAACGCGCCTTCCGGCGCTGCCGGGCGCTCGACGGCGCCGTCGTCCACGTCCCCGCGCAGCCCGGGATCACCGGCTCTCGGAGTCACTGGGGCCTCGGTCGCGCGCTGCTCGGCCAGGGACGCGTCGAGGAGGCGGCCGACCACTTCCTCGTGGGGGCGCGTCGCTGGCCCGAGGATCGCGAGCTCCAGCGCGCCGCGGCGCGCGTCGAGCTCGCCCGTCGCGAGTATCAGAAGGCGCTCGGACGACTCGAGCTCCTGCTGGGCTCGGACGCCGAGGACGGCGAGGCCTGGCGCATCGCGGTCGAGGTGCTGCTGGAGTCCGGACTCGCGGAGCGCGCCGAGCGCTTCTCGCAGCGGGCGCTGCGCCACGCCGAGGACGCCGCCGGCGCGGCGGCCGCGCACGCGCTCGCCGGCGAGGTCGATCTCGCCCGCGGTCGCGTCGAGGAGGCGGCCGAGCACTTCGCGGCCGCGCCCGGCGTTCCGGCCGCGCGCGCGGGGGAGGCCTTCCTCGCCCTCGTCGCGGGAGAGGAGCCCCGCGAGATGGATGCGGCCGCGCGCCGCGCGCTCGCCGACGTCGCCCGCCGCTTCTCGCGCGGACCGGCCGCGCTCGCTCTCGGGCCGGAGTCGCTGACGCTCATCGGCGAGCGGCTGCAGCCCGTCCTCGCCTGACCCCCGAGCCCTCGGTCGTCAGGAAGGGCGGGTGGACTCCGCCTGCTCCTCCCGTGCCGCCAGTCGTCGCTCGGATCGGAGCTGCCTCGATCTCCGCGAGAGCCACAAGAGGAAGAGGAACGGCGCCGCGAACCAGACGAAGACGAAGACGAGAGCCCAGGCCAGCCGCGCGTGGGGTCCCGGGAAGTAAGCCTCCTCGATCGTCAGCAGGCGGTAGATCTGGAAGAGCCAGAGGACCCCGACGAAGAGCATCACGAAGAAGAGGAAGGGGCCCGCGGAGCCGAGGGCGATCGGGTTGAAGGCCGCGGCGAAGAAGGCGGTCTCGAACATCTCATTCTCCGTTCCGGGTCGACCCCGTCACCGCGCGCGGTCTCGCGGACTCTTCAGTACGTCGGTTCGACGGCGTCGAGATCCTCGCGCCGCGCGATCCAGCCCGCCCGGTCGACCTCGAGCGCGAGCGTCCGCGTGCTCAGCCACGCGGCGAGGACGAGCCCGCCCACCGCGCAACCCAGGGTGAGAAGGGCGGGCCGGAGCTCCATCCCCGCCGCGCCCGCGCCGAGGACCAGCGCCGCCGCCACGAAGGCGAGTCGCAGGAGGTGGCGCCCCCAGTGACGGTGGCGGAGGAGTCCGACCCCGCCGACGAGGAGCGCCAGGCCGATGGCGGACGCGGATCCGGCCAGGATCGTCGAGTTCTCGAGCCCAAGGTCGAGCCAGGTCGGCGCGCGCTGACCGGACAGCCGGTAGGTCTCGCGGAAGCGTTCGAACGTGCCCCCGGCCGCCAAGAGCCCGCCGAAGATCCCGTTCGCGGCCATCAACGCGCCCAGGACGGCGCCGCCGAGCCCGATGGTGCGATGCCGGAGCATGAAGCCCCTCCCGTCCTCGTCCGCTTGTCGATGCGCCCTCGCCTGAAGTCGCTCCGCGGATCATAGCCCGGCGGTCGACCCGACGTCGACCGGTCGGTCGCGATCCGCGCGTCAGGCGTCCGCCGGCTCCCCGACGACGAGGCGCAGGCCGGCGTCGAAGTGGTCGAGTCGCCGCAGCGCGCCGTGGCGCGCGTCCCAGGCTCCCGAGGCGAGATCGCGTCCGACGGCGGTGACGACCCGCTCGACGACGGCGGGTTCCATGCGCGCGAAGCCCGACGTCGCCTGCCGCGCCGCGGGATCGAGCACGCGCTCGGGGTGCGCCCAGAAGGCCATGAGCATCCAGTCGGGGGTGTCGCGCGGGATCGGGACGGTCTCGATGCGCACGCGACCGCCGAGCCAGGCCGCGATCCGCTCCGGCGCGGGGAAGGTCCGGCGGTCGAGCTCGGCCACCTCGGGAAGGTAGTCGGCCATGAGCCACATGCGTTCGCTGACGCTCGGATCGCAGGTCATGATCACGACCGGGCCGCGGGCGACGCGACGCATCTCGCGCACGCCGCGCTCGCGATGCTCGTCCCAGTGGTGCAGCGAGAGGACAGACATCGCCGCGTCGACCGCCCCGTCGCGGAGCGGCAGCGATTGCGCCGAGGCGCGGACGGCGGGAGCGAGATGCCGGCCGCGCTGGCCCGCCATCACGTCGCTCGGCTCGATCGCGAGGACGTGGCGATCGCGCGGCTCGTAGGAGCCCGTCCCCGCGCCGACGTTCACCACCGTGCGCGCCTCTCCGAGCGCGGCGGCGATCGCGGCCGCGAAGCGGGGGTCCTCGCGACGCGTCGTCGCGTAGCCGAAGCCGATGCGGTCGTAGCGGGTGGTCCCGGTCATGTCGTCTCTCCCGGTTCGGGGGTCGGGGTCGCGCGCGGTCGGGCGCGCGCCGTGGTGGGGATGAGGAACGCCGCGAGCAGGGCGCCGACCGCGGCGAGGGCCATGTCCTTGTGGGCGTCCCAGGGATCGCCCTGCTGACCGTTGTAGCCCTCGGCGTAGTCCGGCGAGGCCACGATGGTGAGGATCCACTCGAAGATCTCGTAGAGCGCGCCGATCGCGACGACCACCGCCGCGGCCAGGAGGCGACCCGCGAGGCCGCGGCCGATCACCGCGGCGAGCGGCGGGACGAGGAGGAGTCCCGAGGCGAGGTGCACCAGGCGGTCGTAGTGATTGCGGTCCTCGGGGCCGCCCAGCCCGAGCCAGGTCAGGGACTCGCCGCCCGGAGTGAAGGTGTACTTGAACCGCGCCCCGATCACGTGGAGCAGGAGGAAGAGCGCGAGCAGGAGGAAGTCGCGGTCGCCGCACCAGCGGCGCCGGGCCGCCAGCGCGAGCAGGGGGAGCGCGACGACCGTCGGCGCGTGCTGGAGGAGCTGCTCCGTGGGGTGGGGCGGATCGAGGAGCGAGACGCCGAAGACGACCGCGACGAGGCCGAGGGCGGCCCACGGGACGCGCGAGCCCGATCCTCGGGAGCTCAGCGACGGGCCCACGCCGGGCGATCCGTGACGAGGTGCTCGTCGAGGAGCTCGAAGAAGTCGAGCCCCTCGTCGTCGCGGATCGTGAGATCGGCGCCGGCCTCCCGGAGGACCTCCGCGCAGTCCCAGCGCCCGATCTGGGCGCACTCCATGATCGGCGTCCGCCCGAAGGTGTTCGTCACGTCGACCGCGAAGCCCAGGGCGACGAGGCGACGCAGCACCTCCGGCTCGCCCTCGATGGCGTACCAGTGGAGCATCGTCTCGCCGAGGCCCGTGCGGGAGGACCGGCAGGTCGCGACGAGGCCCGGCGGCGGCTCGGCCCCGCGTTCGAGGATCTCGTAGAGCTCGATCCATCCCGGCTGGTGGGCCATCCGGCGGGTCTCCTCGGGTCCGGCGGCGAAGGGTCGTCTATCCCCCGGCCGCACCGATGTTAACCTGACCGGGTCGAGCCGGCGGCCCGGGGGGTCGGAAGCGCCGGTCGGGCAGGGGCGTGGAATGCGATTCGCGGTCATCTCCGATCTCCACAGCAACCTCGAGGCGCTCGAGGCGGTCCTCGCCGACATCGACGCGCGCGGGCTGGAGACGATCTACTGCCTCGGCGACGTCGTCGGCTACGGCCCCGATCCCGTCCCCTGCGTCGATCTGGTGATGGCGCGCTGCGCCTTCACGATCCGCGGCAACCACGACGACGCGCTCTTCCACGGCGCCGACCGCTTCAACCCCTATGCCCGCGCCGCGATCGACTGGACCCGGGACCGCATCAAGCCCGGCTTCTTCCGCGGCAAGTCCAACGCGGCGCGCTGGAAGTTCCTCGAGGAGCTGCCCCTCGAGAAGAAGGTCGGGCGCCACTACTTCGTGCACGGCTCGCCCCGCGACCACGTGAACGAGTACATCTACCGCGAGGACGTCTTCTTCAACGCCGAGGGGAAGCTCCGGCGGATCTTCGACGCCACTGATCACGTGCTCTTCGTCGGCCACACGCACCTGCCCGTGATCATCGGGTCCGACCTCAAGACCTGGGTGCCCGGCGAGCTCGAGAGCGAGCGCCGCCTGGATCCCGCGCTGAAGTACATCGTCAACGTCGGCTCGGTGGGGCAGCCGCGCGATCGCGATCCCCGCGCCTGCTGGGTCGAGGTCGAGGACGAGTTGATCCGCTACCACCGCGTCGCCTACGACGTCGAGGCGGTCCGCGCCAAGATCGCCCGCCAGCGCGCGCTCGACCCGGTCCTCGGGACCCGCCTCGTCGAAGGCACCTGAAGTCCCGTCCCGCTCCCGCGGGCGCGTGGTAGGATTCCCGCGAGGCGGCTCCTTCGTCGCCCGGTCGCGCCCGACCCCCGGATCGAGTCCATGCCGCTCCTCCGCGTGCAGAACGGAAGTCGCCGCTGGAATCGCCTGCAGGTGCCCGACGACGGGGCCCGCATCGGGCGTTCCGAGGACTGTGGCCTCGTTCTCGACGACCCCTGGATCTCCCGCGAACACGCGAGCATCGAGCCCGTGCCCGGGGGGGGCTTCCGCCTCGTCGATCTCGGCTCCGAGAACGGCACCTTCGTGAACGGCAAGAAGGTCACCGAGCGCCTCCTCGCGAACGGCGACGTCCTCCGCTTCGGCGGGACCGAGGTGCGCTACCTCGAGTCCGCCGGCGCGCGGGGCGAGGGAGGGGAGGGCGCCCGCGTCCGCCGCCTCGAGGAGCTCGTGGCGGAGCTGCGCGACGAGAACCGCCGGCTGCGCCGGCTGGCGGCCGAGGCCGGGGCGCGGGCCGCGAAGGAGACGCCGCGCAGCCGCGGGCGGCGCGTCGGCGCCGATTCCGCCACGCGGAGCCTGGCCGCGATCGAGATCCGTCCCCGCTTCGCGGCGCTCGGCCGCCGGGGGCTCGAACTGGCCCGCGGTCTCCGCGACTTCGGCCTCGAGTCCGTGGGCGCGGTCGAGGTCCCTCCGCCGGGGCGCGGTCCGGAGGACGGCCTGACGCCGGGCGAGCGCCTGCTCGACTGGCTCGATCTCGAGCGGGCGCCGCGGGGCTGGTTCCTCACCTCCAGCCGGGCGCTGGAGATCTGGGTCCCCGATCCCGAGGTCGAGGTCTCGATCGGCGCGCCGGGAAGCCGCGGCCCCGTCCTCGCGCTGGTCCGCGACGAGGGCGCCCTGACCGCGATCCTCCCCTGGTTCGACTGGCTGGCGCGGGCCGGCGCCGGGCCCTTATTCGTCGGGAGCCCGGCCACCGAACCGCGCGGTGCGGGGCCTCCCGGCGACGGCGTCCTCGGGCTGGCCGCGGTGCTCGCCGAGTTCCGGGGGGAGGGGGCCGGCGAGCCCGAGCTCCTCGAGGGCCTCCCGCCCGAGGGGATCCACCTGCTCGGAGCGGCCGCGGCGCCGGGGGCGCCCGCGCTGGACGCGCTGCTGCGGGAGGCCCGCGAGGCGGTCCTCCATCGCGGGCTCGACCCCGCCGACCTTCCGCTCGCGGCGGCCCGGCTCCGGGTCGGACGCGACCTCGCCCGGACCTCGCTGGGAGCCCTGGAACAGGCGCTCGGCTCGCGCCTTTCCGAGGGGCCGACAAGCCGGATCCACTGTTCGGCCGATGAGGGGACGGGGGCGCGCCTCGCGCTCGCGCTGCGACACCCCCTCGCGGCGCGGCCCTGAGCGCGGCGAGCCGGGGGGCATATGGATCGAAGCCTACTTGCACAAAGAGCTTAGATTCGGCGGTCCTTGACAGGGATCGGGAAAGCGGACAAAGTCGGGGCCGAAGTCGCCGGAGAGGAGCGGATCTCGATGCCGTCGTGGCGGGGATCGGGTCTTCGCGAGGGGAGAGAGTGATGGACAAACAGGTGGAGATCGCCTGCACGTCCGACGTGGGCATGGTTCGCAAGGAGAACCAGGACCACTTCGGCATCCTCCATCCGGAGGACCCCGAGGAACGCCTCCGGCAGGGGGCCCTCGTGGTCGTCGCGGACGGGATGGGCGGTCATAGCGGCGGCATCATCGCCAGCCATACCACCGTCGACACCATCCTGGAGGTCTTCGGGCGCGGTGAGGCCTGCACGATGCGGGCGATGGTCGGCGACGCGATCCGGGCCGCGAACGACGCCGTCCGCGCCAAGGCCGAGGCCGACCCCGCGCTCCGCGAGATGGGGACGACCTGCGTGGCGCTCCACGTGCGCGGCCCGCACGTCCTGATCGGACACCTCGGCGACTCGCGCTGCTACCTGGTCCGCGACGACCGACTCGAGCAGGTCACCCGCGATCACACCTACCTGAACGAACTGATCGACATGGGGCTGCTGACCTCCGAGCAGGCGCAGAACCACCCCGATCGGAACATCATCACGCGTTGCGTCGGCATGGCGCAGCAGCTCGACATCGACTTCAACCGCCGCAGCTCGCGGGTGGGCGACCGCTACGTGCTCTGCAGCGACGGCCTGACCAACATGGTCGACGACAGCGAGATCCTCGAGATCACGCTCGCCCATCCGCCGAAGGAGGCCAGCGAGAAGCTGGTCGCCCTCGCCAACGAGCGGGGCGGTGACGACAACATCACCGTGGCGATCGCCCACCTGAAGGAGATCCCCGCGGCCGACGAGGACCTCGTCGAGCTCGACCGGCGCGACGGCGAGGTCACTCCCAGTCGTACGCCGGTCGTTTCGCAGCAGGACGTCGATCGCATCACCGCCGAGGCGACCAAGCCGACGAAGACCGGCGAGCTCGCGCCCGACGATCTCGAGGAGACCCAGAAGACGGTCACCGGCGAGATGGAGGTCGACGGCTTCACGCCGGCCCGCGACAAGGGCGACACCGCCGAGTCCCCCGAGGTCTCGGACGGAGACTCCGGCACCCATCCGGCCTGGTTCTGGATCATCGGGGTCGAGATCGTGATTCTCGTCCTTCTCCAGATCTGGATCAGCAGGCTCTGATGCCATGATCGGAACCAAGGTCGGACAGTTCACGATCACGCAGGAGATCGGTGACGGCGGACACGCCTTCGTCTTCCGGGGCAAGGGAGACGACGGCTCCGACGTCGCGATCAAGATGCTGAAGCCCAGCGTCGCCGACGAGGACAACCTCGAGAAGAGGTTCGTGCTCGAGGCGGAGGCGCTCAAGGAGCTGAACCATCCCTACATCGTCGGCTTCCACAACTACATCTTCCTGAACGGCTACCACTACCTCGTCCTGGAGTACATGGATCAGGGTTCCGTCGAGGATCTCCTCGACAACATGGGCCCGATCCCGCATCGCTACGCCATCCCGATCTTCTTCAAGGTCCTGCAGGCGATGCAGTTCAGTCACGAGCACAAGTACATCCACCGCGACATGAAGCCGAACAACATCCTCATCAACACCGGGGGTGAGGCGAAGCTGTCGGACTTCGGCATCGCGAAGGTGGTGGGCGGAGGCCAGGGCTACACGAAGCAGGGTTTCGTGCTCGGCACGACCCTGTACATGGCGCCGGAGTTCATCTCGCGCGGCGAGGTCACCGTCCAGACGGACATCTACGCGCTCGGCGTGACCTTCTACGAGATGCTCACGAACCGGAAGCCCTTCGAGTTCGAGCGCGACGACGAGCCGCTGGTCAACTTCGTGCGCCGCGTGTGCCGCGGGACGCCGACCCGGCCGACGACCTACGTCGACCTGCCGGCGCCGCTCGAGCGGATCGTCATGAAGGCGATCGCGCAGAACCCGAAGGAGCGCTACCGGACCGCGGGCGAGTTCGCGAAGGACCTCGAGAAGACCTTCCCGGAACTGGTCAACCGCCCGATCGTCATCCCGCGCGGCACGAAGCGCGCGATGACGAACTACGTCGACATGGCGGCCGAGGGCATCCAGGACCTGGATCTCCGACCCCCGTCCGAGACGAGCGGCGGCCTCGGCGCCGGCGCGCGCGCGGCGATCGCGGTCGTCGTCGCCCTGATCGTCGGCGGTCTCGGCTTCGCGGCCCCGCGTTTCCTCGGCGACGCCCTGGGCGACACGCCCGAGGTGACGGTGCAGGTCATCGGCGCCGTCCTCGGCCTCGTGCTGGGCGCGGTGGCGTTCTTCCTCCTGCCGAAGGGCAAGGCGTCCGACACCTACCGCCCGGCGGCGGCGGCCGGCGCCCCCCCGAAGAAGGCCCCGAACCGCACCGAGGACTCGGAGGACGGGATCCTCTCCTCGTCGGAGCTCGACGACTTCTCCGTCTCGGCCGAGCCGGCCGAGGAGGAGCCCTCGGTCGAGGACACGATCCCCTTCCAGAATCCGTCCACGAAGAAGATGCAGCCCTTCAAGATGACCGACGCCTCCGAGCTGAAGGGCTACCTTCAGGTCACGGGGGGCGCGGACAAGGGCCGCCGCTTCGGACTGCGACCGATCTCCCGGATCGGGCGCGACCTCCGCCTCGACATCCGGCCGCACGACCAGGAGATCTCGCGACACCACGCGGTCCTGGCCTTCGACGGCACGGGGTTCACGGTCGAGGATCTCGGCTCCACGAACGGGACCTGGGTCAACGAGCGGCGGATCACGAACCGCGTGCGCCTCGTCCCCGGCGACACCGTGCGCGTGGGCTCCACCGTGATGCGGTTCGAATACGGCGACTGATCCGGGCCCGTCCGGGCGACCCGCCGTCGTCCCAACTCCGGTTTCCCGATCTCGTTACCCCCCGGATACCGGTTCCGGGGTAGACTCCCGGTCTCGCAAGGGGAATCCGGCGAGGGGACCCTCCGCCGCTCGGTGCGGCCCGTCCCTCCCCGTCCCCGCGGCTCCGCGTGGAGCCCGATCGGAGAGAGACCATGTTCCGAATGAGATCGAGCGCCGTCGCGGTCTGGGCCGGGGCCCTGCTCGCGCTGCCGCTCTTCGCCCAGGCGCCCGCCTCGGAGGGCCCGGCGACCGCCGCCGCGGCCGACGAGTGGCGACTGGTCGAACTCGAGCCGAAGATCCACCGCACCTGGAAGATCCGCCTCCCCGCCGAGGCCTGGACCGCGGTCGAGAACCGCGTGGACCTCGGCGAAGCGCTCGGCGCGAGCTTCGCGACCCGCATCTCCGGCACGACCCTCGAGGTCGACACCGACGGCGACGGCGAGTTCGACGCCAAGGTCTCCGGCAAGGCGGGCTTCCTCACCTTCAAGGGCGAGGACAGCCGCTACGCGATGCGGCTCAAGAACGAGGGCACCTGGTCCTTCGCTCCGAGCAGCTCGATGCAGGGCGAACTCGGCGGCGCGCGCCTGCGGATCATCGACCAGAACGGCAACGGCCGCTTCGACGACGTCGGCGGCGACGCCATCGTGGTCGGCGCCGGCAACAACGCCGCCTATCTCTCGACCGTCGTCTCCGTCCCCGAAGGCCTCTTCGAGATCCAGGTCGCGCCGCACGGGCGCTCCCTGCTCGCCCGGCCCTACCGCGGGAAGGCGGGGCGCATCGCCCTCGACTGGGACACCGCGGCCCGTCCGCTGCAGGCCGTCTTCGTGAACGCGGATCGCACCGTCTCCGTCGACCTCGCGGACGCGGGGAAGGAGGGGCTCGCGGTTCCGGCCGGCGAGTACGTCCTCGCCATCGGCGAGCTCGGTCTCGCGTCGAGCCGGGTGCAGGTGCACCGCGGTCGCCTCGAATCCTTCGACGTGCCGGCCGGCGGGACGACCAAGCTCCCGCTCGGAGGTCCCCTCACCGCCGAGTTCGGCCTCCAGCGCGGCGGCGGACAGATCCAGTTCTCGCCCTACGACATCAGCTACTTCGGTCGCAACGGCGAGCGCTACATCGGCTGGCAGCCCGACGGGAAGTCGCCGCGCATCGTGATCCGCGTCGCCAAGACGGGCCGCGAGATCGCCGAGGCCTACTTCCCGGGCAGTGCCTGAGGGAGCGGCATGGTTCCGGTCGCCGTGAGCGTGCCGGCAGATGCGGGTGAACTCGACCTCCAGATGGAATTCGACAACTGGGCCTTCGGCGCCTTCCGCGGCGCGCCTCGTCCGCCGGGAGTGGTGGACGAGATGCCGCTGCCTCCCGCGCCCTCCTGCGGCAACTGAGGCTCGTCGCCTCGGCGGGACCGCGGGTTCACCGAAACACGACGCGCCGACGATCCCGGGGGTCGTCGGCGCCTCTTCCACCCCCCTCCGCGGTCCCCTCCGCCGAGCCGAACCGGAATCGCCCCTCTCGATGCGCACGATCTCCGCTCTCGTCGCCCTCCTGCTCCTCGTCTCTCTCGCGCACGCCCAGGACGAAGCCCCCGTCGAGGCGGAGTCGCGTCTCCCGGTGAAGGTCATCGGCGGCAAGCTCGTCGCCCGCTGCGAGATCGCGTCGCGCTTCCGGCGGCTGCCGGTCAACCTGTTCGTGGACTACACGAAGCCCTGCGGCCTCGAGATCCACAACCAGGCCGCCAAGGCGCTCCGCATCGACGACGAGGCCGACGTCCCGCTCACCATCCGTCTGCCCGGCTTCGACCTCGAGGTGGCCCGGCGCGAGCACGGCGACGAGGACGAGCTGCGCGAGTTCACGCGCCTCTACTCGAAGGAGCTCGGCGAGACGGCCTGCGTGGGGACGATCGGAGCCGGCGTTCTCGCCGACTACCACCTGACCTTCGACCTCCCCTCGGGATTCGTGGTGCTCCGCCCGAAGCGCGAGCGCACCGGGACGCTGCCGGACGCGGGCGCGGGATCCTCGCTCGTCGCCGTGACGGTGACCAACGGGCTCGTCTGGTTCCCCGTCGTGCTCGAGGACGGGCGCCGCATGGCGATGAACCTCGGCTCGTCCCGCTTCGACACCATCGTCGACGACCGCCTCTGCCGCGAGCGGGGCCACCCGGCCGGCGACCTCGGCGCGGTGAAGATCGGCGAGTACGAGATCTCGCGCTGGCTCGCCTTCCGGCCCGAGGAGCTCGCGCAGGTCCACCCCGACGGCGCCTTCGGCACCAGCGGCATCAACCTGCTGGAGTGCTTCCGGATCGAGATCGATCGCGAGAACCGCTGGGCGCGCTTCACGCCCCGCACCGAGCCGAAGTTCCCCGAGGCCGACCTCGCCTTCTTCCGGGCGCGCGTCACCGAGGAGATCGAACCGCTCGAGACCTTCCTGAAGGAGCACGGCAAGACCCGACTCGCGCGCGAGGCCTCCGAGCTCCTGCTCGACCTCCACCTGGACGAGGAGTCGCCGGCCGAGGCCTTCGAGACCGCCCTCGCGTGGTACGACCGCACCCGCATCGAGGACCTCCGCGCCACGGAGGCCCTGACCGCGATGAAGAAGCTCGTCGAGGCCTCCCGGCCCGACGTCGCCATCCGCGCCGGCCGCATCGGCATCGAGAGCGGGCGCAAGGACCGCTACCCCGAGTCGGTCCACAAGCTCCACGCCCGCGTCGGCGAGCTCTGCCTCGAGAGCGGCGAGGAGGAGAAGGCCTGGGAGCACCTGCTCTCGGCCGCCTTCGGCCTTCCGAGCGACGGACGCGTGAACCTCAACCTCGGCCGCTTCTACGAGAAGCAGGGCCGCATGCAGCGGGCGATGTCTCGCTACGTCCAGGCCGTGATCCAGCCGGAGAGCGGCCAGGAGGCGGTGGCCGGCCTCGAGCGCGTGCAGCGCGCCCTCGGCGCCGAGGCGCTGAGCGTCGACCTCGTCGATCGGTTGATCTCGGGCAAGGTCTACGGCTTCACCTCCGCGACCAAGTTCGAGCCGACCGAGGAGACGAACACGAACCGCGTCGTGCTCGCCGAGCACTTCACGAACCCCCACTTCGGGCGCGAGCTCCCGGAAGGCTGGGACAGCTTCGCCGTGGGCGGGACGATGGCCGTCGAGGGTCTCCTCTCGCACTATCCCCGCGACCGCGTCGTCGTCATCACCCACCACATCCCCGTGCCCGAGCCCTGCGCGACCATCAACGCGGTCTCGACGCGCCACGCCGAGAGCTACCGGATCGACAAGCCCCAGGTCATCGTCTCCGACGGTCGCCGCGGCGGTCCGGGCGCCGAGCGCGCCCGCAACGCGGAGAAGGTCTTCGAGGCCAATCGCGACATCATCCAGGGCGAGCTCGCCCGCAAGTCGGCGTACACGATCACGCTCGAGGGCAAGGTCGCCGAGGGCGTGGTGAGCGGACGGATCACCGTCGAGGGGCCGGAGAACGACGATGCCGTCGTGCAGGTGCTCCTCGTCGAGCGCGGCGTGCTCTACCCCGGCAAGGCCCAGGTCGTCGTCCACCGCAACCTCGTCCGCGGCAGCCTCACGGGCGACGTCGAGGGCGAGTTCTGGGAGCCGGAGGACGGCGAGATGTCCTTCGAGTTCTCGCGCGCGCTCGCCGACGTGACGGCCGAGAACCGCCGCTTCCTCGAGGCCCGCGAGGCCGCGGGCAACCCCTCGGCGACGCGGCTGAGCCTCGACATCGATCCGCGCCAGGCCGCGATCGTCGCCTTCGTCCGCGACACCGCCACGAACGAGATCCTGCAGGCGGCCTGGTTCGATCCGAACGCCGCCGCGGAGGGAGAGGACAAGCGATGACCGATTCCGACCGCCGCGACCTCGGAGCGCGGCTGGAGGCGATCGCCCGGCGGGCCGGGGCGACCCTGGACCGCGACCGGACCCTGGACGCCACGCGCCGCGCCGTCGAGACGGCCGCGCCGCTGCTGCTCGTCGTCCCGGTCTTCGCGTTCCTCGCCGCGCTCGCGATCCGCGCCGGAAACTCGGGGCTCCGGCTGCCGCCCTGGCCCCTGCTCCTGGTCCTCACCCCGGCGCCGGCGCTCGTCTTCGTGCTGCTGCGCCGCTTCGAGGCCCGGCGCGATCGCGTCGGCGAGGGCGAGGCGCTCGGCGCCGTCGACGCGAAGTGCGAGCTCGAGGATCGTCTGGCCAACGCGCGCGAGTTCATCGCCCGCGATGCCCGCGGTCCCTTCGTCGAGGCCGCGCTGGCCGACGCGGAGGGTCATCTCGACCGCGCCGATTGGGTGCCGGTCGGCGGGGGCGCGGCCGAGCTCGCGCTCCGCGCGCGCGACTTCGGGGCGCTCGGCGCCGCCGTCCTCCTCCTCGCGATCGTCCCCTTCGTCGGTGGGGCCGGCGCCACCCTCGCGGACGACGCCGGCCGCGGCGTCGTCGCGCCTCCGCCCGGGACCGTCGCCCGCGCCGAGCCGAACGCGCGCGCGGAGAATCCGCCGCGCCGGAACGACGAGGCGGCCCGCGTCCAGCCCGAGACCCGGCGCCCCAACGCGCCGAACGAGGCGTCCGAGGCGCAGGCGCGTCGCGACGACCAGCCCCTCTCCGATCGCATGAAGGAGTCCCGCGGCGAGACCGGCCAGGGTCGGTCGGCCGACGCCTCCTCCTCGAGCGGCGCCAGCGAGGCGCGCGGCGTGCCGACCGACCAGGCCCAGTCGAGTCGCAACGCGAAGAAGCCGAACGCGAAGAAGAAGGAGAAGAAGGACCGCGGTCGCAAGGAGACCGAGGCCGCGCCGCGCAAGAAGCCCGAGGAGGAGTCCGGCGCGACGGCCGGCCGCGGCGCCGCGAGCGGTTCGAACAAGTCGCCGGCGGCCTCGACCTGGTCGAGCAAGGACCAGGTCGTCTCGGACGACGAGGAAGACCTCGAGGACGACGAGGAGGTCGACGACGAGTTCGACGACAACGACGCGCGCGGCGGGATGCAGCCGCAGCTTCGCGACCGCAAGCCGCCGGTCAACCGCGACCTCGGCATCGGCTTCGGGAACGGGAAGAACCCCGACGCCAACGGGCGCGGCGGTCCCTCCGAGCAGAAGAAGTCGCGCGGCGTCGCCTCGCTCGTGCTCGGCGTGTCGATCCCCGACCACGTGAAGGGCCGGCCCAGCCCCGGCAAGACCAAGATCACCCAGGAGCGCGTCGAGCCCCGCGAGGATCGCGTCGGCTCGATCGACGCAGCGGCGCGCGCGCGCCGCGCGTCGTCGTCGGGGCCGCTGTCCCGCCCCGCGCTCGATGCGAACCTGCGCACGTTGTTGCGCGACTATTTCGATGCCCGCCGCAAGGAAGACGCCAGGAGCGAGAACATTGAGTCCGACCAGCCCTGATTCGAAGACGGCGGAGACGCAGGCCGCCCAGTTCCGCGAGGTCCACGACCGCATCAAGGGCGCCGTCCAGCGCGTGATCGTCGGCCAGGAGGCCGTCATCGACGCCGCGCTGACCGCGCTGCTCGCCGGCGGGCACGTCATGCTCGAGGGCGTGCCGGGCCTCGGCAAGACGATGCTCGTCCGCGCGATCGGCGAGGCCGTCGACATCGCCTTCTCGCGCATCCAGTTCACGCCGGACATGATGCCGGCGGACATCCAGGGCACGTCGATCCTGGTCGACAAGGAGGGCGGCGGCCACGAGCTGACCTTCCAGCAGGGCCCCCTGGTCGCGAACCTCGTCCTCGCGGACGAGATCAACCGCGCCACCCCGAAGACGCAGTCCGCGCTGCTCGAGGCGATGCAGGAGCGGCAGATCTCGGTCGGCACCCGGACGATCGCGCTCAGCGAGCCCTACTGCGTCATGTCGACCCAGAACCCCGTGGAGCAGGAAGGCACCTACCCGCTCCCCGAGGCCCAGCTCGACCGCTTCCTCTTCAAGATCATCGTCGGCTACCCGAAGGTGGACGAGTACGCGGCGATCATCGACCGCACCACCGGCGCCGCCGCCACGAAGATCGAGGCCGTCTCCAGCGGTCCCGAGATCATGGCGATGCGCGAGGTCGTGCGCTCCGTGCCCGTGCCCGAGCGGGTGAAGAACTACGCGATCCACCTCGTCGTCGGCACGCAGCCCGGAAGCGATCACGCCCCGGCGCTGGTCAACGACAACGTGGCCCTCGGCGCCAGCCCCCGCGGCGCGCAGGGACTCATCCTCGCCGGCAAGGTGAAGGCGCTGCTCGCCGGGCGCTTCTCCGTCGCGACGGACGACATCCGCGCCGTCGCGCACGACGTCCTCCGCCACCGCATTCTCGTGAACTTCCAGGGACAGGCCGACGGCGTCACGCCGGACGCCGTCGTGGACGCGGTGCTCGCCAAGGTCAAGACGCCCGAGAACTGATCTCCCGATGCCCGACACGACGACCCTCGACGCGCGCTCGCTCTTCGATCCGGACTTCATCGCCGCCGTCCAGCGGCTGAAGCTCGTGGCGAAGCGCGTGGCGCGGGGCGGCAAGCACGCCGAGCAGCGCTCGCGCGATCTCGGCAGCGGGATCGAGTTCCGCGACTACCGCCCCTACAGTGCCGGCGACGACATGCGCGCCATCGACTGGAACATCTACCGTCGCCTCGGCCGCGTCTTCCTGCGGCTCTTCGAGGAGATCGAGGATCTTCCGGTCTACCTCTGCGTGGACACCTCGACGAGCGCGTTCCTCGAGGACTCGCCGCGCGTCGCGGCGGACTGCGGACGGCATTCGCGCTGACCGCGATCGCGCTCCAGCAGCACGACCGCGTCGGGCTCTTCGCCTTCTGGCGAGGATCTCTCGACCGTCCTGCGCCCGCAGTCGGGCAAGGGTCGTCTCATGCGCTTCGCGGAGGAGATGTCCCGTCTCACGCCGCGCGGCCGCACGGACTTCGGACGCTCGTTCCAGCGCCTCGGGGCGATGGGACTCCGCGAGGGACTGGTCGTCGTCGTCTCGGACTTCTTCGATCCGGCGGGCCTCGCCGCGGTGGAGGACGCGCTCAAGCGGCTGCGTCACCGGCTGCTCCTCGTGCCCCTGACCCGGGCCTCGGACGCCGCGCCGAGTCTCGAGGGCGATCTCGAGCTCGTCGACTGCGAGAGCGGCGCGACCGCCGAGGTCTCGGTGACGCCGGAGCTGCTGACGCGCTACCGCGAGGCCTTCGAGCGGTTCCGCTTCGGTCTCGCCGACTGCGCCCGCCGGCGGGGCTGGGGCCTCCTCGCGATCGACGTCGAGCGCGAGATCGTGCCGCAGCTCTCGAGCATCTTCGGTGACGGGAGCTACCGCGCATGAGCTTCGCCACCCTCGGCGCCGCCGCCTTCCTCCTCGGCCTCGCGGGCCTCGCGGGAGGGCTGTACCTCCTGCAGCGCCTGCGCGTCCGCCACCGTCGCGTCTCCGTCGTGACCACCATGTTCTGGGACGAGGCTCGCGAGGAGTCGCGGGCCCGCGTCCTCGTGCGACGCTTCCGGCATCCCTGGGCCTACGCCCTCGTGCTCGCCGTCGCGGCGGCGATGTGGACCGCCCTCGCCGGGCCCCGCGCCGACCGCGATCGCGGCGAGGACTGGGTCCTCGTGCTCGACGGCTCGGCCGCGATGCGCGGCGGCGACCGCTTCGCGGCCGCCCTCGACGATCTCCGCGCCGCGCTCGAGGAGATTCCCGACGACCACCGCGAGGTTCGCCTCGACGCCGGTCGTCGGCACACCCTGCTCGCGCCCGGCGAGCCCGCCCGCCTGCTCGAGGAGCGTCTCGGCGATCTCGGCCCGCGTCCGGCGCCGAGCGGCCTCGCGTCGATCGTCGACGAGCGCGCGCTCGTCGCCGCGACCGGGCGACGCCAGCACGTCCTCGTCTTCGGTCTCGCCGACCTCTCGTCCGACCGGCGGAAGGACCTGCCCGACCGGCTCGAGCTGCGCCGCATCGCGCCGCCCGGGAGCGCGGGTAGCGAGGCGGAGATCACCGCGCTCGGCGCGGCGCCGGCGGCGTCGGGAGACGTCGACCGCGTCGATCTCCTCGTCGAGTTCCGGGGCGACGGCGACACCGCCGAACCCGCGATCACGCTCGACGGCGCGGCCGTCGTGACCGTCGCCGATCCCGCGCCCGAGGGTCGGGGGCGGCGCATCGCCCGCGACCTTCCCGCCGACGGCGGCCTCGTCGAGGCGCGCCTGGGCGAGGACGTCGCCCGCTACGTCCTGCCCCGCGCTCGCGCGGTGCGCGTCGGGGTCGACGCGGGAGTGCCCTCCGCCTTCGCGGCCGTCGTCGAGCACGACCCCGGCCTCGTCGGCGCCGCGGAGGCGCCCGAGGTGAGGATCGCCGATCGCGAGGGCGCCGAGCCCGCGCTCGTCCTCGTCGGCGCCGGGCAGAACGCCCGCCGTCACGATCCAGGGCGAGGAGCGGCCGGCCTCGCGGCCACCTGCGTCCCCTCCTCGCGGAGTTCGGAGGCCTCGCCGCCTCGGAGGCCGCGTCGCCGTCGCCTCCGGGTCGCCTCGAGCCGTCTTCCTCGCGACGACCTCGTCGTCGGCAAGAACCCCTCGTGGACACGGCGGGCTTCCCGCTGCTCGTCGCCTGGTCGCTCCGCTGGCTCGCCGATCGACGCGGAGGACCCGCCTTCGCCCGCGCCGGAGAGGCCATGGCGCTCGCCGGCGAACTTCCCTTCCGCGACGAGGACGGCGCGCGACTCGATACCGGCCGGAGCGGACTTCCGTCCGCCCGTCGCCGGGCTCTACGTCCGCGAGGACGGCGACCGCCTCGCCGCCGCCCTGGGGCTCGTCGCCCCGGCGAGCGGTGCCGCGGCCGAAGGCACCGGTCCGCTTCCGGCACCGGTCTCGATCTCGTGGCGATCTTCGCCTTCCTCGCGCTCGGGCTGCTCGGCGCCGAGTGGTACTTCGTCGGCGGGAGGATGCTGATGGATCTCGATCTGCTGCGACCGGGATTCCTGGTCCTCGTCTTCCTCTTGCCGCTGCTCTTCTTCTTCCCCCGCCGCGCGGAGGGCGCGGCGTTGATCGTCTCCGCGATTGGCGGCATCCCCTGCTGCGGGCGGTCGCGGCCGCCGCGCGCTCATCCTCGCGCTGGCCTGGCCGGTCGCGACCGGGAGGAAGGCGCGACGCATCGCGTCGTGCTCGTCGACCGCAGTGCCGCCGTCGACGATGTCGCGGCCTCTCGCTCCCTCGCCGCCGCGGTCCGACTCGCCGAGGAGGGGCTCGGACGACGTGCGCTGGCACCTCGTCGATCTCGCCACGGCGGGCGTCGCCGTGCGGCCGCTCCCGAGGGCTTCACGACCGTCCGCACCCTCGACGCCGACCGGGGCGCACCCCTCGGCGCCGGCCTGACGGCGGCGCTCGCCCTGATCCCCGAGGGGAGCGGCGGCACCGTCACCTACCTCGGCCGCGGCGCGGCCCTCGACCGCGACTGGGCGGCGGCGGCCCTCGAGGCCGGCGCGCGCGGCGTCGCGATCGACACCTGGTCCGAGGACGAGCCGCTCGTCGCGCCGCGCGCCGTCGCGCTCGAGGCGATGGACGAGCTCCGCGTCGGCCACGAGACCGTCCTCCGCCTCGCGGTGGAGGGGCCCGCGGCGAGGCTCCGCGTCGTCCTCGAGGAGGACGGCGAAGCCGTCGTCGAGAGCGAATGGATCGACGTCCCGGCGCCGCGCGCCGAGATCGATCTGCGCTTCGCTCCCGCAGCGGGCAGGCTTCGTCCGCTACGTCGCGCGACTGGAGGTGGCCGACGGCGAGGTCGAGCCCGCTCGCGCGCGAGTTCGCGGTCCAGGATCCGGTCAGCGTCCTCTCTCGGCGCGCGGATGACGGGCGGCGACGCCGGTCCTGCAGGCGCCTCGGTCCCGGATTCCGCGTCGAGACCGCGGGCGCGGAGGAAATCGACGCCTCGCGGATCGGCGAGTACGACGTCGTCGCCCTCGATGATCGTCCGGCCTCCACCATGACGCCCGAGCTCCGGACCGCGGTGGCGGAGGCGGTCGAGCGCGAGGGCTGCGGGCTCTTCGCGAGCGGCGGCTCCGGCGCCTTCGGACCCGGCGGCTGGCACGAACGCGATCGGCGAGATCCTCCCGGTCGAGATGGTCCAGAAGAGGAGAAGAAGGATCGAGCACCGCGCTCGCGGTCATCATCGACACCTCCGGTTCGATGGGCGGCAACCGCATCATCCTCGCGAAGGAGGTGACCCGCCTCGCGATCCGTCACTGCTGCCGCACGACCAAGGTCGGCATCGTCGAGTTCTACGGCAACAAGCGCTGGGCCGCGCCGCTGCGGTCGGTACCGCGAACGCGATCGAGATCCAGCGCGCGCTCAACCGCCTCGACGCCGGCGGCGGCACCGTGCTGTTCCCGGCCCTCGGAGGCCTTCTACAGTCCGCAACGTGCCAACGCGCTACAAGCACGTGCTGATCCTGACCGATGCGGGCGTCGAGACGGGACCCTACGAATCGATCCTCCGCCGGATGGCGAAGGAGGGCATCTGCGTCTCGACCGTGCTCACGGGACCGGGCCGTCACAGCGACTTCCTCGTGCAGCTCGCCGATTGGGGCGGGGCCGGTACTACAACGCCTCCGACCGCTTCAATCTGCCCGAGATCATGCTCAAGCAGCCTTCCACCGCGCGCCTCCCCGCCTACCGTCCGGGCGTCGTCGAGGTCGAGGGCGGCAGGTCACGCCGCTGGTGGGGAGAGATCGACCGCGAGACCGTTCCCGCCCTGGCCGGCTACGTCGAGACGCGCGCGCGCCCCGGCGCGGAGGTCGTCCTGCGCACGCGCCGGGACGGGCACCCCATCCTCGCGAGCTGGCGCCACGGTCTCGGACGCGTCACCGCCTTCACGAGCGAACCCGCCGGCCCGGGCACCGAGTCCTGGCGCGACTGGGACGGTTACTCCGAGCTCCTCGGTCGCGCGCTCCGCGCCACCGCGAGTCTCACGCGTGAGCCCTTCGCCTGGACGCTGCGTCGCGAGGGGCGCGACTTCCGGCTCGAGGCCCGGCGCCTGGGCCGTCTCCGCCACCCGTCCGAGCGCCCGTCGTCTCGCGGCGAGCGGTGAGGGCGAGGATCTCGTCTTCGAGGAGCGCGCCCCGGCACCTTCGTCGTCGTCGGCTCGGTCCCGCGGGACGAGTCCCTGCGGATCGAGGCCGGTCTCGAGGCTCGACCTCGCGGGCGCGACGCCTCGTCGCGCCGGCCGGGGACTGCCCCGGCCGCCTCGCCCGACCGGACGGCGGTGCCCTGGAACTCGCCCGGGTCTCCACCGCGACCGGCGGACGTCTCCTCGGCGAACTCCGCTCCTCCGAACTCAGCGCCCCCCGCGCCGAGCGGCCGCGCGAGCTGCTCGACCTCCGACCCTGGGCGCTCCTGATCGCCCTGTTGCTCTTCCTGGCCGACGTCCTGCTGCGGCGTCTGCCCGTCCGTCGTCCCGCCGCGCCCGCCGCCCCCTGAGGCGGAGGCCGCCGCGTCCGGCGGACCGAGAATCCGAACCCGCGCCGCCGCGCCCCCCGGGGCGTGACGGCCGTCCCGTCGAAGGACCGAACGATGACTCCGAACCGCGTCTTCGCTCTCCTCGCCGTCTTCCTGATCGCGGCCGCCGCGCGGGCCCAGGACGCGCCGCCGCCACTCGACCCGGAGATCGCGGCTCAGGTCGCGACCGCTCTCGCCGCCGAGGATCCTCGCGATCAGGCCGAGGCTCTCTGGCGTCGCGCCGTGCTCCGCCACGGCGACGTCGACGAGCTCCTCGCCGACCTCGCGGGCCGGGGCGAGGGCGCCCTCGAGGGCGAGGCCGGCGCCGGCGCCCGTCGCGCTCGCCGTCTCGCCGCGCGGGTGATGCGCATCCGCGGCGATCTCGAACCCGCGGTGCAGGCCCTCACCGCCATCCCCGCGGCCGAGCGACTTCCGGCCGATTCCCTGGCTCTCGCGGAGCTCCTCGACGCCCAGGGCAAGACGAAGGAGGCGATCGAGGGATACGAGGCGATGCTGGCGAGCGGACCGCTCGACGCCGAACTCGAGAAGACGCTCCGCCTCCGCGTCGCCCTCATGAAGACGGAGAAGACGGAGGGCCTCTCCGCGCTCGCCGCCTTCGCCAAGGACGCGGCCCGCACCCCCGATCAGCGCAACGAGGCGGCGGTCGTCCTCGCGCTCCGGAACGAGCAGAAGGACGCCCTCGAGATCTTCGAGGTCCGCGGCACGGACGCGGAGCGCTACCGCGACTTCGTGCGTCTCACCGAATGGGCGCTCGAGGCGAAGGAGAACGAGAAGGCGCAGGAGTTCGCCTGGAACGCCGTCCGCAGCGCGAAGCTGCAGCGCGATCGCCGCTACGCCCTGACGCTGCTCGTCGAGGCCTACCGCCGCGGCAAGGCGCTGCCCGCCCTCGTCGAGCGCTTCGAGGCCACCGAGGATCTCGACCCGCAGTCCCGGGAGGTCTGGATCGATCTCCTCCGCGAGACCGGACAGACCGAGAAGGCCTCGGAGCTCTTCCGCGGCGCGAGCGAGGGACACTTCACGGTCGAGATGCGGCGCGAACTCCTCGAGATGGGGCGCGAGTCCGGCGACGACGCCGCGCTCGAGGCGAGCTACCGCGACCTGATCGCGGCCGAGCCGCGCTTTCTGGAGTGGCGGGAGGGTCTCTCGCGACACTTCCTCGAGAAGGGCGATCGCGAGCAGGGTCGCGCGGTCTGGGAGGGCTACGAGAACGCGACCGACGACCGCCGCTATCTCATGGCGGCGGCGGCCACGACGGCCGACCTCGGTCTGGACGACCTCGCGGAGAGGTTCGCCCGGGCCGTGATGGAACGGCATCCCGAGGGCCGCGACGGAGCGCTGCTCTTCCTCTTCGAGAACTACGAGACCCGCGGTCGCGGCGAGGACGCGCTCGCCGTCCTCGACGAGCTCGACCGGGTCGCCGCGCCGGACGCGCCCGCCCGCAAGGATCTCGCGGAGTCCTTCGACCGGATCGGCCGCACCGATCGCGCGGTCAAGGTCCTCGAGGGCCTGCGCGCGGCTCTCGGCGACCGCGCCGGAAGCGACCTCGAGATGAAGCTCGCGCTGAAGCTCTCCGAGGTCGACCGCGAGGACGACGCGCTGGACCTCTGGTACGCGCTCTGGCGCAACACGAACTCCGTCCCGCGTCGCCGCTACGTCGAGGACCGCCTGATGACGGTCGCCTCGCGGCTCGGCAAGCTCGCCCGCATCGCGGTGGACATCGAGCGCAAGCTGGATGCCGGCGAGGCGACGGAGCTCGAGGCCGGTCTCCTCGTCCGTCTCTACACCAAGGTGAACGATCCCGTCTCGGCGACCGAGGTCATCGAGGAGTTCATGCTCAAGTCGGGCAAGGCCGACGTCGACGTGCTCGCCGAGAAGGCGCGGATCTTCCTGACCTGCGACGACTACTACAACTACGAGAAGACGGTCGAGCAGATGGTCGCGGCCGATCCCGAGAACCGGTCCGACTACCTCCGCCAGCTCGCGATGAGCAAGCTCGAGCGCGGCAAGCGCGACGAGGCCAGCGCGCTCCTCGTCTCCCTCAAGGACACCGCCTCGGATTCGGCCGCGGACGAGTTCGAGGCCGGCGTGCTCGCCCTGGCCGGCATGCGCGAGGAGGCCCTCGTCGCCTACCGTCGCGGTCTCGCCCGCCACCCCGAGCGGATCGACGGCTACCTCCTCCTCTCGAACACGATGAAGGAGCTCGGGCAGCACGCCCGCTCGGCCGCGATGTTCCAGTTCCTGGCCGCCACGGCCGACAAGGACGACCTCTTCACGATCGCGATCGACGGCATCCTCAACATGCGGGACGGCCGCCGGAACATCGGCGCGCCGGACTCCCTCGTGAAGTGGGCGCGGCGGATCGCGCTCGAGCGCGTGGCGATGCGCCCGGACAAGTTCTACCTCTACCAGCTCGTGGCCGACCTCTCGGAGGAGGTGCGCGACACGGGCATGGCGATCCGCGCCCTCAAGTCGGCGCTGCCCATCGCGGGCGAGCGCCGCACCCCGCTGCTCCGCGAGCTGATGGCGCTGGCGAAGGGGAAGAACGGCCCGGGCGGCGGCGTCACGCTGCGCATCGTGAACGGCGTCGTGGTGGAGGACCGCCCGAAGCCCCAGGACCAGTCGCAGCGCCTCATGTTCGGGCGACGTCTGCTGGGGCAGGGCGAGCAGGTGCCGCCCGGCGTGTACCTCGAGCTCGGCGAGGCCTTCCTCGACGAGGGCGAGGTCGACAACGCGCTCCGCACCTTCAACCGGGCGAGCAAGCTGCCGGAGTTCGACGAGATCCGGCGCAACGTCGCCGCGCTCCTCGTGAACGCGCGTTACCCCGAGGACGCCCTCGCCACCTACCGCAAGATCCTGAGCGTCGAGACCGACGACATCGGCGTCATCCGTCGCGTCGCGAACCTCGAGGAGCAGCTCGGGCGCGACGGCGAGGCCTGGGATCTCTACCGCCGGGCGATGGACCTCTACTTCCAGCGGAAGCCCGAGCACGTCGACGTCGCGGGCGGACCCGAGATCGATCCGGACGACCCCTTCGGCTACTACCGCGCCGTCAACGTCGACGAGTCCGAGACGGAGATCAGCGGCGTGCGGGACGGGATCCTCGCCGTCCTGCCCTTCGGCGACGAGGGGCGTCGCTACCTGCTCGAGCGGGAGGCCGAGATCACTCGCGAGCTCGAGACCCTCGGCGACGAGGAGGGGTCCCGCGGGATCGCGCGCTTCCCGCGCCTCGCGGCCCGGGCCTCGCACCTCCGCCGCGTCGCGCTCGCGACGGGCGAGATCACGCTGGCCGATCGCATCGACGAGCGCCTGCTCGCCCGCTTCTCCGCCGACGCCGGTCTCGCGGAGACCGTCGTCCGTCAGCGGCTCCGTCGGGGCTTCGTCGCCTCGGCGCGGCAGCTCGCCGATCGCGCCGTCAAGCACGAGCCCTCGCGGCGCCGGCTGCGACTCCTCGCCGGCGGCGGGGCGGCCGAGGACGTTCCCGGACTCATCGGCTTCGCGGAGGCTTCCGGGTTGTTGCTCCCGGCGCTCGCCGAGGGACGCCTCCGGGACGCGCGGCTCGTGCTCGCGCGCCTCGACGTCGCGTCGGCCAGCGCGGAGGTGCTCCCGCGGATGCCGATCCTCATCGCGGCGGCGAACTTCCTCGGCGATCGCGAGACCGGCTCGACCCTCCTGCGGACCTGGCTCGACCTCATGGGCCAGAACGCGAAGGTCAACCTCTACCAGGGACTCTCGGTCCTGCTCGACGAGGCGAAGCGCTCGCTCGACGAGGCCGGGCGCCGCGACGTCATCCAGTATCTCGTGGACGCGATCGTCGACAAGCCGGACCGGTTCCGCAACCTGATGGGCCAGCTTCCGCAGCTCCAGCGCGAGTTCGGGGAACGCCTCCTGACGGACGAGCAGGCGGAGAAGCTGATCACGAGCCGGCTCGAGGCGGCCGACAACTTCATCTACGGCATCCCGGAGCTCTTCTTCCTCGTCGGCGCCGAACGACGCGAGTCGCTCCTGCGCACGATCTGGACCAAGATCCCGAAGGCCCAGCGCGCCTACTTCGTCGTGCAGCTCGTGCCCGAGCTCGACGAGACGGTGAGCGACGGCTTCTCGGAGTTCCTCGCCGGCGCCTTCTCCGAGTCCTTCGGCGAGGCCGACAACCCGGACATGTTCCAGTACTACGTGCCGGACCTGATCGAGTCCTGCCCGAACAACCTCGCGACGGCCGAGCGGATCGTCGCCGTCTACGAGAAGACGAAGGGCGAGGACGTCGCGTTGAGCGCGGCCCGCGCCGCCGCCCTGGCGAAGCTCGGTCGCGAGGAGGACGGCCTGGCGCTCGCGCGCAAGATCCTGCTCAAGCTCTTCGCCATGCCGAGCAACGACTACAACGCGCGTCGGCGGCAGGAGCAGCTCCTCACCGCCTACCGCGAGCAGCTCGACGAGTTCGTCGCCGTGGTCGACGCCGAGGAGCGGGAGAAGGGCGCCTCGAAGGAGCGGACGGACCTGCGTCTGCGCCTGCTCGAATCCGCCGACGCCGGCCCCCGCGTCGAGGCGGCCCTCGCGGCCGCGATCGAGGCGCACCCCGACGACGGGAAGTATCCGCTCCAGCTCGCGCAGCGGTTGCGGACGCGGGGCGAGACCCTGCGCGCGCTCGAGATCCAGACCGCGTGGCTCGAGCACAAGCCCGACGACGGCTCGACCCGAAAGCAGGTGGAGCGCGGATGGCGCTCGATCGGCAATCCGGTCAAGGCGCTGGAGATCCGCAAGGGCGCCCCGGAGGAGAAGGGGAAAGAGGCGGCGGCGGCGCCGACGCCCGGCGATCCGGGCCTCCCGGCGGGAGTCACGGCGGCCGTGCCGATGACCGCGCTCGCGGTCGGCGGCACCATCGTCGTCGCCGGCGGCGTGGTCGGTGAAGAGGCGGAGGAGTCCGACGAGGACGAGGAGGCCGTGGTGCGCCCGCGGATGCCCGTCCCCTCGCCCAAGCTGGTGAAGGACCACCTCGAGAAGGAGGAGGTGGCGCTCGCTCGCCGCGACTTCCGGCGACTCTGGCGCGTCTTCCCGGCCGAGGGACGTTCGCCCTTCGGCTTCATCTACCGGAGCGGCGGACGCCGCCACGTCTGGCCGAAGGATCCGGAGAAGAAGGAGGAGAAGGCGAAGCAGCCGCAGCGTCGGCGCGTCCGCTTCGAGGGCGGGATGCCGGCCAGCTACCGCGAGGCGCCGAAGGAAGCGGCGAAGGCGACGCCGCCGGCGCCGCCCGTCTACATCCACGAGGCGTTGCGGAACCAGCCCTTCGCCGAGGAGGAGTTCCGGCGCCAGCTCCGCCTCCTCGATGGCGCGGCCCTCGACGGCGAGCTCGCGAACGACATCTACCACGCTCTCGCGTCGCTCCGCGTCGAGCGCGAGGGACGCGAGGCCGCGTTGAAGTCGGCGCTCGCGGACGAGCGCGCCGGACTCGCGGGCAAGCCCGACTACGGCGTGCTCTTCGTGCTTCTCGACGAGGCCTCGCGGGAGGCCGGCGTCGATCAGGGCGAGGTCCTCGAACGCCTCCTCCGGTCCATCCCGGCCTCCGACACGACCCAGATGCGCCGCCTCGCGCGCCTCTTCGCGCGCTCCGGCCGCGATCGCGAGGCCGAGGTCCTCTACCGCTGGTCGGCCCTCCTGCCGCCCGCTGTCGTGGAGTACGAGCCGGGAACGGCGATCTTCTACGGTCGCAACCAGAACTCGGGTCTCAAGGAGCTGATCACGGAGATCGAGGAGACGATCGTCGAGCCCGAGGCGCGCCTGCGCATCATCGACGCGCTTCTCGCGGCCGAGGAGCCCTCGCTCGACGACTCCTGGGCTCGCGACCAGTGGACGACCGTCGTCCTCTCCACCTGGGAGCGCCTCGTCGGTCCCGAGGAGACGTTGCGCCGCACCGGGCCGCTCGTCGAGCAGATCCTCGCGGCCGAGGGGCAGACGCCGCCGCGCGAGGGGGCGAAGCGGCTCGTCCGCCTGCTCTCCGGCCAGGGCGACTACGATCGCGCGGTGCGCGCCTTCGAGATCGCCTTCGCGAAGCTCGAGGCCCCGGCGACCCTGACCGTCTCCTGGTATCGCGAGAACTGGACGCGGCCGGGGTGGATCGACGACCGGACCCTGCTCGAGATCTTCCCCTACGAGTGGCCGCGCGACGACGCGGGCGAGTGGCCGGCCCGCGCGGCCGACGCCCTCCTGTCCTGGCTCGACGCCGATCGCGTGGACGAGGATCGCGCCTTCCGGGTGCTGGCCCTGCTCGCGGTGCGGCTCGGCGCGGCCGAGCGGCCGGCGGAGGCGCGTCGCGTCTTCGGTCGCCTCCGCGCGCTGGCCGGGGAGAGCCTCGAGCGTCGCCACTGGATCGCGGACGTGGCCCGCCACCAGGGCGACGAGCGCGAGGCGCGGGAGATCGAGCTCGATCTGCTCGCGCGGGGCGCGCTGATCCCCGGACGCATCCCGCGCCTCCTCGGCGACATCCTCACCGACTGGGGCCCGACGATGGCGATCCGGTTCGGAGAGCCCGTCCTGGCCTGGTCGCGCGATCCGGACGTCCTCGAGGTCCTCGTCGAGGCCGCGATGATGGGCCGGGGCGAGGCCGCGCGCGAGCGCGAGGAGCGCTTCCTGGCCCTCGAGGCCGAGAGCGAGGCCGCGGCCCGGGAACTCTGGGAAATGGATGAGAAGGAAAGGCGTGAAAAGGAAGCCGCCGCGGCCGCGAAGAAGAAGGCCGACGAGAAGCGCGGCTGACGCGCACGACGGTTCGTGAAACGAGAAGAGGATCCGCCCGGAATGGCCGGGCGGCGGTCTCGCGCCGCGGGCGTGGCGGGGCGGGGACCGGAGTGGGAGAGGGGGAGATCCGATGGGAGAGAAGGCGCACCGCGTGCTCCTGATCGAGGATGACGCGCGGATCCGCGGCGAGATGGAGGCGGCCCTGGTCGAGGCCGGCTTCGAGGTGCAGACCGTCGAGTCGGCGACGCTGGCGCGCGCCGCGCTGGCGGCGCGCTTCGACGTCGTGCTGCTCGACCTGGGGCTCCCCGACGGAGACGGGCTCGAGATCTGTCGCACGCTCCGCGAGGAGGGACGCGACGTCCCGGTGATCGTCGTGACCGCCCGGGACGCCCCCGAGCGGCGCATCGAGGGCCTCGACGCCGGGGCCGACGACTACGTCGTGAAGCCCTTCCACATGGACGAGCTCCTCGCCCGCGTGCGTTCGGTGCTGCGGCGCACGCAGCGCACGGTGGCCGACGGGCGGGTCTGCTGCGGCGACCTGTGGGCCGACGCGCGTTCGCGCCGCGTCGGACGCGGCGAGCGCGAGCTGCAGCTCAAGCCGCGCGAGTTCGATCTCCTGCTCTTCCTGCTGCGTCACCCGGGCCGGGCCTGGACGCGCGACCAGCTCCTCGACCGCGTCTGGGGCCTGGAGGAGGCGGGCGACACGCGCACCGTCGATCTCCACGTGCGCCGGCTGCGCGTGAAGGTCGAGGACGATCCGGGCGACCCGCGCTTCATCGAGACCGTCTGGGGCGTGGGCTACCGGATGAACGACCAGCTCGGCTGACCCGCGATGCGTCCGATCCGCACGATGTCGCGGACGCCGCGCATGCGGCGCATCGCGTTCAAGATGACGCTCATCGCGGCGACGACGATGATCGCCTTCAACTTCGTGACGCCCTCCCTCCGGAACTGGGCCTACGAGAGCTTCGACTTCGCCGGGCGCTTCGAGCCGATCCCCGGCCTCGCCGAGATCGAGGAGGAGTGGCTCGGCGGCGATCCCGGCGCGGAGGTCCTGCGGCGCCGCGGCCTCGCTCTCGCCGAGCGCGTCGCGCGCAACGACTCCCTGCTCGTCCTGATCGACGACGAGGGACTCATCCTCTTCGCCTCGGCCGATCTCGCCGTGCAGGCGGGGGAGCCCTGGCCCGCGCCCTACGACTCGCGCTTCCGGCTCGAGGAGAACGGCCGGGAGATCGGGCTCGCGGTCGCGAACTGGTCTCCGGTCCGCTCCGGGCGGTATCGCGGGGCGCAGATCGCGATCATCCAGTGCGTCTTCGACAACACCTGGGACGAGACGGACGGCCCGACGCGGCTCGGGCTCGAGTCGGACAACGGCCTGCGGGCCGGCGCGCGGGCCCGGACGCAGGAGCTCGAGGACGCGGCCGAGCGCTTCCGGCTCCTCCGCAAGGGCATCGAGCTCCTCGTGTCGATCCTCACCGCGCTCCTCTTCTCGGGCGCGGTCACGCTGCTCGTCACCCGGCGCCTCCGCAAGCTCGCGCGACAGGCCGCCCGACCGCCGGCCGACAAGACCGGCGTCCCCGGCCCCTTCGCGGTCTCGGGGCGGGACGAGGTCGCCTTCCTGGCGAACACGCTCAACGGCATGCGCACCCGCGTCATCGAGTCGATCGAGAGTCTCGAGCACCGCGATGAGCTGCGTCGCGAGTGGATCGCCCAGGTCTCGCACGACCTGCGCACGCCCCTGACCGCGTTGCTCGCCTGCATCGAACGCGCGCGGTCGCGCCTCGAGCAGGGGGATCGGGCGGGCGTCGAGGAATCGCTGAGCCTCGCCGTCCACGATCTCGGACGCGTGCGGACGCTCTCCGACGACCTCCTCGAGATCGCGCGGCTCGAGATCGACGACTCGCTCGCCCTCGAGCCGACGCTGCCGATCGAGCTCATGCGCCAGGCCTCGCGGGGGCTCGTCCCGCTGGCCGAACGTCGCGGCGTCACCCTCGAGGTGCTGCCGGCGGAGCGTCTGCCCGAGCTCCTCGCCGACGGTCATCGGCTGATGCGCGCGGCCGAGAACCTGCTCCGCAACGCGATCCGGCACGCCACGTCGCGCGTGGTCTTCGAGGCGCGGCGCGTGGACGACGTCGTGCGCTTCGCGGTCCGCGACGACGGCCGCGGCTTCGAGGGCGAGCCCTCGAACTACCTCCGTGAGGACCGGCGATTCCGTCTCGCGCGCGGCGACTCCGCCGGCCTGGGGCTGGTGGTGACGCGCAAGATCGCCGAGGCGCACGGCGGCCGCATCGGCGCCCGCAACCTCGAGGAGGGGGGCGCGGAGGTCTGGTTCACGGTGCCGGTGCCCGCGTCGCCCGAGGGCTGATCAGCTCGCGAGCAGGCCGTAGACGAGGCTGGACAGGATCGCGAGCGCGCCGACGACGACCGCCGCGATGACCCAGGTGCTGGGGCGCCGCGAGGCGACCTGCTCCTCGATCTCGGGGATCGCGAACTCCGGCTTCGTGCGCAGGGTGGGCTCGCTCATCTTCGGGATCGACATCGGCACCGACGAGGGGCGCTTGCGGGCCTGGGCCGGGTCGACGTCGAAGAGGAGGCGGGGACCGCGGCGACCGAGTCCGATCTCGTCGCCGGCGGCGAGGCGGGCGCGCTGCACCGGGCACCCGTTGAGGTAGGTGCCGTTCAGGCTGCCCATGTCGTAGAGGTAGTAGGAGTCCGATTCGCGGCGGATCTCGGCGTGCTGGCTCGAGACGACGGCGTCGCGGAAGGGGTCGAAGGCGAGATCGTTCTGGCCGCCGCGACCGATCATCACCGACTCGCGATCGAAGTGCTCGACGACGCCGCTCCGGCTGCCGGAGACGTGGGCGATCTTGAGGTTCATTCCGCGCAATCCTTCATCGCGAAGCCGGCGATCGGGTGGACCCCTTCGTCCCCCGGGTCGGACCTCGAACGTGGCGCCGTCGTCCGAGCCGGACTCCGACGACTCTTCGAGATTATAGGCTCGTCCGGTGAGATGCCAGTCCGAGTTCGCGCTCCGAGCCTCGCGGCGCGAGGAGGCTCATCGCCGCACGGGCAGTCGCGCCAAGGTCTTGCGTCCGTTGGAGGCGAGCAGTTCGACCTCGAGGACCCAGTCTCCCTCGGCTCCGGCGAGCTCGTCGGTGATCTCGCCGTTGAGGTCGGCGAAGCGCGCGATCTCGCGCGGCGCGGCCTCCGCGTCGGTCCGGCGGAGCCAGACCTCGAGGAAGGCGTCGGGCGGACGGTTCGCGAGCTTCACGCGGAAGCGCGCCGGGTTCTTCGCGAGGTGGATGGCGCCGTCGACCACCGCCTCGCCCGAGAGTTCGGCCTCGCGATCGACGATCGTCACCCGCCAGCTCGGCGCGGCCTCGCGACCGTGGACGTCCGTCGCGCGGACGGAGAGCGGGCCCGTTCCCGAGGGCGGGCGGGTCAGCGTCAGGGTGCGTCGGACGCCGTTCGTCGGGAGGTCCGAGAGCTCCGCGAAGCCTTCGACGGCGAAGCTCCCGGGCTCGAGGCGGAAGCCGGCGGGGTCCTCGATCCGCAGCGTGAGCGCGGGGACGTCGCCGGCGCGGAAGACGAGGTGTTCCTCGGTCGGGATGTCGCGGCCTTCGGGGCCGAGCAGACGCACGGAGGGCGGCGTGCCGTCGTCCGGCAGGAGCGGCGGCGCGATCTCGAGATCGAAGCGCCGCACCTCGCCGCGATTGCCCGCCGCGTCCGTCGCCACCGCCTCGAGTCGCGCCGCGCCGACGGCATCGGGCGCGATCCGCACGAGCACGCTGCGCTCCTCGCCGCGCTCGGTGGTCTCCTCGACGACGGTCAGTCCCTCGGGCGCCTCGCCGACCTGGAGTCCGGAGACGCCGGACACGGCGTCGACCGCGCGGAGGCGCAGGTCCGTGCCCGCCGTCACGGGGATCTGAGGGAAGATCGTGATGGCGTCGCCCGACGCGGATTCGAGATCCACGCGGGGCGCCTCGCGGTCGCGCACGAGTTCGATCGCGAGCACGATCTCGCGCCGTTCGCCGTTGTCCATCGCGACCTCGACGGGGATGCGTTCGCCGTCCGGGCGGTCGGGCAGCGCGAGCAGGGTCTCCCACCGGCCCTCGCGCGCGTTCATCATCGGGATCGGCGCCTCGCCGTCGATCGTCGCGACCACGTTGAGAGGCGCCTTTCCCACGAGATCGACGGCGATCGCGACCTTGTCGCCCCGTCGGAAGATCGGCGTGCCGTCCTCGACGCGATCGTCGACGTGGGCGACCTGGAGGCGCGGCATCGGGCGGGGGCGACGGTGCACGACGTAGTCGCGCTCCCAGCCGTTCCCGGCCGCGTCCCGGCACCGGATCGAGAGCCGATCCGACTCCTCGATCTCGAGATCGGTGGAGAAGGAGGCGCGCAGCGTGTCGGCGCCCTGGCTGCCGATGTCGGCGAAGACCTCGCCGCGCCAGGTGAGCCGGAGCTCCGCGAGCGGGCCGCCGTCGGCGTCGCTCGCCACGACCTCGATGAAGGCGGCGCCGACCACGTCGATCTCGTGGTCCTCGCCCGCGCGCGAGACGGTGGCGGGTTCGCCGTCGACGACGATCGCGACCTCGGGCGACACGCGATCGCGGCGCACGGCGATGCGACCGCCGGGTCCGAGGTCGACGCGCTCGCCGTCCGGCGTCACGGCGGAGAGCGGGACCTCGACCGCCGCGTCCGTCACCGGGATCGTGACGGTCCAGCGCGGCGCGTCGCCGCCGGCGTCGTGCTCTCCCAGTCGCCACCCCCGCGCGAGCCTCGCAAGCGGCGAGTTCGCGTCGCAGGTCAGTTCCAGCGCGAGTCGGTCCTCGCGGGTCGTGAGGGGCGCCGCGCGCGCGACGGTGAGCCGCATCGGAGGGCCGTCGGCGCCGACGACGCCGAAGCGGAGTTCCTCGCGCGCCACCGCCGCGACGTGGCGACGGAGGATCTCGCGACGGCGTGCCTCCTGGCGGACGGTCAGGTCCCCGGCCGGCAACTCGACCGCGCGCAGCAGACCCTCCGCGCGGCCTCCGGTGGCGACCGTCGCCTCGATGTCGTCGAGACGCGCCTCCTGTTCCCGGAGCGCGGTGAGCCTCCAGCCGCTCCATGCCACGGCGACGAGGAGCGCCAGGCTCGCGATCTTGACGATGGCCTTCATGCACTCGGACCCCGCTTGCCCAGCTTCGCGTGCGCGGGGGCGGCGCGTCGCGTGACGCCGGCGCCCGTTCCGGACGCGAGGCGCCCGACGCATCACAAGTTACGATCCAGACTGGGAATGTGTCAACGCGCGGCGGCGAAAGGCGCGACCTTCAGCGCGGACGGGGGTCGGGCGCGAGCGCCTCCGCGAATCGCCGGGCGAGATCTCCGAGCGGCGCCGGGCGCAGCGCCGGATCCGGCGCGAGGCAGCGCGCGAGGAGTCGCGCGAGGGCCGGCGGGGCCGCCTCGCCCTCGGGTCGCGCGGGCGGCGCGGGAGGACCTCCCCGCTTCGCGCGCGACTGGGCCTCGCGCGGACCGGAGAAGGGCGGGCGTCCCGAGAAGGCGAAATGGACGATGGCGCCGAAGGCGAAGACGTCGCACTCCTCGGCCGTGCGGCCCGTGACGGACTGGAGCGGCGAGAGGTAGGGGAACTCCTCGTTGTCGGTGCCGAATGGGGAGCGCTCGGCGTGGGGGTAGCGCCGGCCCGCGTTGAGCAGCGTCACCCCGTCGAAGTCGTCGAGGATGACGTGACCCGGGTGCAGGTAGCCGTGGGCGCCGCCGCCGGCCTCGCGGAGCCGGATGAGCGTCTCGAGGATCTCGCCGCCGATCTGCGCGAGCCGCGGCGCGACGAGCGGTCCCCGCCGCGCGATCTCGTCCGCGAGCGTCATCCCCTCGATCCAGGGAGAGCTCCAGACGACCCGGCCGTCGATCGCGCGGGCGTCCAGCGTCGGTCGGAGCCCCGCCACCGCGGGGAGGGCGGCGGCGGCGAGGCCGGCCTCCAGCCGACCGAGGCCGCGGGCGCGGCCGGGCGCGAAGACGACGAGCACGCGCGGCTCGCGGGCGCCCGGCACCTCGGCGAGCCAGGTCTCCCGGCCCGGCGCCTCGCCGAGACGCGCCGCGAGCGAGTAGGCGCCGAGCTTCGTCCCGCCGCCGAGCGCGGGCTCGGCGGGCTTCGGCGGCGGTGACTCGGGAAGCAGGGACTGGAACTCCGCGACCCGCCACTCGGCCCGGTGGGCGTACTCGCCGAAACGCGTGACGAGTTCCGCGAGAGGCGGGCGCGCGCCGGGGTCCTTGGCGAGACAGGCCATGATCGTCGCCGCGAGGTCCTCGGGGAGCCAGGCGGCCCCCTCGTGGTCGCGCAGCGGCTGCGGCGTCTCGCGACGGACGCGGGCGAGCTCGGCGAAGCTCCGGATGGCGATCGGGACGCGCCCCGAGGCCATCTCGTAGAGCATCGCGCCGAGCGCGTAGACGTCGGAACTCTCGTCGATGTCGAGCCCCCGCGTCTGCTCGGGCGAGAGGTACTGCGGCGTGCCCGCGATCGTCGCCTGGCGCGTCACGGGATCGACCTCGGCCTCGAGCGGCTTGCCGATGCCGAAGTCGAGGAAGCGGACCTCGGCGCGTCCGCCGACCTCGACGACGATCACGTTGCGGGGCGAGAGGTCGCGGTGCAGCACGCGGCGCGCGTGGATCTCGGCGAGACCGGTGGTCAGCTCGGCCGCGAGCATCACGAAGCCGGGCGGGAGCAGGCCGGCGGGGAATCCGGCCAGGACCTCGCCGAGCGTGCGCCCGGCCACGAGCTCCATCGCGATGAACCACACCTCGCCTTCGGTGCGGGCGAGGACGAGCTCGGGGACGAACCGGCTCGCGCGGAGGCGTTCGAGGAGGAGCGCCTCCCGGCGGAAGCGGGCGGCGGCGCTCAGGGCCTCGGGCGCCTCGGAGCGGAGCAGCTCGTCGCGGAAGACCTTGACCGCGACCGTGCTGCGGTCCTCCTCGTCGAAGCCGCGGTAGACGATGGAGCTGCCGCCGGTGCCGATCCGCTCGACCAGTCGGAAGCGCCCGGCGACGATGCCGTCGATGCGCGGGTCGGGGCCTTCGATCATGCGACGGCTCGGGGCGGGCGGGGGAGCGGGCGGCGGCGCGAGCGGAGGCCGCGCCGTCCCCTCCCGCCGGGCGCGGCGGGAGGGGACGCGGCGATCAGAGGTTGCCGATGATGGCGTCGGCGAACTCCGAGCACTTCAGGAGGGTGGCGCCCTCCATCTGGCGCTCGAGGTCGTAGGTGACGCGCTTGCTCGCGATGGTCCGCGAGATCGCCTCCTGGATGGCCTTCGCGGCCTCGACCCAGCCGAGGTGCTCGAGCATCATGACGCCCGAGAGGATCACCGAGCTCGGGTTGACCTTGTCCTGGCCGGCGTACTTCGGTGCGGTGCCGTGGGTCGCCTCGAAGAGCGCGGCGGCGTCGCCGATGTTGGCGCCCGGAGCGAGACCGAGGCCGCCGACCTGCGCGGCGCAGGCGTCCGAGATGTAGTCGCCGTTCAGGTTGGAGGTGGCGATGACGTCGTACTCCGCCGGGCGGAGGAGGAGCTGCTGGAACATCGCGTCGGCGATGCGGTCCTTCACGACGACCATGCCCGCCGGGCGCTTGCCGCCGTGGCGCTCGAAGACCTCGTCCTCGGTCACGACGCGGCCCGCGAACTCGCTCGTGGCGACCTCGTAGCCCCAGTCGCGGAACGCGCCCTCGGTGAACTTCATGATGTTGCCCTTGTGGACGAGCGTCACCGACTCGCGGTTGTTCTTGAGGGCGTACTCGATCGCGGCGCGGACGAGGCGCTTCGAGCCCATCTCGCTCATCGGCTTCACGCCGAGACCGGAGTTCTCGCGGATCTTCGTCCCGAACTCCGACTTCAGCCAGCCGATGATCTTGTTCGCCTCGGCGCTGCCGGCCGGCCACTCGATGCCCGCGTAGACGTCCTCGGTGTTCTCGCGGTAGATGACGACGTCGAGGTCGTTCGGGTTGTTGGTCGGGGCGGGGACGCCCTCGAACCAGCGGACCGGACGCACGCAGGAGTAGAGGTCGAGCACCTTGCGGAGCGTGACGTTGATCGAGCGGATGCCGCCGCCGACGGGCGTCGTGAGGGGGCCCTTGATCGCGACCTTGAAGCGGCGGATGGCCTCGACGGTCTCGTCGGGGAGCCAGACGTCCGCGCCGTACTTCGCGAGGGAGGCCTCGCCGGCGTAGATCTCCATCCACACGAGGCGCCGCTTGTCGCCGTAGCACTTCCGCACCGCGGCGTCGAAGACGCGCTCGGAGGCGGCCCAGATGTCGGGGCCGGTGCCGTCGCCCCGGATGAAGGGAATGATCGGCCGATCGGGCACGTCGAGGTCGGTGCCGCTGCCGGTGATCGGCTGGCCGTCCTTGGGGACCACGATCTTCTGGAAGTCGCTCATCGTCACACTCCGTCCGGGGGCCCGGGCCTTCGCGGCGCGCGGGTTCTTCGTTCCGCGCCACGATAACCTTGAAGAGCATCCGGCAACATGCGTGGCGACGATGGCACGCGAGTTGCTCACTTTCTCTCGACGAGACCGCACGCCCGACCCCTGCCCCCCGAGATCCCGACCCATGGTGAGATCCCCGCTCCGCGCCGCGCTCGGCCCACTTCTGCTCGTTCTCGTCCTCGGAGCGGCGGTTTTCGCCCAGCGGACCGCTCCCGACCGCTGGGTCGACGAGGCGGTCTACGGCCTCCCGCCCGGCCTCGATCCCCATCTCGTCTTCGCCCCCTGGTGGGGGCCGATGTTCCGTCTGGGTTACGAAACGGCGCTCGTGTGCGATCCGGGCGCCGAACGGCTCGAGCTCGCTCCGCGCCTTCTCGCCGAGATGCCGACCCTCGACGAGGAGACCGGCACGGTCCTGACGCTGGTCTTCCGCGAGGGCGTCCGCTTCCACGACGACCCCTGCTTCCCCGAGGGGAAGGGCCGCGAGCTCGTCGCCGCCGACTACGCCTTCATGATCCGCCGCCACGCCGACCCCGGCAGCGGTTCGCCCTTCTGGCCGGCCTACTTCCGGGGGCGGATCGAGGGCCTCGACGCCGCGCGCGCCCAGGCCGAGGAGGCGCGCGCCTTCGACTACGACGCGCCGATCAAGGGGATCGAGATCGTCTCGAAGCGCGTCCTGCGCATCCGCTTCCTCGAGCCCTACCCCCAGTTCCTCGCCCTCATGACGATGCCCTGGTTCTCGGTCGTTCCCCGGGAGGCGGTCCGACGCTACGGCACCGGGCTGGGTCGTCGGACCGTCGGCACCGGACCCTACCGCTTCGCGGAGGCGGCGAGCGACGACAAGACCCTCGCCTTCGAACGCTACGCGGGCTACTGGAACGCGGCCGCCGGCGGTGAGGCCGGCGCGTTGCCCCGCAACGAGGGCGTCCGCTTCCACCTCGTGACGGAGATGGCGAGTCAGGACCAGCGCTTCCGCAACGGCGAGCTCGATCTCCTCGACCTCTACCCCCAGAACCGCGGCGACTTCGTGAACGCCCTCGACCGCCTCAGCGCCAAGGTCCGTCCGCTCGGCTCCCGTCTCGTGCGCAACGACGCGTCGCGTCTGCACTACGTCAGCTTCGACGCGCGCAACAAGATCCTCGGGAAGGTCGAGGTGCGGCGCGCGCTCGCCCTCGCCTTCGATCGCGAGGACTTCGTCAAGCGCTTCTACCGCGGGAACGCCGTCCTCGCGGACCACGTCGTCCCGCCGTCGTTGCCGCTGCACGCGCCGAGCGAGAGCTACCCCTGGAAGTACGGGAACTCCGACGTGAAGGAGGCCCGCCGCCTCCTCGCCGCCGCCGGCTACCCCGGCGGCGAGGGGCTTCCGGAGTTCACGCTCGACTTCGCCTACACCGGCGAGGCGGCCGAGACCGAGGCGCGCCTCATCGCTCGCTCCTGGGCGCGCATCGGCGTGAAGGTCCAGCCGCGCTTCCAGGATCTGCCCGCCTTCCGGCGCCGGCTGGCCGACGGGGCGGTCGAGATCTCGGTCGCCTACTGGTTCGCCGACTACCCCGACGCCGAGAACTTCTTCCTCATGCTCCGCTCGAGCGCGGCCCCGCAGCGCGGCAACCTGGACGACGCGCCCAATCACGGCTCGTGGTCGAACGCGGCCTACGACGAGGCCTACTACGCCTCGTGCCGCCTGCTCCCCGGCCCGAAGCGCGGCGCCCTCTACGAGAAGCTCGTGCGGATCATCCAGGACGACGTGCCCTGGATCTTCCTCGCCCACCCCCGCGAGGAGACCGTCGTCGGCCCCGGCATCACGACCTTCCCCTACCGCTCCCGCTACGCGTTCGACTACGCCTTCGTCGGCTTCGCCACCGCCGACTGAATTCTCATACGGTGTCAGTCACCCGATGAGAACTCCGAGAACTCTCACGTGCTCGTCGACACTCGCTGGCGGAGTTCTCATCGGGTGACTGACACCGTATGAGAATTTTCAGGCCGCGAGTTCGGCCGCGCGCGCGAGGGCGGCGCGGAGGCCGGGCGTGAACTCGATCTCGCCCGGCACCTCGTCCAGTCGCGCGCGGCGGAGGGCCTGGCGCGGCTGATCGGGGAGGCCGGCGAGGATCACCGGTCGGCCGGCGGCCCGGACCCGGGCGACGGCGGACTTGAGGTTGACGATGCCGGTGGCGTCGATCGCGGGGACCGCGCGGAGGAGCAGGACGACGACGCGCGTCTCGTTGCGGGCCACGCGCACCGCCCCCATCGCCTTGTCCGCGGCGCCGAAGAAGAGCGGACCCGCGACCTCGTAGAGGAGGACGCCTTCCGGGACCTCGTGCTCGAGATCGAGGTCGCGAGGGGTCACGATCTGCGCGCCGCTGATCTCCGCCATGCGACGCATGAAGAGGAGGGAGGCGAGGCCCACGCCCACGACGACGGCCGCGACCATGTCGAAGGCGACGGTGAGGACGACGCAGGTGACGAGCACGCCGACGTCGTGTCCGGGCGACTCCCGCACGATCGCGACGACGTGGCGGAAGTCGCTCATGCGCGCCGCGATGAAGACCAGCAGCGCGGCCAGGCTCGCCATCGGCAGGTGGGACAGCCAGGGGGCGAGAAGCACCATCGACAGCGCGACGAAGCCGGCGTGCACGATGGCCGCCACCGGCGAGGTCGCTCCGGCCCGGAGATTCGTCGCGGTGCGAGCGATCGCTCCCGTCGCCGCGAAACCGCCGAAGAAGGGCGCGACGATGTTGCCGAGCCCCTGACCGACGAGCTCGCCGTCCGGATCGTGACGGCCGCCCGACATGCCGTCGGCGACGGTGGCGGACAGCAGCGATTCGATCGCGCCCAGCATCGCGATCGTCGCGGCCGAGGGGAGGAGGGCCCGGAACAGGGCGAGGTCCGGCGCGAGCGCCGCGCCGTCCGCCCCGGGGAGATTCCAGGGCAGGACGAAGGCGGGCAGATCCGGGGGGATTCCCGGCCGGGTCGCGCCCGAGGCGTCGATCCACTGGAAACGGTCGCCGAGGCGATGGAACTCCCAGTCCGGGAAGGCCGCCCGCAGCGCGAGTCCGGCGAGCGAGGCGATCGCGAGCGCGCCGAGCGGCGCGGGGATGCGGGACAGGGCGCGGGGCCAGAGCGCGAGTAGCGCGAGGGTGAGGAAGGCGAGGGTGACGTCGGCGGTCGCGGTCTCGCCGAGCCGATCGACGAGCCCGACGATCCGCGGGATCGGGTGGGCGTCCAGGCCGGCGGAGGAGACGCCGAGGAGATCGGGAATCTGGCCCACCGCGATCACGATCGCGATGCCGAGGGTGAAGCCGCGCGTCACCGGCTGCGGGACGAGGTTGACCATCCGACCGAGACGGAGGAAGCCCATCGCGACCAGCGCGAGTCCGGCCATCGCCGTCGCCAGACAGAGGCCGCCGACTCCGTGGTCGCGGACGATCGGTGCGAGGACGACGACGAAGGCCGCCGTCGGCCCCGAGACCTGGCCGCGCGAACCGCCGAGCGCCGCGCAGATCGCGCCGGCGACGATCGCGGTGTAGAGGCCGTGCTGGGGCGGCACGCCGGTCGCGATCGCGAGCGCCAGCGAGAGGGGCAGAGCCACGAGCCCCACCGAGATCCCGGCGAGCACGTCGGCGCGGAGCCTCGCGGCCGAGTAGCCCTCGGCCAGGGTGGCGCGAAGGGCGCGGGCGAGGGGCCAGCCGTGGGACGGGCGATCGTGCATGGAGGACGTCTTAGTGACGCGACCCGGCTTCCGCAACGGGAATCCCCGCCTGAGGCGTGTCGGGCCGCTCGACTCCGGAAGATGCACGTACGGTGCCCGTCACCGGATGAGCATCCCACCGGAGGTGGTTTCGACCTCGTCGCGCCCGTTCGCGGGATGCTCATCCGGTGACGGGCACCGTACTAGCATTTGTCTTCGGTCAGCCGTCCTGCCGGTACTGCTGCTGCATGCCGATCGCGGCACCCACGTCGCGGAGGTCGGCGGGCCGGCCGTCCCTCCGGGCCCGGTCGAGCGCGTGCTGGGCGACGTAGGCGTCGGTGATGTCGCCGCCGAGCATTCCCGTCCCGCGCGCCACGGTGGGTGACTCGTCCGGCGTCTCGGGTTCACTCCCGTCGCGCACCCGGACCCGGCCCTCGGCCACCGAGGAGAGGACCATCCACACGAAGAAGGCGAAGACTGCGAGACCGAAGAGGACGGCGCCCGCCGTCACGAACCGAGGCTCCGAGCGACGGCGTGCAGGCGCGCGCCGATTCCCTCGACCGAGCTCCGCTGCTTCTCGTCGGTCATCTCGCCCGCCGCGTCGAAGGCCTCGTGGGCCCGCGCGACCGCGATCTGGTCGGGGATCACCGTGATCCCGATGTTCGAGAGGAGGAGCCGCAGGAAGACGAGGCCCCGCATGCCGCCGAGCCCGCCGGGCGATGCGGCCAGGATCGCGGCCGTCTTCCCGCGGTAGGCCGAGAGCGGCGGCTCGTCCTTCGAGGTCGCGCGCGAGGCCCAGTCGATCGCGTTCTTGAGCAGCGGGCTGAAGGCGCTGTTGTACTCGGGCGAGGCGATCAGGAGCGCGTCGTGCTCGAGGAGGAGCTGCTTGAACCGCGCCGCGGCCTCGGGCATGCCCTCGCGACGCTCGAGATCCTCGTCGAAGATCGGCATGGGGAAGTCCGCGAGGTCGATGACCGTCACGTCCGCTCCGGCCGCCGCGGCGCCCCGGGCGGCCACGCGGACGAGCTTCTGGTTGTAGGACTCACGGCGGGCGCTGCCCGAGAAGGCGAGGATGCGGCTCATGGCTCAGGGTCTCCGGTTCGGGTGCCGAGAGGATATCACCCCGGCCGCCCCCGTCGCCGGTCAGGGCTCGAGGGCCGATCCGCGCGCGCCGGTGATCTCGGCGCGGACGACCTCCGGCCCGGGCGTCACGAGCCGGCTTCGGCCTCGAGCGCCTTGAGGCGGCGATCGAAGAGGAAGGGTCCGAAGGGGAATATGGCGGCGACGATCCCGGTCAGGGTCGTGGCGTTCGAGAGCGGGATGCGCCGCCAGCCGATCAGGAACATCAAGAGGAGCGCGGTGAACAGGCCGCCGTGCACGCTGCCGGCGATCGTCACCGCCTTCGGCATCCCGCCGAGGTACTTCAGCGGCATCGCCACGAAGAAGAGGACGAGGGTCGAGATGCCCTCGACCAGGCTGACCGCCCGCAGCTTGCCGAGAAAGATCCGGTCCATCGGGCGCGCTCCTCATCCCCTCGAGACGTGACTCGACTACTACGACCGCGCGCCGTCCCGATCAACGTCGCCGCCCGCCCGAGTCCTCGCGGCGTCAGTCCTCCACCCCGGAGCGGTGCGCCCAGGCCGTGCGCAGGTGGGAGCGCAGCACGCGCGAGGAGGCCCGGGCCAGCTCGACGCGCACGCCGACGAGCCGCTTGCCCCAGTGGAGCTCCGAGAAGGCCTCCGGGTCCGAGTCCGCGATCATCTGCGCGAGCGGGGGCGGCAGGAGGAGGTGGAGATGTCCGGGATGGGGCAGGGTGGCGAAGATTCCCTTCTTCACGCGGAAGGACGGGAACCCGTGATGATCGCGCTCCACAGCCCCCTCGAGGGCGAGCGCCCAGGTGCGGACGAGAGCGGCGTCGGGCGCGGCCACGGCGTCAGAACCCGCGGGGTGTCGAGGGACGGACGAGCCCGCGGAAGGCCGCGCGGTGCACCACGACGAGGACGGCCTCGAGGGCGAGGAGGATCCAGGCGATCACCGTGCCGCGCGGATCGAGGAAGAGATGGAAGAGGACGACGTGCACGAGGACGGGCGCGAGGAGGACGAGTCCCAGCGGCGTGAAGCGTCCGCTGAGCACCGACAGTCCCCCGACGAACTCGACCGCGCCCCGCAGCGGGTGCATGAAGCCGGCCGCGTCGAGCGCCTCGTAGAAGTCCCTCGCGCGGGCCGGGATGTCGCTCGGCGGCTCGAGGATCGGGCGGTCCAGCACCGACCACAGCAGCGTGTTGAGCCCGAAGAAGGCGAAGGGCAATCCGAGCAGGACACGGGCGGCGAGGACGGCGAATCGCATCGGGTTCTCCCGGAGTGAAGGCGCGGCCGGTGTCGATCCTACCGTCCCGTTCCTTCAGCCGCGATCCACGAGGAAGAGGTGCTCGGTGACGTGCAGGGCCCGGGACGCGAGGTTGCGGCTGCCCCGGAAGGCGGCGTGGCGTCGGGCGATCTCCTCGACGCGGCCGTGCTCGGCGAGCAGCGTGCGCATCGCGTCGGGGGCGATGAAGCCCTCGTCGTTGAAGGAGACGAGGACGAAGCGCGCGTCGAGGTTCGCGACGAGTTCGCGCAGCAGGCCCTCGGAGCGACGACGGACGTTGTAACCCGAGCGACGCCAGTCGCGAGGGATGCCCGACACGCGGCTCGTCGCGTCGGGGCGGCGGTAGTGGAGCAGCAGATTGAGCATGAAGTAGTTCGAGCCGTAGGGGTGCTGGTTGTAGGGCGGGTCGAGATAGGCGAGGTCGAACGCCCCGGCCTCGCGCGCCAGCTCGTTCGCGTCGCGCCGGCTCACCTCGACCTCGCAGTCGTGCTCCGCCAGCACCGGGACCTCGAGCCGGATCTCGCCGCGGATGCGGGTCAATGCGTCGGCGCCGCTGCCGCCGTAGCGACCGATCCTCGTCCGCCGGTCCTTGTAGAAGCCCTTGAAGACGCCGGCCGTGTTCGCGTGGACGGACGCCCGCGCGAGGAGGGGGCCGATGAGCAGGTCGAAGCGGTCACGATCGAGCTCGTCCAGGCGCCGTCGGTAGTCGTCGAGCCGCCGCGCGTTCTCGACGGTGTAGAAGACGCGGTCCTCGGCGCGGATCTCCGCCTCGTCCCGCGGGGCGTAGAGCTCGCGGACGAAGCCCGGGGCGAGGGGCTCGTGATCGACCCGCGCGTTCAGGTCCGCGACGATCCGCTCGAGATCACCGAGATCGACCCGGCGACGATCGCGGAGGAAGCAGCGTCCGAGCGCCGCCGCGTAGTCCTCGAGGTCGTTGCTGACGAGGTGCGAGGCGTGACGCACGAGGAGTCGCGAGACGACGCCGGAACCGGCGAAGGCATCGACCGCGCGCAGCTTGCGTCCCCCGAGGCGTCGACGGGCCTCGCGGATCGCCTCCTCGATGGGCTCGAGGAGGGCGCGCTTGTTGCCGATGCAGGTGATCAGCTGCCGGGTGAGGTGATCGCTCTCGAGATCGCTCATCCGCGCCCGGGGCCTTCCGTGGACTCGCGACGCACCCAGATGTGACTCTCGACGGCCGCGAGCTCGGGGTCGGCGGGAGGACGGCAGGCCCCGCGGGCGAAGTCGGCCCCGCCCAGGGCGGCGAGCGCCGCGTCGAGGACGTCCGGATGTTCGAGGAGCGGATCCGTATCGCAGGCCAGGCGCATCTCCTCCGTGAGGCATTCGAGGAGCCGCTCCCGCACCGGTCGCTGGTCGGCGCGCTTGTAGCCGCGGGCGGGCCAGCCTCGGACGAGGGCGGTGGCCGCGGGGTAGACCTCCACCGCGACCGAGCGGTGCGCGGCGAGATCCTCCCCGACGCAGGCGACGGGCAGCGCGCGGCCGCCCTCGCGGCGCAGCGCGTCGAGGAGTTCGAGCGCGGCGCGGGCGGTCCGGGCGATCCGATCCGCGCCCACCTCGAGCGGCATCTTCCCGAGCCGACGGTGGAGGTCGCGATCGGTCTCGCGGCGGAAGAGGAGATCGGCCGGGGCGGCGATCGGGTCGCCGGCCCGATGAGAGGCGAGCGCGAGGCCGAGATCCCGGGGCCAGCCGAGGGGGGCGTCGAGGGCGAGGACGAGGCGCTCCGCCCCGTCCATACAGTCCACGAGGTGGGCGCGGTTGGAGTCGGCGTCCTCGCCCAGCGCGGCCGCCTCGAGCACCAGACCGGCGCGACCCAGACGGGCGCGCGCCAGCCCGGTCCGACGGGGATCGGTCGCGCAGTCGACGCCGAGGATCAGGACTTCGTGCACCGCTTCGCCTCCCGGCGCCCAGGGTACGGGGAATGCCGCCGGAGGGCAGGGCTTCATGTTCATGCAGTCCCGCGGCCGATAGAGGTGGAGGAGAAGCCGCGGGGGATTCGAGATGCCTGACGAGAGACGGAGCGCCATCCGGGAGGGCGTCCGGCCCGCCCTGCTCATGGGCGAGATCACGCCCGACGCCCGTGAGCGCCTGGCGCTCGCCGGAGTGGCGGTCGACGACGAACGCATCTTTCCTCACGGCAGCAGTTTGGGAGAGATCTCGGCCGCCCTCGAGGACGCCCCGGTGGCGGTCGAACTGGGCGCCGCCCTGGACGTTCGCGGCGCCTCGTGGCCGCGCTCGCGCGCGGCTGCGCGGTGATCCTCGAACGCCCCTCCACCTTCGCGACCTCCCTCGTGCGGCGGGCGCCCCGTCCACGTCGCCGGATCCGAACCCGCCGAGCTCCGGGCGGCGTGGTACCGCGTCGAGAATGGTGAGGACGATGCGGCCGCCGACGCGCGGCGCGAGCTCGAACTCGCCGACGCCTGGATCGAGGACGCCGACGCCGACGCGGGCCGCGATCTCTACGCGCCCGAGGACGGCGAGGGCGCGGACGGCGCGATCCTCGTCGCGCTCGGCCTCGACGCGGACGACGCCCGGCACTGCGCGCGCCTCGGCGCCGCGCTCGGAGGCGCCCCCTTCGCCCTCGTCGGCTCGCGGCGCGATCCGCGCGGACCGGGAGAGGGGATGCTCGAGGACGCCTGGATGGCGCAGGGCTTCGGCCTCGCGCGCCGCGCCCATCTCGGGGCCGGCCGCCGGCTCGACCTGATCGTGCGGCGGGCCGCCGATCCGGAGGCCCCCCGCCCGTGAGCGCCGCCGCCGACGTCCTCTGCGTGCTCGAACTCGGGCGTCTCTCCGGCGCCCAGTCGCCCTCCGCCCGCGCGCGACGGTTCGATCTCCTGACGCGCCTGCTCGATCAGGTCGTCCTCCCGATCACCGAGTCCCGCGGCCTCGAACTGCTCGTGACGCTGCCGCCCGCCGCGCTCCTGCACCGCGGCCTCGTGTCGACGCTCGAGCGCTGCCCCCGGGTGGAGATCGGCGTCCGCCTCTTCGGCCCCGAGGACCGCCTCGTCGCCGACGATCGCGACGAGTCCATCGCGGCGGCGGTCGCGCTCCACCGTCAGGTCCTCGGTCGCGAGCCGCTCGCCTTCCGCGCCGACCCCGGCGACTACGATCGCGCGCTCGGCCCCTCGTTGATCCGCCAGGGATTGCTCGCCGACCTCAGCGCCGTGCCGCGCATCCACCACGGCGGGCTCCCGCTCGAACCCTGGTGGAGCGACGACGAGGCCGACCTGCTCCGTCCCGGCGCCGGGCCTCTCCTCGAGATTCCGATCTCGGTGGATCTCACCTTCGAGGAGCACCGTCTCGCCCTCGAACCGCGGGCGATGGAGCCCTTCCGCTACGACGACGTGGCGAGCTTCGAATCCGCGATGATCGGCCTCTTCGACCGCAGCGCGCTCGTCGAGCGCCGACGCGCGATCACGCCGCTCCTGGTGCTCGAGGATCTCGTCGACGAGCGCACCCGCTCGACCCGCATCGCCATCCTCTCCCGACTCGCGGACCTCGTGATGGCTCGCGACGATCTCCGGGCCGCGACGGTCGGGACGATCGTCGGCGCGCACGCCTCGGATCACGAGCCCCTGCCCGTCTCGCCGCTCCCCGAGGGCGGTCTCCGGGCCTGGCTCGCCGCGCAAACCCCTCGCCGCCGCGCCGGGACCGCCGGCGCCGTCGCCGAAGGGCGCGTCGAGCTCCTGGTCGATCCGCGACCCACGACGCTCGGTCCGGCCCGACCGCTCGAGGTCGTCCTGCGGGAGGCGAGACCGGGCCTCGTCGAGGGCGGACTCCTGATCGCCACCCTGGCCGACCCGGACGATCGTGAGGCCGATCGGATCGACCGCGCGGAGGCCGACCGTCTCGTCCGACTCCTCGGCCCCTCCCGGGGCTTCCGTCCGCGCGGACTGCTCGTCGACGAGGCCGGGTGCCCGATCGTCGCGCTCCTCGAGCGTCGCGCCTTCGCCGGCGACCGCGTCGCGGGGCCGCGACCGGCGGCCTTCGGACGTCGGCCGCTCAGCTTCTGCATCATCACCGGCGGAAGACGCCCGGAGTCGGTCGCGCGGGTCATCGCCTCGATCGAGATGCAGGATCTCCCGGACGCCGACATCATCGTCGTCGGGCGTCACGAGGCCGGGCCCGGCTACCGCTATCTCGCGGCCGAGGACGCCGCCGACGGCGGTCGCCTCGGCGCGATGCGCAATCTCGCCGCGCGCGCCGCCCGACACGATCACCTCGTCGTGCTCGACGACGACATCCTCCTCACGCCCGGCTGGGCGCGCGCGCTCGCGCTCCGGGCCGACGACTTCGACATCCTCACCTCACAGGTCCAGCTTCCCGAGGGCGGGCGCTACTGGGATCACGCGACGGTGGGCGGCGCCCGCGGCCACCAGCTCCTCGAGCCCGACGAGCGGGACGAGAGCTGCTACATGACCGGCGGCGGGGCCTGGATGATGAAGCGACGCGTCTTCGAGGCGATCCGCTGGAGCGACACGCTCGCCTTCTACGAGGACGAGGACACCGACTTCACCGGCCGCTGTCGCGCCGCCGGTCATCGGATCTCCCACGAGGGGACGATGATCGCGATCCACGACGACTCCCGCTACACGACCGTGGGTCGGGTCGTCCTGTGCCGCGAGGTCCGCCCCGGGCCTGACTGGGTCTTCGAGGAGCTCGAGGGACTGGATGCGACTGGAATGCTCGAGCGCGCCGCCGGTTTCGTGGCTGATCGCCATCTCGCCGAGGCCGCCGACGTCATCCGTCATGTCACGCGGACCCACCCCGACGACCTCACGGGGCGCCTCGCCTGGCGTCAGCTCGTCGAGCGACGCGGCGGCCCCCTCGCCGGCGTTTCCTTCCACCCCGAGGGAAGCCCCCTGTACCACCGGACGCTCGCCGCCGTCGCGGCCCGGAGCCGGGAGACGCGGGAGATCCTCGCATGAACGCGACGCTGTCCGAACGCCTGCTCACCCGCACGGGCCGCGATCATCGCGATCTCGACCTCCGCGTCGATCGCGACCGCCTCGCCGTGACCTGGAAGGGCGCCGCCTTCAACTACTCCGGCTACGCCCGCGTCACCCGCGAGCTCCTCCCGGCCGTCCAGAGCCTCGGCGTGCCGGTCTCGCTCGAGACGCAGGCCGAGGACGAGCGCTTCTGCCGCGAGATGAACGCCGACACCTCGGCGGTCGCGACCTGGAACCGCATGCTGCGCACCCGGCACCGCCGTGGCGTCCACGTCTGCTTCCATCCCGCGGTGACCCACGAGGGCATGGACGTCTTCGAGATCGCGCGTCTCCGCCATCCCGGGCTCGACGCCTACGCGGGCTACACGATGTTCGAGACCGATCGCCTGCCCGAGGGCTGGGCGGCGGCCGCGTCGCGTGTCGACCGGCTCTTCACCCCGAGCCACTTCAGTCGCGACGTCTTCATCCAGGCGGGCCTCTCGCCCGATCGCGTGCGGCGCCTCCCCCACGGCATCGACTGGGCGGCCTTCGACCGTCCGGCCTCCGAGTTCCCCATCCGCGATCGCGCGGGCTGCGTCTTCCTCTCGGTCTTCGAGTGGTCCGAGCGCAAGGGCTGGGACGTGCTCCTCGATGCCTGGCTCGACGCCTTCACGCGTCAGGACGACGCCATGTTGCTCATCCGCGCCTACAAGTCGGGACGCGATTCGGGCTTCGTGCGTCGCGAGCTGACGGCTCACCTCGCGCGCCGCGGACTCGATCTCGACTCCGCCCCGCGCATCGAACTCGTCGATCGCTTCGTGTCCGATTCCGAGATGCCCTCGCTCTACCGGGCCGCGGACGCCTTCGTCCTGCCGACGCGCGGCGAGGGATGGGGGCTTCCGCTCATGGAGGCGATGGGCGCCGGGCTCCCGACGATCGGGACGGCCTGGAGCGGCCCGCTCGACTTCATGGACGAGGACACGGCCCTGATGATCCCGGTCGAGACCCTCGAGGCGGTTCCGCCGGCGATGACGGCCTGGAATCCCTACTACGGTCCCGACCACCGCTGGGCCCGGCCGTCCCGCGCGGGTCTCGCCGAACACCTCCGGTGGGTCTACGAGCGCCGCGAGGACGCCCGCGCACTCGGCGCCCGCGCCCGTCGCGCGGTGCGCCGCGACTACGACATCGCGACCGTCGCCGAGCTCTTCGCCCGAGAGTGCGTCGAGATGCAGGAGGAGGCGGATGCCGATCGTCGGCGGATCGTCGCCGCGCCGGGTTCGGCGGGCCTCTCGCGCATCGCCTGGGTCGGCCCGCTCGAGGACCGCTGCGGCTACGCCGAGGAGGGGCGCCACTACGTGGCCGGCCTGGAGGCGATCGGCGAGCCCGTGACCGCCTATCCGGCGAACATCTCCCGCAGCCGCGAGACCCTCGACGCCGCGATGAGCGCGACCCTCGACCGGGCGCGTCACGGTCGGCTCACCGACCGCTACGTCACCGTCCAGCACCTCCTCGGTCACCAGCTCGAGAAGCTCGAGGTCTCCGGTCCGACGGTGGCCCGGACGATGTTCGAGTGCGAGGGACTGCCGGAGGCCTGGATCCGCCGGCTCGACCGCGTCGACGAGATCTGGGTGCCCTCCGAGTTCAATCGACGGACCTTCGTCGCGGCCGGCGTCCGACGTCCCGTCCGCGTGATTCCCGAGGCACTCGACGCGTCCGAGTGGCGCGCGCCGATCCGGCCGCTCGTCCTTCCCGACGCGCGCGGCTTCAACGTCCTCTCGGTCTTCGACTTCACGCTGCGCAAGGGCTGGGATCTGCTGCTCCGCGCCTGGGCCGAGGCCTTCCTTCCCGGGGACGACGTCGCGCTCTACCTCAAGACGAACTCCTCGCGCGGCTACGACGCGGCGCAGCTCGCGGCGCACATCGAGCGTTTCTTCACCGAGGTCCTCGGTCGTTCGACGGCCGACGTTCCCGACATCCACCTCCTCGACTGGGAGCTGCCGAGCGCGGACCTGCCCCGGCTCTACGCCGCCGCGGACTGTTTCTGCCTCCCCTCGCGCGGGGAGGGGTGGGGACGGCCCTACATGGAGTCCCTCGCGGCCGGCGTCCCCGTGATCGCGACCGACTGGGGCGGCTCGACCGAGTTCCTCCACCGGGGGATCGCCGAGCTCGTCCCGGCGGACGTGGTGCCCGTCGAAGAGGCGGCCGCCGGCGAGACGCCCTACTTCCACCGGCAGCGGTGGGCTCGACCGCGGCACGACGACCTCGTGGCGGCGCTCCGCCGTGTCCACGCGGACCCCGGCGGCGCGCGGGAGAAGGCGGCTCGCGGGCGGGAGGAGATCCTGCGTCGCTTCGACCGGGAGGTCGTGGCGCGGCAGATCGCCGCCGCCGTGTCCGAGCTGCTCGGCTGAATCCACCCGCTTAACCTGACCGCCGGTATCGACTATCCTCGGGCCTCGGGGCCCCGGAGGGACGAGTCGTGTCGCGCATCGCCTGCATCGCCTGCGGTTTCTCGATGGTCGAGCGCGGCTGCAAGGTCCGCTGTCCGCGTTGCGGCGTCTTCTACGACTGCGGCGACGGCATGCTGCCGATGCCCGAGGGCGAGACCGCCGCGCCCGTGGAGACGCCGCGTGTCGACTGAGCCCGCGCCCGAGCGCCTCCCCGAGGAGGAGGACTTCCGCACCGCGCGCGAGCTCCTCGCCCGCGGCGAGTTCGGCCCGGCGGCGGAGCGTCTCGAGGCCCGACGCGCCGCGCATCCCGAGGATGCCGCGACGCTGGCGCTCCTCGGCGCGGCCTGGGGCGGCGCCGGCCGCCTGGCGGAGGGGATCGACGTCGCGACCCGGGCGACGGAGCTCCGGCCGGGTTTCGCCTACGCCCACTTCGTGCGCGCGAGTCTCCTGCTCAACGCCGGACATCTCGACCCCGCGCTGGACGCCGCGCGCCGCGCCGCCGAACTCGACGCGCAGGACGCGGACCTGCACGCCCTCCAGGCCGACGTCCTCACGCGTCTCGGCCGCGACGAGGAGGCGCACCGCTCGGTCCGGCGCGCCCTGACCCTCGACCACGAGCACATCACCGCGATCAACCTCGAGATCGAGATCGGACGCCGGCTCGGGCAGCCGCGCTTCGACGCCGAGGACACGCTCGGCGGCGCGCTCGAACGCAACCCCGACAATCCCGAGACCCACGCCAACCTGGGCGCTCATCACCTCGCCGCGAATCAGCCCGGCGCCGCCCTGGGACACTTCCGCGAGGCCCTCCGCCGCGCCCCGGGCCACCCCGAAGCCGCGCGCGGAGTGCTGGCGGCGCTCGCGCGGCGTTCCGGCGTCCGGGGCGCCTCGCTGCGCGGACTCGTCCACCTGGCGGGAGCGGGCTTCCCGCTCCGCCTCGCGCTCCTCCTCGGAAGCTGGCTCGCGCTCGACGCCTTCGCGCGCCTCGATCCCTCCGGCGTCGGGCTCCTCGTCGCGATCCTCGCCGTCGGAGTCCTCGAGATCGTCGCGATCGCGGCCTGGATTCCCGACGCCCTCTCCGAGGTCCTCTACTCGCGGGACGTCGACGGGCGCCTCGCCCTGCCCGCGGCCTCGCTGCGACGCGCCCACGCGGTGCAGGCCGTCTTCGGGTTCGGCGTCTTCCTGGCGGTCTTCGCCATCCCGTCCGCCCGCGGTGACCTCGCGGTCCTCGCCGCCTCCGCGGCCTGGCTCGCGCTGCCGCTCGCCCAGGCGATGCTGCCGACGGAGCACAGGGCCCCGGTCGCCGCGCCGCTCCTCGCGGGGGCGCTCGCGCTCTTCGCGCTGCAGATCATCGTGGCGGCCGGGATCGCGCCCCTCGGGACGCGGACGGCCGCGACCCTCTTCGCCGCCGTCATCGTCGCGACGCCCTTCGTCTGTCGCCGTCGTCCCGGATCGCACGTCTCGCCTCCGTCCCCGCCGCCGTCGAACTGACGGAAGGGATCGGTCCGGGTGACAGACTTTCGAGATCGGGGAGGCGGGTCAGCGCGGCTCGTGCACGCGCCCGTCCGCGATCGCGTAGCGGCGATCGCAGCCCGGGCAGCTCACGGCCTCGACATCCGGGAGGCGACCGCCCTCCGCCGACGCGAGACGCTCGCCGCAGCGGCACACCGCGCCGACGACGCGCGCCGGGCTCCCGACGACGAGAGCGAAGTCGGGCACGTCCCGCGTCACGACGGCGCCCATCCCGACCATCGCGAAGCGCCCGACGACGAGGCCGGGGCCGATCAGGCTGCGGGCGCCGAGGCTCGCCCCCTCGCGGACCAGCGTGGCGAGGGTCCGCTCGTCGGGCTCGGAGGGAAGCCGGGTCGCGAGGTCCGGCGTCGTCGCGCGCGGGGCGCGATCGTTCGTGAAGGTGACGCCCGCGCCGACGAAGACGCCGGTCTCGATCGTCACGCGCGCGCAGACGTACACGAAGGAGTTGATCTTCACGCGGTCGCCGACGACCACGTCGTAGGCGAGGTAGCTCTTCCCCCCGATGCTCACCTCGCGGCCGATCCGGGACGGGCCTCGGAGATGGACGTGGTCCCAGATGGAGCTTCCCGGCCCGATCTCGACCCCGTTCTCGACCAGGGCCGTGGGATGGACGAAGGTCTCCTCGCTCACGCCGGCTCCTCGACCGCGGTCCAGGCGCCCGAATCCAGGGATCGGTAAGCGGCCTCCACCGCCGCGACGGAGGCCAGGGCGGCGGCCGGGCCGACGAGGGGCGCGCGGCCCTCGCGGAGCGCGTCGCGGAAGTCGGCGAGCTGCGCCGCGAAGGCGGCGGTCTTGTCGTAGCCCGGACCGAGCTCCATCCAGTCCTGATCGCCGCGGCGACGCCAGCGCGAGCGGCGCCATCCGATCTCGACGCAGCCGTCGTCGCCCTGGACGTCGACGAAGTTCTCGCGCCCGCCGGGGAGACTCCACGACAGGTCGAAGAGGCCGAGCACGCCCTCCGCGTTGCGCACGAGCAGGCGCACCGTGTCCTCGACCGGGATCTCCTGCAGGCGCGGGGCCGCGGTGGCGTGGACGGCGACGATGGGTCCGTGGAGGAAGCGGAAGACGTCGAAGGCGTGCGTGCCGTTGTCCGAGAGCACGCCGCCGCCCGAGATCGCGGCGTCGGAGTTCCAGCGGTCCCGCATCTCGACGCGACCGGTGAAGACGGTGTGGTGCGTCGCGACGCGACCGAGCGCGCCGGTGGCGACGAGACTGCGCGCGCGGACGAGGTCGTCCACGAACCGGAACTTCGACGCCATCGTGAAGGGCGTCCCGCACTCGCGGGAGGCGGCGGCGATCGCGGCCGCCGCCTCGCGGGTGATCGCGAGGGGCTTCTCGACGATGGTCGGCACGCCGGCGCGCAGGGCGCGGATGGCGATCTCGGGGTGCGTGGCGGGCGGCGTGCAGACGACGAGAGCGTCCGGGGCGACGGCGGCCACGAGCTCCGCGTCGTTCGCGAAGCCGGGACATCCGGCGGCCTCCGCGAGGCTCGCCGCCGCCTCGCGGCGCGGGTCGGCGATGCCGACGAGCGAGGCGCCGTCGAGGCGGGCGACGGCGTCGACCCAGGTCGAGGCGATCCGTCCCGCGCCGACGAGCCCGATGCGGAAGGGCCGGGTCACGCGTGACCTCCCAGCTCGTCGCGCGCGTCGCGCAGGGCGTCGAGCAGACGGTCGACCGCGTCGTCGTCGTAGCGCTCGTTGATCGCGAGCACGAGGACGCGATCGAGAAAGGCGCGGACGCCCGGGAAGCGCTCCGGCGACCAGTCGAGAGCCTCGGGCCGGGCGAGCGGGAAGGGCCACTCGCTCGATCCGAAGGTGCGCCGCTCCCGGAAGACGCGGCAGGCGAAGGCCGGCTTGCCGACGTAGCGCGGCGCGGCGCCGACCCCGCGGCGGCGGAGCGCCGCGCCCAGGGCGACGTTGCCGCCGGGGACGAACTCCGGGTCGACGATGAGACCGAGGCGCCACCAGGCGGGATCGGCTTCGCGCGCGGGGGCGGGCAGCTCGATGCCCGCGAGATCCTCGATCCCGGCCCGGAAGCGCGCGACGGCGCGGCGTCGCGACGCGAGCATGCCGTCGAGCTTGCCGAGCTGCGCGACCGCGACGGCCGCCGTCAGTTCGTTCATGCGGTAATTCGGAGCGACACCTTCGTGATCCGGATCCGTCTCTCCGTAGGGCCAGGACTTGTTGACGAAGAGGCGCAGCGCACGGGCGAGACCCGGATCGTCGGTGACCGCGATGCCGCCCTCGCCGGTGGTCATGTGCTTGCCCTGCTGGAAGCTGAAGCAGGCGATGTCGCCGTAGGCGCCGGCGACGACGGCGCCGTGGCGCGCGTCGAAGGCCTGGGCGGCGTCCTCGACGAGACGGAGATCGTGCGTGCGACAGAGAGAGACGAGCGGCGCGGGGTCGGCGAGGCGCCCGAAGAGATGCGTGGCGACGACCGCGCGGGTGCGGTCGGAGAGGCGCGCGGCCACGGTCGAGGCGTCGACGTTGCCGGTGCGCGGGTCGACATCGGCGAAGACCGGGATGAGACCCTGCGCGAGCATGCAGGCCAGCGCGCCCATGTCGGTGATCGGCGTGGTGACGACCTCCTCGCCCGGCTCGGCCTCGAGGGCCGCGACCGCCGCGTGGACGGCGGCGCTGCCGGAAGACAACGCGATGGCGTGTGCGCGCCCGAGTCGTTCGGCGAAGTCCGACTCGAGCCGCCGCGTCATCGCTCCCTTCGTCGCCGTGAGGGTGCCGGAGTCGAGCACCTCGCGGAGGAGCGCGAGTTCGGCCTCGTCGAAGCTCCGCCCCTCGGCGCGCTGGTCGTCGGGGAGGGCGACGGGGCGGATCTCGGGGCGCGGTTCAGGCATGGGGCTCTCCGAGGCGACCGGCCGCGACGCGACCCATGAGGCCGAGGTGTCCGACCACGGTCTTCAGCGTGCGCATCTTCGAGACGCCGGCCTGACGGGCTCCGAGCCGGGCCGGGATCTCGACGATCTTCCCGCCGCGGCGATCGACGAGGGCGAGGAGTTCGGTGACGCCCACGAAGCCGGCGTCGCGCGGAGCGAGTCCGGCGACCGCGGACCGACGGTAGAGCCGGACGCAGCTCGTGTAGGTGGCGAGGTCGGTGCGCAGGAGACCGCGGTAGAGGCGCGAGGCGCCCTTCGAGAGGGCGAGGCGCCAGCCCGGCACACCCTCGACGCCGCCGTCGCGGTGGTAGGGCGAGGCGGTGACGAGATCGGCGCCGGCCTGCACGTGAGGGATCATCCGCGCGATCAAGGCCGGGTCGTAGGAGAGATCCGCGTCGATGACGCCGACGTACTCGGTGCGCGCGGCGGCGATGCCGCTGGTGATCGCGGCCGCGATGCCGCGGTTCGTCTCGTGGCGGACGAGGCGGCAATCCTCGCGGTCGCCGAAGCGGCGCTCGAGCTCCGCCCAGGTGCCGTCGGTCGAGCCGTCGTCGACGAAGACGAGCCGCAGGTCGAAACCGGGGGCGAGAGACCGTCGGAGATCCTCCAGCCGCGGCTCGAGCAGCGGGAGCACGGCCTCCTCGTTCATGCAGGGGACGACGACGCCGATGGGTTCAGGACGCATGGTCGGCCTCCGCGGCGAGGCCGAGTTCCCGGCGGATGGCGGCGAGGATGCGGGGCGCGGACCGGCCGTCGCCGAAGGGATTCGGTCGGCTCCCGATCGAGGCGGTCCAGCCGGCCGGCTCCTCCGCGGCCTCGAGTTCGGCGGCCAGGCGGGCCGGATCGAGCCCGACGAGCCGCGCCACGCCGGCCTCGATCGCCTCCGGACGCTCCGTCGTCTCGCGGAGCACGAGCAGGGGCGTCCCCAGGCTGGGCGCCTCCTCCTGCACGCCGCCGGAGTCCGACACCACCAGCCAGGCGGCCCGGACGAGGGCCAGGAAGTCCGCGTAACCGAGGGGCTCGATGAGGTGGACGCGCGCGCGGCCGGCGAGGGCGCGTCCGGCGGCCTCGCGCACCCGGGGGTTCGGGTGGACGGGATAGACGACGGCGACGTCGTCGCGGGCGGCGGCGAAGTCGGCCACGACGCGGAGGAGCGCCTCGAGGACCGGTCCCTGGGACTCGCGGCGGTGGGCGGTCAGGGCGAGGATCCGCTTGCCTTCCAGCTCGGCGAGCAGACGGAGCGTCTCCTCGGTGGGCCGGGCGCGCTCGGCGACGACGCCCAGGGCATCGAGGACCGGGTTGCCGGTCAGCACGACGCGCTCCGCCGGAACTCCCTCGTCGAGGAGGCGGCGGCGGTTGGCCTCGGTGGCGGCGCAGTGGAGCGCCGCGATGCGCCCGACGAGTCGACGGTTCATCTCCTCGGGGAAGGGGTTCGCGAGGTCGTCCGTCCGCAGACCCGCCTCGACGTGGACGACCGGGATCCCGCGGTGGAAGGCGGCGAGGGCGCCGCCGAGGGTCGTGGTCGTATCGCCCTGGACGACGAGGAGTTCCGGGCGATGCGCCTCGAGCACCGGGTCGAGGCGCTCGAGGACGCGGGCCGCGGTCAGGTTCAGGGGCTGTCCCGGGCGCATGACGTCCAGCTCGGCGTCGACCCGGGTCCCGAAGAGCTCGAGGAAGGGCGTCAGCAACTCGCGATGCTGGGCGGAGCAGACCTGGAGGCTCGCGATCTCCCCGTCGGCGTCCAGCGCGGACATGACCGGGGCGAGCTTGATGAGCTCGGGGCGCGTGCCGAACAGCGTCAGAACCGTCTTCAAGGCCTCTCCTCGACTCCCGCGCCCCGGGGCGAAGCCTACCCGTCCCGAGGGCCCGGAGCAAAGCGACGCCCGAGTCCGGAGGTGGGGTCGCGGGGAATCCGCTGGCCCGGAGCGATCGGCGGGTCCAAGGTGGGGATCCCAGGTCGCCGGAGATCCCGATGAGCACCCGAGCCCACCGCCGCGAGATCCGTCTCCCCGTCGTCGCCGACCGCGTCTTCGATGCGCTCGTCCGCCCGTCCGCGATCCGCGCCTGGTGGTCGGCCTCGCGCGCCATCGTCATCCCGGAGACGGGCGGCATGTGGGCGGCGACCTGGGGAGAGTCGGAGGACGAGCCCGACTACGTCGTCGGGGCCCGGATCGCGGCCTGCCGGCGTCCCCACCTCCTCGCCCTGGACCGCTATCGCTACTTCGCGCGGCGGGAGGGGCCGCTTCCCTTCGAGGCGGATCTCTCCACGCGGTTCGAGATCGAGTCCGAGGAGGGCGCGTCTCGTCTGATCGTGACCCAGGAGGGCTTCCCGACCGACCCGGTGGCGGATGACCACTACGCGGGGTGCGCGGTCGGATGGGACCGGACCCTCGAAGCCCTCGCGCATTATCTCTCGGCCTGACCGGGGCTTCCGGAGCGCGCCTCGAAGCCACCGCCCCCGGTGGTTAGCCTGAGCGACCTCAGGGCGCCGCCTCGACCCGCCTGATCGCGGCCGCGGTGCGCGACTCCGTCCCCTTGGTCCCGACGAGACTGACCAGCGATGACTCAGCAGAAGCGCATCACCGTCGCCCGCGGCGACGGCATCGGACCCGAAATCACCGAGGCGACGCTCGACATCCTGAAGGCCGCCGGCGTGCCGATCGCCTACGACGAGATCGAGGTCGGCGAGGCCGTCTACCTCGCGGGCAACGCGTCGGGCATTCCCGACGAGGCGTGGGACGTCATCCGTCGCAACAAGGTCCTGCTGAAGGGCCCGATCACGACGCCCCAGGGCGGCGGCTACAAGAGCCTCAACGTCACGATCCGGAAGTCGCTCGGCCTCTTCGCCAACGTGCGCGAGTGCAAGGCCTACTGCCCCTACATCGGGTGCCACTTCCCCGAGATGAACCTCGTCATCGTCCGCGAGAACGAGGAGGACCTCTACGCCGGCATCGAGCACCGTCAGACCCAGGAGGTCATCCAGTCGCTGAAGCTGGTGACGCGTCCCGGCTCCGAGAAGATCGTGCGCTACGCCTTCGAGTACGCCCGCGCCAACGGGCGGAAGAAGGTCACCTGCATGACCAAGGACAACATCATGAAGGCCACCGATGGCATGTTCCATCGGGTCTTCGAGGAGATCGGGGCCGAGTACCCCGACATCGAGAAGACGCACCAGATCATCGACATCGGTGCGGCCAACCTCGCCGCCAAGCCCGACACCTTCGACGTCATCGTCACCCTCAACCTCTACGGCGACGTCCTCTCCGACATCGCCGCGCAGGTCGCGGGCTCGGTCGGCCTCGCCGGTTCGGCCAACGTCGGCACCGAGGTCGCGATGTTCGAGGCGATCCACGGCTCCGCGCCCGACATCGCGGGCAAGGGCATCGCCAACCCCTCCGGCATGCTGATCGGCGCGATGCAGATGCTCGTCCACATCGGGCTCGCCGAGTACGCCGAGCGCATCACCAACGCCTGGCTCCGCACGCTCGAGGACGGCATCCACACCGGCGACATCTACCGCGCCGACTTCTCGAAGGAGCGCGTCGACACGAAGGGCTTCACCAAGGCCGTCATCGAGCGCCTCGGTCAGGAGCCCTCGAAGCTCCGCCCCGTCCGCTACGGCTCGGGCTCCGAGATCAAGATCCAGCTCAAGAAGCGCCCGATCGAGAAGAAGGAGCTGGTCGGCGTCGACGTCTTCATCGACTGGGACCAGGACGGCCGCGACCCGCAGGTCATCGGCAGCCGCCTCCGCGAGGCCGACGCCGGCGGCCTGAAGCTCAAGATGATCACCAACCGCGGCGTGCAGGTGTATCCCGAGGGTCAGCCCGAGACCTTCAAGACCGACCACTGGCGCTGCCGCTTCGTCTCCGCCGACGGCAAGACGCGCGACAACGGCGACGTCATCGCGCTGCTCCAGTCCGTCGGCGCCGCCGGCTTCGACGTCATCAAGACCGAGAACCTCTACACCTTCGACGGCCAGCGCGGCTATTCGCTCGGCCAGGGCGAGCACTGATCGAGTCGCGCCGAGGCGGGCGTGAATAAAAGGGGTCAGACCCCCTTTATTCAGAATGGCCGCGAAAATGAATAAATCGGGTCTGACCCGATTTATTCAAAACGAGATGGGGAGGCGGAGGAGGGCGGGGCGCAGGCGCTCGCCGGTGCGTCGCGCCTCCTCGAGGAGGGTGCGCGGGTCGGGTTCGAGCTTGCCCTGGAAGACGATCTTGCGCTTCGCCTTCACCACGACGCGATCGCCCGGTGTGAACCAGGGTGCGCGGAGGAAGACGGTGGCGCGCTCGACCGAGGCGCCGGTGAGCTCCAGCGTCGTCGTGTCGCCGTCGCGCTTGACGCTCCAGCGGATCGAGGCCACGGCGGGCTTCATCTTCGCGATCGTCTGGCGGCGCTTCTCGTCGGCGGAGAGCCTCGCCGAGACCGGGATGCGCGTCGGCACGGTCGTCTTCTTCTCGTCCACCTCGTCGAAGCGGAAGAGCGGGTGCTCGACGAGCGGCCCGTCTGCGAGGACGCGACCGCGCATCGGCACCTCGGACGGGGCCGGGGTCGCGAGGAGGATGTCCACCGCTTCCTGATCTCCGGCGAGCGGCCAGGAGTGTCCGCGCTCGGGGTCGAGGAAGAGGCGGTAGTCGTACTTCTCCTTCTTCGCGATCCGCTCCAGCTCCTGCAGGTTCCAGATGAGCTCGGGATCGTCCTGACCGCCGCAGACCGCGATCTCGCGGACGCCCTCCAGGTTGTCGAGGAGGCGATAGAAGACGCGCCGCGGCCCGCCGCCGCGTCCGATGAAGCCCCTCACCGCGCCCGGTCGGTGCAGCGAGTTGTCCCAGCAGGCGTGCCCGCCCCAGGAGAACCCCGTCATCCAGAGCCGATCGGGGTCGCCGCCCGCGGCATGGGCCGTCGCGCGGAGGATCTTCATGAAGCCGTCCCGCCCCTCGTCCCCGAACTGTTCCGGCGTGTACTGCGGCACGCGACCGATGATCGCGCCCCTGGCGGCGAGGTCGTCCGTGCCGCCGGGCGTGATCGCCAGCAGCACCGGCGGTTTCGTCCCGCCCTCGATCTTCGGCCGTCGGATCTGGATGTCGAGGAGCTGCCCGGCGTGCGGCACGAGGAGCCGGGCCGGCTCGCCCTCGAGCTTCGGCGCCCGCCGGACGAGCTCGAGGATCGCCGCGCCCGTCGCGTCCTCGCGCGCCAAGGTCTCGGTCAGGAGGCGCACGGCCTTCGCGTCGTCGACCTCCGCGAGATAGCTCGCGACCTTGGCGGCGAGCTCTTCGGAGATCTCCTGGGCGTGAAGCGACACCGTCCCGAAGAGGGCGGCGAGCAAGACGAACAGCCGGGGGATGGCGGACGAGAGCATGATCGGATCGCTTCCCTTCTCCGCTCCGCGCCCGAGGCTACCCAAAGGACCGGGGGCGTGGCGAGGGTTCTCGGGACGAGACGGCGCCTCGGATCAGCGCCCGCCGAACTCGATCTGTCGGACGCGCGGAATCTCGAGCTCCAGAGCCTCGGGTCCGTCAGTTAGACCGACGGCGGAGAGGCGATAGCGTCCCGGCGGCAGCAGGGGGAAGTCCACGCGCCCTCCGAGCACCTGCGATTGCCTCCGAGCCCGCAGACGCCCCGGCAGGCCGAGGCTCTCGAGGGAGAGGAAGGTGCCGTCGGTCAGCGAGGTGCGGACCTCGAGCCGGTGCAGGGCCGGGATCGGCAACCGAAGCGTGTTCTCGCCCGGGAAGAGATCGAGGGCGCGCTCGTAGAGCAGCGTGAACTCGTCGAAGACCGACACGAAGGACGGACCCGGCTGGAGCGGCCCGATCCGCCTCCGCTCGCCGCGCGCCTCGGGAATCGCGAGCTGGGTCGTCGGAGGTTCGGCCGCCGCGTCCGGCCCCCGCACGGAGAGCTCCAGCCGCGAGACCACGGTGCGAGGCGCGTCCTCGAGTGTCACGTCGAGCCAGGCGGGCGCCTGGAAACGGACCTCGACCTCACGCGCCTCCAGGGGGAGCGGCCACATGACCGCGCCGTGCGCGAGGGATTCGACGTGGACGAAGAAACCCGTCCCATCGGGCGCCGTGAGATCTTCCCGCCGATCGATCCACACCCGTCCTTCGCCGTCAGGCGGGGATCTCACCCATCGGCGCTTCCGATCCTCTCCCGTGACGCGCACGACCTCGATCCGGTTGCCCGTGACGGTCTTGCCCTCGGCGTCGACGACGCGAAGCACCGTCTGGGTCCGCGAGTCGACCGGGAGGCCGGGAAGTTCGATGACGGCCGGCGTCCCCGTCGCCGTCTCGACGATCCGCATCTCCGTGAGGGGTTGCGACCGCTGGTCGAAGCCCTGGAGCGCGTAGCGACCCTCGACCACCCTCTCGACCTCGAAGCGGAAGTCCGAGTTGGCGTGCGTCCAGGTCAACTCTCCGCGCGAGAGGAGGAGTGCCTCATCCGGCACCTCGTCTTCCTCCAGCAGCGCCGCCCGGATCTCCAGACTCTCGGGTCGAGGTCCGGGGAAGACGACGCGACCCGACAGTCGGGGGCAGGGCGCGAGCCGGAGCGTCACCTCGCCGGGCCCGTTCGAGAGGTCCACTCGCTCCAGCGTCGATCGGAAACCGGGCGTGGAGGCCGCGAGCTGCACCGGTCCCGGATCGCAGGTGAACTCCGTCGTCGGCGGCCCCCAGTTGAGCGAGTACACCGAATGCGTCTGCTGCATCAGGATGTCGGCCTTCGTGGGCGCCGTCCCGTCCGGGAACTCGACCTTCACCGTCAAGAGCCCGACGCGCGTCGCGACGAACTCGATCCGGTCACCCGCGCGCGTGCGTTGGGCTCCCGATCCGCGCCGGTGGAGCCGCCACCCCCGGAGCCGCGGCGTCACGTCGTAATCGACGCCCTCGTCGAGCCCCGTGATCGTGAACTCCCCCTGCGCATCGCTCGCGGCGAGACGCTGCACCTGCCGCCGGCGCGCCTCGGAAGCGACGGTCCGGCGGACCCAGTCCTCGAGCTCCTCCTCGCCCGCCTCCGGCGCCGGCGTCGCCCGGAATCCCGAGGGCATCGCCGTGAGCGCGACGCCCTCGATCCCCGCTCCCGCTTCGTCGCGGATGCGGCCGGTGATGACGCCCTCACCGATCGACGCAGGCGGCGGTCGCAGGGCCTCGATCGCGGCCCGGATCGGCGATCCGGTCGCTTCGGCTCGCCTCTCCTCGATCGCCGGGACCTCGACGTTCCGGCGTGCCGAGGTGGCCTCTCGAAGGCCGGCGTCCCGCGTCACGCCGGGCGCTCGATCCAGGTCGTCGGCCCCAGATCGCTCCGAGAGGATCAGGTGTCCGGCGAATCCCAGCGCGGCGCCGAGCAGCACACCGAGGAGCAGGTTCCGCATCGATCATCTCCGCGATCCCCCGGCGACCAGGCCGGATCTCAGCGCTTGCGCAAGGTGACTTCAGTCTGATCCGGCACGACGACGGATTCGACCACGTAGCGTGTCCCATCCTCCCGGCCGCTCGCGATCACGCGATAACTTCCGTGGCCGAGTTCGTCGAACTCGGCCACTCCCTCTCGCGCGGGTCGCGAAGAGGATCCTCCGCTCGGATTCCAGATCGTGACGTAGACGTCCTTCGCCCCTTCACCGACGAGGACGCGGAGCCGGCCCGGCTCGCCCGCCACGATCGTCGCCGCATTGGCGCCCGAGCTGACGCTGACGGTTCGCGTTCCCAGGCAGCGCGTCCTCCATCTCCCGTCGTCCTCCGGGACTTCGAGGAGGATCTCGTACCGGCCCGGCTGGAGTCCCTTGAAGGTGAAGGTCCCGTCGCCTGCCGCCTCGGACGTCCGGGCACTCGAGGTCGAGACGCCCTCCTCGACGACGGACACCTTCGTCTTTGCCAGCCTTTCCGTCGGGACGCCCCGGACCTCCACCACGAGTTCTCCCGCCGCCTGGAATCGAACCGTCGCCTCGCGCTGCCCCGCGACGATCGGGATCACGACCTGTCCGTGTCCGTCGGCCTTGACCTCGAGCGCATGCGAGGGCTCCACCTCGGGGTCGAGTTGGTGACCCCTCCGCGGCCGGTAGGGCGCCTCCTTCGGGATCCTCACCGCGAGGACTCCATCGCCCCGGGGGTGCCCGACGACCGAGTGCGTCGAGTTCCCACTGAAGGAGTTCGTCGCGAGCCTCAGCTGGGGCTTCGTGATCGTTCGCCCACGGGCGTCGAACACGCGGAGCAGGATGAATTCTGTCAGGTCGAGCGCGGGAACGACGACGTCCTTCGTCACCGGACCGTCCCGCATGTCGACGTAGAAGATCGGCGTGACGGGCTCCGACCCCTGCGCCGCGTAGATGGCGACCGCGTAGCGACGTGCCTCGAGGGTGGAGGTTTCGATGCGACTCGCGTCCGAGGATCGAGCGGCGTACACGAGCCGGCGCTTCGTCATCTCTTCGACGTCGACGATCTCGTCGTCGACGAGAGCGCAGGCCCGTGCGTTCAGATCGGGCGGGAGCTCGCCGTCGCAACGCAGGCGCAAGGTGAGCGTTCGCTTCGCGTGGAGCACGACACGATGCGTCTGCGGTCCCGGCTGAAGGTCGAGCGCCAGCTCTCCGCTCTCGAAGGCCCCGGATTCGACCGAGAGCTTCACTCGCCCGACCGGGAATTCGAGTGTTCTCGCCGCCGGTGTCCAGGGCTTGGTTTCGAAGGGTGAGCGCATCCCGTCCTGTCCGACATCGGCCCGCGCCGGTGCGCTTCCGTCCGGCAGGACGACGTCGAGTTCGAGCTGCGCGGTCCGGCGTCCCTGCACCTGGAGCGGGATGCCGACCTTCCAGTTCGGGCCGACCATGCCGAACTGCCCGAAGGTCCAGCCCGGCTTGCGGGCGAAGACGATGAAGATGCCGTCGGGATCGAGCCCCTCGGCGCGGAAGGAACCATCCTCGCCGCTCAGAGCGCGACGACTCAGCCGCCGCCGCTCGACCTCCTCGGCCCGCGCCACCCGCATCCACTCGTCGATCTCTCCGGGATCCGCCAGACGGGCGAGCATCGTCTCGGGGTCGAAGGCCGAGTTCTGCACCGCGGAGAAGACGATCTCCACGCCAGGGATCGGAGTTCCGTCCTCCGCGCGCGCCACTCCCTCGCCGACCCCCGTGAACTCGGAGGAGACCGGCGCCGGGTTGGCGGGGGAGGACTCGTCCTTGCGACCGGCCGCGCTACGCGACGGCTCGAGGTCCACCGTCGTCTTCCGCCGCGCCGCCGTTCCGGCCTCTTCGCCGCCGTCGACTTCGTCGGCCGCTCCGTGGGAAGATGCATCCGGAAGGACGACATCTTCACCCTGACCGAGCAGCACCCAGCCGCCGATCCCGAGGGCGGCTCCGACGAGCAGCCCCAGCACGAACTTCTCCATGGAGATCTCCTCTCGATACGCCGACGACATCTTCGCCGCGCAGCGTCGCGTCGGTCAAGCCGAGGCGGAGGGGGCCGGCGATCAGCGCTTCCGCAGCGTGATCTCGGTGGTCTCCGGCACCGTCACCGTCTTCGTCTCGTAGGCGGCGCCGAGTTCGGCGCCGAAGACGGAGACCGTGTAGGTGCCGTGTCCGAGATCATCAGCCGTGGCGCCCGCGCCGAACACCCGCAAGCGGCGGTCGGTGCGATCGTTCCGGAACTGCACGAAGGCGCCTTCGGGCGCGTCGGGCACGAGGACGCGCAGACGAGCGGGGCGGCCGGCCGCGAGGGTGATCTCGTTCTCGCCCGCGGAGACCGTCACCGTGCTGACGGCGATGGCGAGGTTTCCTTCGCCTTCCCGGCCCAGCGGTGCGAGCAGCGTGCAGACGTAGCGTCCCGGCTGGAACCCCGTGAAGCGGAAGGTCCCGTCGGTGCCGACGAGGTCGCCGCCGCGACCGTGTGATGTCGTTCCTTCCTCGATCACCGAGACCTCGGCCCGGATCATCATCGCGGGCTCGAGCCCCTCGACCCGGACGCGAAGCGAGCCCGCGGGGACGAATCGCACGCGTACCTCGTGCTGCCCCCGGGCGAGCGGGATCCGCGTCTCGCCGTAGGCGGAAGCACTCACCGAGAGCTCGAAGGTCGCGGCCGCCAGCTCCTCGTCGTCTCGCTGGCGTCCGGCGCCGCGCCAGGGCACGCGGGCGAAGAGGGTTCCGGCCCCTCGTCGTTCGCCGCGCAGGGTGACGTCGCTGTGTCCTCCGGGGTAGCGCGCGTGGAACCGAGCCCGGAAGTCCTCGATCGGCTGCCCGACCTCGTCCTCGACCCGGACGAGCAGGAAGTCGCCCCGGTCGAGCGGGGGCACCTCGAGCGTCGCCTCGACCGGCCCGCGGCTCATGTCCACGACGAGGACGTCGGTGAGGGGAAACGCCTCTCCGTTCGCGAAGACCGCGATTGCGTGACGACGGGGCTCGAGGTTCTCGAATCGGAGCGACGCCGACGCATCGACGAAGGACGCCGCCTTGAAGGGCCGGCCGTCAAGCCGGGTCGCGTCGAGTCTCTCGTCGCCCACGAGCGGGTAGACGCGGGCGAAGAGGTCCGGCGCGATCTCGCCGCTCGAGGTGAGGGTCAGGGAGAGGGTCCGCTGGGCCTCGAGCTCGATGCGCTGCTCCTGGACGCCCGGTTCGAGGCGCAGCGACACGCCGTTCCGGAAGTACTCCCCGCTGCGGATCGTCAGCGTGATCCCACCCACGGGGAACGAGAGGTCGGGCGCCTCGGGGGTCCAGTCGCGCGCGGCGAAGCGATCCGGATCGAGAGCCAGCACTCGCGCGCGCTTCGGACGGCTCCCGTCGGGAAGCACGAGGTCGAGGCGCAGGACGGCCTCGCGCCGGCCCTCGATCTCGAGCGGGTGCCCGACCCGCCAGGTCGGCGGCGTCGCCTCCTCTCCGAAGATCCAGCCCTCCTTCCGCGCGAAGACGGCGAAGGCTCGTCCGGGCTCGATGCCCTCCATGTGGATCCGGCCCCCGGCGTCGCTCCGGCCGCGGTGACTCTCGCGGCGCCGCTGCTCCTCCTTCCGTCGGGCCTGCTCGATCCACACCTCGAGGGGTTCCCACTCCGGCTCGACCAGCGGCCGGAGCGGCGAGAGCGAGGACGACGGGATGGCGCTGAGCAGGACCTCGACGCCCTCGATCGGCGTCCCGTCCGGTGCGCTGACGCGGCCGTCGGCCACGCCCTCATGGCGCGCCCTCGGCTCGAGCCGGGAAGCCGTCGCGTGCGCCGGCGCGACGGCGGGCCCATCCGCTTCTTCCGCCTCGCTCTTCCGCTCCGTGACCTTCCGATCGGTGGGCGCGCGCGTCTCCCCGGTCGCCCACGCGGGCCGGGTCGGCGCGTCCTCGCGGCCCTCGTCGCGGACGACGAGAGCGTGGATGCCGAATCCAAGGGCGATTCCGACGAGAATTCCGAGCGCGAAGGTCTTCATGGGCTCACCTCTCGATCCGCCGGGTGATCATCGATTCGAGGCCTTGGTCGCCGGCCCCACCGTGAGCTCGCTGGTCTCGCCGGTCGAGACCTCGACGGTGGCCCAGCGCTCGCCGAGCCTGAGCAGGTAGGAGCCGGGAAGGAGTCGGGTGAAGTTCGCGCGTCGTTCGGCATCGAGCGCGATGGCGCCACCGAGTTCCCAGATCCCGTCCTCGTCCTTGCGGGAGAGATTGACCCAGCCGCCGACCTCCGCCCCGGGGAAGCTGGCGACGATCCGCCCCAGCACCGGGAGCTCGATCTCGACCGCGTTCTCGCCGGAACCGAGGTCGATCTCCCGGCTCACGAGCGCCCCGGCGCCGGGGGAGCGACTCAGGATCAGTTCGTGTCGGCCCGGCGCGAGCGGCCCGATGCGCCTGGCCTCGTTGCCGACGATGAAGTCGGCATGGACGTCGAATCGCGTGCCGGCCGCCTCGTCCTCGATCGCGACCTCCAGACGTGGCGAGGGCGAGCCATCCGCGGTGAGGATGCGCACCCAGGCCCAGGCCGGTTCCTCGAACCGGACCTCGACCTGCGTCTCGTTCGGTTCGACGCGGACGAATCGCGTGCCGTAGTGCTGCGACGTCACCTGGAGCCACTCGATCCCGTCGGCGGGCCGCGAGATCCAACCCGCCCTTCGCGGTCTCGCTGAAGGTCGAGTTGCCGCCGCACGAGGGGGGAACCCTCGAGTCGTCCGGCTTTCAGGTGGGAGATCGAGGGGTTCGAGATGATCTCGCCCTCGGCGCCGAGGATCCGCACGGCGACCAGTCCTGAAGTGTCGACGGCGAGACCCTGGAGGCGGCACGAGATCATGCCGTCGTCCGGGACCTCGACGATCGCGACCTCCGTGACGCGCTGGAAGCCTCGTCTGACGAAGGCGGCCAGAGCGTGTCGACCGGCCGCGAGACCGCGGACCAGGAAGGAACATCCGCGACGGGTATCGACCGCACCCACCGAGCCCCCGAGGAGCTCCTGATCCGTCGGCGTCGTGCCCCCTTCCTCGATCTTCACCGCGTGAACGTCGAGGCCGTCACCCCACGGGCCCGGAAACTCGATGGAACCCTCGACAGCGCGAACGGGAGAGAGCGAGAGCGCGACCGCCTGATCGCTCGCCCGCACGAAGAGATCCGTCTTCGGGGACTCACGCCCCGCGGCGTCCCGGGCCTGGAGGCGAGCGGCGCCGAGCGGGCAGAGAAGGCGTCGGCGATCGGGCGTCCAGCGGTGGGAGAAGGCCTCGCCGCCGGGAGCGTCGACCCAGATCGTCGCGGCGCGGGCGAGTTCGCCGTCGGCCCGACGGACCTCCACCTGCAGCCATCCGGCCCGGGTTCCGACGAACTCGACCCGGGCGTCCGGGATCGGGTCCTGCGCTCCCCACCGGCGCGGCAAGAAGCGCCAACCCTCGTGCTCGGCCTCGACGTCGTGCGGAACACCGCGAGCCAGTCCGGTGATCCGGTACCGGCCCTCCGCATCGCTCGTCGCTTCACGCGTGGCCGCGGCATGGCGCCGTGCATGGTCGAGCGCCCGGGCCGAGAAGTCCGCCGCCGACTCTCCGGCGGCGAGAGTGAGTCGTTCGAGCGCGGGTCGCGCGCGGATCCTGACGCCTTCGAGGGGTTCACCGATCTCACTCGCCACGATTCCGATGAAGGTGCCTTCGAGAGAGGCGGGAGCGCCGGCATCGTCGACCGGTCCACCCTCGGGCGGCCGCTCGCCGGGCGCGGGCACCACCGCCGGCGCGGCCTCGGGTCGACGCGCCGCGGCGCTCGCGTCGACCTCCTCTCTCGTCGATACCGCGCCCTCGCGCTCGGACTCGATGGGCGCCCCCGCTCGTGACTCGATCAGGACCATGCGGAGCACGAAGCCGAGCGTGGCTCCGACGAGCAGTCCGAAGATCACCTTCCCCATGTCGCGAGTCCTTCCCGACGATCGTCTCGTCTCCAGCTCGGAGCGACGCGTCGGCCGGCTCCTCTCCTCATCGCCGATTCCCTTCCTCGACGGTTCGCGTCACTCCCGCGGGCGCACCACGATGGTTCGATCGTCGATCAGGTCGATCTCGACCGGATCGAAGCGGACCCCGGGATGGCGGACCGAGATGCGGTGCTTGCCCGCGAGCAGGTCGGAGAAGGTGACGCGTCCCCGGGCGTCGCAGAACTCGGAGCGATGGTCGCGGCGGCGGCCCTCGCGCAGGATCTCCACGCGTGAGCGCTCGTCACCGCCCTCCACCGTGACCGTCAGGTCGTGCATGCTCGTGAGATCGAGAGCGATGCGATTCTCGCCCGAGCGGACCTCGACGTCGTGGCGCGCGAGCTCGAGGCGAAGGCGTTGCCGGGGGCGCTGGAGGTTCGCGACGAGCGTGGCCGGGCCGGGTTGGACGCCGGACACCCGGATCATGCCGTCCTCGGTTCTCTCGGCGCGCCCGGACCATCCCTCCTGGGCGATTGCGGCGACCGTGACCTCGGAGCGGATCTCGGGTGAGGCACCTCGGAGTTCGACGAGGATCTCCGCGGGCGTCGCGAAACGGGCCTCGAGAACGCGCGTTCCCCGCGGCACCGGGAGATTGATCGATCCGTACGTGGTGCAGGTGATCCGGACGGAGCACTCGTTCCCCTCGACGTCGGGGCCGTCGCCCTCGGGGAACCGGAAGAAGATCCTCCCCTCTTCGTCTCGCAGGAGCTGGGGCCGGTCCCCATGGCGGATCGACTCACGGCTCATCGATGTGGTGACACCGAGCGTCCGCATGTCGTGGATCGGGCTCCCGGTCGGCGTGAGTGGAACGAGGCGGATGTAGGCCTCCCGATCGACTCCCGGAAACACCAGGTCGCGGGAGGCGGGCTCGATGCCCACGTCGACGAACTCGGTCACCGTGGGCGGCTCGTCTTCTCGGCCGCTCAGTCCGACGAGGTACCGACCTGGCGGGAGGCCGCGGAACTCGAAAGTGAAGCCGCGCGAGGCGTAGGCCGCGTCACGCAGGCCGCGCGAGGCCAGAGCCTCGGGCGTGATCACCTCGCCCGGAACGACGCGGAGCGCCCGCAACGAGACGACCTCGGGCCGCAACCCCGAGACCTTGACTCTCCCCCGGATCGAGGAGAGAGCCTCGACCACGATCCGGACCTCGGTCAGCGTCTCCTCGATCTCGACCGCGACCTCTTCGGAGCGCCCGCTGGGCCGGGGACTCACCTGGACCCGCGCCGGGCCGATCGGCGCGTCGACCTCGGGCTCCCGCGGCGTCCAGAAGGTGTTGTGCCGACCGGTCGCGGTCGTGATCGACACTCCGGCCGAGGTCGGCACGCTGCCGTCGGCGTAGACGAGTTCGAGCCGGAGCCGTCCCGCCCGGACGGCCGAGAAGTCGCACTCGCCGCCGGGTGCGATCGAGCCCCAGCCCTCGAGTGTCGGCGTCAGGATCCAACCGTCCTTCTCCGCCGTCGGTCGATACTCCGCATCGGGATCGAGCCCGGTGGCTTCGTAGCGTCCGTCGCGTCCCGTCCGCGTGACGACCACGAGCCCGCGCTGATGGATCTCGCGACGGTAGGTCTTGGCGATCCAGACCTCGATCGGGTCGTCCGCCGAGGGCGCCGGCCCCGGTCGTTCCCACTTGGCGGGGTGGAGCGTGATGTCCACGTCCGAGAGCGGATCGCCGCCGGCGTCCGTCACCCGGCCCTCGATGCGTCCCTCGAAGCGCGGGATCTCGGGCACCTCGATGCGTTCGAGGGCGGCGCGCAGATCCCGCACCTCGGTCTCGGAGGGCGCCGGCAGCGGCACCGTCTCGTCGGCGACGCGCCGGGGCGCGGTCGTTCGCTCGCGTTCCTCGAAGGCCGACGGCTCGTCCTCGCGGGGTGCGATGACGGCATCGCCCTCGCCGCTCCGCCCGATCAGCGCGTAGCCTCCCGCGCCGAGCACGGTGCCGACGAGCAGGCCGAGGAGCAGTCGGTCCATGGGGGAGGCTCCTTCCGGTCGAGTTCTCTCAAACGCCGTCCGCGAGCATGACCCGGGGCGGAGCCCGGGGTCAAGCGAACGTCGCCACGCCAGGATCCCGACGAAGCCCGTCGCGGTGTGGGGTCGCATTTCTCGGATTCTCAGTCCGGAAGCCCGCCGGCGTTCATTCCTTTCGCCGCAGGATGACGGACGTGTCGCGCGGCACCTCGACGTCGGCGGCTTCGAAGGCGCCGCCGGCGGAGACGCGGTAGCGGCCGGGGAGCAGGTGCTCGATGGTCGCCCGACCATCCGCGCCGCAGGCCGTCCGGCGCACGTAGGCATGAGTCTCGCGATCGCTCAGGTAGAGGCTCTGACCATCAGAGGCGTCCTCGATCCGGATCTCGAGCCGCGCGAGGACGGGGATCGGGACCGCGCATCGCGTCGACCCATGGCCGAGGATGAAGGTGCGGCGAGAGAGGACCTGTTCCTGATCCGGGAGCCGGACGAGGATCTCGAGCTCGCCCGGCTGGAGTCGCCTCGCGACGCGTCGGCCGGAGGGCGTGGGCTCGAGCGTGATCGCTCGCCGGAAACCGGTGCCGGCCCGCCGGACCTCGACGTCGACGAGATCCGTGAGCTTCGCGCGATCTTCGGGGAGGATGACCTCGAGGTCGACCGGCGTCTGGAGCTCGAGGGTGACCTCACCCGTGGGCGTGTCGCGTTCGACATGGGCGCGGCCGAACTCTCCGGCGTCGACGTCGACGCAGTAGCGCGACTTCGAGCCGGCGGGGGACGAGTCGGGGAAACGCACCCAGAGCGCGTCGGGCGCGAACCGGACCCCGCGCACCCAGTCGATCCGGCCGTTCTCGTCCACGATCGTGGCCTCGCCGTTCGAGAGTCGGACCGGATGCCCCTCCGGATCGCGGGCCCGGACCACGAGCCACTCGCGCGGGTCGCAGCGAAGTCCGGGAACCACGACATTCACGGCTTCGGACGAGACCGTCACGGTCGAGATCTCGCTGCACAACTTCCCCGATTCGTCGAAGGCCGCGATCGCATAGAGGCCGGGAGTGACCAGCCCGCACTGGAACGCGTAGGTCGGTCGGCCATAGGAGGACTGCTCGCGTCCCCGACTCCGCAGGGTCTCCTCGATCGCTTCCGCCGGGCTCTCGATTCGCGCGCAGCGAACGACGAGCCGGCCTGGAGCCGGTCCGTCGAAGCGGATCTCTCCGCGAAGAGCCACGGCGCCGGACGCCCCGACTTCGAACTCGAGCGAGACGTGATTCTCTCCGGGCTCGAGCTTGACGGCGAGCGGTTCCGACTTCTGTCCCGCAATCTCGGCCAGGATCGAAACGGAACCGGCCGAGGCGCGAATCCGGCGATGAGTCGCATCCCACCCGTGCGAACGGACGACGTTCCCCTCGGCGATCATGACCTGCGCCTTGTCCGCCGCTCGGCCGGACGCTTCGCGGATGTCGACCGTCACCCAGGCCACCGGCTCGGCGACGAGTGAAACGGTCGCGTCCGGCAGGTAGTAGGCCTGAGAGAGGTCGCCGCGGCGGAAGTTCCAATCCTCGAGTCGCTCGAAGACCGAGTACTTCAATCCGCGCGGGAGACCCTCGAGGCGGAAGGTCCCCTCGGAATCCGTGCGAGTCTCGAATATCCAGCGCCGCCGCTCCTGTTCCTTGCGGATCGCCGCGAGTGCCCAGTCCGAGAATGAGGAGGAGGGATCCGCAAAAGGACGACCTCCCTCGACCGACCAGACGTAGAAGGTCACCGGGACCCCCGCGACCGGTCTCCCCTCCGGGTCGGTCACGCGTCCGTCGATCACGCCGTCTCCGGCGGGGAGCTCGAGTTCGGGCAGGTTGGCGATGAGGCGCGGCAGCGAGCTCTCGAATTCCGCGGTCGGATCCGAGGGCGACCGATCCGCGAGACCGAGCGGCACCGTCCCCGACTCGCGTCGGGCTCCGACCGGCGCGTCCTTCGCGCCCTCCCGCACCGTCGAGGTCTCGAAGGGCGTCTCGCGATCGCTCCGCAGGAGGACGACGAGCCCGCCGCCCAGCACCGCGCCCACGAGGAGGCCGAGCAGGAATCTCTCCATGCCCCCGTTCTCCGATGAGGATCGATCCGCCGTCACGCCTGAGGGACCATGAGACTCGGCGGTCGGAGCGTGGTCAAGAGGGGCTGGACTCAGCGGGTGAGTTCGATCTCGGCTTCATCGGGGACGCGTACGGTGCGATGGACCGTCCCACCGGCGAGACGGACGATGCCGACGTCGTATTCGCCTGCCAGGAGATAGCGGAACAAAGCGAGGCCGTCCTCGTTCACGAAGCCCTGGAGCTCCGTTCCGAACTCGGGGGTCGAGAGGATGACGACGTCTCCATCCCCGCCGTTCCTCACGCGAACGCGGAGCGAATGGAAGGTCGGCGCCGGGAACTCGACCTCATTGTCGCCGAGACCGAGGTCGACGACGTGTCGTCCGAGGTCTACCCAGCCCTGGTTCATCCGCAGCCGGAGACGAAGGGCGTGTCGGCCCGGCTGGACGCTCTCGATCCTGAACGTCTCGTCGCGGTCCAACCGGGTCCACCCGGAAGGCCGGCGGAGTCCCGCGAGCGACTCGGGATAGACCGCGAGCGTGAGCTCGCTCGGCGTCCCGGGGATTCCTTCGCCGATCGTCAGACGCGCGGTGACGGGAGGCGCGAACCGGGCGACGATCTCGCGCGAACCGGGCGGCGCGGCCACGAGGAGATCGCCGTGCTCCTTCGATCGGACGTGCACCCAGGATACGAGCGGCCGCGCGCCCGGCGCCCCCGGGCTCGGAAACGCGATCCAGATCCGGCCCTCACCGTCGACGAATCGCTGTCCGGTCTCGCTCAGGCTGCCATCGTCGAAGCGAGCGACCGCCGTGGCCTCGAACTCCTTCAGCGCGCGATCGTCGGGCCCGTGCGCGCGTACCTGGATCATGTCTTCTCGGATCAACTCCAGGGCTGGAATCACGACCTCGTTCTCTCCGGGGAGGATCTCGACGGAGACGACCTCGGTCAGCGCGCGGGATCCGTCCATCGTGATCCCGAGGAATCCGTAGCGTCCCGTTTCGGGGAGCTTGAAGGTCGACCCTCCCAGCTCGACCGGCGATTGCGGACGGCCTCTCTCGCGTATCGCCGCGGCGGTCGCGGTCTCGCCGTCCTCGAGTCGCAGCGTGAGGTAGCGCATCGCCGCGTCCTCGCGCAGTCCCTGCGAAGTCAAGCGCATGTGGACGGTGGGCACCGGCTCCACCACGATCTGCAAGGTCGTCGGCTCCGGCCCGAGCGTCGTCGCGATCCGGGGCGAGACGCGGTGGTCCCCGCTCTGCGCGGTGACGACGACGGCGCCCGCGAGGGTGGTCTGCTCGGGGCGGTCGGGCGTCCAGAGGAAGTTGACGGTCTCCATGCCGTTCGTGACGTTCACGTAGAGCCGCGGGGGCACGCGTCCCGCCTCGTCGCGGGCCCCGATCATCAGGACGCCGCCGGCCTTCGCCTTGATGACGACGATGTCGCCGACTCCGATCCCGCCCGCTCCGATCGAGCCGTGATCGATGATCCAGCCCCGCTTCTCGGCCCGGATTCCGTAACGATACGAGTCATGAAGTCCGTCGAACCGGAAGCCGCCCTTCGCGTCGCTGCGCGTCGTCCGGGTCAGTGCTCGGCGCCGGGCTTCGCGAAGATAGACCTTGCGCGTGTACTCGGAGAGCGAGTCGGACTCGCTGGGGCCGTCGATCGCTCCGAGATCCAGGCTGGCGGCGAGACAGATCTCCACGTCCGCGACCCCCTGCGCCTCCTCGTCGATGATTCTCCCGCGGATCACCCCCTTGCCAGCGGGGAGGGCCGGCGGCTCGAGAAGCGCAAAGGCCCGCTCGAATCCATCGCCGTCCTCGATCGGGACCGGCGCGCGGCGCGGCTCCGGAGCGCTCTCGCGTCCCGCGATCGCGCGGGCCGCGTCTCTCTCGAGGCGGGCCTCGTCGCGAGCGCCAAAGAGAAAGGCCGCAGAGGTGAGCGCGGCGCCGAGGAGGAAGGCGATGAGGATGCGAAGCATGGGATCGTCCGGTCTCGGGTCCGTGTGGTTCGTGGACTTCGTCGCGCCCTCACCGCGGCCCGAGCGTGATCTCGCGGTCGTCGGGAACGGTCACCTTCAGCGGGCCGCGCGTGGTTCCCTCGAGATCGAGGAAGCCGGAGCCGTGATCGAGGCCGGTGAAGCGCGCGAGACCGTCGGCGTCGACGCGTGCCGTGTGGAACTGTTCGTCCATGAGGAGCCGGACGACGGCGCCCTCCGCGGCGCCCGGGACGCGGACGAGGAGCGTCGCGGGTGGGCCGAGCGGGATCGTCACCTCGCGGTCGCCCTGGGTGAGATCGATCGGATGGCGCGCGACGATCACGAACCTCTGCCGACCGGTCGGGTCCGGCGTCCGGACGATCGCGATCAGGGGTTCGGGCTGGAGCGGGCCGAAGGCGAAGCGGCCCTCGGCGTCCGGCGCGACGCGCTCGGTGACGATCCGCTCGTCCGCGCCGAAGAGCTGCACCGTCGCCGCGGCCGCGACCTCCGGGTCGCCGTCCACGAGACGCACGGCGAGGGTCGCGGGTGGATCGAAGCGCACCTCCAGCGCCTCGGCCTCCGGGGACAGGGGCACGCGCCGCGCCCCGAGTCCGGGCGCCTCGACGAGGATGCCGCCGACGCGGCGGGCCGCGAGCGTGTGCGAGTTCTCCGGGCGGCGGACCCAGCGTCGTCCCTCCGCGTCACCGAAGCCGCTCGCGGGATCGGGGCGCAGGGAGGTGCGCGATCCGATCATGAATCGCGCCGACCAGTCCCGGATCGGGGTGCCCTCCGGGCCGACGGCCGTCACCGCGACGTAGTCCGAGAGATCGGGCATCCGCGCCGCGAGCGTGCGCGCGACGCGGCCGCGGCCGGGCGCGACGACCTCGACCTCGGAGAGCGGCTCCCGTCGCGGTCCCACGATGACGATCGCGTGCCGGCCGGGCTCGAGCCGTTCGGTCTCGATCGGGCTCCCGACGTCCTCGGCCCAGTGGATCTCTCCGCCCTTCGCGATCTCACCTGCCGTCGGCAGATCGTCGGTGAACAGCGGGAGCAGCGCCACGCCCCAGCGGGGCGGCCGCTCCTTCGCGAACGCCGCGTCGATCACGAGCTCGAGCGGCGGGTGGAGGACCATCTCGCGCGTCGCGGCGCCGGGTTCCAGGGTCCACCCGGCGATCTCCGAGCTCGACTCCGCCGTCTTCGCGCGCAGGCGGACGGCGCGGGCGGGCACCGTGATGGTCGGCCGATCCGGAGACCAGGTGACCAGGTAGGGATGCGGAGGCAGGACGCGGACGAATGCCCGCTCCGGCACCCGCCCCTCGGCGTCGCGGAGCGCGAGCGTGAGTTCGCAGGCGGGAGCGGCGATGACGGTGAAGTCGAGAGCGATCCTCTTCATCCACACGCGGCCGGGTCGCGTCGTGACCCAACCCGGCTTCTCGGCGCGGACCTCGTATCTTCCGTCCCGATGGAGGTCCTCGAAGCGGAAGCGGCCCCGGTCGTCGGTGACGGTCCGCCGCGCGGTGCGGCGTCGCTCGGTCTCGTCGCGGCGGGCCTCGTCGAACCAGGCGTCGAGATCCTCGCCTCCACTGAGGCGGCGCCAGCGGAGGAGGTCGGGAAGGGAGGCGTGGTCGGAGAGGAGTTCGGCGCGGAGCGTCACGCCCGCGAGGGGCGCACCATCCTCGTCCCGGAGGAGACCGCGCAGGGGGACTCCCATCTCGCCGGGGTCGACGTCCGGCGAGGGCTCCGTCTCCTCGGCGGGCGCGAGTCGAGGCGCGGGGTCGACGACGGGGGAGACCTCGCCTCCCTTCGCCTGCTCATCGAGCACTCTCATGCCGATGGCCCCCAGCGCCGCGCCCGCGAGGAGCACGAACAGGTATCTCGCCATTCCGTTCTCCCGTGCCTGTCCGCACCGCGGTGCGCCCGAAGCGATCATTGGAGCGTCCGCGACGTCGTGGGGTCAAGGACGGGGCGGTTGCGGACAGGGGGAGACGTCGTCGGAGCGACGGGGTTCAGGTCGCGGCGAGATGGCTCAACGGCCTTCGAGGATGACCTCCGCCCGATCGGGGACACGGACCGTGACGGGAGTCATGGCCCGACCCGGGCGATCGACGAGGTAGAGGCCGTGCTCGAGATTCTTGAAGAACGCCGTGCCGCTCTCGTCGGTGTTCTCATGGTGGTAGCGGCCCGTTCCCGCCGCGCGCAGGCGGATCGGGGCCGCCTCGCTCGCCGAAGACAGGCGCACGGTGAGTCGGGCGAGCGGGCCCGGGCGGACGGTGATGGCGTTCTCTCCGCTCGCGACGGTGACGGGGTGATCCGCGCGGCGACGGCGACGCGCGCTGCCTCCCGGAACCGGCGCGCTGACGACGACGCGCAGGTCGCCGGGCTGGAGCGGTTCGAAGACGAAGGCGCCGGCGCGGTCGGCGCGACGGGCCCTCATCACTTCCATGCCTTCCTCGTCGAAGATCTCCACCCGCGCGGCGGCCAGGATCTCGGGCCAGGTCCCCGAGACTCACCGCGAGCCGCGCGGGCGCGGCGAAGCGGAGGGTCAACTCGTTTCCGCTCTCGGGGAGAAGGACGCGCCGGGCGCCGAGATGACGATCACGCGCAACGATCGAGAGGGGGACCGGTCGGCCCGACGCGCTACGATAGGCGACCCGACGCAGCCAGTGTCGCCCCTCGCCGTCGGGGAATCCGGTGTTGACGTTCAGCCAGTCGCCGGGACCCTTCTCGCGCATGAGCCTCACGTTGCACTCCCGGCGCCGTTCCCCGTCCGGTCCGAGAACCGCGACGACGAACTCCGAGAGGTCGGCCGACCGCGCCGGGATGCGGAGCTCCGTGGTGCCCGCCTCGAGCGCGACGTCGAACACCTCGGACAGCGGTTCGGCCTCGGGGCCCAGGACGATCACCGCGCAGCGACCGGGATCGAGATCCGGGACGACCAGCGGCGCGTCGCCGTGGGAGTAGCTCATGCGCCCTCGCGTCCGCACCGAATCCGCCGTGGCCGTCTCGCCCTCGACGAGCATCAACCACTGGAAGGCGAAGCGCGGGGGGCGCGGGCCCGCGAAGTCCGCGTGGAGGACGAGACGCGGCGGCGGTCGCAGGATCAAGCGTCTGGTCTCGGCCTCCTCCTCGAGGAGCCAGGCGGTCTCCTCCGAGCGCCGGTCCACCGTCTCGGCGCGGAGGACCACCGGTCCGGCCGGCAGGTTCAGGGTCGGACGCTCCGGCGTCCAGGTCGCGACGTAGGACTCCGGTTCGCTGAGAGTGACGCGCGCCTGCGCCGGCACGGCGCCGTTCTCGTCGCGCAGCTCGAGCGTCAGCGTGCAGGCGCGGCGCGCCACGACCTCGACCGGGTCCCGCGGCCGGGACGTAAGCGTGCGACCGGGCTGCGTCGTCACCCAGCCGGCCTCGTCGGTGCGGACCTCGAAGGCCTCGAGCGCGCCGAGGACCTCGAAGCGGAAGCGCCCGTTCTCGTCCGAGACGGCGCGGGCGCTCAGGGTGCGTCGTCTCATCTCCGCCTCTCGCGCCCGCGCGACCCAGGTCTCGAGATCGAGATCGCCCGTCATGCGCCGCCACGAGTCGAAGTCGCCACGCGGGATGGTGGGCCAGGCCTCGGCGCGCAGGGCGACGCCCGCGATCGGCGCGCCCTCGCCGTCGCGGAGGATGCCCTCGAGCACGCGGCCGACGGACTCGTCCTCCGCTCCCGAGGTCGGAACCCCTTCCGCGTCCTCGAAGGGCGTCGTCGCCTCCCGCGGCGAGGGCAGCGGAGCCGATTCCGTCTCGCGTCGAGCTCGCGGCGCGTTCTCGTCCGGAGACCTGGCGTCTTCGCTCACCGAGAGGTCGGACGGCGGGGAGCTATCGAGGAGCAGCACCGCGCCGGCTCCGATCGCGATGCCGACGAGCAGTCCGAGCAGGACCTTCTCCATGCCTTCCTCCGGTCTCGTTCCGTGGGGCCGTGCGGCCACGTCCGAAGCGGCCATGAGAGCCCGGAAGACGAGAGGCGGTCAAGGGCCGGTCCGGTCAGCGCGCGTGGATCGTGACCTCCTGATCGTTGGGGATCGGACGCGGCTCGGCCCTGCGCCCCGGAAGGCCGGGTCGCGAACCGTCACGCGGGCCTCGCCGTGGGCGACGTCGTCGAATCGCGCGCTCCGATCGGCCTTCGTGCGCGCCTGCTCCCATCCGGAGCTCGTCCGGAGCGTGACGAGCGTGTCCGGAGGCGCGGCGGGCACGTGCACGACGAGATGCGCGGGCGCGTCGAGATCGATCGTCAGTTCGTGGTCACCGCTGGTGAGATCGAACTCGACGTCGGCGACGGCGAAGGATCTGCGCGCGATCTCGGGGCGCGGGATCGTCACCGCGACGCGGACCCGGCCGGGCTGGGTGGTGTGGCGCGGGCGCTCCTCACCGCGATGCCGGAGCTTCCGGTCGAGTCCCTCTCCCGTGACCGTGATCCACGCGTTCGCCCGCCGCTCGGGGTCCTCCGACACGAGGCGCACCGTGAAACGGGCGGGGGGTCGGAAGCGCAGCGTCCGCTCGGTGTCGTCGGGCGCGAGCGGGGACCGGATCGTCCCGAGTCCTTCCGCGTGCGCCTCGAGCGTGATCCCGTCGCGGCCTCTCTCGTCGGGCGTGGGTCGTCGGAACCAGGCCCGTCCCTGCGCGTCCAGGAAGCCGGACGAAGCGCGGCGCCGCGAGTCCTCCGGATCGATGCGGAGGTCCCAGTCGAGCAGCGGGTGGCCGTCGGGTCCGAGGGCGGTGACGACGACGTATCGCGAGAGGTCCGGAGATCCGGCCTCCAGCTCGAGCGCGACGGGCCCTGCGTCGAGTTCGACCACCTCGACCTCCGAGAGAGGCTCATCCAGCGGTCCCACGACCATCACCGCGTGGCGACCGGGTTCAAGACCGCGGATCTCGATCGTCTCGCCTTCGGTCGCAGCCCAATGATGGGGGACCGGACCGCGCAGCTCCTCTCGCTCGAGGTTCACCCCCTCCGGCAGCCGCCGATGGCGGAAGCCCCAGCGCGGGGGAGGCGGGCCGGGAAAACGCGCGCTGAGCACGAGCTTCCGAACGGGGCGGAGCACGATCGTCGGCAGGACGGAAGCGTCGTCGATCGTCTCGCGAAGGACCTCGGACTCTCGGGCATCGGCACGCGCGAGGAACTCGACCGGCCCGAGCGGGAGGGAGACGGTCGGCTCCCGCGGCGTCCAGTGGAGGAGCGCTCCGGTCGGCCCCCGGAGATCGAAGGTGGCGTGGTCGGGTGCGCGACCGTTCTCGTCGCGGACGTCGAGGGTCAACGGACGGGCGCGCTTCACCGCGAGCTGGAGCGCGCGGTTGTCGCGGACGTTGGCGATGTGCTCGGAGCGCGTCGTGAACCACTGCGGGTCGTCGGCGAGGATGCGGACGTCGGCGGCCGTGTCCGGCAGGTCGAAGCGGAAGGCGCCGTCCGCGTCGGTGCGGGTCGTTCCGAAGCGGCGCCGCGCGTCCTCGAGGTCGGGGACCGCGGCGTGGGAGTCGACCTCGGCCCGGGGGACCGCGCACAGGGCCAGGTTCGGAACGCGCTCGCCGTTCTCGTCGATCACGATCCCCGTGACCGAGAAGGACCCGGCGGGTCGCACGGACGCGGCCGGTGCGAGCGGCTCCGGAGGAGGCGAGTCCGCGCGGTCGAGGAGGCGCATGGCCGCGGCGCCGAGGATCGCGCCGAGAAGGAGGCCGAGGAGGATGCGCGGCATGGTCGTCTCCCGATTCTCGAACTCGTTCAGTTCCGTCCGGACGAAGCCGGGCAGCCGGAGGTTCAGCGCGGGCGGATCACGAGATCGCGCGGGCCGGGGATGTCGATGATCGTCCGGTCGTAGGACGGATCACTCGAGGCCACGTCGACCGCGTAGCGGCCGCGCGGCAGATGGACGAAGGACACGCGGCGATCCGCGCCGAGCGAGACATCGCGCGGCCGGGGAAGGGCGGCCCCCCGCAGCGTGACGCGGGTTCCGGGGGCGGCGCCGCGCACCTCGACGTCGAGGTCTTGAAGGTCGGGGAGCGTGAGGGTCAGGACGTTGGCGCCGGTGACGAGCTCGACCTCCTGCGCGGTGACGAGCGGCGTCTCCCACCGACGGGAGCCCGTCCAGACCTCGACGGCGACCCGACCCGGTTGGAGGCGTCCCGCCGTCCAGCGGGAGCCGCCGGCGCGTTCGGCCTCGACGGCGGACGAGGGGAGTGCCGCGATCGGGCGCAGTCCGACCTTCACCAGTTCGAGGAGGGCGGCTGAGCCGCCGTTCAGCTCGACCGTCACCGAGGCCGGCTCGGCGAAATCGGCCCGGAGCTGCCGCGTTCCGGGGGGCGCGGGCAGGAGCAACGAGCCGAAGCGAGGGGAGGACACGCGGATGAATCGCTCGTGGCCGGCGATGCGGTCGGCGTCGTCCGGTCCGAGGCGGAGCCAGAAGGCCCCGTCCGGAGCTTTCAGGGCGGTGACGGAGGAGGCGCGGTGCTGACCCGGCCACCGGACGAGGGTCTCGAAGCCGACCTTCGAGAGGACGTGGCCGTCCGGAGCGAAAGCGCGCACGATGACGTGGTCGCGTTCGGGCGGAACGAGCCCTCGCAGCACCACGTCAGGTGCGGCTGCATCGGGCGTGACGATCTCGAGCTCGGTGAGCGGGGAACCCTTCCAGTCGTAGCCCGCGATGGCCACCGCTTCGGAAGGGAACTCGCCGAGATCGAACCGGAATCCCTGGTTCGACGATGTCTCCGCCCGCCGGCCGTGCGCGATCAGGGCGGCGTGATCCGACGTGCCTCCGGGGGCGAGCGGCAGCCAACGCAAGGTCAGGTGGTCGGGCCGCGGACCGGGGAAGTCGATCGCCCCCGCAGCATCGGCACGCGGCGCAACTCGAAGCGGAGGGCCACGGGTTCGAGGCCGAGCTCGACCGCCTGCGCGGTCGCTCGCAGGTCCGGGTCGCGCCGCACCGAGATCGACGCCGGGCCGGGCTCGAAGGTCATCGCCGGTTGGTCGGGGGACCAGCCGAACTCGCGGAGCGCGCTCCCGGTCCGATGAACGATCGTCGCCCGCGGAGGCTGGGCTCCGCTCTCGTCGCGGATGTCGAAGGTGACCTCCGCTCCTCGAATCGCCTCGAGGACGAGGTCCGCGCCCGGCCGGAGGCCGAAGGACGCGCCGGCCGGAAGCCTGATGACCCACCCCGCGGCGCGCGCCGACAGGAGGTAGCGCGCGTCCTCGTCGAGACCCTCCAGGACGAAGGACCCGTTCGCGGCGGAGATCGCTCGCGCCCGGGCGGCGCGGCGCGCGAGTTCGAGGCGTCGACTCTTCTCGATCCAGACCTCGATGGCGTCGTCGGCGCGGGGCTCCTCGGCGGGCGACGACAGTTCGATGGGCCGCGCCTCGATCCGGACGCCGCCGACGCCGGCACCGTCGTCGGCGATCACGCGTCCGCGAAGGATGGCGTCGCCGGCTCCCGCGCGAATCGGAGTGAAGGGGCGCGACGAGTCGGCGGGACTCGATCGGGCATCGGCGACGTCAGGGCGGTCGACGGCGCCGTCGTCGCGACGGGCGCCGGGGGATCCGGCCTCCGCGCCCACGGGGGCCGCGCCGTCACGGGTCGCGACGAGATCCGCGTCGCCGGCGGATCCCCGGAGGGTGACGTAAGCCCCGATTCCCACGGCGGCTCCGAGCAGGAAGGAGAGAACGACCTTCTCCATCGCCGGCACCTCCTTCGCTCTCATTGACGCCCTTCGCCCGGATCGAGTCTCGCGATCCCTCGGACGCGAGGTCAAGGGAAAGAGAGGAGGGCTTGACGATGAGGGATTCAAAGGTAACTTGTGAGTTACCTATGCAGCCCGACGACCTCGACGCGGTCTTCCGCGCCCTCGCCCACCACGAACGCCGTCGCATCCTCGACATCCTCAAGGAGCGGCCGGGCATCCGTGTGGGCGAACTGGCGGAGGACTTCGAGATGAGTCGCATCGGGGTGATGAAGCATCTCGCCGTCCTGGAGGAGGCGGGGCTCGTGGTCTCGGAGCGCGCGGGGAGGGAGCGACATCTCCACTTCAACGCAGTGCCGATCCAGATGATCCACGAGCGGTGGACGACGGAATACAGCGCCTACTGGGCGCAGGCCCTGACGCGGCTCAAGTACGCCGTGGAGATGAAGGAGTCCGAGCGGTGAACGATCCCACCCGCAGCGTGCAGAAGATCCAGATCCTCGGTCCGATCGAGAAGGTCTGGCGCGAGCTCACCAAGACCGGCGAGCCGCAGATGGCCGTCTACGGCATGCAGCTCGACGCCGGCGAGCTGAAGGTGGGCTCGCCCTACCTCGGCCGCACGCCCGACGGGAAGTGGACGATCGTCGCCGGCGAGGTCACCGCCATCGAGCCGATGCGCCTCTTCTCGCACACGATGAAGTTCACGCGCTACGAGCAGCCCGAGGAGGTCCACGTCATCTGGACGCTCGAGGAGATCGGCGGCGGCGTCGAGGTGACGCTCACGCAGGAGAACCTCGTGCCCGGCTCGCGCACCTCGCGCGACGTCGTCGGCGGCGGGAAGTTCATCATGGGCAACCTCAAGGCGATCGTGGAGAACGGCAAGCTCGGCTTCGGCACCCGCGTCATGTACGGGATGTTCGGGCTGCTGACGCCGCTGATCACCCCGAAGCGCAGCCGCAGCGAGAACTGGCGCTGAAACGCATCCCGGCGACGCCGCGGGGAGCGGCGTCGCCCCTCACCCCGACCGGAGAATCCACGTGTCCAAGGTCAACCCCGTGCCCGAGGGCGCCCGCACCGTCACCCCGCACCTCGTCGTGAAGGGTGCGATGCAGGCGATCGAGTTCTACAAGAAGGCGTTCGGTGCGATCGAGCACTTCCACATGCCCGGCCCCGGCGGGGCGGTGATGCACGCCGAGATCCAGATCGGCGACTCGCTCGTCTACCTGGCCGACGAGTTTCCGAACAGCGTCCAGGCGCCGGCGACGCTCGGCGGAACCTCCGTGGTGATCCACCTCTACGTCGAGGACGCCGACGCCACCTTCAAGCAGGCGGTCGCGGCGGGGGCGGACGTCCGGTTCCCGGTGATGGACACCTTCTGGGGCGATCGTTACGGCCAGGTCGCCGACCCCTTCGGCCACACCTGGGCCATCGCGACCCACGTGAAGGACATGACCCCCGAGGAGATCGGCGCCGCCGCCGAGGAGTTCATGAAGAACATGGGCGAGGAGTGCGGCGGACAGGGCTGACCGATCGTCGGCGAATCGGGTAGTCTCACCGCCATCGCGAAGGACTTTCCCGGTTCCCGCGAAACGCCGGTGCCCTTCGAGCGTCCAGTAGTCGTCACCCGACGCGGAGCTTCGCCCCTGCAGGTCCTCCAGTCCGCACCGAAGCCGCACCGACGCGCCGAGGCCCCCGCCGAACTCCGGTTCGGCGGGGGCCGACTTTTTCGGGTGGGTGTCCGCGCTGGATGTCCACCACGATCGCGGGAAGATGCTCTCCGGCGAGCTCGCCGGAAGATGCACGTACGGTGCCAGTCACCCGATGTGCATCTCCGTTCCACGTCGTACGTCGGCGGAACCGATTCGCCCGGAGATGCACATCGGGTGACTGGCACCGTACGTGCATCTCTTCTTCCTGCTCAAAGCAGCTCGGCGAGATGCACGACCTCGACGGCGAGCCCGCGGCGCGCGATGCCGCGGCGCCACTGGAGCATGCAGCCCGGGTTGGCGGTGACGAGGAGGTCGGCGCCGGTCTCGGCGAGGCGGTCGAGCTTCTCCTCGAGGATGCGGTCGCTCATCTCGGGCTGGGTGAGGTTGTAGACGCCGGCGCTGCCGCAGCAGGTGTCGGCGCCGGGGAGCGGGACGATCTCGAGTCCGGGCACGCGGGCGAGGAGCGCGGGCGCGTCGTCGGGGCGGCGCTGGGCGTGGTGCAGGTGACAGGGCGCGTCCCAGGTCGCGCGGCGACCCGCGAAGCGCGCGGCGCCGCGCGGGGCGAAACCGTCCGAGGCGAGCAGCGTGGCGAGGTCGACCACGCGCGCGGAGATCTCGGCCGCGCGCGCCCGGCGCGGGTCGTCCTCGGGGAACCACGCCGGCCAGTCGATCATCGCCGCGCCGCAACCCGCGGAGTCCAGCACGATGCGCGTCGCGCCCTCGTCGAGGGCGGCCTCGAAGGCCTCGAGGTTGCGCTCGACGAGAGCCCGCGCCCCCTCGAGATCGCCGGCGTGGGCGTGGAGCGCGCCGCAGCAGGTCTGCCCCTCGGGCACGAGGACGGTGCGGCCCGACGCGGTGAGCGCGTCGACGGCGGCGCGGTTCACGTCGCCGAAGAGCGGGCGCATCACGCAGCCCTCGAGGAAGGCGACGGTCTCGACGGGCGGCGAGGCGGCGGGGTGCCGGGCGCCGAGCGGCCGCCGGTGACGCGACGAGGGGACCGGCGGCGCGGCGGCGATCGCGGCCCGCCAGCGACGCGGCAGGAGGCCGAGGCGACCGAGTCCCCGCGCGAGCGCGAGGAGGCCCGTGAGCCGGGCGAAGCGCGTCAGGCCCGCCGCGACGGCGAGACCGCGCGGGGAGGGGACGATGCGCCGGAGCAGGAAGCGCGCGAGCCGGCCCGGCGGACGCGCCTCGTTCATCTCGTGCCGCGTGATCTCCATCATGCGTCCGAACTCGACGCCGGAGGGGCAGACCGACTCGCAGGCGCGACAGACGAGGCAGAGGTCCATCTTCTCGCGGAAGGCGTCGTCGGGCTCGATGCGGCCCTCCGAGAGCGCGCGCATGAGGTGGATGCGGCCGCGCGGCCCCGCCGCCTCGTTGCCGGTGAGCTCGTAGGTCGGGCACTGCGAGAGACAGAGTCCGCAGTGCACGCAGTCGAGCGTCTTCTCGTAGCGGAGTCGCGCCTCCTCGGCGAGTCGGTCGTTCACGGCGACACCTCCCGCCACCAGCGCCCCGCGCCGAGGATCCCGGCGGGGTCGAAGGCCCGCTTGAGACGATCCTCGAGCCGGGCGCGCGCCAGCGGCGGCGCGCCGAAGCGCGCGGCGCGACGGGGACGGTCGTCGGGCTCCGAGGGGAGCGAGCCGCGCGCTTCCGCCGCGGCGAGTCGCGCGGGGATGCCGCTCGCGGCGAGCCAGGCGTCGAGGTCGGCGGCGGGGCGGCGCCCGAAGAGGTCGAAGCCGGGGCGGAACAGGTCGGCGACGAGGCCGGGTTCCCCGGGGACCTCCTCGTCCTCGTCCGCTCCGGTCGTCGCGGCCGCGCGCAGCACGTCGTCGGCGAGCGGGCCGAGTCGGCTCGGGCGCGAGCGGACCGACAGCCGGAAGGGCGCGACCCAGGGCCCGCGCGTGAGCGCGTCCCAGAGCTCGGACTCGTCCGCCCCCTCGAGCGCGTCGTACGGCCCCTCGGCCGCGCCGCGCGACTCGGCGTCCTCGAGCGAGGTGCCCGAGCCCTCGACGCGGAGCGCGACGAGCCAGGGGCCCGCCCCCGCCGCCACCGCGGCGCCGCCCGCGACGGCGAGTCCGGAGAGGCGATGATCGAGGTCGCGCAGTCGCCGCGCGAGAGCGAAGGCCTCCGTCGCGTCCCCGCGCGAGAAGACGAGGGTCCGGCGGCCGCGCGGCAGCGGACGGAGGCGCAACGTGATCTCGTGGAGGACCCCGAACTGTCCCGCGGCGCCGCAGTGCAGTCGCACGAGGTCGTAGCCGGTCACGTTCTTGACCACGCGTCCGCCGGCGCGCGAGACCCGCCCGTCCGGGAGCGTGGCGGCGAGTCCGAGGATCTGCTCGCGGAGCGCCCCGTAGCGGGCGCCGACGAAGCCCTCGAGTCCGGCGGCCACCGCCCCCCCGACGGTGAATCCGAGTCCGCGCGGCGCCTCGATGGCGAGTCGCTGCCCGTCGCGCGCGACGCGGTCGGCGAGGTCGTCGAGGAGCACGCCCGGCTCGACGCCGATGACCTCGTCGCCCGGATCGTGGTGCACGATGCCGTGGAGCGGCGCGAGCGAGAGACCGAGGCGACCCTCGTCGCCGGGCAACGCGGGCAACGCATCCTCACCCGAGGTGACGAGCAGGCCGCGACGCGCCGCGTTCGCCTCGCGGAGGAGGTCGGCGAGGGCGCCGGGGTGGCGCACGGCGAGGAGCTCGGCGGCGCTCACGATCGCTCCTCCCGTCCGCCGAGCGCGACGCCGCCGATCCCGGCGCCCGGGCCCTTCACCTCGGCGCAGGCGCGCGGCGTCGGCAGGAGCTTGTCGGGGTTGAAGAGTCCGCTCGGCGCGAAGGCGGCGCGGAAGGCGGCGAAGGTCGCGAGGTCGGACTCGCTGAAGATCCAGTCCATGAACTCGCGCTTCTCGAGCCCGACGCCGTGCTCGCCGGAGAGCGTGCCGCCGAGCTCGAGGCACACGCGCACGATCTCGGCGTTGGCGGCGAGCACGCGCGCGACCTCGTCCTCGTCGCGACCGTCGTAGCTGATGTTCGGGTGGAGGTTGCCCTCGCCGGCGTGGAAGACGTTCGCGAGGGTGAGCTCGTGACGGTCGCAGATCTCGCCGATGCGGCGGATCGCGGTCTCGAGGTGCGAGCGCGGGACGACGGCGTCCATGACGTAGACGTTCGGCGCGACGCGCCCCATCGCGCCGAAGGCGCCCTTGCGGCCGCGCCAGAGGAGCTTGCGCCGCTCCGGATCGGCGGCGCTGTCGAAGGCCAGCATCCCGCCGCGCTCGAAGATCTCCCGCACGCGTTCGTGGTCGGCGCCGACGTCGCCCGGGTGGCCGTCGATCTCGACGAGGAGCACGGCCTCCGCGTCGCGCGGGTAGCCGGCGGCGAAGACGGAGTTCTCGACCGCCTCGATCGTGCGGCGGTCGAGCGCCTCGATCGCCGCGCACTCGATGCCTTCCGCGACGATGGCGCTGACCGCGCGACAGGCGCGGGGGAGCGAGGGGAAGGAGGCCAGCAGCGTCGCGAGCGCGGTGGGCCTCGGGGTCAGTCGCAGCGTGAGCGAGGTGACGATGCCGAGCGTCCCCTCGGAGCCCGAGAAGGCGCCGACGAGGTCGAGCTCGTCCGGTCCCTCGGGGCCGCCGAGCTCGACGACCGAACCATCGTCGAGGACGACGGTCGCGCCGAGGACGTGGCCCGCCGTCGAGCCGTACTCGAGGCTGTGGGGACCGCTCGAGTTCTCGGCGTAGTTCCCGCCGAGCGTGCAGACCATCTGGGACGAGGGGTCGGGGGCGTAGAAGAAGCCGTCCTTCGCGACGAGCTCGCCCAGCCGGGCGTTGACGAGTCCGGGTTCGACGACCGCGTAGCGATCGACGAGATCGATCGCGAGCACGCGCCGCATCGCCGAGGTGTCCACGACCAGGCTCCCCTCGCGCGCCGGCGTCGCCCCGCCGGAGAGACCGGTGCCGGCGCCGCGCGGCGTGATGGGGATCCCGGCCTCGACGGCGGCGCGGACGATCGCGACGCAGTCCTCGGTGTCGCGCGGCAGGCAGATCGCCAGCGGCAGGACCCGGAAGTGGGCGAGGGCGTCGCTCTCGTAGGCGAGCCGCGAGGCCGCGTCCTCGAGGAAGCGCTCCGGCCCGAGCCGCTCCCGCAGCCGCCGCGCCAGTCCATCGGGGAGCGCGGGCATGGTCACCGGGGTCTCCGAGGGGCGGGGCGAAAAAGTCTCATCCGGTGACGGTCACCGTATGAGAGTCATCGGGCGGGCTGTTAACGTCGCAGCATGTTCGCGACAGGATCTCCCGGCAAGCACCTCTTCACGATCTTCGGCACGCCGGTGTTCGGGCACTGGACGGTGCTGCTGCTCATCTTCCTGCTCGGGCAGGGCGAGCTGCGCGCCTTCGGCTGGATCGGACTCGCCGCCACCGCGCTCGCGGTCGTCGCGGGCCTCCTCGTGCACGAGTTCGGCCACGTCTACGCCGCGAAGACGAACGGCTTCCGCTCCTACGTCGTGCTCGGCGGGATGGGGGCCTACACCGCGAGCGAGGGAGAGAGCCGCGGGTGGCGCGGGATCTGGCTCTCGGTCGCGGGGCCCTGCGCGGGCTTCGTGTTCTGGGCCGTGTGCTGGTTCGGCTTCGCGCCGGCCGGTGCCCTCCAGAGCGGCGCCCTGTTCGAGGTCGGCAACGCCTTCTCGCCCTGGCGCGTCGTGATGGACCACGGCGACGTGGACGTCACCGGCGGCGACGTGCTCTGGGTGCAGCTCTGCTGGATCAACCTCGTCTGGGGCATCTTCAATCTCATGCCGATCGTGCCCCTGGACGGCGGCCACGTCGTCGAGCACCTGCTCCGCATGCGGATGCGACGGGCCGCGGCGGAGCGTCTGGCGAGCATCGTGAGCCTCGTCGTGATCGTCCTCATCCTGGGCCTGCTCTGGCAGCTCTTCGGGACGATCCCGATCTTCAGCCTCCTCATCCTCGGGATGATGGGCCTCCAGAACTACGAGCGAATCCGCGGTCTTTGATCGCGCCCGATCCGGTCGCTACGCTCGGAGCGACGAGATCCGGGCCGCGCGGCGGAATCGGACCTGAATCCCATGAAGCAGTACCTTCCCCTCATCCTCGCCGCGGTCCTGAGCTTCCTGCTCGTGGCGTGGATCCTCGGCCGCAGCGGTGCGAGCGGCGGTGAGGACGACGTCGGCCGCGGGCGCACCGCGCGGTCCGGCTCGGATTCGAAGCTCCAGAGCCGCGATCCCCGGCTCGAGGGGGAGTCCGAGGGCGCGGCCCGTCGCGACCGCCCCGCCACGCGCCATCGCGAGCCGCTCGACGTCGAGGCGGGCGCGGAGGCGGCGACGACCGGCGCGATCCTCGTCGTCGGGCGCATCGCCGGGCTGGCGCCGCCGGAGCTCGAGGTCGCGATCCTCGCGCCCGGGGGAGGCGAGGTCGGACGCTCCGAGCCGCGCGAGGAGGGCACTCTCGTCCTCGATCTCGAGCCGGGCCGCTACTCGGTCCGCGCCCGCGGGGGCGACATCGTTCCGGTGATCGAGCACGGCGTGGAGGTCGTCGCCGGCCAGCGCACCGTGCTGCCCCTCGACCTCGAGCGCGGGATGCGCTTCGCCGGCCGCGTGATGCACGCCGACCAGAAGCGGGTCATCCCCTTCGCCCGGGTCGAGTTCGTCGGCTTCACGGCGATCACCACCGATTCCGAGGGCTGGTTCGACACGGGCCGCCTGTTCTCGCGCCGTGCCCTGACCAAGGTCCGCGTCAGCGCGGACGGGTGGGACGCGATCGAGTACCTGCAGCACCAGGTCCCCGATCCGACCGACATGCGGCTCTATCTCGGCGGCGGGGAGGCCACGGTGCGCTGCCGCATCGAGAACACGACCGCCGTTCCCCTGCCCGAGAACGCCCGGATCGTCCTGACGATCCCGCCGCACGAGGCCGTGCGTCGCGACGTCGCGACGGGAGGTCGGAGTCTCGTCGAGATCCCGAACCTCTACCCCTCGCTCTACCGCTTCGAGCTCCGCCTGCCGGACGGCGACACCAGCTCGCGCTTCGTCGAGGCCCGGATCGAGTCCGGGCCGGGCGTCACCGAGGTCGTCTTCGAACTGCGCCCGGGCGCGACCCTGCAGGGCCGCTTCCTCGGCCCGGCCGCGGTCGTCGGGGCCTCGCGCCTCGAGCTCCGCCAGCAGCGCAACGAGGTCGTCGCCCGCGTCGGGCCCGACTCCGAGGGCAACTTCCGGCTCCGCGATCTCCCGGCCGGTCGCTACTCCGTCTACGTCGTCGACGGGGCGGGCGAGCGCCCGGTCGGCCCCCTCGAACTGAGCGGCGACGAGGTCCTCGAGCGCGACGTCGACGTCCTCCGGAAGACCCTCGTCCCGCGCGAGAACTGAGACCTCGCGGCCGAGCCGATCAGGCGCCGCCGGACGGTGATCTCCGCAAGCAACCTTCAGTGAAGGGCTTGCGACCGACCTGACGGCTCTCCGTCGTCTCGAGGGCCGTCCGGGCGTCCGGATTTCGTACACTCCTCGCCATGTCGTCTCCCCTGCCGTCCGCCTGCTCGCCCGCGGTCGCTTCCGTCCCCTCGAGGTCCTCGGGGCCGGCGGCGAGGGCGAGGTCACGCGCGCCAGGGATCGCGCCCGCGAGCGGGAGGTCGTGCTGAAGCGAGCGCCCTCGTCCGCGGCCTCGCGCCGCCTGCTCGAGGTGCACCGCCGGCTCGTCTCGCTCGCGCACCCCGGGGTCCAGAGTCCCGAGGATCTCGTGCGCGACGACGACGGGAGCTGGATCGCGGTCGAACCCTGGACCCCCGCCGCGGACCTCGCCGGCCTGGCCCCGGGGCTCGACGACGACACGCTCGTCGAGCTCGTGCGCCAGGTGGAGGACGCCCTGGTCTGGCTGCACGCCCGGGGCGTGCGCCACGGCGACGTCAAGGCGCGCAACATCCTCGTGCTCGAGTCGACGCCCCGGCGGGCGCGGCTCATCGACTTCGGGCTCGCGACCCGCGCCGACGACCCCGCCTTCCCCGGCGGCACGCCGCACCACTTCGCGCCCGAGGTGGCGCGCGGCGGGCCGCACGGTCCCGGTCTCGACTGGTACGCCCTCGGGATCGCCGTCCGCGATCTCCTCGCGGGTCGTCCCGAGGACGGCCCGGCCAACCGCGCGTTGCGGGCCGACCTCGCGGCCTGGCTCGAGCCGGATCCGACCCGCCGTCTCGAGCGCGCCCGCGAGCGTCGCCTCCTGCGCGCGCGTCCGCCCGCGATCCCCGCGACGCCGCCCTTCGACGTCGAGGCGGAGGCCGTCCGCGCGCTCTCGCGGGCCCTCGAACGCAGCGCCGACGATCCCGCCCTCGCGCTCGTCACCGGCCTCTCCGGGCCGGGGCGGGAGTCGGCCGAGGAGGCCTTCGCGGCGCTCGCCGTCGAGGCGCGCGCGCGCGGACGGTACGCCGTCCACCTGTCGGCCCCGCTCGGTGACCGGGCGCTCGCCCGCGCCGCCGCGCTCGAGCTGGGAGCCTCGTACGACGAGACCGCGCGGCTCGGCGCGCGCGACCTCGACGATCTCGGCTTCCTCCGCCGCGGGCGGGACGGCGACGTGCTCTTCATCCTCGCGTCGCGCGCCGCCGCGGGATCGCCGGCCTTCCGCCGACTCGTCCGCGCCGTCGAGCGGGCGCGCGGTGCCGCCCCTCGCGGTCCCCGCTTGCGTGTCTTCGTCGCCGATGCCGCGCCGGAGGGCGCTCTCCGCCTCGAGCTGCCGGCTCCGCTCGAGCCGCCCGAGTGCTCGTTCCTCCGCGCCGTCTTCCCCGACGCGGACGCCGCCGACGTCGAGCGGATCGATCTCGCCGCCCGGCGTCTCGCCGCGCGCGCGGGCGGCGATCGCGGTCGCTTCCGTCGATTGGTCACGGCCGCGGCCGACGCCGGCGTCATCGGTCACGCCGAGGGGAGGTTCCGCTTCGAGGAGCATCTCCTCGCCGGACTCGACCTCGACGAGGACGGCGCCGTCACGCTCCCTCCCCGCGCGCGGCGGGTCGCGGCCGCGCTCGCGGCGAACGAGGGGCTGCTCGATCGCGAGGCGCTGCGACACCTCGTCGGCGTCGAGGCCCCGCGGCTCGCCTCCGCTCTCGCCGAGCTCGCGCGCGCGGGTCTCGTCGTCCTCGGCGGCCCGGACGAACCGGTCGCCCTGACCGCGGCGGCGCGCGGCGAGTTTCCGGGCGGTCCGGTCTGGCCGGCGAGCGCGTCCGGCACGGGCCGCGACGCCGGGGGCGCACGCGAGCTGCGACTCCGCCTCGAGGCCTGGGTGGACGGGCCCGATCCCGAGGGCGTCGCGCGACACGCCCTGCGCGCGCTGGGGCCGGAACCGCTCGGAGCGGACCCGGAGCCCCGTCGCCTGGCCGACCTCGCGGGCCGCGCGCTCTTCACCGCGCGGGGCGCGAGCGCGCTGCTCGAGTTCTGCGAGGCGGATCCGCGCCTCGCCGGGGCGCCCGCGTTGCGTTCCCTCTGGCGGGCGCGCGCGCTCGCCGCGATGGGAGACCCGGCCGCCGCCACCGCGGAGATCGACCGCGCGGAGCGACCCCCGGCCGATGCGCTCGCCTCGCCCCTTCCCGGCGAACTCGAGGCCGAGGGCGCCTTCGCGGCGTTGCTCGGAGGACGCGCCGACGATGCGGCGAGGGCGGTCGCCCGCGGCCGCGACGCGCTCGCCGCGGCCGCCGGTGAGGACGAGGAGCTCCGCCGCCGCCGCGCGGTCGTGGCGGCCCGTCTCGCGACGATGGGCGGCGTGGCCGCGATGCGCGCGGGCGACGACGCGCGCGCCGTCGACGAGCTCGCGGCCGCGGCCGCGACCTGGCGCGAGCTCGGCCGGACCGCCGACGCCGCGGCCGCCGACGCCAACCTCGGCGTCGCGCTCGGCCGGGCGGGGCGCGCCGCGGAGGCGATCGCGACCCTGCGTCGCGCCGTCGCGAGCCTCGAGCCCGAGGGCACCGTCGAACAGCTCGCCGGAGCCCTGACGAACCTCGGCGCGCGACTCGATGCGCAGGGCGATCTCGAGGAGGCGCTCTGGCTGCACGAGCGCGCGGATTCCTCTTCGCGCTCCGGGGCGATCGGCTCCGCTCGGCGATCCGCGGGCGCCAGCGTGGCGATCGCGGCCTCGGGCCTCGGGCGCCTCCTGCCCGCGCGGCGTCGCCTGCGCCGCGCCCTCGACGAGTTCACGAGCGCGGAGGACCCGCGCGCCTGGCGCATCGCGGCCCGCGAGGCCGCGCGTCTCGAGCTCATGCTCGGACGCCGTCGCGGATTCCGCCGCGCCTGCGCGCGTCTGGCCTCGGCCGGGCCGGAGGCGGCGGCCGAGGCCGAGGCGCTCGCCGCGTCGCGGCAGCTCTCGCGCGCGCCCGGCGAGGCGCCGCAGGATGTCGAGGACGTCTTCGCCCGTCCCGATCCCGGCGCGCGCGACATCGCGGCCCGCTGGCTCGGGCTCGCGCGGCGCATCGCCGACCCCGGAATCACGGAGGACGAGCGCCGTCGCGCCTGGACGCGCCTCCTCGCCAAGCTCTCACTCGCGGAGGAAGACATGAGCGAACGTCAGCGCACCGCGTTCCGCGCCCTCGTCGTGAACCCGGTCTTCGAATCGCTGCGACGAACCCTCGGGCTCGCGCTCGGCGAGACCACCGATCTCCCGCGCCGCCGCTCGTCGCCGCGGTCGAGGCCATCCGCGAGGCGCCCGATCTGAGCGCCGCGCTGCGCGAGGTGCTGCGTCGCGCGCTCGCGGCCACGGGCGCGCCGCGCGCCTTCGTGCTCGCGCCCGAGGAATCGGGACCGCCGCGCGTGCTGGCCTCGCGCGGCGCCAACACGGCCGCCGCGCGGACGAACTGAGCGCCCAGGTCGTCCGGCGCGTCGCGATGGCGGACACCGAGCTGTTCCTCGCCGACGCCGCCTCCCACGACGAGTTCGGCTTCGCCGCGAGCGTCCAGCGACTCGGGCTGAGGTCGATCGCCTGCCTCCCGATCCGCGCGGGAGACGGCGAGTCGCGTCTCCTCTACGTCGATTCCCCCCTCGAGACCGGCGCCTTCGACGGCGACGCCCGCGAGGCGCTGCGCGACATCGCGACCCTCGCCGCGCTCGCCTTCGATCTCCGCGGCAACCCGCGTCGCGAGACCATGCGGCGCGAGATCACCTCGCAGCGTCGGGCCCTCGAGAGCCGCTCGCTCGAGCTGGAACAGACGCGCGAGCGCCTCGGGCGCGGCGTGATCCTCGGCGTGTCCGACGCGGCCCGCGCCCTCACCGCGATGATCCGGCGCGTCGCGGAGACGGATCTCGACGTCCTCGTCGTCGGCGAGTCGGGCGTCGGCAAGGAGCTCGTCGCGGAGGCGATCCACGAGCGCTCCCCGCGGAGCAAGGGGCCGCTCCTCCGCGTCAACGTCGCGGCGCTCCCCGCCTCGCTCTTCGAGAGCGAGCTCTTCGGCCACACCCAGGGCGCCTTCACCGGGGCGGTGGAGAGCGCGCCGGGCCTCTTCCGCCTCGCCGAGGGCGGCACGCTCTTTCTCGACGAGGTCGGGGCGCTGCCGGTCGCGCTCCAGGCCAAGCTCCTGCGCGTCATCGAGACCCGGCGGGTCCGGCCGCTCGGCGGGACCCGCCGGCATCCGATCGACGTCCGGGTCGTCGCGGCGAGCAACCGTCCGCTGCGCGGCGCGAAGGACTTCCGCGAGGACCTCTACTACCGCCTCGCGCGCTTCGAGCTGGCGGTCGCGCCCCTGCGAGAGCGCCGGGCGGATCTCCCCCTGCTGGTGCGGGAGTTCGCGCGGCGGGCCGGCCGACCCGAGCTGGCGTTCACGGCGGAGGCCTGGTCCTCGCTCGAGGCCCACGCCTGGCCCGGCAACGTCCGGGAGCTCCAGAATCTCGTCGCGCGCCTGGCCGTCCTCGTCGGGGGCGAGGCCCCGGTCGGGGTGGAGGACCTCCCGGCCGAGATCCGCCGCGTCAGCGGGGCCCGTCCGGTCACCGTGGACGAGGCGATCGAGACCGCCATCCGGGACGCGCTCGCCTGGGCGGGCGGCTCACGGGCGGCCGCGGCCCGCGCCCTCGGCATCTCCCGCTCCACGCTCTACAAGCGAATGGAGGCCTTTGGAATGGAGGATGCAGAGTAGAATGGGGGCGCGTCCGAACCCGCGCCGTGGCGCCGCCTTGCGGGGCGATCCCCCAAGTCATTTGCCAGCATCTTCTTGTGAAGATTTCGGAGACTGATTCCCCATGATCGGTCCGCGCAACCTGCTCGCCTCGGCCCTGGCCGCGGCCTTCCTCGTCTGTCCGGTTTTCGGACAGGGCTTCGGATCTCCCCTCGGAACGGGTGACGTCCCACGCCCCTCCCTGAGCCATCGCGAGGTGGGCGTCCCGAATCTCCTGCGCGTCCGACCCGTCCCGCCCTCGGCGGGGATGCTCCTCGCGGTGGCGAACAGCCAGGCGCCGATTCCGCTCGCCTCGATGGGCCTCGGCCCCGCGATCCTCGGCCCGGATCTCGCCTCGCCCGGGGCCTCGCTCCTCTCCGGCCTCCTCTCCGCCGGCGACGGCGTCTTCCGCGCCGGATTCACCGTGCCCCTCTTCCTCGCGGGAATCGACGTCGAGATCCAGGCGGCCGCCTTCGATCCGACGGCGCCCTTCGGCGGGGTCGCGATCTCCGAACACCTCCGGGTCCGCTTCGGCTTCGAGGCCGCGGCCCGGCCCTTCGCCCGGCTCCGGCCCGACGGCGACTTCGACCTCGTCGAGATCTTCGCCGACGCCACGCTCGCGGCTCCGGAGGATGCGCGCCTGAGCGGCGTGGCCTTCGTCGCGCCGACCCTCGCGAACACCGACCAGTGGGCCTGGGGCGATCGCGATCGCCCCGGCGTCGACGGCTTCGCCGCGCCGGCCCAGCGCCTGCGTCTGCCCTGGGGCACGGACCTGCTCGTCCTCGAGCGCAACGACGACGTGGACGTGCTGGCCCTCGTGCACGCCGACGGTCGGCTCGAGCCCGTGCTCGAGGCTCCCGGCGACTCCGGCGAGCCGGGCTTCGAGCCTCTCATGGCCGCGTCGCCCTACGATCCCTACGTCGCCGTGGTGTCGAAGCCGGGACTCCCCGCCTTCAACAATCGACACGTGCTCCTCGTGCGCGTCGACGGGCGGAACATCCCCGGCACTCCGGCCAAGGCCGTGAGCGTGGCGCTGCCCGGCAACTTCGAGCCGGATCCCGACGAGATGTCCTTCCTCGACGGGGCGCTCTTCATCGGCAAGAACAACGTGCTTCACCGCGTCGACCTCGGCACCTTCGCCGTGGCTCCCGTGGTCTTCCCGCCGGTCGCCGGCGCCGCGCCGACCTCGCTCGACAAGAGCTGGGCCAGCGCGGGCGACGGTTCGATCCTCGCGATCGGCGCCGGGCTCTCCGCGACGGTGCGCGACGTCTTCCTCGTCGACGCGCAGGGCACGGCGCAGAACCTCACCCAGGATCCGGCGCAGTACGGGGCCGCGAGCGTCTCGCAGCAGAACGGCGGGAAGCTCGCCCTCGATCACGGCGGGACCTGGATCGCCTACACGCGCACCACGCCCGCGAGCGGCGATGCCTTCATGCGCGGGATCGCGCCGGGATCGCCCGAGTACCTGGTGACGAACCCCTTCCAGTTCTCGGAGTCGATCGACACCGTCGTCGGCGTGGGCTTCGCCGCCGCCGGCCGTCTCACCCTGGCCGCCGGCTTCGAGGTGAACCAGCTCGATCTCTTCGTCGCCGAGCCGCCCGCCGTCCCCGGACCCGACGCCGTCGTGTCGAACGCGAGCCAGTCCGGCACGCCCGGCGCGCCGCTCTTCGGACCCGGCGCCTCACTGAGCTTCCGCAGCCGCTACTTCACGGGCTCGCAGCTCGTCACCGAGTTCGACAACTCGGCCGGTCCCGGCAAGATGCTCTTCGTCGGGACCACCGGCACCGCGCTCACGATCGACCACGTCGTGCTCGAGGCGCGCGCCCCGCGCGCGGCCGCGACCCTCGTCGCCACCTGCGATCCCGCCGGCATCCTCGAGGTGGGCGTCGTCCCCGCGGGACCGACGCCGCAGTGGTCCTCGGCCTGGATCAGCGCCGGGCCGGCGAACGTGGTGGCGCAGAGCCACGACGAGGTCGCCGACCGCGCGACCTTCCTCGTCAACGAGCCGGGCGGGATCTGCACCCTCGTCGTCGACGGAACGGGAACCGCGACGACGGCCGCCGGCCCGAGCGGGATGCCTTACGGCGGGCTCTCCCGGGCGGTCGACGGCACGATCGCCGTGCTCACCCTCGATCCGGCGACGATGACGAGCGCGATCGAACGCTTCGATCCCCAGAACCCCGCCGCGGGCTGGGTCGTCGTCGGGCCGGGCCTCGCCGCGAGCGACTGGGGCCGATTCCTCAACTGATCGCGGCCTTCCCGCGCGCCGCTCCTGGTAGGCTCCACTGGCGGAAGACCGTCCCCGCGTCCGGCCTCGAGGCCGGAGCGGCGGCGCGTCCCGCGGGGAGGAGGCGAGCGTGAGCGGCGCAGGCATCCGCGCGAGATCGTCGACGCTCCTCCTGCTCGGGCTGGTCCTCCTCACCGCGGCCTGCGGCGAGGACGCCCCGTCGCGGACGCAGGGCGGGGCCGGGCCGGTCGAGACCGTCGTCCTCGGCTTCCAGTCCGGCCCCGACACCTTCGACCCCGTCGCCTGGCGCTCGGAGCGGGCGCGGCGGCTCTTCGGCGAGACCGTCTCGCTCTCCCTCGTCCGGTACCGACCGGACCTCGAGACTCACGAACCCTGGCTCGCGGCGACGCCGCCCGAGGAGACCTCGCCGGGACGCTGGCGCTGGACGCTGCGCGCGGGCGCGCGCTTCTCCGACGGCCGCCCGCTGACGGCGGAGGACGTCGTCGCCACCGCGGACTTCGTCCGCGCCCACGCGGCGGCGGCGCCCCGCGCGGCGACCGCGCTCGTCGGCGTGAGCGAGCTCCTCGCGCTCGACGCGACGCGGTTCGAGCTCGCCTTCGCCGGCTCGCGCTCCGCGTTGCTCGACGGTTTCGGCCGGGAGTTCATCGTCCTGCACCCCGACGCGCGCGTCGACGAGGCCGCGGCCCGCATCGCGGCCCCCGGGTTCGGGCCCTACCGGATGGTCGAGCGCCGCCCGGACGAGATCCGCTTCGAGCGCGTGGCGCGGTGGTGGGGGAATGAGGAAGATGCCTTCCGCGGCCGCTTCGGGGCCGCGCGACTGGCCTGGCGCATCGTGCCCGACGAGAGCGCCGCCCCCCGACTCCTCGAGGCGGGCTCGCTGCACTTCGCCGGTCTCTCGCCCGAACGCGCCGCGGCCCTCGACGACGCGCGCATCACCGTCGCGGGTTTCGAGGCGCGGGCCTTCAGCTACCTCGGGTTCAACGCGCGCGGCGGCGTCCCCACCGCGAACGCGGCGGTCCGCCGGGCGCTCGCCGGACTCGTGCCGCGCGATCGCATCGCCGCCGCCGAGACGTGCGGCGCCGTCCGCGCGGTGCGCGCGCCCTTCGGTCTCGCCGCGAGCCGGCTCCCGACGACGACCGAGGCCCTCGCGGCGCTCGACGCCCACGGGCTCGGCGACGCCGACGGCGACGGCCGGCGCGACTTCCACGGCGAGCCCTGGTCCTTGCGTCTGCTCGTGCCGGCGGGGCGCATCGACTGGGTCGATCGCGTCGTCATCCCGTGGCGCGAGGCGCTCCGCGGGGCGGGGATCGGCCTCACGCCGGTGCCGCTCGAACTCCCCGAGATGGTCCGGGCCCTGCGCGGCGGCGACTTCGACGCCTTCCTGCTCGTGTGGCGCGTCACCGAGTCGCGTCCGTCGTTCCGGGGCATGCTGCATTCCACCGCGCGAGGGACCGGCGGGAACAACTTCCAGGACTGGGCGGAGATCGACGGGCTCGTCGAGACGCTCGAGCGCGCCGAGGGCGAGGAGCTCGCCGAGGCCCGGCGGCGCTTCGACGAGACGATCCTCCGCGAGGCGCCGGTGAGCTTCCTCTTCGCGCATCGCGCCTTCGTCGCCTGGCGGCGCGATCTGATCCGGCTCGAGTCGGGCCCCTTCGGCCCCGATCTGACGACGCTCGCTCCTCGCTGACGTCGACGGAAACGGGCGACCTCCGCCAGGCTCGACGCAGGTCGATCCCGGCGGAGGCCGCCCTCGTCCGGCCCCCCGGGGGGAGGCCGTTCAGCTCGTCGTCGCGATCAGTCGCAGAACCAGACGATCGGGGGAACGACGACCTCGACCTCCGGCGGATCCTCCGGCTCGGGCTCGAGCGGATCCGGGATGTTCATGTCGATGCTCGTGGCGTGCGGGAAGGCCATCTCGGCGATCGGGACGTAGGCCTCCATGAGCTGGCCCAGCGTGATCTCGGAGTAGGCGTTCGGGCCGATCGGGTTGTTGTAGACCGTGTTCGAGTTCACGTAGAGCGAGAAGCCGAACACGTTGTAGCCGGAGATGCCCGTGCCCTGGACGCGGCCGCGCAGGCGCACCTCGGGCTCCGCGTCCTCGTCGTTGATCTCGGTCGCGTCGATGACGCCGGGCAGGGCGCCGTACTCGCCGTTGATCTGGACCCAGTCGCCGAGCGTGACGTCGGCGATCGAGGAGTAGCTGTTGCCGAACTGCGTCGAGGCCATCAGGCGGAAGGGGACGCCGGCGACGAGGATCGAGTTCGGGCCGAAGCCGGTCACCGGGCCGAGGATCTGGGCCTGGCTCCCGGTGGGCGCGAGCTGCTCGATGCCCGAGGACATCGTCTCGACGACGGTGACCGTCGTCGCGCCGCTCAGGTTCCAGCCGTAGAGCTGCGACGCGTCGGCGACCAGGGCCTGGAGACCGACGATCGTGCCGTCGGGGAAGCCCGCGAGCGCGCCGGGGTTGAGGGCGACCTCGTCGTGACCGTTGATGTCGAGCACGCCGTAGACGAGACCGAAGGGCTGGTTCGTCTGGATGTGGAGCGTGCCGAGCCCGGGGATCGCGGTGCCCGGCGCGGGCGTGCCGTAGATCAGGGCGTAGGTCGCGTTGGGGAGGCCCTCGACGACGATGCTGTTGAGGTCGAGACGGCCCATGTAGGCCGTGAGCGGGAAGCTCGTGCCGGTGTTGTAGTTGACCTTCAACGACGCCTGGGGCGTGTTGACGGCCTGGGCCGCGCTCGCGACGGCGAGCACGCCGGCGACGAGGAGGACCGAGACGGATCTGCGAAGCGACATGGTGATCTCCTTGGGTGTGAGGCGCCGAGGCGCACCGGGGATCCACAAGTCGCGTGCCGCGGCACGTTGCGCCGAGAAAGGACGCAAGTGGTTTGGCGGCAGCCGTTTCAGGTCGGGGCGACTGTAAGGTCGCGGGGCCGGATCCGTCGAACTGTCCGGAAGTCGGACGCTTCCGACCCTTCGGACGCCTTCACATCGACTCGAGCTCGTGGGGCAGGTAGTCCATCGCCGAGCGGAAGTAGTGGTCGGCGACGTAGAGGCCGATGTTCGAGGCCCGGCTCGTGTAGGTGCAGGCGAAGTCCTCGAGCTGGCGCCCGAAGTAGGTGAGCTCGTTCGAGGCGCGGAAGAGCGAGCCCCAGTAGGGGTTCATGGCCTGGGACATCTTGTTGCGCAGGGTCTCGCGCCGCTCGATGTAGAGGCGGAGGTCGCGGCGCGCGGCCTCGATCTTCTCGCGGATGTCGACCGCGATCCGGGCGCGGAAGTCGGGATCGGGCACGTCCTCCCGCTCGTCCAGGGCCGCGAGGAGACGCGTCCAGTGGTGCAGTTCGCTCTCGACCCGCGTGCGCGCGGCGTCGGCCTCGTGGATCTGTCGCGCGACGCCGGGCAGGCCGGCGTGGATCTCCATCTCCTCCTCGAGCTCGGAGATCACGAGCATCGTGCGCCAGCTCTGGCTGCGCTTCGAGGAGATGAGGTCGGCGTAGATGTGGTCGCCGACGTAGAGGATGTCCGGTCCGCCGGCGCCGATCGCGGCCTCGAGCTCCGCGATGTTGCCGCCGACGCGGACCTTCGCGTGGTCCGGCACCGAGGTCGACTCGCCGGCGAGGGGACCCTGGAAGTACTTCGGCTTCTTGCCGAGGCAGACGACGTGATCGAAGAGATCGACCCAGCCGAGGTCGTCCGGTCCGCCGGCCCGGCCGATGGCCGGGTTGAACATCGCCCGCGTGTACTCCCACTCGGAGTTCGTCAGCAGGAAGACCTTCTTGCCCGAGAGGCGGAGCTCCTCGAGCATCCGCGGGATGCCGTAGTCGGGCTCGAGATACTCCTCGGGGTTCTTCATGACGACTTCCTTCAGGGAGCCGTCGCGGTGGACGAGGTCGGTGTGGTGCCGCACGAGCTCCCAGAGCTTGCGGCAGTCCTCGGGGCGGTGGGTCGCCGCGAGCCCGGAGAAGATGAGGACGTCCGGCTTCGCGTAGGCGGAGTCGAGCTGCCGGTAGCGATCGCGTCCGGTGACCATCGGGATGACGTTCACGTCGCCGTAGGCGCGGTGACGCTCCTCGCGATCGAGGCGGTGCTCGCCGTGGTAGGCGCGGAGGACGTGGCCGTAGCGGTCGATCTTCAGCACGTTGCCGAGGACGATGTCGACGATGAGGCCCTTCACCGCGAAGGAGGGCTGCGGGATCCGCTCGACGAAGTCCGACCCCATGCCCTCGTCGGCGATCAGCCGGTCGATGACCAGCCGCATCGCGAGCTCGTCCAGCTTCTCGCAGCGGTAGATCGCGAGGGTGTGGTCGAAGTCGAAGCCGACCGCCTTGATCTTGTCGAAGCGGAGGGTCCGGTTCGTGAAGATCGAGCGGCGCTTGTCGAGCACGGGGGACTGCACCGCCCGCTCGACCAGATCCTGCCACCAGGGATTCGTCTTCCCGCCCGTCCGTCCGTCGCCGCGTCGTTCGACCACCGTCGTCTCTCTCCCCCTCGCCGGCGACTCAGGCCGGATTCTCGGCGACGTGCGCCGCGATGCTCCCGAGACAGAACGGGCGCGAGCTCACGTTGACGAGGCCCGCGTCGCGCATCTCGTTCTCCAGCTCGCGACGCATCGGGAAGCGCGCCGTCGAGCTCGTCAGGTAGCGGTAGGCGTCCATGTCGCCGCCGGCCGCGAGGACGATCACCGGCATGACCCCGCGGCAGTAGAGCGCCGAACCCCAGCGGGCGGGCGCGAAGTCCGGACGCGAGGTGTCGAGGCAGACGAAGCGCCCGCCGGGGCGGAGGATCCGGCGCAGCTCCGCGTAGGCCGCGCGACGATCGCCGACGTTGCGCAGGACCCAGGCCATGGTCGCGAAGTCCACGCTCGCGTCGGCGAGTCCGGTGGTCTGGGCGTTGCCCTCGCGCAGGTCGATCGCGGGTCCCTCGGGCCGGAGCTCGGCCTTCCGGCGCGCGATCTCGAGCATGTTCGGCGAGAGGTCGATGCCGATCACGGCGCCGGTGGGGCCGACGCGCTCGCGGAGCTGGAGGTAGAGATCGCCCGTCCCCGTGCCGAGGTCGACGACCCGGGCGCCCGGGCCGACGCCGGCCATGTCGAGGGCCTCGCGCCGCCAGGCCTCGTCCCGGCCGAGGCTGATCAGCCGGTTCAGCCGGTCGTAGGGCGTGGCGATGCGGTCGAACATCGCGCGCACGTAGCGCTCGCGCGACTCTCCCGTCAGTTCCGCCGGATCGTCCACCTGGTTCATGACGGCGGAGTCTAACAGGCGCGGGGCGGGAGTCATGGGGCGGGGCGCGAGCGGCGGCGCCGCATGAATACCCGGCTCCGGGTCCGGGGAGCGGGGCGGTCGATGAGCGGTAGGGAGTTCGGGCGCGGCGCCCGTTCCGGAGGAAGACCGTGAACGCGACCCGCGTCGACAAGCTGCTCGTGCTGCCCTTCGCGCTTCCCGAGCCCGCGATCGCGGACGAGGGCGGATTCCGCGGCCGGCAGGTCGCGATCGCCCTCCGCAACGTCCTCGAGGCGGTGGCGCCCGGCCGCGTGCTCGTCACGCCGCTCGTCGCCGAGACCGCCGAGGGCCGCGCCTGGGTCGTCTCCGAGACGCCGATTCCCGCGTCGAAGGCCATCGAGCTCGCCGCGGCCCAGGGCTGTGACGGCGTCCTCGTCGGGGCGCTCGCGCCCGCCGAGACCGAGGGCCCCGGCCCGCGCGGCTACCGGTTGGACCTCGACCTCCGGGCCGGAAACGGTCGGCAGCTCGCCGCCCGGGAGTTTCGGGGCACGCTCCGCGATCTCCTCGCCCCGGCGGCGGAGGTCGTCGCGATGCTCCTCGGCGAGAGCCCCGAGGCCGCGCGGGACGCCGCCGAGCCGGAGACCGCGGACGACGAGGCCTTCGAGGCCTACCTCCTGGGCCTGGACGTCCTGCTCGCCCTCCGCTCCGACGGCATCCGGCTCCCCGAACCCGCCCGGTATCTCGAGCCCTCGACATGGCGCTCGAGCGCGATCCGTCCTTCGCGAAGGCGCTCAGCGCCGGACTCGGCGCCGCGCTCATGGTCACCGATCCCTGCGGTCGGGAGCTTCCCGTCGAGGTCACGCCCGCGCCCTCCGGGCCTGGGAACGCCGCCACCCCGACGACCCGCGCATCGGCGCGTGCGCGCCGAGGTCCTCGTGAAGGAGGGGCGCCGCGAGGAGGCGCTCGCCGTCGTCCGCTCCGTCCTCGACGGCTGTGGTCGGGGCTCGCACGATCTCCTGCGCCGCCGGGCGGAGCTCGCGGCCGAGCTGGGCCGGTGGGAGGAGGCGCACGAGGCGCTGGAGGCCTGTCGCGCCATCCGCGACGAGCCGGCCCTCGCGCTCCGCGCCGCCGCCGTCTCGGCCGCCCTCGGCGATCACGCCGGGGCACGCGCCGAGATCGGGGCGCTGCTCGAGCAGGATCCCGGAAACGCCGACCTCCGCTGCCGGCTCGCGCTCGCCGAGCTCCGCGCCGGCGACGAGGAGGGCATGTGGCGGAGCTGGGCGGCTCTTCGACGCCGAGCGCAGCGTCGGTCCGCTCGAGCTGAAGAAGGTCGCCCAGCTCGTCGAGCGCCGGCGGGCCCCGCGGCGATTCGTCGATCGGATCCGCCGCTGGCAGCCGCCGACCCCGCTCGAGGCGGGGGCGCGCCTCGAACTCGGCCGCGCGCTCCGCCTCGTCGGCGCCTCGCTCGAGGCCCGGCTCTGCCTGCGCGGTCTCGCGCCCGAGGATCTCCCCGACGCCGACGCGACCCGCCTGATGCGCGAGCGACTCGCCCTCGGCGAGCGGGACTTCGAGCAGAAGTTCGCCGCGCTCGCGGCGGCCGTCACCGATCCCGCCGCGTCGGACGCGAGCGATCTCGATCGCGACCTGCTGCGCCGGGCCCTGGAGCGCGAGCCGGCCTTCTGGCCCGCCTGTCTTCTCCGCGGCCTCTGGATCGCCCGCGACGGCGATCTCGAGGACGCCGTGCAGGAGCTCGACCACGTCCTCGCGGCGCAACCCTCGAACGACATGGTCTGGTTCACGCGAGCCATCCAGCTCCGCAAGCTCGGGCGCCTGGACGCCGCCCGGTCGAGCCTCGAGCGGGCCCTCGCCATCCGGGACGACGAGGGCGATTACCACGCCCAGCTCGCGATGGTCGCGGTGGAGCTCCGCGACCTGGCCGCCGCGCGGCGGCACCTCGAGCGCTCGATCGTCCTGCGGCCCGAACACCCCGACAACGACCGCCTCCGCGAGGCCGTCGACGCCCTCTCGGGTCGCTGAGCGGCGCGGAGGGCCCCGTCCCGGGCCTTCCGTCGTCCCCGGCTTGGCGCTTCCCCCCGGTCGTGGCACTCTGCTCGTCCCATGAGCGGCGCCGAGACCCCCATCATCGGAATCGACCTCGGAACGACGAACAGCGTCGTCGCCGTCTTCCGCGCGGGGTCCGTCGAGGTCCTGCCCAACGAGCTCGGAGAATCGCTCACCCCGAGCGTCGTGGCTCTCGATCCCCGGGATTCCGGCGTGGTCGTCGGGCGCACGGCGCGCGAGCTCGTCACCCGCCGCCCGGAGTGCGGCGCGACCAGCTTCAAGCGCGACATGGGGACGGATCGCACCCACGGTCTCGGCGAGGAGCGACTCACCGCGACCGAGCTGTCGGCCTTCGTGCTGAAGGCGCTGCGCACCGCGGCCGAGCGCGCGCTCGGGTGCGAGGTCGAGCGCGCGGTCATCACCGTGCCGGCCTACTTCGGGGAGGCGCAGCGCCGCGCGACGCTCCGGGCGGCCGAGCTCGCCGGACTGAAGGTCGAGCGCGTGCTCAACGAGCCGACCGCGGCGGCGATGGCCTACGGACTGCACCGCCGGGCCCGCGAGGGCTGCTTCCTCGTCTTCGACCTCGGCGGCGGGACCTTCGACGTCTCCGTGATGGAGCTCTTCGAGGGCGTGCTCGAGGTCCGCAGCACGGCCGGCGAGAGCCGGCTCGGCGGCGACGACTTCACCGCCGCGCTCGTCGGCGCCGCGCTCGAGCGGCTCGGCCTCGATTTCGAGCTCGTGGAGTGGAAGGACCCGGAGGGCTTCGCGCAGCTCACCAAGCGATGCGAGCTCGCGAAGCGGAAGCTCGTCGACGACGCGGCCTTCGAGATCGAGGCGCCTGCGCTCAAGGGATTCCTGGACGCGCCGCGTCCGGTCCGGCTCGACGCCGACGCCGTGGCGGCCGTCTTCGCGCCCCTGCTCGAGCGCCTGCGCGGCCCCTGCCGGCAGGCCCTGCGCGGCGCCGGCCTCACCGCCGACGACCTCGACGAGGTGATCCTCGTCGGCGGCGCGACGCGCCTCGCGGCGGTGAGGCGCGTGGCGCGCGAGCTCTTCGGCCGCGACGCGCTCGACTCGGTCGACCCCGATCTGATCGTCGCCCACGGCGCGGCGCTGCAGGCCGCGCTCCAGGCCGACGACGCCGCGGTCGAGGACGTGGTCGTGACCGACGTCCTCTCGCACAGCCTCGGCGTCGCGGTCGCGCACGAGATCGCGGGGCGCCATGTCGACGGCTACTTCTCGCCGGTGATCCACCGCAACACGACGATCCCCACCTCGCGCTCCAACGTCTACGCGCCGATCCGCGCCGACCAGACCGTGCTCGAGCTCGAGGTCTTCGAGGGCGAGAGCCGCCGCGTGCAGGACAACCGGTTGCTCGGGACGCTGAGCGTGAGCGGCATCCCGCGCGGCGACGACGAGGGCCGGCGCGTCGAGGTCCGCTTCACCTACGACCTCAACGGCATCCTCGAGGTCGAGGCCACCATCCTCGCGACGGGCCGCGTCTTCTCCCGCGTCTTCGAGCGCTCCGGCACGACGATGACCGAGGCCGAGCGCGGCGAGGCCCTCACCCGCCTCGCCCGCCTGAAGGCCGACCCGCGCGACGAGGCGGTGAACGCCGAGCTCATCGCGCGGGCCGAGGCGTTGATGGTCGAGGTGGACGAGGTCGGTCGCGAGGCGCTCGAGCTCGCGCTCCTCGAGTTCGAGCGCGCGATCGAGGCGCGGACGCCCGATCTCATCCGGCAGGCGCGGCGACAGCTCCGCGGTCTCTGCGAGGGGATCGACGGGAACGACCGGTGGTGAGCGAGCCGGATCCGCTTCCGGACTCCAACGACCCCTTCGAGGTGCTCGGTCTCGAGCCCACCGCCGACGAGCGCGAGGTGCGTCGCGCCTACGCCGGGCTCGCCCGGCGCTTCAAGCCGGAGCGGCACCCCGAGCAGTTCCAGCGCCTCCGTCGCGCCTACGAGGCCGCGCTGGACATCGCGCGCATGCAGGAGCGCTTCAACGCCGACGACGACGGCGAGGACGAGGAGCTCGAGATCTCGGTCCGGGGGCGCGAACGGCCGTCCGAGCGCGAGACCCGCGAGATCCCGACCGGCGGCGGCGAGCCCGCGCCCGGCCCCTCGTCGGTCTGGCGCGACTACGTCGAGACCGGTCGCTTCGACGAGGCGGCCGAGCGGCTCGAGGCGCGGATCGAGGCGGAGCCGCTGGTGGCGCTCCACTATCTCGAGCGCTTCGGGCTCGAGATGCGTCGCGAGCGACCCGAGGAGGGGATGCGGCAGCTCGCGCGCGGGATCGTCGCGGACGCGGCGCTCTTCCCCTACGTCTTCCAGGCCCTGTCGGTGTTCGATCGCGCCGCGCTCGCGCGGCGGGACGAGATCGTCTGGCCGGTGCTGCGCTCGGTCAGCGACCGCCACGGCGCGCGATTCCTGTTCCAGGAGCGCATCGAGGAGTTCCTCGGTTCGGGCGACACCGATCTCGCCTTCGAGGAGGTCGAGGCTCCCCAATTCCGGCGAGACGCGGAGGACGATCCCTTCCTCCGGCGACTGGCGCAGCGCGTCGCGATCGCGGGGCGCTGGTGGGAGCGCGGTCGCGCCGAGGCGCTCGGGGCCTACGTGTTCACGACGCTCGACGACGAGTACGTCGAACGGCTCTATCTCGAGAAGGGCTTCCGCCGCGAGGACTGGCGGGATTCCGGGTTCCCGGAGGCGCTCGATCGCTACGCGGCCGTGTACGACGTCCTCTCGCCCGACGGGTCCATCGTGGCTTCGATGCGCTTCCTGCGGGAGATCCGGGAGGAACCGGGCGGATTCGCCCCCGCGATGCGGCGGCTTTCCCTCGAGAAGGGCGATCCGCCGCTCGTCGTCGACATGGTCCACGCGCTCGTCGGACAGGGCGAGACGGAGGCCTCGTCCGAGGCGCCCGACGAGGAGTGCGCGGCGGAACTGCGCGGGATCCTCGAGCGGGGGAGCTGGCGCCGGGGGTGGAAGCCGCGGCGGCGGACGTTTCCCACGCGGTGGGCCCTCGCTGCGGCGATGGGCCTGGTCACCTTCTGCCTCATCGCCGCCTTCGCGAGGACGACGTCGCATCTGCTGTGGGCCGCTCTCCTCTTTCCCCTGGCGGGCGGTCTGCTCGGCTGGCTCTACTCGCGCGTCGCGCAGCGACGGAAGAAGGCTCGGGAGGCGAGCGCGCTCGCCGCCGGCTTCTCCCTCGCGGTCGAACTGCTGGGGGCCGTCGATCGCTCGCCCGTCGCGATCGCATCCTGGCTGCGCGGTGAGATCGCGGCGGGTCGCGCCGAGGTCCCGACGGGAGCGGCGACCCTGGATCAGAGTCCCGCCGCGATGCTGATCCATCTCCTCGAGCAGCGTCGCCGGCGGCTGCAGGGCGAGGAGGAGGCGAACGGCGGGGGCGACGAGACGTGAGGCGTCGCGCGAAGGAGCGCCGCGGTGATCTCGACGCCGTGGCGGCGCTCGTGCGGGAGGGCTGCATCGAGGAAGCCCTCGACGCCGTGTTCAAGGTCCCGGCGGAGGAGCTGGCGGCGGCACCGGCGAGCCGGCGCGCCGACCTCGTCGATCTCGTCGCGATCGGAGCGTGGTACGACTCCGCCCGCGCCGGGGATGTCGCGGCCCTCGTCGGGGAGGAGGCGAAGGCGCGGTTCGCGGAGCGATACGAGGCCGCACGCGCGGGGCGGGACGCGATCGGAGCCCTCAGGCTCTCGGATGGGGTCTACCTGCTCGCGGTGGCCGCGCTGGAGGTCGGTGGTCCGACGCTCGGTCACGCGGCGCGTCTCGCGCTGCGCGAGTCTCGCGGGAGGCTCATGCGCGACCTGCGGCGCCTCGAATCCGGTGCGGACGGCTCCTTCACCGCCGCCGTCGAGCGACAGCTCGTCGTCGAGGAGACGCGGGGAGCCCCGATCATCCTCGCGATCCACGCGACCGGGGAGGTCCTCGCCGCGGCGCGCGAGGCGGCCCGCTCCGCGTCCGGCGACGTGCAGCGCCAGATCGGTCGTGGAGGCGTGCCCCCGACGCCCGCCCGGGCCTGGCCCGCGCGCCGGCTCCTGTGGGCCCTCGCGATCCTGTTCATCATCGGGAAGCCCCTGCTCAGGCTCGCCAGACGCGTGGAGTCGAATGCCCTGGCCGAGATGGCCATGTGGGCCCTCATCACCATCCTGGTGCTCGTCCTGGTGAGATCGTCGGGGCTCCTGCGTCGGCGGGACCGGCGCGATCCCGATTCGCGAACGCGCGGGGAGGCGGCGCTCCTCGCGGCGGAGCTCGTCCTCCGGACCGGGCAACACCCCTTCCGCGTCGCGGCGGAACTGGAGGAGCTCGGCGTGGAGGAGGGGTGTCGACGGCAGCTCCGGCGCGACGCGTCATTTCGGATCCTCCACTGGTTGCAACGCCGCGTCGCACGGGGAGAATGACGGCCATGAGACGCCTCATCCACGCTCCGGTCCTCCTCGCCCTCGTCGCGCTCCTCGCGAGCTGCGCCTCCGGTCCCCCGGTGACGGGCGGCAAGGTCGTCAGCCTCGAGAGCCGGGGACCCCTGCGGGTCGCGGGGGGCTCCCGGGAGATCGTCGTGGAGGTCGTCGGCGAGGACACCGTCTTCCTCTTCGGGGAGGGACGGATCGCCTGCCGCGGCTACCAGGGGTTCGTCGGCGAGTTCCAGGCGGCGAAGGGCTGGGCCCGGGTCGGCGCGCTGCACCTCTCCTGGGAGGGCGACATGCTGCGCATCCGCTCGCGCAAGGGCTGGGCGCAGATCGAGTTGACGCCGCGGATCAACCTCTTCGCCGACCAGGACGGCACGGTGGGGCGCTCGATCTTCCGCTGACCCCGGGAGAGCTCCGTGCCGCCCGAGTGGTGCCCCCGCCCGCCGGAGTGTATCGTTGCCCTGTCGCGGGGGGTGCTCGAGCGTGCTCGGGCTGAGATGACACCCTTGGAACCTGATCCGGTAGGACCGGCGGAGGGACGGCGACGCGCGGGAGGCTCCCTCCCCGTCACCTCCCCTCGCGCCCAGGCGGGAGGCCAGCTCATGATCGATGCGAACCACGAACGACGCGACGGCATCGTGCTGCCGCCGCGCGGCGGCAATCCCTCGTCGGCCGGGCAGGGCACCAACCCGGGCTCCTTCGCGCTGCCGCCGGCGATCGGCCCCGGCCCCGAGGGCGCCCGGACCTTCAGCTCGCCCGACACGCCGGGGATGCCCGCGCCCTCGGGCAAGACGGCCTGGGACTTCATGCCCGACGACTGGACGCTCGTCGACGGGCGGTGGACGCCGCCGGCCGGCTTCGAGCCGATCACGCAGCTCGAGCACGCGCGGCTCGGCCTCGTCACGGCCGAGATGCGGCGTGTCTCCGAGCGCGAGGGGCACCTCACTCCGGAGCAGGTGCGCGACGAGATCGCGGCGGGTCGCCTCGTGATCCCCGCCAACAAGGTGCACCTCGCGCATCGCCTCGATCCGATGGCCATCGGCCGCGCCAGCAAGACCAAGGTCAACGCGAACATGGGCGCCTCGCCGATCTCCTCGGGGACGGAGGAGGAGGTCGAGAAGCTCCAGTGGGCCGAGCGCTGGGGCGCGGACACGGTCATGGATCTCTCGACCGGCGGCGACCTCGACGCGACGCGCGCCGCGATCGTCCGGAACGCGACGGTGCCCATCGGCACCGTGCCGATCTACTCGATGATCATCGGGCGGAAGATCGAGGATCTGACGCGCGAGGTCGTGCTCGAGTCGCTCGAGCACCAGGCGAAGCAGGGCGTGGACTACTTCACGATCCACGCCGGCGTGCTCCGCGAGCACCTCGCCTACGTCAAGGACCGCCTCATCGGCATCGTGAGCCGCGGCGGCGCGCTCCTCGCCAAGTGGATGATCCACCACGGCGAGGAGAACCTGATGAACCAGATCTGGGAGGACATCTGCGACGTCATGCGTCGCTACGACGTCACGTTCTCGATCGGCGACGGCCTGCGGCCGGGCGGACTCGCGGACGCGTCCGATCTCGCCCAGCTCGGCGAGCTCAGCGAGCTCGGCAACCTGACCGAGCGGGCCTGGCGGAAGGGCGTGCAGGTCATGGTCGAGGGACCGGGACACGTTCCCTTCGATCAGATCGAGTTCAACATGAAGCTCCAGCGGACGCTCTGCCACGGCGCGCCGTTCTACGTGCTCGGGCCGCTCGTCACCGACATGTTCCCCGGCTACGACCACATCACGAGCTGCATCGGCGCCACCGCCGCCGCCTACCACGGCGCGGCGATGTTGTGCTACGTCACGCCGAAGGAGCACCTCGGTCTCCCGAAGAAGGACGACGTCAAGCAGGGCTGCGTCGCCTACAAGATCGCGGCGCACGCCGCCGACGTCGCGCTCGGCATCCCCGGCACGCGCGACCGCGACGATGAGCTGACGAAGGCGCGGGCGGCCCTGAACTGGGAGAAGCACTTCGAGCTCTCCTTCGACCCCGATCTCGCGCGCGCCTACCACGACGAGGATCTCGACGTGGACACCGACTTCTGCGCGATGTGCGGTCACGACTGGTGCAGCGTCCGCATCTCGAAGGAGATCGTGGAGTTCTCCTCGGGCAAGGACGCGAGCTACGCCTGGGACAAGGCCCGGCGCAGCGCCGCGCTCACGCCGGAGCAGAAGGCGATCCTCGAGTCGCGCGGCGTCCTCTCGCCGGCCGAGATCCACCGGCTCGCGAGCAAGACGAAGAAGGCCGTCGGCGCCGAGGGCGCGAAGGCGTCCTGTCACAGCGACATGGCCGATCCCGAGACGGCCCGGACGATCCAGGCACGCTCGGCCGACGGGAGCGAGGGCTGAGATGAGACTCCTGATCCTGTCCCTCGCGGCGGCCCTCGTCGTCGCCTGCGCTTCCGAGCCGCGGCGCGACCGTGCCGCGGAACCCACGTCCGCCGGAACCGGCACCTCTTCGACCGGCAACGGGACGGCGACGAACGGCAACGGGACCTCGAGGGTCGAGGGCGGCGCGCCCGCGGCGGGGACGCCGACGGGCGCGCGCCCGACGCGACCTCTCGACGGCGGCGCGACCTTCTCCGACGTGCGCGTATCCGTCCCGAAGGATGCGGCGATCGTCGAGGCGGCGGCGGCCGAACGCTCGCCGCTCCGCGGCGAGACGGCGCCGGCCTTCGCCTTGATGGATCAGGACGGAAACGAGTTCACGCTGGCGTCGATGCGCGGCAACTGGGTCGTCGTCTACTTCTACCCGCGCGACGACACGCCGGGCTGCACCTGCCAGGCGACCGAGTTCACCGAGGTCGTGAAGGAGTACGCGCGCCGCGGCGCGCCCGTCGTGGGGATCAGCCCGGATTCGCGCGAGTCGCATCGCGCCTTCGTCGAGAAGTACGGCCTGCGCCTGACGCTGCTCTCCGACCCCGAGCTCGACGTCGCGCGCCGCTTCGGCTCGACCCGCGTCTGGACGCTCTCCAGCGGCACCCTCGAGACCGTCGTCCGCAGCACCGCCCTCATCGACCCCGAGGGCCGCATCGCCTGGCACTGGCCCGAGGTCGTCCCCGAGGGCCACGCGCAGCGCGTGCTCGCCAAGCTCGACGAGCTCACCACCCCGAAGTGAATAAATGGGGTCAGACCCCATTTATTCAAAATCGGGCCCTTTTTGAATAAATGGGGTCTGACCCCATTTATTCAGAGTTCGATGAAGAGGGCGCCGTCGCCGCCCCGATCCTGCCGCTCGGTGCGATGCGAGCGGATCTCGCCCTCGCGCTCGAGAGCGGCGAGGAGCTTCAGGACGGTCGGCTTGACGACGGGAGCGCCGGCGGAGTTGCGGCCCTTGCCGGTGATGATGCGGACGCGCTCGTGCCCGGCGGCGCGGGCGCGCCGGAGGAAGTCGCGACAGAGCGCGCGGATCTCGTCGGGGGTCATCGTCCCGCGGCCGTGGAAGTCGAAGACGGCCTGCGCCTCGGTCAGGTGGGCGTATCGATTCTCGGCGCGCCGCCGCTCTCCGCCGTCCTTGCCGCGCTTGCGCGCCATGATCACTCCTCGGCCGCGCGCCGGAGGGCGTCGCGGCGGTCGGCGAGCGCCGGATCGACGTCGGGGCGGTCGAGGGGCGCGAGCATCGCGAGGCCCTCGCGACGTTCCACCTCGCCGCGCGCGAAGAGAGCGGCGGCGACGGCCATGCGGGTCTCGGGCGGCAGGGCGTCGTCGGCGTTCGCCCGGTCCGAGAGCGAATAGCCCCAGGTGCGCGCCAGCGGCGCGAGCAGGTCCACGCCGCGGCGGAAGCGACCGTCCTCGAGGTCGAGCGCGCGCGCGTCCCGCAGGTTCGCGAGCGCGAGGAGGTAGCGGTTCTCCTCGTCGGCGTGACGGAGCCGGACGAGAGGCTGCAGGCGCGCGATGACCTCGGCCGCGCGCCCGGCCTCGAGCGCCTCCCGCGCCCAGGCGGTCAGGAAGGCGTTGAAGCCCTCGCGATCCTCGCGGGCGAGGAAGTCGACGAGCGTCTCGGCCTCGGCCGCCGCGAGGCCGCGGAGGTAGTCGCGCCGCATCTCGTCGACGAGCTCCGGCGAGGCGCCGTCGGCGCGGTCGGCGAGGCGTTCGGCGATCTCGCGCGCGAGGTGGACGTCGGTCGTCTCGCGCAGGCGTCGCGCGAGGTCCTCGCGGCCGCCGGGGCAGGCGAGGATGCCGCGCAGCGCCACCTCGCGCACCTGGGGGAAGCGGGCCTCGACCTGGGCCTCGAAGATCTCGCGCTCCTCGCCGGGATGCTGGGCGAGCAGCGTCTCGAGCGCGTAGCGCACGGCGAAGGCGTGGGGCGAGGCCGCGACCTCGCGGAGCTCGTCCCGCGGGACGCCCCGATCGCGCCAGGCCTCGAGCACCTCGAGGGCGGGCCGGACGATCGCGCCGTAGTCCGCCTCGAACAGGAGGGCGTGGAGCGCCCGCCGCGCCCGTCCGAGCTCCTCGTCGTCGAGGACGAAGCCGCCGAGGGCCTGGATCGCGTGCCGGCGGATGGGGAGGATCCGGTCCTCCTCGAGGAAGCGCAGGATCGATTCGGGCGGGACGTCGAGCGGAAGGTGCTGCGCGAGCCGGAAGCAGGTCGTGACCGCGAAGGCGTCCCGATCGGCCTCGGGGTCGTCGAGTCGCGCGCGTACCGCGTCGGCGAGGAGGCGCTGGGCGGCTTCCGGGTAGGCGTCGAAGTTCTCGATCATGCAGATCGACGTCGCGCGAGCCTGGTCCCAGGTCGCGGCGTCGAGCCGCTCGACCAGCATGCGGACCGCGGTCTCGTCGTGGATGCCGGCGACGGTCTTGACGTAGGCGCCGGAACGCCAGCCCGGGACGTCCTCGTGTCGCGCGGCGATGCGATCGAGCGCGGCCGCCCCGAACCCGCGGACGAGGCGCACGGCCTGCTCCCCGGGCGAACCCGGTCGCTCGAGGAAGGGGAGGAGGTCCGGCACGACCTCGGGCAAGCGCGTGGCGGCCAGCGCGTCGAGGAAGTACGCCGCGTCCCCCGTTCCCGCGGCGGCGAGCGCCCGACGGAGGGCCTCCAGCGCCCGCGGCGTCACCGGGCGCAGGCGCCCGAGGACCAGGGCGGCCGCGCTGCGCAGCTCCGCCTCGCCCTCGTCGAGGAGGGCGAGGATCTGGTCGAGCTCGCTCACGGGCGCCCTCCTTCCTCGAGGCGTTGCGCGAGCCGCCGCACGAGCCCGAACACGTGACGCGCGTCGCGCGTCTGCACGGGCCCCGCGCGGAGGAAGCGGCCGAAGGAAGGGATCATCGCCCGTCGGTTCCCCGGGTGCAGGTAGCCCGAGGCCTCGGCGAGATGCACGAACTCACCGTGCAGCCGCTCGAGGACGTCCTGGCTCGCGAGCGAACCGAGGTCGCGGGACTCCCGGACGGCCTCGCGCTCGGGCGTGCAGCGGAAGACCTCGTGGCAGAGGAGCAACACCGCCTGCGAGAGGTTGAGCGAGGCGTGGTCGGGGCTGGTCTCGATCGTGACGACGTCGTGACAGCGTCCGAGCTCGTCCTTGTAGAGGCCGTAGTCCTCGCGTCCGAAGACGAGCGCCACCCGCTCGGTCGCGGCCGCCCTCACGACGCGACGCGCGGCGTCGTCCGCGCGGAGACTCGGGCGTCGACGTCGCGGCCGCGCGGTGGAGCCGAGAACGTAGCCGACGTCCGCGAGCGCGTCGGCGAGGGTCGCGAAGTCGCGCGCCGCCTCCAGCAAGTCGTGGGCGCCGACGCTCATCTCGCGGCATTCCGGGTGCTCGCGGTCGAACTCCCCCACGATGCGGAGGTCGCGCACTCCGAAGTTCTTCATCGCCCGCGCCGTCGAACCGACGTTGCGAGGCCCGCGCGGCTCCACGAGCACGACGGAGACGTTCTCGAGGGGTGAGTTCACCTTGTCCGCCGCATCCTCATCGCCCGCGTTCTCCGCATCCCACGGCGGGATCATAGCAAGCCTCGTGTTCCGGTCCCCCGTGACTCGCCCGGATCGAGCGGGATCGCACGTGCCGGACGAGCGCGTGCGGATCTCCGCGGACGCGATTCTCCGACTCGCGCTTGGATCCCCGCCCGGCCCGGGTCCATAATCGCCCCCGGAGCGGACGGGCGCATCGCGCGCGAGGGAGAGGTTCCGGCCCGGCCGTCCCCTTCCTCCTCCCGCATCCGAGGCGCCGGACGGAGGAACCGACCCCATGACGCATCGCCGCCAGTTCGCCGCCGCCCTCGGGCTCCTCGCCTTCGCCACCGTTCTCGGCGCCCAGTCGCCGCGCGATCGCGAGACCGCGATCCACGCCGTCGACGGTCAGGGCGTCTTCGAGGGCCGGCTCGCCCGCACCACTCGTCGCTGGTTCGAGGTCGAGACCGCGCTCGGCACGCGGCGCGTCATGTCCTCCGAGGTCGGACCCACCGTCGACCCCGCCGTCCTGCGCGAGCGCTACGCCGAGCGGGTGGCCGCCGCGAAGCAGGACCGCAGGTTCGGGTTCGACGAGCGGATCGCGCTCGCGCGCTGGTGCGAGCACGTCGGCCTCACGAGTGGCGTGGAGGAGCAGCTCTCCGCCATCCTCGAGCGCGACCCCGAGCGGGCCGAAGCGCTGGAGATGATCCGCCGTCTCGCCCCGGCCTACCGACCGGCGGGACGCAACGTGGTTCCGCCCGAGAAGAGTCGCTGGGCGCGTCGCGAGGCGGACCTCCTCTGGGACGGGGTCGGGAAGGCCGGTTTCGCCACGGCCGCGATCCTGCGCGAGCGCCTCGGATCACTCCCGTCCGATCTCACCCTCGGGCGCGCGGTCAAGCTCGTCGAGAAGGGCGACGTCCGCGAGCGCTGGGTCGCGGCGCAGGTCCTCGGCGACTCCCGCGACAAGCGCCGCGTCAAGCCGCTCTTCGTCAGCGCCCTCAACGACCCCGAGTGGCAGGTGCGCCAGGCCGCGGTCGGCGCGCTGAAGCGCCACGACGACGGGACCACGATCGGTCCCTTCATGCGCGTGCTCCTGACCTGCCCGATCGACAGCCGTCGCGTGTTCGCGGCGGAGGGACTCGGCATGCTCGGCGACCGCCACGCCGTCCCCGCCCTCATGCGGGCGCTCAAGACGCCCCCGGACGGCGGCGGCGTCCCGAAGGCCCGCGCGAACATCGCGGTGCTGAAGCAGGTCGCCTACGTCAAGGACTACGACGTCGAGGTGGCGCAGAGCGCCTTCATCGCCGACCCGATCGTGGACATCGCCCAGGAGGGCGCCGTCCTCGACGTCGCGGTCGTCGCGATCACCGTCCAGCGCCGGACCATCGGTCACGCTCTCGGTCGCCTGACCGGGCAGGACTTCGGCGGCGACGTCGATCGCTGGTCGGCCTGGTGGGATCAGCACCGCGCGGAGTTCTGATCCCACCCGACCTCAGGGCGTGAAGACGAGCTCGACGGCGTTGCTCGCCGCCTCGAAGCTCGTGTCGTCGGCCGTGCCGACGACGAAGGCGTGGTGCAACGAGATCGCGAAGGGCAGCGCGAGCACGCCCGCCGGCAGGTATCCGGAGGCGGTCGCGTGGCCCGTCGCGTCGAGGAGCCCGAAGACCGGGTTGATCCAGGGCGACGGCGACTGCAGCAGATCCTCGAGGTAGAAGTCGAAGTTCAGCGGCACCGTTACCGTGGGCGTGAGCACGATGCCGGGCGTCGTCCCGCTCACCGAGCCGCCGAGGACGAAGTGGCGATTCGCGAGGGCCGGGCCGCCCGCGAGATCGAAGTGGACCCAGCCGCCGGTCGCGACCGAGAGCTGCGGCGTATCGATCGTGATCGTCGGCCCCGCGAGCCCCGTCCAGACCAGCGCCTCGCTCCGCGCGTTCGTCGCGTTGTAGCCGTAGCCCACGACCGTGATCGTCCCGTCGGCCGCCACGTCGAGTCCCTGCGCGGCCGAGCTCGTGAAGTCGGCGGGCAGGAAGTCGTGGAGATCCACCATGGAGGACGCGTTCCCGGCCCACAGCGCGGCGTGGCTGCCGGCCGGACCCTGGTAGGTCCCGATCTGGAGCCCGGCCATCGTCCGCGTGAGCGAGCCCGAGGTCGCCCCCGCCGGCAGCAGCGGCACGAAGCTCTCGGCGCTCCCGGCCCAGATGCCGGGCGTCGGGACGCCGCCGAAGGTCGCGCGTCCCACCTGGAGGCCGTCGCCGGCGCCGCTGACGTAGCTCATGCTCGAGCCCGGAGGGTTGAAGTCGACCGCCGTCGCGCCCGAACCCTGCCACCGGAACGCGTGGACGACGCCGAAGCCGAGGTGGACCGACCCGTACTGGAAGGGCCCGTCCATGGCGGCGGCGCTCGAGCCCCAGGCTCCCGACGGGGTCAGCGAGACCGCACCGGGTCCGAGCTGGTTCCAGAGGAAGCCGTGCGAGTTCGTCGACGACTCGTCGAAGGTCTGGGTGCCGAGGATACGCGTGCCGTCCGTGTCGCTGTGGCCGCCGAACTCCCAGCCGGATGACTGCGTGTTGACGTGCGTGGTTCCGGCGTTCGTCCAGATCGAGGCGTGCTTGTTGTAGCCCGTCCCCTGCGGAGCCGTGTAGGGCCACCACCACCACCCGGCCGCGAAGTCGCCGACGAGGCGCACGATCTCGCCGCCGACGGAGTTCGCCGGCGTCAGGTCCTGGGCGACTCCGTTCGCGTCCCACCGGATCGGGTGGCTGGTCGAACCGTACTGGGGGTGCGGGAAGTCGGCACCGCCGACGACGACCCCGTCGCGCACGTCGCGGGCCCGAGAGGCGAGGGCGCCGGCGGGGACGCGCACCTCGACCGCGAAGCTCGCGGGAAGCGCGGGGGCCGGCAGGACGGTGAGCGTCACCGGCATCGACGCGGTCACGCCGCAGGCGTTGACGGCCGTGCACACGTAGTCGCCCGCGTCGGCGAGCGTGACGGCGACGATTCCGAGGCCGGGGCCGTCGGCGCCCGTGATCGTGCTGCCCTGCGCCGTGGGGCCGTTCGCGATCGGGACCCCGTCGCGCGTCCACGAGAAGGTGAAGGGGGCGGTGCCGTCGACGGCGAAGGCGATCCCGGCCGGGCCGCCGGCGTAGGCGCTGACCGCGGCCGCGGGCGCCGTGAGCTGCGGGCAGGTCGGCGTCTGCAGGGTCTCGCAGGTGGCGACGCCTCCCGCCGGCGTGATCCCGCCGAGCACCCAGATCTGGCCGGTGGCCGGGTGGAGCGCGCAGCCGAAGTGGCGACGCGCCGTCGCCATCGCGGGTCCGGTCGTCCAGAAGCCGGTGGCGAGGTCGTAGACGTCGACCGTGGCGAGCTCGACGCCGTCGCTGCCGCCGATGACGTAGATCCGACCGTCGGCTCCCCGGACCGCCGCGTGACCGTTCCGCGCCGTCGGCATGTCCGGGATCGCGGTGTCGGACCAGGTGCCGGACGCGATGTCGAAGGAGGCGACGTTCGCGGTGCGGACGCCCGCCGCATCGAAGCCGCCGAAGACGAGGATGTGTCCCGCGCCGTCGTGGCAGGCGGCGGCGTCGGCCACCGGCGTCGGCAGGGGGGCGAGGACGGACCAGTTGTCGGACGCGGCCTCGTAGCGCTCGACCCGGCCGGAGTTGAGGTTCCCCGGGGCCGAGGTCGCACCGGGACCGCCGCCGATCGTGTACAGGCGACCGAGGGAGTCGACCGCCGCGGCTGCCCGCGCGGTGGGCGCCTGCCCCGAGGGATTCTCGAGGCCGCCGGCGTCGCCGTCGAGCGGCGTCCACTCGTAGGTCTCGTTCGGGTTGCCGGTGGCGTCCTCGCCGGAGAAGACGACGACGCGGTTCATCGCGTCGACCCCCGCGCGCAGGTAGAGGTAGCTCCCCGGCGTCTCCGCCGTCGCGACCCAGTTGCCGCCGGAGAGGACCTGGGACGAACCGTCACCGGCGACGAAGGGCGTGCCGCCCAGGGCGTAGAGGGTGCCGTTCCACCAGACGAGGGCGGCGTGCTCCCGCGGCGCGCCGCCGGTCGGGGCCGAGGGGCCCGGCATCCAGGTCTGGGCGGCGGCGCTGCCGGCGAGAAGGGCGGTGAGGATCAGGACTCTGAACATGGTGTCGGTCTCCGTGGGCCGGGAGACTCGCACCCGGCATGCCGGAGTGGATTCCCGAATCCGTCGCCGGAGACCGCGCTCGCAAGTCCTTGAATTGAAGAGAATTGGAGCCCGCCGGCCCGGATCGGGCCGACGCCGGAACTGACGACCGTCCGGATTCAGGACGCCCGTGGGCCCGGGCGGACGCCCGCGCTCCCAGCGCGCCGCCGCGGGAGAGCGAGCCGCCTCCGTCCGCCCCGAGCGGCGGGAACTTGGCTCCGCGGCCCCGATTCGCTCTACCCATCCCCGGCTTCGGGCCGATGAGCGGATGAGGGCTCCCCGCGCCTCGAAGGCTCGTGTTCCATCGACGGGATGACATGAGAAAGCAGATCAGCGACAGCTACTCGTTGAAGGCGGACCGGTTCCGGCAGCGCCTCGACGAGATCCTCGACCGCGTGCGCGGCGATTCGATCGCCCGCATGGAGGCCGGTGATCTGATCGGTCGCCAGATCGTCGCCAACCTCGAACCCGAGGTGGAGCGCTCGCCCGAGGCGGCATCGGTGCTCTTCGCGGCCCAGATAGAACGGGCCGGCCTCTACCTCGAGAGCAAGGGGGCCACGCCCCTGGACTCGGCCGAGGCGCTCGTCGACGCGCACGCGTCGCTGGCCCATTTCCCCTTCCTGCGCGAGCACCTCGAACGGCTCGTCGAGCCGGCCTCGCGCTGCCTCGCCGATCTGATGAAGATCGGCTCCCGCAGCACCGCCTGGGCGGTCAACCGCCTGCTCCTCGACGCCCTCATGAAGTGCGAGTCCGGAGCCGATCGCCGCGCCGCGGCGCTCGCGACCTTCGCGCAGCTCCTGGAGGCCGTGGTCGCCGACGAGCGCGATCACGGCGCCACGCCCTTCGCGGTCGCCGTCGCGACCTGGGCGCGGCGCGTCGCCCCGGAGGCCGGGGCCGCGATCGACGCCCGCCTTCCCGCTCTCGTGGCGAAGGAGATCGACGAGCTCGAGACCGAGGTGCTGCTCCAGACCTGGCGCCTCGTCGGCGACGCCGACCCGGAGGCCTCCGAGCGCATGCTGCGCCGACTCGTGGCGGAGGAACGCCGCGACATGGAGGCTCGCCAGCTCTACCGTCGCTTCCTCGACGCCCACCCGGACCGGGTGGAGACGCTCGAGACGCTCCTCTCCGGTCTCGCCTACGTCCACCCGGACCCGAAGCTCGACTACGACGGCGATCTCGACGCCCTGAACGCGACGCTCGCCGAGTTCTACGGTGATCGCGAGTGGCCCTGGCGCAACCAGGGCCTCGTCGCGCGTCGGCACGGCGACTCGCTCTCCGCCCTGGTGAACCTCGCCCGCGTGATGACCATGAGCGGTCAGCCTCCGGAACTCATGGGGCTGCTGTCGCCGGTCGTGCACGGGCTCGGCTTCGAGGAGACCGCGCGGCAGTTCGCGCGCTTCGCCTCGCCCGAGGAGCGCGAGCGCTTCCGGTTGCGGGTCCTCGATCAGATCGACGCGGAGCCGAAGTCCGACGCCGGGTGCGAGAAGCTGATCGGTCACCTCGAGCGACAGCTCGCCGATCCCGAACTGCCGCCCGAGTTCGCTCCCGCGGTGCGACGCCGTCTCGCCGAGCTGCACTACCGGCTCGCGCAGTGGCCGCAGGCTCGACGTCGCTTCGCCGAGCTCCACGAACAGGCCCCGACGGTCGAGCTCTTCGCCGTCCGACTCGCCGAGACGGCCTTCTTCGCCGGCGACGAGATCGAGGCTCGCCGCCGTCTCGACGGCCGCTTCTCCGATCGCGTCCGCCCCCACGTGAACTACGTGCGGAGCCTGGTGGCGTCCGCGGACGGCGACCCGCGCGCCGCCCTCGAGCTGGCCGAACGCGCGCTCGACGCGATGGCGTCCGCGCAGCAGGCCGGGCGCGAGGAGGCCCACCGCAACTGGATCCAGATCCACCAGAAGGTGGAGAAGGTCGCGGGCGACGAGATCGCGCACGGCGCGCTCGTGTCGATGCTCCAGAACGACGTGCACGCCTCGCGCCACCGTGATCTCACCGATCTCGAGGCGGTGCTCGAGCGCCGCATCGTGGAGCTGGCGCTCGCCAACGGCGACGTCGAGCACGCCCGCGAGTTCCTCGCGCACTTCGAATCGGAGCGGGGACCCAACCCCGAGCTCAACCGGGCGGGCCTCCGCGCGGCGCTGGCCGCCGACGCGACGGACCACGCCGAGTTCTTCCTCGGCCGGCTTGAGGAGACCGACGGAGAGGGGGGCGCCGAGGTGGCGCTCGCCCGCGCGGTGATCGCGGCGCGCCGCGGACGTCTCGAGGAGGCGGAACGCGCGCTCGGAGCGCTCCTCGACCAGGCCGACGAGCCCCGGGCCCGGCTGGCGCTCGCCGCGCTCCAGGCGGAGCGGGGCGACGAGGCCGGCGCGCTCTCCCTGATCGGCCGCAAGCTCGACCAGCGCGCGACCGAGGCCAACCGGCTGCGCGGCATCCTGCTCGAACGGCTCGGCGACGCCGAGAACGCGCGCGAGGCCTACCGTCGCGCGCCCGGCGACGGCGCGCTGCGCCGATTCGGCCTCCTCTCGGTCGCGATCGGACTCGCCGGCCCCGAGCATCGACGGGAACTCGAGGAGGGACTGCGCGTCCTCCAGGGCTTCCAGGACAGCGAGGCCATCGAGGCCCAGGCGCGCGGACGCGCCGCCCTCGCGCCCGACCTCGAGCGCGCGGCCGAGACCCTCGGCGTCTATCGCAAGCGTCTCGGCGGCGAGGCCGAGCGCCGCGTCGCCACGCTGCTGGCCTGCGCGCGCGCGACCCTCGGCGACGTCGACGGCGTGCTGGAGGAGCGCGAGGCGGGGATGCTCCCGCCGGCCCTCGAGGCCTGGACCGATCTCTCGCTCCTCGTCCGTCGACTGTCGAACGTCGACGGCGCCGACGACGCGGCCCTGCGTGACCTCGTGCACGACCTCGACGTCGTTGCGATGACCGAGGTGGATGGTCGCGCCCGCAACCTCGCGGCGATCCTCCGCACCGTGTCCGGCGAGGCCGATCTCGACTTCGCGACGGAGTCCGACACGCCCGGCGAGCTCGTCGTCGCGGCCGGCATCGCCGCGCTTCGACACGGGCTCGAGGACGCGCTCGCGGAGCGCCTGCGCGAGATCGCGGGCTCGAACGAGACGATCGCCGCCCTGGCCGCCGCCACCCTCGAGCTCGCGAAGGGTCGCGCCGACGCGACGATGGTCGGAGCCTGGCGGACCGAGGCCGACCGCTGGGGCGCTCCCGCCCCCTTCACGGCCTCCGACTTCCGCCGGGTGGCCATCATCCGCGCGCTCCGCGACGAGCCCGGCACCTCGCCCGACGTCCTCCGCGATCCGGACGGCGTGCCCGCCGACCTGCGGGAGCTCGTTCGCCTGCGGGCCGCCCTGGATGCCGACGACGTCACCGGAATCCTGACCGCCCTCGCCGAACTGGCGCGCCGTCAGCCCGATGGGGCCTGGGCGGGCTTCGAGCGCGACATCCGCGAGCGGATCACGCTCGAACGCGAGCGTCCCTCGCCGGCCTGGGCGTCGGCGCGGATGCGGACGGCCGGAAAGCGCAGCCGCGTCTTCCTCCCCGCCGTGCACGACTACTGGCGCGAGGCGCTCGCCGACGAGGAGCTCGCGGGCACGGCTCGTCGCCATCTCGCCCTGCTCGAGTTGAACCGCGCGCACGAGGAGGAGGCCGCCGGCAAGGAGGCCACCGACTCGTGGAGCGAGGCGCATCGCGCCTGGGCCGATCTCCTCGCGTGTGAGGCGAGCTGGGCCGAGCTGAACGAGGAGCACGGAGCCGAGGCGGTCGCCGCGGTGCGCGCCGCGATCCCCCGCTGGATGCTCGACGCCCACCTGCGGCGCGCGGAGTTCCAGCTCGACGCCCGCAAGCTCGCCCACGCGATCCGCCACGCCCGTATCGCGGCCGGATCACCGCTCGTCGACGAGGCGCAGCGACCCTGGCTGCGCGACCGGATCTACACCGTCTTCGCGCCCGACGTCGACCGTCTGCTCGCGCGTCGGGACTATCACGGCGCGCTCGCGCAGCTCGACCGCGTCCTCCTCTGCGACCCGGGACACGACCAGGCGCGACGCGAACTCATCCACGTCGTCTCCGACGCGATCTCGCGCTCCTTCGGCGTGCTCGACGCGTTCACGAAGCGACCCGATCCCTCCACCGTGCTCGAGCTCGCCGCGAGCATGAAGGAGTACCTCGTCATCGTCGAGCGCCACGCGCTGGAGATGGCCGAGGGCGATGCGCCCGAGGATCCGACGACGGCCGAGCGCCTCGCGATCACCCTTCGCGGCATCGGCTTCCTGCGCTTCCACCGCGATCGCGACCCCGCGGGCGCGGCCGCGATCCTCGACCGGGCGGCGGCACTCGTCCCCGCGACCGGACCGGTGGGGCGGGGCATCCAGAAGCTCCGGAGCGAGGTCGGCGTGCGCGACGTCGCCAGCCGGCTCGACGCCGGCGCGGCCGCCGTCGACTCCCGCGCGGCGCTCGCGGAGATCGACTCGCTCCTCGAGCGCGACCCCGACAACCGGGGGCTGCGGACCCAGCGCGTGCGCGCGCTCGTCGCGGACGATCAGCCGGAGGCCGCGCTCGACGCGGCGCGCGAGATCTTCGAGTCGGCGCGGCGCGGCAACGACCCCGCCGCGGTCCGCGAGGCGACGGAGCTCATCAACCAGGTCCAGAGCCGCCGCGAGACCGAGCGGAAGGAGTCCCGCCACGAGGACCTCGACGGCCTGATCGCCTCGGGCAACTGGCGGGCGGCCCAGGACCTCTACCGCGAGCTCTCGGTCGGGCACGAGGACGACCCGGAGCTCATCGCGCGGCACGTCGAGATCCTCCTCGGTCTCCACAAGGTGCGGATCGCCAAGGAACAGCTCCGACGACTCGGCGGACGTCCCGAGGTCAAGGAGCAGCGTCGCATCCTCGAGGCGCGGGTGACCTGCCTGGAGTACATGGCGGCCAAGGGCGGCGACGTCTACGGCGCCTACGAGCTCTACGAGCGGCGCGACATCAAGCGCTGCCAGGCGCTCCTCTCGATGCTCTCGAACGCCGACGCACGCTGCGCTGGCGCCCGCTTCCTCAACGCGATCTGCCAGTACGAGCTCGAAGGGCTCGAGCGCGCGCGGCCGCTCGTCGAGGAGGCGCAGCGGATCGCGGTCGATCAGGACGCCATGTGGGTGATCGATCTCCTCCAGAAGGAGCTGCCGCTGTGAAGCACCCGGCCCTCGAGCACCGCAAGAACCCCTTCGCGATCGACGGCCTGCAGCCGCCCGTCGCGCGGTCGCCCCTGGCGATCCTCGACGTCGATCCGCCGCGCCTGGAGTCGGAGGGCGTCGATCACGCGCTCGCGATCGCCCGCGCGCTGCTGGAACGCGAGCCCGAGATGGCGCTCGTCTACGGGGCGCGCATCGGTCCGAACGATCTCGAATGGGCGGCCGAGCGTCTCCGTCAGCCCGAGGGTCGCCTCCTGGCCGAGCTCCTCGATTTCCCGCACCACGAGGTCGACCTCGGCGACCGCGAGCCGCTGCGGGAGGCGCTCGCCGCCGCGGTGGCGGATCTCGGAGAGCCCCGGGGTCCCCGGCCTTCCGATCTCGGCCTGGTGGCCGAGCTCGTCGCCCGGGTCAATCCCGCCCCCGAGCCCGAGGAGCTCGCGCCCTTCGTGCCGCGACTGCCCGAGCTGCCCTCGAGCGCGTCGATCCTCTCCGAGCTCATCTGATCCCTCTCGCGGCTCCGCTCGGCCGCGCGTCATCCCATCGGGCTCCGACCGCGTCTCGCGGACTTGACGCGGACTTTCCGTTCGCGTTCCATGGCACCGGACGTTCCCCGCCGCCAACGGAGTCGACGACGATGGCCGACCTGCTCGGTACCACCACGCCCTGGCCGACCGAACTGCGCCCCGAGGAGAAGACCTGGGGGATGATCTGTCACCTCTCGAGCCTGGCCGGGTACGTCATCCCCCTCGGGTGGATCCTCGGGCCGCTCATCTGGTGGCAGATGAAGAAGGACGAGTCGAGCTTCGTCGATGATCAGGGCAAGGAGGCGCTTAACTTCGCCATCACCTTCGCGATCGCCATCGTCGTCTGCATCGTGCTCGTCGCCGTCTTCTGCATCGGCGCCTTCCTCGCGCCGATCGTGGGAACCTACGCGCTGGTCCTGCAGATCGTCGCCGGCATCAAGGCGAGCGAGGGACAACGCTTCGTCTATCCCTTCACGATCCGCTTCGTGAAGTGAGCCCGATCGACGCGAAGGGGGCCCGCGCCCGTGGCCGGTCGCGGGCCCCCTTCGTCGTCGGCGCAAGGATCCGGAGCGGCGGGGCCGATCAGCCCTCGACGGTCCAGATGTCGCCGGAGTAGAGCAGCGCGTCGAGGCTGCCGGCGCCCTTCTTCTCGCGCGCGGCGGCGAGCTGCCGGTAGATGCCGTCCTCGAAGTTCTCGGCCGGCCGCGAGTGCAGCACGCCGATGGGGGAGGGCAGACCCGGCGAGACCTGGCCGCAGAAGAGCCAGGCCATCGCGGCGTCGGTCTCGTCCCAGACGAGGAGGTCCTCGACGGCGTGATCCGCGAGGGAGACGACCTCGAGGCGCAGCCCGCGCAGGACGATGCCCTTGTCGCTCTCGCGACCGAAGACGAGCGGCTCGCCGTGCTTCACGTGGACGAGGTGGTCCTCGCGGATGTTGCGGTCGGCGACGTCGGCCCAGGCGCCGTCGTTGAAGATGTTGCAGTTCTGCATGATCTCGATGAAGGCGCCGCCCTCGTGCAGGGCCGCGCGCTTCATGACCTCGATGAGCTCCGCACCCATGATGTCCACGCCGCGCGCGATGAAGGTCGCGCCGGCGCCGAGGGCGACCTGGATCGGATCGAAGGGCGTGTCGAGCGAGCCCATCGGCGTGGACTTCGTGACCTTGCCGACCTCGCTCGTCGGCGAGTACTGACCCTTCGTCAGGCCGTAGATGCGGTTGTTGAACAGCAGCATCTTGATCCCGACCCGGCGGCGCAGCGCGTGGATCAGGTGGTTGCCGCCGATCGAGAGCGCATCGCCGTCACCGGTGACCATCCACACGTCGAGCGCGGGGTTCGCCAGCTTGACGCCGGTCGCGATCGCCGGCGCGCGGCCGTGGATCGTGTGGAAGCCGTAGGTCTCCATGTAGTAGGGGAAGCGGCTGGAGCAGCCGATCCCCGAGATGAAGACGACGTCCTCGCGGCGCCGGCCGAGTTCGACCATCGCGCCCTGGACCGCGTTGAGGATCGCGTAGTCGCCGCAGCCCGGACACCAGCGGACGTCCTGGTCCGTCTTGAAGTCCTTCTTGGTCAGCGGTTCCGGCGTGGTGTTCATGGTGGTCACCCGAGGATCTCCTCGACGCGGTGCATGATCTCGTCCGTCGTGAAGGGCTGGCCCTCCACCTTGGAGTAGGACTGGACCTCCAGGCCGAGCTGGCCGCGGAGGATGAGCGCGAGCTGTCCCTTGTTCATCTCGGGCACGAGGACGGTCTCGTAGCGAGCCATCACCTCGGCGAGATTCGAGGGGAAGGGGTTCAGATGGCGCAGGTGCGCCCGGGCCACCGACTCGCCGCGGCCGAAGAGACGGTCGACGGCCCCCGTGATCGGTCCGCGCGTCGAGCCCCAGCCGAGGACGAGCACCTTGCCCTCGGAGGCTCCGTGCGTCTCGAGCGGCGGGATGTCCTGCGCGATCCGCGCGACCTTGTCGTGGCGGAGGTCGGTCATGCGCTGGTGGTTCACCGGGTCGTAGTTGACGTTGCCGGTGACGTCCTGCTTCTCGAGACCGCCGATGCGGTGCTGGAGTCCCGGCGTGCCGGGAATCGCCCAGGGGCGCGCGAGCGTCTCGGGGTCGCGGCGGTAGGGGCGGAAGTCCTCCGCGTCCTCGGCGCCCGGATGCCGGACCTCGATGGGCTTCAGGTCGGAGACCTCCGGCAGACGCCAGGGCTCGGCGCCGTTCGCGATGTAGCCGTCCGAGAGGAGGACGACCGGCGTCATGTAGCGGATCGCGATCCGGGCCGCCTCGATCACGGCGTCGAAGCAATCGCCGGGCGACTGCGTGCAGAGCACCGGGATGGGGCTGTCGCCGTTGCGGCCGAACAGGGCCTGCAGGAGATCCGACTGCTCGGTCTTCGTGGGGAGGCCGGTCGAGGGGCCTCCGCGCTGGACGTCGATCACGAGCAGCGGCAGCTCGGTCATGATCGCGAGGTTGACCGCCTCGGACTTCAGGGCGAAGCCGGGGCCGCTCGTCGTGGTGACGCCGAGCTGGCCCGCGAAGGACGCCCCGATCGCCGAGCAGACCGCCGCGATCTCGTCCTCGGCCTGGAAGGTCACGAAGTCGAAGTTCTTGTAGCCGGCGACCTGGTGGAGGATGTCGCTCGCGGGCGTGATCGGGTACGAGCCGAGCACGATGCGCTTGCCGGAGAGGACGCCCGCCGCGGCGAGCCCCATGCCGAGCGCCTGGTTGCCCTGGATGTTGCGGTAGGTGCCCGGGGCGAGGTCGGCCTTCGGGACCTCGTAGGAGGTCTGGAAGAGCCCGGTGATGTCGGCGTAGTTGTAGCCGGCGCGGAGCACCTTGATGTTCGCCTCGGCGAGCTCCGGCTTCTTGCGGCGCATGCCGAAGGTCTCGTGCAGCCAGCGCTCGGTCACGTCGAGCGGCCGGTTGTAGAGCCAGTAGACCATGCCGAGGGCGAAGAAGTTCTTGCAGCGCTGGACCGACTTCGCGTCGAGCCCGTCGTCCTTCAGCGTCTCCTTCGTCAGCGTCGTGAGCTGGACCTTCACCAGTCGGAAGGCGTCGAGGCTGCCGTCCTCGAGCGGGTTGGTCTCGCACTTCGCCTTCTGGAGGTCGACCTTCCCGAAGGAGTCGGTGTTGACGATGACGATGGCGTTCGGCTGGAGGTCCTTGAGGTTCACCACCAGCGCGGCCGGGTTCATCGCGACCAGCACGTCGGGGCTGTCGCCCGGCGTGTGGATGTCGAAGCTCGAGAAGCGGACCTGGAAGCCCGAGACGCCGGGCCGCGTCCCCGCGGGAGCGCGGATCTCGGCCGGGTAGTCCGGGAAGGTCGCGAGGTCGTTGCCGACGATCGCCGAGGTGTTGGTGAACTGGCTGCCGGTGATCTGCATGCCGTCGCCGGAGTCGCCGGCGAAGCGGATCGTCGCCTGCTCCAGGGTCTCGACCGCACGGTCGTTCGTCGTCTTCGCGTCGCTGGACATGGGAACCCGTTCGCGTCGCCGAGGGGCGACGTCCCTTGCGCGGGCCGCCATGGCGCCGTCCCGGTCCCCGACCGGTCCGGCCCTCACCGCCGCGGCCCGGCCGGGCGCGGAGTTCGGGGGCGGCCCCCTGTTCCTGCCCGCCGAAGCCCCGACGAGCGCGCGATTATAAGAGGCCCGCCGTTTTGAACCAATGTTCAAACGCACCGCGCCGCGTCGCCCGCGGTCGTCGAGAACCTCCTGTCCGGCAGAGGCTTGCGTCCCTCGGTCGCCCGGCCGCCGGCGCCCGCCGGCCCGGCCCCTACCCCCGGCCGTCCGGTGGGGCGGCAGATTTCACAAAGCATGTTTTGTGTCGTCAAAGCTAAACCCCGCCGCGCGCCCGGGCCGATCAGTCCGGGTGAGCTTCCCCGGGACCGTCGGCGGTCCAGGCACCCCACCCCGGCGAGCCCTGTTCGGATCCACCCTTTCCCTGGAGCAAGCCCCATGAAGATTGCGCTCGGCGTCGTCCTCGTGCTCGGTCTCGCCCTCGGCCTCTCGTCCCGCGACGAAGAGGCCGGAGCGGCCGTCATCGCGATGGACGTGAACGACCTCACGGACGGTTCGACCCTCATCATTCGCGCCCACGTCATCGGCCAGGACGTCGCCTGGACCGAGGACGGCAACATGATCGTCTCGAGCTTCGAGCTGCAGCCGATCGAGACCCTCAAGGGTCAGGTCAGCGGCAACCCCGTGGTCAAGGTGCCGGGCGGCGAGATCGACGGCCTCAAGATCCGCAACGGCGAGGCCCCGGTCTTCGCGCTGGGCGAGCAGGTCGTCGTCTTCCTGAAGGCGAACGCCGACGGCACCTGGCTCACCTACGGGTGGTTCCAGGGCAAGTACACGTTGCTCTCGGACCTCGGAGTCCGCGAGCTGGCCGGTACCAACTACGACTCCTTCCGCGCCCAGATCCTGGCCGCGGTCGGCAACTGATGGAGACCGGAACGATGCGACGCAACGCGATCAAGTGGACCGCGCCCCTCCTCGTCCTGAGCGCCCTCTTCGTCCTCGGCCGCGAGCAGGCCGAGCCCGTCCAGGCCTTCGTCCTCCACGGCGATAGCTGGGCCTCGAACTCCGCGACCTACTACGTGAATCCGAACTTCACGGATCCGAACGCCGGCACCGCCGCGCAGCAGATCGCCGCCATGCAGCGCGGCGCCAGCGAGTGGACCAGCGCGGGCCAGGTCCCCTTCCAGTTCCTCTACGGCGGGACCACCACCCAGACCCTCGTCGCCCCGACCGACGGCACCAACGCCGTCTTCTACAGCGAGGCGGACGGCGGCGGCGCCCTCGCGACGACCACCTGGTCGTCCTTCTCGAACGGTGACCTCTTCGGCTTCGACATCGAGTTCTACAGCAACAGCGGTTCCTTCGACTTCATCTGGGCGCAGGAGCCGCTCCCGACCGAGTTCGACCTCGAGTCCGTCGCCGTGCACGAGTTCGGTCACGCGCTCGGCATGGGCCACTCCACGGTCGCGACCGCGACGATGTTCCCCTCGGTCACGATCGGCACCACGGGCAACCGGACCCTCGACGCCGACGACATCGCGGGCGTGCAGGCCCTCTACGGCACGCAGGCCACCGGCATCCCGACCGTCTCCGACATCACCCCCGGCTTCGGCTGGATCGGCGGCGGCGACCGCGTGACGATCACCGGCACGAACCTCTCGGGGAGCGATCCCCAGACCGTCACCGTCGACGGCATCGCGGCCACCGAGGTCACCGTCATCGACCAGACCACGCTGAGCTTCGTCGTCCCCGAGGGCGTCCGCTCCGGCCTCGTCCCGGTCAACGTCTCCCACTTCCAGGGCAACGTGGACGCCGGCGACATCTTCTTCAACACGAGCACGCGTCTGACGGGCTCGCTGCAGATCGGAACGACCGCGACGGTCGAGCTCTACTATCCGGACGACGCGGGTCTCGCCTACAAGGCGGCGCCGGCCCTCGGCTTCCAGCAGGGCATCCCGATCTCGACCTTCGGCGATCCGACCGATACGCGCGTGATCCCGATCAACGAGGACGTGCTCTTCCAGGACCAGCAGGACGGTCTGCTCGACGACATCTTCATGTCCTTCGACGGAACGCTCGACGGAACGGGCCACGGCTTCATGAGCGTGGACATCCCGAACCTGACCTACCTCCAGGGCTACGTGCTGATCTTCACCTCGATCACGCTCGACCCGTCCTTCCTGTCGACGATCAAGAACATCTCGAACGCGGAGGCCGGACAGATCCAGTGATCTGATCGGTCCCGTCCGGGAACGAGAAAGGGCCGCGAATCCCGAGGGATTCGCGGCCCTTCCTCTTTCGCGGCCGGTGACCCCGCGGGGTCAGCCGGTCGCGCGCGACCTCACTCCGCGCACACCTCGAAGGCGTTCGACGCGATGATGAAGCCGTTCGGCGCCGTCGACGTCAGGCCGAAGGCCTGGATCGTGCAGCAGAGGCCCTCGACGCCCGGCGGCACCACGATCGGGATGCAGAAGTCCTGCGGCATCTCGAAGGGGTTCTGCCAGATCAGGAAGACCGGCGCGCGATCCGGGTTCAGCCACACGCCCGGCAGGGCCATCGGCGGGGTGATGGGCGTTCCGGTGGGCACGCACATCACGCCGATCAGGTAGCCGACGCCGTCGTAGAGACCGCTCGGCGAGCTGACCTCCAGCTCGAGCAGGTCGCCCGGCTCGACCATGAGGTTCGCCGGGCACTCGCTCTTGCCGGTGCCGTTCACGCCCGCCTCGAAGAGCCAATCGCTCGTCGGGACGTTTCCGGGCTGGACGCGGACGGTCATCGCGATGGCGTCGATGTCCGCGCCCGACTCCGGGCTGGTGTCCGGGCCGAAGCCGTCGTCGCAGATCTGGATCTCGACGAACTTGAGCTCGCCCTTGTCGTAGCCGGGCAGGATCGCGTCGATGTCGAGCGCGAGGTCGCCCGGGCACGGGTCGGTGAAGACCAGGTAGCAGCCGTCACCGTCGGGATCGCTGAAGCCGCCCGAGATCAGGGCCTGGGTCGTGAAGGCATCGGCGGGGCAGAGGCCCACGAAGTAGCCCTCGTCCTCGCCGTTCTCGAACACGTAGACGTCCGCCGCCGCATCGCCCGAGTTCGCGAACCAGGCGCTGAGGAAGCCGGTCATGATCTTGCCGTTCTCGCCCAGCGACACCGCGAAGCCGTCGCTCGGCCCCTCGACGTCGTTCGGGTTGTTCGAGGCGGGCAGGACGCCGGTGCCGGGCTGGAAGTCGCGCACGAAGCGCACCCAGTCGGCGTCGGCGAGACCGCTCGGATCGACGTCGGTCGCGTAGTTGACGACCGAGGCGAATCCGACCGCGTCGATCTCGGCGATGCCGTTCGGCCCGCCCGAGACGTCGGCGATCTTCACGCTCGCGAAGAGCAGATCACCGGCGGCGAAGCCGGGGATCAGCGCATCGAGATCGATGGCGATGGAGCCGAAGTAGGCCGCGACCTCGTAGAAGCCGTTGCCGTCCGCGTCGTCGAACCCGGCCGCGATCAGCGCCATCTCCGTGGCGAGGTCGCCCGGGAGCAGACCCACCGTGAAGTCGTCGAGATCGCCGAACTCCATGACCGAGAGGTCCGGCGCGCCGTCACCGCTCGTCGTGAGGTACTGGCAGGTCCGGCAGACCACGATGCAGCCGCCGTTCCCGATCGCGACGGCCTGGCCGTTCGGCGCGCCGAGGGCCAGCGACGGGTTGCCCGGGACCGGGAAGCCGTTGTCGTCGAACCCGCAGACCTTGTTGGGGTACTGATAGTCCGGCGGGTTCGGCAGGAGAACGATGCCGGCGTCGAGCGTCGGCACGGTCTCCCCGCTCCCGACGGTCACCGGCGGCGTCGCCCCGGTGGCCGGGTCGGCGTCGCTGTCGAGATCGTCGAGGCCGATGTTCGCCACGGTGAAACGGTAGCCGGCGGGGAGCTGGAAGCTCACCGACCAGGTTCCCGGCGGCACCATGAAGCCGTAGCTGCCGTCCAGGGCGGTGATGGTCGTCTCGCCCGTCGGAACGCCGTTGGCGTCGAGCAGGAAGACGAGCACGCCGCCGACTCCCGGCTCGCCCGCGTCCTGGACGCCGTTGGCGTTCAGGTCTTCGAAGACGAGGTCTCCGAGGGCGGACGGCTGCGTGAGTCCGGCGTCGATGGTGTTCACGACGTCGCCGGAGCCGACCGTCACCGCCGGCGCATCACCGTTGGCGTCGGCGTCGCTGTCGGTCGAGTCGGAGCCCACGTTCGCCACCGTGAAGTCGAAGCCGGCCGGAGCGGTGAAGACCACCATGTAGGTGCCGGGCACGACGCAGAACAGGTAGCTGCCGTCCATCAGCGTCTGGGTGGTCTGGACCGTGTTGCCGGTCGACGTGTCCACGAGGCTCACGCCGACGTTCGCGACGCCGGGTTCGCCGGCATCCTGCTGGCCGTTGCCGTTCAGGTCCTCGAACACGAAGTCACCGAGCTTCGCCGGGGTCAGGAGACCCGCGTCGAGCGTGGTGATCATGTCGCCGCTCTGGACGGTGATCGCCGCCGTCGCCCCGGTGCCGGGGAAGGCGTCGCTGTCGGTGGCGTCGCTGCCCTGGTCCGGCGTCGTGAACTGGAAGCCGCTCGGGAGGCCGAAGGCCACCGAGTAGGTTCCCGGAGCGACGCAGAACAGGTAGGCGCCGCCCATCGTCGTCGTCGTGGTCTGCAGCGAGTTGCCGCCGGAGCCGAGGAGGACGACGGTCACGCCGTCGACGCCGGGCTCACCCGCGTCCTGCTGGCCGTTGCCGTTGAGATCCTCGAACACGAAGTCTCCGATCTTGGCGAGCGCGAGCACGCCGGCGTCGACGTCGAAGTTCATGTCGCCGCTGGCCACCGTGATCGGACCGGTCTGACCGTTGTTCGGGTTCGCGTCGCTGTCGACGGCCTCGCCGCCGACGTTCGCCGTCGTGAACTGGAAGCCGGTCGGCAGGCCGAAGGCCACGATGTAGGTGCCGGGCTCGACGCAGAACTGGTAGACGCCGCCCGCTCCGGTGACCGTCGACTGCCCGGTCGGGCTGCCGTTGGCGTCGAGGAGCATGACCGGCACGCCGACCACGCCGGGCTCGCCCGCGTTCTGCTGGCCGTTGCCGTTCAGGTCCTCGAAGACCACGTCGCCGATCTTGGCGAGCGCGAGGAGACCCGCGTCGACCGTGTCGATGTCGTCACCGCTCTGAATGGTGATGACGCCGGTCTGGCCGTTCACGGCGTTCGCGTCGCTGTCGGTGGCGTCGTTGCCCTGGTTCGCGGTGGTGAACTGCAGGCCCGCCGGCGGCGTGAAGGCGACGATGTAGTCGCCCGGCACGACGCAGAACAGGTAGCTGCCGTCACCCAGCGTCATCGTCGACTGGCCGGTCGGCTGGCCGCCGGCGTCGAGCAGCGTCACCGTGACGCCTCCGATGCCGGCCTCGCCCGCATCCTGCTGGCCGTTCCCGTTCGCGTCCTCGAAGACGAAGTCTCCGATCTTCGCGATGGCGATCACGCCCGCGTCCAGGTCGAAATTGACGTCGCCGCTGCCCACCGTCACCGCCGCGGTCGCGCCGGTCATCGGATCGGCGTCGCTGTCGATGTTGTCCGGAGCCGCGTTCGCGATCGTGAACTGGAGACCCGCGGGGAGCTGGAACTGGACCGACCAGGTGCCGGGATCGACGCAGATCTGGTAGCTGCCGTCGTTCGCCGTCGTCGCCGTCGGGCCCGCGGGGGCGCCGGCGGCGTCGAGGAGGATGACGAGCACGCCGCCCACGCCGGGTTCGCCGGCGTCCTGCTGGCCGTTGCCGTTCAGGTCCTCGAAGACGAAGTTGCCCAGCTTCGCGAGGGCGATGCCGCCCGCGTCGACGTCGTTGTTGACGTCGCCGCTCTGGACGGTGACGGGAGCGGTCCGTCCGGTCGTCTCGTTCGCATCGCTGTCGAGCGCGTCGTTGCCCTGATCGGCCGGCGAGAACTCGAGGCCGGTGGGCAGGATGAACTCGATGATGTAGGTGCCGGGCTCGACGCAGACCTGGTAGCTGCCGTCGCTCGCCGTCATGGTCGTGATGCCGGTCGGCTGGCCGTTCGCATCGAGGACGTTGACGGTGGCGCCGCCGATCCCGGGCTCGCCGGGGTTCTGCGTGCCGTCGCCATTGAGATCCTCGAAGACGAAGTCGCCGATCTTCGCCGGGGCGATGGCACCGGCGTCGATGGTGTCGATCGCATCACCGCTCACGACGGTGACCGCGGGGCTCTGGCCGGTCGTCGGGTTCGCGTCGCTGTCCGAGGCGTCGTTGCCCTGGTCGGCGACGGTGAACTGGAAGCCGGTCGGCAGGGTGAACTGCACGAAGTAGGTACCCGGCTCGACGACGAACGAGTAGGCGCCGTCGTTGCCGGTCGTCGCGGTCTGGCCCGTGGGCTGTCCGGCCGCGTCGAGGAGGGTGACGGTCGCGCCGGCGATGCCGGGCTCACCGGCATCCTGCTGGCCGTTGCCGTTCAGATCCTCGAAGACGAAGTCGCCGAGCGTCGCGAGGGCGAGAAGGCCCGCGTCCCGCGAGTCGTCGACCTGGCCGCTCGTGACGTCGAACGTCGCGACGACGCCGAGCGGGTCGGGATCGCTGTCGAGCTCGTCGTCACCGCCCTGTCCGGCGTCGGTGAACTGGTAGCCGCTCGGCGCGGTGAAGGCGAGGCCGTAGCTGCCCGGCGCCACGCAGAGCTGGTAGAAGCCCGAGCCGTCGGTCATCGTCGTGACGCCCGTCGGCTGGCCCGAGGCGTCGAGGAGGGCCACGGTGACTCCCGAGAGTCCGGGCTCGCCCGCGTCCTGCTGGCCGTTGCCGTTCAGGTCCTCGAAGACGAAGTTGCCGATCTTCGCGAGCTCGACGAGTCCGGCGTCGATCGTGAGATCGTCGGCGCCGGCCACGACGGTGACGAGGCCGGTGAGGCCGCCGGCGTCGACGTCGCTGTCGGTCGCGTCGGCGCCCTGATCCTGCACGGTGAAGACGAGATCGCCGGGGGCGCCGAACTGGAGCCGGTAGTCACCGGGAACGACGTCGAAGGAGTAGGCGCCCGCGCCGTCGGTCGTCGCGGTCTGGCCCGTGGGCTGGCCCGCGCCGTCGAGAAGCGTGACGACGACGCCGGCGACGCCGGGCTCGCCGGCGTCCTGCTGGCCGTTGCCGTTCAGGTCCTCGAAGACGAAGTCGCCGATCTTGACCGTCGCCGGTCCGCCGTTGCAGACGAACTTCGCCTCGACGCTGATGACCTCGGCGCCGTCGCCGGAGCTGCCGTCGTCGAGGATCATGATGCGATCGAAGAGGAGGTCGCCGAGGGAGAATCCGGGCACCAGGGCGTCGACGTCGATCGCGGTCGTGCCGCAGTAGACGATCGGGAGCTCCCAGTACGCGCCCGACTGCGTCCAGCCGGCCGCCGCGAGAGCGTTCTCGGTCGCGGTGTCGGCCGGGTCGAAGCAGACGTAGTAGCAGTCGTTCGAGTTCCACTCGGTCACGCAGATGTCGGCCGCCGCGTCACCCGAGGTGGTGTAGAGGTCGTCGAAGCGGAGCTTGATCTTGCCGCCGGAGCCGAGGCTGAACCCGTCGCTCGAGTCGTTGCCGAGGGCGTTCGCCGGCGAGTTCCACAGCGGGTCCGACGTGTTCGCGTTCGAGCCGAGCGTGGAGCCGACGACCTCGGAGGCGAAGCCCGGGACGCAGGTCGGGGCGTCGTCGGGGCAGACCGCCTTGGCCTCGATGCTGATGATCTCGGCGCCGTTGTCCGTGCCGGAGGTGCTGTCGTCCAGCGTCATGACCGCGGCGAAGCGGAGCTGACCCTCGGAGTAGCCGGGAACGAGCGCGTCGATGTCGAGCGTGTCGGTGCCGCAGAGCAGCGTCAGGCCGCCGTTCGGCTCCCAGAAATTGTTCGCGTTCTCGTGCCAGCCCGCCGCCTGGATCGCGGCGAGCGTGAAGGCGTCCGCGGGCTGGAGGCAGATGTAGTAGCAGTCGGCGTTGCCCCACTGGTTGACGCAGAGGTCGGGGTTCGCGTCGCCGGTCGTGCTGACGTCGTTGGTGAAGCCGACGACGAGCTTTCCGCCGCGGCCGAGGTTGTAGTAGGTCGCCTGGGTGTCGCCGAGCGCGTCGTTCGGGTTGTTGGCGGACGACTGTCCGTAGCCCGCGACGACGCTGATGACGGTCGACGCGAACTCGGCGACGCAGCCGCCGGGGGTCTGGCCGCCGCTGCCGCCGGTCGTCGCGGTCGTGGCGAGGACCTTGATGTTGTCGACGTAGTCGCAGGTGTACCAGCCGGAGTTGTCGTCCCAGAAGTAGATGCGGAAGGTGACCGCCGTCGTCACGTTCTGGAGGAACGCGCGACCCGAGAGATCGACGACCTCGGTGCCCCAGGAGTACTCGGACAGGAAGTCGTCGGAGTTGAGCTGGGTCGAGAAGCCGTTACCGCCCGCGCCGGGGATCTCGTCGGCGTAGACCGCATAGTTGTTCGCGATGTTGTTCGTCGACGTGAAGGCGTCGAACTTGAGCTGGGTGAAGGACAGCGCCTGTCCCGCCGCCGGCGTCACCGTGAACTCGAGGTAGTAGGGGCTCTGGTTGCCGGGGCCCTGCCAGCCCGTCGCGCCGCCCCAGGAGGCGCCCTGGATCGAGCCGCCGCCGCCGTAGCTCACCGGGTCGGTGCCCCAGAAGAACAGCCCGGGCGTCGAGTTGCCGTAGTGGTTCGAGGCGTTGAACCCGCCGAGCCCGGAGCTGAGGCCGCTGGCCGTCGAGCCGGGGTCGGTGTCGGAGGACGCCGAGGTGGTGAAGTACCCCTCGTTGGACGCGGTGGGGCCACCGGTGTCCGGTCCCAGGGACGAGGCGAGGTCGCTGAAGTCGTACTTCGCGACGACGCTCTGGGCGGCGAGGCCGCTCGCGAAGGCGAGCAGCGTCGCGGCGAAGAGGACGGAGCTACGATTCATGGTTGTCATCTCGGGGGTCGATGAAGGCAGGGCCGCGCGTACGACGCGTGCGCGCGCCAGGGATCCGAAGGCGCGAATGCGACCGGAGGGCGGATCGGACGGAGGGGCGAACGCGGGGCGGGCCCCGCTCGCGGGAGCGGGGTGGTTCGGCGCGGAGCGCGAGCCGGGCGGCGCGATCGCCCTGACGTCACGAACGCCCGGGGCCGGCGCCTCCGCCCGGAGGGCGATTCGCAGTCGAGGCGCGGTTCGGGAGTCTGATCAGGGTCGGAACGCTGCGATTCTCGCCGGTGGTGCTTCCGCGACAAGAGCAATGTCGTCAAAGGCGCATGAGGGTTTGCCGTGGTCGGGGAGCGGCGCGTGCCCCATGCGCGTGGGAGACGACGAAAGTGCGGTGATGACAGACGCTTGCCGCGAATCGACGCGCCTCGCGCGCCGCATCAACGTCGCGTGAAGGCTTCGTGAAGTCTGCGCTACTCGGACTTTCCGCGACGTTGCATCAGATCCTCGATCGCGCGTCGCGGGTCCTTGCCCTTGTAGAGGGCGAGGTAGACCTGCTCGGTGATCGGCATCTCGATGCCCTCGCGCCGCGCGAGATCGCGCACGCTGCGCGTCGTCGGCACGCCCTCGGCGACCTTCACCGAGGAGGCGAGGATGTCGGCGAGCTTCTCGCCCCGGCCGATGCGCTCGCCGACGGCGCGATTGCGTCCGAAGGGGGAGAAGGCCGTCGTGATGAGATCGCCCATGCCGCTCATGCCGTAGAGCGTGTGTCGCTTCGCGCCGAGGTGGGTTCCGAGGGCGACGATCTCGGCCAGGCCTCGCGTCAGGAGCGCGGCCTTCGTGTTGTCGCCGAGCTCGAGACCGTCGAGGACGCCGGCCGCGATGGCGATCACGTTCTTCATCGCGCCTCCGAACTCGACGCCGAAGACGTCGCGATTCGTGTAGACGCGGAAGCTGTTGGTGCCGAAGTCCTCCTGGAGCCGTCGCGCGACCTTCGTCGAGCGGCTCGCCACCGTGACCGTCGTCGGGAGATGTCGGGCGACCTCCTCGGCGTGACTCGGACCGGAGAGCACGGCCAGCGGATGATCGGGCAGGTACTCGGCCAGGATCTCCGTCGGGCGCTCGAGCGTGCGGGGTTCGATCCCCTTGGTCAGGGAGACCACCGGCGCGCCCGCCTCGACCCGGCCCGCGATGCGCCGCCAGGTCCGGCGCAGGTACTTCGTCGGGACGACCGACAGGACGGTGTCCGCGCCGGCCAGGCATTCCTTGGCGTCCAGGGTGACGCGCAGCCGCTCCGGGAGGACGTAGCCCTCGAGGAAGCGGTCGTTGCGCCCCGTCCGCTCGATCTCGGCGAGGTGGTCCGCCTCGTGGGCGAGCATCGAGACGTCGAAGCCCTTCTCGGCGAGGAGTCCGCCCGTCGCGGTGCCCCAGCCGCCCGCTCCGATCACCGCGATCTTCCGCGTCACTTCGCGCCTCCGATTCTTCGTTCCTCGCCCCGCGCGAGGCGCGCGACGTTGCTCCGGTGCAGCCAGACGACCAGCGTCGCGATCGCGACGAGGAAGCCGAGGACCCAGGGTCGCTCCGGCGCTCCCTCCGGGCCCAGCAGGGCGTAGCCGATCGGCAGCGAGATCGTGGCCAGGATCGACGCCAGGGATACGTAGCGGGTCGCCAGGATTCCGAGGATCCAGACCGCGACCCCGACGCCGGCGGTCAGGGGGTGGAGTCCGACGATGACGCCCGAGCCCGTCGCGACGCCCTTCCCCCCGCGGAATCGCAGGTAGAAGGGGAAGACGTGCCCGAGGATCGCGCCGAGTCCGGCCACGACGGCCAGCGGCGGGGGACCCGCCGGGGTCAGCGCCCGGGCGACGAGGACGGGGACGAGCCCCTTGAGCATGTCGAGCCCGTAGATCGCCACCGCCCACCTGCGGCCGAGGACCCGGCCGGCGTTCGTCGCGCCGAGGTTGCCGCTGCCGTGCCGCCGGAGGTCCTCCCCGCGGAGGAGGCGGACGAGGATCAGGGCCCAGGAGACCGACCCCAGGGCGTAGGCGCCGAGAAAGACCAGGATGTGAACGAGCGTGGGCAAGGCGTCCCTCGTGGCGTCACGGACCGGACTCGCGCCGGCCGGAGGGACGATAGCAAGCGCCGCCCGCCGCGTCCCGTGCTCCCGGCGCGATCGGAACGGGCCCCGGCGGGCCGGGCGAAGGAGCGGGCGGCCTGTTAGCCTCCGGATCGACATGGAAGAGGCCCGCCCCGACAGCTCGGACTTCGTCGTCGCCACCGCCGTCGCGGAGCCGCGCCGGTCCGGCCCCGGTTGTCTCCTGATCGCGGTCGTCCTGCTGCTCGTCAACGCCGCCGCCCTCGTCGCGATCCTGCGACCGGAGACCAGTCCCGAGTTCCCCGACCGCGAGTTCGCGAGTCGCTTCGCCGAGGCCCTCGTCCGCGGGGGAGAGGGGGCCGAGCGCTCCGGCTACGCCGACGCGTGGGACCTCCTGAGTCCCGGGCTGGCGGCCGAGCTGCCCCTGGCCGACTTCGAGCGGCGCTTCGAGGACATCATCGCCGAGTCGGGATTCCTCCTCGACGCGATCCCCGACCCCGAGCTCCGCGGAGGCACCCTCTTCGACCGGAGCTGCGGATTCGAGCTCGTCTACTCGGGGCTCGAGGGGCGCCCGGTCTCGATGACGCTGCGGCTCCGCCTCGCGCTCGAGGACGACCGCTACGCCGTGTCGGCCTTCACCGTGGAGCCGAGGGAACGCTGAACCCGCTCGGGACCGGTTGACGGATCGCGCGGCGCGGTCGAGATTCACGGGCGCTGAGCCCGCACGAGGAGGACCCGGTCGCGTGTCCCAGGGAAGCCCGGATCTCGGCGTCGACGCCGGCGGCACCTTCACCGACTTCGTCACCCGTGACGGTCGGGTGCTCAAGCTCTCGTCCGACGCCCTCGCGCCGGGCTCGGTGCTCGAGGAGGGCGCCGGGCGGCTCCTCGCCGGCGCCCGGCTCCTCGGCGAGCGCGCCGTCATCGTCCACGGCACGACCATCGCCACGAACGCGCTCCTGACCGGGCGACTCGCCCGGGTCGGGCTCGTCGTCACCGCCGGATTCGGCGACGTCCTCGCCATCGGCCGCCAGAACCGCCCGGACCTCTACGCGCGCGAGCCCCGGCCCGCCCGCGCGACGCCCCCGCGCGAGCTCGTCGCGGAGGTCGAGGAGCGCATCGGCGCCGACGGCCGCGTGGTGACGCCTCTCGACGAGGACGCCGTCCGCCGCGCCGGCGAGCGCCTCCTCGCGCGGGGCGCCGAATCGCTCGCGGTCTGCTTCCTGCACTCCTGGCGGAATCCGCGGCACGAGCGTCGCGCCGCGCGTCTGCTCGCCGCGACCGGGTTGCCCGTCACCGCCTCGGCCGAGCTCGTGCCGGAGTTCCGCGAGTTCGAGCGCTTCTCCACCGCCTGGGCCAATGCCGCCCTCCTGCCCTTGCTCCGGGCCTACGCCGCGGATCTCGGCCGTCGGCGACGCCGGCTCGCGACGAAGGTGCCCGGCGGCGAGGCGCCGGCGCTCGGCATCCTCCGCAGCGACGGCGGACGCGCCAGCCTCGCGGAGGCGGCGCGCGAGCCGGTCCAGCTCGTGCTCTCCGGGCCGGCGGGGGGGATCGTCGGCGCCTGGAACGCCGCCGCCTCGCGCGCGCGGCGACGGCTGCTCACGCTAGACATGGGCGGGACCTCGACGGACGTCGCGCTGCTCGACGGCGGCACGCCGCTCGTCTCCCGCACCGAGATCGCCGGTCACCCCCTGCTCGTCCCCGTCATCGACATCCACACCGTGGGCGCGGGCGGCGGTTCGATCGCGGTCGCGGATCGCGGCGGCGCGCTGCGCGTCGGGCCCGCGAGCGCCGGCGCCGATCCGGGCCCCGCCGCCTACGGTCGGGGCGGTCCGGCCACCGTGACCGATGCGAACGTCGTCCTCGACCGCATCCCCCCCGGCCGCTTCCTCGGCGGGACGCGGACCCTCGATCGCGCGGCGGCGGCGGCCGCCGTCGATGCCGTGGCGCGTCCGCTCGGGCTCGACCGCGACGCCTGCGCGCTCGGCATCGTCCGCATCGCCGAGGTCGCGATGGTGCGCGCTCTCCGCGCGATCAGCCTCGAGCGCGGACACGATCCGCGCCGCTTCTCGCTGGTCGCCTTCGGCGGCGCCGGCGCGCTCCACGCCGCGGCGCTCGCGCGCTCGCTCGATCTGCCGGAGGTCGTCGTTCCGACCGATCCGGGACTGCTGTCGGCGAAGGGTATGCTCCACGCCCGCGTCCGTCGCGAGGCCTCCCGCACCGTGCTCGGCCTCGACCTCGAGGAGCTCCTCGCCGCGCCCGATCGCGCCTTCGGCCCGCTCGAGTCCCGTCTCGTCCGCGAGCTCGGACGCGAGGGGATCACGCGCGAGGACGCGCTCCTCGAGCGACGGGTGGACCTGCGCTATCGCGGGCAGAGCTACGACCTCTCGGTGCCCTTCGAGGCGACGGGGCTCCGCGAGCGGTTCGAGGCGGACCACGAGCATCGCTTCGGCTTCCGCCAGCCCGGCGCGCCCGTCGAGGTGCTCTCGCTGCGCGTCCGCGCCCTCGGGCCCGAGCTCTCCGCCCCGCGGCGCCGCCGCGCCCGCGGTTCCGACGCGGCGGAGCCGGAGGAGATCCTCGAGGTCGGATTCGCCGGGGGACGGCGGCGGACGCCGGTCTTCCGTCGGGAGGCCCTCGGTCCCGGGACGAGGATCGCGGGTCCGGCGGTCGTCGTCGAGTACTCCGCCACGACCCTCGTGCCGCCGGACTTCGCGGTCGAGGTCGACGGCGCCGGGAATCTCGTGCTGAGGAGGACGTCGTGAATCCCGTCGAGGTCGAGATCTTCCGCCACCTCTTCGAGTCCGTCGCCGAGGAGATGGGCATCGTCCTGCGCCACACCGCCTTCTCGCCGAACATCGTCGAGCGCCTCGACTTCTCGTGCGCGGTCGTCGACGCCGGGGGCGCGATGATCGCCCAGGCCGCTCACATCCCCGTGCATCTCGGGTCCTGCCATCTCACCGCGCGCCATCTCCTGGCCGCCGTCGACCTCGATCCCGGGGACGTCGTCGTCGTGAACGACCCCTTCCTCGGCGGGACCCACCTGCCCGACATCACGCTCTTCGCGCCCGTCTTCCTCGACGGCTCCTCGCGACCGGACTTCGGCGTGATCTGCCGCGCGCACCACGCCGACGTCGGCGGCGGGGTGCCCGGTTCGATGGGCGACTTCGAGGAGCTCTACCAGGAGGGACTCGTGATCCCGCCGGTGAAGATCGTCGCGGCGGGTGTCCCGCGCCGCGACATCGAGGCGCTCATCCTCGCCAACGTGCGGACGCCGGACGAGCGGCGCGGCGACCTCGCGGCCCAGCTCGCGAGCTGCGAGCGCGGTGCGCGCCGGATCGTCGAGCTCGCGGCGCGCTACGGGGCGGGGACGCTCGAGGCGGCGGGCGTCGCGCTGCGGGAGCGGGCCGCGCGCGCGATGAGGGCGGCGATCTCCGACCTCCCGGACGGCCGCTACCGGGCGAAGGCGCGCCTCGACGGGCCGGACTCGCCCCTGATCGCGGCGGAGGTGCGCGTCGAGGGCGAACGCATCCGCGTCGACTTCACGGGAACCGACCCGGCCGTCCCGAGCGCGGTCAACGCGCACGAGGCGATCACGCTCTCGTGCGTCTTCTACCTCCTGAGGACCCTCATCGACGACGAGGTGCCCACGAACTCGGGCGTGCTGGAACCGCTCGAGCTCGTGCTGCCGGCCGGCAGCCTGGTCGGGGCGGAGCGCCCCTCGGCCGTGGCCGGCGGCAACGTCGAGACCTCCCAGCGCATCGTCGACGTGCTCCAGCTCGCGCTCGCGCGGGCGCGCGGCGCCACGCTCGCCGCGCCGAGCCAGGGCACGATGAACAACCTCTCCGTCGGCGGACGGGACGGTGGAGGCCGCCCCTTCACCTACTTCGAGACGATCGCCGGCGGGATGGGGGGCGGGCCGCTCGGCCCCGGCGCATCGGGCCTCCACTCGCACATGACGAACACCCTCAACACGCCGGTCGAGGCCCTCGAGTCGGCCTATCCCCTGCGCGTTCGTCGCTACGCGATCCGGCGCGGCAGCGGAGGAGAGGGGAAGCACCCGGGCGGAGAGGGGCTGGTGCGCGAGATCGAGGCGCTCGTGCCGGTCACGATCTCGCTCCTGGCGACGCGGCGCGCCGAGGGCGCTCCGGGGGCCCGGGGCGGCGCTCCGGGCGCGCCCGGGCGCGACTGGCTGATCGGAGCGGACGGTCGCCGCCGACGTCTCGCGCCGAGGGTGATCCGCGACCTCGCGCCGGGAGAGGCGGTGCGGATCGAGACGCCCGGCGGCGGCGGGTGGGGCGCGTCGCGCGGCTGAGCCGCGGCGCGCGAGCCCGCGCGACGGGACGTCCGCGAGGCCCGGATGAATTCCCGAACCGGAAAATTCTTCCGACCGAAGTCGCGCGCGGGACCGCGCTTCGCGATCTGGCCGACATTCACGCTGCGGTCACCCCCTCGCGCTTCCCGATAGCGATGAAGTTCCCCCCCGAGCGGCGAACGCGGACTCCGCGTTCCTGACCGCCGGCCGGCCCCTCATGGGTTCGGTGACCGTGGCGTCGGCCCCGAGAGGGCCGAGATTCGGGGGGTTGGACATGAAGATCACGAGGACACTGGTTCTGGCACTCGCGACGGGCATCGCCCTCGCGGGATCGTTGACGGCGCAACGGACGAACACCCTGTCCACCGGACTGGGCCTGGGACTGACGGAGCAGTCCCGTCCGGAGATTGCCGTCCTCGACGAGGACCGGTTCTGCATGGTCAGCCCCCAGATCCTCACCACGCCCGCCGGATACACCCACCTCGTGGTCGTCGACCGCGCGGTGGACGGACCCTTCCTGCACTACGTGCCCATCGTCTACCCCGTGCTCGCGACCAAGGCCGTCTGGACCCGGCCCGTCGCGCTGGATCCGACGAGCGTCGTCCTGCCCAGCGCCGGCCTCGACGAGGTCCTCCGCACGAGCGACGACGCGCTGATCGTCTTCACCGGTCTCGACAACCCGGCGACGGCCCAGCAGCACACCTACCCGCTGCCGGTCGGAGCGCCTCGCGTCGCGGCGGACGTCATCCGCGTCTCGCCGACCGAGCTGGCCTGGATCGACGCGGGCCTCGACGGCGCCTGGAGCACGGGTGACGAGTTCGTGCGCCTGATCCACGGCCTCGGGCCGAACATGACGGTCGAGGACGTCACGATCCCCGGCGGCAGCGAGGGGCATCTCGCCCGCTTCGAGGACGGGAGCTTCGCGATCCGCGGCTTCGGGCTCGACGCGACCGTCGGCACGGCCGACGACATGCTTCTCGTCGTCCGTCCCGGCAATCCCGGCGACGCGTCGCTCCACTCGGTCGTCAAGGTCAAGTCCGCCAACGGACTGGCCCTCATCGGTTCGCGCTGGCCGCAGCCCGTCGGCGATCACCACGTCGCGATGCCGGCGCTGGGCGACGACAACCGCTTCGGCACCGCCGACGATCTGCTCGTCCTGATCAGCACCGACAACGGCGACGCCGATGACGAGCTCCCGGTGGGCGACAGCGCCTGGAACTTCCTCTTCGGCCCCGGAAAGATCGGCGTCGAGAGCGACGACACGATCGTCATGGGCGGCCCCGGCCCGGACGGCGCCGCCGGCACCACCGACGACGTCATCCAGTTCCGTCCGCGGTCGGCCTACAACCACCTCACCGAGATCTTCTCGCCCGGCGTCACGCTCGTGAACTCCGCCGCCGCGCAGACCGCGCCCGACGTCGTCACCCTCGACGCGGATGTCTCGATCGTGCGCCACTACGGCACCTCGAGCAGCGACACCCTGAATGCGGGCATCATCGTCTTCCGCAAGCTCGCGGCGGGAAGTCACGTCTTCGCCGTCCACAACTTCGGTGAGGCGGTCCGCGACATCGTCCCGATGACCGAGGATTCGGCCGCGCTCTTCCTCGAGAGCGGCACCGTCTACGTCGGCTCGAACCTGAACTCGGTCTCGCCGATGTTCCAGATCCTGCCGGGCGCGGTCCACACCTTCGAGTGCCGCCCCGCCCGCGTGACGCCCTCCGCCGTCGTCTCGATCTCGACCGGACCGGCGACCTACGGCTACCTCGACGACGAGATCAAGATCTGGCGCGCCCGCGCCGCGTGGGAGTACGGTCACGGCACGCCGAACGCCGCGGGGTGGGACATGCACCTCACCGCCGGCGGGGCCGTCCCCGTCGTCGGAGGTTCGACCTTCTTCCTCCACCTGGACGACGCGCCCCCGAGCCGCACCGGATACTTCCTCATGTCGCTCGAGCGCGACGTGGTGAAGCCCGCGGTGGACGCCGACATCCTGCTCTCGATCGAGTCGCTGTTCCCGCCGACCTTCTGGCTCACGCTGGCCGACGGCACGACCTACTTCCCGATCATCCCGCCGACGAGTCCCGTCTGGGAGGGCGTCCGGGTGCACGGGCAGTTCGTGATCTTCAACCCGACGAGCCCGCGTCAGTACGAGCTGTCGAACGGCCTGACGATGCAGTTCTGAGCCCGGCGGGGCGTCAGCTCCGGAGCGCTTCCTCGACGCGCGCCGCCACCGCGCGCGCCCGGGGGAGCGCTTCGTTCGTGAGGGCGTCGAGTTCGGCCGCGATGCGTTCGCGGTCGGCCGGTGCGAGCGAGCCGAGGTTGATGGCGACGTTCATGCCCGCCGCGCGGACGGCCGTCTCGACGAGGAGGGCCGCGATCCCGGCGTCGCTCACCGCGTGGGCGTTGCCTTCCGCGGCCGCGTACTCCACCGCGGGGAGGAGCGACGCGGCCCGGCGCAGGGTGGCCATCGGCACCTCGGTAGCGGCGAGGCTCGCCGCGCGCAGCGCCTCGCGACGGCGGGCCTTCGCCTCGTCGCCGTCCTTCGGCAGCTTGAGCGCGGCCATGTAGCCCTCGAAGGCCTCGGCGTCGCGGATCGCCAGCTCCGAGAACTCGCGACGGGCCTCCGCGAGCGCCGCGACCTCGTCCCGGAAGCGGGATTCGACGGCCGCGTAGCGCGGTCGACCGATCGTGAGGTTGCCGACCATCGAGCCCAGCGCGGCCGCGAGGGCGCCGGCGAGGGCGGCCACCGCCCCGCCGCCCGGGGTGGGATCCCCGCCGGCGAGGGCGGAGAGGAAGGGCTCGAGGCCCCCGACGAGTTCGCGATCGCGGGTCATGCTCCGGCTCCGATGGCGAGGGGCGGTCGGCGCAGCACGACGCGTCCGGCCTTCACGACCGTCCGCACGAGGTTGTCGCCGAACTGGTAGGGGATGAAGCGCGCGTTGGGCGCGTCGAGCGCGATGAGATCGGCGTCCATGCCGACGGCGAGTCGCCCGCGCCGCTCTCCGAGGCCGAGGCTCGCGGCGGCGTTCACCGTCGCCGCGCAGAGGGACTCCGCCGCGGTGAAGCCGTAGTGGAGACAAGCGAGGGTGAGGATCATCGGCATCGACTGCGTGTGGCAGGAGCCGGGGTTGTAGTCCGTCGCGAGCGCCACCGGACACCCGGCGTCGATCATCGCGCGTCCCCTCGCGTGGCGGGGCAGGTTGAGGAAGAAGCTCGTCCCCGGCAGAAGGACCGCCGTCACCCCGGCCGCCGCCATCGCCGCGATCCCGGCGTCGCTCGCGGCGACGAGGTGATCGGCGCTGTCGGCGCCGAGCTCCGCCGCGAGCTCCGCCCCCCCGGTCGGCGCGATCTCGTCGGCGTGGATCCGGAGCCGGAGTCCGGCGGCGCGCGCGGCGAGCAGGATCCGCCGCGATTCGTCGACGCTGAAGACGTGGTCCTCGCAGAAGACGTCGCAGAAGTCCGCGAGTCCCGCCTCCGCGATCGTCGGGATCATCTCCTCGACGAGCAGGCGGAGGTAGCCCTCGCGATCCTCGCGATACTCGTCGGGGATCTCGTGCGCCCCGAGGAAGGTCGGGACCAGGTCGAGCGGGTGGCGGGCGTCGATCCGCCGGATGGCGCGGAGGGATCGGGCCTCGTCCTCGAGGCTCAGGCCGTAGCCGCTCTTGGCCTCGACGGTCGTGGTGCCGAGGGCCAGGAAGCGATCGCAGCGCGCCCGCAGCTCCTCCGCGAGCGTGTCCTCGTCGGCCTCCCGCAGGCGACGGACCGAGTTCCGGATGCCGCCGCCCGCCTGGGCGATCTCGACGTAGCTGCGCCCGCCGTTGCGGAGCTCGAACTCGGCCTCCCGCGTCCCGTGGAAGACGGGATGCGTGTGGGGGTCGACGAATCCGGGCATGACGAGGAGGTCCCCGAGGTCCTCCATCGGGCCCCGCCAGGCGGCCCGGATCTCGTCTGCCGGCCCGATCGCCGCGATGAGACCGTCGCGGACGGCGAGCGCGAGGTCGGCGCGCTCGCCGAGCTCGTTCATCTCGGGGCCGCGACGCGGGACGGGGGCGCCGGTGTCGAAGGTGAGCCAGGGACCGCGCGAGCGGATGATCAGGTCGGCGGCGGTTGCCACGGCGTCCTCCTCGATGGGGAGCCGACCGTTCGCCGGCCCCGGACCGCCAATCTGACCCGCGAGGCCGGCGTCGGCAAGCGAAGCCATCTCGCGGAGACGGCCCCGACGGGCTATCCTCCGGGGGTGGGGTCGCTTCGCGCCCCGCGTCACGCCCCTCTGGGAGATCGGCGATGTCACGCATCCACGCTCGGACCCTGGTCGCGCTCGTGTCCCTCGTCGCGCTCGGCGCCTGCGGCGACGACGCCCCCGAGGAGAGCGGCGGCAGCCTCGAGACCTACGAGACGCGGGAGTCGAAGACGCTCAAGGAGGAGGGCAGCCCCCTCAGCGACGCGGAGAAGACGCGCCGCGAGGAGCAGAAGCGCGCCGAGCGCGAGACCTTCGAACAGACGAAGGAGGCCCAGCGCGCGAAGTCCGAGCTCGCCAAGGCCGAGGACGACTTCGACCGGGCCGAGATCGTGGCCAAGATCGCGAGGCTCGGCGTGAAGGGGGAGCCGCTGCTGCCCGACCTCGAGGCGCTGCTGACCTCCGAGGACGAGACGCTCCGCGCCCAGGTCTACCGCGCGATCGCCGCGATCCAGGGGACGAAGAGCTCGGGCATCCTGCGCCGTTCCTTCGAGGACGACAGCGACTCCGTCCGGGCCGCGGGCCTGGTCGCGTGGAAGAAGGCCGGAATCACGGACCTCGAGCCCGCCTGGCGGATGCTCGACCCGCTCCAGGCCTCCGACGTCCAGCTCGCCGCGCTCGATCTCGTGCTCTCCGCCGAGAGCCTGGAGGGGACGCGCGATCGACTCGCCCTCCTCCTGCCCCAGATGGATCCGGCGGCCGCCCGCCGCGGGATGAAGGACCTGGCCGAGCACGCGGACGAGATCTCGGATCCGCGCGGCTTCGGGATGGCCATGCTCGACCACCACGACGAGGTCACCCGCGTCCAGGCGATCAAGTTCCTCGGTTCGCGGAACGACAAGCCGGTCACGGTCGCCGACAAGCTCGTCCGGTGCCTGGGCGACGACCCCGACGAGCAGGTGCGCGCCGAGGCCCACCGTCTGCTCATGGCCTGGGTCGGGACCGAGAGCCCGCCCACCTACGACCCGGCCGCCGAGGACGGCGTCCTGATGGAGGCCGCGGCCGCCTGGCGGACCTGGTTCGAGGACAATCGGGCGAAGTTCGACGCCTGATCGGTCGCGCCCGGCGCTCCTAAAATCCTGACGCACAAGAGCTTGCCGCCAGTGGCCCCGCGGCGCCGCCGAGCGGGATCCACCGCGCGAGCCTCCGGTCGCCGGCCTCCGCCGGCCGAAGAAGGAGGGCGGGGAGCGAGCGTCGCCGGCCTCCCGGTTTGGCCTCCCGGCCGGCCCGGCGGCGACGTATCATCCCCTTGGTGACCGGGCCGCGCCCCGTCGCGGACGCTCCGACGCCGGAGCGTCGCGAGGAGGCCGCGGCGGACGGAAGCGGAGGTGATCGAGTCTCTTGGACGAACCCATAGCCCTGGCGACGACCCTGATCTCGGGTGGCCTCCTCGCCCTATCCATCGCGGCTGACTCCGCCCTCCAGCACTACAGCCACAGCCGTCTCGACAAGCTCCTCGGCGACCCGGGTCGCCTGCAGGCGGTCTCGCAGCGCCTCAAGAACTTCGACGCGATGGTCCTGTCCATCTGCCTGCTCGAGGCGCTGCTGTCGCTCGTCTTCCTCGGCGCGCTGCTGGAGTACCGGCTGAAGCTCGAGGATGCCTCGCGGGTCACCACGCTCCTCCTCGCCACGGGCGTCTACGTCATCCTCCTCCAGGGGATCCTGCGCGCGGTCGTGACGCGCGCCGCGGAGCGGGTGCTCCTGCTCCTCCTCCCCTTCGTCGAGGTGGCGGACAAGGTCGTCGCCGTCATCCGCGCCCCGATCGATCTCGTCGGCTTCGTCATCGGACGCAGCATCGGCGCCGAGGACGCGGCCAACGAGAAGGCCGAGGCCCTGAGCGAGGTGCTCGACGCCGTCGCGGAGGGCGAGGCCGACGGTCACATCGAGGAGACCGCGGCCGACTTCATCGAGAACATCATGGAGTACAAGGACCGCGTCGTCCGCGAGGTCATGACCCCGCGCACCTCGATGGTCTGCGTGCCCCAGGACGCGAAGGTCGAGGACGTCCTCTCCCTCGTCGCCGAGCACGGATACTCGAAGATCCCGGTCTACGGCGACAACCGCGACGACATCGTCGGCGTGGTCTTCCTGAAGGACGTCGTGCGCCGCGGCAAGGGGAAGCCCCGTCCGGAGGCCTGCGCGAAGGATCTCGCGCGCCGGGCCTTCTTCGTGCCGGAATCGAAGAAGGTCAGTGATCTCCTCCGCGAGTTCCAGCAGCAGAAGAGCCAGATCGCGATCGTGCTGGACGAGTTCGGCGGGACCTCGGGCCTGGTGACGGTCGAGGACATCGTCGAGGAGATCGTCGGCGAGCTCGAGGACGAGTTCGACGCCGCGGGCGGCGAGCCGGAGATCCGGCGCCTCGACGACCAGAACTTCGAGATCGACGCGAAGACGACGATCGAGACCCTGAACGAGATCCTCCCCATCACGATCCCCGAGGACGGCGACTACGAGACCGTCGGCGGCTTTCTGTCCGCGCGGCTCGGCAAGGTCCCGGAAACGGGGGAGCAGTACGAGATGGACGGGGTCGAGTTCGTGATCACCGCCGCCGACGAGCGGCGCGTCGAGCGCGTCAAGATCACGACGCTCTCCGAGCCGCCGCCCGCCTGACATGGAGTACGCGACCGAGGGGATCGTGCTCGCGCGCTACGACTGGAGCGAGTCCAGCCAGATCCTCCACGCGCTCACGCCCGATCGCGGCCGCGTCTCCCTCCTCGCGCGCGGCATCAAGAAGCCGAATCCCTCGCTGAAGGGGCCGGCCGATCTCTTCCACCGGGCGCGCCTCGTCTTCCGGCTGCGCCCCGACGCCGAGCTCGCCCTCCTGTCGCGCTACGAACCCGTCACCGGGCACCCCGGCCTCCGGGAGTCGCTGGAGCGCCTCTACGCGGCCTTCTACCTCACCGAGCTGGTGCATCGGATGCAGCGGGAACTCGACCCGGCGCCCGACGCGTACCGGATCCTCGCCCGGGCCCTCTTCTCGCTCGAAGAGGCGGGCCCCGGGGCCGCCGTCGGCATCGCCGCCGCCGCCGAGCTCGGCCTCCTCGACGCGGCCGGCTTCGGCCTCCGGACGGGGGAGGGGGAAGGGCCCGACCTGGTGTTCCACGCGGGAAGCGGCGGCTGGGTGTCTCGCGACGAGGCCCCGCGGGACGGCGCCGCCCGCGAGGTCGCCCCCGGCACGCGCGCCGTCGTCCGCGCCCTCGCCGCGGCCGGACCCGGGGGCGCGGCCCGCATCCGCCTCTCGGCGGGACAGCGCGAGGAGATCCTCGGCCTGCTCGCGCGCCTCCACCGCGAGGTCCTCGATCGCCCCCTCGCGAGCGAGCCCTTCCTCCGCGACGTCCGCCACGGGCGGGGCTGGCCGCGCCGTCCGGGCCCCGCCGCGGCGCGCCGCGGTTGACGACGACCCCCCTCCCTCGTACCATGCCCCGCGAAAAGGACCGTAAATCTTCGCGACGGCGACACTTAACCCTCATGGCCGGTCTCTCGGGCGGGCCTTCCGACGCCGCGGGATGACGAGGACGGAGCGGGGAGCGAGATGAGAGCTTCGAGATCGGTCGTCCTCGTGGCGGTCCTCGCCGTCGTGTTCGGCGGATGCAGCGGCTTTGGGCGCAAGTTCAACCGCATCCTCCCCGAGTTCCTCCGGAGCGACCCGGGCGCCGACGAGGTCGAGCGTTACCAGACGCGCGTTCGCGTCCTGAACCGCACCGAGGAGGAGGCCCGGATCGCCCGGGCCGCCTACGACGAGGGCCGCGCCTCCTACGAGGCGGAGGATTGGGGCGCGGCCTGGCCGGCCTTCGAGTCCTACCTCAAGGACTACCCCGACACGCCCGAGGACAAGGAGGCGCGCCTCATGCTCGCGCGCGCCTACCGGGCCGACGACGAGCCCGCCCTCGCGGCGAAGGCGATCTCCGAGTTCATCGACCGCTACCCGATCTCGACCTACAACGACGAGATCGAGACGCTCGCCTTCGAACTCGCCTCGGAGATGGTGGCCGGCGACCACAACGGCCTCCTCTACAGCGAGGAGGACACCGGCATCCAGCTCTTCGAGAAGCTCGTGCTGGCCTTCCCCAACGGCCTCCACGCGCCGACCTCCCACTGGCGCGTCGCGAACTACTACTTCGACGAGGAGCGCTTCCTCGAGGCCGAGGCGACCTACGCCAAGATCGTCGAGAACTACCCCGACTCCGAGTGGGCCGCGCGGTCGCAGTTCAACCGCGGACTCTCGCTCTTCCGCGGCATCAAGGGCGTCGACTACGACGAGCAGACGATGACCGGCTGCGAGAGGGAGTTCCGCAACTACCTCGCGAAGTACACCGAGGGCGACCGGCGCGCCGAGGCGCAGGATTACATCGCCCGGGTGCGCGAGATCCTCTGCGAGAAGCAGATCGCGCTGGCCGACTGGTACCGCAGCCAGGATCTCCCCCGCGGCGCCCGCTTCTACTACGTCCGGGCGGGACGCCTCTACCCGGAGACCGCCGCCGCGGCCGTCCTCGAGGAGCGGCTCGCCTCGCTTCCCGACACGCCGCTCGAGGAGTCCGACGGACCCGGGCCGGCCCCGGAGGACGCGCTTCCCGCGCCGCCTCCCCCGGGAGCCGGACCGTGATCGGGGCCTCCCGGATCGCGCCCGTCCTCGCGCTCGCGCTCGCGCTGGCCGCGACCGGATGCGGCTACTCGACCGAATCGCTCATGCCGGCCGGCGTGGACCGGATGGCGGTCGACGTCTTCGAGAACGACACCTTCTACCGGGAGATCGAGTTCGGGCTCACGCGGGAGCTCACCGGCGAACTCCGGCAGCGCACCCGCGTGGCGGTGGTCACCCGCTCGCACGCCGACGCCGTGCTGACCGGGCGGATCACTTCCGTCGGGCGCCCGACGCTGGTGACCTCGCCGCGCGACCTCGTCTCCGAGCAGGGCGTGATCCTCACGGCGCGGGTGAGCCTCACCGACCCGCGCGACGGGCGCGAGATCGCGGGCTTCATCGTCCGGAACCGGGCGGAGTTCGTCGTCGAGCGGGGCGAGACCCTGGAGTCGGCCTTCGCCGAGGCGAGCCGTGATCTCGCGGAGCAGATCGTCGACCGCCTCGAAGACGCGAGTTTCCGGCGGCAGCTCGACGCCCTCCGGACCGGCCGCGGCGACGGCTGACGGGGCCCGGCGGACGCGGAGGGATCCCGCCCCCGACTTTTGCCCCACGCACGGGTCTCGGACCGGTACTTATGTCAGATTGAGGGCCCGCGGACGCGGCTTCGAGCCGTCCGCGTGCCGATGAATTCGAGGGCCCGTCCGCGACCGGAGGGCCACGGGAGGACGGAATGGCGGAAGTGCCCAATCAGAACCCGTCGGGGCGCAACGGCTCCGAGGACCCGAACGACCCGGGCCGCCGCCCGCGGAGCTACACCGGCTACGTCCTCGTCGTCCTGATCCTCGTCATCACCGTCCTGGTGGTGCGCAAGTCCATCGGCGAGCCCTCCAAGGTCTCCTACCCGCAGTTCGTGAAGCTCGCCCTGGAGGGGAAGGTCGAGTCGGTCGAGATCCGCAAGAACACGGCCGAGATCGAGTACAAGGAGAACGAGGGCGACCGCGGTCAGAAGGGGACGGTCGCGATCCCCGAGCACTACATGACCGAGAAGGCGCGGGACTTCGAGGAGATGGCCGCGCTCGGGCGCCAGGCCGTCCGCCGCGCCGACACCGACGTCGACGCCCTCTACGTCCACTTCAAGCAGATCGCCGACGGCGAGATCGAGCCCGACTTCGCGGTCTACAAGCGCTACGTCTTCCAGGTCGGCGGCGTCAGCAAGCTGCTCGTCAAGATGTCCCGGCCCGCCTTCGGCGCGACGCCCGGCGTCCACTACCAGAACACGCCCGAGGCCTACCTCTTCGAGGACACCCACGAGATCACCGTGCCGGCGGGGCCCGACACGACGGACGTGCGGAAGGTCTCGGTGAGCTTCGACGACCTCCTGCTCGCCACGAACACCGTCCAGTACAACGCCCGGCTGGGTCTGCCCGCGCCGAGCGATCTCACGGTGGAGGTCTGGACCTCCCCCGACGGGACCGTCACCTGGGCCGAGGGCGAGACGATCTGGCAGACCCTCGTCGTCACGCTCCTGCCCTGGCTCCTGATCATCGCCTTCCTCTGGTTCTTCGTCTTCCGCCAGATGCGCAGCGGCGGCGTGGGCGGCAACGTCCTGTCCTTCGGCCGCTCGCGCGCCAAGATGGCGAACAAGGAGCGCAGCAAGGTCACCTTCAAGGACGTCGCCGGCGTCGACGAGGCCAAGCAGGAAGTCGCCGAGATCGTCGAGTTCCTCAAGAACCCGAAGCAGTTCGCGCGCCTCGGCGGTCGCACGCCGCGCGGCGTGCTCCAGAACGGCTCGCCGGGCACGGGCAAGACCCTCCTCGCCAAGGCCATCGCGGGCGAGGCGGACGTGCCCTTCTTCTCGATCTCCGGCTCCGACTTCGTCGAGATGTTCGTCGGCGTCGGCGCGTCGCGCGTCCGTGACCTCTTCAAGCAGGCCCGCGACAACGCGCCCTGCATCATCTTCCTCGACGAGATCGACGCGGTCGGTCGTCGCCGCGGCGCCGGACTCGGCGGCGGTCACGACGAGCGCGAGCAGACGCTGAACGCCATCCTCGTGGAGATGGACGGTTTCGACACCGAGACCGGGATCATCGTCATCGCCGCGACGAACCGCGTCGACGTTCTCGATCCGGCGCTGCTCCGCCCCGGACGCTTCGACCGTCAGATCAACGTCGACCTCCCGGACCTCAAGGGCCGCGAGGCGATCCTCGCCGTGCACGCGAAGAAGGTCCGCATGCACCCCAGCGTCGATCTCGAGAAGATCGGGCGCGGCACGCCCGGGTTCTCGGGCGCCGAGCTCGAGGCGGTCGTCAACGAGGCCGCCATCCTCGCCACCCTCGCCAAGAAGGACTACGTCTACGAGGAGGACCTCGAGGAGGCGCGCGACCGCGTGCGCTGGGGCCGCGCCAAGACCAGCCGGATCATGGACGAGTCGGACAAGCGCGTCACCGCCTACCATGAGGCGGGACACGCGATCACCGCCTACTTCCGCGAGAAGGCCGACCCGCTCCACAAGGTCACGATCATCCCGCGCGGACCCGCGCTGGGCGTGACGATGTTCCTGCCCGAGCGGGATCGCTACGGCATGACCCGCGGCCAGATCGAGGCCTACCTCGAGGTCTGCTTCGGCGGCCGCGTCGCGGAGGAGATCTTCTGCGGCGACATCACCTCGGGCGCGGCGAACGACATCAAGCAGGCCACCGGCCTCGCCCGGCGCATGGTCCAGGAGTGGGGCATGGCCGACGGCGTCGGCCCGATCAACTACGACGACCACGAGGAGAATCCCTTCCTCGGGCGGGACATCGGACGTCAGACGCGCCTCAGCGACGCGACGGCGCAGAAGATCGACGCCGAGATCGAGCGGATCATCGACGCCGCCTACCGGCGCTGCCGCGAGCTCATCGAGGTCAAGCGGGCCGAGGTCGAGCTCCTCGCGGAGGCCCTCCTGACCTACGAGACCCTCGAGCGCGAGGAGATCGACGGGCTCCTGAGCGGGACCTCGATCGAGGAGGTCCGGGCGCGCGTGGCGCGCAACCGCAGTTCCTTCGAGACCGACGCCAAGCCCGCGCGCCCGGCTCCGAAGCCGGACCCGCGCCCCGAGCCCGACCTTCCGCCCGGGCTCGCGGGCGAAGGCGCGCATTGACCCGGCGCGGGTCGCTCGACGATTTCACGCGGGTCGAGGGACCGACCCGGGTGGTGGGGATCCTCAACGTCACGCCCGACTCCTTCTCCGACGGCGGCGTCCACCCGGACGTCGCGAGCGCGGTGGACGCCGCGCTCCGCATGGAGGAGGCGGGGGCGGCGGTGATCGACGTCGGCGCGGTCTCGACCCGACCGGGTTCCGAGGCCGTCGACCTCGAGGAGGAACGGCGCCGGCTCATGCCCGTGATCGAGGCGCTCGCCCCGCGTCTCGAGGTGCCGATCAGCGTGGACACCTTCCGCGCCGCGATCTTCCGGGAGGCCTTCGAGGCCGGCGCGGCGATCCTCAACGACGTCACCGCCCTCGGCGAGGGCGAGGCGATGTTCGAGGTCCTGCGGCGGACGGGCGCGCCCGCGATCCTGATGCACATGCGCGGTCGCCCGAGCTCGATGCAGGATGACCCGCGCTACGACGACGTGACGGCCGAGGTCGCCGCCTTCTTCGCCGAGCGGCTCGACCGCGCGGAGGCGGCCGGCCTGCCGCGCGATCGTTTCGTGCTCGATCCCGGGCTCGGCTTCGGCAAGACGGTGGAGCACAACCTCGCGCTGCTCGCGCGGAGCGACGAGCTCGCGGCGCTCGGGCGGCCGCTGCTCTACGGCGCGTCGCGCAAGAGCTTTCTCGGGAAGATCCTTGATCGCCTCGATCCGCGCGAGAGAGAATGGGGCACCGCCGCCACGACCGCGCACCTCGCCGGTGCGCGCGTGCGATACGTGAGGGTGCACGACGTCGCGGCCGCGGTGGACGTCATCAGAGTGATCGACCGCATCGGCGATTTCCGCACGGGAACCGTTCCATCGTGAGTTTCTCCTGGAGCACAGCCTTCGAGATCGGACTGCTGGCCGTCGTCTACTACGGCTTCATCCGACACCTCCAGAAGACCCGGGGCGGCGGCCTTCTCGCGGGCTTCATCATCGTCCTGCTCATGGCGGTCGGCGTCTTCGCCTCGCTGCTGCGCTCCTTCGACCTCCCGCACCTGGAATGGATCGCGAACGCGGCGCTCCCCGCGCTCTCGATCGCGCTCCTGATCATCTTCCAGCCCGAGCTGCGACTCGCGATCTCCCGCATCGGGAACATGGGCGCGCTCCGGGCCATGCGCCGCTTTTTCGGCTCGAGCCTGCCGCGCCAGCAGGAGCGCGTCGTGGAGGCCCTCGTCGGGGCCTGCGAGCGGATGGCCCAGAACCGGATCGGCGCCCTGATCGCCGTCCAGCGTCGCGAGGGCATCGAGGGTTTCGCCCAGGGCGGCAGCCGGCTCGACGCGGACGTGACCTCCCGGCTCCTCGAGACGATCTTCTACCCCGGGACCGCCCTCCACGACGGCGCGGCCTTCGTCATCGACGGCCGTCTGCGCTACGCGGGCTGCAAGGTCGAGGTCTCCTCGAGCAACGCCCAGATCCGCCAGTACCGGCTCGGCACCCGGCACTCGGCCGCGCTCGGACTCTCCGAGGAGTCGGACGCCCTCGTGATCGTCGTCTCCGAGGAGCGCGGCGTGATCTCGATCGCCAAGCACGGCACGCTCCGGATCGGGGTCTCGCCGGACGACCTGCGCCAGATCCTCCTCAAGGGCATCGAGCAGCAGCTCGTCGAGAGCGCCGAACGGCGCACGACGGCCGATCTCGAGTCCGGTCTGCAGGAGACGCGGTCGATGGAGCTCGCCGAGGAGGCCCTCGCCGCCTCGGTGGAGGGCAACGGCGGCTCCGAGGGCACCGGGGAGGACCGGCCGTGACCGCCTTCCTCAAGGGCCTCGTGACCCGTCACCTCCTCGCGAAGTTCTTCGCGCTGATCTTCGCCGTGGTCACGGTCTACCTCGTGAACCGCGAGCTCGAGGCCGAGTGGTACGACCAGCTCATCCCCGTCGTTCCGGCGCGGGACGCGGGGCAGATGATCGACAACGGCCAGCCCTTCATCTCGCTGAGCAACGACCCCGACGTCTACGTCACCGAGCGGATCGAGTCCGTCCGCCTGCGCATCACCGGCTCGGCCAAGGATCGCGATCTCTTCCGGACCCGTCCGATGATCGAGCTCCGGGCCCGCTCGGAGTGGGTGGACCAGAACGACGACGCGGGCGACCACGGGCTCGTGGACTCGGACTTCCGCATCCCGATGAACCTCCCCAGCGTCAAGGTCGAGATCACCGAGAAGAAGCGCGTGAAGGTCGACCGGATCGTGAGCCGCGACGACGCCCTGGCCTCGTTGAAGCCGCCGGAGCGCATCGCGGGCGGCAAGGTCTTCGATCCCGACACGACCCGATTCGAGCCGGCCGTCATCCACGTCGAGGGACCCGCGTCCTGGATCCGGCGCCTCGCGACGCGGAGCGCGCCGACCGGAGAGTCGCTCGAATTCGAGCTGGCCGCCTCGGGCCAGGCCTACCAGGCCGGGCCGACCTACGACGCGAAGCTCGCCCGGCGCTGGCAGGAGCGCGGCATCCGCATCCTGGGCCCGCCGGTGAAGGTCGTCCTCGGCGCCCGCGCGGAGGAGCGCGACCGCATCGAGTTCCCGAACTTCGAGGTGCGCTGGCGGCTGCGCAAGAAGGACCTCGACGTCATCGCGCGCGGCGAGCTCGAGCTCAGTCCCGACGTGGCGATGGAGTGCACCCTCGTGGTCGAGGGGCCGCGGAGCACGGTCGAGCCCTGGAAGACGGCCGATCGTCGCCGCGAGCTGGCCAACCGGCTCGCCGCGGTCGTCGACCCGACCCGCCACATCGACGAGCTCCTCCCGGGCAACGAGACCGGGCCCAGCCTGCCGATCATCGTCGACGGGGTCCCGGACGGCCTGGAGGTCCGCCTCGCCGACGCCAAGGCCTTGACCTGCCGCATGAAGCGACTCAAGAAGGGCGACTGAGAGTGCACCAGCGACGCTACTTCGGGACCGACGGCATCCGCGGTCTCGCGAACTCCGGCAACCTCCACCCCGACATCGTGCTGCGCATCGGGCACGCCATCGGCCGCAAGGTGCGCGAATCCCACCCGGGCCCCGAGCGCCCCCGCGTGCTCCTCGTCCGCGACACGCGCGTTTCCGGGCCGATGATCTCGGGCATCCTCGCCGGCGGCCTCCTCGGCCACGGCGTGGACGTGCTGGACGGCGGCGTCCTGCCGACGCCGGCCTGCGCCCTCGTCGTCCGCCGCGAGTCGCTCGCCCTCGGCCTGGTCGTCTCCGCCTCTCACAATCCGATGCCCGACAACGGCATCAAGCTCTTCGGCCCCGACGGACGCAAGCTCTCCGACGACGCCGAGGTCGACATCGAGCGCTACATCGACCAGGCCGCGAGTCGCGACACCGGTCTCACCGGAGCGGACGTCGGCCGACTCGTTCCCTACGCTCGCGCGGCGGAGCTCTACCTCGAGGCGATGGGGAACGAGTTCTTCCGGGACCTCGACCTCGCCGGCCGGCGCGTGGTGATCGACTGCTCGCACGGCGCGGGAAGCGTGATCACTCCCCGGGTCCTCGCGGCCCTCGGGGCGGAGGTCCTGGCGATCAACGCCGAGCCCGACGGACTCAACATCAACCGCGACGTGGGCGTCTTCCACGCCGACCGCCTCGCCGAGGTCGTCCGCCGCGAGAAGGCCGACTTCGGCTTCTCGCTCGACGGCGACGGCGATCGCGTCGTGATGGTGGACGAGACGGGCGGCGTCCTCGACGGCGACGACATCCTCGCGATCCTCGCGGGCGAGATCGACGCCGGCGGGCCCGGCCTCGTGGCCACCGTCATGAGCAACCTCGGCCTGAAGGTCCTCCTGAAGGACCGCGGCATCGCCTTCCACGAGACGCCCGTCGGCGACCGCTACGTCGCCGAGCGCATGGCCAGCACGGGCGCGCGGATCGGCGGCGAGCAGAGTGGACACGTCATCCTCCGCGAGGGAGACTACTGGTTCGGCGACGGCGCCTACACGGCGCTCCGGATCGCCGAGATCATGGCCCGCACCGGGAAGCCGCTCTCCGCGCTCGCGACGGCGATGGACCGCTTCCCCCAGGTCCTCCAGAACGTGCCGGTGTCGGAGAAGCCGCCGCTGAGCGAGCTCTCGCGCCTGCAGGAGACGCAGCGCCGCCACCAGATCGCGCTCGGCGACGAGGGACGGATCCTGGTCCGTTACTCGGGCACGGAGTCCCTGGCGCGCGTCATGGTGGAGGGACGGGACCGCGACCGGATCGCGGAGGTCGCGCGAGACCTGGTCGAGGCGATCCGGGCCGAGATCGGCTGAGGGAATCGATCGGGCGCGGCGTCGGGCGGACGGCGCGTCGGGTCGGGCGAGCGGCGGCGGCCGCGTGATGGGGAGGGATCCGATGTCGACGAGACGCTCGGACATGCGCACCTGGGCGGAGATCGACCTCGATGCGGTGCAACGCAACGTGCGTCGCATCGCCGAGCGCCGTCCCGAGCATCGCATCATGGCCGTGGTCAAGGCGGACGCCTACGGCCACGGAGCGGTTCCGGTCGCCAGCGCCGCGCTCGCGGCGGGCGCGTTCATGGTCGGCGTCGGGGACTCCCGCGAGGCCATCGAGCTCGTCGAGGCCGGGATCGCGGCGCCGATCCTCGTGCTCGGCGCGATCGTCGACGGCGAGATGGCGGCGATGGTCCGCCACGACATCCGGACCACGATCCACTCCAACGACCGCATCACCCTCCTCGAGCGGGAAGCGGCGGCCCAGGGACGCGTCCATCGCGTCCACCTCAAGGTCGACACCGGAATGGGGCGCCTCGGCGTCATGCCCGAGAAGGCACGCGAGCTCGCGGCCCGGGTCGCGGCCTCGCCGCATCTCGAGCTCGAGGGGCTGGGGACGCACTTCGCGAACAGCCACCTCGACCACTGCGAGACCTCGCTCCGGCAGGTGGAGGTCTTCCGCCGCGTCGTCGAGGAGGTCCGCGAGGCCGTCGGCGAGATCCCGATCATCCACGCGATGAACACGGCGGCGGCCTGGAACCTCGACGTCGCGGCGGACTTCACGGACACGCTGCGCGTCGGCGCGGCGCTCTACGGGATCCCCGGGCCCACCGATCGGCCCTACCCCTTCGAGCCCGCGATGACGCTGAAGAGTCAGATCATCTTCATGAAGGACGTCCCCGCCGGCACGGCCGTCGGTTACAACGGCACCTACGTCACGCCGGAGCGCACGCGCCTCGCGACGCTGCCCCTCGGCTACAACGACGGGCTGCCGCCGAGCTCCCGCGACGGCGGCTTCGTCATCGTCCGCGGCGCGCCGGCGCCGATCCGCGGCGCCGTCTCGATGGACTACACGACCGTCGACGTCACCCACATCCCGGGCTGCCGCGTCGGCGACGAGGTGCTCCTCTTCGGCCGGACCCCCGAGAGCTGTCTCTCGCTCGCGGACTTCGCGGCCCGGGTCGGATCCTCTCCCTACGCGATCACCTGCGGGATCGGTAAGCGCGTACACCGTCTCTACTTCCGTCAGCAGCCGGGATCGGAGTCGGACGCCGGCGTTTTCCTGGAGAGTTCCGAGTCGGCATAACGTCGAAACGGGAGTGGGGCGTCGCTCGGTGCGACGCGCCCGGTGCGTTCGGAGGAGCCCGGTGAAGAGACGCTATCACTTCGCCGCCTGTCTGCTCTTCCTCGCGGGGATCCTCGCCCTCGACGTGGCGCTGATCGACCGCCACGGCGTCATCCGCGAGCTGCTCAATGCCGAGCTGGAGGATCAGCTCGCCGTCCGCTTCGACTACGCGCGGCCGCGGATCGAGTTCGACTTCCTGCGACCCACCCTCATCCTCGAGGACCTCACGCTCACCACGAGCAAGGACTCGAACGAACCGGCCTTCACCTGCCGCAAGATCTCGATGGGACTCGACTGGGGAGAGCTGCGGGCGGGGCGGGTCGCCCTCCGGCGGATCGACTTCGAGCAGCCCCGGATCCACCTGTACTGGGTGAAGGACGTCCTCCAGGTGCCCGTGCTCTTCAAGGGCGAGGCGCGGCCGAAGGAAGAGAAGATCGTGATCCCCGACGTGAGCACGTCGGACCTCGCGGTGCATCTCCACTCGCCGCCCTTCTTCGCCCGGGGCGGCGGCGCGCCGATCGTCATCGAGCCGGTGCGGGTGGACTTCGACCACCGGCCCTCCCGCGACTTCCCCTACGGCTTCACGGGAGCGATCGGGGACTCGATGTTCGGGGACTTCGAGCTCGAGGGGCGATTCGGCGACGACCGCATCAGCGGTTCGATCACCTACCACGGCAAGTCCCTCGACGAGCGGATCGTCGGCCTGCTGCGCGAGGATCTGCGCGAGGCCCTCGACGGCGTCGAGACCGAGGGTGACCTCACGCTGACGCTCGCCTTCGCCTCGGACGACATCGCCGGTCCGATCGACTACGACATCGGCGTGAAGATGGAGCGGTTCAAGATCCGCCACCACGGTCTGCCGACCGACATCGAGATGGAGAAGGGCGAGATCAAGGTCGAGCGCGACCGGATCTACGCGCGCACGCTCGACTTCGAACTCAACGAGGCCCCGGTCCGGGTGACGAACGCCGTCCTCAGTCTCCCCGACGACGATCGTCCGCTCGAGGCCTCCCTGCACGCCTCGATCTCCCGCTTCAACATCGGCAATCGCCTCCTCGACTCGATCAAGAACCTCGACGTGGAGCCCTTTTCCGACATCCGGGACGCCCTCGAGGCATTCGGCGTCGAGGGCCACGCGAACATCGAGCTCGATCTCAAGGTCGTGCCGGGCCGCTCGGGCGTCGTCGTCAACGCCGACATCCAGCTCGACGGCGCCTCTCTCGCCTACCAGGGTTACGCCGACCCCGTCACGCAGGTCCGCGAGGGCTACCCCTACCGCGTCCGGAACCTCATCGGGCGCATCCAGATCGACAACCGGGGCATGCGCTTCGACGACCTGATCACCAAGTCGGCCGACCAGTTCATCGAGATGTCCGGGTCCGTCGTCTTCGGCCAGGACTTCGCCTTCGACGTTCGCGTCGAGGGGAACGAGATCCCGCTCGGCGAGGAGGTGAGGGCGGCCCTGCCGCACTCCGACCGACTCGTCTACGACAGCTACGCGCCGAAGGGCTACGCGGACCTGCTCGTGGAGGTCAAGCGGGAGCCGCACACGACCTCCGAGCAGACCGACGTCCGGGTCGAGATCGACATGCGACTCGTCGAGGCGCGACCGGCCGTCTTCCCCGTCCTCGTGCGAAGCGTCGGCGGACGGCTCGTGTTCCAGAAGGGCGAGCCCGCGCGCCTCGAAAAGGTCCACGCCTACCGCGGCGAGGGCACGATCGACATCGACGGCGAGGTGACCTTCGGCCGCGAGGGCGAGCCCGACGAGTTCGGCCTCGACATCCGCGCCCACGACATCGATCTCGACGACGAGCTCATCGACGCGATCTCGGTCGAGTTTCCCGACGTCGCGGCCGAGATGCGTCGCCAGGCGATGGCGGGGCGCTTCGATCTCGACGCGCGCGTCGGCGGCAACGAGGACAGTCCGCCCCGCTTCATCGTGGCGATGCGCGACATGCGGATGCGCCTCGAGCAGATCCCCTCGATCCCGATCACCGGCCTCACCGGGACCGCGCGGATCGAGGACGAGACGATGACCCTCGCGAACCTGCGGTTCCGGGCCGTCGACCGGGACCTCGAGGGCGACGGCGTGATCGAGCTCGGCCGCGATCCCTCGTGGAAGCTCCAGGTCCGCGGGCGCGATCTCCTCGTCGACGCCGAGGCCATCAACGCGGTCGGGCGCGAGATCCCGGCCGTGACCGATCTGGCGCGGGACTACGAGATCGCGGGACGGCTCGGGGTCGAGCTCGACCTCCTCCGCGACGCGAAGGGCAAGGAGGAGACGCGGGTCGGCCTGGATCTCGGCGACCTCACTCTCCGCGACCGGACCGGTCCGCTGCGCGTGACCGAGGTCCGCGGGCGCGTCGACATCCGCGACGATGCGATCACCTTCCGGGACCTCACCGGGGTCGTCCCCTGGACGGAAGACGCCGCCGCCGGAGAGCCGGCGTCCCGCGCCACGTTCTCTCTCGTCTCGGGCGGTCTGCGACGCGGCGGCCCGCTCGACCTCGACCTCTCCCAGGTCGCGGTCCGAAACCTCGTGCTGCGCGACGAGGTCTTCGCGCTCCTGCCCGAGGGGCCCCGCGACACGTTGCGTTCGCTCGGGCTCCGCGGTCGGCTCGACTTCGAACTCTCCACCCTGCGGGCGCGCGAAGGTCGCGTCGTCTTCCGCGGCGTGGCGCGGCCCGAAGCGCTTCGCGGCGACACCGGCCTCGACGTCGTCCTGCGGGACGGCGAGCTGAAGATCGACTCGGGCGTCATCGCCGACGGTCGCTTCGAGGTGAAGGGACGCCTCGAGAAGGGCCGCGTCCGCATCGAGCGCTTCTCGATCGACGAGGTCTCCGCGCCCTTCTCGCTCTCGCAGAGCCGGCTCAAGCTCGACTCGATCGCCGCGAGATTCCTCGAGGGCACGCTGCAGCCCGCCCGCACGAGCTTCGAGCTCCTCTTCGAGGCCGGCAACCTCTTCGACGTCAGGGCCAACGCGGTGGGCGCCGATCTCTCGGAGTTCCTCCGCCAGGTCGGCGGTCGCCCGACGGCCTTCGTCGGCAAGGCGAACGTCATCGCGGGCCTCACCGGGCGCTTCGGCGACCTCGACTCCTTCGCCGGCGAGGGCACGGTGAAGATGACCGGGCGCGAGCTCTACGAGCTGCCCTTCTTCGCGCTCGTCTTCCAGATCATCAACTTCGACTTCCTCACGAACTCGTCGAACGAGCCGCAGCGCGGGGAGATCGGCCTGGTCGTGCGCGACCGCAAGGTCCACATCGACCGCGCCCGATTCGAGGGGCCGGGCGTCAACCTCGACGGCAGCGGCGACATCGGCTTCGACGGGATCGTCGATCTCGCCTTCGAGCCGAAGCCGATCAAGTGGGTCGATTCGATCCCCATCGTCGGCGACCTCTTCGAGATCGGCAGCGGGATCATCGTGGATCAGGTGCGGCTCACCGGTCCGATCGAGAATCCGCGGGCGCGGGTCGGGAACTACATCACCGAGATCCTGCCCTCCACGCCCGACTCGGGTCGGCGTCTGATCATCCGGCCGATGAAGGACGGGGCGGAAGGAGCGGAGGGGGAGAAGAAGCCGTGAGCGAAACCTGGGCGGTCGTGATGGCGGGAGGATCGGGGACGCGCTTCTGGCCGATCGGCCGGCGGGAGCGGCCCAAGCAGCTCCTCGCCCTCCGAGGCGACGAGACGCTCATCCAGGCCACGCTCGCGCGCGTGCCGGAGCGGATCGGACCCGAGCGGACGCTCGTGGTGACGCGGGCCGACCAGCGCGACGCCCTGCTGGCGCAGGTCGACCTGCCGCCGGAGAACGTCATCGGAGAACCCGAGGGCCGCGACACCTGCGCGTGCATCGCTCTCGCCGCCCACGTCGTCGAGACGCGCGATCCCGGCGCGACGATGATCGTCATGGCGGCGGACCACGTGATCGAACCCGCCGAGGCCTTCCACGCCGCGCTCGTGCGCGCCGAGCGCGCGGCCGCCGCGGAGGACGCCCTCGTCACCTTCGGCGTGCGTCCGACCGCGCCCGCGACGGGCTACGGCTACCTCGAGACCGGGCGAGACCTCGGCGAGGGGCTGTTCGAGGTCGCGGCCTTCCGCGAGAAGCCGAACCTGGAGACGGCGCGGCGCTTCCTCGCCGACGGCCGACACCTCTGGAACGCCGGCATCTTCGTCTGGCGGGCGCGGGTCGTGCTGGACGAGATCGCGCGTCAGCAGCCGGCGCTCGCATCCGCCCTGGCGCCTCTCGCCGCGGCCGTCGACGGCCCCGAGTTCGCGAGCCGCCTCGTCGAGGTCTATCCCTCCCTGCCGAAGATCAGCATCGACTACGCGGTGATGGAGCGCGCCGGTCGCGTCCTCACCGTCGCCGTCGACTTCGCCTGGGACGACATCGGTTCGCTGGCCGCGATCGAGCGCCACAACCCGCGGGACGCCGACGGCAACACGCGCCGCGGCGAGGTCGTCGCGATCGACGTGAGCCGCTCGATCGTGGACAACCGGGAGCCCGGCGTCGTGGCCCTGATCGGCGTCGAGGATCTCGTCGTGATCCGGACGAAGGACGCCGTCCTCGTCGCGGCGAAGGATCAGATCGAGCGCGTGCGCGAGGTCGTGGCGCGGCTGGAGGCCGAGGGCCGGGACGAGGTCCTGTGAAGGGGCGCGTCCTCGCGATCGACTACGGCACCAAGCGCATCGGGCTCGCGATCTGCGACGCGCTCCGGGTGACGACACGACCCTTCGGGGTCCTGACCCGCGAGAGGCTCGATCTCGACCTCGCCCGCCTCGCGAAGATCGCGGAGGAGGAGGGCATCGAGGAGATCGTCATCGGACTGCCCCGCAACGCCGACGGATCGAGCGGTCCGATGGTCGCGGTCGTCGAGGAGTTCGCGGCGGCGCTCGAGAAGGAGGTGCCGATGCGCCTCCACTTCATGGACGAGACCTACTCGAGCCTCGAGGCGGACGAGGTCCTGCGGCGGCGCTTCCGCGACCCGAAGAAGCGGAAGGAGATGCGCGACGCCTACGCCGCGGTCGTCATCCTCCAGGCCTGGCTGGACCACTACGGGCGCTGATCGGGCCCGGACCGCGTCCCCGCCGGGGGTGGGATCTTCTTCTGGGCGGCCGGTTTAGCTTGCCCGGAACCCCTTGCTATACTCCCGCCGAACCCGGACCGCAGCCGGGGCTCCGCAAGGAGGTCGGCGGCCACAAGTCCGGTTTCGACAGCGACTTGCGTCGTCGACGGCCCTGCGGGGAACGGCGACGCGACGCGGGATTACCCCGCGGCTGGGGCCGACCCTTTGCGATGTGCAGCCCGCTCGTGGTGCCTCGCGGGGCGGATCTCGGCTCGGGGCGGACCCGCCGTGGCCCGCATGGCGCACCGCGTGGTGCGTCCGGGCACATCGGCCATCGCAACTGCGATCAGGAGACGATCCGATGTCGGAAACGACGAGCACCAAGCAAGAAGTCATCACGAACGTCCGGACTCACGACACCGACACGGGGTCGCCGGAGGTTCAGATCGCGCTGCTCACGGCGCGCATCAAGCACCTGACCGAGCACCTCAAGGTCCACTCCAAGGACAACACCTCGCGTCGCGGCCTCCTCATGATGGTCGGTAAGCGCGCCAAGCTCCTCCGCTACCTGTGGCGGAAGGATCCGGTGCGTCACGACACGCTGGTTGCGGGTCTCGGCATTCGCTCCTCGGCGGGTCGTCGTTGAACTCCGGTCACGACGACAGCACGCGATGATGATGACGGGTCCCTCGACCGAGGGGCCCGTCGTCGTTTGAGGGCGACCAAGAAACGAAGGAAGTAGGATGAAGCCAACTGTTGTATCGATGGAACTCGGCGGCAAGACGCTGAAGTTCGAGTCCGGTTACCTCGCGAAGCAGGCCACCGCCAGCGTCGTCTGCACCCTCGGCGAGACGACCGTCTTCTCCGCCGTCTGCACCGCCGACCCGCGCCCGGGAATCGATTTCTTCCCGCTCAGCGTGGACTACCGCGAGAAGACCCAGGCCGCCGGCAAGTTCCCCGGCGGATTCATGAAGCGCGAAGGTCGCCCGACGACCAAGGAGATCCTCACCGCGCGCCTCATCGACCGCCCCGCGCGGCCGATGTTCCCCGACGCCTACAACGACGAGGTGCAGATCTGCGCGTTCGTCGTCCAGGTCGATCGCGAGAACGACCCCGACATCGCGGCGATGAACGCCTCCTTCGCCGCCCTGCACATCGGTGACCTGCCCTTCCACGGCCCGGTCGCGGCGGTGCGCGTCGTCCGCTTCGAGGGCGAGCTCATCGTCATGCCGACGATGGAGGAGTCGAAGGGCGCCGACATGGACATCGTCGTCGCCGGCACGCCCGACGCCATCACGATGGTCGAGGGCCAGTGCAACGAGGTCAGCGAGGACGACTTCCTCGACGTCCTCGATCTCGCCCACGAGAACATCCGCGCGATCTGCGACCTCATGGACGAGTTCGCCCGCAAGCTCAAGGTCAAGCGGACCCCCTACGTCGCCCCCGAGCAGGAGGACGACGAGCTCTTCGACGAGGTCGTCGACGAGTACGGCAAGCGCTTCGAGAAGACCCTCTTCACCGAGGGCAAGCACGAGCGTTCGGCCGCGCTGCGCGAGCTGCGCGACGAGGCGATCGAGCGCTACGTCGACAAGGGCGACTCCGACGCGGACGCCCGCACCAAGTCGGTGAAGGCGGCCTGGAAGTACCTCGAGAAGACGATCACCCGTCGCCTCCTCTTCCAGGGCAAGCGCGTCGACGGCCGCGGCCCGGCCGACATCCGCGACATCCACATCACCGTCGGCTGGCAGTCCCGTCTGCACGGCTCCGCGGTCTTCACCCGCGGTGAGACGCAGGCGCTCGTCGTCGCCACGCTCGGCACGATGCGCGACCAGCAGATCGTGGACGGCCTCGGCGACGAGTTCTCGAAGAAGTTCGACTTCCAGTACAACTTCCCGCCCTACTGCGTCGGCGAGGTCAAGCCGATCCGCGGCGTGTCGCGCCGCGAGATGGGTCACGGCAACCTGGCGGAGCGCTCGCTCCTCCCGATCCTGCCCGAGCCCGACAAGTTCCCCTACACGATCCGCCTCATCTCGGACATCCTCGAGAGCAACGGCTCCTCGTCGATGGCGAGCGTCTGCGGCGGAACGCTGGCGCTGATGGACGCGGGCGTCCCGATCTCGCAGCCGGTGGCCGGCATCGCGATGGGTCTCTGCAAGGAAGGCGACGACGTCGTCATCCTCTCCGACATCCTCGGCTCCGAGGACCACTTCGGCGACATGGACTTCAAGGTGGCCGGATCGGGCCGCGGCATCACCGCGGTCCAGATGGACATCAAGGTGAAGGGCCTGTCGAAGGAGATCATGCGCAAGGCCCTGAACCAGGCCCGCGAGGGTCGCCTGCACATCCTCAAGAAGATGATCGCGGCGATGCCGCGGCCTTCGGCGGAGATCTCGAGCTTCGCGCCGCGCCTGATGGTGATGTCGGTTCCGCCCGAGAAGATCGGCCTGATCATCGGCCCCGGCGGAAAGAACATCAAGAAGATCCAGGAGACCACCGGCGCGAACATCGAGATCGAGGACGACGGCACCGTCCACATCTCCTGCCGCGACGCGGACGGAGCCAACGCCGCGCGCGCTCACATCGAGCTGCTCACGGCCGAGGTCGAGGTCGGCAAGATCTACATGGGTCGCGTCGTCTCGATCAAGGACTTCGGCGCCTTCCTCGAGATCCTTCCCGGCCAGGAAGGTTCTCTGCCACGCCTCCGAGCTCTCCGACGACTACGTCTCCGACGTGAGCGAGGTCGCGAAGATCGGCGACCGCATGGAGGTCAAGGTCATCGCGCGCGATGAGCAGGATCGCATCAAGCTCAGCCGCCGCGCGGTGCTCCTCGGCGACGACGCCGAGCCGGCGCCGCGTCGTGACGACCGCGGCGATCGCGGTCCCCGTCGCGACGACCGGGGTGACCGCGGCCCTCGCCGCGACGATCAGGCGACCGTTCCGAGCGCGGTCCGCGCCGCGATGACCGCGGCGACCGCGGCCCGCGTCGCGACGACCGGGTGATCGCGGCGATCGTCCGCCGCGCCGGACGATCGCGGAGACCGTGGTGATCGCGGTGATGGCGATCGGGGCGGTGATCGCCCGCCGCGTCGCAGCCGCAGCCGCTCCTGATCTCACGATCTCCGGAGTGGACTGAGGGGCCGGGAGCATGCGCTCCCGGCCCCTTTCGCATTCCCACGCGGCTTCGGGCCGACGCGGGGATCTCTTCACAGACTCAGTCGTCGTGGCGACCCGCGCCGGCGAAGAGGGGATAGGCGAGGCCCTTGCGGCTCCGCCCGGCGTAGAACTCGCGGATGCGGTCGATCTCCGGTTGTCGCGGCGCCGCCTCGAGCGCGGCCCGACGGCGGCGCCGTCGCCGTGGGCGGCGGAGATCGCGCGGTAGAGCGCCTTCACCCGCTCCGCGCCTCCGCGTCGAAGCCGGCGCGACGCATGCCGACGACGTTCAACCCGCGGATCGTCGAGCGGTCGGTGACGATGCAGTAGGGCGGGATGTCGAGACTCGTCCCGCTGATCCCGCTGATCATGACGATCGCCCCCACGCGGCAGAACTGGTGGATCACGGTGTTGCCCGAGACGAAGGCGCGATCGCCGATCTCGACGTGGCCCGCGGCGAGGGCGTTGTTGCACATGATCACGCGATCGCCGATGACGCAGTCGTGCGCGACGTGGGACTGAACCATGGAAGCAGCCGTCGTTCCCGATGCGGGTGGCCGCGCCCGCGACCGTCCCGCGGTGGACCGTCGCGTTCTCGCGGAAGACGCAGCGGTCGCCGATCTCCACCGCGGTCTCCACCGACGGATCGAAGCCGAGATCCGGGGAGATGGCCGATGACCGCGCCGACGTGGAACTCGCACTCGCGACCGCAGACGACCGAGCCCATGACGTGCGCCCGCGCGCCGACGCGCGTGCCGTCGCCGAGGCGCGCGCCGCGTTCGACGATCGAATGGACCGACTCGACGTCGGCCCCGAGTGTCGCGCCGTCCTCGACCAGAGCCGTGGGTGGATCCTCGCCGTCATGCGTCCTCTCCTCCTGTCCGCGGTCCGCAGCCTGACATAAAGAAAGCCCCCCGCTCGTGCGGGGGGCTGAGTAAGAACATGACCAAGGAAAAGATTTCAGGCGTAGAGAGGAAGGAAGGAATTTTTACGTGTATGGGACACAACCTCGGTCATGTTGATCGTCCTGCGTCGCGCGATCGTCGGCGTCCGATCGGCGGCTCTGTTCGCGGGGTCGCATCGACCTCCGGACCGGCGACGGAGAGAAGGATAGCTCCTCCTCGTCCGACCCTCGACCCGAGCTTCTCGCTCGAATCTTCATCCGATCCGGTGATGAAACGCCTGCGACCGCACGCGTGTGAGGATATCCGAAAGAAGGGCTTTTGCCTCGCACGACCCCGGAGAAAAGCCCCCGGAATTTCCCTCACGGATTTCACTCGCGAAACGGGCGCTGCGGCTTTCCGCGGCATCGTCGGCGCCGGCCGACGCGGTGGACTTCAGTCGCGTTCCGCCGATCGTAGGCCGCGGAATCGTCGGGCGAGACGCACCGCGCAGAACCAGGTGGCGAGCGTGGCCGCCCACCCGAACAATCCGTCGTAGAAGAGCCCGCTGCCGAAGATCGGATCCAGCGCCGTGGCGTTGTCGGCGCAGATCTTTCGCCCCACCGCGCGCGCCCAGTACCAGCCTCCGTGCAGGCCCATGCCGAGCCAGAGATGGCCGCTCGCCACGCGCAGTTGGGCCAGGCAGCCGCCGATCAGGGCGAGGCCGAGGAACTCGCCGGGGTGCCGGACGATGTCGCCGAGCGCCACCGCGACCGCGCCGAGCGCCTCGAACCCGACCGACCAGTCCGGTCCCGAGTAGATCTGGTCTCCGTCCGCGTGGAGGAAGTGCGTCGCCGCGAAGAAGATCGCGCCGATGCGCCAGCGGCCGCCGAGCAGGCGGAGGAAGAAGCCGAAGAAGGCGAGATCCTCGAGGATGCCGATCAGGAAGGCGAGTGGCAGCGACTTCGCGGCCGTGCGGGCGATCTGCGCGGCCTCGTAGTCGAGCATGCGGCGCTGCTCGAACAGCGTGGCGACGACCATGAAGGCCGCCAGCGTCCCCGCGCCGATCGCGAAGCCGCCGAGCCAGGCGCAAGGGCGCGCCGGACCGGTGAGGCCGACGGCGGGCAGGAGCGGCCGACCGCGGCGTCGGGCGAAGAAGGCCGCGGCGAACCAGAATCCCAGCAGCAGCGCGAAGTGCGCCGTCTTCCGGATCGTGCGATTGGCGGCCCGCCGATCGTGGGCCGCCGACTCGAAGTCGATGGCGCCGCGATTCCCGGGCGCGTCCGCGAGGGAGAGCTCGCCGGGCCGCGCCGTGAACCGTCCGTCCTCCAGGTGGACCGCCGAGCCCGGGAACAGCGTGGCGATCCGGCGACGCAGATCCCCGAGCGTCCGGCCGTCCATGCCGTCCTTGCCGTCCTTGCCGACGTTGCCGTACCGGAACTCCCCGCGCACGAGGCGACCCTGAGCGTCCCGGCCGGTGATCGCGACGACGTCGCCGCGCTCGTAGGGGCGGAGGGTCCCGGAGTGGCGGTCGAAGGAGGAGGAATCCCCCAGCGCGGGGCGCCGGTCGATGAAGAGGGCGGTCGCCAGGGGCGTGACGAGGGCGCAGCTCGCGACCGCGAGCAGGATCGTCAGCGCGAGCCCCGCGAGGTCCGGTTTCTCTTCGGGCATCCTCGACGTCCCCTCGGGTTTCCGGGGGCTTCCGCGCCCCTCCCAGACTCCCGGCGACGACCGACTCGCCGACGGGGCTGCTATGATGACCCCATGGTCTACCTATCCAAGATCTACACCCGAACCGGCGACGACGGGACGACGGCCCTCGGCGACGGGAGTCGCGTCCCGAAGACCCATCCGCGCATCGCGGCCTACGGGACCGTCGACGAGCTCGGGGCCGTGATCGGAGTCGCGGTCGCGGCCGGCGTGGAGGAGGGGATGGCCGACATCCTCCGCCGGGTCCAGAACGATCTCTTCGATCTCGGCGCCGACCTCTGCGTCCCGCGGGGGGAAGCGGAGGGCGAGGGCGAGCGCCTCCGCGTGAAGGCGTCCCAGGTCGCGCGGCTCGAGTCCGAGATCGACGCCCTCAACGCCGATCTCGAGCCCCTCCGGAGCTTCGTCCTCTCGGGCGGTCGGCCGGCGGCGGCCCACCTCCACGTCGCGCGCTGCGTCGCACGCCGCGCCGAGCGCTCCGTCCTCGAGCTCGCGCGGGACGAGGTCCTCAATCCCGAGGCCGCGCGTTACCTGAATCGCCTTTCGGATCACCTCTTCGTCTGCGCGCGGCATCTCAACCGCGATGGCGGCGAGATCCTGTGGTCGCCGGGCGGCGCGAGCTGATCGGGAGATGTCCGCCGCCTTCGACCCGGAGGACTTCGCCTTCTACCGCGGCGAGGCCACCGACTGCCCCTACCTTCCGGACCGGCGCTGGACGAATCTCATCGCGGTGCCGCGGGACGAGCTCGAGCCCGGGGTCCTCGGCTTCCTCCTCGACCACGGATTCCGTCGCGGCGGAACGAGCGTCTTCCGGCCGATCTGTCAGGGCTGCGAAGAGTGTCGCACGATGCGCGTCGACGTCGAGCGCTTCCGGCCGAGCCGCAGCCAGCGCCGCGCTCGCCACCGCAACGCCGACGTCCGGGTGACGCGACGGCGTCCCGCGCTCGACGAGGAGCGCCGCGTCCTGCTCGAGCGCTTCCTCGCGGCTCGCTACGAGGGGCCCATGACGGCCGACGCCGAATCCGTCGAGGAGTACCTCTTCGCGGACACGGGATTCACCTGGGAGATCGACTACCACGTCGGCGATCGCCTCGTCGCCTGGGGGATCTTCGACCTCCTGCCCGAGATCGGGTCCTCGGTCTACTTCTGCTTCGATCCCGACGAATCGCGGCGCTCCCTCGGCGTCTTCTCGATGCTCGAGGAGATCGAACTCACCCGCGCCGGCGGCGCGCGCTGGTTCCACCCCGGCTACTACGTCGCCGGTTCGGCCGCGATGCGCTACAAGGCGAGCTACGGCCCCGCGGAGCTGCTGGTGCGCGGCCACTGGGCGCCGCTCGTCCGCGCGGCGGATCCGGCCCCCTGACCCGTTTCGGCGTCGATCAGGGCGTCGTCGGCTCGAGCGCCCAGTCGCGAAGGAGCCGCGCGTCCTCGCGGAGCCCGGCCTCGATCTCCTCCGCGCTCGCGTTCGCGATCCAGAGGCCGCTGTCGATGTAGACCCGCTGGGTCAGGACGGCGTGATCGGGCCGATCCGGGATCGGCTCGATCCGGTAGTCCCCGAAGAACGCGGCGAGGCCGAAGTCCTCCTCGACGATGCGGAAGCGAACGACGAAGTCCGGCGTCCGCCGACGCACCTGGAGCGCCAGGACCGGCGCGGGATCGACGCCCGCCTTGCCCACGAAGTGCCAGCGGGCGCGGACCTCGTCCTCGGTCCGCGAGAGGACCTCGAACCGATCGGCCCAGGCGCGATGTCCGCCGGCGTGCTCGAAGTCGAGGAGCATCGCGGCGAGTCGGTCCGGCGCGGCGGGCAGCTCGCAGCGGAAGCGACCCCCGCGGACGCCCTTGTGCTCGAGGGCCTGGTAGACGCCGGGGACCGGCGGGGTCCCGGTCTCGAGCTCCACCTCGGTCGGGGTCGGGGCCGCGACCGGGTCCGGCCCGGCGGGGCCGGGTTCCACGGCCATCTCGGGGCCGGGGCCGGGCCCCGGAGCGGGCTCGGCCGCCGCCTCGATCTCCTCGAGGCTCCGGACTTCCGGGTCGCTGGCGCAGCCGGCCAGGAGGCCGATCAGGGCGAGGGCGAGTCGTCTCATGCGCGCACCATGGCAGCCCACCGCGGTCCCGGACAAGGGAGGGGGGGGCGAATCCGGGTGTCCCCCCGCGGGCTCCGCGCGCGCTGCCGGTTGAAAAAGAGCCCGGCGCCTCGGAACATGGGCCCGATGACGATCGCGGCGATCGTCGAGGACCCGACATGCCCTTTGTCCTGACGAGACGCTACGGCTTCACGGCGCGGCACTTCCTGCCGACTGCGCCGGCCGAGCATCCGTCGAGCCGGATGCACCCCCACGACTTCCGCGTCGAGCTCGTCGTCTCGGGGGACGTTGACCCAAACACCGGCTGGGTCATTGATTACGGCGAGATCGATCGCCGTTTCGAGCCGCTCCTCTCGCAGATGCGGGATGCGGTGCTCAACGAGATCCCGGGCCTGGATTGCCCCAGCTCGGAGAACCTCGCGCGCTTCATCTTCGACCGCATGAAGCCCGAGATCCCGCTCCTCGACGAGGTGCGCGTCGGCGAGACGCCCGACGACCAGGCGGCCTACCGCGCCGGTTGAACCGCCCCGAGGCCCGGCGGGCGTCGCTTTCCTTTCGGAATCGACGCGTTAAGATGCCGCCCCTGAGAAACGTGGAACGGAGTCGCCCTTGGCGAAGGAAGACGCGATCACAGTCGAAGCCATCGTGCGTGAGGCGCTGCCGAACGCGCGATTCCGCGTCGAGCTGAAGGACGGCGAAGGCAAGGGGACGGGCCACATCATCATGGCCTACGTCTCCGGCCGCATGCGCAAGCACTTCATCCGCATCCTCCCCGGCGACACCGTCACGGTCGAGCTCTCCCCCTACGATCCCCACAAGGGTCGCATCACCTACCGCGAGCGCTGATCGCCTCGAGTGGTCGCCCTGAAGGCGACCGCTCGGCGACCGACCCGGAAAGCGCTTCCCGCTCCGGACCCCTCCGAGGAAAGACTTTCCCACCCCGGCTCCGGCGCCCCCGGGGCGCCGGCCGGCCGCGATCCGTCGCAAGGTCCGTCCGGCCAGGGCCTTGGCTCCGCCTCCCGCGACACGATCCCGATCCGGCACGACGCATGCTCTCCGCGAGGCCGAACGGTCGCGTGAGTGAGAGACATGCAGATCCGAACCGATGCTCCCCGCGAGGGAGCCCGCAGCCCATCCACCTCCCGGTCCGTCGGTGCCTCCGACGCGGCTCCGGGCGACTTCCTGTCCCTGCTGGGCGGAGTCCTCGAGGCCGGGACCCGGGAACGCCCCTCGGCCCCCGTCGACCCGAAGGCGGCCGACGCCGAGGCCGAGGACGACGCCGCGCCGGTCGCCGAGACCGCGCCCGGAGACGAGGCCTCCGCCGAGGAGGTCGAGATCGAGGAGACCGACGAGACGGAGGAGGCTCCCGAGGCGGCGCCCGGCCGCGACGTCGCGCTCGAGACTCCGGGCCTCGTCGTGGAGGCGCCGCTCGTCGCCGACCCGGCCCTCGCCCCGGTCGCCGTCACGCCCTCGCTCGCGTCCGGCGACGAGGTCGTCGAGTCCGATCTCGACGCCCCCGAGTCGGCACCCGTGAGCGCGACCACCGCCTCCGATCCGGCCGCGGCCCGACCGGTCGAGGAACCCGCTCCGCTCGCGCCGACCGGGGAAGCGCTCCCCGCCGCGCGCATCACCGCGGATGCCGCCGCCGAGCGGATCGAGACGAACTCCGACGCGACCGAGGCCGATCCGCGCGCGCTCGCCACCGGGCCCGCGCCGGCCGCGAGCCGGACCCCGGCGACCGCGCCGGTCGCGACCGCCGCCGAGGCGGACGTCGCGCCGTCGCTCGAATCGACCGCCGTCGAGACGACTCCGACGGCTCCCGTCGCGTCGCCCGCGGCCGTCACCACCGCCGCGACCGAGGCGTCCGCGCCGCGCCGCCCCGCGGAGATCGAGACCTCGCTCGACGTCCCGGTCGACGCCGCCGATCTCGAGGTGGTCGAAGACACCGAGGGCGGCGAGCCGGAGGTGGTCGCCGCGACCACCGAGGCCGACCTCGCCGCCGCGTCGGAGGGTGCCTCGACGGAGGACGGCGATGCCGTTCTTCCGCGCTCGGACGCCGCCCACCGGCCCGCCGCCGCGCGAGGCGGCGAGGATGCCCCCGCGCTGGAGCGCGCGGTCGATCCCGCTCCGGCCGCCACCGCGCGTCCGGCCGCGGCGAGCGCCGCGCCCGGCGCCGCGCGTCCCGAGGGAGCGCCCTCGACTCTCGAGATCCGCGATCTCACCGAACAGATCCGCCTCAGCACGCGCCCCGGAGTCTCGCGGATCCAGCTCGTCCTCGAGCCCGTCGAGCTCGGACGCCTGGTCATCCGGCTCTCGCTCAAGGGGCAGCACCTCGTCGGCCAGGTCTCGGCCGAGTCCGCCGAGGTCCTGCAGACGCTCCGCGAGAACCTGCCCGCTCTCCGCTCGGCGCTCGCCGGCACCGGAGTGGCGGTCGAGGACTTCAGCTTCGAACACCGCGACTCGCGATCGGATCGCGAGGCCGCGTCCGAGACCCCGCGCACGGACCCCGGCCGACGCCGAGCCGCGCGCATCTTCCAGGCCACGGAACGGGTGGGCGCCGCGCTCCCCCGCGTCCGGGTCGACGCGTCGGACGGTCTGAACATCTGGGTCTGAGGGAGGGAACGATGGAGATCGCATCAACGGCCGCCGGGGCATCCGGCACGCTCGGAGGCGTCAGCTCCGGGGCGTCTTCGCGAGTGAACACGCAGGACTTCCTGCAGCTTCTCACGACGCAGCTCGCGAACCAGAACCCGCTCGAACCGATCGGCGACACCGAGTTCATGGCGCAGCTCGCGCAGCTCTCGGCCGTCGAGCAGGCGGAGAACCAGAGCTCGTTGCTCGAGCAGATCCTCTCCGGGATCCAGGCGACCAACGTCCTGTCCGGCCTCGGCAACGCCTCGAGCCTCATCGATCGCACCATCAGCTACTTCGACGGCAACGCCATCGCCGAGGGTCGAGTCGGCGGCGTCAGCTTCGCGGACGGTCAGATCCGCCTCGAGGTCGGCAACAAGCTCGTGCCGCTCGGAAACGTCGTCTCCGTCGTCTCGGGCGGCGGAGCCACCGGGACCCCGGCCGCGGGTGAGAGCGCGGACGAGGTCGCCGGAGAGGCGGCGGAGGAGGCCGGAGACGCGACCGACGAGGTCGCCTCGACGCCGCCTGCGACCGGCTCGACCACGCCGCCGCCGAGCTCGTCGGCCTCGACGGAGGTCGACGACGAGCTCACGGACGACGCGAGCGGCAGCTCCGGTCCGGATCCTGACGACGCGATCGACGCCTGAAGGCGCGACGCCAGAAACGAACACGAGAGAGAGAGCAAACCACCATGTTCACCGCCATGCGCATCGGCCTTTCCGGCCTCCGCTCCACGCAGCAGCAGCTCGACGTCATCGGCAACAACCTGACGAACTCCGAGACCCTCGGATTCAAGTCGGACCGCATGACCTTCGCGGACGCCTTCTACCGCAACTACGGCTCGGGCACGGGACCCAGCGGCGGCCTCGGCGGCCGCAACGGCGCCCAGGTCGGACTCGGCGTCCAGATCGGCTCCGTCGACCACAGCGTCGCCCAGGGCAACCTCATCCAGACGGGCCGGGCGCTCGACATCGCCATCCAGGGCAACGGCTTCTTCGTGCTCGGCGACGGCGAGAGCCAGTACTTCACGCGCGCCGGCAGCTTCTCGCTGGACAGCGCGGGCAACCTCGTCGACGGCAACTCCGGCCTGAAGGTCCAGGACATCAACGGTCAGGGGATCGTGATCGACCAGGACCTCGTGGTCCCGGCGCAGACGACGAGTCTCCTGCAGCTCGCCGGCAACCTGCCGGCCGTGGTCACCGGCCCGCTGGCCGAGATCCAGGAGTCCTCCACCGCGTACCAGGACGACCAGCCGCCGGCCCTGACGTCGACGGGTTCGGGCGCCACCGTCGACCTCTCCGGACTCACGCTCAGCTTCATCGTCGACGGCGGCAACGCGCAGTCCGTGACCGTGCCCGCCGGCACCGGCGCGCAGACGGCCGCCGCGAACGCGGCGACGCTGAACACGCTGCTCGCGGCCTCCGGCCTCACGAACCCGCCGATCGTCTCCACCTCGGGCAACGAGCTCGTCTTCACCGGCGCGACGACGGGCGACACCGGGACCATCGAGCTCGGCGGCGGCGTCGCGGCGACGCTCAACCTCACCGGCCTCAAGGCGACCGGCACCTCGACTGACGCCGTCGCGGCGACGCTCATCAACGACCTCAACTCCAACGCGTCGGACTACGTCCCCGGCGACATCATCCGCATCATCGGCACCGACAGCACCGGAGCGAGCATCAGCGTGCCCTTCACCTTCGGTGCCGCGAACGACGGCGACACCTTCGGCGCCCTCGTCAACAAGATCCAGGGCGCCTTCCCGGACACGGCGGTGCAGATCGTCGACGGCAAGATCAAGGTGACCGCGAACCAGACCGGCGAGAACCCGCTCGAGATCGTGCTCCAGGACGACGTCAACAGCACCGGCAACTCGAACTTCAGCCTCTACTCGCTGAACGCGACGCGCCAGGGCACGGGTCCGGACACCAAGACGAGCTCGATCACGATCTACGACTCGCTCGGCACCGCCCACGTCCTCACCGGCACCTTCGAGCGCCAGGAGAACGGCACCTGGAACCTGGCGGTCTCCGTGCCCGAGAGCGAGGGCTCCGTCGTCACGGGCTCGCCGATCACCGGCATCTCCTTCGGCGCCGACGGATCCTTCCAGGGCTCCGGCTCCCTGAGTCTCGACATCGCCTGGACCTCGAACGCCGCGCCCCAGTCGCTGACGCTCGACCTCGGCAGCCCGGGCGGCTTCACCGGCCTCACCGCGACCGCGGGTGCGAACTCCGCGCAGTTCGAGCAGCAGGACGGTTACCCCTCGGGAACGCTGGTCGGCATCGACGTCACCGGCGACGGCACGATCCGCGGCGACTTCTCGAACAACCAGCGGCTGGATCTCGCCTCGATCGCCATCGCGCGCTTCCGCAACCCCGAGGGCCTCGTGAAGGTCGGCGGGACGCGATTCCGCCTCGGCGACAACGCCGGCCAGCCCATCCTGGGCGCGGCCCAGCAGGCCGGGGCCGGAACCCTGGTCGGCGGCGCGCTCGAGGGCAGCAACGTCGACACCGCCGAGGAGTTCGTGAAGCTCATCGAGGCGCAGCGCGCCTTCCAGGGCGCCTCGCGGATCATCTCGTCCGCGGACGAGCTCTTCCTCGATTTCCTCCAGATCGTCTGATCGGGGCGCATCTTCCCCTCTGACGCGGCGTCGACCCTCCGGGGTCGGCGCCGCGTTCGTCGTTCCGGACCCGCGCGCCGACGGTCGAGAATTCATCCAATCTCGGGGTCAAGTCGCGCCTTGGAGTTCCGAGAATCGGGAGAAGGGCCGAGCCCCCGGGGATCCGAACGAGAGAGCCATGCGATTCTTCCTGCAGTCCCGCGTCAACGTCCACGAACGCCTCGCCGCGATGCGCGGGGACTACGACGACGGTTCGCGGACCTGGGAGTTCATCGTGGCGGCGGGCGTCCTCCTCGTCATTCTGGGCGGCCTGGCCTGGGTCTATCGCTTCTATCTCCAGCGTCTCGCCCGCAAGGCGCGCGTCCGGCTCTCCGACTTCGACGACGCCAAGAAGAACCGCAGCGTGAAGGACATCGACGCCGAGGTCGCGACGAAGCTCGGCGCGATCGCGAACGGGAGTGAGGTCTGGTTGTTCTGGACGGCCGGCGATCGCCGTCGCCGCAGCGCGGCGCGGGCCCAGGGTTTCGAGGAGGGGATGCTCCGCGTCATGCCCAACGACGGCGGGCTCTCGCGTCCCGAGGGCGCCGTGCGCGTGGTCGCGCCCTTCAACGGGACCCGGGGCCTGCAGTTCGAGACCGAGCTCGCGGAGAACTCCGGCGGGATCTTCTACCTGCGTCCGGTCTCCGGCGAGCCGCCGATCGAGGTCAAGGACCGTCGCCGGATCGCCGTCGGGCTGAAGGGCGCCGCGGCGCCGACCGGCGAGGGCGCGGAGGAGGTCGAGGCCTTCCCGGTGCGGATCATCGACGTCTCCCAGGACGGCATCGGCGTCCTCTCCGACCGACCGATCGCGACCGGCGGCCGCTATCGTCTGAAGGTCGTCCTCGGCGACCGTGAGGAGATGCTCACCGTCGACACCCGCGCGTCCTGGGTCGACGAGGGCGTCGCGGGCATCCACCGCGGCGGGATGCAGATCGAGACCCGGAGCTTCCCGATCGACGCCCTGCTGTCGGACTACATCCGGCAGGAGGCCGGGCGACCCATGATCGGAGCCGAGCCCCAGCCCCGGCCGACCGCGGCCGCGGTCGGCTAGGCCGGAACTTTCTTCCGGTCCGGGAAAGGACTTCCCGCTCCTCCGCGTGCGGCGGCGCCGAGGGGGCGGTCGGCGGTCGTGCGTAAATATCCACTCTGAAGCGACTTGCGGCCAGGTCTCCGTCGGGTCGCCCCCGCGGATCCGACTGGCCCGCCGCTTGCCTTCTCCTCCCTCGGGGACCGGTCCCCGGGGAGAGAGCGCATGGACGACTCCATCTTCATCGCGGCCAGCGGCATGCACGCCGTCGAGCGCATGCTCGAGAACTCGGCCTACAACACGGTCAACGTCAACACCCCCGGCTTCCACCGGCAGAAGGTCGTCCTCCAGCGCTTCGGTGATCTGCTCGCCGACGCCGGACAGCGGGCCGACCTCATCGGCACGCGCGAGTACGTCTCCTTCGAGCAGGGTCGTCTCAACCCCACCGAGCTCCCCTTCGCCTCCGCCCTCGAGGGGGAGGGCTTCTACGCCGTCCGCGATCCGAACGGACGCGACCTCTACACGCGCAACGGCGACTTCAAGATCGACGCCGACGGCAAGCTGATCACGCGAGGATCGTTGACCGTCCTCGACGAGGACGAGCGCGACATCATCCTCGACCCGCGCGGCGGCACCGTCGACATCGACGAGAACGGCAACGTGAGCCAGGGCGGGGCCGTCGTCGGCCGCCTGCGCGTCGTCGAGTTCGCCACCGCCGATCGCCTCCGGCTCGAGGCGATCTCCGAGACGCTCTACCAGGCGCCCGAGGGCGTCGTCGGCGAGGAGGCGAAGGCGACCAAGGTCCGCCAGGGCTACCTCGAGACCCCGAACTTCGACGCGGCCCAGGGCCTCGTCCAGATGCTGAACGCCCGACGCAACTACGAGGCGATGTCGAAGGCGCTGAAGGCGCTCGACGACTCGCGCGACCACCTGATTTCCGGCGCCCAGTGATCCCCGACGGGGGATCGCCGGACGCGTCCGAGTGAGTGAGCGCCCGCACGACGCGGGCGAGAGAGAGAGGACCGAAGATGATCAAGGCGCTGTTCACGGCGGCGACGGGCATGCGAGCCCAGCAGACCCGCATCGACGTGATCTCGAACAACCTCGCGAACGTCAACACGACCGGCTTCAAGAAGTCGCTCGCGAGCTTCGAGGACCTGATCTACACCACGCCGCAGGACGCCACGCCGGCGTCGGGCGCGATCTCGCGGCCGACGGCGCTGCAGGTCGGCTCGGGCGCGCGGCTCGTGAGCACGACCAAGGTCTTCACCCCGGGTCAGCTCGAGGAGACGGGGCAGCCCCTCGACCTCGTGATCGGCGGTCCCGGCTTCTTCAAGCTCACCGACATCAACAACAACACCGTCTACAGCCGCGACGGCAACTTCAAGGTCGACGCCGACGGCAACGTCGTCAACTCGGCCGGCCTCCGTCTCGCCCCGGCGCTGACCGTGCCGGCCGGCGCCGACGTCACCGTCGGTCCGGACGGCCAGGTCTTCGCGCGCGTCGGCGACGAGGCCCAGTCGCAGATCGGCCAGATCGAGCTCGCGAACTTCCCGAACCCGGCCGGCCTCGAGGCGATCGGCAGCAACATCCTGCGCGAGACCGAAGCCTCCGGCGCCGCGATCAGCGCCAACCCCGGCCTGGACGGTCTCGGCCGCCTCCAGTCGGGCTACCTCGAGCGCTCGAACGTGGACGTCGTCTCGGAGCTCGTCGGTCTGATCATCGCGCAGCGCGCCTACGAGACGAACAGCCGCGCGATCTCGGCCGTCGACGAGATGCTCACCACCGTCAACCAGATCGTTCGCTGAGGAGGCCGTCGTGCGCAGCATCGCCAGCATCATCGTCCTCGCCGCCGTCGCCTCCCTCGCCGCCGCGCGCGGCCCCGTGGACGACGCTCCGGTCTGGATCACGCTCGAGAAGGACGCCGAGGTCCAGGGCCTCGTCGTCCGCCTCTCCGACATCGCCGAGATCTCGAGTCTCGACGCGCGCCTCGGGGCCCGCATCGAACGGATCGAGGTCGGCAACTTCGCCGAGGGTCGGGATCGCCTCGTCCTGCTTCGCGAGTCCGTGCGGGCGATCCTCGCCGAGCGCGGCTTCGGCGGCGAGGGCGTCGTGATCCGGGGCGCGGATCGCGTCGTCGTCCGTCCGATGACGGTCACGATCGCGCCCGATCGTCTGCGCCGGCTCGCCGAGGCCCACATCCGCGAGGTCCTGCGCGGCCAGAAGATCGACGACATCAAGAGCGCGGCGCCGCTCCGCCCGGTCACGATCCCCGGCGGTCGCTTCCAGTTCGATCTCGAGGTGCAGGGCGACGAGCGCAACCCGCTCTACGCCGGTCGCGTCGAGATCGTCGTCGTCGCCAAGGTGGACGGCAAGATCGCCGAGCGCATCCCGGTGCCGATGACCGTCGAACGTCGCGGCACGATCGTCGTCGCCAAGCGTCGCATCCCCCAGGGGCGGCTCATCGAGTACGACGACGTCGAGACGCGAGAGGTGCCGCTGGGCGCCTACGGCGCCGGCCTCTCGTCCAGCGTCGAGCGGGTCGTCGGCCAGACGGCGCGCGGGACGCTCCTGAAGGATCAGCCGATCCGCGACACCTTCCTCCGGGCCCAGCCCGTGATCCGCCGCGGCGACGTCGTCACGGCTCGCGTCGTCCTGGGCCGCCTCGAGGTCAAGGCGCTCTGCCGCGCCCTCAAGGAGGGCGCGCCGGGCGACCGCATCGAACTCGAGAACGTCGAGACGGGCACGCGCGTCCTCGCCCTCGTCGTCGATTCCCGCACCGTCGACGCCCTGCTGCAGAACTGAGGAGACCGAGAGATGACCATCCGCACCCTCGCCATCGTCGCCCTGCTCGCCGGCACCGCCGGTGCCCAGTCCCTGTGGAACCCCGACCGGCCCGCGCCCTCGATGTTCTCGGACACGACGGCCCGCGGGATCGGCGACATCCTCACCATCGTGATCGACGAGCGGCAGACCGTCGCGAACGACGAGAGCACGTCCTTCTCGAAGGACTCCTCGCTGGACGCCGCGCTGACGAACTTCGACGTCTTCCCGCGCTTCTTCGAGCCGCTTCCCTCGGCCTCCGGCAGCGCCAGCAAGAGCTTCGACGGCTCCGCGCAGGTCGACAAGACCGGGCGCTTCGAGACCAAGATCTCGGTCGTCGTGATCGACGTCATGCCCAACGGGAACATGCTCGTCGAGGGCACGCGTCGGATCGCGGTGGACGGCGATCGTCGCATCATCCGCATCACCGGCCAGGTCCGGCCCTACGACGTCACCCGGTCGAACACCGTCAAGTCCGAGTACGTCGCGAACGCCAGCTTCGCCATCGAGGGGACCGGCCCGTCCTCCCGCGCGGTGAACCGCGGCTGGTTCTCGCGCTTCCTCGACGTCATCTGGCCCTTCTGAGGGAGAACGAACATGCGTCAGCTCACGCTCCTCCTCGCGCTCTCGATCCTCGCCGGCACCGGACTCGCGCAGTCGCGCATCTCCGAGATCACGGACATCGAGGGCGTTCGCAGCAACCGCATCCGCGGCATCGGTCTCGTCGGCGGCCTGAAGGGCACCGGCGACAAGTCCGAGCTCGCCCTGCAGATGATGGCGAACATGGTCCGCCGCGAGGGGATGAACATCGAGACCCGCGACCTGGAGACGGGGAACTTCGCCGTCGTCATGGTCACGGCGGAGATCGACCCCTACCGCGGACTCGGCACCCGCATCGACGTGAACGTCGCCTCGATCCAGAAGGCGACGAGCCTGCTCGGCGGATTCCTCTTCGAGACCCAGCTCAAGGGCCCCTACGGCAAGACCGTCTACGCCCTGGCGGCAGGCCCGCTCGCCGTCGGCGGCGCGACGGCCGCGGGCGCGTCGGGCTCCGAGGTCACCATCAACGTGCCGACCGTCGGCGCGATCCCCGGCGGAGCGATGGTCGAGAAGACGGTGCCGATGCGGGTGTCCGACCGTCGGGGCGTGGTCACGCTCCAGCTCAAGAACCCCGACTGGCGCACGGCGCGGAACATCGCCGCCGTCATCTCGGATCGCTGGCCGAAGGCCGCCCGCGCGATCGACTCGGGCAACGTGGAGATCCGCGTTCCCGCGGCCGAGATGGGGCAGATCCCCGATTTCATCGCCGACGTCCAGGACCTCCGGGTCAAGGTCGAGTCGGTGTCGAAGGTCGTGATCGACGAGCGGAACGGGATCATCGTCGCCGGCGAGGAGGTTCGCGTCTCCACCGTGGCGGTGCTCTACGGGAAGCTCTCGGTGACGATCAGCGAGGCGCCCGAGGCGGTCCCCTCGGCGCCCTTCACCAACGGGCCCGGCGCCACCGTCGTGCCCCGTTCGGAGGTCCGGATCGAAGAGGAGTCCTCGGGATTGCAGATCGTGAAGGGCGGCGAGAGCATCGCGCGCCTGAGCCAGTCGCTCGACGCCCTCGGGGCCTCGCCGCGCCAGCTCATCGCGATCCTCCAGCAGATGAAGACCGCCGGCGCGCTGCACGCCGAGCTGGTCGTGAAGTGAGAGGAGGAAGCGATGAGTGACTCTCACCTTCCTCCCGTCGCGACGTCCGGCCCCGGAGACGCCGAGCTCGCCCGGCTCGTCTCGGGCGGCGGCGACCGTCGCGCCCGCCTCGAGAAGGCCGCCCACGGCCTCGAGAGCGTGTTCACCTCGATGATGGTGCAGACGATGCGCGAGTCGCTGGGCGAGGAGGGGCTCTTCGGCGGCCTCCCCGGGTCCGACATCTACTCGGGCTTCTTCGACCGGATGATGGGCGACGCCCTCTCCGAGCGCGGCGGGATCGGAATCGCCGAGATGGTGATCCGGGACGGCATGCGCGCCGAGCAGGCGGTCGCCCCCGAGGACGTCGCCGCCCGCGCGGCTTCCCGCGCCGCCCTGCAACGCGGCCTCGATGCCTTCGCCGAACTGTCCCGTGATCTCGCGGCCGACGCCGAGTCGACGGTCCGCCTCGTCCCGGAGATCGAACGATGAACGGACTCGTCCTGAACGACGCCGACGCCGACCTGCTGCGCGCTCACTTCAACGAGGAGGAGTCGATGCAGCAGGATCTCGACGAGGCGCTCGACGCGCTCGAGGACCTCGTGGTCCGGAACGACCTCGACGGGCTCCATCGCCGTCTGGAGATGGTCGGGCCCCTGTTGGGGCGCCTCGAGACCCTGGTGCGACGCCGGGAGCGCGTCGTCGGCCGCTTCGCGGCCCGCCTCGGCGTGAGCGCGGGCCCGGGTCTCGCCGCCTCGCTGCTCGCGGCGCTGCCGGTCGGGCGCCGGGACGAGCTCTCGGGCATCCATCGCAGCCTGATGGACCGCACCGGGGGCGTGCAGGGCAAGAACCGTCGCCTCCGCGTGATCGTCGGCGAGCTCGCGCGCCTCAACCGCGAGATGGTGCGGGCGGCCTTCGGGCTCGATCACGCCCAGACCACCTACGACCGGGGCGGTCGCACCCGGGAGGAAGGCAACCTCGCGATCATGGATCGGAGGATCTGATGTCGGGCTACAACACCGGGCTGGCGGCCCTCTCGGCCGCCCAGGTCGCGATCGACACGATCGGGCACAACCTCGCGAACGCCACGACTCCCGGCTACTCGCGTCAGCGGGTCAACCTCGCGTCCGTCGGGTCGGACTACGGCACCAGTCGATGGCAGCAGAGCGGCGTCCGCGTCGCCTCGATCGAACGCATCACCGACGGCCTCCTCCTGCGTCGCTTGCAGGAGCGCAACCAGGCCGTGGGACTCCGCGAGGCGGAGCTCGCGAACTTCCTCGACGTCGAATCGATCCTCGGCGAGCCGGGCTCGAACGGCATCGCGGCGCGCTTCGGCGAGTTCTTCAACGGACTCTCGAGCTTCGCGACCGCGCCGGACGAGCTGGCGAACCGCGGCGTCGTTCTCAACGCGGCCGAGGATCTCGCCTCGCGCTTCCGGGAGATCTCCCGCGGGCTCGGCGAGCTCGCCGGAGACGCCGGCACCCAGCTCGAGGACGCGGTCGCCTCGGTGAACGTCCTCATCGAGGAGATCGGCGCGATCAACCAGCAGCTCTCCTCGAGCGTCGGGATCGTCGACGGCGGTCAGGATCTCCTGGATCGCCAGGATGCCCTCCTGGAAGAACTCTCGCAGTACACCGACGCCCGCGTGCGTCGCGACGAGCTCGGCCGCGCGCGCGTCACGATCTCCGGCCAGGAGGTCGTCGCCACCCACGCCGCGATCGGACTCGAGCTCCGGGGCATCGACACCGGTCGGCCCGAGGTCTTCGCGGTCGGGGGGACGGTTCCGCTCGACGTCGACTCCGGACGCATGAGCGCGCTGCTCGCCGCGGTGGAGAAGGGCGGGCCGGAGGCGCGCTTCGAGGAGCTCGACACCATCGCTCGCGAGCTCATCACGAACGTCAACCGCACCTACTCCCGCGGCGTTCCTCGCGCGGGCGGCTACGAGAGCCTCCGCTCGGCCTACGCGATCGCGCCCGCCGACCGGAGCGGTCCGCTCGCCGCCGCCGGGCTCCCCTACGACCTCGCCCAGGGTCGCTTCGTGCTCAGCACCGTCGACCAGGCGACCGGCGCGGTGGAGCAGCAGACGGTCACGCTCGATCCGAACGTCAACAGCCCCGACGATCTCGTCGCGGCGCTCGACGGCCTCGCCGGCGTCTCGGCGGAGTTCGACTTCGACGGGAAGCTCCGCATCACGGCCGATCAGGGGAAGCTCTTCCACTTCGGGCCGATCGTCGATCCGAATCCGGACGCGAGCGGCTTCGGGACGGGCGCGGCCCGCCTCGCGGGCGCGGCCGAACCCTTCGCCCTGGCGAACGGCGACCAGATCACGGTGGCGATCGACGGCGGGGCCCCGCAGACGGTGACCTTCAACTCGGCGCAGTTCTCCAACATCGGTCAGGCCACCGCGGCCGAGGTCGCCGCGGCGATCAACGGCACGCTCGGTTTCCCGGCCGCTCGCGACGAGGGCGGCCATCTCGTGATCGAGAGCCCGACCTCGGGGACCTCCTCGCAGCTCGCGCTGACGGCGACGAGCGGCTCGCCCCTGGCGGCGCTCGGCTTCGCCGCGACCTCGGCCACCGGCACCGGCGGAAGCGTCGACGTGACGGTCTCGGGCGCGTACGACGGGGATCACGACGACACCTACACCTTCCGTCCTCTCGGCTCCGGCGAGGTGGGGCTGACGCCCGGTCTCCAGGTGGAGGTCGTGAACTCGGCCGGCGCGGTCGTCGCGACGCTCGACGTCGGCGACGGCTACTCGCCGGGCGAGCCGATCGCCCTGCAGGACGGGGTCGAGGTCTCCTTCGGGACCGGGATCCTCGACGCCGCCGCGGGCGACACCTTCGATCTGGCGCTCTACGCCGACACCGACACGTCCGACTTCCTGGTGGCCTTCGGCGTGAACGCGCTCTTCACCGGCACCGGGGCGGCGGACATCGCCGTCTCCCGGGAGCTCCTGGACGACCCGGAGCGATTCGCGCAGGGCGCCTCCGCCGCCGTGTCGGACACCCGCAACATCGACGCACTGCTGGCCCTCCGGCAGGCGCCGATCGAGGGCCTGGACGGTCGGAGCCTGGAGGGGCGCTACGGCGCCTTCGTCGCCGACGCCGGTCGCGACACGGCCCGGGCGGAGGCGAATCTCGACAACGAGACGCGGCTCCGCGACGCGATCGGGGACCGGCTCGAGCAGGTCCGGGGCGTCTCCGTGGACGAGGAGCTGGTCAACCTCCAGCGCTACCAGCAGGCCTACCAGGCGGCGGCGCGGATCATCGAGGTCGTCGACCGCATCAACGACATCCTGTTCGCCCTGTGAGGGATCCTTCGCCATGTTGCGCGTGACCCAGAACCTCTATCACCAGTCGACGCAGCAGAGCCTCGGTCAGAGCCTGGAGCGGCTCTACCGGACCCAGCAGCAGGTCGCCTCGGGTCGGCGGATCGAGAAGCCGTCCGACGACGCCCGCTCGATCGGGCGGCTGCTCTCGGTGAAGCGCAACATCCTCGACGTCGCCCAGTTCCAGAAGAACGTGAACGAGGGCCGCAGCTTCACCGACAGCGCCTCGGCCACCGTCCTCCAGATGTCGGAGCTCGCCCAGTCGGCGCGCGAGACGATCATCCAGGCGCTCACGCCCACGAACGAGGACAACGACCGGATCGCGCTCGCGGACGAGATCGACGGCTACCTCCGGGACCTCGTCGGACTCGGCAACGCCCGCGTGGCCGGCCGCTACGTCTTCGCCGGCACGGCGACCGACCGTCAGCCCTTCGACTTCGAGTTCGACGCCACCGGGCGGGAGCGCGTCGTCTACGGCGGCAACGGAGACACGCTCCAGGCGGAGATCGGCCCCGGGCTCTTCTCGCCGCTCAACCTCCCCGGCTCCGAGCTCTTCGGCGGCGGTCGCCGCGGCGAGACGGTCTACGGCGGCCTCACCGGAGCGAAGCCGGCCGCGACCGGCACCGACAGCGGCGAGGGGCTGGGCCGGCTCACCGTGAGTCACGTCTCGACCGTCTACTTCGGGGGCGGCATCCTGCCCGGAGCGTCGTCGGTCGGGGGCGACACGATCCTCGGCATCGGGCATCAGATCGAGGTGTCGCGCGACGACAACGGCGCGCAGCAGGTCGCGCTCAACGGCGGGAAGCCGGTCCACTTCGACGGCAGCGAGACCGATCTGGAGGTCCGGGGACCGGACGGCGAGCGCGTCTACCTCGATCTCACCGGAGTCGCCTCGTCCTTCACCGGGACGGTGGCGGGGAACGCCGAGGGAACGCTGTCGCTCGACGGCGGGGCCTCGAGCACGCCGATCGACTTCAACGCGGCCTCGCAGCGCATCTTCGACAGCGTGGAGGGGCGCGTGCTGAACGTCGACCCCCGGGGGATCCGTCGGGCGGGGGAGGAGTCTTTGATCCACCGCGGGACGACGGACATCTTCTCGGTCCTGGTCGGCATTCGCGACGAGCTGCGTCGCGCCGGACAGGAGCGATCGATCAGCGAGGACCTCGACTTCGTCCGCGAGCTCCTGGCCGACTTCGACGACGCGCACGACAAGGTGCTGGCGGGCGCCGGACGACTCGGCACGTTCGGGTCCCGTCTGGAGGCCGTGTCGTCGCGCCTGCTCGACGATGACTTCAATCTCGAGTCGCAGCGGTCCAACCTCGAGGACGTCGACTTCGCGGAGGCGGCCTCGCGACTGGAACGGGATCAGGCCTCCTATCAGGCCGCGCTCCTCGTGACCTCGCGCATCGGACAGCTCTCTCTCCTGAACTACCTCGGCTGATCCCGGCCGGGGTCGCCCGGTCGTGATGATAGGATGCGACCCGCGGAGGGCTCACCCATGTGGCGACGCATCCTGATCGGCGCCGGTCTCGTCTTCGTCCTCGTCGTGGCCGTGCGGCAGACGCTGAAGCTCCTCGCCAGCGAGGAGTCGCGCGTCCGCGCCGCGGTCGAGCGCGTGATCGACGCCTTCAACGATCGCGACGGCGGCGACGTCCTCGAGGGCCTGACGACCGACTTCCGCGAGACGACCCTGGGCTTCGGCCGGGACGACATCCGTCGGGCGCTGGCCGTCGCCTTCCTCCGCGGCGGGACGCCGCTCGCCCGGGGAGATCAGCGCGCCGCCGTCCGCGGCGACATCGCGGTGCGGGTCGACGGCGAGGCGGCCACGGCGGAGTTCGTCATCGCGGTGGAGAGTCGCTCCGGCGGCGAATGGACCGAGACCTGGCGGGCGGCCTTCGTCATCGAGCTCGAGAAGCGGGACGACCGGTGGCTCCTTCATCGCTCCTCGCACGAGTCGTTGAGCGGCCGGAGGCCCTTCTGACCGGGGCGCCGGCCTTCCGCGTCTTCGAGGCGGCCTTCGCGGACGCCGAGGCCGCGGCGACCTGGGCCGAACTCGTGGCGGAGCGGAGCGGCTGCGCCGTCGCCGTCGAGGAGATCCCCACCGAGCTCTGGATCGCCGGTGATCGCGAGGGCGCGGCCCGACGTCACCTCGGCGTCGTCTTCTGCGAGGCCGGGTCCGGGCCGAGCTGCGCGGAGGCTCTCGCCGGACTCGAGCGGGAGGGCTGGCCCGCGGCCGTCCGGAGCCCCGAGCGCGAGGCGAGCCTCGCCGCGGGCTGGCGCGCGCAGCACCCCGTCGTCACCGTCGGCTCGCGCCTCCGCGTCCTGCCGCCCTGGCGCGCGGGGGAACTCGCGGACGGCCGGGCGGAGGTCCGGATCGAGCCCGGTCGGGGCTTCGGCGGGGGTGACCATGCGAGCACCCGGACCTGTCTCGAACTCCTCGAATGGGCGCGGGTCGAGGGCGCCCGCGTCGCCGACCTCGGCACCGGCAGCGGCGTGCTCGCGCTCGCGGCGCTCGCGCTGGGAGCGATCGGGGGCGTCGCCGTCGACCGGGAGGAGGGCGCCGTCGAGGACGCCCGGGCGAACGCGGCGCGCAACGGCGTCGCCGATCGCCTCGAGGTCCGGCTCGGCGGCGTCGAGGCGCTCGGGGAGGGCCCCTTCGACGTCCTCCTCGCCAACGTGTTCGGCGCGCGGTTGCCGGCGCTGCTTCCGCCGCTGCTCGCCCTCGCCGCGCCGGGGGCGCGGGCGATCCTCGGCGGCATCCTGCCCGAGGACGAGTCCGCGGTGCGGGCGGCGATCGGATCGCTCGGCGGGCGTGTGGAGGCCGAGCGGCGCGCGGACGACTTCCTCGCCCTGGGGCTCGTCGTCCGGACCGGGTGATCACGCGCTCGTCCCGCAAGTTGACCCGAGGCTCAGGTCGGAGCGGCCCGGACGCCGAGGATCGGGAGACCGACCCTTCCCTCGCCCGGAGCCTCCGATGTACCGAACCGACTCGCCCGCCTTCCCCGTCTCCGTCCTCATCGTCGTCGCGGTGATGACGGCCGTCTTCGTCGCGCCGCCGCTGCTCGCGCAGGACGACGCGGGTCGGGGGAAGCTCGAGACCTGGAGCGCCTCGCTCCACGCGAGGCTGATGAAGCAGACCGCGTTCTCGGCCGAACTCGATGCCCTGACGGTCTTTCCGGGTGACGGCGGCGAGGGCGAGCACCGCAGCCTCGGCACGGTCGAGTGGTGGCGCTGCGGCCGCCTCGTGAAGACCCGGGCCGAGACCCGCGAGGAAGGCCGTCTCATGGTCGACGGCAAGCCGGTGATCCGGACCGGCAGCACCCTCGCCGTCGGCGACGGACGCTACCTCTGGGTGCAGTCCACCCGCGACGGCATGCGCCGCTGCATGAAGGACGTCGCGCCCGAGGTCCCCGAGAAGGGTTTCCTCTTCGAGGCCCTCGCGCGCTTCGAGGTCGAGCGCCTCGCCGACGAGGACCACGAGGGCCGGAAGGCCGAGGTCTACGTCGGTCGGGAGGCGAACGGCACGCCCCGGGTGCAGGTCTGGTTCGACGTCGAGAAGGGCGTTCTCGTCCGCCGCGACGACATGGACGCCGAGGGCAAGTTCACGAAGCGCTTCGCGCTCGCGAAGTTGAAGACGGTCGAGAAGCCCGATCACACCCGCTTCGCCTACGAGGTGCCGGCGCGCACCGAGCTCGTCGACCTCACCGCGCCGCGCGCGGCGACGCCGGCGACCGCGACGGCGAAGGCCGGCGCCGCACCCGCTCCGGCGAAGAAGCCGGTCGCGAAGCCCGCGCCGAAGTCGGGCGCCGCCTCGAAGACCGTCGCGGGACTCGGCGGCCGACCGAAGGCGGGGTCCGGACCCGCGCCGAAGCCGGCGCCGCGCCCGAAGGTCTCGGGCGAGGGACTCGGCATCAACTGATTCCGGCCCCCTCCGGATCCTCACCGCGCCGGGCGCGGGCTCCCGATCGGGGGCTCGCGCCCGCGGCATTGAAGGGCGGCGCTCGAGCGGGCACCCTCTGTTGACGAACGGAGGAACGCACATGGGCGACGACGCGAAGAAGGCCGGACTCGGAAAGTCCCTGCTGGGTCTGGTGGTGGTCCTCGTGCTCGGCGCGCTCGGCTACGGCAAGCTCGGCGGCGAGAAGTCGGCGACGGACGGCGGGGAATCCGGGTCGCGGCCCGAGATCGCGAACCCGTCGACGCGAACCGAGGCGCCGTCTCCGGGGACCGGGGAGTCGGGGACCGAGGCGGCTCTCGCTTCCTCGCGGAAGATCGAGGCGCTGTTCCGGGACCGCGAGTCGGGCGTCGTCGTCGAGACCGAGGGCACCGTCGTCACCCTCCTGCGGGACGACAACGAGGGGAGCCGGCACCAGCTCTTCATCCTGAAGCTGGCGACCGGCATCACGGTCAAGGTCTCGCACAACATCGACCTCGCCCCGCGCGTTCCCGTCGAGAAGGGCGACCGGATCCGCATCCGCGGCCAGTACGAGTGGAACGACAAGGGCGGCGTCCTCCACTGGACGCACCACGACCCCGGCGGCCGTCGCCCCGGCGGATGGATCGAGCTCGACGGGAAACGCTACCGCTAGTCGAGCCGGAATCCGGGCTCCGCGCGACCGTTCTCGTCGAGGACCCAGGGCATCCAGACCAGGCGGACGCGGCTGATCGCGGTGTCCGACTTCCGGATGCGGACGGGCTTCGCGTCGATGTCGAGCTCCTCCGCCGCGAGGCGACCCTCGAGCTCGGCGACGTCGTTCGCCGCGAGGGCCTCGAGCTCGCCGAGCTCGCGCTTGACGATCTCGAGCTCCTCCTCGGCGCGCTTCACGTCGTCGCGCTCCTTCGAGGCGCGTCCCGCGCGGCTGACGGCCGTGGCCGCGCCGCCGATGCTGCCGGCGCTCGTGAGCTTGCGGCCGAAGAGCGCGCCCAGGATCGTCTTTCCGATCGAGACGACCGTCGAGGTCTTGGACTGGCCGTACTGGGCCTCCTCGCGCGCCACCCGCTCCTCGGCCGAGCGGAGACGGCGCTGCATCACGTCGAGCTTCGAGGCGTACTTGCGCCGCAGCTTCTCCACCTCGAGGTCCCGGCGTTCGTCGGCGAGGGCCCGGAGTCGGGCGCGGAAGTCGCCCTCGGTCTCGCCGGGCTCCGACCTCGCCTTCGGGCTCCGGCAGGAGAATGTCGTGATCGCCTCGTCGCGGTAGAGACGCGCCTCGAGCTTCTTCTCCCAGGTCGAGAAGCTCGCGGCGCGGCCGGCCTCGCGCGGCAGCGCGTCGAAGGCCGCGTCGGCCAGCGGCTCGGAGTCGGTGTCGAGCGCGCCGGCTTCGAGACGCGTCGCCGCCTCCCAGGGGTCGGTCGGGACGTCCTCCTCGAGCGGAGCGACGAGCTCGAGGTCGCGCCACTCGTCCACTCCGGCGGTGGCGTTCGCGAAGTGCACCGAGGCGCGGGCGGCCAGGGCGGGCCGGTAGACGACCCGTCCGCGGCGGGGCGCGCCGGGACCGAGGGGGAGGAAGCCCTCCTCGATCCCGCTCGGCGCCACCGGCCGTTCCGGCGGCCGATCGGCCTCCGGGGCGGGCACCGCCGCCGCGCGCGCGGCGGCCGGCGCGGCGACCAGCGGTGCCGGCGCCTTCGGTTCCGCGGACGGGGCCGGGTTCCGCTCACCGAGCGCGCGGATCTGCGTGCGCGTCATCGGCCCGGCGAGATAGGACATCGCCCAGCGCGTGTGGAAGACGACGGGGCCGTCCTCGTGCGCGTTGTTCATGACGAAGACGCGCTGGCCGAGGCCGCTCAGGATCTTCTCCATCTCGGAGCGGTCGAAGTGCGCGCCGCCGGCGGCGCCCTCCAGCCCGTCGAGGACCCTCATCTTGTCGCGCTCGGTCTGCAGCCGGCCGAGGAACCAGGTGCCGGCGTTCGAGAGCGCCTTGTAGTCCAGGTCCACCGGGTTCTGGGTCGCGAGGACGCAGCCGATGCCGAAGGCCCGCGCCTGCTTGAGCAGCGTCAGCAGCGGCTTCTTGCTGGGCGGGTTCGCGGTGGGGGGGAGGTAGCCGAAGACCTCGTCGATGTAGAGCAGGGCCCGCAGCGTGGAGGTGCCGGGCTGCGTCCGCGTCCAGGCGACGACCTCGTTGAGGAGGATCGTCATGAAGAACATCCGCTCCGCCTCGGACAGGTGCGCGATCGAGAGGATGCTCACGCGGGGTCGACCCGTCTCCGTCCAGAGCAGCCGGCCGACGTCCAGCGACTCGCCCTCGAGCCAGGACGAGAAGCCCGGCGAGGCGAGGAGGTTGTTGAGGCTCATCGCGAGCGCGAGCCGGTCGCCGGCCGGGAAGAACGAGTCGAGCTCGAACACGCCGACGCGATCGAAGGGCGGCGACTGCACCGCGCGGATCAGGCCGGCGAGATCGAGGCTGCGACCCTCGCGCCAGTGGGCGTCGAGGATGTTCGAGAGCAGGATGTGCTCGCGCGAGCGGACCGGGTCGGGCTCGAGACCGAGCAGCGCGAGGAGGCCGGAGACCGTCCCCTGCACGCGATCGCGGAAGGCGTCCGCGTCGTCGCGGAGCGCCGCGGAGGGCGCCGCGAAGGACTTGAGGATCGTGAGCGAGCGGCCGGCGTCGCTTCCCGGCGTGTAGACCGCGAAGTCGGCCGCGGCGCGCAGACGCTCGATCCGCGCCCCGTCCTGTCCCCAATCGGCGAGCCCCTTCTTCCAGAGCTTCGCGCGATCGGCGGCGTAGGCGTCGAGGTCCATCCCCTTGCGCGTGGCCTCGCCGGCGTCGACCCAGGGGCGGAAGTCCGCGGCGGAGAGCGAGGGGAAGGTCAGGAGCAGGTTGACGAGGTCGCCCTTCAGGTCGACGACGAGCGCGGGGATGCCGTCGATCGCGGCCTCCTCGAGCAGCGAGATGCAGAGTCCCGTCTTGCCGCTGCCGGTCATGCCGACGCAGACCGCGTGCGTCGTGAGGTCCTTGGAGTCGTAGAGCAGCAATTCCTCGCCGACGGCGCCGGCGCGGCGATCCCAGGTGCGACCCAGATAGAAGGCGCCCAGCTTCTCGTAGTCCTCGACTCGCGGCTCCACCGGCGGTCTCCTCGTTCCCATCTCCCGGACTCGGCGGGGTTTCCGTCCGCCACCGCGAGATCATAACAGGGTGCCCCGGCCGCGGGGGGCGGCCGACATCCCCAATGGCGGTGGGGGTCGGGCGCCGCTAACCTCCCCTTCGTGACCTCCCGGCGTCCCGTTCGCGAGATCTTCATGCCGGACCTCATCCACGCCGCGAGCCGGACCCTCGGCCTCTCCCGCGAGCAGATCGCGCGCGGCCTGCGGGTCCTCTGCGAGATGTCCGGCGACACGGATCCCGGGCCGGTCTATCATGCCGACGGTCGCCGGTCCGCCGGCGTGCGTCGACCTCTCCTCGACGGGCTGGGCCGCATCGCCGGCGCCGCGCTCTCGCGGAGACTGGAGATCGCGAGCGCGCTGCGCGCCGCGGGCGTCGGACCGGAGAGCGCGGAGCTGCTGCGCCTCTACGTCCGGGACCTGCGCCGGCGCGGTCGCGACGCGGACATCGATCGACTCATCAACCGTGTCCCCGAGAACGGGGGAGAAAGGACGACGACATGAGCTATGGCATCGAAGAGATCGAGGGCATCGGACCGGCCTACGGCGAGAAGCTACGCGCGGCGAAGATCAAGTCGACGGCCGACTTCCTGAAGCTCTGCTGCGACAAGTCCGGGCGGAAGAAGGTGGCGACCGAGACCGGTCTCAGCGAGACCCTCATCCTGAAGTGGGCGAACCTCGCCGACCTCATGCGCCTCAACGGCGTCGGTCCGCAGTTCTCCGAGCTCCTCGAGGCCGCCGGCGTCGACACCGTGAAGGAGCTGCGTCAGCGTCGCGCCGACAACCTCGCCACGAAGATGGCGGAGATCAACGCGGAGAAGAAGCTCACCCGTCGCGTGCCGGACGCCGCCGCGATCCAGGGCTGGATCGACGAGGCCAAGAAGATCGATCCCACGATCACGCACTGATCGCCGGTGACTTCCGAGACCGAACCGCGAGGACGCTCGTCCGGTGATGCTCACCGGACCGGCGTCTTCGTGGCGGTCCGGATCGCGGCCCTGGGACTGCTCGGCGCGCTCGTCGCCGCGCCCGGGCTGTGGCTCGAGCACCCCTGGCTCACCTCTCTCTCGATCTTCGGCGACTGGCCGCGCGTCGCCGCGCCCTGGGATCGGGTGATCCTCGGGCTCATCGGAGCCCTCGCGCTCGCCGTGGCCGTCCTCCCCCGCCGCGCCGCCCTGAGCGGATCGCTCCTCGCGCTCCTCCTCGCGCGCGGGGCCTGGGACCTCGTCCTCTGGCAGCCCTACTTCCTGCAGTACGCCTTCTTCCTCGGCGTCGGCGCCTGGTGCGCGCGGCGCCCCGACGCGCTCGCCGGCGGCGTCGCGGCCCTCCGCTTCGCGATGATCGGCATCTACGTCTGGTCGGGCTTCTCGAAGCTGCACCTCACCTTCTTCGAGGACGGGCTCTACACCTTCTGGGGTCCGGAGTGGTTCGACCTCGCGCTCTCGGTGCGGCGGCCGATGGGATTCGCGGCGGCCCTGATCGAGCTCGCCCTGGGCCTCGCCCTGATCCGGCCGCAGTGGCGCCGCTGGGGCCGCTGGGGCCTGCTCGGCATGCACGTCTTCCTGCTCGTGATGCTCGGGCCGCTCGTGCGCGGCTTCAACCCGGTCGTGTGGCCCTGGAACCTGGCGATGATCGCCCTGCTCCTCGTGCTCTTCCGCGGTGAGGGCGAGCGCTTCCCGGCGCGCGAGCTGGTGCGCTGGCGGGGGCGTCCGCTGACCTGGGTCGCGATGATCCTCTTCGCCGTCGGCCCCGCGCTGTCCTACTTCGGCGCCTGGAGCACCTATCTCTCGTTCCGCCTCTACGCCTACCGCTACGATTCGGGATTCATCGTCGCGCTGGACGAGGACGCGCGGCAGGCGCTGCCGCCGGACGTCGCGGCGGCCTTCGCGACGGAAGGGGTCAAGGGAGCCCCCTACCTCGACATCTTCTACTGGTCGGAGGGGGAGATCGGCGCCTTCCTCCCCGGGGACGCGCTGGCGTACCGGCGGGTGGCGGAGCGCATCCTGCGCGCGACCGGAGGAAGAGGGCGGCTCGTCTTCGTGCTGAAGGCGCCGCCCACGATCGATTCGCGCGAACGGGTCCAGACCGAACACCCCTGGGTGGACGGCGGCTGGAAGTGATCGTCGCGGACGATCAGCTTCCCTGGAGCACGAGGTTCTTGATGACCATCGTCTCGATCCGCGCCATGCCCTTCGGGAAGGCGAGGTCGTTCATCATCGAGATGATCTCGAGCATCAATCCCTCGAGGCCCGCGCCCGAGAAGTCGGTCGACTTCCGGCTCGTGAACATGATGATGATGCGGCTGCGGATCTCCGCCGCCTTGGCCTCGAGCGCCAGCGTCGCGAGCTCCGGCGTCTCCATCCACTCGCCGCCGAGGCGGTACTGGATGTCGAAGCTGAAGACGACGATCTTCTTGTCGACGAGATTGACCATGAGGTCCTTCTCGCCGTAGGGCGTCGGCGCGGTCAGCACCTCGCTCTTCTCGTAGTACTGCTCGGTGCCGCGGATCTTGTCCCAGTAGGCCTGGTCGACCTTCTCGCCGCCGCCGGCGACCACGAAGGCGCTCACGCCCAGGACGACCGCGACCGCGGCTCCGATGAGGATCTTCAGCTTCATGTCGCGTCTCCTTCAGCGTTCCTCGGGAACGAGATAGATGATGGCGATCCGACGCCCCAGGAAGTCCTGGACCTGTCGGTTCGCGCGATTCTCCTTGCCGGCCCCGCCGGATCCCGCGCCGACCGTGTCGATGCGGGAACGGGCGATGCCGTACTGATCGGTGAGGTAGTCCCCGACCGCGCGGGCCCGGGCCGCGGCGAGCGCCCGCGTCTCGCGCGGCGGCAGCTCTTCCTGGTAGGCGAAGCCCTCGATCCGCAGCCGGACCCGGCCGCGCCGGAGGAGCGTCGCCACCGCGTCGAGCGCGGCCCGGTGATCGGCGCTCAAGGTCGTCTGGCGGTAGTCGAAGACGAAGACGGTCGGGAGCTGTACGACCTCGTCGCTCGTGAGCGCCTTCTTCACCACGTCGCGCAGCGCGTTGCGGTTGAGGTCGTCGAGCTGGCCGTCTTCGGTCTCGAGGAGCTCGTAGTTGATCGCTCCGGCCGGCATGTAGCGCACCTTCGTCGCCCCGAGATCGACCGGCTGGCGGACGCCGGGCAGGACTCCCGGGAGTCCGAGCGTGTCGAGGACGACCTGGAACGCGCCCACGCCGTCCGCGACGAACCCCGCCTGCCGCTGCGTCGCGTAGGAGCAGAGCAGGATGAAGAAGGTGAGCATGATCGTGATCATGTCGCCGAAGGACACCATGTAGAGCGGGGCCCCGGCCGGCGGCGGATCTTCGGCCTTCTTCGCGACCATGTCAGTCCTCCCGCTCCGGGGTGCGGTAGATCGGGTCGCGCGAGTCCGGGATCACCAGGAGCTCGAGGCGGCGGTTGTGGTAGCGGGCGATCTCGCCGTCGTCGTCGGGCTCGAGCGGCTCGAGGTTGCCCCGCGGCGACACGGAGACGCGCTCCGGCGCGAAGCCCACGGACTCCAGCACGGCCGCCGCGTCGAGGGCGTGCTCGAGGGTCCAGTCGATCGCGTCCTGGCCGCGCTTCACGCGCCAGGTCCGGCCGTCGACGTGCGTGCGCACGACGACCCGAACGTCCATCGACCGCAGGAGGCGCCCCGTCTCCTCGAGGAGGACCTCCGTCTTGCGGTTGAGGCGGCCGGTCAGGAGGGCGAAGTGCTCCTCGCCCGGCGGCGGCGGGATCACGAGCCTGAAGCCCTCCGCGACGCTGTCGATCTTGACGTCGAAGATGTCCCGGCTCTGGACCTGATTCATGTTCTCGCGGAACTGGTCGAGGCGCGTCTTCTCGTCGGTGACGCCGTCCTTGTCGGTCTTGATGTTCCGCTTGCTGATCGACTCCTCGAGGTCGGGCTTGTCCCGCTTGCGGTCCTCGTGGAGACCGAAGGCGCCCTGCAGGGATCCCTCGGCCTTCGCCAGCATCTCCTTCTCCGTGGAGGAGAAGGTGAGGATGAGGATGAAGAAGGTCAGGAGCAGCGAGCTCATGTCGGTGAAGGTCACGACCCAGAGCGGGGCGCCCTTCTTCGGCTCGTCGACCGGCTTCGCGCGATCACCCACGACGGAGTCCTCCCGCGGTCGGGCGGGGCTCGGCGATGGGGCGCGGCGCGGTCATGGTCGTCTCCGCGGCGATCAGGCCTTCGCCTTGGCCGCCTCCTCATCCATGGCCTGGCGGACCACCGGCGGAAGGAAGGACTTGAGCTTCTCGGTCACCATCTGCGGCTTGTCGCCGTTCTGGATCGCGACGACGCCCTCGATCATCACCTCGCGGAGGAGGGTCTCCTCCTTCTTCCGCTGCTCGAGCTTCGTGCCCATGGGGATGCAGAAGACGTTGGAGATGAAGGACCCGTAGAAGGTCGTGAGGAGCGCGGTCGCCATGCCGCCGCCGATCTGCGAGGGATCGGAGAGGTTCTTGAGCATGGTCACGAGACCGATGAGCGTCCCGATCATGCCGAAGGCCGGCGCCGCGTCGCCCATCTTGTCGAGGATCGCCTTGCCCGTGCTGTGGCGCTCCTGCATCGCGAACAGGTCGATGGTGAGGATGTCGCGCACGACCTCGCCCGGGAAGCCGTCGACGATGAGGCGCAGGCCCTTCACGAGGAAGGCGTCCTCGACGTCGGGGAGCTTCTCCTCGAGCGCGAGGAGCCCCTCCTTGCGGGCGAGGGCGGCGAAGCCGGCCATCTGCGCGATGATCTCGCTCGGCGCCTGGGCCTGGAACATGAAGGCCTTCTTGACGACCTTCCCCGTGGAAACGACCTTCGCCATCGAGAACGAGGTGAGGACGGTCGCGACGGTGCCACCCCCGACGATCAGGATGCTCGGGACGTCGATGAAGGCGCCCAGTCCCGCGCCGATGAGGATCGACCCCACGACGAAGGCGAGCGCCAGCACGACGCCGGTGACGGTGGCGATATCCATGCGTCCTCCCTCTTCCCCGCGCGGTCGCTTCCCGACGAGCCGCGCGTGCTCCGGGCGGCCTCGGCCCCCGGACCCTGGCCGCGTCCCCTCGGGTCGCGACGGATTCCTGCTCTCTTATCGGTCGGGGGCGCCCCGAAACTGAATCGCCCCCGCCGGATCGACGGGGGCGAGCGGAAGTTCCCGTCCTCGGGGGAGTTCAGCCGTTCTTCGAGGTCGGCGGCATCGCCTTCATGACCTCGAGGATCCGCTGGTACTCGACCGGGGTCATCCGCTCCATGATCGCCGAGCTCGCCTCGGGGGAGAGGAAGGACAGGAGCCGGGCCGCGTCGGCGTAGCGCTCGGCGCGTTCGTCCTCGGGGAGGCTCTCGGACTCCCCGATGAGGAGGTTCCTCGCGAGATCGGGCTTCATGCCCGCGACCACCTTCGACATGCGCTTGAGGTTGGCGTCGATCTTCTCGTCGCGCTCGACCTCCCAGCTCCGGAGCTGGACGTCGAGCTCGTCCTGGCGCTTCGACAGCGTCTGCGCGAGGGCGTCGAGCTTGACCTGCATGGCGTTCACGTTCTGTTCGCGCGCATCGAGCTCCTCGATGAGGGCCACGGTCGCCTCGCGCTCCGCCTCGACCGTCTCGCGGTCCTTGACGAGCGACTCGCGCTGGCTCTTCACGTCGGCGATGAGCTCCTCGAGCTGCTCCGCCGTCCATCCCGGGGGGAGCTTGAAGTCCGTCCGCGCCTTCACGATGTCGAGGCGGATGGCGTCCTCCTCGGCCTTCTCGACCTGCTCCTCGGAGGGGATCTCGACGGCCGGGAAGTAGCCCCCGACCACGGGGATCGCGTGCAGCTTGGCGTAGGTCTCGGGCGAGTTCTTGCCCTGGATCACGAGGAAACCGTGGAGGAGTCCCACGAAGACCCAGAGGGCCAGGGTCAGCATCCCCACGATGGCGAGCAGGTTCTTCATCGTCTCGTCTCCCGTCCTCGAGGCGCCCCGCGAGGGCGCGCCGAAGCGTCTCTCTCCGCTCTACTTATCGACCGCGGCCGCGCTTCCCGGCGAGGAATTCGTCGATCGCGTCGAGCTCCTGTCGTTCGGCGTCCCGGCGCCACTCCTGCCGGGCCTCGAGCTGACGGTTCCGGAGCACGCTCTCCCGTCCCCGGACCTCGGCGAGCTCCGCGCGGCGTCGCTCGACCTCGGCCTCGAGCTCCTTCCGCTCCTCCCGGGCCGCGATGAGCCGAACTCCGAGCCGATCGATCTCGGCCTGGGCCCCGAAGACCCGCGGCGTCTCGAGACGCCCGGCGAGGATGGCCTCCCGGTAACGCTCGGTGGCGGCGTCGAGGTGGCGGCGGACCGCACGCTCGCGACTCTCGGCCTCGTGGGCGCGCGCGACCGCGGCGGCCAGGGCGAGCTTGGCCTGTTCGCAGCGTCGCTCCTCGAGGTCGAGGAGCCGCTGGAGGGGAAAGCGGAAGCGCTTCACCGGCGGGCCCCGGGCGCGCCGGTCCGCGCGATCGTGAAGAGACGGCGCAGCGTGTCCTCGAATCCGCGATGCTCGGTGTCGGACTGCCGCAGGAACTCGACGAGGGCGGGGTGGAGGCTCACCGCGCGGTCGACCTCCGGGTCGCCTCCGCGCTTGTAGGCTCCGACCGCCACGAGATCGCGCACGTCCTCGTAGGTCGCGAGGAGCTTGCGGAACTCGCGGGCCGCCGCGCCGTGCTCGGGCAGCGTCACCGATCCCATCACGCGCGAGATGCTCTGCAGGACGTCGATCGCCGGATACTGACCCCGCTCCGCGATCTTGCGGGAGAGGACGATGTGTCCGTCGAGGAGTCCGCGCATCGTGTCCGCGACCGGCTCGTTCATGTCGTCCGCGTCCACCAGGACGGTGAGGAGGCCGGTGATCGAACCCTTCCCGCCGAGGCCCATGCGCTCGACGATCTTCGGCATCGTGCCGAAGAAGGACGGCGGGTAGCCGCGCACGGTCGGTGGCTCGCCGAGGGCGAGTCCGATCTCGCGCGACGCGTTCGCGAGGCGGGTGATCGAGTCCATCATCACCAGGACGTCCTTGCCGCGGTCGCGGAAGAACTCGGCGATCGCCATCGCGGTGAAGGCCGCCTTCTGGCGCATGAGGACGGGATCGTCGGAGGGAGCGACGACGACCACGCTGCGGGCGAGACCTTCGGGGCCGAGGGCCGTCTCGATGAACTCGACCACCTCGCGACCGCGCTCGCCGATCAGGGCGATGACGTTGACGTCGGCCCGGCTCGAACGCGCGAGCGAGCCCATGAGCGTGCTCTTGCCGACGCCGCTGCCGGCGAAGATGCCGAGGCGCTGGCCCATCCCGACCGTGAGGAGTCCGTCGAGGGCGGCCACGCCGGTCTCGAGGGGGCGCGTGATGCGGGGGCGGGACAGCGCGGGCAGCGGCTCGCCGGCGATGGCGCGGCGCTCGGCCACGGCCAGGGGCGGACCGTCGTCGATCGGACGCCCGACGGCGTCGACGACGCGACCGAGCATCGACTCGTGACAGGCGACGGTGAGCTCGCGTCCGAGGGGCAGCACCGGGTCGCCCGGCGCGAGACCCGTCGACTCGCCGAGGGGCAGGAGCAGCGCGGCGTCCTCGCGGAAGCCGACGACCTCTGCCAGGCGATCGCCGCCGCGACCGTCCACCACCCGGCAGAGCTCGCCGAGGGCGAGGCGGATGCCTCGCACCTCGATCGCGAGGCCGACGATGTGGGTCACCCGACCGGCGGTGCGACCGGCCGGAAGGTCGGCGAGGACACCGCGATAGCGATCGAGCGTCAGCTCAGCCACGGCGGGCCTCCTCCGTCAGGCGCTCGCGCGCCTGCTCGAGGCGCTCGGTCATCCGCGACCAGGTCTCGTGGTGCCGGCCGCGCAGGGCCATGTCGCCGAGCGGCAGCGCGGGGTCGACCTCGATCGCGACGCCCTCGAGGGGACTGCCGGGGCCGTACTCCTCCAGGCGTCCGCGGTCCTCGGGATTCATGATGAGGCGGATCTCCGAGCCCTCGTCGACGCCGGTGCTCGCGAGGAGGTCGTGGACCATCGCGTTGACGTCATGCGCGTGCGCATCGACGAGCGCGTGCGTCAGCCGCTCCGCGACCGCCATCGCGAGAGAGACCGCGAACTCCTCGACGCGCGTGCGGTCCGCGGCGGTTCGCGCCTCGGTCTCCGCCACGAGCTTCTCGAGTCCGGAGCAGATCCGCGCCAGAGGCTGACGGGCCGCCTCGCGCTCGACCTGGCGACCCCGCTCGAAAGCGCGGCGCTGGAGCTCCTTGATGTCGAAGTGCTCGCGTCCGTCGCCGGCCGGAGCCGCGAGGTCGCGGGCGACGAGGGCGACGTCGCGGGGCGGCCGCGTGAAGGCCACGCGGGTCCTACTCGACGAGCTCGGCATCACCGCCTCCCACCGACACCGCGATGGTGCCGCTCTCGATCATCCCGCGGATCACCCCCATGATCTCCTTCTGCGCCTCGCGCACCTCGGAGAGCGGCACCGCGCCGAGCAGCTCGCGCTCCTCGGCGATCATGTCCCGCGTCCGCTGGGAGACGGCGGCGAAGATCGCGTCGCTCACCGGCGGGCTGCAGGCCTTCAGGCTGAGGGCGAGCAGCTTGGTGTCGATCGATCCGAGCACCTTCTGCATCGTCATCTTGTCGACGCCGGCGAGGTCCTCGAACGTGAACATCGTCTCGCGGATCCGCTCGACGAGATCGGGCGCGTCGCCCGAGATCGTCTCGAAGAGGGACGAGTTGTCCTGGCCGCCGCCCGCGTTGAGGATGCTCGCCACCCGCTTCACGCTCGCCTCGGCCGCCGCGGCCTCGAGGGCGTCGTAGCGGGGGAGACGCGCCGTCTTCTCGATGAAGAGATCCGCGAGGTCGCGGAGCAGACGCGGCGGCGGGGGACGCATCGTCGCGATGCGCTTGACCATGTCGGCGCGATCCTCCGGCGTGAAGCAGGAGAGCACGCCCGCCGCGAGCTGCGGCTCGATGTTCGCGAGGACCGCGGCCTGGACCTGCGGGTGCTCCTCGCGCAGGACCCGCTCGAGGTCCGAGTAGGGGATGCCCGTCAGTCCCTTGAAGGGCGACTCGACCTGGGCGTTGACGCGCACCTCCTCGAGGAGCTGCGCCCCGCGCTCGCCGAAGGTGGCCCGGAACATCTGCTCGAGCGTCTCGTTGACGTTCGAGAAGATCCCGCCGCCCTTCTGCATGAGGCCCTGGAACTCCTCCAGCACCTCCTCGATCTGTTCCCGCGTCGGCGGCATGCGCTCGAGGCGCACCATCGCGGCGCCGACCCGGGCGACCTCTTCCGGCCGCATGCCGCGGCAGAGCGGCTCGGCGGCCTCGGCCCCGAGGACGCGGAAGAGGATGGCGACCTTGTCCAGTCCGGTCATCGATCAGGCCTCCGCCGTCTCGTAGAGCCAGCGACGCACGTTGCGTCCGGCCAGGTCCGCGTTGTTCCGCACCGCGCTCAGGACGACCTCGTCGATCGGGGTCGGCTCCGGCTCGGGCTCGGGCGCGGCCTCCTCCTCCATCGACTTCTCGAGCACCGCGCGCACCGAGCTCTGGGCCCGGCGGATCGCGCGGAGCGCGAAGCCGAGGAAGCCGACGGCGAGGAGGACGTACAGTCCGGTCTCGATCCAGCCGCCGTACTCGGTGAGGAAGCCCGCCGCTCCGGCCGTCTCGGCCTCGGGCTCGGGGGCCGGCCCGGCGATGGGGCGGTCGTGCACCTTGATCGTGTCGCCGCGCGTGGCGTCGAGGCCGATCGCGGCCGCGACCATCTCCTCGATCTTCTTCGTCTCCGTCGCGAGGGCGGCGGCGTCGGTCGCGATCGAGTCGTCCACGAAGACGGCGGCGCTCAGGCGCTTGATGTCGCCGCCCATCTCGACGAGCTCGGTCTCGGTCGAGTCGTAGTCCTTCAGCTCGGTCGAGGTCGACGAGGTGTCGCTGTCGGTCGTGCTGCCGCCCCGGGGCGAGGGGACGTTCGAGCCGACCGGCCCCTCCGCGACGCCGCGGGCGGTGGTGCGGCTGTCCTCGCTCTTGGAGCGCTGGCGGGTCACGCCCGACTCGGGGTCGTAGCGCTTCTCGCGGCGCGTCGAGCGGGTCCAGTCGATGTCCGCGCTGATCGTGACGTGGGTCTTGCCGTCGCCGTAGACGAAGTCCAGGGCCTCCTGGGCCTTCCGCGCCTTCTCGAACTCGACGAGGCGCTGGCGCTCGACCTCGCGCCGGCTCATCCCGGCCTGCGTCTCGGCGTACTTCAGGATCGTCCCGCGCATGTCGGAGATGGTGACGTGCTCGGCCTGGAGCTCGGCCACGCCGCCCATGACGACGTGCGTGATGCTCTGGATCTGGGCGTCCGAGGGCACGCCCGGGGTCGCGATCTGCACGTTCGCCTTCGCGGGCTGCCGACCGCGCTTCCAGGGGTGGTCCACCGAGGGCGTGATCGTGACCTTCGCCCGCTCGATGAAGTCGTAGCGCTCGAGCGCCGCCGCGAGCCGCTTCTCGGCCTCGCGGGCGCGCATCTCGCGCTGGTGTTCCTTGTTGAGGGGGCTCTGGCCGCCGAAGAGGCCACCCTTGTCCTCGTCCTCCATCGCGCCCGCCAGCAGGCCCGACTGGGCGAGGGCGCGGCGAGCATCCTCGTGCCGGTCGGCGTCGACGAGGATGGTGCGGCCGTCGGGGAGCACGCGGTACTCGATGCCTTCCTCGTCGAGGCGGGCCATGACCGGAACCGGGTCGGCGCCGGCCGCGAGGGGGAGGCGCCGGAAGTCCGGGCGTCCGGCCCAGAGCGTCAGCCCGAGCGTGCCGGCCAGCACGACGCCGAGGGTGCCGACGATGCCGAACTTCTGGCCGGCCGTGAACCGGGACCAGATGGCCTTCACCTGTCCGAGGATGTCGTTCGCCTTGTCCACTTCTCTCTCTCCGTCCGCCGATCAGATCCGGGCCCCGAGGGGATCAGACCTGCATCCGCATGACCTCCTGGTAGGCCTCGACGAGCTTGTTCCGGACCTCGATCATCATCCGGAAGCTGACGTCGGCCTTGGCCATGGACAGCATCACCTCGTGCACGTCCTGCTTCTCGCCCGAGAGGAGCTGCTCGACGGCCTTGTCGGCCTCGTGCTGCAGGTCGTCCGTCTCGGAGAGCAGGTTCTTCAGGACCTCGCCGAACTTCCCGCCGCCCTCGGCGCCCTGGGTCTTCGGGGCGCCCGCCCCGCCGACCTGCTGAAACTCGCGGGCGATCCGGGATGCCGCGGCGTCGTAATCGAAACCGCTCATGTCAGCCCTCCAGCAGGCGGAGCGCCGCCGTCGCCATGTCGCGATAGGCCTGGATCGCCTTGAGGTTGGCGTCGTAGGCGCGGCTCGCGCTCATGAGGTCGACCATCTCGAAGGCCATGTTGACGTTCGAGTAGGTGACGATGCCGGTGTCCTTGTCCGCGTTCGGGTGCGACGGATCGAAGACCTCGCGCAGCGGGGTCTCCTCGTCGTCCACGACCTCCGAGACCGTGACCTGTCCGGCAATCCCGTCGCCGCGACGGGCCTCGCGGTCGAGGATCGTCTTGAAGACGACCTCCTGCCGCCGGTAGGGGGCCTGGCCCGGCGTCCCGACGACGTTGGCGTTCGCGATGTTCCGGGCGATCACGTCGAGTCGCTGCCGCTCCGCCCCGAGGCCGGAGGAGGCGATCGACATGCCGGTGAAGAGTCCGTCGAGTTCCATCATCGTTCTCCCGTGTCGTCGCTCAGCGCGCCGAGCCGATGGCGCGCTTCACCAGCGCGAGGCGCTGGCGCAGGATCGCCGAGTAGGCATCGAAGGCGAGCCGGTTCTTCTGCATCTCGCCGAACTCGGCCTCGAGGTGGACGCTGTTGCCGTCCGCCTTGACGGCAGCTCCCTCGCGCTCGACGACCTCGGCCGGGCGCCCAGGGCGCCGCGAACGTCGCCCTTGCGGAGGGCTTCCTGGAAGCTGCGCTCGAAGGACACCTCCTTCGCGCGGTAGTTCGGCGTGTTGATGTTCGCGAGGTTCGACGAGACCGTCCGGTGCCGGGCGGCCGTCGCGTCGAGAGCCCGCGAGAGCAGGTCGAAGTTCGTGTCCATGAGGCTCATGGCGTTCCCTCCCTTCAGCGAGCCGCCGCCGGAGCTTCCGGCAGCAGTCCCTGATCCCGATAGAGCCGCATCTTGTTGGACAGCGTCCGGGCGGTGACGCCCAGGATGCGCGCGGCCTCCGTCTTGTTTCCCTGCGTGAGCGTGAGCGTCTCGAGGATGAGCTTGCGCTCGACCTCGGCGATGCTCTGACCCACGATCCCTTCCGAGGTCCGCGACGAGGTCGTCGGCTCCAGGCCCAGGGCCGGGGCGTCGATCTCGGGACCGGTCGCGAGGAGCACGGCGCGCTGCACGAGGTTCGCGAGCTCACGGACGTTGCCGGGCCAGCGATGCGTGCGGAGCGAGCGGAGCGCGCGCGACGTGAAGCGGCGGGCCGGGCTCTGGAACTCCCGGGCGAAGCGCTCCATGAAGTGTCGCGCGAGGTCCTCGATGTCCGCGCCCCGATGGCGGAGCGCCGGCACGTCGATCGGGACCACGTTGAGGCGGTAGAAGAGGTCGTCGCGGAAGCGACCCTCCCGCATCATCCGCTCGAGGTCGCGGTTCGTCGCGCAGACGACGCGCACGTCGACCTTGATCGTCTCCTTGCCGCCGACGCGCTGGAACTCGCCGGTCTCGAGGACCCGCAGCAGCTTAGCCTGCACCTCGGGCGAGATCTCGCCGATCTCGTCGAGGAAGAGCGTGCCGCCGTCGGCGATCTCGAAGCGGCCCTCCTTGCGCTCGTAGGCGTTCGTGAAGGCGCCCTTCTCGTGGCCGAAGAGCTCGCTCGCGAGGAGGCCCTCCTGGAGGACGGCGCAGTTCGTCTTGATGAAGGGGCCCTCGTGGCGATCGCTCCGTGAGTGGAGCAGGGAGGCGATGACCTCCTTGCCCGAGCCGCTCTCGCCCCGCACGAGGACGGTGGCGCGCGTCGCCGCGACCCGGTCCGCCAGCGCGAGGCAGGACAGCCAGGCGGGGCTCGAGCCCACCGCCTCCGGCTCGTCGCGCTGCCCGCGGTCGAGCTGGGCGCGGAGCACGCGGTTCTCGCGGATGAGCATCGCGCGCTCGTCGAACCGGCGCAGGCAGATGTCGATCTGCTCCACCGAGACGGGCTTCACGAGGAGGTCCTGCGCCCCGAGGCGGATGGCCTCGATCGCGGTCTCGAGGCTGCCGTAGGCGGTCACGAGGACGACCGGCACGTCGGGCGCGGCCTCGCGGACGTGGCCGAGGACCGAGAGGCCGTCGCCGTCGGGCATCCGGAGGTCGGTGACGACGAGGTCGAAGGCGCTCGCGTCGAAGGCGGCGATGGCGCCGCGACCGGTCGTGGCCTCCTCGACCTCCCAGCCGGCGGCGCGGAGTGCCTCGACGAGGAAATCGCGGCTGAGGTTGTCGTCGTCGGCGATCAGGGCGCGGCGCATCAGGCGTCATCTCCCGCGGTCGTGGGCACGGTGAGGGCGAAACGGCTGCCCGGCTCGAGGGGCTCGTAGCGGAGGGTCCCGCCGTGCAGTCCGGCCAGCTTGCGCGCGATCGCGAGTCCGAGTCCGGTGCCGCGCGCCTTCGAGGTCGAGAAGGGACGGAACAGGCGCTCGCGCATCGCGGCGGGGACGCCCTCGCCGTCGTCGTCGACGGTCAGGGTCCAGGAGCCCTCGTCGCGCGTGAAGCCGACGCGGAGCGTTCCGCCCGTCCCGAGGGCCTCGACGCCGTTCTTCACCAGGTTGCGGAGGATCATCCGCAGCTTGATCGGGTCCGCCTCGATGAGCGTCGCCGAGGTCCCGCCCGGGAAGGAGACGAGCACGTCGACCTCGTGGTCTCCACCGGCGAAGGCCACCGCGGTCTCCGCGATCTCGTGGACGAGCGGGCGGAGATCGAAGCGCTCGGCCCGGAGCTCCTCCGGCGCCGCGAAGGCGAGGAGGTTGACGACGATCGCGTCGAGTTCGCGGACGCCGGTGCGCACGCGCTCGGCGTAGCGGCGGACGTCCTCGTCGGCGGAATCGGCCAGGCGGCGCTGGAGGAGACCGGCGAAGCCGTCGATTCCGTTCAGCGGGTTGCGGATCTCGTGGGCGATCGAGGCCGCCATCTCGCCCAGCGTCGCCAGGGTGTCGAGGCGGCCGACCTGCTCGCGCAGCCGGGTGACGACGGTGAGGTCGGTGAGGACCTGCATCTCGGAGCCCTCGCCGAGATCGACGACGTCGATCGCGACGCGGCGACGGGAGCCGTCGTGGGCGACGACCTCGCGCTCGAGGCGGCCGCGGCCCCGGCCGGCGTCGTCGCCGGTGACGAGGAGGGCGTCGCCGGTCGGGCCGACGGCGGCGTCGCGCAGGCGTCCCTCGAGCTCCTCCGCCGGCCGGCCGAGCAGACGGGCCGCGGCCGGGTTGACGCAGGCGAGCGAACCCGCGGCGTCGACGACGACGACGCCGTTGGGCAGGGCGGAGAGGAGGCGCCGGCGGCTCTCGCTCAGGGCCTCGAGCTCGGCGACCTTCGCCCCGAGCGCGACGTTGGCGCGGCGGAGCTCGAGGTCGACGCGGGTGGCCCGACGGGTCAGCCGCTCGTAGGCGCGCTCGAGGTGCTCGGTGCGCTCGGAGAAGACCTGGAAGCTCTCCCGGAGGCGGGCGAGATCGTCGAGGTCGATCGCCGGGGCCGGACCGGCCGTCGGTTCGAGATGGGGCGTGGAACCCGCGCTCATCGCTTGCTGCCTCCCAGGACCTTGTTCACGTGGCCGGAGTTGGCGATCAGCGCGCGCATCGACTTCGCGCGGCGATGCCAGAAGGCGTTCTCGTCCGGAACCGCGGTCATGAGCTCGCCGAGGGCGGCATCCGCCTGGTCGAGCTGGCCGAGCTCCTCGTGGCAGCGCGCCAGCAGGTAGAGGTGGCGCGGCGTGAGCCCGCCCTTCTCGGCCGAGCGTCGACCCTCGAGCTGGCGCGCGGCGCCGCGGTAGTCCCCCGAGTCGTAGAGAGCCTCGGCGAGGCGCACCGCGTGCGGTCCCACCTCGACCCCGGTCTCCTCCTTCGCCGGCGGCGGCGCCGGGATCGCGGCGTCGGTGGCGAGGAGAGCCTCGCCGCGCGGCGTCACGCGGCGGGCGCGCTCGCGGCGCTCCGCCGCCTCCGCGGCGCGCTTCGCCTCGAGGCGGCGGCGCGCGAGTTCGGCCTCGAGGGCGATGAGCACCCGCTCCTCGTCCGAGATCGCCTCCGCGTCGACGGGAGCGTCGGTCGCGCCGGCGCCCGGCCAGGGATCGATGGCGACGGGCAGGCCGCGATCGAGATCGGCGAGCATCGTTTCGAGCTCGGTCGCCATCGAGCGCAGCTCCATGAGCTCGCCCTCGAGGCTGGACATCCGCTCGCGATCGACCCCGCCCAGGGCGGCGGCGAACTGCGAACCCACGCGGGCGAGCCGGGTGTCCTGGGCCGGCTCCTCGTCCTGCCAGGCGCGACCGAGGCGATCGGCCAGGCCGCGCGAGGGGCGCTCGGCGGGGCGCGGGGCGTCCTGCGCCCACGCGCCGGAGGCGGCGAGGGCGAGGGTCAGCGCGAGGCGGACCGCGGGCAAGCGGCGGATCATCGATCGTCCTCCCGGTAGTTCTCGACGGCACGCTCGAAGAGACGCAGTGCCATGAAGCAGTCGCCGCGAAGTTCGCGGATCGCGAGTTCCAGTTCACCCTCGCCCGGGCGGGCGAGGAGCTCGTCGAGGATCGCCACCGCCTCGGCGTGGCGCTCCTTCTCGTGCAGGCAGCGCGCGACCATGTAGCGGGCGCGGCGCGCGAGCGAGGGGCTCTTCGCGAGGGTGCCGAAGAGCGCCATCGCGTCGTCGATCTCGCCCCGGCGCAGGCGCATCGCCGCGATCTCCTCGAGGAGGGCGGCGCTCTCCGCGCCGTCGCGCGCCGCGGCGGGCAGGAGCTCGTCGACGCGACCGGCGAGATCCTCGAGGATCTCGAGGGCCTTGTCCTCCAGGTCGAGCGCCTCGTAGGAGTGCGCGCGGAGGCGAGCGAGGGCGAAGGCGTCCGGACCATCGGGGCCCACGCTCTCGGCCACGCGGGCGGAGGTCAGGGCCTGGAAGGGACGACCGACCGCGAGCAGGGCCTCGGACTCGTGACGCAGGGCGCGCGCCCGGCGCGCCGCCTGGACGATGCGGTGCGCGGCGTGGCGGAACGAGAGCGCCGCCTTCTCGTGATCCATCTCGTCGCGGAAGCAGAGCCCCTCGACGTAGGGGATCAGCGCGAGCAGATCCTGGTGATCGCGGCGGTGCCGGGCCTCGAGATCCTGGACGGCGAGGCGGGCCTTGGCGGGCTCGCCGGCGCGCCAGTAGGCCTCGGCGAGCAGCAGCTCGGCGACGAGCGCGTCCCGCTCCGGGACGTCGCCGCGGGTGCCGTCCCGACGCACGCTCTCGAGGAGACGGATCGCCTCGATGAAGATACCTTCCTGGAGCCGGGCACGCGCGGCGAGGATCCGCGCCTGCGAGACCGCCGGGTGCTCGGGGAAGTTGCGGAGGAAGCGGTCGTAGAAGGCCCAGACCTCGGCCGTCGCGCCGACGCGCAGCGCGGCGCGCGCGCCGCGGAGGCAGGCCTCGGGTCCCTCGGGGTGACGCTTCACGTGGTCGTCGTCCAGGAAGCGGAGCAGCTTCTGGAGGCCCTGGCGGACGTCGTCGTCGCCGCCGCGGAGATCGAGCTCGGCGCCGCGGAGGAGGTACTCGAGTTGATCGTCTCCGGTCCCGGCCGCGAGCGCCTCGGCGAGCGCGGCGACGCCCTGACGGCGGTAGAACTCGTAGGCGCCCTCCTCGTCGTCCCGCGGGATGCGGGCCAGGTGGATCGTCCGGGCCTCCAGGTCGACGCGCACGGTGTGCGCGGCCGCCTCGGCCAGGTCGCGGAGGACGTCGACCAGCGGACGGCTCTTCACCGCGACGTCGATGCGCTCGGCGTCGAGCTCGGCCGTGATCTCGGCGTCCGTCGTCTTGATGACGAGACCGGTCTCGCGGGCGAGGGCGCCGATGACGTCGAGGACGCTCTGGTCCCGGGCGACGAGATCGACGTCGAATCCGGCGTTGCCGGCACGACGCACCGCGTAGTCGAGATCCTGGGCGCGCAGCGACGCGAAGGTCGAGGCGACGAGGAGCAGGGCGAGGGCGAGGCGGCGGATCTCAGCGCTCATCGAACCACCTCCGCGGCTCGGACCGGAGATCGGGGTCGGGCGTCGCGATCGCCGCGGCGCGGACCCGCCAGAGCTCGGCGACGCGCCGGCGGGCGCGATCGAGGAAACCGCGGCCGTTCTCGTCGAGCGTCGCCTCCGACAGCAGGAAGCGACGGTAGAGCTTGAGCGCCTCGTCGTGGCGTCCCTCGCGGAGCGCGTCCTCGGCCCGGCCGAAGATGACGATCGAGGTGCCCAGGCGCTGGCGGAGCTCCGCCGCGTAGTTGCGGTAGAACTCGGCGAGGCGGGGCTCTCCGAGCTGCTCCTCGATCTCTCCGAGGCGCTCGTAGATGAGGAGGCGCTCGGAGACGTCACCGTCGCCGAGCGGGGCGAGCGCGTCCTGGTAGGCGCGACGCGCCGCGACGAGGTCGCCCTCGGAGCGCGCCCCCTCGGCGACCTTGAGCATCTCGCCGCTCGAGAGCGGCTTCGGCGCGGGAGTCGCCTCCGTCGTGTCGTAGCCGCGGGTGTCGCTCGTCGAGCCGTCGCCGATCACGATGATCGCGAGGATGGCGGTGGCGAGGACGGCGGCGGCGACCGCGGCGCGGAGGATGCCGTGGCGCGAGGCGCGGCCGAGGCGGATCTCGAAGACGCCGGGCCCGGAGCGCCGCGGCGCCTCCGGGGTCGGGGTCTCCTCGGACGGCGCGGCCTCGGGAGCCGGCGCGGACTCGCGCATGCTCTCCGCCGCCGGGGCGTCCTGATCCTTGGGCTCGACTTCGGCCATGGTCCTTCCGTTTCTCTCTCGTTCGATCCGCGTAGGGAGCAAGGGGCGTGCCGTCTCGATCGGCGGGGCGCTCGCGCGCTCCAGGGCCCGTCACGGACACGACTTGCGTCCGCGACGCGCGGCGAGGGCCTCGCGGGGCCCCCGTCGCGAAATCAGACGGTCTGCCGCATTCTGGGACGCTCCTCACGCTCCAGGCCGTAGTCGCGCATCTTGTTGTAGAGGGTGCTGCGATTGATCCCGAGGATGCCGGCGGCGCGCGTGACGTTGAAGCGCGTCTCGCCGAGCACGACCCGGATCAGCTCGCTCTCCATGTCCCGCAGGCTGCGGGGCTCGAGGGCGATCGTCGCCTCGGCGCTCTCGTCCTCGCGGCGGCTCGCGCCGTCGATCCCGGACTCCGCGCCGTCGGGCAGCGTGAGGTGGCGCGGCTCGACCAGGCCGGCATCGCAGACGATCGCCGCGTACTCGCAGATGTTGCGCAGCTCGCGGACGTTGCCCGGCCAGTCGTAGCGACCGAGGTGGGCGAGCGCCTCGCGGGAGAGTCCGCGGATCGACTTCCCGAGCTCCTCCGCCGAGCGGGCGAGGAAGTGACCGGCCAGCTCGGCGATGTCCTCGCGGCGCTCGCGGAGCGGCGGCACGCGGAGGGGCACGACGTTGAGCCGGTAGAAGAGGTCGTCCCGGAAGCGTCCCTCGCGGACCTCGCGTCGGAGGTCGCGGTTGGTCGCGGCGATGATGCGGACGTCCACGCGGACGTCCTCGACGCCGCCGACCCGCTTGAAGGCTCCCTCCTGGAGGACCCGGAGAAGCTTCGCCTGGAGGCCGCCCGCCAGCTCGCCGATCTCGTCGAGGAAGAGGGTGCCGCCGTCGGCCGCCTCGAAGAGCCCCTTCTTCCCCGAGTCGAGGGCTCCGGTGAAGGCGCCCTTCTCGTAGCCGAAGAGCTCGGCCTCGAGGAGGTTCTCGGTGAGCGTCGCGCAGTTGACGGCGAGGAAGGCCTTGCCGGCCCGGGGGCCGTCGAAGTGGATGGCGCGGGCGATCAGCTCCTTGCCGGTGCCGCTCTCGCCCTGCACGAGCACGGTGGCGCGAGGCGCTCGCGTGACCAGGGCGAGGGACTCCAGCAGGCCCTGGAGCGGCTCGCTGGAGCCGATGATCTCGGGCCGGCGTCCGGCCGGAGCGGGGGCGGCGGCGGTCCGGCGACGGCGCCGCCGCTCGGTGAGAGCGGTCTCGACCGAGGCGATCACCTCGCCCGGGAAGAGCGGCTTCTCGAACACGTCGGCGACGCCCCGTCGCACCGCCTCGACGACCTCGGCGAGCGCGGGGGCCGCGGCGGTCGCGAAGACGAGCGGACGATCGGGGCCCTTCTCCAGGCCGTCGAGGATCTCCAGGAGGGCCCCGTCCTCCCACTCGAGATCCACGATCACGGCGTCGGGGCGGTCGGTGAGGATCCGCGCCTCGAGCTCCTCGCGCCGCGTCAGCGCCGTCGCCAGGCTGCCGTGCTCCGCGAGGTCGCGGGCCAGGGACTCGGCCTGATGGACGTCGGCGTCCACGACGAAGATTCGTTCGGCCTTGGGCATGGTGTTCGATCTCGGCGGTCAGGAGCCGAGCCCCGCGGCGTCCCTCCCCTGAGGTCCCACCCGGCGCCCGCGAGATCCGGCGCCGGGCGCCGTTCGATCTCACACCAGTTCCATCGGCCGAATAATCACCCGAGTGAAAGGTTTTCCGCTCGGAGTGAGGAAAATCCCGACACTCCCGGGATTCCTTCCGCTCCCCTCCGTCGCCCGGATCGACGCAAGTGCCGCTCCTGACGGCACCGTCGCGCGATCGGGCGTCCTCCGTCGCCCTCGCGAACATGCAGGCCGCGCCGGTTTTCTACTCAAGCGGATCACGGCCCTTCCGATCAGCATCCGTCGCCCGGGGCATTCGCCTCGGGGAACAACGCCTCCCGGACCGCGGAGGCATCGGAGTGACGACCGATGCCGGCGAAGCGGGGCGAGGGGCACCAGATCGAGGAGAAGTGAAATGAGTCTGAGAATCCAGACGAACATCGCGTCGCTCAACGCCCAGCGGAGTCTGGCGGGTGCGACCGAGGCTCTTGGCAGTTCCTACCGCCGTCTCTCGACGGGTCTTCGCATCACCACCGCCGCGGACGACGCGGCCGGACTCGCGATCAGCGAGCGCCTCCGCGCCCGGATCCGCAGCACGCAGCAGGCGGAGCGGAACGCGAACGACGGCATCTCGCTGACGCAGACGGCCGAGGGCGCCCTCAACGAGGTGAACAGCATCCTGGTCCGCATGCGTGAGCTCGCCATCCAGGCGTCCAACGACACGCTGGGGCCGCAGGACAAGGACACGGTCAACCAGGAGTTCCAGCAGGTCATCACCGAGATCGACCGCATCGCCCTGGGCACCGAGTTCAGCGGCTTCTCCCTGCTGGACGGTTCGAACACGACCGTCAGCCTGCACGTCGGCGCCGGCACGACCTCGGGTGTGGACACGCTCGACATCACCCTGGACTCCGTCCGGGCCTCGGATCTCGGTATCGACACCTTGTCGGTCGGCTCCACCGGCAACACCCAGGCCGCGATCGACGCGATCGACGTCGCGATCAACTCGATCTCCCAGATCCGCGGTCGCTTCGGCGCCACCGAGAACCGCCTCGCGAGCACGATCAACCAGCTCCGGATCGGAGCCGAGAACCTCTCCGCCGCCGAGTCGCGCATCCGCGACCTCGACGTCGCCGAGGAGACCGCCACGCTGACCAAGAACTCGATTCTCCAGCAGGCGGCGATCTCGATCCTCGCGCAGGCCAACGTTCAGCCGCAGGCGGCTCTCTCGCTCCTGGGTTGATATCCGCGTCGCGGTCGCCGGCCCGAGCGGCATCGACCGCGGACGCGGACCCGAGTTCGCTTCCCGACCGGACTTCTGGCGGCGGGGACCCGGGATGACGAAGGCCCGCCGGGCCGGGTGAGGGGCGGCATCTTGCCCCGAAGCTCAGGTCCGACGCGGAAGTTCCGATCAGAGGGCGGGACCGTCTCGAGGGACGGACCCGCGGGCAGGCAAGGCTTCGGAGGTCTCAGGCATGTTCTCCTTCAGTGGTCTCGCGAGCGGACTCGACACCCAGGCGATCATCGAGCAGCTGGTCGCCATCGAGTCGCGACCGATCAACCGCCTGGAGCAGCGCCGCAGCGAGTACGTCTCGAGTCAGAGCCGCTTCTCCGAGTACCGGACGAAGCTCACCTCGCTCGAGGACGTGGTCAAGAAGCTCAAGGACGTGACGCAGCTCCCGCTCTTCAAGGCGACGAGCAGCGACGAGGACCGCGTCCGGGTCAGCGCGAGCGACGAGGCGGCCGACGCCAGCTACCAGGTCACGGTCAACAACGTGGCCAAGGCGCACAGCATCGGTTTCACCTCGCCCTTCAGCGATCCGGAACAGGCCTTCGGCGGCGGCCAGATCGGCATCAACGTCGGCGGCTACGAGCTCACCCCGATCACGATCGACGCGCAGGACGGTCTCTACGACATCCGCGACAAGATCAACCAGTCGGGGGCCAGCGTGAACGCTTCGGTGATCTACGACGGGACGGACTATCAGCTCGTCATCACGTCGGAGAAGACCGGGGTCGCCAACGGCTTCGAGATCCAGGCGACCGGCTTCCCGCCGGGATCCGCGCTGACCGCGAGCGTCCTGCAGAACCCCGAGGATGCCTCGGTGACCATCAACAACATCGCGGTCACCAGCGCGTCGAACACGATCGAGAACGCCATCCAGGGCGTGTCGATCGAGCTGCTGGGCACCACGGACGCCGGCTCGCCGGTCTCCGTCGGGGTCGAGCGGGACAACGATGCCGTCGCGGACGTCCTCGAGGACTTCATCGACGCGTACAACGGTGTCTTCGGCCTCCTCGACTCGGAGAGCGACAAGTCCGACGTCGCCCTGCGAACGGTCCGGAACACGCTGCGGAACGCCTTCGGCACCATCCTGGACGACCAGACCTTCGGCCTCGTCGGGCTCTCGCAGCTCGGCATCGAGACCGACGGCTCGGGTCGGGCGAAGCTCGACCGGGAGGTCTTCGACCAGGCCTTCGACGGCGACCTCGACCAGTTCCTGGAGGTGCTCGGGGGCAAGGCCGACGGAAGCGCGGAGGGCATCGCCGATGTCTTCTCACGCGTCCTGCGCGGCGACCCGGACACGCCCGGTTCGGTCGGCCTGCTGACCTTCGGCGAGGGCACCCTCTCGCTGCGGGAGAAGACGGTCGGGGAGCGGATCCGCTCGATCGACGATCAGATCACGCGGCTCGAGGACCGGCTGGTGAAGTACGAGGAGCGACAGACCGCGAAGTTCGCGGCCCTCGAGCAGCTCGTCGCCCAGTTCCAGGCGCAGGGGGCGGCCCTCAACTTCTGACGCCGCGGCACCGACGACACGACGAATCAAGAACGAATCAGGGAGACGGTCCGTCCCGCGACGGAGCGACTCGAGAAGGGAAGGAACAGAGACCATGAACGCGACCCAGGAATACCGCCGCAACGCGGTGATGACGGCCTCTCCCGAGAAGCTCGTGCTGATGATGTACGACGCCGCGATCAACTTCTCGCGCCAGGCCCGCGCGAAGATGGAGGCGCGTGAGGTCGCGGAGTGCGGCCGCCTGATCGGCCGGGCCTTCAACATCGTCTCCGAGCTCCGCGTCAGCCTCGACGCCGACGCGGGGGGGCCCGAGGGACGCACCATCGCCTCGAACCTCGACCGCCTCTACGGCTTCGCGATGGACGGACTGCTCCGCGCCAACAGCCGCCGGACGCCGGAGGGACTCGACGAGGCGATCAGCATCCTGTCCACCGTCCGCGAGGGCTGGCAGGGCGTGGTGGCGGGCGTCTGAGGGAGCCGACGATGAACACCGCGATCACCAACGAACTCTGGGCCGGTCTCGACGAGATGCGTCGCATCTCCCGCCTCATCCTCGTCGCGCTCGAGGAGGACGATCTCGACCGCGTCCAGGCCCTCGCCCGACGCTCCTCCGAGCTGACGGCCCTCGTCGAGCGCGAACTCGGCGACGCCGCCGACGCCGACGGCGAGCTGGCGGAGTGCCTCTTCGAGCTGAGCCGCATGAACGGCCGCATCGTCGAGGTGCTCCGGTCGCGCCGCGACGAGGCGCGCGACGCGATGGCCGAGGCCCGCCGACGCCGCTTCCAGGTCGTCGGCCGCCAGATCGGATGCCCCGCGGAGGCGGCCTTCGTCAACCGGCACCGCTGATCGAACACCTTCCTCCGTCCAGGAGGGATGCGGGCCCGGCGCGTTCTCGATCGCGCGCCGCCGCACGAGAGAGGGCGCGCCCCGGATCACTCCGGGGCGCGCCCTCTCTCGTTTCCGGGCGGCGCGGGAAGCGGCCGTCGTCGCTCCGATCAGACGCCGTAGTAGCGGTCGGCGTACTCCCGGACCATGCGGGTCGTGTTGAAGAAGGGGACGATGCCCCGGATGCTCGCGCGGACGCGCGCCAGCCAGGGGGAGGGCATCCCGTCCGGGCCGCGCTCGAAGAAGAGCGGCACGACCTCGCGTTCGAGGATCTCGATCAGCGAGTCGGCGTCCTGCTCGTCGAGCGTGTGCTCGTCGAGTTCGGAGTCGTGGCCCTGGCCGATCTGCCAGCCGTTGCGGCCGTCGAATCCCTCGACCCACCAGCCGTCGCGCGTGGAGACGGTCAGGGCGCCGTTGCAGCAGGCCTTCATGCCGCTCGTGCCGCTCGCCTCCTTGGGCGGACGCGGCGTGTTGAGCCAGACGTCGCATCCCTGGACGAGCGCGCGCGCGAGCCCCATGTCGTAGTCCTCGAGGACGAGGATCCGACCCACGAAGCGATCGTCGAGCGAGAGCTCGATGACGCGCTGGAGGAGCTTCTTGCCGCCCTCATCCGCCGGGTGGGCCTTGCCCGCGAAGATGAACTGGACCGGTCGCCGGGAATCGGAGACGAGAGCGGCCAGGCGCTCGACGTGGCGCATGAAGAGATCCGCGCGCTTGTAGGTCGCGAAGCGGCGGGCGAAGCCGATCGTGAGGGCGTCGGGATCGAGCCGGGAGATCTTCTTCACCAGGGTGTCGCGATCGACGTTGCGCGCGATGAGCTGCGCCTGGGCGGCGCGGCGGGCGACGTCGACGAGATGCGCCCGCTGCAGGTTGCGGGCGTCCCAGAGATCGCGATCCGGCACGGCCTCGATGCGCTCCCAGAGTTCCCGATCGCAGACGCGGCGCGCCCAGTCGGGCGCGAGGTGGCGCGCGAAGAGCGAGTCCATCGCGCCGCCCGTCCAGCCGGCCGCGTGGACGCCGTTCGTGACGTGACCGATCGGGACCTGGTCGACCGGGCGGCCGGGCCACATCGACCGCCACTGCTCGCGCGCGACGGCGCCGTGGAGCTCGCTGACGCCGTTGATCGACTCGCTGAAGCGGATCGCGAGGGCCGTCATCTCGAACTCGTGGTCGCTCCCGCCCTCCGGCTTGCGGCCGAGCGCCAGGAACGCGTCGCGGTCGAGGCCGAGCCGCTCGAGCTGTCCGCCGAAGTAGCGGTCCATCAGGGAGACGTCGAAGCGCTCGTGACCGGCGGGAACCGGGGTGTGGGTCGTGAAGACGTGGGAGGGCGCGAGCGCCGCGCGCGCCTCCTCGAAGCTCAGGTCGCGCTGCTTGCGCAGGTCGGCCGCGCGCTCGAGGACCAGGAAGGCGCTGTGGCCCTCGTTCATGTGGAAGCGGTGCGGGGCGACGCCGAGCCGGGTCAGCGCGCGCACGCCGCCGATCCCGAGCAGGATCTCCTGGAGAAGGCGACGCTCGCGATCGGCGTCATAGAGCCGGGCCGTGATCTCGCGATCCTCGCGCCAGTTCGAGCGGCGGTAGGTGTCGAGGAGGAGGAGCGACGAGCGTCCGACCTGCGCCACCCAGATGCGGGCGCGGACCTCGCGGTCGCCGAGGTTGACGGCGACGGTGATCGGCGTCCCGTCGTCCTCGACCACGAGCTTGATCGGGAGGTCGTGGAAGCCGTGCGGCCGGAAGTCCTCCTGCTGCCAGTTGTCCAGCGAGAAGGACTGGTGGAAGTACCCCTGCCGGTAGAGGAGGCCGACTCCCACGAACGGAAGGTCGATGTCGCCGGCGGAGCGGACGTGGTCGCCGGCGAGGACGCCGAGTCCGCCGGAGTAGATCGGCAGGGACTCGTGGATGCCGAACTCCGCCGAGAAGTAGGCGGCCCGTGGTGCGAGCTCGAGGAAGCCCTCGCCCACGCCCGCTCGGGTGGGGTGGAGCGTGAAGCGTCCGCCCGCCTCGAGCTCGGCGCGCATCCGCTCGCGGATCTCGAGGGCGTTGCGGACGAACTCCGGGTTGGCGGCGATCTCCCGCAGGGCCGTCTCGCCCATCAGGCGCAGGAGCTTGACGGGGTTCCCGTCCACCTGGTCGAAGAGGCCGTTCGAGATGCGGTCGAAGAACCAGCGCGCCTGGCGGTCGGTCGTCCACCAGAAGTTGTAGGCCACATCGAGGATGGGCAGCAGGGCTTCGGGCACCCAGGGGGCGTGGCAGTAGGTCTTCATCGAACCGCTCTTTCTCGGGGCCGACCGGAATCGAGATGGGTCCCGGAGGCCGCCACCCCGGCCTCGGAGGGCCGTTCAACGTCAGGGTCGTCCGGAGGAGGCCGGAGTCGGCGGGTCTTCCTCCGAAGGCCTGCTAAAGTGACACGTTCGCGCCGCCGTCCGTAGGGCGGAATCCGGACCCCGGCGGCGCCGCTGCCCCCGGGGGGGCCGGAGAGAGGGCCGGTCCCCGCGCGAGGGGTCCCGCGAAGGGAATCGGAAGATGAAGCTGTCGCGAAACGGCCGGATCGCGGTCGCCCGGGGCCTCTGGCTGGCCGTCGGGGTGATGCTGGCCTGGCGTGGGCTCGTGCCCCATCTCGGGAACATCGACGCCGTCTGGCTCAAGATCGTCGCGGTGGTCGTCGGCCTCGCGGTGGGGGTGGCGAAGGGGAAGTTCGTTCTCGCCAAGAGCGCCCGCCGGACGAAGCGCTTCATCGCGCGGCGGCCCGCGCAGGACTGGATCTGGTTCTCCGTCCACCCCGTCCTCTACCTCCTGATCCCGCTGATGATCGCCATGGGTCTCACGGTGAAGCACTTCACGCAGGCGGATCACCCGGAGGTGGTCGTCGCGCTCTACCTCGCGATCGCCGCCGCCATGTGGACGGGTTCGCGGGGCTTCTCGGCCCCCCTCGAGGACGATGGCGATCCGGTCGCCGCGGCCGGTTGAGATCACGGGGTCGCCGCGGAATGCGAAGGAGCCCCCGGCGCCGAGCGCCGGGGGCTCCTTCGCGTTCACGACGGCTTTGCCGGAGACTACTTGCCGATCTTCTCGGCCTTGTAGTCGTGGTCGCGCTTCCGCAGGACCTCGACCTTCTTGATCCCGAAGGGAGCGGCCTTGTTGGTCGGATCGATCGGCGGGACCTGCGCGACGTCGAGGCCCTCGATCACGCGGCCGAAGACCGTGTGCTTGGCGTTCAGCCAGTGCGTCACGGCGTTGCAGACGAAGAACTGGCTGCCGCCGGAGTTCGGGGCGCCGGTGTTCGCCATGCTGAGCGAGCCCGGGTAGTGGAGGCGCGAGCCGGGCAGGGCGAACTCGTCCTTGATCGTGTAGCCGGGCCCGCCGCTGCCGTTGCCCGCCGGGTCACCGCCCTGGATCATGAAGAAGGCCTGGCAGCGGTGGAAGGTGAGGCCGTCGTAGAAGCCGCGCTCGGCGAGCTCGATGAAGTTGGCGACGGTGTTCGGCGCCTCGTCCTCGAAGAGCTCGGCGATCATCTCGCCGCGGTCGGTGACGATGCGGACCAGCGGGTTGCTCTTCTCCTTCTCCGCCTTCGCGCGGAGCTCCTTCTCGATGTCCCACTTCGCGAGGTAACGGTCGAGCTCGACCATCAGGGGCTGGAGCTCGCGGCGCTCGCGATCGCTCGTGGCCTTGGTCAGCGCCCGGGCGTAGGCCGCCTTCGCGCCGGCGAAATCGGTGTTCTCGAAGAGGGCATCGCCCCACTTCTTGAGGTTGTCGTAGGTCTCCGCCCGCTCGACCGCGATCGCGAGGAGGGAGGCGGCGCGGTCGGGACGGTAGCCCTCCTTCCAGAGCCGGCCGCCCTCGGCCAGGTAGCGGCCGTCCTGCGTGAGCTCCCAGAGGGCCTCGGCGTCCTGAGCCTTGATGCAGGGGTCGAGGCGCGAGAAGACCCGATCCTCGAGGCGGCGCTGGCGCACCTCGACGTTCCGCGGATGGGCCTCGATGAAGGCGGCGATCTCGTCGCGGAGCGACTTCGCCTGGGCGATCGTGCCCTTGCGGAGCGCCTCGTAGCGCCCCTTGATGTCCTGGCGCTCCTTGCCGACGGCGCCGTTGTAGGCGTTCTGCAGCTCGGCGAGGTTCCGCTCCGCGAGTCGGAGCTGCGACTCGAAGCCCGTCCACTTCGTGAGCAGCGCCTTCGCGGCCGCGGCCTCGTCCTGGGCGGCCAGCGGGGCGCCGAGGGCGAGCAGGCTCGCGAGTCCGAAGGCGATCAGGGGGAGAATGCGCATGGTCTGACTCCGGTCCTGGGATCGAGGGGGCCCGCCGGCCCCTCTCCTTGAATCTGTCGCGCCGCGTCCTCGAAGCCAACCGGCCGGGGCCGCGGGATTGGATTTATCGGGTGACGGGCCCGATCCCCTGCGGTCCCGGGGCCCGAATCCCGCCGGAAGCACGTCCGACCGGCCGCCGGCGCCCCCCGGAACGGGCGAAGGGGCCGCCCCGGCGAACCGGAGCGACCCCTTCCACGTGCGGCGAAGAGCCGGGGCTCGTCGCCGAATCGAGAGTTTCCGGACTCAGTCCTTCTTCTCGACCTTCTTCACGATCTTGGCCTGGCCCTCGCAGCCGCCGCAGCACTCGCCGGCCTTCTTGGAGACCTTCGAGGACGCGTCGCAGCTGCCGCACTCGGCCTTCTCGGCCTTCTTGACGACCTTCGCCTCGCCGTCGCAGCTACCGCAGCACTCGCCGGCCTTCTTGGAGACCTTCGAGGCGCCGTCGCAGCTTCCGCACTCGGCGGTCTTCTTGACCTCCTTGGCGGGGGCGGCCTTCTTGGTGGCGACCATCTTCTCGAGGGCCGCGCGGCTCTTCTCGCAGCCGTTCTCGCTGGCGTGGTAGAGCTTCACGACCTTGGCGAGCTCGGGATCGGCCTTGTCGAGCTCGGCGAGCTTGGTCTTGCTCTTCTCGCAGCCCTTGGCGGCGTTGGCCTCGAGGGCCATGTACGACTTCATCTTGTCGCAGGGCTGGAACTTGACGACCTTGGCGTCGGTGCCGCAGGAACCGCAGTCGGCCTTCTTGGCCTTCATGTCGGTGACCATCTTGGCGAGCTTGGCCTCGCTGGCCTTGCAGCCGGCGCAGGACTTCTCGTACAGGGCGCACATGTCGCCGATGCCCGGGTTGTCCTTCTCGAGCTTGGCGAGCTTGGCGGCGCTGGTCTTGCAGCCCTTGTCCGCGAACTTCTTCGCGGTCATGTAGGCCTTCATGTTGTCGCAGGGCTCGAACTTGTCGGCCTTCTTGGCGACGGTGGCGGTCTTGTCGCAGCCCGAGCACTCGTCCTGCTTCTTGGCGACCTTGGCGGTCTTGTCGCAGCCGCCGCAGCACTCGTCCTGCTTCTTCGCGACCTTGGCGGCCTGATCGCAGCCCGAGCACTCGTCCTGCTTCTTGACGACCTTCGCGGCCTTGTCGCAGCTACCGCACTCGTCCTGCTTCTTGACGACCTTGGCGGCCTTGTCGCAGCCACCGCACTCGTCCTGCTTCTTCGCGACCTTGACGCCGGTCGCCGGGCAGCCCGAGCACTCGTCCTGCTTCTTGACGACCTTGGCCTGGTCACAGCCGCCGCAGTCCTGTTTCGCGGTCTTCACGACCTTGTCGCAACCGCCGCAATCCTGCGCCTGGACGCCGAGCGTCAGACCGAGGACGAGGGCGAGCGAGAGAAAGAGCATCTTCTTCATGCCAACACTCCGGGATCCGGGAATTCTTCAGGGGTGCGATCGCAGCGGACGCTGCCGCCCGCGGCCGCGCCTTCCACGAGGACTTTAACGGCCCCGTCCGGGGCCGGCATTCGCAAAAAACGGGCGATTCCGGAGGGTCGGAGTCCGATCGGCGGACCGCGGTCCGAGACCCGGACCTGTGAATATGTCTTAAAGGCTTGGTTTCAGGTGCTTTGCGCTACTTTTCGACGTCGACGAGGAACATCGGCACCGCCGATCCGCTTCCGGCCGACACGTTGAGGAGATCGCCGCCCGCGAGCCGCACTCCCGCCCCGACCACGCGGCTTCCGCCGACCACGTAGGGGCCGACGTCCACCGCCAGACGGGTCTCGCCGCCGTCCAGGCGGGGGAAGGAGCGGCGGGGGATCGCCACCCGCTCCTGCACGATCCAGCCGCGCTCGCGACCGGCCCGGTCGACCGCCTCGCCCCAGGTCGCGTCGTCCGCCGTCCAGCCCAGGGTCACGCCTCGCCCGCCGTAGTCGGCGCCGGGTTTGAGGACGAGACGCTCCCGGTCGCCCTCGAGGATCTCGGTCAACGGGCGACGCGGGCCGCCGCCCGGGGGCTCCGTCTCGTCGCCGAGGACGAGGCGCGTCCACGGCACGGTGGCCGCGAGCGTCTCCTCGGTGGCGTCGTCGAAGCGGAAGCCGCGGCGGTCGGGGTTGCTGAGGTAGGCGAAGAGCCCCTTGTGCGACAGCCGATGGCCGCCGAAGCCGTTCGCGATGCAGGCGAGGTCGGCGCGCGCCGCCTCGAGGAGCGTCGCGGCGCGTTCCGGTTCCCGAAGGATGTCGGAGCTCAGGAGGCGCCGGTAGACGAGATCGATCTCGAGGGAGCCCGCGCGGAGGGTCCCGTCCTCGATCCGGAGTTCGGAGGGGTCGACGACGATCGCGGGCAGTCCCTCGCCCGCGAAGAAGTCCGCGAACAGTTCGAACTCCCGCCGCGTCTTCGCCTCGCGGAAGTCGACGATCGCGCAGCCCCGGGGCGCGCGCGGCGCCTCGCCCCGTCGCCGGAGCCGGGCCGCGTGGTGGTCGAGGAGCGCGGCGAGGGTCGCGCGCTTCGCCTCGATGCGTCGCGGTCGGAGGGCGAGGCGAGTGAAGGGCTCGAGGCCCTCGAAGAGCTCGCCGAGCGCGTCGCCGAACGCGATCCCGCCCGGGCTCTCGCCGTTGTACTCGATGAAACGCGCCCGCCCGTCCTCGCCGAAGAAGGCGTCGAGGCGGCCGATCGCGTCCGGCTCCCCGTCGTCGGGGTCGAGGGCGAAGAGTGCCCGTTCGGCCGGCGAGAAGCCGAGCGCCTCGTCGACGCCCGGCAGCGCGGCCACCGCGCTCAGGGCGCGGCGGACCCGGGCGCCGTCCCGGGCGAGGCGTTCGAAGGCGTCCGAATCGACGAAGAGCGGGCGCAGGACCTGGCACACGGGGCGATCGCCGAAGGCGAGACGCGCGTCGTACATCGCGTCGCGGAACGAGGCCGCGAGGGACGGCGCGCTCTCCACGAGCGCGCGATCCCATCCGGCGGCGAACTCCTCCGCGTGCCAGCTCACGGGGCGGACCTCAGCGCGAGAGGAGCGCGTCCCAGCGCATCGTGCCGTCCTGACGCGGGGTGTGCGCCCGATCGATCAGGAGATCGGCCATCGCCTTCACCGCCCAGTCGAATTGCGGCGGGGTCAGCGAGCTGCGATCGAGATCCGGAGCCGAGTTCATGAAATCGATCGCGTAGGGGATGCCGTCGCGGATCGCGAACTCGACCGTGTTCATGTCGTAGCCGAGCGCCCGGTTCAGGAGCTTGGCCTTCTCCTCGATCTCCGCGAGCAGCGCCGGCGAGATGTCGGACTTGGCCTTGGTGTAGCGCTCGTGGTGGGGCAGCGAGGGATCCCACGGGACGGGGTTGATCCGCTCCTTGCCGATGCAGATGCAGCGGACGTACTGCTCCCACTCGATGAACTCCTGGATCATCATGCAGAGATCCTTGGAGTCGTTGTAGGCGCGGAACAGCTCGTCCATGTTCTCGACCTTGTCGACCGACTTCCAGCCGCCGCCCCAGTGGGGCTTGATGATGGCCGGGAAGCCGATCCAGCTCATGATCCCCTCCCAGTCGAGGGGGTACTTGAGGTTGCGCAGGCTCTTCGCGGAGATGCTCTCCATCGGCGTGCGCTGCGGCAGCGCCACCGTCTTCGGGACCGCGATGCCGAGCTTCTCGACGAGCGCGGTGCCGAAGAACTTGTCGTCGGCGAGCTTCCAGAACGGGTTGTTGACCACCACCGTGCCGTTGAGGGCCGCGACCTTGAGGGTCGTCTGGTAGTAGTTCACCTCGTGCGAGATGCGGTCGAGGATGACCGCGTAGTCGCTCGGACGATCGTGGGGGGTGCCCTCGAGGAGCATCATCTCCGCCACGCATCCGGCGTCGCGGCCGTTGATCTCGGCGATCAGGGCTTCGGGGAAGGTCTCCTCCTGGCCCACGAGGATGCCGATCTTCTTCATCTTCGTTTCCTCTTCTTCGGTGCGAGCGGGGCGGCTCCGGGGAGGCAAAGCGCGCTTCCCCGGCGGGGAAGGCGTCCGCGGGGCGGCGCGTGCTCGTGCGGGAACGCGCGAGGCTAACACGGGCGTCGAAGGCGCGAAACGGCCCCCGCCGCGCGCCGCCCGCGGCTTTTGAAACGCGGGGAGCAAAGCTCTACCATCCCCGTAGCTTCCCCGTTCCCAGGGGTTCGAAGCACCTTTCGCACCGTGTCTTGCGAAAGCTTGTGAAATCTTGTGAGACGGCGCTGCCGCGCGCGGCGGTCGCCCGAGGAGGATCTTCGCCGTGGAGTTCTCGATCCAGGAGATCAACGAGCGCGTCGCGCGCAAGAGCGCCTTCATCGACGCCCTCCGGACGGAGATGTCCCGGGTGGTCGTCGGGCAGGGCGAGATGGTGAAGGGTCTCCTCATCGGCCTGCTCAGCAACGGCCACGTGCTGCTCGAGGGCGTGCCCGGCCTCGCCAAGACGCTCACCGTGCACTCGCTGGCGAACGCCCTCGGGGCGGACTTCCGCCGCATCCAGTTCACCCCGGACCTCCTCCCCGGCGACATCGTGGGCACGCTGATCTACAACCCGAAGGACGGCGACTTCCGGGTCAAGAAGGGGCCGGTCTTCGCGAACGTCGTCCTCGCCGACGAGATCAACCGCGCGCCCGCCAAGGTGCAGAGCGCGCTGCTCGAGGCGATGCAGGAGCGCCAGGTCACCATCGGCGACGAGACCTTCCCGCTGCCGCGCCCCTTCCTCGTGCTCGCCACCCAGAACCCGGTCGAGCAGGAGGGCACCTACCCCCTGCCCGAGGCGCAGGTCGATCGCTTCATGCTGAAGCTCAGGATCGGCTACCCCGACAAGGGCGAGGAGCGGAAGATCCTCGACCTCATGGCGCGCACCGGCACGCCCGAGCCCGTCCGCGCCGTCGTCACCACGGCCGACATCCTCGAGGCGCGCGCCGTCGTCGACGAGATCTACATCGACGACAAGATCAAGGACTACATCGTCGAGCTCGTCTTCGCGACGCGCGATCCCGCCGCCGCCGGCCTCGACATCGCGCCGCTGGTCGAGATGGGCGCCTCGCCCCGCGCGACGATCGCCCTGGCGCTCGCCGCCAAGGCTCACGCCTTCATCTCGGGCCGCGGCTTCGTCACTCCCCAGGACGTGAAGAACGTGGCCCACGACGTGCTGCGTCATCGGGTCGTGCCGTCCGACGAGGCGGAGGCCGAGGAGAAGACCTCCGATGACCTCTTGAGCGACTTGCTCGATCACGTCGAGGTTCCCTGATCGACGGTGAGGAGGCGCGCGCGATGATCCCCCGCGAGATCCTCGACAAGGTCCGTCGCATCCAGATCCTCACCAGTCGCATGGTGACGGACGCGATGGCCGGCCACTACCACTCGGTCTTCAAGGGCCGGGGCATGGAGTTCGCCGAGGTGCGTCCGTACCAGGTCGGCGACGACGTCCGCAACATCGACTGGAACGTCACCGCGCGCACCGGCGAGGCCTACGTCAAGGAGTTCGTCGAGGAGCGCGAGCTCACGGTGATGATCCTCTTCGACGCCTCGAGTTCGCTCGACGTCGGCACCGCGGGCAAGACGAAGCGCGAGATGGCGGCCGAACTCTGCGCCGTCCTCGCCTTCACCGCCGTGCGGAACGACGACAAGGTCGGCCTCATCGTCTTCAGCGACGAGATCGAGCTCTACGTCCCGCCGAAGAAGGGCAAGCGTCACGTCCTCCGGATCATCCGCGAGGTGCTCGCGCATTCCTCGCGCGGCAGCGGCACCAACATCCAGCTCGCGCTCGAGCATCTCAGCCGCGTCACGCGCCGGAAGGCCGTGGCCTTCCTCGTCTCGGACTTCCTCGACCAGGACTACGAGCGCGACCTCGCGATCGCCAATCGCCGTCACGACCTGGTCGCGCTCTCGATCGGCGACGCCGCCGAGCGCGAGCTGCGCGGGATCCCGGCGATCCTCGACCTCGTCGATCCGGAGACCGGCGCCGAGACCTCGCTCGACGGCCGCGCGCTCGCGGCCCGCCGCACCTACGACGCGGAGGCCGACGCCGAGCGCGCCGGACGTCGGGAGATGTTCCGGAAGCGGGGCATCGATCTCGTCGAGATGGACGCCGACCGCGACTACGTCGGCCCGCTGGTCTCCTACTTCCGCGATCGGGAGCGCCGCTCATGAGACGCTTCGCCATCTTCGCCACCCTCGTCGCGCTCCTCGCGGCCTGCGGCGCGCCGCCCGCCGCCGAGACGACCACCGCCGATGCCGGCGCCTGGACCCTCGCCCGCAAGCGCGAGTGGGCGGCGCGGCTCCGCGCGGACGGGCTCGACGATCTCGCGGCCGACGTCTACGAGAAGATCATCGCCGAGGAGCGCGGTCTCACGCCGGAACTCGTCGCCGGCCTCTCCCTGTCCATCGCCGAGATCCACGTCGCCGCCGGTCGCGATGCCGACGCGCTCGCGTCGCTCTACCGTGCGCGCCTCTTCGATCTCCCCGACGAGCGGCGGCGCAAGGTCGACACGATGACCATCGCCTGCCTCGAGCGCCTCGGGCGCGGCGCCGCCGCCGATCGCCTGCTCGACAAGGTCGCCGGCCTCGACGCGAAGGGCGGCGAGGGGACGGGGAGCGAGGTCGTCGTGGCCGAGATCGGCGAGGAGAAGATCACGCGCGGGCAGCTCGAGGGCCTCATCGCGGCCTCGAACCTGCGCGAGGCGGACCCGGCCGAGCTCGAGGGGCGACGTCGCGAGGTCCTGCGCAGCCTCGTCGCCCAGCGCGTCCTCGTCCGCAAGGCCCGGAAGCTCGGCTACGACGAGGACGACAAGGTCCGGCTCGCGACCGAGCTCGCGGCGCAGGAGGTCCTCGTCCGCAAGGTCGTCGCGGAGGAGCTGAAGGACGAGGTCGCGGTGACGCCGGAGGACGCGAAGCTCTTCTACGACGCGCGTCCGGAGCTCTTCCGCGAGGCCGGGACGCTGCGCGTCGCGCAGATCCTCGTCGAGACGGCGGAGGCGGAGGCCGAGGTGCGCGCCGCCCTGGCGGCCGGCGGCGACTTCGCCGAGCTCGCGCGGAAGCGCAGTCTCGACGCGGCCAGCGCCGCGAAGGGCGGCGTCGTCGAGGAACCCCTCGTCGAGGGCCGCGAGCACCCGGTCTTCGCGCGCCCGGCCGACGTCTTCGCCGCCGTCGGCGCGACCGCCGAGGGCGAGGTCGCGGCGGAGTCCCTCCGCAGCGCGCGCGGCCGCCACGTCCTGCGCGTGATCGCGCGACGCGAATGGCGGCTCCGTCCCTTCGAGGAGGTCGCGGAACGCGCCGCCCGCGGTCTGCGCGCCGAGCGCGAGAAGCGCGCGATGGATCGTCTCATGCAGGGTGCCCTGGAGAGCACCGACGTCGTCATCCACGAGGACCGCCTCAAGTGACCCGTCCCGTCGTCCTTCTCGGACTCCTGCTCCTCGGCGCGGTCGCTCTCGGCGGCTGCGGCCGGGACGAGGCCGCGCCGGTCGCCGCGAAGGCGGCGGACCGCGCCGCGCTCGAGGACCCCGCGGTCTTCGAGGCGCGCGTCGACGAGAGCCGCGTGAAGCTCGGCGATCGCGTCACCTTCACCGCCGAGGTCCGGCACGACGCCGACGTCGAGGTGAGACTGCCGCCCGTGCTGGACGTCTTCGCCAACGCGCTCGTGCACGAGGCCGGTCGCTGGGAGGAGAGCGAGGGCTACGGCGGTCGCCGCGTCCACCGCATCCGGATCGTCCTCGACCCCGGGCTCGGTCCGATCATGGGCATCCCCGCGCTCGAGCTCGGCTGGCGACGCGAGGGCGCCGAGGTCTGGGAGACGATCCGCAGCGAACCCATCACGGTGGAGGTCGAGGCCGTCACCGCCGCCGACGAGGACCTGCGCGAGCCGAGCGAGGGCTTCGAGCTTCCGCCGCCTCCGGCCGAGGCGCGCGAACGCCGCGACCTTCGCGTGCTCGCCGCCGGCGGCGCGGTCCTCCTCGTCCTCGGGGTCCTCGCCTTCGTCCTGCTCCGTCGCCGGCGCGCGCGGGCGATCGTCCCGCCGAGCCCGGACGAGGTCGCCCGCCGCGAGCTGGCGCGCCTCGCGGAACGGGGACTCGTCGAGGCGGGGCGCGTGAAGGAGTACTACTACGTCCTCACCGGGATCCTGCGGCGCTACATCGAGGACCGTTTCGGTCTCCAGGCGCCCGAGCGGACCACGGAGGAGTTCCTGGCCGAGATGCGGCACGCGCCGGCGATCCCGGCGGAGGAGAAGCCGACCCTCGAGAGTTTCCTCGCCAGCGCGGATCTCGTGAAGTACGCGAAGCATCTTCCCGCCCACGACGAGGCCCGCCGCGCGACCGAGACGGCGCGGCGGTTCGTCGAGGCCACCGCGCGCCGGGCCGGCGCGGAAGGAGGAGCCGATGTGGCGGTTCGCTGAGCCCGGCTGGTTCTTCGCCCTCGCGGGCCTCGCGCTGCTCGGCCTCGTGGCGGCGGTCTTCGCCCGCGCCGGACACTTCGTCCGGCCGCGCCTCCTCTTCTCGCGTCTGGAAGCCGCGCGGCGCGTCGGTCGGAGCTGGCGACTGGTGCTCGCGCGCGGCCTCTGGATCCCGCGCGTCCTCGCCCTGGTGGCGATCATCACCGCCCTCGCCCGTCCTCAGCTCGGCCGCGGGGAGACCTTCGTGTCGAGCGAGGGCATCGACATCATGCTCCTGATCGACACGTCGGCGTCGATGGCGGCCGAGGACTTCGGTCGCCGCGAGACCCGTCTGGACCACGTCACGGACGTGATCCGGGGCTTCGTCGAGCGTCGACCGGCGGACCGCGTCGGCGTCGTCAGCTTCGGCGCCGCGGCCTACACGCGCTGCCCGCTGACCCTGGATCACGCGCTCGTCGACGAGGTCCTCGACTTCACCCGCGACGCCTGGCGGCGCGCCTACCTGTCGTTCTCGCGCAAGGGCGCGACCTCGCGGGGGCAGGCCCCGACGGACCTCACCCCGGAGGAGGAGGATCTCCAGGGCACCGCGATCGGCGACGGCCTCGTCGCGGCCGTCTCGCGGCTCGAGAACTCCGAGGCGAAGAGCAAGGTCGTCGTCCTCCTGTCGGACGGTGAGAACACCGCCGGCGAGGTCGCGCCGCGCGACGCGGCCGAGCTCGCGCGGGAGTTCGGCGTGCGCGTCTACACCGTCGGCGCGGGCTCGGACGATCGCGCGCCGGTCCTCACCTTCGACCGCTTCGGCCGGGAGGTCCGGCGTCTGGTCTCCTTCCGGCTCGACGAGAAGACGCTCACCGACGTCGCCGAGGCGACGGGCGGGCGCTACTTCCACGCCGGATCGCGCGACCGCCTCGAGGAGGTCTACGCCGAGATCGATCGCCTCGAGCGCGCGGAGATCACCTCGCGCGACTTCCGCGAGTGGGACGAGCGCTTCCCGCCCCTGGTCTGGTGCGCGCTCGGCCTGCTCCTCCTCGAGCTCCTCCTCCGCTGCACCGTCGCCCGGAGGTTGCCCTGATGCGGTTCGCCCAGCCCGAGGCCTCCTGGCTCCTGCTCGTTCCCGTCGCCGCCGCGGCGCTCCTGATCTGGGATGCGCGTCGTCGTCGCGCGCTCCTCGAGTCGCTGCTCGACCGTCGTCTCGTCGCGACGATGGTCGTCGGGGCCGCGCCGGGACGGCGACGCCTGAAGGGGGCGCTCCTCGTCCTCGCCCTGGCCGCGATCGCGGTCGCGCTGATGCGCCCCCAGTGGGGCACGAAGGAGGTCGCGCTGGTCCGGCGGGGCATCGATCTCGTCTTCGCCATCGACACCTCGAAGAGCATGCTCGCCGAGGACGTGGCCCCGAATCGCATCGAGCGCGTCAAGCAGGACGTCCGCTGGTTCCTGCGCGACGTCGTCGACGAGGATCGGGTCGGCCTCGTGGCCTTCGCCGGGACGGCGCGGACGCTCTGTCCGCTCACGCTCGACCGCGGCGCCTTCGAGATCTTCCTCGACGAGCTCGACGTGGGCGCGGTGTCGCGCGGCGGAACCGACCTCGAGGCCGCGCTGCGCAGCGCCCTCGCCGCCTTCGGTGACGAGAGCCCGAACCACAAGGCCGTCATCCTCTTCAGCGACGGCGAGGGCCACGGCGGTTCCTGCGATCGGATCGTGGAGGAGGCGCGCAAGCGGGGCGTCCGCATCTACACGATCGGGATCGGCTCGGCCGACGGCGTCCGGATCCCCATCGTCGGCCCCGACGGTCAGCGTTCGTACCTCCGGGACGGGGAGGGCAACATCGTGCTGACCCGACTCGACGACCGGCAGCTCAAGACGATCGCGCAGCGGAGTCTCGACGGCGCCTACACGCACCTGTCGGCCGGCCGCGACAACCTCGCGAGGATCTACGTGGACAACATCCAGAAGATCGAGGAGCGTGAGCTCCAGAGCCGCAGCGAGGCGCGCCACGTCGAACGCTACGGATGGTTCCTGGGCGCGGCGCTCGTGCTGCTCGCGCTCGAGCTGCTCCTGCCCGAGGGCCGCCGACGGAGGGCGACGACATGAGACGCGCCACCTGGATCCTCCTGCTCGTCGTGATGACGGCCGGCGCCCTGCGCGCCGCGCCGACCGACGAGGCGCGCCGGCTCGTGGCGGAGGGCCTGAAGCTCCTCGCGAAGGGCGATGCCGAGGGCGCGCTGGCGCGCTTCCGCGACGCCCAGGTCGAGCTTCCCGAGTCGGCCCGGCTTCACTACGACGTCGGCCTCGCGCTCTACCGGCTCGAACGCTGGGACGAGGCGGGCAAGGCCTTCGAGCTCGCCGCGGCGAGCGGCGATCGCGAGATCGAGAAGCGGGCGCGTCTGCAGCTCGGAAACTGCGCCATCAAGGAGGGCCGGTTCGAGCGCGCCCTCGAGGAGCTGAATCGCGCCCTCGAGATCGACGCGGACTACGAGGACGCCCGCGCCAACCGCGAGTGGGTCATCCGGAAGATCGCCGAGCTCGCCCGGAAGAAGGCGGAGCAGGAGGAGAAGCAGAAGCAGGAGCGGCGCTTCATCGAGAAGCTGCAGGAGATCGTCGGCGCGCAGACCCGGGCGCACCTCGCGGTGCGCGGGACGATGCGTCGGCAGGCGCTCGAGGTGCGGCCCACGCGGATCGAGCGCCTCTCCGAGATCCTCGACGCGGCGCCCGCGGAGGGAGAGGAGCTCCCCCCCGCGCTGGACGAGGCCGCGCTCGCCGCCTTCTTCGAGGGATTGCGGGCGGGCCAGGGCGAGATCCGCGAGCAGCTCGCGGCGCTCGTCGAGGAGGGACGCGCCAAGGTCGCCGCGGCGGCGAACGCCGCCGATCCGTCGGCGCTCGGTGCCGACCCGGCGACTCCGCCGGCCGACCCCGACCTCGCCAAGATCGAGAAGGCCCTGCCCTTCCTCGAGGCCGCCCTGCCGCTCCTCGCGCGGGCGACCGACGCGGCCGAGACGGCCTCCTGGTCCGTGCACGCGGCGCAGGAGCAGGCGCTCTTCGAGATGCTCCGCGCCCTCGACGAGCTGCTGGACGAGCTCACGCGCATCATCCAGGACGAGGTCCAGCTCCTGAAGGACACCGCCGCCCTCGAGCGTCGCGCCGGAAGCGAGGACGAGTCCGAGCGGATCGACGAGGCCGAGACGCGCGACCGCGCGATCGAGCTCCGCACCCGCCAGGAGGGGCTCCGCGAGCGCACGCGAGGCGTCGCGCGTCAGGTCGAGACCATGGTCCAGTCGGCTCCGGCGGCGGCGCCCTCCGGAGCGCCGGGCGCGGCCGGGGGCGGGACGCCGGTCGGTCAGGATCCGGCCGAGGCGAAGAAGCGCATGGAGGAGGCCCTGGGGCATCTCCTGGCCGGCCGACGGTCACATGGAGAACGCCTCACGGGAGCTCGCGACCCCGGCTCGAGCCGGCGACCCAGGCCGAGGCGGCCGCCCTCGAGGAACTCGTCAAGGCGCGCGCGGCGCTCCAGCCGCCGCAGCAGAAGTCCGGTGACGAGGGACAGAAGGGCGACGAGGGAGAGAAGAAGGAGTCCGAGAAGAAGGACGGCGAGGGCGAGCAGAAGCCCGAGGAGAAGAAGGGCGACGACCAGGCCGAGGGCGAGCGCGGCGAGGAGAACTCCGAGAAACCGGGAGAGGCGGAAGGCCGCGAACCGGGAGAGAAGAAGGAGGAGGCCCAGGTGACGCCCGAGCAGGCGAAGAAGATGCTCGAGCGCGCGCGGCAGCGCGAGCGTGACCGTCGCCAGGAGCGTCGCGAGGAGGGGAAGCGTGCCGCCGTCGGGAGCGGAGGAGGGAAGGACTGGTGAGGTCGTTCCTCCGCATCACCCTCGCCCTCACGGCGCTCGTCGGTGCCCTCACCGCGCAGCAGGTCCGGATCCTCCCGATCGCGGAGCCCAAGACCGCGGTCCTCGGCGAGACCGTCCTCTACGCCCTCGACGTCACCGTCGTCTCGACCGATGACGAGCCGGTGGCGGCGCCGGAGTTCGTCGATCTCCCCGAGATCCCCGGCGTGGTCTCGAAGCCGTCCCGGGTGCTCGATCGCGGCGTCCAGCAGCAGATGAGCATCATCAACGGACGCCGCCGCACCCAGGTCGAGTACCACTGGCAGGTCATCTGGGAACTGCAGCCCGCGGAGGTCGGGAGCTACCGCGTGCCGGCCTTCGACTACGATTACCTCGGGGCGAAGCGACCGATCCGTCCCTTCCCCTTCGAGGTCGTGAAGGAGGCGCCCGGCAACCGCTGGGTGACGCTCGCGGTGAGCGCCACGCCGGAGGATCCCTTCGTCAACCAGCCGGTGACGCTGCGCTTCGTGCTCACCTCGCGGCGAGACATCGACCCCGGCTTCAAGCCGAAGGTGGAGCTGCCCTGGGCCCGCTCCGCGAACGGTTTCTCGGGCGTCGCGCCCGAGCCGGGCTGGACCGGCGGTCGGCACACCGTCGTCGAGCTGAACGGCGAGAACTTCGACTTCCTGAAGCAGACGAGCCGGGGCGAGATCGCGGAGACGATGAGCTTCGAGCGCACGATCTACCCCATCGCGCCGGGACGGCTGGATCTCGGCGCGGCGAAGGTCGTGCTGCAGGTGGGGCGGCTCGATCGCCGCTCCTTCTTCGCGCAACGGGTCGTCGATCCCGAGAAGGCCGTCGTCACGAGCCAGCCGCTGGTGCTCGAGGTGCGCGACGCGCCGCTCGTCGGCCGACCCGCCTCGTACACCGGGATCATCGGCGACTTCCGGGGCGAGGCCGCCTACGGCAAGACCACCATCCGCGCCGGTGACGGCGTCACGCTCGAGCTCCGGCTCACCGGACCGGGCGAGCTGGAATCGCTCCCCCTCCCGAAGCTCGAGGGCTTCGACGACTTCGACGTCTACCCGCCCGATCGACGCGTCACGCCGGGGACGGACGGGAACCGGACGCTGGAGATCGGCTGGCTCCTCGTCCCCCGACGCGACCGCGAGGTGAAGGAGCTGCCGCGCTTCGAGCTGTCCTGGTTCCGCCCGAGCGACGCGCGCTTCGCCACCGCGGGCGTCGGACCCGAGCCGCTCGTCATCGAGGGCGACGTCGCCGACCCCGGCATCTTCGGAGGCGCGGAGACGGCGCGGAGCGCGCGGAGAGATCCTCACCCTCGGCGAGGGGCTGCGCCCGATCATGAACGCCCCGGTGAGGTGCGGCCGAGGCGCCCCGCGTGCCCCTCGTCGGGCTGCTCGTCGTCCTCGTCGCTCCGCTCGCGAGCCTGCTCGCCACGAGCCGGCTCGCGGCGCGCCGCCGCCGGCTGCGCGGGGACCACGCGCTCCAGCGTCGGGCGCGGGCCTCGCGGGCCGCCCGCGAGCGCCTCGCCGAGGCCGAGGCCGCGCTGCGCGGCGGCGAGCGCGGATTCCACGCCGCGCTCGTCCGGGCCCTGCAGGGGTTCGTCGGCGACAAGCTCGACCTCCCGGCCGGTCGTCTCACCGCCTCGACCGCCGCCGACATCCTCCGGCCCGGGGGCGCCGACGCCGGACTCACCGACCGCGTCGCGCGTTTCCTCGAGGAGATGGAGGCGAAGGAGTTCGGACTCGCCTCCGGAGACGCCGAGGCGCGTGCGCGCGACCACGCCGTCGCCGAGGAACTCATCCGCGATCTCGACCGGAGCCTGGGCCGATGACCGCCCTCCGCCGCCTCGACCTCCGGACCTTCGGCCTCGTCGTCGCGTGGCTCGCGCTGAGCGGCGCCCTCGTCGCGGCGCAGGACGTCGATCCGCAGCGCGCCTTCTACCGCGGCAACGACCTCTTCGGGCAGGGCGACTTCGCCGGCGCCGCCGCCGCGTGGGAGGAGGCCATCGCGGCCGGCCACGGCAGCGCGGCGCTCCACTTCAATCTCGCCAATGCCTGTCTACGTCTGAAGCAGCCGGGACGCGCCATCTACCACTACCGTCTCGCGCAGCGGTTCGCGCCGCGCGATCCGGACGTCGCGGCGAACCTCCGCCTCGCCTACGAGCGCGCGGCCATCGCGCCGCCGGAGGAGAGCCGCGGCCTGGCGCGCGCGCTCCTCTTCGTCCACGAGCGACTGACGCCCTCCGAGGCCTTCGTCGGCTTCGCCGCGCTCTGGCTGCTCGGCTTCGGCCTGCTGCACCTCCGCGCGCTGCGCGGTCGTCCGCGCGGCCTCGTCCTGCCCGGGATCTGTCTCGTGCTCGGGGCCGCCGTCGCCTTCTCCCTCCTCGCCCGGCACGAGGGCTGGTTCGCCGATCGCGAGGCGATCGTCGTCAGCCCCACCGCGGTCGCCTGGAGCGGCCCCTCGGAGGAGAAGTTCGGGAAGCTCTTCGAGGTCCCGGAGGGCACGGCCCTGATCGTGATCTCCGAGGAAGGCGACTGGGTCCGCGTCGCCGCGGGCTCGCTCGACCGGCAGGGCCTCGTGCGCCGCTCCTCCCTCGCGCTCCTCTGACGGCCACCTCCGCGATCAGCGGAAGCGCGCGATCACGAGGTTCGACACGCTGACGTTGCCGGCCCCGTCGAGGACGAGAGCCTGGAAGGCGATGTCCGCCTCGCCGCCGAGACCCGGAATCGCGGGCGTGGTCCAGATCGGCGCCGGCGCCGCGGGAAGCGCGCTGCCGCAGGGAAGCCCGCCGACGGTGGAGGCGAGCGTGAAGAGCTCGGGCGCGGTCGGGAGCAGCGGGCAGGGCAGGAAGGACATCGTCCCGAGCCCGAAGGGCAGCGTCGTGACCGTCGCCGCGGTGGGCTCGCCGATCGCGCCGAAGATGGCGAAACCCGGCGACGCGGCGAGGAAGGACGGCGAGAGGAAGTTCACGGACCAGGGGGTCTGGAGCGGGACGTCGACGCGGCGGTCGGCGCCGCCGTCGGACCAGTTCACGGTGAGGACGGGGTGGGGGAGGCCGGTGGCGGGGTCGAGCAGGGTGCCGGCCGAGGACGGATCGTAGGCGACGTCGTCGGATTCGTGGGCGCCGATGTCGGGACCGCCGAAGAGACGACGGTTCCGGCCCGAGAGGTCGGTCGCGATGGCGAGGGTGTTCGGGGAGTCGACGGCGGCGTCGACCATCGGTGAGCCGAAGGCGAGGCGGTAGTCGCCGCTCGCGGGGTCGACGAACATCGGGTCGACGTCGACGATGGCGGTGCCGCCGACGAGGCCGCCGCCGATGTTGCAGTGGGCCACCTGCGGCAGGAGGCCGAGGCCCGCGAAGAAGGCGAGCTCGCCGCCGACGTTGCCCCGGACGATCGTGTTCTCGACCACGGTCGTCGGAAGGCCGCCGAAGCCGGACTGCACCATCGCGGGGGCGGATCCGACCTCAGCCGCGGTGTCGACGTTCCCGGTGACGGTGCAGTAGGCGACGACGCCGTTCGCGGCGAAGGCGAGGCCCGAGTAGCGCCGGGCCGTGTTGTCGACGAACTCGCAGTCGGCGACGGTCGCCGTTCCCGTCGGGAAGGCCGTGGTGAGGCGGACGACGTTCAGGCCGCCGTAGAGGTTCGACGAGACGTTCCGACGGAAGCGACAGCGTCGGATGTCGATGAGCTCGGCCCGGACGAGCGCGCCGGCGCTGCCGTCGATCGGCGTCGTCGTCGGAGACCAGGCCTCGTTGTCCTGGACGGTGCAATCCTCCATCCGGAAGAGCGTGTTGAGGTTGCTCCAGATGCCGCCGCCCATCTCGGCCTGATTGCCTTCGAAGAGGCAGCGGCGGAGGACGACCGACTTGGCGTTGGCGAGCAGACCGCCGCCGCGCTCCTCGGGACCGAAGGGGTCGCCGGAGTAGCAGACGTTCGACACGAACTCACAGTCCTCGAACTCCACCGCCGCCTCGCTCCCGGTGACGCAGACGCCCGCGCCCGCCATCGCGGTGTTGCCGATGAACCGGCAGTCGCGCACGAGGACGGGGTCGAGCGTGAGGCTTGGTCCCGAGGGTTGGGACTGCGGCCCCCGCGCGATGCAGAGGCCGCCTCCGACGGTGCCCCAGGAGCCGAGCGCGAAGGCCACCCCGATCTGGCCCGTGCCGCCCGTGATCGTGAAGCCGACGAGCCGGGTTCCGAGACCCTCGTTGTTGATCATCTTGACGACGATCCCCGGCGAGCCCGACCCGTCCAGGATCGTCGTCGCGCGGCCGGCCCCGATCACGCCGATCCGCTTGCCCTGGAAGTCGATGCGCTCCAGGTAGGTCCCCGCCGCGACCTGGACGACGTCCCCGTTGGCGGAAGCGGAGATCGCGGACTGGATCGTCGGATAGGCGGACGAGGGGACGTTCAGGATCGTCTGGCCGACGAGTCCCGCAGCCAGGACGGCCACGGCGAGCGCCGCGCGGATCGGCAGGGTCATCTCGGATCTCCGGTGGGGGCCTTCACCCATCGGCATCCTGCGTTCAGGGGAGTTGGTCGACAAGAATCTTCGGGAAAATGGCCGGAGGGCCGGAGTATCGCGCGCTCCGGGCCGAAGAATCCGCGGTCAGTCGGTCCGCGAGAGGGCCTTGAGGAAGGCCACCAGGGCATCCACGTCGGCGTCGCTGAGCGCCAGCTTGCGGATGTCCGGGCTGAGGTTGTCGTTGGCGATGCCGCCCCGGCGGTAGTGCTCGACGACGTCGCGCAGCGTCGCGAGCGAGCCGTCGTGCATGTAGGGGGCGGTGTGCGCGACGCCGCGCAGGGTCGGCGTCTTGAAGCGACCTCGGTCCTCGTCCTGCTTCGTCACCGCGAACCGGCCGGGCTCCGGCTTTCCGTCCTTCGCGCCGACGCCGGTGTTGTGGAAGAACTCGTCGCTGAAGTCCGGGCCGAAGTGGCAGCGCCAGCACTGCGCCCGGCTCTCGTAGAGCCACAGCCCGCGCTTCTCGAGCGGGCTGAGGACGGTGCCGTCGCCGAAGCGGAAGCGGTCGATCGGGCTGTCGCCGAGCCGGATGTAGCGGACGAAGTGCGCGAGCGAGCCCGCGAGGGTCTCGACCTCGATCTCGCGCTCCGGCCAGGCCTTGGCGAAGAGCGCGCGGTACTCCTCGGAGGCGCGCAGGCGCTTGATCGCCTCGTCGGTTCCGAGCGCCATCTCCTCCGGGTTGTTGATCGGGTCGACGGCCTGCTCCTCGAGGCTGCGGAAGCGTCCGTCCCACATGAAGGAGTTGCCGAGATAGCGGTTGATGAGCGAGGGCGAGTTGCGCCGCGACTTCTGCCCCTTCACCCCGAGCGAGAAGGGTACGTCGTCGGCGAAGCCGTGCTCGCGCTTGTGACAGCTTCCGCAGGAGATGGTGCGGTCGAGGGAGAGGATCGGGTCGAAGAAGAGCTTCTCGCCGAGCTCGCGGCGCGCCTTCGCGGTCGGCTCCGCGAGTCCCGGGTGCGTCGGATCGGGGAGGCTGTCGGGCACCAGCTCGGTGACGAGCTCGGGTTGCGTCGGCTTCTTCGGCGGCGCCGGCCGCTCGTCCTGCGGGGCGGGCGCGATCTTCGGCGGCACGGGCTTCTCGTCCTGCGGCAGCACGCCGAGGAAGGTGGCGAGGAAGGCGAGCGTGATTCGCAGCATGGGACGACTCCGCGGGAACGGTCGGCGCGGCGGCCGGGCTCGAGGTGGAGGATAGTCCCTCCCGAGGCCGGGTTGAAGTCCTCGTCCGGGGAGCGCCTACTCCCGCACCGCGCGGGTCGAGTCGATGCGGGTCATGCGCAGGGCCGGAAACAGGACGGCGACGATCGAGAGGAGCACGGCGCCGCCCACGACCACGAGCACCACGCCGCCGACGCCCGTCTGCGGCAGATCGAGGCCGGAGAGGAGGCGGAGCGCCTCGATCACCAGGGGCGTCATCGCGGCCCCGAGGAGCGCGCCCAGCGCCCCGCCGATGAGGCCGGTCACGATCGCCTCGAGGACGACCATGCCGACGATCTGTCCTCCGGACGCGCCGAGGGCGCGGAGGATGCCCAGCTCCTTCGTCCGCTCGAGTGCGGCGAGGAAGTGGCCGTTCATGAGGCCGATCCCCGCGAGCAGGGCGGAGAGGCCGAGGATGATGTCGAAGACCACGAAGTCGCGATCGATGTCGAAGAGGATGTAGTCGCGCACGAAGACGCCGGTCTCGAAGCGCCACTCCTTCGCCCGCGGCGTGAACTCCCGCATGGCCGTCCTCACCGCGGCGAGGGCGGCATCGGGATCGACGCCGGGCGCGAGCTGCACGCCGATGCGCGAGACCGAGGCGGGCGACACGCAGAACTCGCGACGCATCACCTCCGAATCGATGAGGCCGTAGAGGCGCTCGTCGGGGTGGGGGATGTAGCCCAGCGCGTCGCTCACCGCGATCACCGGGAAGGACTCGACGACGCCGCGGCCGGTCCGGATCTGGACCTCGGACCCGACGGCGTAGCCGAGGTCGGCCGCGATGCGTCGCGAGAGGACGAGGCCCCGCTCCTCGCGGAAGCGGCGGCGGAGTTCGGGGTCCGCGAGGAGACCGCCGGGGGCGAGGCGCTCGACGTCCACGCCCTGGACGAGGAACGGCGCGTAGGTCCGCATCGAGCCGTGCTCCACGCCCGCCACCTCGGGGAGGGCGGTGAGGGCGGCGGAGATCTCCGGCCACTTCTGCGCGTTCATGCGCGTGATGAAGAGCTTGTCGACGAGCGACTCGTCGCCCCACTGCCGCACCTCGCCCGCGAGGCTCCGCGTCATCCCGTGCAGTGCGACGAAGGCGGCGGAGACGATCGCGAGCCCCACCACGCTGACCGCGAGGCGGCCGGGTCGCTCCTCGACCGCGCGCCGCGCGAGCAGGCCCGAGAACGGAAAGAGCCGCGCGAAGGGACGCGTCAGCGCGGTGCCGAAGACGGCCAGCGCCTCCGGTGCGAGGAGCGGCAGGCCCACCAGGAGCGCGAGGACGCCGCCGCCGGCGAAGAGCGAGATCGCGAGCGTGACGTCGAGCTCGCCGATGGCCGGGGCGAGCGCGAGATAGAGCGCCGGCACCGCCACGCCGATGAGGAGCGCGGCGAAGCGCCGGAAGCCCTTCATCGAGCCGTCCTCGGCGACCAGCGCGTCGTCACCCCGCAGAACCGCGGCCGTGCGGAGCCGGCCGAGGCGGAGGACGGGGTAGACCGAACCGAGGAGCGCGACGAGGCCGCCCACCGCGGCCAGCGGGAGGACCGCGCCCCAGGGGATGACGAAGTGCGCGATCGTGTGTCCCACGCCGAGGGTCGTGATGCGCGCGAGCAGGAGCAGCCGCGCGAGCGCGAGGCCGCCTCCGAGCCCGAGGAGAGTCCCGCCGCCGGCGAGGACGAGCGCCTCGGCGAGGAAGATTCCCGCGATCTGGCGGCGGGAGGCGCCGAGAGCGTCGAGCGTGGCGATCTCGCGGACGCGCTCGACGAGCGCGATGGAGAGGGTGTGGAAGACGACGTAGAGCCCGAGGATCATCGCGAGCAGGCCCGCGAAGCGCACGCCGTTGCGGAACGCCCGCTCGTCCGCGGCCTCGCCGACGATGACGTTGCGGTTGATCTCGTAGGAGTAGGACGCGCCGAGGCTCGACTCGAGCCGTTCCACGTCCACCGTCGGGTCGCGTTCCACGAGGAAGGTCTCGCCGACGCGCACGCCCTCGAAGAGCTCCCGGCCGACGGCGTAGTCGACGATGAGGACCTCCGCGTTCGCCCGGCGGCCGAGCTTCTCGCGCGCGAGGATCCCGGCCACCGAGAAGACCCGTTCCCGGGGCGGGAGCGGGGTCTCGTTCGAGACCTCCTGGATCTTGCCCTCGATGCAGAGCTTGCGGGCCGCGCGCCGCGGCCGGGCGAGCACGATGCGATCGCCCGGCTCGAGCTTCGCCTTCTCCGCGAGCCCCGCCCCCACGAGGACCTCGCCTTCCAGGGCGGAGGGGTCGATGCCGCGGCCCCGGGCGACGCGGTAGGCTCCGATGCGGGTCGCGGCCGCGGCCTCGAGGGCGAAGAGACGCACCCGCGGTCGCGCGTCGTCGTCGGGAACGCCGACCGCGCCGAGCTCCGCCTCGGACTGGAAGAAGGCCGAGACGTCGGCGACGCCCGGGATCTCGGCGAGATCGGCGCGCGGGTCGAGGACCTTCACGCTCGGGCTCACCTCGATGTCGGCCCGCCACTCGTCGCCTCCGCTCGCGAGGCCGACCACGGTGTTGTGGTCGAGAGCGAAGATCCCGACGACGATGGCGATGCCGGCCGCGATGCCGGTCATCGCGAGGGCCGTTCGCAGGGGGCGGGTCAGGAGACTCCGCCGCGCGATGGTGCGCACGAGAGACACGGTCAGATCGCCAGGGTCGCGAGGGCGCCGTGGACGTCCTCGACCGCGATGCCGGGTCCGCGCAGCGCGACGCCGTCCGCGATGCGGCCGTCGACGAGGAAGAGCACGCGGTCCGCGTAGGTGGCGTCGCGGGGGTTGTGCGTCACGAGGAGGACGCTCTTGCCGTCGCGGTCCCGGAGCGACTGCAGCATCTCCATCACCTCGAGGCCGGCCTTCTGGCTGAGGTTGCCGGTCGGCTCGTCGCAGAGCAGCACGGGCTGGCCGCCGGCGAGCGCGCGGGCGATCGACGCGCGCTGCATCTCGCCGCCGGAGAGCTGGTGCGGCCGGGCGTCCTGCCGGGGCCCGAGGCCCAGGCGGTCGAGGATCCCGTCGATCGCTCCGGCGTGCGCGGCCGGATCCTCGCCGCGGATCGCCAGCGGCAGGCCGACGTTCTCGCGCAGCGTCAGGTTCGGGAGCAGGTTGAAGAACTGGAAGACGTGGGCGATGAGGTCGCGACGGCGTCGCGTCCGCTCGGCCGCGCCGAGGCGCGAGAGATCGGTGCCGTCGAGGAGGAGCTCGCCGCCGCTGGGCTGGTCGAGGCCGGAGAGCAGGTGGAGGAGCGTCGTCTTCCCCGAGCCGCTCGGGCCCATGATGCAGAGGAACTCGCCGCGGCCGAGCTCGAAGTCCACGCCCCGGAGGATCGGCGTGCTGCGCCCTCCGTTCTCGTGGATGCGCGTCAGGCCGCGCGCGCGGACGAGAGGAAGCGCGTCAGGGGACGTCGGGGACACGGAACAGCACCTCCTGGCCCAGGGGATCGCGAAGCGCGCGGATCCCGGGGTTCGTCTCGAGGCGCTTCCGCTGCTCGCCCTGGATCAGGTCGAGGCCGCCCTCGACGAAGCGGTAGGTCCCCTGCGCCGGCGCCGCGATGCCGAAGGCGGGGGCGTCGAGCAGGAAGCGACCGTCCGGGAGGAGGCGCAGGCGCGGACTCGGCGCGCGCCGCGGCACGCCCTCGAGGGTGAAGACGTCGAGGCTGCCCGACTCGAAGACGAGGCTCTGGGTCGCCCGACCTTCGGCATCGAGCCGCGGCCCGTCGGCCGGGACCTCGCGCGGACCGCGCAGGCTGGTGATGATCTCGAGGGCGCGGCCGAACTCCTCCGTCGCCAGGCCCTCGGCCACGTCCAGGAAGGCGACGTGGAGCGCGCCGCCGCGCACGAAGACGTAGACGTCCTGCGCGGTGTCGCCGAGTCGGCGCAGCAGGAGGATGCCGCCGGGCGAGCCGGGGAGGGCGAGGCTCGCCGCGGTCGCGATCTCGCTCGCGGACACGAGACGCATCCGGTCCGCGAGGAGCCCGCGGGCGACGCGCCGGCAGGTCGCGTCGTCGACGACCTTGCCCTCCGGGAGCACCAGCGAACGCAGGACGAGCTCGCGACCCGAGGGCATCTCGATCTGGAAGGCCGAGGAGCCGTCGTCGGCGCGCACCGGGGTGACGGGCCAGTCCGAGGGATACTCGAAGGAGACGAGCGCCTCGCCTTCCTCCGGCCAGCGGAAGGTGCCGGTCGGGGCGCGCTCGGGCATCCGGAAGGACCGGAGCAGGCGCAGCGCGGCGTCGAGCCGGGCGGGCTCTTCCTGCTTCGGCCAGGTGATCTCGGCCAGGAGGAGACCGCAGCCGCGGGCGGCGACGAGCGCCGCGCCGTCGGGAACGCCCGCGTCGGGGCGGGCGCGGTGGACGAAGAGCGATCCCGTCGCGCCGCCGAGATCGACGGGGTCGAGCTCCTGGATGGCCGCGTCGGCGCCGCCGGGGCGCGCCGCGAGCGTCGCCCGGAAGAGCGCCGCCGCGCGCTGGGGCCGGTTGGCGGCGAGGAAGAGCTCGGGGACGTGACCGCGGACGGTCACGCGGAGCGCGCCCGCCGGCGCCTCGCGCGGCTTCGTCCCCGCGGCGCGGGGGAAGGCCACGAGCCAGTGCCGGCTCGCCCACGGCGGGGATTCCCAGACCTCCCAGTCCTCCGGGTAGTCGAAGGAGAAGGGGAGGACGAGCTCATGCTCGTAGCGCGGGAGGCGGGGGCGAGGCGCGGCTTCCTGCGCCGGCGCCGGCAGAGTGATCGCACCGGTCCAGAGGACGAGGGCGAGGAGACTCGTGACCGGCATCCGGCGCATCGCGGGGGTTCACTCGCCCTTGAAGACGGGGCGGGCCTTCCCGAGCGTCGAGAGGCCCTCGTAGGCGTCCTTTGTACGGAAAATCCGGTCGAGGTGGGAGAGCTCCATCTCGAGTCCGTCCGCCAGCGCGCCCGCCCCGCCCTCGCGGATGAAGCGGTCGGCGAGCTCGAGCGCGATCGGCGCCTTGAAGCCGAGGCTCTTCACCGCCTTGCCCAGACGGGCGTCGGAGATCGAGGCCGGATCCGTGGCTCGCAGCGCGTCGAGGTCGCGGGAGAAGAGCTCGATCGCCCCCTCGAAGCCGGCGGGAACGACGCTCGGCGCCGGACCCGAACGGTCCGGCTTGCCGCGCGACGCGACCCGCGCGATCTCGGCGTCGAGCTCCTCGAAGCCGACGACCGAATCGACGAGACCCATCGCCAGGGCCGTGCGCGCATCGACGCCGCTGCCGGTCAGGACGAGCCAGCGCGCGAGCGGGATGCCCACGCGTCGCGGGAGGCGCTGCGTGCCGCCGAGGCCGGGGTAGATGCCGATGCCGGTCTCCGGGAAGGCCATCGTGGCCTTGTCCGTCGCGACGATGTAGTCGCAGGCGAGCGCGATCTCGCAGCCGCCGCCGAGCGAGAGGCCGTCCAGGCGCGCGACCACGACCTTCTTCGAGGCGGCGAAACGGGTGATGAGATCCTCGCCCTCGCGGGTGAAGCGCTCGATCGCGGCGATGTCGCCCTTCTCGATGTTCTTGACGAAGTAGCGGATGTCGGCGCCGGCGATGAAGCCCTTGCCCTTGCCGCCGATGACGATCGTCGCGACCTCCGGGTCGGCCTCGGCGTCCGCGAAGCGCGCGCCGAGCTGGGCGACGACGTCCTCGTTGATGGCGTTCATCGCGTCGGGGCGGTTCAGCCAGAGCGTCGCCACGTCCCCGCGCTTCTCGAGCTGGACGAGCTCGAAGGCGAAGGGCTCGCCCTTCTCGGCCTGGCGCTCGAGGGAGGTCGGGATCGGGAGGTCCCAGCGCTCGCAGAGCGGGGCGATCTTCTGGACCGCCTTCGCGACGCCCATCAGGTTCATGAGCTCGAAGGGGCCCTTCGACCAGCGCAGTCCGACCCGGGCGCCGATGTCGGTGTCCTCGATCGAGCCGATCTCGTCGTCGATGATCTCGCCCGCGACGAGGAAGACGGTCGCGAGGAGTCGGTCGGCGACCGCCTCGAAGCGCGAGGCGTCGGCCTCGCCCTCGAGCGACCAGAGTTCCTTCTTCTCGACCTGCTCCGCGAGCCGGGCGCAGGGGGCGTAGAAGGGGCCGAGCTCACGGCCGAGCGTGCTCGCGGCGTGGAGCGCGATCGGGACGCCGGTCACGTTCATGAGCTCGAAGGGGCCCATGCCGATCCGGAAGGCCTTCTTCGCCGCGGCCTCGATCGTCGGGATGTCGGCCACGCCCTCCTCGAGCAGGCGCACCGACTCGTTCAGCCAGGGCACGAAGTAGCGGTTGACGATGAAGCCGGGCGCGTCCGCGCTGTGGATCGGCGTCTTGCCGATGGCCTCCTGGATCGCCCAGGCCTTCGCGCGGTACTTCTCGGCGGTCTGCTTGGCGGGCACGACCTCGACGAGGCGGTTCTTCGCCGGGTGGTAGAAGTAGTGGAGCCCGACGACGCGCTCGGGGTGCGCGACCTCCATCGCGAGGTCGCAGCAGTAGAAGGACGAGGTGTTGGTCGCGAGGATCGTCTCGGGTCCGGCGTTCTCGGAGAGGCGGCGGAAGACCTGCTTCTTGACCTCCAGGTCCTCGAAGACGGCCTCGACGACGAGCTCGACCTCGGCGAGGCGCGACCAGTCCAGCGTCGGCTCGAAGCGCGAGAGGACGGCCTCGACCTGCTCGGGCCGCATGATCTTCCGCTCGACCGCCTCGGCGAGCGTCGCGCGGACGCCGTTCATGCCCCGCTCGAGGGCCTCGGGGGTGAGGTCCACGAGGATGACCCGGAAGCCCTCCGTCGCCATCTTCTGGGCGATCCCGGCTCCCATGTTCCCCGCGCCGATGACGGCGAGTTTCCGCTCCTGCGACATGCTCTGCTCCCTGGTTTCGTTGATCGACGGAGTAGTAACACGGGGTCCCGCGGGGGGCACGAGCCCCCGCGCGCGCCCGAGGGGGTCCTCGAGGGCCCCGCTCCGGGCGCCCGGCCTCGGGATCGCGTATCCTGAGGGTCCTCCGGAGGTTCCCGATGTCGTCGATCCGCCGCGTCCTCGTCGTGCTCTGCGCCCTCGCCGGCCTCGGGCCGGCCCTGCCGGCCCAGGAGGAACTCGCGGCGCCTCCGAAGGGAAAGGACCTCGAGGGGCTCGTCCGCCGCTACCTCGAGGCCGACGAGTCGGAGCGGGTCCGCATCCGCGAGGATTGCGACCGTCTCTACGCGCCGCTCCCGCGCGACGCCCGGCTCGCGCGCCTCCGCAAGGAGCTGCTGGAGATCGCGTCCGAAGTCGGCCCCGAGATCTCGTGGAAGGGACGGAACTACCTCCTCGACGAGAAGACCGCACGGGGCAAGTACCTGGCGCGAGGGGGCGGCAAGAGCCTCTGGATCGGGCTGCACGGGGGCGGGCACGGCGTGGGCTCGGCCGAGTCCGCCGCGGGGGCGATGGGCGGGCTCGGCGCGCGCTGGCTCTTTCCGGAGGTGCTCGAGAAGACCTCCCGCGGCTGGACGGACGCCGACACCGACAAGTTCGTCATCGAGCTGATCCGGGCCGCGAAGCGGAGCGGCAAGGTCGATCCCGATCGGATCTACGTCACCGGGCATTCGATGGGCGGCTACGGCGCCTGGACGCTCGGCGCCCACCACGCCGACGTCTTCGCGGGCGCCGCCGCCTACGCGGGCGCGCCCTCGCCGATGTTCGGGAACTCGGCGCGCGAGATCCGCGACATCGAGCCGGGAGTCCTCCCGTCCTACTTCCGCCTGCCCCTGTTCTTCTACCAGAGCCTCGACGACCGCAACGTTCCCCCCGAGCCCAACGTCTTCGCGAACAAGGCGCTGCTCGCGCTGAAGGAGCAGTACGGGGAGGGCTTCGAGTTCCGGTACCAGGAGGTCGACGGCCGCGGCCACGCCGCGCCGGCCGAGGGTTACCAGCCGAGCCAGAAGTGGATCGGCGGCTTCCGCCGCGAGGCCCGCCCGAAGCGCTTCCTCTGGCAGCCGGCCGTGGACTGGAAGAAGCACATGTACTGGCTCCACTGGCAGAAGCCGGAGCGGGGCACCCTGGTCGACGCTCAAGTGACCGGCCCCAACGAGATCCTCGTCACGCTCGACAGCGGCGAGTTCCCGCGCGGCATGAGCGTCCTCCTCGGGGCGCCGCTCGTGGACCCCGAGCGCGAGGTGAAGATCCGGGTGAACGGATTCGACGCGTACCGGGGCGTTGCCGAGGCGCGACTGTCGACGCTGCTCATGACCCTGCCTCGCCACGACGACGCGCTGCTCTTCGACACGCGGGTCGACCTGAAGGCGCCGCGCCGATGACCGACGAGGAGCGCGCGCCGCTCGCGGAGTGGTTGGCCCGCGGCCCCTTCCATCTCGCGCTGAGCGCGGGGTGGTTCGGCTACGCCGCGCACGCGGCGCTCCTGGACCTCCTCGACGAGCGCGGCCTCACGCCGGTTTCCGTGAGCGGGGCCTCCGGCGGAGCGGTGGCGGCGGTCCTGTGGAGCGGCGGCCTGCGCGGCGCGCGGCTCCGGGATCTCGTCACCGGCGTGTCGCGCCGCGAGATCCTCCGGCTCCGTCCCGGTCCCGGGCTGTTCTCGGCGCGCGCCCTCGAGGGGCGCCTCCACCGCGAGCTGGGCGGGCTCCGGCTCGAGGACGCCGCGATCCCCGTCGCGGTCTCCGTCTGCGACTGGCGCGGTCGCGAGGTCCGGGCGCTCTCGCGCGGTTGCGCCGCCCGGGCCGCGCACGCCTCGCTCGCCGTTCCCGGCGTGATGCACCCGGTTCGCGTCGAGGGCCGGCTCTGCGTCGACGGGGGCTGGCGCGATCCCTACGCCCTCGTCGGCGCCCCGGCGACGCGCGTCCTCGTCCACGACGTCCGGCGCCGACGACCCGAGGGGCCGCCGCTCGGTCGCGATCGCGGCCGGCGACTCCGTCAGGAGGACCGCCCGCGCTTCGGTCCCTTCTCTCTCCACCGGGCCGAACACGCGTGGCGTGTCGCGCGGGAGGAGGCGTCGCGCCTGCTCGATCGGCTCCCGACGGCCGCCGTCGGGGCGAACGGAGACCCCGCATGAAGCTCGTCATCGTCGTCGCGCTCGGCCTGCTGGCGGCGGCGCTCCCCGCGCAGGAGGGGCGGCGGCCGAACCTGGTCGTCTTCCTCGTCGACGATCTCGGCTGGGCGGACGTCGGCTGCTACGGCCATCCGACCCGCGCGACCCCGGAGATCGATCGCCTCGCGCGGGAGGGGCTCCGCTTCACCGACGCCTACTCCGACGGGCCCAACTGCGCCCCCTCGCGCGCCTGCCTGATGACGGGGCGCTGGACGCCCTACCACGGGATCTTCACCGTCGGGACGGCGGAGCGCGGCGTCTCGCGCGATCGGCGACTGGTGCCGCCGGTCAACCGCACCGCGCTCGCGCGCGAGCTCGTCACGCTTCCGGAGATGCTCGCCCCCGCCGGCTACGTCAGCGGCGCCTTCGGCAAGTGGCACCTCGGGGTGGGGCCGGAGGCCCAGGGATTCGACGTCAACGTCGGCGGAAACCGCGCCGGGCACCCCTACGGGGGCTACTTCGTCCCCTACAAGAACCGCAGCATCCCCGACGGCCCGCGCGGCGAGTACCTCACGGATCGCCTGACCGACGAGGCGCTGCTGTTCGTCGAGCGCTACCGCGACCGGCCCTTCCTCCTCTACCTCGCGCACTACGCCGTCCACACGCCGATCGAGGCGAGGGACGAGGACGTCGCCCGCGTCCTCGAGGCGCAACCCGGACTCGATCCGGAGGCGGCGCGCTACGCGGCCATGATCGCGAGCGTCGACCGGAGTCTCGGGCGCGTGCGGGCGAAGCTCGCCGAGCTTGGCCTCGAGGACGACACGCTCGTGGTGTTCATGTCCGACAATGGCGGCCACGGTCCCGTGGCCTCGATGGGGCCCCTCCGCGGCGCCAAGGGCATGCTCTACGAGGGCGGGATCCGCGTCCCTCTCGTCGTCCGCTGGCCCGGCCGAACGCGCGCGGGGGCCTCGAACGCCGCTCCGGTGAGCGGACTGGATCTGGTGCCCACGCTGCTCGACGCCGCGCGCGTCCCCGCCGCCGCGCGGCCTCCGCTCGACGGGCGCAGCCTGCTCCCGCTCCTCGGCGGCGCGACCCCGGGGGAATTCCTCGCGCGGCCGCTCTTCTGGCACTTCCCGGCCTACCTCGAGGCGACCTCGCCGGACGAGGGGCCCTGGCGCACCCGCCCCGCCGGCGCGATGCGACGCGGTTCCCTCAAGGTCATCGAGGACTTCGAGAGCGACACCGCCGAGCTCTACGACCTCTCGAAGGACCCCGGCGAGACGCGGGACCTCGCGACGGAGCGCCCGGAGGACCTGCGCCGGATGCGGGGCGAGCTGCTCGCCTGGCGGCGGCGGACGGACGCGCCGATGTCGCGCGAGCGCAATCCCGACTGGGTCGATCGCGCGAAGGTCGAGGCGGCCCGCGCCCGCGCGGCGCGGATCGTTCCGCGCTCGCGGCGCGCGAGTCCGGAGGGGAAGCCGGACCTCGTGGTCGTGGTCTTCGACGACCTCGCCGTGCCGTCCGTTCCCGCGGAGGGGGAGGACCCCTGGAGTCCCCTGCGCGCGGCGGGTCTCGAGTTCGCGAACGCCTACGCCGCCGCGGCGACCGATGCTCCGGCGCAGGGCGCGCTCCTGACCGGCCGCGATCTCGGACACGGGCTGATCCGCGGCGATCGCGCCCCGCACCACGAGGGTCCCCTCGCGCTGCCCGACGCCTCGGTCACCGTCGCGGAGCGGCTCGCGGAGGCCGGCTACACCACGGCCTTCCTCGGGGACTGGTTCCTCGGCGCCGGCGACACGCCGGGACATCCCTGCCTTCAGGGATTCGATCGCTTCGAGGGACGGATCCACGAGGTCGGCGGTCGCCGGGCGTATCGCGATCTCGATCCGCTCGAGGGCGCGCCCGTGCCTCCGGTCGAGGCGCTCGCGGCCTTTCTCGCCGGGCGGGACGCGGACGAACCCGTCGCCGCCTTCCTGCGCCTCGATCACGACGGCTCCGCCGATGCGAGCCGGCGCGCCGCGGCGGACGTACTCCGCGTCCGCGCCGCCCTCGAGGCCGCCGGTCGCGCGAAGACCTCGGTCCTCGTGGTCACGAGCGATCAGGGAGCGCGCCCGGAGGGGGCGGACCGGTCCCGGGGGGCCGGCACGCTCCGCGAGTCCGGACTCCGGGTGCCGCTGTTCGTCGTCGCGCCCGGTCGCGTCGCGGGCGCCGGGCGCAGCGATCGTCTCACCGGTCACCTCGACCTCGGACCGACCCTGCTCGCGCTGGCCGGCGGCGAGATGCCCGGGCCGCACGAAGGCCGACCCCTCGGCGAGATCACCGGCGACCCGCGACACGCCGTCGGCGTCGAGCAGCTCTACTGGGAGAACCACCAGCGCGAGCAGGCCCTGCGCCGCGGGCCCTGGAAGCTCTTCCGTCCCCATCCGCGCGCGCCGCTCGAACTCTACGACGTCGCCTCCGACCCCGACGAGACCCGCAACCTCGCGCGCACGCGCCCCGAGATCGCGGCGGAACTCCTCCCGCGTCTCGAGCGGGCCCGGACGACCTCGCGGGAGTTCCCCCTCGTGAAGTGACCCGGGTTGAATGGGCGCGGGGCGAGAGGGGGATCTCGATCCCCCTCTCGCCCCGCGTCCGTCGCGACCCCGATCAGTCCTCGCGGAGGATCTCCTCGAGGAAGTGGGTCGTCTTGAGCGGTTCGCCCGTCGCGCCCTCGAGGACGCCCAGCCAGGTCCGCGCGGCGCCGACCTTGAACAGCCGGCTCGCGAGGAAGGGGCCGACCGCGGCGTTGCCGACGATCCCCGGTCCGCACTCCCGCGCCATCGCGGCGCGGAACTGGGCGCCCACGAGGTCCGCGAAGAGCGACTCGTGGCAGCGGACGGGTCGGAGCGCGAAGTCGAGGTGCGCGGCCCAGTCGTGCCGTCCCGAGCGTTGCTCGGGCGGCTCGATGCCGAGGTAGTAGTGGACGAGGTCCCACCAGGTCCGGTTGAGGTCCTGCCCCGGGTTCTCGTACAGGGCCTTCTCGAAGTGGACGAGCACCGGCACCCAGCGCGCGCGCACGAGGGCGTCGCGACGGCGCTGACCGACGAGCTCCGGACCCGCGGTCGCGAGCGACGCCGGCTGGGCGCCGACCACGTCCCGCAGGAAGTCGGGGTCGCGGGAGAGCGCGCCCATCGTGCGGCCCAGGGCCTCCGAGATGAGTCCGTGCGCGGGTCGTCTGAGGAGCGGCGGGAGGTCGTTCCCGAGGTAGCGGTGGTAGGCGCCGACCGTCAGGCCGTGCAGGACCCGTCGCATGCGGTCCTCGCGCGTCGTCCCCGCGACGGACACGCGGATGTCGCGCCCGGTCCGGTCCATGTGGACGCAGAGTGACTGGGAGCTCTTGCCCTCCCGCGGAGCGAGGTCGCTGCGGCGCGCGATGTCTCCCACCTCGAGCCCGATCCCCTGGAAGAAGTCGAGCGCGAGCTTGGTCGGGTCCTTGCGCGCGTAGTACTTCTCGACGTCGACGATCGGCGGCGAACCGTCGGGATCGAGCAGCGAGTCGGTGTAGTGCCAGACGCGCAGCTCCGAGGGGTCGATGCCGAAGTACTCCGCGATCTCCTCGTCGTACTCGTCCTTGAGGTCCTGGTAGGGCTCGGTCGTGCGACGGACGAGCTCCTCGATCGTCAGGAACAGTCGCGGCTCGGAGAGCTCCTGCAGGTCGAGGGACATCCGGTAGAAGTCGGGGTAGTCGAGCTCGCGCGCGGCGCGGTTCCGGATCCCGACGAGGCGGAGGATCATCGGCCCGAGCCGCTCGCCGAGGACGTTCGCGCCCTCCCAGAGCTCGCGCCGGGCGACGTCGTCATCGAGGCAGTAGGACCATTCGCGGACGCCTTCGACGTCGAGGTCGTGTCCGTAGAAGGGCACCCGGAACTCGGAGACCGTCTTGCGGATGTCCGCCTCCTCCTCCGCGATGCGCTCGAGGGCCGCGCGGGGGAGCTGGCAGGCGGCGTAGGACAGGCGCAGGAGCCGGAGCTGGCGTCGCGTGGGCTCGGTCTCGGTGAGGCCGCCTTCGTCGTAGGTGAGGATCCGCGCGTAGCTCTCGCGGTCGGCGAAGAGGGTCTCGAGCTCCTTCGTCTTCTCGGCGAGCCGCCTCGCGTCCGCGGGTCGACCGTGCAGCGCGGACTTCCAGCGGGCGTCGTTCAACTCCTTCTCCAGCGGCAGGAGCACCTGGAGATGGGTGTCGATGAAGTCGAGGATGTTGCGTTCCATGGAGGCTCAGTCGGTGAAGAGGCGGGAGTATTCGGGGACGATGTCCGCCGTGAAGGCCCGCATCCCCTCCACGGTCTTGGCGTGCCGGATCATGCTCTCGAGCACCTCGAAAGGCGCGGTGGCGACGTGGGCGCCGACGAGCGCGCACTCGCGGACCTGACGCGCCGTGCGCAGGCTCGCCGCCAGCACCTGACAGCCGTCGAGGTCGTGCACGGTGAGGATGTCGACGCACTGCTCGATGAGATCCACGCCCGACACCATGCCGTCCAGCTCGTGCTGGCCGTCGCCGGCCATCGGCCAGTAGCTCATCTTGCTCGCCGTCGAGGCGGCCGCGCGGCGCAGTTCGTCGTCGATGCGGCCGGCGAAGGGGCTGACGTAGGCGGCTCCGGCCTTCGCGGCGAGAAGCGCCTGCTCGGGCGTGAAGACGAGCGTCACGTTGACGGGGATGCCCTGCTCCGCGAGGCGGTTGATCACCTTGAGCCCGTCGAAGTGGGCCGTGCCGTCGCCCATCTCGGGATTGACGGGGATCTTGACCACGACGTTCTCGGCGATCGGATTGAAGCGCTCGAACAGGCGCATTCCCTGCGCGTACATCGTGGCCTCGTCGCAGCCGATGACCTCGAGGCTGACCGGGTCGCCGTCGGCGGCGCGCAGGATCTCGCCGATGTAGTCCTCGATCCCGGCCGACGAGCCCTGCGCCTTCAGCTTGTCCACGGCCTTCTTGATCAGCGAGGGGTTGGTCGTGACGCCGTCGACGATTCCCCAGGAGTAGGCTTCCTTGATCTGATCGATATCAGCCGTGTCGACGAAGAATTGCATGTCGCGGGGGTCCTGTCGGGTTGCGATGACGCGGGAGGCGGGCGGCCCCCTATATACTCCGGGCCCGCAGGATAGACCAGACGGGGGAGCCCGTCGGCGCGACCGGCGACGGACGATGCGTCGCGGCGGAAGTCGCGACGAGGAAACGGGTTCGCGGCGAAGTCGGGGGTCGGCTCGCCGCCGGGATTCGAGGGAGAGGGGATGGACGAGGCCTCGCGGGCGGCGCTCCTGGTCCTGGTCGGCCTCTTCACCGGGGTCCTGAACGTCCTCGCGGGCGGCGGTTCCCTCGTCACCGTGCCGCTGCTCATCCTCCTCGGCGTCCCGGCGACGCTCGCCAACGCGACCACGCGCCCCGCGCTGATCGCGCAGAACGCGGCCGCCCTGCTGTCCTACGTCCGGGCCGGACTCTTCCGCGACGCGCTCTGGCGAGGGCAGGTCCTGAAGCTCGGCGCGGTCGCGCTCCCCCTGGCGATCCTCGGCGCGCACCTCGCGGCGCGATTGCACTTCGATCCCCGAGGGGACGCGGTCTTCGAGGGCCTGCTGGCGACGGCTCTCCTCGCCGTCGCCGCGCTCACCCTCTGGCGCGAGCTCCGCGGACCGGTGGCCGCGCCGCGACCGGAGGTCGCGCGTTTCGGACTCGTGCTGGGGCTCTTCGCGGTCGTCGGCTTCTACTCGGGCTTCCTGCAGGCCGGGGTGGGATTCGTCGTGATGGCGACGCTCCTGCACGGAACCCCTTGGTCGATGGCGCGGATCAGCGCCGCGAAGGTCGCGATCATCGGGAGCACGAATCTCGTCGCGACCCTCGTCTTCGCCGGCGAGCTGGAGATCGCCTGGGGGCCCGCCCTGGCGCTGGTGGTCGGGCAGACGGCGGGCGGCGTCCTCGGCAGTCGTCTGTCCCTGCGGATCGACGACCGCGTGCTCCGCCGCGTCTTCCTCGTCCTGCTCGTGGCCTGCGCGCTCGCGATCCTCTTCCGCTGATCAGTCCTTCGCGAGCTCGCGGAGGAGCGCCTCGATCCGCTGCAGTCGGGCCTCGAGGGCGTCGAATCGCGCCGCGTTCGGGTCCGCCCGCTCCGGGGTCGGAGCCGGAAGGCCGTTGGCGAACAGCGGATTCCCCGCGAGCTGGTTCGCGAAGAGAGGGTTCCCCGCGGCCTGGTTCGCGAGCGCGAGCTGGGGGGCCACGAGGCCGAAGTCGCCCCCGGCCTCCGGGTCGGCGACGGGAAGGTTGTTCGAGAGCTGGCGGAAGTTGAAGCCGATGATCGGGATGTTGGAGAGGTAGTTCAGGCCGTTCGGGGCGCCCTCGGCGGGAACGTCCCCGGCCCGCGCCTCGAGCCGGACGACGACGTCCTTCGCGACGCCCGCGCGACGGATCTCGAGGCGCAGTTCCTCTCCGGGGCGGCTGTCCTTCATCGTCGCCGCCAGCCCCTCGCGGGTCGCGGGGCGGTCGTTCACGGTCTGGATCAGATCGTGGGGTCGGAGCCCGGCCCGTTCCGCGGCGCCGCCCGGAGTGACCTCGGTGACGACCAGGCTGGTCCACGCGACGCCGAGCTGGGCGGCGAGCGTGGGGCCCGCCTCGTCGACGAGGACGCCGAGCGCGGCCCGCTGGACGCGACGCGGGTCCTTCGTCGGCGGCGCCGACGCGGCCACGTGTCCGAGGATCGTCAGGTCCCGGTCCAGGAAGGTGCGCTTCCGGGGATCGCCGTCGACGGGGAGCACGGAGGCCGTCCGCCCGTCGACCTCGGCGCTGATGTCGTCGAGGGTCGCGCCCGTGACCCGGACGACGACCTCGCGGCCCTGGACCTCGAAACGCAGTTCGACGGATTCGCCGGCGCGGTGGGGCCGGGCGGCCGGATCCTGCGCGGGGAGGCTCGTCGCGAGGCCGAAGGTGATCAGGGTCGTCAGGATGAGGGTGCGGATCATCGTCTCGTCTCCGTTCAGAAGCTCTGGGCGCCGCGGAGGGCGACCGTGTCGAGGGTCCGGACGGCGGGTTCACCGTCCTCGGTGCGGGTCTCCGCCAGGACGCCGTCGGCGTCGCGACGCTCGACGACCTGGCGCAGGGTCACGAGTTCCATCCGGCCGCGATCGTCGTTCCAGCGCGCTTCGAGCACGAGGCTCGGAAGGCTCTCGATGACGAGGCCCTCGCTCTGGCCGCGATCGAGGTAGCGCGCGAAGTGGTCGGCCGCCGTCGCGGGCGGCCCGACATCGGCGTCCGGCGTCGCCGGCGCCGGACGCGAGGAGCCGAGTCGTCCGAGGCCGAATCCCGCGACGAGCAGGATCACGGCCGCCGCGGCCCGGACGAAACCGCGGCGGCGGCGCGGCGCGATCGGCAGGACCACGGAAGCGGCCCGTCGCTCGAGTTCCGCGCCGAGGCCGCGCAGGGCGGCGTCGTCCCGCAGCCGCGGCAGGAGGGTCGCCGCGAGCGCGCCGTCCTCCCAGCCGTCGGTCGCCGTCCAGTCGTCCGGCGTGGCGCGGCGGTCCACGATGCGCGAGAGGATCTCGTCCCGGTCGGGTGATGTCGTCATGCGGATTCTCCATTCACCGGCCTGGCGGCCTCGCGTTCCCGTCGGCGCTCGAGCGCCTCGCGCAGACGTCGCCGTCCGCGCGCGAGGCGGGACTCGACCGCCTCCACCGTCAGTTCGAGGATGCCCGCGATCTCGCGGTCTCCGAGGCCGTCGACCGCTCGCAGGAGGAGCACCTCGCGCATCGCGGGCGGGATCTCCCGCAGCGCGGAGACGAGCCCGTCGTCTCCGGGGCGGTCCGGGGCCGAGGGCTCGAGACCCCCCATCTCCTCCAGCGAACGATGGGAGCGTCTCGCTTCCCGGCGTCCCCGCGCCGCGCCGAGGTTGAGCGCCATCCGGCGGCACCAGGGACGGAAGGCGGCGGGTTCGCGGAGCTTCCCGATGTCCTTCAGGAGGTGGAGGGCGCAGTCCTGGAGGAGGTCGTCGAGATCGCTTCCCTCCGCCCCCTGAGCGGCCAGGACGGCCGCGAGCCAGGAGCGTTCCCGCGTCCAGAGGGCGGCCAGGGCGTCCCGATCGCCGCTCCGGGCGGCCGTGACGAGGTGGAGGGCGACGTCGTCCATGCCTCTCCAGGGTGCGCGGCGGGGGCGGATCCGTCAGCGTCCCGGAATTTCCGCCCCCCCGGGGCGCGGTCGGAATCAGGGAGAGGGGGGCGGGGCCGGCCTCGCGGGGACCCGCGGCGCGATCTTTTTTCGGAGAGTTCCGTCACGTCTCGTGTCGCCGACGCATATCCCGTCGGCGTGACCGAGACTCCGTCGTCGGTCCAAGAGAGATGGCAGGATCGGTTCGACTTCGTCGGGCCGACGTGTCGGATGCAACCTCGTCACGCCGGGCAACCCGCCTGGAACGGGCGGGTGCGCGAGACGATGGCGAGGGCGCCTCTCCCCGGGGCGCCCTCCCTTTTTTCGCGGCCGGAGCCGGGGCGAAAAAAGAGGGGGGAGCGTTCACCCCCGCGATGAACACCCCCCCCAGCCGAAGACGGTTCGAAGAACCGTCCCCGTATTCGTGATCGAGCCTCGAGACCCCGCGGTGGCGCTCCGAGGCGACCTCCGGCAACCGGAAGGAGGCGCAAGTCGAAGCGAGCCGGGATCTTCGAATCCCGGGTGCGACGCCGTGGCCGCGGGAACCGGGAGGCGGAACGCGCTCGCGCGCCTCACCGCCGAGGGTTCGTGGAACGAGAAGGCGTTTTCGCGGGAGAAAATTCGCGGGGAAGTCGGGCGAGCGCTTTTCCCGCCCGGTCGATGCTCTCCTATGCTGGAGCCCCGGAGAGCGCGGCGGAGAATCGGCTCCGCCCCGTCCGTCACGCGGGGAACGAGATTTCATGCCCTCGAACGGGGACGTCATCCTCCCGGACGCGTCGACTCCCGACGGATCGGACGCGACCTGCTGGAGCCTGATCGGTCGCGCCGCCCGCGCCGACCGCGAGGCCCGGGAGATCTTCGTCCAGCGCTACTACCCCGTCGTGGCGAGCTACCTGCAGACGCGCTGGCGGGGTCTTCCCGCCGCGGAACGGCTCGGCGATGCCGTGCAGGACGTCTTCGCGGAGTGCCTGCGAGCGGGGGGCGTCCTCGAACGGATCGACGAGCTCCGGAGCCGGAGTTTCCGCGGCTTCCTGTTCGGCGTCGTCCGCAACGTCGCCCGGCAGCACGAGAAGGGTCGACTCCGGGGGCCCGACGCGCTCGACGAGCGGCTCGAGGAATCGCTCGAGGCGGACGACAGCACCGCGTCGCAGGTCTTCGACCGCGCCTGGGCCCGGGCGGTGGTGGACGAGGCGCTCGAGCTGCAGCGTCGTCGCGCGCGACGCGATCGCGATGCCGACCGCCGGATCGTCTTCCTGCGCCAGCGCTTCTTCGACGGCCTCCCCGCGCGCGAGATCGCCCGTCTCCACGATTGCGATCCCGCGCTCGTCCATCGCGAACTCAGTCGCGGCCGGGCCGAGTTCGAGGAGTGTCTCGTCGCCACCCTGAAGTTGCACCTCGGCACCTCGGACGCGGCCCGCCGGACGGGCGTCGAGATGCTGTCGGAACTCCTGGGGTCGTGAGCGTCGATCCGCTTCGCCGCCGCTCGCGCCGAAGGGCCGCCCCTCCGCGAGGTCGGGTGCGATGAGCGAACACGATCAGGACGAATCCGACCGGCTCCGCCGCATCCTGGGCGCGGCCTTCGCGCCGCCCACCGTCCCCGATCGGGATCTCGTGCGCGCGATCGTCGACGCGGCCGAGCCCCTCGCCCTCGCCGGTCTCGAGGAGACGCGCGACCTCGAGGCGCGCTACGAGGTCGGGGCGGAGATCGCTCGCGGCGGCATGGGGGTCGTGTACCGGGCCCGCGACCTCGCCCTCGGGCGCACCGTGGCGGTCAAGACGATCGCACCCGGACATCCCCGGGCGCGCGATCTCGCGTCCCGCCTCGTGGCCGAGGCCCGCATCGCCGGGCAGCTCGAGCACCCCGGCATCGTTCCGCTCCACGACTTCGGCCGCCTCCGCGACGGACGCCCGGTCGTCGTCTTCCGGCTCGTGGAAGGGCGAACGCTCGCGGAGCTCCTCGCCCTGCGCGACGACGATCCCGCCGCCTGCCCCGATCTCCTCGACGTCTTCGAACAGGCCAGTCGCGCCATGGCGCACGCCCACGCCCAGGGCGTCGTCCATCGCGACCTCAAACCCGACAACATCATGGTCGGCTCCTTCGGCGAGACGCAGGTGATGGACTGGGGGCTCGCGAGGATCCGCGGTCTTCCGGCTCCGACGAGCGACGAGGAGTCCGGACCGGTCGCGGTCATGCTCCGCGACTCGTTGTCCGGCGCGGTGGTGGGAACGGCCGCCTACATGGCGCCCGAGCAGGCGCGGGGGGAGAACGACGGCGCCGGGACCGAGCGCGACGTCTTCTCGCTCGGCGCGATCCTCCTCGAGATCCTCACCGGCCGTCCCGCCTTCCTCGGCGAGGATCTCGCCGACGTCCTCGAGCGGGCGCGACGAGGAGACCTCGCCGACGCCTTCTCCGCGCTCGATGCGCCGGGCGTCCCGACGGAGCTCGCCGAGCTGGCGCGGCGCTGCCTCGCCGCGGATCCGGCGGCGCGTCCCGACGGCGCGGGCGAGCTCGCCCGCGCCGTCGCCGAGTTCCGGTCACGCCTCGAGGCCCGCACGCGCGCTTCCGAGATCGAGAGCGCGGCCGCGCTGGCGCGCGCCGAGGAGGAGCGCCGGGCGCGGCGGCTCGGGGTCGCGCTCGCCGCGGTCATCGGACTCGTCGCCGTCGGGGCCGCGATCGCCGTCGCCCTCTTCCTCGCCGCGCGAGACGAACGTCGCGCCGACGCCGATCGTCGCGCCGCCGCTCTGCTCGAGCGCGCGTCCGCGCTCCACGAGGCGGCCGGGTCGGCCCCGCTCGACGATCTCCGGAGCTGGGGCGAGGCGCTCGCCGCGGCGAGCACCGCCTGTGAACTCCTGGAAGGTCACCACTGCGTGGCCGCGGAACGACTTCGGGACCGGGTCGTCGCCGATGCGGCCGCGCGCGACGCGGCGCGACGGGCGCGCCGTCGCCTGCGGGAGATGCGCCCGCATCGCGAGGACGAGAGATCGGTCGCGGTGCTCCGGGCCGGGTTGGCCGAGATCTTCGCCTCGCTCGACCTCCGGCCTCTCGAGGGGGAGATCGGCCCGGCGGCGACGGCGATCGCCGTGAGTCCCATCGCCGTCGACCTCGTGGGCGCTCTCGACGACTGGTACGAGCTCGAGATCGCCGGCGGTTCGGAGGACGCGGCCGACCGGTTGTTCGGCGTCGCCCTCCTGGCCGACGCCGACGCGAGGTGCCGGGAGATCCGACTCGACATCCGGCGCGGCGATCGAGAGGCGCTGCGACGGGCGGCGGCCGCGGCCGGCGGACCCGCCGATTCGGCGGAGTTCCTCTCGCTCCTCGCGCGCGGCCTCCGCCGATCCGGTCAGGGCGACGAGGAGAAGCGGATCCTGCGGCTCGCCCGTCGTCGTTTCCCCGATCACGACCGCCTCGCCCACGACCTTGGCGTGGTCCTCCTCACCGGTTCGCCGACGGAGCAGGGGGAGGCCGCGCGCGCCTTCGCGGCGGCCGTCGCCCTGCGTCCCGGCCAGGCGCACTACCGGAGCGATCTCGTCATCGCCCTCCGGCAGCTCGGCCGTCTCGACGAGGCCCTCGCCGAGATCGCGATCGTGAACGAGACCTGGCCCGAGGATGCGAATGCGTGGTTCCGCCGCGGCAACGTCCACGTCGCCCGCGGCGAGTACGAGGAGGCGCTCGCGTCCTTCGATCGCGCCGTCGCCCTGGACGAGACGCTCGCCCAGGCGTGGTGCAACCGGGGCCTGGCGCTGCAGAGGTTCGGGAGGACCGAAGACGCCGTCGCTTCCTACGAGCGAGCCCTCGCGCAGAACTCCCGACTGGCCGCGGCCCACGTCGGGTGGGGCGGTGTCCTCCTGCAGACGGGACGAGGTGACGAGGCACTCGACCATTTCCGACGTGCGGTCGCGATCGCGCCGAAGGCCGAGAAGCCCCGCAAGGCGCTGGCCGTCGCGCTCCTCGAGCTCGGATTCGTCGAGGAGGCCGCGGAGAGGCTGCGCGAGATCGTGGCCGAGGTTCGCGAGGGCGAGACCGACGCCGGTTCCCTTCGTCTCTCCCTCGGCGCCGCCCTCGCGATGCGGGGCGAGATCGAGGCGGCCGAGGAGGAGGCGCGGGCCGCGCTCCAATCCGGCGTCGATTCCGACGCGCGCCATCTCCTCGCCCGCTGTCGAGCGGCGCGCGGGGATTTCTCCGGCGCGCTCGCGATGATGCGCGAGGCCGGGAGCGACGCGACCGCGACCGGGATGGTGCGCGGAGCCGGCGAGAGAGAGTACGCGGCGCTGGCGGATCTCGAGCGGGCCGTCGCGGCGGGAGCCGGCGGCGAGAACGATCCCTTGCCGGCCCGACTCGGGCGGGCCTATCTCCTCGGCCTCCGAGGCGAGTGGTCGGATTCCGCCGCGATCTTCGACGCCCTGCGCGATGCTCCCGAGATGAAGGAGACCGCGCCCGCCGTCCTCGTCGTCGCGGCGCGTTCGGCGCTCGGTCGCGACGGTGAGTCCGGCGTGGCCGCGAAGGAAGCCCGCGCGTGGCTCGAGCTCGCGGTGGCCAATCTCCGTCGGGCGGGAGTGCCGCCCCTCGCCTTCCGGCTGACCTTCGCGCACCGGGAGATCCGCGCCACCCGCGAGGCGGCGTTCACCGACCGCCTCGACGACGAGGAGCGGGGACTCTGGCGCGACCTCTGGCGTGAGATCGACGCCTCCGCCGCTCCTCGCCTCCCGACGGGAGAGCGCTGACGACCGCCGGTCCCCCGCCGGTCAGCGCAGGACCCTGGCGATCTCGCCGGTGTCGATCGAGATCTGGACGAGACCGGGTCTCGCGGTGGCATCCTCCGTCCGGCGGTAGCCGAGCGTCGCGAAGCGCTCCGACTCCGCGACGAGCTCGATCGCCCCGGCGAGGGCGCCGAAGGGGTCATCCACGGCCGAGACGACCGCGGTGACCTCACCCTCGGGGATCGAGATCCGGTAGAGCGTCGGAGTCGGGTCCGTGGCCGGGACGCCGAGCAAGAGGACGGCGTCGCGCGTCGGCAAGAGAACCGGGGAGCCCGTCGGAACGAACTCCTCTCCGGCCGCGAAGGCGGATTCGGAGAGGAACTCCGAGGCACCCGTCGCGATGTCGAGAGCGATCATCCGGAGCTTGACCCCGCCGTCGTCGGGATTGGTGATCGACCACGCGTAGAGCACCCGGCCATCCTCGGTCGGCCGAGCGGCCTCGAAGCCGGGGAACACGATGGCCGCGGCTTCGATCTGCCAGGTCAGGGTGAGATGGTCGAGGCGGAGTCGCGCCCCGTCGGAGTAGAGGACGTGGAGGTCGTCACCGCCGGCATCGCGCGCGACGCCGACGATGCCGAACGGAGGGGCTTCGATTCCCAGCGGCAGGGGCGATGCGACGGAGGGCGCGCTCCCCGGGAGGGGGAAGGCGCCCGGTGCGCCCAGGAAGACGCCGGGAACCGGGGTCACGAGCGCGGAGGCGCCTCCATCGACGTCGATCTCGGTCACCGCGATCGTCCCTCCGTCGTTGGTGGACAGGCCGAGGATCCGGCGTCTCGCGGCATCGAACTGGATCGGCTTGAAGAGGTCCGTCATCCCCGTCGCGATCGGGCGAGGAGCGAGGCTCCGGTCGCCCAGCGCGACCAGCCGTGCTTCACCGGAGGGCGCCTGCGCGAGGGTCAGGACCTCGCCCCTCGCCTCGTCGCGGAACATCCTCTCGGGCAGCGGCGCGACGTCCGGCCGCGCGGGGAAGGCGAGCGTCGCGAGGGTCCCGAGGTCGGAAGCCGACACGTTCAGGAGGGCGCCGCGTCCGAAGAAGCTGAAGCCGCCGTGCGCCGCATCCGCGGTGACGGCGATGCGTCGGGAAGGCAGCGTCGTCCCGCTGACGACGATGCGACGCTCCTCGATCGTCGTCGGGTCGTCGGGCGGGAAGCTCCGGAGTCGGAGCGCCGGACCGCTCGGCTCCGCGAATCGGTCCGCGATCAGGACCCGGCCGCTGACCGGGTCGAACGCGAACCCCCGCCGCGCGTCGGTCGAGGGGCCGTCGGCGAGATCCGACGCCGTGCTCCATTCCTCCGTGGCGAGGTCGAAGGCGACGACGCGGTCGAAATCGAGCGCGAGGATCCGCGCTCCCGCCGCGTCGAGCGCCATCCCGGAGATGAAGTAGCTGGGCGCCTCGGGCCCGGGGGGCAGCACCGTCCCCACCGTATCCGTCGTGAGGTCGAGCGGAGCGAGGTGGACCTGGCCGATCGGCCCGACGAGGCCGCCGAGCCAGACGAGGTCCGGGTCCGGAGAAGGAGCGGCGTGCACGACCCTGAACGTGTTGGTCAGCTGGACGGGCGGCGGGATGATCGTCGTCTGTTCCCCGGTCGCCAGATCGACGGTCACGAGGCCGTCGCCGACGACCAGCAGGCGATTCCGCGGGGCATCCAGAAGCAGGGTGCGCGGCGGCGGGAAGTTGACGAAGAGCGAGGTCAGCCCGGTCACCGGCAGCGGGCCGCCCAGAGGGGTTCGCGACTCGGTCTCGAGATCGATCTCGATCAGCTGGGGCTCGGGGAGGAGGTCGACGTACCACGCGCGATCGCCCGCCGGAGAGACGAGCACGGCCTCCGGCGAGAGGACGTCGATCTCGGCGCGGTGGATCACGATCTCGGCGGCCGGGCCCGTGGACGTGCCGTCGGCCCGCACGAACGCCAGCTTGACCGGGTTGCGCCCCGGGACGAGGGACAGCGGATGAGCGAAGGACCCGTCGACCGGCGAGACCGGCACGTCCGTTCCCTCGATCCGGATCGCGGCGACGCCGGGGGTCACGCGTCCCTGCACGATCACCGTGTCACCGAAGATCTCGGCCCCGCTGAGAGGGAAGACGGCGAGCAGGGCGGGAGATCCGCCGCCGCCTGACCTCCCTCCGCCGCCGCAACCGGCCGAGAGGGTGACGAGGGCGACGAGCGCGAGAGCGAGGGGGAAACGCGGCGCGAATCGGAGCATCGGAATCCTCCCGGGGGGTCGAGAGGGCAGTCTGCTTCCAGAGTACTGCACCGTTCAATGTTTTTTGATGTTGTTGTTGTGCCGAATAATCTGCGGGCTGAGTCGCGCGGGATCCCGGTTCGTGGCGTCAGCCGCCCGGCCCATGAGAACGGCGGGGATCCGCCGCTGCGAATCCCCGCCGTCATGGTTCGCGCGCTCCGCCTCGCCGGTCTGCGAGGCGGGGTCGCCGCGATCAGTAGCGGTAGTGGTCGGGCTTGAAGGGTCCCTCGACCGTCACGCCCAGGTACTCGGCCTGGTCGGCGGTGAGCTTCGTGAGCTTCGCTCCGAGCTTGTCGAGGTGAAGGCGCGCCACCTCCTCATCGAGGTGCTTCGGCAGGACGTAGACCTCGCGCTTGTAGAGCTCCGGCTTGGTGAAGAGCTCGATCTGGGCGAGCACCTGGTTGGCGAAGGAGTTGCTCATCACGAAGCTCGGGTGGCCGGTGGCGCAGCCGAGGTTCACGAGGCGACCTTCCGCGAGGAGGATGACGCGCTTGCCGTCGGGCCAGGTGAGCTGGTCGACCTGGGGCTTGATGGTGTCGCGCGTGATCTTCGCGTCCTTGAAGACCGAGGAGACCTCGATCTCGGTGTCGAAGTGGCCGATGTTGCAGACGATCGCGCCGTCGCGCATGGCGTCCATGTGCTCGCGACGGATGACGTCCTTGCAGCCGGTCGTGGTGACGAAGATGTCACCCCAGCTCGCCGCCTCCTCCATCGTCACGACCTGGTGGCCGGCCATGCAGGCCTGGAGCGCGCAGATCGGATCGACCTCGGTCACGTAGACGCGCCCGCCCATGCCGTGGAAGGCCTGGGCGCAGCCCTTGCCGACGTCACCAAAACCGGCGACGACGCACTTCTTGCCCGAGATCATGACGTCGGTCGCGCGCTTGATGCCGTCGATCAGCGACTCGCGGCAACCGTAGAGGTTGTCGAACTTCGACTTCGTCACCGAGTCGTTGACGTTGATCGCGGGGACCATGAGCGTGCCCGCCTTCTGCATCTGGTAGAGACGATGGACGCCGGTCGTCGTCTCCTCGGAGATGCCCCGCACGTCCTTCATGAGCTCGGGGTACTCGTTGTGCATCAGGATCGTGAGGTCGCCGCCGTCGTCGAGGATCATGTTCGGTCGCCAGCCGTCGGGGCCGACGATCGTCTGACGGATGCACCAGTCGTACTCCTCCTCGGTCTCGCCCTTCCAGGCGAAGACCGGGATGCCGGCCGCGGCCATCGCGGCGGCCGCGTGATCCTGCGTCGAGAAGATGTTGCAGGACGACCAGCGGACGGTCGCGCCGAGATCGACGAGCGTCTCCATCAGGACCGCGGTCTGGATCGTCATGTGGAGGCAGCCCGCGATGCGCGCGCCGGCCAGCGGCTGCTCGGCCTTGTACTTCGCGCGGACCGACATCAGTCCGGGCATCTCGTTCTCGGCGAGCGCGATCTCCTTGCGGCCCCAGCCGGCGAGATCGATGTCTCGCACCTTGTAGTCGAATCCCTTTTCGGCGGCGATCTGGCTCATCGGTTCAATCCTCGTTCGGGTGCGGCGTACGACCGCTGATGACGAAAACTTCGAGGCCCGACGCGAGGCCGGACCGGTCACGGGACGCGTCCCGGGCGAACGGGCGCGTTTCGATCCTGATGTCCCGGAAGCCCGCCGCTCGCATGGAGGCGGCGAGCTCCTCGGGGGCGAACCCCATCCAGAGGTCGGCGTGCTCGTGCTCGAGCCAGCTCTCCTCGTGGGGGAGGAACTCGGTGATGACGGCGGTGCCGCCGGGGCGCAGGGCGCGCCGCAGGTCGCGGAGGACCGCCTCGGGCGCCGGCGCGTGGTGCAGCGCGAGGTGCAGCATGGCCGCGTCGGCCTCGCCGTCCCGCACGGGAAGCGAGGCGAAGTCTCCCTCGCGGAACTCGACGTCCCGCAGCCCGTGCTCCTCCGCCCGCGCGCGGGCCTTCTGGAGCTGGCTCGGGGAGTGGTCGATCGCGATGACGCGCGCGCGCACGCCGGCGAGCTCGGGGAAGAGGTAGCCGCTGCCGGCGCCGACGTCGAGCACGACGAGGTCGCGCGGGACGAGGCGCGCGAGGGCGAGCGCCTTCAGGTCGTGATCCGCGTAGCGGCCCTGGAACTCGTCCCAGGTGTGCCCCGCGAGTTCGAAGTGCTCGCGGCTCCGGGCGCGGCGCTCGTCGAGGACGCGGGCGAGGGCTCGACGGTCCTCGGCTGCGAAGGGCTCGTCGGCGAGGAGCTGGGGCAGCAGATCGGCGAAGGCGCGACCGGCCTCGTCCTCGATCCGTTCCGGGGCCCGGAAACGGTGGAAGACCGCGTTCCCCTGGCGTCGCGTCGCGAGGAGTCCGCCCTCGCGGAGAACGGCGAGGTGCCGGGAGAGCGTGGACTGCGGGAGCTCGAGGATGCTGGTGAGCTCCGCCACGTTCAGCTCCTGCTCGGCGAGGAGGCGCAGGATCCGCAGCCGGACTCCCTCGGACAGGCACTTGAACAGCCGGGCGCCGGCGGTCGCATTCGCGCTCATGTCAGGGGGTTCCGACGATCCTGGGTCTTCGTGCGGGCCCCCGGCGGGCCCGTTCATCCGAGTATGCGGATAGACGAATATATCGGCCGAAGGCGGGGACTCCAAGGAGTGGCGGCCGGCGATTTCTCGAGGTCGGAACCCGTGAGCGGGGATCAGGCCGTGCGGACGACGACCTCGGGAGGCAGGGCGGCGAGGAGCTGCCGGTAGGCGGCCGCGACCGCCTCCCCGTCCCGATCCTCGAGCGAGATCCGCACCCGGTAGTCGGCGGGCACGTAGGTGGGGTAGGAGCCGACGCGGACCCCGGACTCGTCCTCCACCCGGCGGAGGAGCTCGGCCAGATCGCCCTCGTCCAGGCTCACCCAGACCTGACGCGAGAGGATGGGGGTGACGCGGAAGCGCTCGCGGATGCCGTTGAACTTGGCGCGCATCACCGTGGGCTCGCCGGGGAGGACCCAGACGTTCTCGATCCGCGTGACCGGGAAGGGCAACCCCTCCGACCAGACGAGTTCGGTGCCTTCGGGGACCGTCGCGAGCCGGAGCCAGGTCTCGTTGACCTTCTCGCCGAAGAAGTCGCGCACGACGCGCTCCATCTCCTCGGAATGGACGAGCGGACGGTCGAAGGCCGCGGCGACGGCCTCGAAGGTGATGTCGTCGTGTGTCGGTCCGACGCCGCCGGTGGTGAAGACGTGCTCGAATCGCGACGAGAGGAGCCGGAGCTCGTCCCGAATCTCCTCGAGGACGTCGGGGACGATGCAGACGCGCCGCGTCTCCACCCCGAGCGCCCGGAGTTCGCGCATGAGGAAGGTCGAGTTGATGTCCTCGACGGAGCCCGAGAGGACCTCGTTCCCGATGACCAGGATTGCCGCGCCGTCCGCTCGCATCGCCGTCCTCTTCGACCGTTTCGGTCCCATTTTCGCGCCGCGGGCGACGGGACGCAAAGCGGCTCCGCGCCGCGGTGAATTCCGCGCGATTTCGGCAAATTCTCGAACAAGAACGCGGGCCCCGCCGGGGCGGGAGTTCGACGCACATCGGGCACCCATCGGCATTTCCGTCGATCCGCTTCCGCGTCGTCCGCGGCCCCCGTCCGACGACCGAGGGTGCTCCCTATCGCGGTGCGGCCCCGAGGACTACGCTGAAAGGGCTCGGAAGGCCCACGCCGCAGGGCGTCCGCGCCGAGCCTCAGGTGCCTATTTCCAGTCCGAGTAGTCCAGGAGAGATCATGATGCGACTCCCCGCCCTCGTCGCCATCGCTTGCCTCGTCGGCACGACGGCCTTCGCCCAGAAGCCGGGCAACACCACCCCGATCCAGCCGCTCGGCACCCCGCCGGCCTGCACCCAGCCCTTCGACACCAGCGCGCTCTGCATCCCGCTCGACGGGAGCTTCCAGGTCGTGCAGTTCGACGGCCCCGGCGGCAGCGGCTCGGCCCAGGCCGGCGATCCCTGCCAGCTCAACGACGACGACGTCTCGTCCGCGATCCCGCTGCAGTTCGTCTTCGACTTCTTCGGTTCGCCGAGGACCGAGATCTTCATCAACAACAACGGCAACTGCACCTTCGGCGGCGGCCTGACGACCTTCACGCCCTTCGCCTTCCCCTCCGCTCCCGCCGAGATCCTCGCGCCCTTCTTCGGCGACGTCGACACGCGGGGCGGCACGGGTGGCACGGTCTGGTTCCGCAGCGAGCCGAACCGCTTCGTCGTGACCTGGGACCACGTCGGCTACTACAACCAGCACGACGATCTCCTGAACACCTTCCAGCTCATCATCACCGACGGCACCGATCCCCTGATCGGCGTCGGCAACAACGTCTGCTTCTGCTGGGGCGACATGAGCTGGACCACCGGTGACGCTTCCCAGGGTTCCGGCGGCTTCGGCGGCGTCCCGGCCATCGCGGGCGTCAACGCCGGCGACGGCGTGAACTTCTTCACCATCGGTCGCTTCGACCACGCCGGCTCCGACTACGACGGCCCCGACGGCAACGTCGACGGCGTCGACTACCTCGACAACAGCGCGACCTGCTTCAGCGTCGGCAACCAGCTCCCGGGCAACGTGCCGCCGATCGCCACCAACGTTCCCGCCAACAACAAGCTGAACGCCATCGTCGGCGTCCCGCTGACCTACACCATCGGCTTCATCCCGCCGGAGGACGGTCAGACCATCACTTCGATCAACGTGAACTCGAACGGTCTCGCCGGCTTCATGGTCGATTCGGTCAACGGCCTCGGCACGCCGAACGCCTCGGTGACCTTCACCTACACGCCGGCGAACTCGGCCGTGGGCATGATGCCGATGATCTCCATCGTCGGCACCGACAACGACGCGCAGAACCCGCTGTCGACGACCGTCCCGGTCACCTTCTGTGTCGACGAGTGCTTCATGCTCGGCGGCTTCCAGCCGATCGTGCAGCAGGTCACCGGCGACGACTTCCTCCGCGTCAACCCGGTCCGCATCGACGGCATGACGCTCGCCAACACCCCGCTCTACGACATCCCGAACATCCCGGGCCTCGTGGGCTTCCCCGTCTACTTCCAGGCGCTCCTCTACAACCCGGAGGTCTTCCCGACCGACCCGGTCAAGATGTCGCCGCTGGTGAAGGTGACGATCGGCATGGGCACCGAGATCCTCGGCCCGTCGACCGGTCTCGTCGTCTTCCCGCACAACCAGACGGGAATCTTCAACCCGGGCGAGCAGATCGACCTGGGCTTCTCGATCGTCGGCTTCTGATCGCCGCGCTCCGAGAACGATGTCTGGCGGGGGCGCGGATCCCGGATCCGCGCCCCCGCTTCTTGAATAAAAGGGGTCAGACCCCATTTATTCAAAAAGGGGCCATTCATGAATAAATGGGGTCTGACCCCATTTATTCACGAGCGCGGCGGCGGCCGAGGAACTCGGCCGCGAGCACCAGGAGCGCGAAGACGATTCCGGGGACCGCGAGGAAGCGGAGGCCGTCCCGCGTCGCGCCGAAGGCGCCGAGGCCGAGGGCCGCGAGTGCGGTCGCGGTGAGGACCGGCTTCGGGGCCGCGCTGCGCGCGAACCAGAAGACGCCGAGCACGCCGACCACGACCAGCGTGAAGTAGCCGAAGACCGCGCGTCCCTCGTCGGTCAGCTCGAGCGGCGTGCCCCCGGGGCCCATCGTCCCGTCGGTCAGGGGGCGGAACGAGGTCTTCACGGCGGCCGCGCCCAGCACCCCGAGCTGGAGCAGCCCGAAGGCGATCGCGAGGCGCAGGGGCCGGCGGCGGGCGTAGGCCAGAAGAGGTGAGTCCGGGGCGTTCATGGCTCCGTCTTACCATCGGCGGCTCCCGCCGCGTACCGTCGCCCGGCGGACCGCCCGCCCTCGTCCGCCGCGGACCCGCCCGGGACCGGCGCCCCCCGGTTTTGAATCCGGGCCGGGTTGGCTACCTTCGCGTCATGAACGCCTCCCCCGAACTCTCGCCCCGCGAGCGCTTTCTCCGCGCGTGTCGTTGCCGCGTCGTCGACCGGACGCCCGGATGGCTCATGCGGCAGGCCGGCCGCTACATGGAGGAGTACCAGGCGGTCCGCCGTGGTCGCTCCTTCCTCGAACTCTGCAAGTCCCCCGAGCTCTGCCGGGACGTGACGATGCAGCCCATCGACGTCCTGGGACTCGAGACGGCGATCGTCTTCTCGGACATCCTCCTGCCCTGCGAGGCCATGGGGCAGTCCCTGGTCTTCGAGGAGAAGCGGGGGCCCGTCCTCGGTCCCGTCGTCCGGGATCGCGCGGCGGTCGAGGGCCTGCGGGACTTCGAGGCGGCGCGCGCGACGCCCTGGCCGGCGGAGACGATCCGCCTCCTCCGCGAGCCCCTGGGGCCCGACCGCGCGCTCATCGGCTTCTGCGGCGCGCCGTTCACGATGGCGGCCTACATGGTCGAGGGCGGCGGCTCGCGTCAGTTCGAGAACGTCAAGCGGATGATGTGGGGCGAGCCCGAGACCCTCGAGCTGCTCCTCGAGCGGATCACCGACAACCTCATCGGCTACCTGCGGGCGCAGATCGAGGCCGGGGCCGACGCGGTCCAGATCTTCGACTCCTGGGCCGGCACGCTCGACCAGGCCGCCTACCAGCGCTTCGCCCACCAGTGGACGGCGAAGCTCATCCGCGGCGTCGCGGATCTCGGCGCGCCGGTGATCTCCTACGTCAACGGTTGCGACCACCTCCTCGAGATCATGGCCGGGAGCGGCGCCGACGTCGTCGCCATCGACTGGCGCGTCGATCCGGGCGAGGCCCTGATGCGGGTCGGCGGCCAGGTCGCGATCCAGGGCAACCTCGATCCCACCGCGCTCCTCGCGACCCCGGAAGTCGCGGCGCGCGAGACCCGCCGGACGCTCGAAGCCTTCGCCGGCGCGCCCGGCTACATCTTCAACGTCGGGTCGGGAGTCCTGCAGTGGACGCCCGTCGCCTGCGCCGAGGCGGTCGTCCGGACCCTGCGGTCCTGGGGGTCCTGAACGAGGGAGCCGGCATGATCGTCGTCATCGGCGCGGGAATCTCGGGACTGGCGGCGGCGCACGAACTCGCCGAGCGCGGCGAGGAGGTCCTCGTCCTCGAGCGATCGGATCGCGCCGGCGGTCTCGTCGCCACCGAGCACGTCGACGGTTGCCTCTTCGAGCACGGGCCCAATTCCGTGCCCGCCTCCGCCGAGCGCATCACGACCCTGGCCCGCGAGCTCGGGATCGAATCCGAGATCACCCACTCCCGCCCCTCGGCCGCGCGGCGCTTCGTCTTCTACCGCTCGCGTCTGCACCCCGTGCCGACCGGGCCGCGCGCGCTGCTGCGGTCGCAGATCTTCACGCCGCCGCAGAAGCTCAGGATGCTCGCCGAGCCCTTCATTCCCCGTCGCCGCGGCGCGGATCGGCCCGAGAGCGTCGCCCACTTCATCGCCCGACGCTTCGGCCGGGCGCCGGCGCGGACGCTCGTCGACGCCTTCGTCTCCGGGATCTACGCCGGCGACGCTCGTCGACTCGGCGTGGACGCGGCCTTCCCCCGCCTCGTCGAGATGGAGCGCGAGCACGGATCGATCATCCGCGGGATGCGTCGCCGGGCGAAGAAGGCGCGCAAGGAGGGGCGGCCGGCCGCCTCGACCGATCTCATCAGCTTCCGCGAGGGCTTCGGGCAGCTCATCGACGCCCTCGTCGCGCGCCTCGGTGCGCGCATCCGCCTGAACGCCGAGGTCAGCTCTCTCCGTCCCTGCGACGGCGGCTACAAGGTGCTCGTGAACCAGCCCGGCGGCGGGGCGGAGGAGATCTCGTGCCGGGGCGTCGTGATCGCCGCGCCCGCGCGGGCCGCGGGACTCCTCCTCACGAAGGTGGCTCCGATGTGCTCGGACCTGCTCTTCGACATCGAGCACGCGCCGCTGCTCGGCATCCACGCCATCTTCGACGCCGAGCAGCTCGACCGCCTCCCGGCGGCCTTCGGCTTCCTCGTGCCGCGCCCGCAACGGCTTCGGACCCTCGGCTGGCTCTTCCAATCGATGATCTTCGAGGGCCGGGCCCCCGAGGGGAAAGTCGCCCTGACGGGCTTCTTCGGCGGCGTCCTCGATCCGACGATCCTCGACGCGAGCGAGTCCGCGGTGACCCATCTCGCGCTGGGCGAGCTCTCGATGGCGCTGCGGATGGCCTCGATCCCCGAGCCCGAGTACTGGAAGCTCAACGCCTACCGGCCCGGCATCCCGCAGTACGACCTCGGGCACCGCCGGCGGATGAACGCGATCCGCGCGCTGCTCGAGCCCTCGCCCGGGCTCGCCGTCGTGGGCAACTACATCGGTGGCATCGCGCTCGACGAGTGCGTCCGAAACGGGCGCGCCGGCGCGGCGGAGGTCGCGGCTGCCGTCGCGCGGAGCGCGACGGCGTGACGCACGCGAACGACACGCTCATCGTCTTCGTCCCGATGGCGTATCTCGTCGCCCTCGGCGCCTACCTCGTCCGCAAGCGCGCGCCCGAGGCGCTCGACGCGCGGACCCCACTCCTCGCCACGGGTCTCGCGCTCGTCCTCCACGGCGCCCTCCTCGGCGTGCGCTTCGCCATGATCGGTCAGCTCCCCTGGACGAACGTATTCGACGTGCTCTCCGCGCTGGCCTTCCTGATGACGCTGACCTACGCCCTCGTCGAGGCCGCGAGTCGCGTCGCGGCGACCGGCCCCGATCTCCTGCCGATGCCCTTCCTGCTCGTGGTCTACGCCTGCGCCTTCGGACCCCACGAGCCTCTCGGCAATCCGGTGACCCACACCTCGCGATTCGTCCTGCACACCGTGCCGGCCGTCAGCGCGGTGGCGGCGCTGCTCGTCAGCGGGCTCTACGGCGTCCTCTACCTCCGGCTCGCGAAGGCGATCAAGCGGAAGGACTTCGGCCCGCTCTTCCAGCGCCTGCCCAACCTCGAGATCCTCGCCCGGATGAACTTCTGGGCCGCGACGATCGGCTTTCTCCTCGTCACCCTCGGGATCTTCGTCGGAGCGATCATCGCCGGCGACATCTCGGGCGGAGTCGACGTGACGAACCCGAAGATCGCGATGACCTACCTCGTCTGGACGCTGCTGCTCGTCCCGATGATCGGCAAGCTCACCGGCCGCTGGCCCGATCGCGCGACCGCCCGCATCTCGGTGATCACGGTCGGACTGATCGTCGCCTCGATCCTCACCGCGACCGTGATGTTCCTGCTGGGGTGAGCCGGTCATGACCCCCGAGTCCAGCGGCAGCCTCCTCGTCCTCGGCATCGGCCACCGCAGCGCGGACGTCGAGCTGCGCGAGCGCTACGCGCTCGACGCCGCGGCGCGCGCGGCGCTGCGCGAGGACCTGGCGACGCGCTTCGGCCTCGAGCGGATCTGCCTGCTCTCGACCTGCAACCGGACCGAGGTCTGCCTCCACCTCGAGGGCGAGGCGATCGAGGAGGAGGCGTTGATCGCGCTCCACGAGCGGGTCTTCCCCGGGCTTCCGCGCGGCCGGTCGAGCTACGAGTATCGGGGCTGGGACGCCGCGATCCACCTCTTCCGGCTCGCGGCCGGCCTCGACTCGATGGTCGTCGGCGAGACCGAGATCCTCGGCCAGATCCGCGATGCCTTCGACGAGTCGGCCCTTGCTACGGATCCCGGACGCCTCCTGCGCGACCTCTTTCGCCAGGCCCTGACCCTCGGGAAGCGCGTGCGCACCGAGACCGAACTCGGGCGCGGAAGCCTGAGCGTGGCCGCCGTCGCGGTGAAGCTCGCCCGCAAGGTCGTCGGCGAGCTCGAAGGCAAGCGGGCCCTCGTGGTGGGAGCCGGCGAGACCGGCGTCCTCGTCGGCCGTCACCTCGTCGCGGCCGGCGTCCGCGACATCGCGATCGTCAACCGGACGCGCGAGCGCGCCGAGGAGGCGGCGCGCGAGCTCGGCGGGCGGGCCGGCGGCCTCGACGCCCTCGCGGCCGAGCTCGACCTCGCCGACGTCGTCGTCGGGTGCGTCGAGCGCGAGGAACCGCTCGTCACGCTGCCCCTCGTGCGCGGTCTCCACAACCGCACGCGCGTGTTCATCGACCTGAGCGTGCCGCGGAGCATCGACCCGCGCATCGGAGAGCTGGGCGGCGTCTTCGCGCTGGACATCGACGACATCGCGCATCTCGTCGAGGCGACGGTGGCGGAGCGGATGCGCCAGGTCGGCGAGGTCGACGCGCTGGTCGTGGCCGAGGTCCACAAGTTCCTCGCCCTGCAGGCCTTCGCCGGTCTCACGCCGCTCGTGGTCCGGCTCCGCGAGGCCTTCGCCGAGACGCGCGACGAGGCGGTGAGCGAGGGTGCGGTGGAGACCGGACCGGCCGAGATGCTGACGAAGCGCCTGCTCGGCGCCGCGATGCAGGCGTTGAAGGACGCCTCGCGCGGTCGCTACCGTCAGGACGAGGTCGCGATGGCCTACGAGACCTTCCTGCGGCGGGGGAACGACCAACCATGAATCGAAGCGCCATCCGGCTCGGGACCCGCGGTTCCGACCTCGCGCTCTGGCAGGCGGAATGCGTCGAGGACCTCCTCTCGCGGGAGGCTCCGATGCGCGAGGTCGAACGCGTGATCGTGAAGACCACCGGCGATCTCGTCCAGGACCGGCCGATCGAAGCCATCGGCCGCACCGCCGTCTTCACCGCCGAGCTCGATCTCGCGCTCCAGGAGGGCCGCGTCGATCTCGCCGTCCACAGCCTGAAGGACGTCGAGACCCGGCTCGCCGCCGGGACGGTGATCGCCGCCGTGCTGCCCCGCGGACCGGTCGAGGACGTGCTCGTCGGCTCGCGGGCCCTCGACGAGCTCCCGTCCGGCGCGCGCGTGGGGACGGGGAGCGTGCGCCGTCGGGCCCAGCTCGCGCGGCTGCGTCCGGATCTCGAGATCGCGCCGGTGCGCGGCAACGTCCCCACGCGTCTCGACAAGCTGGCCGCGGGGGAGTTCGACGCGCTCGTGATGGCGCGCGCCGGCCTCGTCCGGCTCGGCTACGCCCACGCGATCGGCGAGGTCTTCGGACCCGAGCGCATGCTGCCCGCGGTGGGGCAGGGCGCGATCTGCGTCACCTGTCGCGAGGACGACGAGCCGATGCGCCGTCTCCTGGGGACCCTCGACCACCGGCTGACGGCCGACGTCGTCCGGGTCGAGCGAGCCCTCCTTCGCGGCGTGGGCGGCGGCTGCAACGTCCCGCTCGGCGTGAGCATCACCGTGCGCGACGAGCGCTTCCACTGCACCGCGGCGCTCTTCGGCGTCGGAGACTCGGTGGCGCGCGTCGAGGCGGATCATCCGCGCGACCGGCTCCCCGAGGAGGTGGGCGAGGCGCTCGCCGCCGCTCTCTTCGCGGCGGGAGCCGAGGGAATCCTCCGGGATCTCGGCGGGACCGCCTCGTGACGGTCCGCCTCGACGGACGACACGTGCTCGTCACGCGACCCGGGGATGCGGGACGGGAGCTCTCGGTGATGATCGCCGCGGCCGGCGGAGAGGCCCGCTGGGCGCCCGCGCTCGAGTTCGTGCCCGGAGCGGATCTCGGCGAGGCCGCCTCCGCGCTCGTCTCGGCCGACTACGCCCTCGTCTCGAGCCCGCGCGCTCTCGCCGCGCTCGGCGAGGCGGGGCCGATCCCGCGACGCGTCCAGCTCCTCGTGGTCGGCCGGACCACCGCCCGCGAGGCGCGCCGCGCCGGCTTCGACGTCGTGCTCGAGGACGACAACGGCCTGCGGGCCCTCGTCCTGCGCGCGGCGGGCCGCCTGCCGCTCTCGGATCGCGCGGTCGTCTGGCTGCGCGGGAACCTCTCCGATCCCGACGCGCTCGAGCCTCTCGTCGCCGCCGGCGCCCGCGTCCGCGATCTCGAGGTCTACGCCACGGGCGATCTCTACGCCCGGACGGGGCTCGACACCGCTCTCCTCGAGGGTCTCGACGCGGTCGTGCTGGCGAGCCCCAGCGCGGCGCGCGCGCTCGCGGACGCCCTCGTCCGTCTCGGCCGGGCGGAACTGCTCTCGGTGATCGTCTTCGCCGCGATCGGCGAGACGACCGCCGCCGCCCTGCGGGAGCTGGGCGCCTCGAGGGTCGTCACGGCCGGGGAGCCCAGCAACCGGGGCCTGCTCGCGGCGCTCGCCGGCGAGGGACGCGGGCCCGAGCTCAGTCCGCGCTGAGATCGCGCGCGAGGAGGGCCGCCGCCGCGGGCTCGAGGCCCTCGGGCGCCGGCGCGTCGATCCGCTCCCATCCCCCGGACACGATCTCCCGGGCGGGGCTCCCCGCCCTCCCGAGCCAGGCCCGGTAGGCCTCGTCGTCGAGCGCGCCGCGCACGGCGGCCAGACGGATCGCGTAGGGCTCCCAGGCGTCGGCGTCGTCCGCGGCGAGGTCGACCGCGACGGCCTCGGCCTCGGCCCAGCGTCGGGCCGCGAGGAGCTGGACCGCGAGCTCGCGTCGCGCGCGGTGCAGGAGCGGCGCCGCGACGTGGGCGCGGCGGAACGCCGCCGCGGCGTCCTCCGGCCGGCCGGCCGCCGCCATCGCCCGCGCGCGGTCGAGTTCGTGGCGGAGCGCGGCGCCGCGCTCGTTGTCGAGAACGGCGCGGCGCGAACGACTGCGTTCCGCGGGCGTCTTCATCGCGGCTCGGGCGCGAGCCTCGCGTTCGGCGCGGAGCATCTCCGGGTCCAGGGGGCGGCGGAGGGCGATCGGGGCCGCGAGGGCCACGAACGCGAGACCGAGGACCACGGCGAGGACGAGCGAGCGGAGCGGGTCGAGCATGGGGACGCCTTCTCTCTTCGGGGTGCGAGAGGGAACGCTATCCCCCGGCGGGCGGTGGGATCAAGAAAGCGAGGAAGTCGCGGGGCGGTCCGACCCCCGTCGCGGCGCCCGGCGACCGTCGGAGGTCCGGGGCGGGTGGTCCTCGCGGACCCTCAGCGGCCGGCGGCGATGGCCCGCGCGCTCTCGAGGTCGGCCGCGGCCGCGGCCGTCTCGCCGCGCTTCAGCCGGAGGGCGGCGCGCGCCCGGAGCGCGGCCTCGTAGCGCGGTCGGATCGCGAGGGCCTCGGTCAGATCGTCGAGCGCGAGATCGGGGCGATCCGCGAGCTCGTGGATGAGGGCCCGCTCGAGGTAGGCCGGCGCGTAGTCCCGGTCGGCGACGAGGGCCGCATCCGCGGCCGCGAGAGCGGCGTCGAGCCGACCCGCCTCCCGCAAGCTGCTCGCGAGGAGGACCCGCGCCGAGACGAAGCCCGGGTCGAGGTCGACCGCGCGCTCCGCGAGGCTCGCGGCGCGTTCCGCGGCACCCTCCCCGCGGGCGCGGCGCGCCTCCTCGGCGAGTCGGCTCGCCCGGGGCGGCCGGTCGAGGAGCTCCGCGCGACGGCGGCCGGCGCTGGCCTGGTCGCGATCGTCGGCGGTCGCGGGACGGTCCTCGAGCCCGGCCCGGACGATCGCGAGAACGGCGAGCGACAGGGCGACGAGGACGAGGCCGCCGACGAGGGTTCGGGACATGCCGCAGGGACTCCGGGGGACTCCGACCGATGGGCGCGAGCCGGCGCGACTCGCGGTGAGGACCGCATCGGGGAGACATCCGAACTCCACGAGACTAAACGCCCGTCGGCGGCGCCGTCAATCGCGAGACCGCGTGTTAGTCTTCCGCCCGGAAACCCACGGAGGAGCGGGTCATGAGCCTCTACGAACGAGCCCGACGGTGCATCCCCGGCGGCGTCAACTCGCCGGTGCGCGCCTATCGGGGGATGGGCCTGGACCCGATCTTCATCGACCGCGCGGAGGGCTGCCGCGTCTTCGACCGCGACGGCAAGGGCTACGTCGACTACGTCCTGAGCTACGGGCCGCACCTGCTCGGACACGGCCACCCCGAGGTCCTCGCCGCCCTCCGCGAGACGGTCGAGCGCGGCACCTCCTTCGGTGCCCCGACGGAACGCGAGGTGGTCTTCGCGGAGCGGATCTGCGCTCTCGTGCCCTCGGTCGAGATGGTCCGCCTCGTCAACTCCGGCACCGAGGCCACGATGAGCGCGCTGCGGCTCGCGCGCGCCGCGACGGGGCGGGAGCGGATCCTCAAGTTCGACGGCTGTTACCACGGCCACGCGGACGGCTTCCTGGTGAAGGCCGGGTCGGGCGCCCTCACGCTCGGCCACCCCGACAGCCCCGGCGTGCCCCCGAGCACGGCGGCGCTCACCGGCGTCGCCGACTACAACGACCTCGATTCGGTGGCGCGCTTCTTCGCCGCCCATCCCGGCGAGGTCGCGGCCGTCTTCGTCGAGCCCATCGCGGGCAACATGGGCTGCGTGGCGGGCCGCCCCGAGTTCCTCCGCGGCCTCCGCGAGCTCTGCGACCGGGAGGGCGCCCTGCTCGTCTTCGACGAGGTGATGACGGGCTTCCGCGTCGCGGCCGGCGGGGCGCAGGCCCTCTACGGGGTCACGCCGGATCTGACCTGCCTGGGGAAGGTGATCGGCGGCGGGCTTCCGGTCGGCGCCTACGGCGGCCGCCGGGACCTCATGGAGCAGATCTCGCCGGTGGGGCCGGTCTACCAGGCGGGGACCCTGTCCGGGAATCCGCTCGCCGTCGCGGCCGGGCTCGCGGCGCTGGAGGTGCTGTCCCGTCCCGGCTTCTACGACGCCCTCGAGGCCACCTCCGCCTCGGTGGAGTCCGCGCTCCGGCGGGCGGCCGAGCGGGCGTCCTGCCCGATCACCCTCAACCGCGTCGGATCGATGTTCTGCCCCTACTTCGTCGAGCGATCCGTCGAGAACTTCCGGGACGCGGTGGCCGGCGACCGCGAGCGTCACCGGCGCTTCTTCGTCACCCTGCTGGAGGGCGGCGTGATGCCCGCCCCCTCGCCCTTCGAGGCCTGGTTCGTGTCCTCGGCCCACGACGCGGAGGCGATCGGGCACACCGAGGAGGTCGCCGAGCGCGCCTTCCGGGCCGCGATGGCGGGCTGAGGTCGTGGCCCCGGGGTCTTGAAAGCCCCGGGGGACGGGCTATTCTTGCCGCCCCGAGAAACCGGAGGCGAGCGATGGCGAAGAACAACCGCAAGATCAAGAAGGCCAACGGCGGCAAGCGCCCGGCCAACCACGGCAACCGCCGCAAGAAGCGCTGGTAGGAGGACTTGGGGCAATCGCCCCGAGTTCGCCCCCCGCGGGTCGGCGCCCCGAGACGCGCCCGATCCCGACCGCCGAGCGCGGTCGCGCCGCCGTCCGTCCCGGCCGGATCCGGCGCTCACCCCGGACCTGATAGGATCATTCCCGCGCCCGGAAGCGCGCGAGGGAGGGGTCATTCCATGTTCAAGTCGGCGCTCGCCCTCCTCGTCCTCCTGGCCGCGTTCGGCGGCTTCGCCGCCGCCCAGTCGGGCGCCGACCGCGATGATCTCGAGAAGCGCTACCAGGCCAAGCTCGAGGAGCCCTTCGCGAAGCGGGTGCCCTGGGTCCTCGAACTCGAGGAGGCCCGGCGCCGGGCCCGCGTCGAGGGCAAGCTCGTCCTCGCCTGGTTCACCCGCAGCTACCGCCCCTGCGAGCCCTGCATCGCCATCGAGCGCGGACCGCTCGAGAGCGACTGGTGGGTCGAGGTCTGCCGCGGCGTCGTCCCCTACCTCAACGTGTCGGCCCGCCTCGACGAGAAGCCCGACCAGGGCATGCTGATCGAGAAGGGCGGCCGCTACCTCCCCTACTGCATCGTGATGGACGACCAGGGCCGCAAGCTCGCCGAGCTCCGGCCGGTGAGCCGCCTCGCGGTCGAGGCCGGTCTCGAGGAGGCGCGGCTCTTCCGCCGGCTCCGCGACGCCGCGGCCGACCCCAAGAACGAGGCCGCCAACGCCTCGCTCCGGCTGTTCAAGGCGATCCGCGGCGACGGGCCCCTCGACGCCGAGCGGATGGAGGAACTCGCGCGGACCGAGTCCCTCGACGCCGAGGTGAAGGCGCGGTACCGCCAGCACGAGACGCTGCTCGCGATCCGCGAGACCTTCGAGGCCACCCAGAAGGTCCTGCGGGAATCGCCCGAGCTCGACCTCCAGGAGCGCCGCGCGCGCCTCGAGGCGGCGCTCTACCCCCATCTCGCCAAGGGCTCGAGCTTCCGGATCGAGTCCAACCCGGCGATGTTCCTCAACTACGCGATCCTCGCCACCCGCGGCGCCATCGCGGCCGGGGACGCGGCGACCGCGAAGCGCGGGCTCGAGTGGATCGAGACGGCCGAGCGGGCCTTCGTCCCCGAGATCCCCTCGCGAGCCGACGAGGGCAGGACCGAGCGCGAGGTCTTCGAGGAGAAGGTCGGCCTCGCGGTGATCCGGGCCGCGGTCGCCCGTCTCGCCCGCTGACGATCCGACTCCCCGCCCCGGCGGCGACCGTTTCCGGAGCGCCGCCAGCGAGTTAGAATCCCGCCCGCCCGACACCCCAGGCACGAGGAGCCCGGAAATGAGAACTCTCGACACCGCCGCGATCCGCGCGCTCTACGAGAAGAGCCGCGCCCGCCACGCCGAGGCCCGAACCCGCTTCGGACGGCCCCTGACCCTCGCCGAGAAGGTGCTGCTGGCCCACGCCACCGATCTCGATCAGGAATTCGTCCGCGGCGAGAGCTTCTGCCAGTTCGCTCCCGACCGCGTCGCGATGCAGGACGCCACCGCCCAGATGGCGCTCCTCCAGTTCATGCACGCGGGTCGCAAGGAGGCCGCCGTGCCCTCGACGGTGCACTGCGACCACCTCATCCAGGCCTACGTCGGCGCGCAGCGCGACCTCGACACCGCGATCGAGCAGAACCGGGAGGTCTACGACTTCCTGAAGAGCGTCTCGAACAAGTACGGCGTCGGCTTCTGGGAGCCGGGCGCGGGCATCATCCATCAGGTCGTGCTCGAGAACTACGCCTTCCCGGGCGGCATGATGCTCGGCACCGATTCGCACACGCCCAACGCCGGCGGCCTCGGCATGGTCGCGGTCGGCGTCGGCGGCGCGGACGCGGTCGACGTGATGGCGGGCCTCCCCTGGGAGGTGAAGTACCCGAAGCTCATCGGCGTGAAGCTGACGGGCAAGATGAGCGGATGGACCTCCGGCAAGGACGTCATCCTGAAGCTTTGCGGGATCCTCACCACGAAGGGCGGCACCAACGCGATCGTGGAGTACTTCGGCGAGGGCGCCGACACGATCAGCTGCACCGGCAAGGGGACGATCACGAACATGGGCGCCGAGCTCGGCGCGACGACCTCGATCTTCCCCTTCGACGCGAAGATGGCGGAGTACCTGACGGTCACCGAGCGCGCCGACGTCGCCGCGCTCGCCAAGGAGTTCGCGGACTGCCTCCGGGCGGACGACGAGGTCCTCGCCGACCCGAGCAAGTTCTACGACCAGATCGTCGAGATCGACCTCTCCACGCTCGAGCCCCACGTCGTCGGCCCGCACTCGCCCGACGTCGCGCGGCCGATCTCGAAGATGGAGGCCGACGTCGAGTCCGAGTCCTTCCCGCCGAACATCAGCTCGGCCCTGATCGGGTCCTGCACGAACTCCTCCTACGAGGACATCGGGCGCGCGGTGCACGTGGCGAAGCAGGCCTCGGCCCACGGCCTGAAGGCGCGGATGCCCTTCTTCGTCTCGCCGGGTTCGGATCAGATCTTCGAGACGATGAAGCGCGACGGCCAGCTCGCGGCCCTCGAGGCGGTCGGAGCGATCGTCCTCGCGAACGCCTGCGGCCCCTGCATCGGGCAGTGGAAGCGCGACGACGTGAAGACCGGTGAGCGGAACTCGATCGTCAACTCCTTCAACCGCAACTTCCGCGGCCGGAACGACGCCAACCCCGAGACCCTGAGCTTCATCACGAGTCCCGAGATCACGACCGCGTTCGCGCTCTCCGGCGACCTGCGCTTCAATCCCCTCGAGGACGAGCTGAAGGGCGCGGACGGCCAGAGCTTCAAGCTCCAGCCGCCGACCGCCGACGAGCTGCCGGCGAAGGGGTTCGCGAAGGGCGACCAGGGCTTCGTCGAGCCGGCCGAGGACGGGTCGGCCGTCGAGGTCGTCGTCCGCGAGGACTCCGAGCGCCTCCAGCTCCTGGCGAAGTTCCAGCCCTGGGACGGCGAGGACCTGCGCGACATGCCCGTCCTCGTGAAGGCGAAGGGCAAGTGCACGACCGACCACATCTCGCCCGCCGGCAAGTGGCTCCGTTTCCGCGGTCATCTCGACCGCATCTCGGACAACGCCTTCACGGGCGCGACCAACGCCTTCCGCGACGAGATCGGCAAGGGCAAGAACCAGCTCACCGGCGAGATCCAGGCCTACCCGGCCGTGGCGCGTGACTACAAGGCGGCCGGCCTCGGCTGGTGCGTCGTGGGTGACGTGAACTACGGCGAGGGATCGTCGCGCGAACACGCCGCGATGTCGCCGCGCTTCCTCGGCTGCGAGGCGGTGGTCGTCCGGTCCTTCGCGCGCATCCACGAGACGAACCTGAAGAAGCAGGGCGTGCTGCCGCTGACCTTCCAGGACCCGGCCGACTACGACAAGATCCTCGAGGACGATCGCATCACCATCACCGGGCTCGCCCAGCTCGCCCCGGGCAGCACGATGACGATGCTGATCCGCCACCACGACGGCACCCAGGACGAGGCGACGCTGCTCCACAGCCTCAACGCGGAGCAGATCGGCTGGTACCGCGCGGGCAGCGCGCTCAACCTGATCGCCCAACAGCAGGGCTGATCGACCCTCGACCGGCGGAGGCGCGGTCGGTGCCGGGCACCGGCCGCGCCTCCGCCGATTTTGGGATGCCGGGCCCTCGCCCGGAGCAAGGAATCGGGAGGAGCGGCCTCCCGGAGAACCATCGCGCCCACCGGACGCGCCGAGCGGAGAACGGAGCCATGAAGATGCGCGGACTCGTCATCCTCACCTCGCACGCCGCCATGGGCGATACGGGCAACCCCACCGGCTTCTGGCTCGAGGAGCTCGCGGTGCCCTACTACGCCTTCCTCGAGGCCGGGGCGGAGCTCGTCGTCGCCTCCCCGGCCGGTGGTCCGGCACCGCTGGACCCCTTGAGCCTGAAGGACGAGTACCAGTCGGACGCGACGCGACGCTTCCGCGCCGATCGGGTCGCCATGGCCGCGGTGGCGGACACGGTGACGCTCGATCGCGTCGAGGCCGCCGACTTCGACTTCCTCTTCTATCCCGGCGGGCACGGGCCGATGTGGGATCTGGCCGTCGACCGGCGGAACGCGGAGCTCGTCCGCGACTTCGTCGAGGTCGGAAAGCCGGTGGCCGCGATCTGTCACGGTCCGGCCGCGCTCGTCGCCGCGACCCGGCGGGACGGCCGGCCCGTGGTCGCCGGCGAGACCGTCACCTGCTTCACGAACCGCGAGGAGGTGATGATCGGGCTGGAGAAGGTCGTGCCCTTCCTGCTCGAGGATCGTCTCGGCGAGCTCGGCGCGAGATTCGTCTGCGCCGATCCCTTCGCCGCCTGCACGGCGGGGGAGGGCCTCGTGCTCACCGGGCAGAACCCCGCCTCGTCCGGCCCCCTGGCGCGACGCGTGCTCGAACGCGTCCGGGCCCGGGAGAGCGGCCAGAGCGCCTGATCCCGCCCGATCCGGGGCCGCGAACCGTGATTCCCCGTTGCCAGCCCGTCCCGGGCCGTGCGACAGTGATCCGCGACGCGCCCCGTCGGAGCGGGAGCGGGGCGCGGCGGAGTCGGGCCGTGCCGGAGATCAGCTACACGACGATCGTGGACGCCCCCCTCGAGCGCCTCTGGGAGCGCGTCCGGGCCCGGCTCGACGTCCAGCACGATCTCGAGCTCCCGGGCGCCTCCGTCGAGATCCTCGAGCACGGGCCCCGGGGGGCGAAGCGCCGCGTCAGCATCCCCGAGGGAAACTTCCTCGAGATCCTCGAGCTCGACCCCGACCGACGCGAACTGCGCCTCGAGATCCGCAACCACCCCCTCCGAAACGGCGCCATCGTCTACCGAGTCCGCCCCCTCGAGGACGCGGCCGAGCGCGGCATCCTCTCCGTCCGCGTCTCCTGGCGAGACGAGGAGGGCGAGCCCTGGCTCGACGACTGCGAGGGCTTCGCGCGGCGCGTCGCGACCCGGATCCGCGGCGAATCCGAGGGAAAAGAGGGGGAAGCCGCGCAGTAGATCGCGGCAAGGTCCAGGCCAGGGCGCGTTTGGGTCGATCCTTCTTCGGCGGGGATTTCCTGTCGCCGAACGGGAAACTTCGGCATGACCCGCGGAAGTCGGCCCCCGATCCCCGCCGGGAGCCCGACGCTGAACCTTGCGCGCGACCGCCCGGGTCCCGCGCGCCCAGACGAGGACGCCTCATGCTCGCCATCACCCACCCGCTTCTCCGTCCCCTCCTCGGAGCCTTGCTGATCCTCGTCGCCGGCGCGGGCCTGCGAGCCCAGGACGCGCCGCTCCCGCACGACCTCAAGCAGGTCTTCCAGGACGTGGACGCGCTCGACGCCGAGGTCGCGAAGATCGTCGACGGCGACAAGCCGGCGGCGAAGGCGCTCATGAAGCGCCTCAACAACGTCGCCTCCGCCCTCAACAAGTCGCCGAACAAGAGCCACGCCCGCTACAACGACGCCGTCGACCGCTACAACAAGCTCCGGAATGCGATCATCGCGAAGATGACCGCCGCGCCGCCGCCCGCGACCTTCGACGAGGCCGCGCTCGAGAAGCTCGACGCCGACGCCCAGGCCCTGCTCCGCGTCTTCGACAACACGCAGGTCTCCTCTCTCGCCGATCCCGCCGTCGAGAAGAAGCTCACCGACGCCGTCGTCGACCTCGAGACGCGGATCAAGCCCTTCCCCGCGAACGACCCCCGGGTGAAGACCGCGGCCGCGAAGGTCGCCAACGCGCGCCGCACCCTCGACGCCGGCCTCGCGGCGCATCGCAAGAACGCGCGCGGCAACGACATCGAGACGACCTACCGCGCGCTCCTCGAGAAGTACAAGCCGCAGAACCTGCCGCCCAAGCCGCAGGATCCCCTCGATCCGGAGGAGGTCGAGCGCTACGCGAACACGCTCAAGCAGCTCCTCGACGTCGAGGCGAAGAAGGACCTCGACTGGGTGATGTCGCTCCAGAACGACCCCGCGATGGACAAGCAGAAGTTCTCGAGCATGAAGCACTGGCTCGGCTCGGCCACCCCGCGCCGTCTCCAGGAAGACCTCGCGATGATCAACGCCCGCGTCGACGGCGCGGTCGGCACGCAGACCCGCTTCGCCAAGTGGGTGCTCGAGACCGATCCCTCGGACCGCAACCACGTCGTCAACCGCCTGCTCAAGGACGGCGTCTACGAGGAGAACACCCGCAACCTGCGCCTCGGCCTGGGCTACGTCGCCTGCGGCCGGACCATGGCGCGGATCATGGGCAAGGAGGCCGAACGCAAGGCCGAGCTCGACGGGCTCCAGAAGGAACTCGAGAGCGCGCTGAAGCACCTCGAGACCTGCGTGAAGACCGCCTTCGAGCAGGTCCGCATGCCGAAGGACCGCGCCAGCGATCCCGGCCTCGCGAAGATCGCGGCCGAGACCCTGAAGAACCCGAAGTACGGCGTGAAGGGCTGGGAGCGTCTCGTCGTCAGCTACGACAAGAAGCACTTCGAGAAGGACGAGGGTTCGATCTCCCATGGCACCGTCACGTCGACGATCACCGTCTACCACTACTCCTGGGACGAGTTCGGCGTGACGACGGCGGAGAAGGTCGGCGACGAGTACTACATGTACTACAACAAGTTCAAGTACTTCCACTCCGGCGCGCCGACGACGCCGACCGAGCACTGGATCCTCGCCGATCGCTTCCAGAGCTCGAAGATCAAGAAGGAGAACATCTCCAAGTAGCCGCGGCGCCCGTCGCCGCAGGGAATGCTCGTACGGTGCCGGTCACCGGCAGGAATGCTAGTACGGTGCCAGTCACCGGATGAGCATCCCCTCGAACCGAGGCTCGACTTCGAAGCGTCGTCCGCAGGGATGCTCATCCGGTGACTGGCACCGTACTAGCATTCGCGTCGCGCGCGAGACGGGGAGAGCGGGCGAGCATTCTCGGAGCGCGCGAGAGGGGGGAGAGCGGGCGAGCATTCTCGGAGCGCGCGAGAGGGGGGAGAGCGGGCGAGCATTCTCGTCGCGCGCGCGACGAGGGGGAGGGGAGCACTCCCGCCGCGCGCGGCGGCGGCCCTACTGGAGGATGGGGATCGCGAGCATCGTCGCGATGAGCACCGCGGCGAGGAAGAGGAAGAAGTCGCGGCTGTCGTGTCGCTTCATCGGGCTCCCTGACCGATCTCTCCGAGCGGCCATCTGACGAAAAGACGATGGGGCTTGCCGAGACTTTCCTCGGGCTTTTTTCCCGTCTCGGCGAGCGCTTCCGCTCGCTTCCGGCCGGAAGGCGGTGAAGTGCGATCCGGAGTGCGTCATAATCCCCCGGCCCCGAACGGCGCCGCGGGAGACATGACCATGGCCAGCATCGACATCCGGATCGACCCGACCCCGAACCCCAACGTCCTCAAGTTCTCGTGGGGAGCGACGGTGGCGGAGGGCGGTCCCTACGAGTTCGACGGCGAGAAGTCGGCGGCTCACTCGCCGCTCGCGAAGCGGATCTTCGCCTGCAACGGCGTTCTCGGCGCCTTCATCGCCCGGGATTTCATCTCGGTGCGCAAGCACGAGGGCGTGTCCTGGGATCGCCTCCAGGGCGCGGTGGAGGAGGCGATCCGGGACTGGTCGACGAGCGGCGACGAGGCCGTGGGACCCGATCCCGACGCGGACGCGAAGGCGGCCGACGAGGCGGACGTCGCCACGCGCATCCGCGAGGTGCTCGATCGGGACATCCGCCCCGCGGTGGCGATGGACGGAGGCGACATCGTCCTCGTCGGCTTCGAGAAGGGCGTGGTGACCGTCGAGCTCCGGGGCGCCTGCCACGGCTGCCCGAGCAGCACCGCGACCCTGAAGATGGGTGTCGAACGGCGCCTGATGGCGACGGTGCCCGAGGTGCGCCAGGTCGTCGCGGTCGGGCTCTGACGTGATCGAGGCGCTCATCCTCGACTGGGCGGGGACGATGGTCGACGACCTCGCGGTCACGCTCGAGGCGACCAACGACGCGATCCGGGCCTTCGGCGGCGAAGCCGTCGATCTCGAGACCTACCGCCGCGAGTTCCGGATCCCGGTGATGGAGTTCTTCGCGCCGCGGACGACCGGCGCGACCCTCGAGGGCGTCGACCGCGTCTTCTTCGCGGCCTACGAGCAGCGACTCTCGGAGCTCGCGCTCTTCGACGGCATCGAGGATCTCCTGCGCGTCGCCCACGGCCGCGGCCTCGCGCTCTACGTGCTCTCGACGGTGCCGAGCGCCGTGCTCGACCGCGCCCTGCGCGCGCGCGGACTGCGCGACCTCTTCTCCGGCCTCTACGGCGGCGCCGAGGACAAGCGTCGCGTGCTGCCGCGTCTCCTCGAGGAGGCGGGCGTCTCGCCCGATCGCGCCCTCTTCGTCGGCGACACGGTCCACGACGTCGAGACCGCGCTGGCCGGCGGCGCGCGGGCGGGGGCGATCCTCCACGGCTACTCGCTCGAGGCGGATCTGCGCGCGGCGGGGCCCGACTACGTCTTCCCCGACGCGGCGGCGCTCGCCCGGGCCCTCGATCGGGAGTTCCTGCTCGACACGGTGCCGCTCGTCATCCCGACCGTCGGCGGCATTCTCGTCGCGCCGGACGGCCGCATCCTCCTCGTCCGCACCACGAAGTGGTCGGGGACCTGGGGCATCCCGGGCGGCAAGATCGACTACGGCGAGACCATGGTGGCGGCCTACGAGCGCGAGATCCGGGAGGAGACCGGCCTCGTCGCGGAGGATCACCGCTTCCTGATGATCCAGGACTGCATCGAGAGCCCCGAGTTCGTGAAGAAGCGCCACTTCCTTCTCCTGAACTGGATCTCGCGCGTCGAGGATCCCTCGACGCTCGCCCGGAACTACGAGCTCGCGGACGCGCGGTGGGTGACGCCCGCCGAGGCGATGGACATGCATCTGAATCGCCCGACGCGCCTCGTCCTCGAGGAGGCGGAGCGTCAGGGACAACTGGATCTCGGACGAGGAGCGGCACGATGATCGGGACCATTTCCGTCGAGGGCCTCGAGATCGAGTGCATCATCGGCATCCACCCCCACGAGCGGGTCGAGCCGCAGCAGATCTTCGTCGACGTCGAGCTCGACTGCGACATCGCGCGCGCGGCGGAGACGGACGACGTCGCCCACACCGTCGACTACGTGGACGTCGCGAACCTCCTCCGCGAGCTCGCGATCGACCGCCGGTACCGGCTGATCGAGACCTTCGTCGAGGAGGCCGCGGCGCGGATCCTGGCCGACTGGCCCGCCGAGCGCGTCGCCTTGAAGGTGATGAAGCCCGAGGCCATCGCCGAGGCGACCTGGACCGCGGTGCGGATCGAGCGCCGGCGATGAGCTTCGGTCGGCCCGATCTCGGGGGTCGGACGGCCCTCGTCACCGGCGCCGCGCGCCGCCTCGGACGTCACCTCGCCGAGGAGCTCGCCGCCTGCGGCGCGACCGTCTTCGTGCACTTCCACCGCAGCGAGTCGGAAGCGGCGCGGGTCGTCGACGGCATCGTGCGGCGCGGCGGACGCGCTTACCCCGTGCAGGCGGATCTCCTCGATCCCGACGCGGCCGACGGGATCCTGCGGGCGGTCGCCGACGCGACCGGGCGCCTCGATGTCCTGGTCAACAACGTGGGGAACTATCCGCGCGGGCCCGTCGAGGAGTCCACTCCCGCCGAGTGGCGCGAGACCCTCGAGGCGAACCTGATCGCGCCGCTGGCGCTCTCGCAGGCGGCGCTCGCCCACTTCCCGCCCGAGGGCGGACAGATCGTCAACATCGGCTACGCGGGCGTCGACCTCCTGCGCCCGAATCCGAACGCGACCGCCTACCAGGTCTCGAAGACCGGCCTCCTCATCCTCACGAAGAGCCTCGCCCAGCGTCTCGGGCCGCGCGGGGTGCGCGTCAACATGATCTCGCCGGGGCAGCTCGAGAACTCCGTGGACCTCCCCGCGGAGGACGAGCTCGCGGCGCGGATCCCGCTGGGCCGGCCCGGCCGGCTCGAGGACATCTCGCGCGCGCTCCTCTTCCTGCTGCAGCCCGACTCCTACGTCACCGGCGTCAACCTCGACGTCGCCGGCGGCTATCGCCCGCCGTCCCGCTGATCTCGGCGCGTGCGGTGAAGGATGCACATACGGTGCCAGGCACCCGATGTGCATCCCGCCGCACCGTCCTCCGTCGTCGAGCCGTCGATCGAGGGGATGCACATCGGGTGCCTGGCACCGTACGTGCATCCTCCGGCTTGCAATCGGCGGAAGATCGGGCGACGGTTGCGCCATGAGACTCCCGATCCTCGCCCTGGCGCTGGTGTTCGTCACCTCTGTCGTCCGCGCTCAGACCCCGCCGCCGAATCTCGTCGTCCTCTTCTGCGACGACGCGGGCTACGGGGACTTCGGCTTCCAGGGCCATCCCACGATCCGCACGCCGCGCCTCGATCGCATGGCGGCCGAGGGGATGCGCTTCACGCAGTTCTACTCCGCGTCACCGGCCTGCACGGCGAGTCGCTACGGGCTCCTCACGGGGCGCCACCCGAGCCGCTCCGGATTCTCCTGGGTGCTGTACCCGAAGAGCCGGGCCCATCTCGATCCGAAGGAGACGACGGTGGCGGAGGTGCTGCGGGAACGCGGCTACGCGACCGCCATCTTCGGGAAGTGGCACCTGGGCTTTCCCTGCGAGGCGAACGGGATGAGCCTCGAGGCGCTTCCGCTCGCGCACGGGTTCCAGGAGTGGTGCGGGCTTCCCTACAGCAACGACATGCTCCGCCGCGGGCGCGAGGACTACCCGATCCTCCGGCTGTTCGAGGCGCCGGTGCCCGAGGGGCGGACGGCCTTCCTTCCCGGCTACGCCGCCGGCGAAACGGAACCCGATCAGCGGACGCTGACGGCGCTCTACACCGAGCGTGCGCTCGACTTCATCCGTCGCTCGCGGAAGGGGCCCTTCTTCCTCTACCTGCCCTACGCGATGCCGCACGTGCCCCTCCATCCGGGCGAGGCCTTCGCCGGGCGCTCGCCCCGCGGGGCCTACGGCGACGTCATCGAGGAGATCGACGACAGCGTCGGGCGCATCCTCGACGGCCTGCGCGCCGCCGGCGTCGAGAAGAACACCCTCGTCCTGTTCACCAGCGACAACGGCCCCTGGATCATCAAGGGTCTCGAGGGCGGCTCGGCCGGCCTCCTGCGCGACGGCAAGGGGAGCACCTGGGAGGGCGGGATGCGGGTCCCCGCGCTCGCGCGCTGGCCCGGCGTGATCGCGCCGGGCACCCGCTGCGACGAGATCGCGACCGCGCTCGATCTCCTGCCGACGGCGGCCGAACTCGCCGGGGCGAAGCGACCGGCCGCGACGAAGCTCGACGGTCGCAGCCTCGTCTCGGTCCTGCGCGGCCGCGCGGGCGGCCCCCCGGCGCCGCCGGTCTTCTACGGTGGCCCGGGACGCAGTGCGATCCAGGCGGTGCGGCGGGATCGCTGGAAGCTCCACCTGAAGACGAACAGCCAGACGGGCTCCGACCACGGCTGGCCGGGGGTCTCGCGCGAGAAGCCGCTCCTCTTCGATCTCGACGTCGATCCCGGCGAGACGCGATCGGTCGCGGCCGAGCACCCCGATCTCGTGCGCGAGCTCCTCGCCCTCGTCGACGCCTTCGAGGCCCGGTGAGGATGCCGCGCCCGCGCGCGACGCGGGGATGCACGTACGGTGCCAGTCACCCGATGTGCATTTCCGGGCGCATCGGTTTCGCCAGCGTTCGCGTCGGAACGGAAATGCACATCGGGTGACTGGCACCGTACGTGCATCTCTTCCACGCAGTGAAGGGGACGAGCGCCTCGTCGGCGACTACTTGCCCTTGCGGCGGAAGAGCGTCCAACGGCGGGGCGGCGGCGTGCGCACGTAGCTGCTCGCGTGCTCCTTCACGTCGGTGATCGTGTAGTAGGCGCTCGGGTCGTGACGGTCGATCGCCTCGAGGAGGTGGGGGATGCGCTTGCGCTTCTCGACGAGCAGGAGGATCTCGACCTGGTCGTCGCCGCTCCGGCCGGGAATCTCGACGAAGGAGTAGCCCTGACGCGCGAGCTCGGAGGCGAGATCGACGTCGGGATTGTGCGAGACGGCGCGGACGAGCTCGCTGCCGATCGCGAGCTTGCCCTCGAGGAAGATGCCGACGATGTTTCCGGCCGCGAAACCGCCCGCGTAGGCGACGGCGAGGTACCAGGCGTCGAGGTTCTGGAGGACGCGGCTGGCCGCCATCAACCAGATCATCACCTCGAAGAACCCGATCGCGGCCGCGAGGTATTTCCGCCCGCGGAAGACGAGGATCGTCCGGACCGTGCTGAGCGACACGTCGGCGACGCGGGCGCAGAAGATCGCGACGACGAGGAGCAGGGTGGTGAGCGACATCGTCGGCCTCCGGCGCGGGCGCGACGAGCCGGAAGGGCCGCGACGCCGGCGCGTCGGCTCTTCTAACAGCGTGACCGTCGCGGATCAGGGGGCGGCGCGAGGAGCGGGGGGCTCACTCCGGATCGCGCCCGATCTCCGCGATCGCGGCCGCGACGGCGCGGCCCGCGAGGGTCCCGGTCGAGAAGGCGGACTGGAAGTTGAAGCCGCCGATGGGGCCGTCCAGGTCCAGGAGCTCTCCCGCGACGTGGAACCCGGGGGCGAGACGCGATTCCATCGTCTTCGGGTCGATCTCGTCGAGCGCGACCCCGCCGGCGGTGACCTCGGCCTTCGGGAATCCCTCGTCTCCCGTCACCGGGATCCGGGCGCGCTTGAGCGCCTCGATCAGGGCGAGGCGCTCCGGGCGGCGGAGTTCGGAGGCCCGGCGATCGAGCGGGACGCCGGCCGCCCCCAGCAGCGCCTCGCGCAGGCGGCGCGGCATCGTCTCGGGCAGTCGACCGATCACGCGATCGCCCCCGGGCCGTTCGAGCTCGGCGGAGAGACCCTCCTCGGTGGCGGTGGGGAGCCAGTCGATGACGAGGTGCCCGAGGCGGGACGGATCGGGGTTCAGATAGCGCGAGGCGTCCATCGGTCCCGGCCCCGAGAGGCCGCGGTGCGTGAAGAGGACGGGTCGGGCCCGGCTGAAGACGCGCTTCCCGTTCGCGTCGTGCGCGTGGACGACGGCGTCGGGCGCCGCGATCCCGGTCAGGTCCCGGACCCACTCGAGCGAGACGAGCAGCGGGACGAGCGCCGGACGGGGCGTGACGATCGTGTGCCCGAGCGAGGCGCACCACGCGTAGCCGTCGCCGGTGCAGCCCGTCTTCGGGTAGGACGCCCCGCCCGCGGCGGCGACGACGCGCCGGGCGCGCAGCGCGCGCCTCGGCGTCCGCACGCGGAAGCCGCCGCCGTCCTCGCGCGCGATCTCGAGCACGCCCTCGCCCAGCGCGAGCTCGGCCCCGCTGCGCTCGAGACGCCGGAGGAAGGCGCGGAGCACGTCGACCGCGCGGCCGCCCCGCGGGAAGACCTTCTCGAAGGGGAGTTCCTCGGTCGCGACGCCCTCGCGCGTGAGGAGCTCGCGCACCGCCGTGGGTCCGAAGGCGAGCAGGCCGTGCCGCAGGAAGCGCTCGCCGCGCACGCCGAACCAGAGGCCGAGCTCGCGCGGCGGCAGCGTCGAGGTGACGTTGCACTTGGAACCGCCGCTGGCGAGGATCTTCACGCCCGGCCGGGGGTTCTTCTCGAGGACCAGCGTGCGCGCTCCGGCCTCGGCCGCTTCGGCCGCGGCGAAGAGGCCGGCCGCGCCGGCCCCGATGACGACGACGTCGACATCGAAGCGCATCGGAGCGCGGCTCTCAGTCGCCGTCCGTGAGCGAGGCCCGGAAGACCCGGGTGCGGTAGTGCCGGAGCTCCTCGATCGACTCGCGGATGTCCTCGAGCGCGCGATGGGCGTTCTTCTTCTCGGGGAGCGCCGGGGCGCCGTACCAGCGCGTGACGAGCTCCTTCACCGAGCTGACGTCGACGTTGCGGTAGTGGAAGAAGGCCCCGAGGGTGGGCATGTAGCGGTTGATGAAGTTGCGGTCGTGGCTGACGGTGTTGCCGCAGAGCGGCGAGCGACCGGGCATGGCGTGCCGCCGGAGGAACTCCAGCGTCAGGCGCTCCGCCTCGGCGAGGTCGATCCGGCTCTCCCGCACGCGATCGACCAGGCCCGACTCTCCGTGGTGGCGCTGGTTCCACTCGTCCATTCCGGCGAGGACCGCCTCCGGCTGGTGGATCGCGAGGTCGGGACCCTCCTCGAGGATCTCGAGTTCCGAGTTCGTGACGATCGACGCGATCTCGAGGATCGTGTCGTTCTCGACGCTGAGGCCCGACATCTCGAGGTCGATCCAGACGAGGTTGGCGTGATCGTTCACTCGGCGTCCTCCGTCGCGAGGCAGCGACCCAGGAAGGCTCCGAGGTCGTCGACTTCCTCCTGCACCACCTGGTGCTCCATGGGGTAGCTCTCGAACTCGACCGGGTAGCCGAGCGCCACGAGGCGATCCCGCGCCGCTTCGGCCCACCGGTACTTCACCATCGGGTCGTGCGTCCCGTGCGCCATGAAGACCGGGAGGTCGCGGTTCGCGTCCGCGGCCTCCTCGTCGAGCGCGTCACCCCGGACGAGGTAGGTCGAGAGCGCGCCCAGGCCGGCGAGACGCTCCGCGTGCCGGAGCGCGGTGTGCATCGCGATCGCGCCTCCCTGCGAGAAACCCACGAGGACGATCCGGCGCGCCGGGATCCCGCGGGCGCGCTCCCGGGCGATCAGCGCCTCGATCTGGCGCGTCGCCTCGAGGATGTCCTCCTCCGGGTAGTGGCGCTCCTCGTCGAGCATGCTGACGTCGTACCAGGCGCGCATCCGCATCCCGAAGTTGAGCGTGACCGGTCGGACCGGCGCGTTCGGGAAGATCCAGCGGATGCCCAGCGAGTCCGGCAGGCCGAGCATCGGGATGATCGGAGGGAAGTCGTTCCCGTCGGCGCCGAGTCCGTGCAGCCAGATGACGGCCGAGCGGGCCTCGCCTCGGGGTTCGATCGCGACGCATTCGAGGAGATCGGTCTCGCCCACGGGGTCGGCTCCGGCTGGAAGGGGGAGGGGAGGTTAGCAGCTCGACTCGGCCGCGTCACCCGACAGGGCCCGGGCGAGACCCCGCGCGAAGCCGTGGAGTTCCGGGTCCCGGGCGCCCATGGAGAGCACGACGTCGCCGGGGCGCGCCCGCTCGGCGAGGAAGCGACCGATCTCGCCGGGATCCCCGAGGACGACGGCGGACCGCCCTCGCGCGGCGAGGTCGGCGACCAGGTCCTCGGAGGCGATGTCCTTCACCGCCGACCCGCCGGCGTAGTAGATCGGCCGGAGGATCAGGACGTCGTCGTCGGCGAGGCCCGTCGCGAGGGCCTCGACCAGTTCCTCGCGATAGAACTTCGTCGGGGCGAAGCCGTGGGGCTGGAAGAGGGCGAAGGCGCGTCCCCGCGACCGGCCGAGGGCCTCCAGCGCGGCCGCGATCTTGGCCGGGTTGTGGGCGAAGTCGTCGATGACCTGCACGCCGCCGGGTCGCCCGAGCACCTCGAAGCGGCGGTGGATGCCGCGGAAGCCCTCGATTCCCCTCGCCGCTGCCCCGAGGTCCTCGCCCAGCGCCCGGACGGCGGCGAGGGCCGCGAGGGCGTTGAAGGCGGTGTGGCGCCCGGGTTGGGGCAGACGGATCTCGAGATCCTCGACGCGGAGGATCCCGCGGTCGGCGTCGTGGTGCGCGCGGAAGGCGGCCCGCGGGCCGAAGCCGAAGACGAGGCCTCGATCGTGCAGCGAGGCCAGCGCCTCGTCCTCCGCCACGACGAGCCTCGCGCAGCGGTCGGCGAAGCGGTCGAAGAGCGCGCGCAGCTCGTCCTCGGGCAGATGGTCGCGCTGCAGGTTGAGGATCAGGCCGAGGTCCGGGGCGTAGCGATCGAGGCTGCGGTCGCTCTCGTCGGCCTCGATCACGAGCGGGCCGCGACCCCGGCCCGCGTTGCCCCGGTGATCGCCGCGGCGGAGGGCCAGCAGCTCGCCGCCCGTGATCACTCCGGGATCCGCGCCGGCCGCCGCGAGGGCGGAGTGCGCGAGCCCGACGACGGTGGACTTTCCGCTCGTCCCCGTCACCGCGAGGGTCGTCCCCTCGTCGACGTGCCGCGCGAGGAGTTCCGAGCGGTGCAGGACCGGGACGCCGAGCTCGCGGGCGCGGGCCAGGTCCGGAATGGCCGCTTCCACCGCCGTCGAGGCGACCACGCAGCTCGCGCCTTCGACCCCCCGGCCGTCCTGCGGGAGGATCTCGACGCCGAGCCGCGCCAGGCGGTCCCGCTCCTCGAGCTGGACCCCCCGATCGAAGAACCGGTCGCTCCCGCTCGTCGCCCCTCCCGCGAGGCGTCGGTACTCGGCGAGGGCGCTCATCCCGGCCCCCGCGACCCCGACGAAGTGGGCCCGACCGCGTCCGAGAAGGGTCGCGATCTCCTCTTTCGAGAGCGGATCGGGAGAGGGGTTGGGGCTCAAGTCTCTGTCTCGTATCGTCTTATGGGTTTCAATGGGGCGGGGGGATGCGTGGCGCCGCTCGGGCGCGAATCCTTGAAAGCCCGCCCCGTCACGCTATCATGCGCGCCCTACAGGATTCGTCCGCGAACGAGGTGAGCAATCATGGCCAGGTGTCAGGTGACCGGAGCCGGCCCGAAGACGGGCAAGTCGATCAGCCGTCGAGGCAAGGCCAAGCGCGAAGGCGGTATCGGTAAGAACACCACCGGAATCACCTTCCGGACCTTCAAGCCGAACCTCCAGAAGAAGCGCATCTGGGTCGCCGAGCTCAGCCGCTGGGTGACGGTCCGCCTCACCGCGAAGGCCCTGAAGTCGATCGACCGCGACGGCGCCTACTCGGTCCTGGTCAAGGCCGGCCTCGTCAAGCCGCCGAAGGCCAAGGCGAGCTGAGACCCGCCTCCGATCGAGTCCTGCGAGAACCCGCCCTTCGAGGCGGGTTTTTTCGTGCCGGAAGGAAAGCGGATCAGCGCCTGAGCGCGCCCTCGAGCGAGACCTCGGTCTCGAGGACCTTCCCGTCGCGCTCGAAGCGGAGGGCGACGGAAGGGCGGTCGCGCGCGGCTTCGAGGACGGCGTTGAGGTCGTCCAGCTTGCCGATCGGGTGCCCGTCGGCCTGCGTGATCACATCGCCGTGCCGCTGCACCGCGAAGCCGTCCTCGGTCAGGATCCAGCCGCGCAGCCCGGCCTTCTCGGCCGGCCCCCCGGCCTCGACGTTGCGGACGTAGAGGCCGCCCGGGCCGCGCCAGTTGCGGAAGATCATGTTCGCCGGATGGGCGTCGATGCCGATGTCGGGGCGCACGATCCGGCCGTAGCGGATCAGCATGCCGGCGACCCAGTTCACCGTGTCCACCGGGATGGCGAAGCCGATGCCCAGATTGCCCTCGTTCTCGGCGTAGATCGCGGAGTTGACGCCGATGAGGCGTCCGGCGGTGTCGATGAGCGGCCCCCCGGAGTTGCCGGGGTTGATCGCCGCGTCGGTCTGGATGACCTCCTCGATGATGCGATCGTTCTTGCCGCGGATGCGCCGGTTGAGCTGACTCACGACGCCGGTCGTGAGCGTGTGCGGCAGGCCGAAGGGATTGCCGATCGCGAGGACGGTCTGGCCCACCCGCAGGTCGCCGCTCGTGCCGACCGTGATCGGGACGAGCCGGTTCTCCTCGACCTCCACCCGCAGGACGGCGAGGTCGTACTCCGGGGCGACGCCGGTCACCCGGGCCGCGACCGGCTCGGCCATCGTCGCGAGCTGGACCGTGATCCGGTCCTCGACCGCCGGGCGTCCGGGGACGACGCGGTCGCGCTCGATGACGTGGTAGTTCGTGATGATGTGCCCCTCGTGGTCCCAGACGATCCCGGTGCCGCTGCCCTTCTCCGTCCCGAGCGGGCTGCTGCCGAACCGCCGCGATTGGTCGCGGGTCGTGATGCCGGCGACGCTCGGGAGGCTGCGCTCGAAGACGGAGATGGTCGTCTTCTCGAAGTCGGCCAGCTCGCCGCGCGGCGTGACGGGGCGCAGCCCGAGGTCGCTGCCCGGAGGCGCCTCGCGCCCGAAGCGGGCCCAGGCGAAGGCGCCGACGCCGACGACCGCGGCGAGGATGATGATGATGGGGAGGGTCGCGAAGCGACGCGTGCCGTTCTCGTAAACCGGGGCCATGGCCGCGATCATGCCGACCGGGCGCGCCCGGCGCAAACTCCGGCGGGCGAGGCGGTATCCGCCGGGTTACCACCGGTCTCGCGCGCCGGGGCGCGCGAGACCGGTGATCGCCCCCTCGACCTCAGAAGATGAGGACGGAGGCCGTGCGACTGATCAGGGGCACGTGGAGGAAGCCGAAGACGCCGGGCTCGAGGACGGCGTAGGCGAAGTAGATCGAGGCCGGCGGGAGCCCGGCCGGCAGGGCCGGCTTCAGGAAGCTCGCCGAGGCCTCTCCGTTCGCGTCGAGCGTGCCGGAGAAGTCCTGGAAGTAGGGCGCGCCGACGGCGCCGGTCACGAAGACATCGGTGAGGTCGTCGAAGGTCAGGTTGACGAAGCCGACGTAGAACCCGAGCCAGGATCCCGGTCCGCCGAAGGACGAGGTCAACGAGGGCACCATGTAGTAGCCCTTGCCGGCGTGGGCCGGTCCGGCGGCGATGTCGAGGTTCACCAGGACGGGCGTCGTGAGCGGCGCGATGATCGCGTCGGCGGTCAGGTTGAGGTCGGCGGTGATCGGGAAGGGGCCGCCGGCGACGCTCTCGGCGTTGTTGCTCTCGTTCGTCTCGGTGACCTGGTTCAGGTCGTCGACGATCACCCCGAAGTACCGCAGGCCGTTGGTGACCGTGGTCGGCACGCGGAACTCACGCGTGGACGTCGTGGAGGTGCCGGGCGGCAACGCCGGGATCAGCGAGATCTCCATCAGGGCGTCGGACGTGGTGATGATGGGGTCGTTCGACGCGTAGTAGCCGATGCGGACCGAGGGGGAGGACGTGAGGCCGCCGTTCGTCACGGTCGTCATCATCGTGCCGAGCTCACCCGCCTTGGTCGGGACCTGACCGAGGGTCGCCACCGTGACGTCGAAGTCCGCGTTGACGTCGGACAGGGACCACGAGACGTCGTCGAAGGGATCGAGCGGCGTCGCCTTCTGGTACCAGCTCGTCGTGTCCTGCAGCGAGACGGTCAGCGTGTGCTGTCCGGAGACGCCGAGCGAGGATCCGTCGTACGAGTAGGTCGCCACGCCGCCCGAGACGCTCACCGTCCCGCCGAGCACGGGGGTCCCGTCGAGGGACCAGGTGGCGACCCAGGCCGCGCCCGCGCCCGCCGCCGGCACGCTCAGCGAGAAGATCGTCGCGTTCTGGTAGGGGCCGCCGCTCGGCGAGGGCGAGACCGCGATCGGGTCGTGGTACATGCCCAGGATGTGCTCGAGCGTGGCCTCGCGGCAGACCGGGCAGAAGGGCTGGCCGTTGCTGCGCATCTTGCAGTTCGACTTCGGCCGGAAGATCCCGAACTGGTAGTAGCGCGCGCCCTCGAAGGCGGACACGCCCTCCGTGCCGATCCAGTAGTGCCACTTGGTCTGGAGCGCCGCCATCGACGTCGCGTCGTGGATCGACACGTTCACCTGCCCGAGCTCGTTGCCGGTGTAGGTCGAGGACGACGCGCCGTAGTCGTACTCGTCGGCCAGGCCGAAGATCGAGTGGCCGAGCTCGTGGACGGCGACCTGCAGGCCGGAGCTGTTCGCCGCGGCGTAGTTCGAGACCGAGTTCGCGCAGCCGCCGTACTCCGCGTCGTTCACCGCGACGATGACCTCGTCGAAGCCCGGGACGTTGAGGGCGGCCGTCGACATCACCTTGGAGGTGTTCGTCGTCACGCAGCGCATCGTCCCGCCCGTGCAGTAGGTCGCGTCGAGCTCGGTGTTCACGAAGGTCGGCGTCGTCCAGCAGGGCCCGGGCTTGTCGGCGCCGCTCTGTGCCGACTCGACGTCGACCCGCCAGATGTTGACGAAGTTCTTGTAGCGGTCGTTCGGGGCCTCGGAGGTCCACGCGGTGACGAAGTTCGCGGCGTGGGTGTGGAAGAGGGGGATCTCGGCGGCGGTGTAGCCGTCGCCCATGATCACGATGTCGAGGCGGTCGGTGGGACTGCCGTCGCCGTGGATGAGGGTGGTGTTCCAGACGCTCTGGGCGCCGGCGATCGCGGTGGCGGCGAGGAGGACCGCCAGGGCGGGCAGGAGGCGGAGATCTCTCATCGGTGGTCGTGCTCCTCGTGCTCGTCCGTGTGCCCGACGATCGTCAGGCGGAGCGCGGTCGCGCCCTCGACCCAGGCCGTCCGGATCATCACCGGATGGGCGCCGACGACGCTCTTCTCGCAGCCTCCGTCCTCGAGCGGGACGTAGACCGCGATCCGGTCGTGGTGGAGACCCGAGGCGAGGACCCGCCCGCGGGAGTCCAGGAGATCGAAGGCGTAGGTTCGGGAGAGATCGCGGGTCGGGCGCGGGTCGGGCGCGATCCCCCGCAGCAGGAAGCAGCGGTCGAGGCGGACCGGGGCGCCGTTCTCGTCGACGTCGACGAGGAAGGCGAACATCTTCTCGGCCACGCCCTCGCGGGGGTGGTCCTCGATGCGATCGAGGGCGAAGACCACGCCCTCCTCCAGGGGTCGATCGGCGGCCGCCTCGGCGTCGCCGCCGCCGGTCCCGCCGAACAGGACGGCCGCGAGGGCGGCCAGCGGCGCCAGGGCCATGAGCCCGCGTCGTGCACGCATGGTGGATTCTCCGTTCCTTCTCGGGGCCCGGCCCCGGCTCCGGCCGGTCGGGCGCCCTCCGACCGGGGCCCAGAGGCGGCCCGGACGGCGGCAATGCAACGGGGAAGTTACCAGAGTCCGCCCCTCCCTCGCCGGAAATTGACGTCCGGGCGGCCGGGGGCTCATTCCGCCGCGGCGAGGGGCGCGCACTGGTCCCCTATCCGTGAAAGGTTATGAGAATGCCGCGAGGGGTCCGGGCGGGCCCCGGACGTCGAGCCGGACGCAGGAGAACCCCATGACCCAGGCCACCGCCGAGGGCGTGAAGACGCCGGAAGAGAATCCCTTCGAGATCGCGCGCCGCCAGCTGCTCGCGGCGAACGCCTACCTCGGGCTCGACGACGCGACCCTGGCGGTGCTCATGGAGCCGCTCCGCGAGCTGCACGTCACGCTCCCCGTGCGGATGGACGACGGCAGCACCAAGGTCTTCAAGGGATTCCGCGTCCAGTACAACGACGCGCGCGGGCCGACCAAGGGCGGCATCCGCTTCCACCCCGAGGAGACGATCGACACCGTCCGTGCGCTCGCGGCCTGGATGACCTGGAAGACGGCGGTCGTCGACATCCCCCTCGGCGGCGGCAAGGGCGGCGTCATCTGCGACCCGAAGTCGATGTCGACCGGCGAGCTCGAGCGTCTCAGCCGTCAGGTCGGCCGCATCCTCGGTCTCGAGAAGGACGTGCCCGCGCCGGACGTCTACACCAACCCCCAGATCATGGCCTGGATGACGGACGAGATCTCCTGGCACCGCGGCTACAACGCCCCCGGCACCTTCACCGGCAAGCCGCTCGCCTGGGGCGGCTCGCAGGGGCGGGGCGACGCGACCGCGCGGGGCGGCGTGATCTGCATCCGCGAGGCGCTGACGGCGCTCGGCATCACCGGCCATTTGCGCTACGCGATCCAGGGCTTCGGCAACGCGGGTCAGTTCGCGGCGACGCTCTTCCGCGAGATGCTGGGTTGCGACCACGTCCTCGTCGCGGCGTCGGACTCCCGCGGCGCGATCCACTGCCCCGACGGTCTCGATCCGGCGGCGCTGATCGCGCACAAGGAGGCCACGGGCAGCGTCGTCGGCTTCGCCGGCGCCGAGGCGATCGACCCCGCCGCCGTTCTCGAGGTGGAGGCGGACGTGCTCATCCCGGCCGCGCTCGAGGGCGCCCTCCGCGCCGACAACGCCGACCGCGTCCGGGCCCGCGTCGTCTGCGAGCTCGCGAACGGACCCACCACGCCGGAGGCGGACGCGATCCTGCGGCAAAAGGGCGTCTTCGTGATCCCCGACTTCCTCGCCAACGCCGGCGGCGTGACGGTCTCTTACTTCGAGCAGGTCCAGAACGGGACGCAGTACTACTGGGATCTCGAGGAGGTCCACGAGAAGCTCGATCACAAGATGACCGCGGCCTTCCGCGAGGTCCGGCGCACCGCGATCCGCCACGAGGTGGACATGCGGACCGCGGCGTACGTCGTGGCGGTGCGCCGCGTCGCCGACGCCATGAAGGTCCGGGGCTGGGTCTGAGACCATGAGCGACGTCACGCCGGACCTCCTCGACTTCATCGCCGCCGGTCCGACGCCCTTCCACGTCGTGGCCGAGGTCGCCCGCCGCCTCGACGCCGCCGGCTTCGAGCCGCTCGACGAGACGGCCCGCTGGGAGCTGCGGCCGGGCGGTCGCTACCGCGTCGTGCGCGGCGAGACGACCATCGCGGCCTTCGTCCTCGGCCAGGCCCCGCCGTCCGAGGCGGGCTTCGCCCTCGTCGGCGCCCACACCGACAGTCCGAATCTCCGCCTGAAGCCGCGCGCGGCCTTCGAGCGCGAGGGCTACCGTCAGGTCGGGGTCGAGACCTACGGGGGCGTCCTCCTGCAGACCTGGTTCGACCGCGACCTCGGTCTCTCGGGACGGCTCCTCGTGGCCTCGGGCGACGCCGCGCCGCGCTCGGTGCTCGTCCGTTGCGACGACCCGGTGGCGCGGATCCCCCGCCTCGCGATCCACCTCGACGCGACGGCGAACGACGCCGGCATCGCCGACCGTCAGATCGATCTCGCGCCGATCCTGGGTCTCACGGGGGAGGGACCGGACTTCGAGACCTGGCTCCGCCGCCGGGCGGGCCTGGCCGACGGCGAGACCGTCCTCGCGACCGATCTCATGCTGCATCCCGTCGAACCGCCCGCGATCGGCGGGATCGACGGCGACCTCGTCTTCGCGCCGCGACTCGACAATCTCGCGAGCTGCCACGCGGCGGTCCGCGCGCTCCTCGATCACGTGGACGCGCCTTCGGCCGCGACGCGCGGTCTCCTGCTCTACGACCACGAGGAGGTGGGGTCGACCACGCGGCAGGGCGCGGCCGGTTCGCTCCTCGCGGACCTCGTCGCGCGGCTGGGCGGCGAGAAGGAGGAGGACCGGGCGCGCGCCCGGGCGCGTTCGTGGTTCCTGTCCGTGGACATGGCCCACGCCCGGCATCCGAACCGGCCCGAGAAGCACGACCCGCAGCACAAGCCCGCGCTGAACGGCGGTCCCGTCATCAAGTACAACGCGAACGCGCGGTACGCGACGGACGGCGAGACGGCCGCGCACTTCAAGCGGCTCTGCGCCGCCGCGGACGTGCCGGTGCAGGAGTTCGTGATGCGCACCGGGAGCCCCTGCGGGAGCACCATCGGCCCCGTGGTCGCGGCCCAGCTCGGCCTCCGCACGGCCGATGTCGGCTGCCCGATGCTCTCGATGCACTCGGCGCGCGAGACCGCCGGCGCTCGCGACCAGGATCTCATGATTCGCGCTCTCGGAGTCTTCTTCTCCTGAGCGATCAAGACGGAGTGATGTGACGTGTACTCGACCAGCGATCTCAAGAAGGGCCTCATCATCGAGTTCGAGGATGCGCCCTGCCTCGTGGAGTCCCACCAGTCGTCGGATCCCCGCGCGCGCAACGCGACGGTCATCCACAAGGTGCGCCTGCGGAACCTCAAGACGAACCAGAAGCTCGACAAGTCCTTCCGCAGCGGCGAGCTGTTCAAGGTGCCGGACTTCCAGAAGCGGAAGGTCCAGTACCTCTACCAGGACTCGACGGGCTACCACTTCATGGACGCCGAGTCGTACGACCAGTTCCACCTGCCGGCCGATCAGCTCGAGTGGGAGTCGAAGTTCCTCGCCGAGAACATGGACGTCACCGCGCTCGTCTACCGGGACGAGCCGATCGCCCTCGAGCTGCCGCCGACCGTCGTCCTCGAGATCACGGAGACGATCCCGGCCGTGAAGGGCAACTCGGCGCGCGCGCGCAACAAGCCGGCGACGCTCACCACCGGTTTCGTCGTGCAGGTGCCGGAGCACATCGCCCAGGGCGAGTCGGTGTCGGTGGACACGCGGACCGGCGAGTTCCTGGGACGCTCGTCGAAGTGAAGTACTGGCTCGTCAAGTCCGAGCCGGACGTCTACTCGATCGACGACCTCGCGCGCGACGGGCGCACGGGCTGGGACGGCGTCCGGAACTACCAGGCGCGGAACATGCTGCGCGACGAGATGAGCGTGGGCGACCGCGTCCTCTTCTACCACAGCAACGCGAAGCCGCCGGGCGTGGCCGGGGTCGCCGTCGTCTCCCGGCCGGGTCATCCCGATCCGACCCAGTTCGACCCGAAGCACGACCACCACGACCCGAAGGCCGACCCCGAGGATCCCCGCTGGTACCAGGTCGAGTTCGAGCACGTCGCGACCTTCCCGGCTCTCGTGCCGCTCGACGCGCTGCGCGCGCGCAAGGGGCTCGAGAAGATGCTGCTCCTCCAGCGCGGACAGCGCCTCAGCGTGATGCCGGTCACGAAGCGCGAGTTCGACCTGATCCTGAAGATGGGCGGTTGATCGCCGGCCGCCCCGCGGCGGCCGGCGAGACCCTATCCCACCGATAGGCACTCCCGATTGGTCGGTCGAAGGCCCGGGAGCTATCCTCTTGCATGTGCGACCGAACCCGGCTCCGGGGCGAACCCCGTCGCAGCCGCTCCGACCTCGGTCCCCAGGAAAGGACACCCATGAGCGACCAGAAGACCGTCGACGCCCTCTCCCGCCTCCTCGCCGACTCCTACACCCTCTACACGAAGACCCACAACTTCCACTGGAACGTGACGGGTCCGATGTTCACGACGCTCCACACGCTCTTCGAGACCCAGTACACGGAGCTCGCGCTGGCGGTGGACGAGATCGCGGAGCGCATCCGCGCCCTCGGCGCGAAGGCTCCCGGCTCCTACACCGAGTTCGGCAAGATCGCGACGGTGAAGGAGGCCACGGGGACCTACGCCGCGACGGAGATGATCGAGATCCTGGTCGCGGACCAGGCGAAGATCGCCGCCTCGGCGAAGGCCGTCATCGAGGCCGCCGGCGCCGCCGGCGACGAGGTCAGCGTCGACCTCGGCGTCCAGCGCACCAACGTCCACGAGAAGAACGCCTGGATGCTGCGGGTCCACCTCGAGGGCTGACCGGGGGCATCGGAAGCGGCGGCGATCGCCGCCGCGGATGCACGTACGGTGCCAGTCACCCGATGTGCATTTCCGTTCCCGGGCGTCCGCTTGCGGAATCGAGTCGCCCGGAAATGCACATCGGGTGACTGGCACCGTACGTGCATCTTTTCCGATGCCTCGCGCCGCTCAGTCGGCGCGGAGATCCTCCGCGCGCAGCCCGGTCGTGAGCTCCTCCAGCAGCGCGACGCCGTAGCCGGTGCCGCGCCCGCCGCGGAAGGCGGGGCCCGCGAGATCGACGTGGAGCCAGGCCGGAGCCAGGTCGTCGACGTGGGCCCAGATGAACTGGGCGGCGCAGCTCGCCTGCGCGTTGCCGCGGTCGGCGACCGAGTTCTTCATGTCCGCCACCTGGCTCGCGAACTCGAGCTGGTAGATCTCGGGCGCGAAGGGCAGGGGGTGGACGAGATCGCCGCAGCGACGACCGGCCGCCACGGCCGCGGCCTCGAGGGCGCCTCGGCTCGCGACGATCCCCGCGTGGGCGTTGCCGGTCGCGACCTTCTGCGCGCCGGTGAGGGTCGCGGCGTCGACGATGAGGTCCGGCTTGCGCTGACGGGCGGCCCACGAGACGGCGTCACCGAGGATCAATCGACCTTCGGCATCGGTATTGTTGATCTCGACCGTGTGCCCGGAGTGCATGCGGATGACGTCGTCGTTCCGGACCGCGCGTTCGTTGATCGCATTCTCCACGAGCGGGACGAGGCCGAGGATGCGGTCAGCGGCGCCGTTGCGCGCCAGTGCGGCGAACGCTCCGGCCACCGCCGCCGCGCCGCCCATGTCCGACTTCATCCCGGGCATGCCGTCCTTGCTCTTCAGGCTGAGACCGCCGGTGTCGTAGACGACGCCCTTGCCGACGAGGGCGACGGTGCGGCGCGGCTTCTTGGGGCTGTACTCCAGGACGAGGAGCCGCGGCGCGACCGCGCCCGCGCGCCCGACGGCGTGGATGCCGCCGAGACCCGCGGCGAGGAGCTGGTCGCCCTTGATCTCCTTGACGGTGACGCCGGCCACGCCCCTCAGGAACTTCTTCGTCTCGCGGACGAAGCCGGCGGTGTCGAGCTCGCTCGTCGGCATGTCGACGAGCCGGGCGGCCCAGCGCTGGGCCTCGAGCCGGGCCGCGAGGGAACGCGGCGGCCGGACGGGCTTACCGGCCGCGTCGAGGGCGCCGAGCGTGATCGCGCCCTCCTTCGGGGCGTCGCTCTTCAGGGTGAAGCTCGGCAGGCGGCGCAGGGCGGCGGTCGCGAGCGGCGCGAAGTGTTCGTCGGACTCGAGGCCGAAAAGGATCGAGCGCGAGGCCCCGCGACCCAGCGCGACCCCGCCCAGGGCCGCGTAGAGGGCCTCGCTGCGGCTCGGGGCGAGGTGCCGTCCGGCCGAGGCGGGGAGGACGAGACCCGAGATCCGGCGGACTCCCTTGCCCTCGACCAGGGTCACGAGCGGTCCCGAGGCCCCGGACACCGCGGCCCGGACGATTTCGGCCGCTCCGGGGAGGGCGGCGACGGCCTCGCCCCAGGCCCCCTTCCAGAGGGCGAGGGGGGCGACGAGGACGATCTCGTCGGAGCGGAGGAGGGCGGCGGAGGCGCCCGTGGCGAGGGTCATGCGGCTCATCGGATACTCCAGGCCCCCGCGGACGGCGGTTCGAGGCCGTCCCGACGGGGGCGAAGGGGAGAATACGGGCCTCGTCCCGGGCTGGGAAGGCGGGGTGGCAGGGGTTTCGAGGGCGCCGAAAGGGCATAAGATCGTGGGATGGCGGTCGATCCGCCGGCCCCGTCGCGGGCGTCGCCGGACCGGCGCCGCCCTCCGCGGGGTCGCCCGCAGAAGAGAGGGAGCGCGAAGATGCCGGTTCCGGTTTCGCAGATGGCCACCGTGGCGAGCTACGTCCTCGCCCAGAAGATGAAGGGGCGGAAGCGCTACCCGCTCGTGCTGATGCTCGAGCCGCTGTTCCGCTGCAACCTCTCGTGCGCCGGCTGCGGGAAGATCCAGTACCCGGCCCACGTATTGAAGCGCGAGCTCACCGCCGAGCAGTGCCTCGCCGCGGTCGACGAGTGCGGCGCTCCCATCGTCTCGATCCCGGGCGGCGAACCGCTCATGCACCCCGAGATGCCCGAGATCGTCCGCGGGCTGGTCGCGCGGAAGAAGTACATCTACCTCTGCACGAACGCGATCCTGCTCCGCCAGAAGATCGAGGCCGGCGAGTACCAGCCGACGAAGTACCTGACCTTCAGCGTGCACCTCGACGGTGCCCGCGAGGAACACGATCACGCCGTCTGCCGCGACGGCACCTTCGACAAGGCCGTGGACGCGATCCGGCTCGCGGTCGAGAAGGGCTTCCGCGTCACGACGAACACGACGCTCTTCGACGGCGCCGACCCCGAGAAGGTGCGGGCCGCCTTCGACGAGATCATGGCGCTCGGCGTCGAGAGCATGATGCTCTCGCCCGGCTACAGCTATCAGAAGGCTCCGGACCAGAAGAGCTTCCTCGGTCGCGAGAAGACCAAGTCGCTCTTCCGGCGCATCCTCGAGAACCCCAAGAAGAGCTGGCGCTTCAACCACTCGCCGCTCTTCCTGCGCTTCCTCGAGGGCCGGGTCGACTACGACTGCACGCCCTGGGGCAACCCGACCTACAACGTCTTCGGCTGGCAGAAGCCCTGCTACCTGCTGCAGGAGGGCTACGCGTCCTCCTTCGCCGAGCTCATGTCCGAGACGAAGTGGGACGACTACGGACATCGCAACAACGAGAAGTGCCGCGACTGCATGGTCCACAGCGGCTACGAGGCGTCGGCCGTGGACGACACCTTCTCGTCGCCGATGGGCATCTACCGCACCGTCCGCGCGATGGTGAGCTGAGGAAGCGATGAGCGAGAAACTGGAAGGCAGCGTCCTCGAGCCCGGTTGCGACACCTCGCGCCGCGATGCGCTCGCCAAGGCCGTCGACTACCGCGGCGACGTGACCCTCGGCCTCGCCGACGGCCGCGAGATCACCGGCTTCGTGTTCCACGCGAGCTTCGAGGCGGCGGAGCCCTTCCTCGAGTACTTCCCCCCGGACGAGGGCGCGGCGAAGGAGCGGCTGCTCTGCGCGGACGTGAAGCGCGTCGCCTTCTCGGGGCGCGACACCGCCGACGGGAAGTCCTGGGAGGCCTGGGTCGCCCGGCAGGCGGAGAAGAAGGCGCAGGGCGCTGACTGAAGGCGATCCCGCTTCCGCGGAGACATGAAGAAGGGCCGCGTTCCCGGAGGAACGCGGCCCTTCGTCGATCACGGGGCGCCGCGAGCGCGCCCCGTACGGCCGATCACATGCCGAAGATCAGCTCGTGGGCGTCCGAGCTGGCGGCCTGGAAGGTGCCGAAGCCGCCGACGCTCACGAAGGCCTGGACCAGCGCCGAGTTGCCGGCGAAGGACGGGCTCGAGGCGAAGGGACCGTAGGCGAAGCCGCCCGGGGTCAGGCGCGGCGAGAAGAAGCTCGACTGCGCGAAGCCGTCGAGCAGGACCTGCGCCGAGGCGAGGCTCACCCAGGCGTCGAGGTTGATCGTGCCGCCCGACGAGGGGAGCAGCGGCAGGCCGCCCGGCAGCATGCCGGTGGGGAAGATCGTCGCGACGAGCGAGAAGCCGACGTTGTCGAGGGTGCCGCCCGGCGAGAGCATGCGCAGCTCGAAGTTGTCGGTGCCCGCGATCGAGTGGATCCCGGTCTGCTGGAAGTCCGCGGTGCCGTTGATCAGCACGTCGATCGCGACGTCACCGGTGTTGCCCGGGTAGGTCGGCGGAACGCAGGTCGTGCAGGTGTTCATCGCGCCGGGGGTGCGGGGCGAGTTGGCGTTCACGACGTCGTCGAAGTCGAGGAACATCGTCGTGTTCCAGCCGTTCGGGAAGTCGCCGTCGCGGAAGATGCCGGCCGGGAGGAAGGTGCCGTCGGGGCCGACGGTGAAGGCGGCGTCGTAGACCTGATCGTTGACCGTCATCATCGTGACCGGGTCGGTGAAGGAGCCGCCGTCGGTGAGGCCGACCGAATCCAGGATGAGGCCGTACTGGTTGAGGACGGTGGTCGTCATCGTCGGGTCCATCGGATCGCGGACGTCGGTGCCGGCGAGGGCCATGAGGCCGGCCGGGTTCTGCGCGAGGATGAGGTAGAAGGTGTCCGTGCCGTTCTCGACCGCGGCCGAGATGACGATGTCCGCGTTCGGCTCGAGCGAGTTGCCGGTGCCGACGACGAAGTACCCGTCGGCCGGGATCACGTTGCCGCTCAGGTCGATGAGGATGTCGAGCTGACCGCTGCCGGTCGAGGAGCCCGCGTCACCCTCGACGACGCCGATGAAGACGTCCTGCAGCGAGGCGCCGGGCGTACCGATGATCTCGATCATCTCCATGTCGTCCGCGCCGGCGTGGCTGACGTAGATCTCGTTGAGGGCGAGCTGGGCGTTGGCGCCGACCGCGAAGAGCGCGATCGCGGCGAACGCGAGAGCGAAGTTGCGCATGAGGGTCTCCTGCTGGCGTAGGGACTCGCGTCGGCCCCGCGGGCCGACCCGCGCGAATCGTGCGCGGGGGAAGGGGCGAGTCGGTTTGTCGTTGATGCTCTGATCAGCAACGGGTGCCCGTGATCCTATTCGCCCGGGAGGGTCATTTCAGCCTCGCCGGGGCGGCTTCGGGCGGCGCGACGGTCTCCCGGCCGCGTGCATCGTCGCAAGTCCTCTGCTGACAAGCGGTCGCGTCGAGAGGGGGACAGGTGTCACCTTCGCAAAGATGTCGAGAAGTGCCCGGAGCGCCCGCGAAGGGTCGGAACCGGCCGGTGGAGGCCCTTCCGCGCGCGCCTCGTTCGAGCGCCCGCCGAGGCCGGCGGCGATCGTTTCTCGCGGATCTCGACGCGATCAGCGGGGCACGTGGATCGGGGTCTCGGCGCTTCCGACGACGGCGGCGCGTCCGCGCTCGACGAGGCGACGCAGCGAGGACGCGACCTGCGCTTCCGTCGCCTGGGCGCGCGCCTCGATCGCCGCGTGGCCGAGTCCTTCGGGATTCGCGCGGAGGATGTCGAGCACGGCGGTATCGAGAGCGAGGCGTCCGGCGCGGGAGCGCACGTCGCGCCCCGGGGATTCGTCTTCTTCGTCCACGTCCGGCGCGTCGTGACGTCGCGCGTGCCGATTCAGCTCGGCGACGGTGAGGTCGCGCAGGGCGTCGGACCAGGGCGTGCCCCGGACCGCGTCGAGAACCTCGCCGACGTGGCATCGGCCGAGTTCGCCGAGCACGAGTTCGAGCATCGCCTGCCGACGTGCCTCGGCGGCGCGAGCGGAGAGGGCCCTGGAGAGTCGATTCATCGGCTTCATCCGTTCCCGGGACGTGTCGCGGCGATCGTAGCAGAGCGGTCCCCCCGATCCGTCCGGGCGGCGGCGTCCGTGGGCCGGATCGGCGATGATGGAGCGGGAATTCCGGATCGGCGGTGAGGATCGGCGCCCCCGACGCATCGAGGGCCATGCGAACGATGACGAGACTCGAGACCGGACGACGTGGCGACTGGGAGGCGGAGGCCCGCATGGTGCGGCTGCACCTCCGTTCCCTGGGCGCCCGCGCCGAGGAGGCGGAGGACCTCGCCCAGCAGGTCCTGCTCGCCGCGGTGTCGGCCGGACTGCCGGAGCCGCCGGCGCGCGCGGCCTGGCTCCGCGAGACGGCACGCCGTCAGTGGCTGTCCCAGTGCGGGAAGGAGGGGCGGCGCGCCGAGATCCTCCGCGGTGAGGCGGCCGAGGCCGTCTGGCGGCGGATGGTCCCCGGCGACCGCCCCGAGGACTTCCTCGAGGCGCTGCGGCTCTGCCTCGAGGGGCTCGCGCCTCGCGCGAGACGGATCGTCGAGGCCCACCACCGCGAGCGGCGACCGCTGGCCGAGATCGCGGCCGCCGAGGGCATGACGCGGACCGCGGTCGAGACCGCTCTTCATCGGGCTCGCAGGGCACTTCGGGAATGCATCGAGAGGAGGGTCGAGGAATGACCACCGACGAGACGAGGATGGCGCGGGAGGAGGCGGCCGATCGCCTCGTGGCCGCAGGGCTCGACGAGCTCTGGGCGGCCGAGGGATCGAAGGCCGCGGCGCCGGACGGCGTCGTCGGCCGGCGCGGATCCGGGACGCGCGCCTGGGCCGGCGTCGCCGCGGCCGCCGTCGTGGCGGCCGTCGTCGTGAGCTTCGGCTGGGGTGAGTTCGCCCGCGGACGGCGCGACGCCTCCGAGGGTGGGCGGCCGGGCGCCGCCGCCGCGGTCGAGACGAAGGTCGGCGTCGAGGAGCCGCGGATCGTCACCGATCCCGCGCAGGTGGACGCCTTGCCGGTGGACGCGAGCGCGGTCGAGCTGAGCGGGGAACTCCTCGACGACGCGGCGCTCGCGGCCCTCGTCGCGCGCTGCCCCGAGCTGAGCCGGCTCGTCTTGCGCGACGTCGCGGTGACCGACGACGGCCTCGCGGCGCTCGAGCGCTTGCCCGGGCTCGTCGATCTCGGCCTGCCGAGCTGCGCCCGCATCACCGACCGCGGTCTCGAGCGGATCCGCGGGCTCGAGGGGCTCGAGGCCCTCGACCTCGCCGGCTGGGTGGGGCAGACGGCCTCCTTCGGCGAGGAGCCGGCCGAGGACTACGTCGATCCCTACGCCAAGTACACCGACGGGGCGCTGGCCGAACTCGGCCGGATGCCGCGGCTCGCCCGGCTCGGTCTCTCGGGCACGGAGATCAGCGACGCCGGGCTGCGCACGCTCGTGGGCGGCGGCGCGCCGCTCCGCGCGCTCGATCTCTCGACGACGTCGATCTCGACCGCGGGACTCGCGCAGCTCCAGGCCCTCGCCGGCCTCGAGGAGCTCGATTTCTCCGGCGCGAACCGATTCGTGGATGCCGATGCGGAGGCGATCGGCGCGCTGCCGCACCTTCGCGTCGCTCGCCTCGGTCGCGCGGGCATGGGCGTCTCCGATCTCACCGACGCCGGGCTCCGACGACTGGTGGCGGGTGGACGATTCGAGGATCTCGAACTCGTCGGCTGCGTGAAGCTGACCTCGTCGGCGATGGAGACGCTGGCGGGCCTGCCGCGTCTGCGACGCCTCGTGCTGAACCAGTGCGGCGGGCTCGACGAGGCCGGGTTGACGGCACTGGCGGGGGCGCCGGTGCTCGAGGAGCTCTCGCTCTACCCGGGGCGCAACTGCGCTCCCGTCGCGCTCGGCGGCGGCGATCGAGGAGTGGAGGTCGGAGCCGGGCTGCGCCGGCTGGTCACCGGATCGGCGCGATTGAGGGCGCTGGTCCTCCCGGAACTCCCGAGTGGCGATCTCGGCGAAGCGTTCCGCGAGCTCCTCCGTCATCGCCCGACCTCGCTCGTGCTCCGCGATCACTCCGGTCGCGCGCTCGCGAGCACGGGACTCGAGCTCGAAGCATCGACGCCCACCGAGTATGCGGTGGCGGCCCTCGTCGATCCCGTGACCGGCGAGATCCTGGAACTCCTTCAGCGGAGACGTGCCGGCGGCGGGCAGTTCGAAGGGCCCGATGGTCAGGTCGTGCAGGACAAGCGGCGTGTCGCCTTCGCCTGCGCGGCCCTGTCGCCGGGAAGCTACGAGCTCCGCGTCTTCGCCGACGGCTGCATCCCCGAGGTGCGGACGGTGGACATCACACGGGACGAGATCCTCCGTCTCGAGATCGAACCCCGACGCTTCCGGGGCCAGCGCATGGACGTCGTCAACGGACGGATGCCCTCGATGCGCGCGGTCGTCCGCGGCGCGGGGCAGGATCACTGGGGCGACGTCGCGGCCATCGCGATCGCGGAGACCCCGGACGGCACGCCGGTCTCCTGCCACGCCCTCGGCGGCTGGCTGACGGACTGCGAGGCGCGCGATCGCGGCTTCGGCCTGAATCCGCTGCCGATCCCCGGCGGCCCGGTCCGCGTCGTCTGCCTCCGCCGCGGTCATCCCGTCCGCGAGCAGCTCACCACCGTGCGGATGGGCGAGGAGCGGGAGGTCGTCTTCGACTGACCGTCGCCGCCCCCATCTCCGGCGAGCCGCCCGTGAAAGTGAATAGATCGGGTCAGACCCGATTTATTCACTTTCGCGTCCATCGCCGGCGTGGAGGCTTCGGAAGTGAATAGATGGGGTCAGACCCCATTTATTCACTCTTGATCGAGGGCGGTTCGGTTTCGGGAAACCGGTGGGCATTCCTGCGCTCGCCTGATCGGCGACGCGACGGTTCGCGTGAGGGGGGTGATGCCCTTCACCCCGAACCGGAGCAATCCCATGCTGAACTTCACCTTCCGCACCTTCGCCCTCGTCGCTCTCCTCGGCGCCGGCCTCTCGGCGCAGATCACCTACATGTACGACGTCAGCTCGCCCGGCGTTCTCGAGGCGATGAACCTCGACTCCGCCGCCTTCCCGGACGGCGGACCCAGTCTCGATCCACTGCTGCCGGGGCCCCTCCCGAACGCGGGACTCCTGCCGCCCGCCGCCTTTCCCGCCGGCGCCCAGGCCGCCGACGACGTCGCGCGCACGGTCTACACGACGGACGGCGTCATGATCGCCGTCGATCACACGCCGAACTCGCTCTACTACGGCGGCCCCGTGCCGCCGCTTCCGCCTCCCGTCGCTCCGATCCTCCCCGCGGGCTTCGGTCCCGTGATCTCGGGGATGGCGATGGACAGTGCCGGCGGCATCCTCTGGGTCTGCGACCCCTTCGGCCTCTGCGTGCCGCTCGCGCCCTTCGCTCCCTTCCCGGCCCTCGCCGGACCGGTGGCGATCCCCGGCCTCGTCGGTCCGCCCGTGGTCGGACTCGGCTACGAGTCCTCGACGGGACCGCTCTGGGCGGTCGACGCCGGGGGCGCGGTCTACAACTTCACCGTCGGCGGCGCGCCGGTCGGGCCGCAACCCGTCGTGGTCGTCCCCTCGGTGATCGGCTTCCTCTTCAACGGCCTCACCGTGAACACCTCGAACGGCCCCGGCGCCTTCGCGCCTCCCGGCTGTTCGATGGAGACGGGAAGCCAGCACGTCGTGATCACCGACGGGGCCTTCCTCTACGACGCGGTCCCCGGCATCGCGCCCCCGAAGCCGCTCGTCGGAGCCTCGCTGACCGGACTCGGAGTGGTCGGGCTCGCCTACGCGTCCGAGTGTCAGGTGCTGCCCGGATTCGCGGGCTGCGCGAGCGCGGCGGCCCCGTTCGCGACGGCGGGAACGGCGATCTCCAACCACGTCGGCGCCAGCGCCTTCACCGCACTCGAGCTGAAGGGCGCGCCGCCCCTGACCTCGGTCGTCTTCGCGGCCGATCTGTGCCCGATCCCCGGCGGCGCCTTCGTGCCCGCCTCGGGTGAGACGCTCTGGGTCAGCCCCTTCTCGCCCGGATTCGTCATGGCGGGAGCGATCACGGACGCCGCCGGCAACGCCGCGATCCCGCTCTCCTTCGTGCCGCTGCCCGCCGGCGTCGAGTTCGTCTTCCAGTGGGGCATCGCCGATCCGCTCGCGCCGCTCGGTGTCTGCCTCTCGGACGCCGCGCTCGTGAAGACCGGCCTCCGCTGATCGCTGAATAGAAGGGGTCAGACCCCCTTTATTCACGGAGGGCCAAAAGTGAATAAATGGGGTCAGACCCCATTTATTCACAAAGGGGCCGAAAGTGAATAAATCGGGTCTGACCCCTTTTATTCAGACGGGAGAGGGCGGTCCGGATCACCCAGGAGGGTGCGAACGGAGGAACGTCCATGAGAATCGCGACCTGGTTGGTGATCGGAGGCTCGCGCTGGCGGGCTGCGGGAACGAGGCGTCCGCGCCGGAGGTCGACGTCTTCGCGGAGTTCCGCGGCGACGAGGAGCTCGCTCGCACGGCCGTCCAGGCCTGGGCGGCGAGGGGCGAGGCGGCGATCCCGACGCTGCGCGAGGGGCTGCGCTCGGACAGCATCAAGGTCCAGCACGGCTGTCGGCGAGCGCTGGCGCTGATCACGGGGCAGTGGGGTTGGGACGACGGCCTCGTCTGGCGCCGCTCCGTCGCCGAGGCGAGCGGCGGCGATCGGCCGCTCATGGTGCTCCACCTCTTCGGCGCCTTCGACGAGGAGTTCTGCTGAGCGAACGGCAAGCTCGCGAGAACCGTGACGTTCTCGGACCGCCGCATCATCGACGCCGTCGAGTCCTCCTTCGTCCCCGTGTGGGAGACGGTCGCTCCCGCGGCCGTGGCCGAGTTCGATCTCGGGGACGGCCGGAGCGTGAAGGGGACGGTGGGCGGTGAGATCGCCCTCTACTTCTGCCGGCCCGACGGTGTCGTCTTCGACTGCCTCCCGGCGCTCCAGTCGCCGGCGGTCACGCTCGAGGCGATCGAGCGGGCGGCGGCCTTCTACCGCGAGTCCGGCGGGGCCCCCGAGGAGGCGATCCGCGCCTACAACGTCGAACGGCGCACCGCCGTCGCCTTCGCCGCGGGCGTGGACGTCCGCGACGCGTCGAAGATCGTGAAGGCGGCGCACGCGACGCTGGATTCCCGTCTCGCGATGGGAGCCGCGGCGGACGATGCGATGACCACGGCCGCGTTCTCGAAGGTTCTCATGGTCGCGCCGGCCGAGACGGTCACCGTCGTCGAGCCGGGTGGGCTCTGGCTCTACTCGATCCAGATCCACGACTGGATCGCGTCCGAACCCCTGCGCACTCCGACGGGGTGGAAGACCACCATCTTCGAGACCATCCTCGGACAGAAGCTCGACGGAGAGACGCGCCGCTTCGACTCGACGTCGGTGTCGCCGCTCTCGCTGACGAACTGAGGTCGAGTCCGAGGCCGCGGCGCGCGCTCAGTGGATGAGGAGTCGGCGCGCGGCGGCGGTGATCTCGGGGCGGCCCATCTTGTGGCCGGGGATCGTCTCGACGATCTCTCCCTTCGCGTCGCGCGTGATCATCCCGTGGCCGGACTCACCGAACCAGGCTTCGAGCGACGCCGCGTCGACGTCGTCGCAGAGGATGACCCGGAGATGGGCGCGTCCCTCGTATTCGGGTGCGAGACCGCGGACCGCGGTCGCGACCTTCTCGCAGAACGGTCAGCCGCCGCTCAGCTTGTAGTAGGTGACGGTGGGAAGCGCCGTCGGCGCCTTCGGATCGGGCGTCGGCGACTCGTTCCCGCAGGCGAGCGTCGCGCCGAAGATGAAGACCGTGAGTAGAACTCGAAGCATCGAATTGATTCTCGTTCCGGACTCGTCCCGGGGGGCGCGGGGATTCCCCATTGAACTGTCCGGCTGCCTGAACAACCCTGGAGGCGACGACGCCTCATCGGCGTTCCATCCCCCAAGACACAACTGGCAGGAGATTACCCCCATGAACCGCCTCCGTCTCCCCCTGATCGCCCTCATCGCGGTCTTTTCCCTCGGCCTGGTCGTCGGCTGCGACTCCGAGGAGCTGAAGTCCAAGGTGAAGGACGCGGCCGACTCCGGCCTCGCCCAGCAGGTCGACGCCCTCAAGGCGAAGTTCGGCAAGCTCGACATCAGCGGTATCGAAGCCAAGGCCAAGGAGATGGGCAAGCTCGACCTCCCCGAGATCAAGGAGCTGCTCTCGAAGAAGGCCGACTTCCAGAAGCTTCTCGACAGCGTCCAGGGCGGCGAGGGCCTCGCCGACAAGCTCAAGGAGCTGACGACGAAGTTCAGCGGGCTCGAACAGCTCGTGAAGAAGGCGAAGGCCGCCCTCGGAATGTGACGAGGGCGCGAGCGATCGCGCTCCGGACGGCCGGCGCCGCCCCTCGCGAGAGGGCGGAGGCGACGGCCGTTTCCATTTGGACACCGGACCCGACGCGACGCGTGGTAGCCTCCGGGCTCAGGCGAGGGCGACGGGGATGATGAGGCGGACGCCTCGACCCGGCCCTCCGGACCGCGCCATCGTCCGGCCCCGCACTCTCCATGGAGAATCCGCGTGCGCATCCCCGTCGTGTTCCTCCTCCTGGCGACCGCGGCTTCGGCTCAGTCCCTTCCGATCTCCTACGAGTTCTCCGCCCCTCTCGCCGAGTTCCACGGCGGCGCCGTCGACGTCCTCGGCGATCTCGACGGTGACGGCCACCCGGAGATCGTGCTCGGCGCGCCTGGCGCGAACGCCGGCGCCGGTCAGGTCTACGTCGCCAGCGGCGCGACCGGCGCCCTGCTCGCCACGATCAACGGAGACGCCGCCTCCGCGGCCGGCAGCTCGGTCGCGGCGATGGGCGATCTCGACGGCGACGGCGTCGACGACTTCGTCTTCGGCGAGCCGCGCTTCGACTGCATCGCGGTCCCCTTCGGATCGGCGACCTACCTCCCCTGCGACCCCCCGCCGCTCGGCGTCTCCCAGACCTTCTTCCGGGGTCGCGTGATCGCCGTCTCCGGGGCCACCCGCCAGACGATGTGGGTCTTCGACGGCAACCTCGGGGCGATGGCGGGCCGTCGCCTCGAGCGACTTCCCGACGTCGACGGGACGGAGTCGACGAGGTCGGCGTCGCCTGCCAGCGGGGACACTACCGCCCCCTCGCCGGCGAATCACCGACCGTGGTCTCGGCCTACGAGGTGATCTCGGGCGCGACGGGTCTCGTCCTCGCCGACGTTCCCCTCAACACCCTCATGCTCAGTCCGGGCTCGCCTTCCGGCGGACTCTTCACGCTCGCGCAGCGCGAGGGAGAGCTCTGGGGCGGTCTCGCGGTCGCCGACTTCGACGGCGACGGCGCGAACGAGATCGCGGTCCTCGACGCGGCGGTGGACGGCACCGGCGCCATCGACAGCGTCGCGATCCGCATGCACGACACGGGGCCCGGCTATCCGATCTACCAGACGTTTCCCGTGAACGCGGGCGCCTGGCTCCGTCGGCCGCAGACGGTGTCGGATCGCGACGGCGACGGACTGGTCGATCTCGTCGCCGCCACCTGGACGGTCGCGGGCGGTCCCGCGCTTCCTCGCTCCGTCTCGGTCCTCACCGGACTCGTCGGCCCCTTCTTCGGCTCGATCGCGGACGAGGTCTCCGCCGTCGGCGACCTGAACGGCGACGGCATCGACGACCTCGTCCTCGGGTCCAGCTTCGCCGGTGCGATGCAGCACGGGAGCATCACCCTGCACTCCGGCCTCGATCTCGCGCCCTTCCTCTCGCAGGACGGCCCGGCCGCCGGCGCGGCGCTCGGTCTCGCGCGCCGCATTCCCGACCTGGGCGGCGACGGCACGCCGGACCTCATCACCTACAGCCGCCACGGCGTCCAGTTCTCGCTCGCCCCGACGACGCCGATGGTCTTCCGACTCGGTTCGGTCTTCGGCTGGGAGCGATACGGCAGCGGCGGGCTCCTCCTCGATCGGGTTCCGTTCGGCGGGGACCCCGCGGCGGGAACGGTCGAGCTCTCCGGAGGCGTGCCCAACGGGACCTTGCTGCTGGGCGTGAGCCTCGCGTCCGCGCTCGGGCCGTTGCCGGGCACGGGCCTCACCCTGCTCATCGACGCCTCGCCGACGCAGCTCGTCACGACCTTCGACGGCCTTCCGCTCGACGCATCGGGTAGCTGGCAGGCGCCGGTGTCGCTGCGGAGTCCGGCCCTCGCCGGCTTCACGCTCCACCTCCAGGCCCTGCAGACCGCGCCGAGCTTCGAGATCTCGAACGGCCTGCAGCTCCTCTTCACGCCCTGACTTCGGCGCCCGCCGGAACGAGACGAGGCCGGGACGCCCGCGGGTGTCCCGGCCTCGTCTCGATTCCGCGCCGCTCGGTGATCAGAGCTTCACGTACTCGAACTCGAAGGGCTGCTCGTTGATGCCCTTGGCGGGCGCCGCGATCCAGTTCGCGCACTTGCCGGGCTCGTGCACGCCGACCATGAGCGACTTGACGTAGGCCTCGTCCTCGGCGGTCGGGAGCCAGTCACCCTTGCGCGCCTGCCAGGTCGCCTCGTCGATCGGGTTGCCCTGCGGATCGAAGCGATGGCCGGCGTAGAGGCCGACCTGCCGGTTGAAGCGACGGTGGGGGAGATCGATCGTGAAGTCGATCCCCGCGCCCTGGATGGTGCGGTTCCAGAGCTTGCAGTGGCGCTCGTTGTCGCTCTGGTAGCCGTCGCGGAGGATCTCGTTCATCGCGTTGCGGAGCGCGACCTGCTCCTCGACGAGCTCGCCGTTCTCGCCGACCTTCGTCACCGCGTAGGTGCCGGTGAGGGCGAGGTGATCCTCGTACTCCTTCTCCTCGTAGGCGCGGCCCTTGAGGCTCTGCCCGAAGAAGGTCGCGGCGTTCGAGGAGACCTCGGCGCCGAAGAGGTCGAGCGAGGAGCTGTTCCAGCGGTTGACGTACTTCTGGATGACGTCCAGCGGGATCACGCCCTCCTTGCGGGGGTCGCAGCCCGGCTTCTGGGTCATCACCTCGCAGGTGCGCTGGATGATCCGGTTCAGACCGGTCTGACCCACGAACATGTGGTGGGCCTCCTCGGTGAGCATGAAGCGGCAGGTGCGCGCGAGCGGATCGAAGCCGGACTCGGCGAGGGCGAGGAGCTGGTACTTGCCGTCGCGGTCCGTGAACATCGTGAAGCAGAAGAACGAGAGCCAGTCGCTGATCGGCTCGTTGAAGGTGCCGAGGATGCGCGGGCTGTCGGCGTTGCCGCTGCGGCGCTCGAGGAGCTCGTCCGCCTCGTCGCGGCCGTCCTTCCCGAAGTAGGTGTGCAGCAGGTAGACCATCGCCCAGAGGTGGCGGCCCTCCTCGACGTTCACCTGGAATAGGTTGCGCAGGTCGTAGAGGCTCGGCGCGGTGTGCCCGAGCAGTCGCTGCTGCTCGACCGAGGCGGGCTCGGTGTCGCCCTGCGTCACGATGAGGCGACGCAGCGCGTTGCGGTACTCGCCCGGGACCTCCTGCCAGGCCGGCTCGCCGGCGTGGTCGCCGAAGCCGATCTTGCGGTCCTTCTCGCGCTCGGTGAGGAAGATGCCCCAGCGATAGTCGGGCATCTTGACGTGGCCGAAGTGCGCCCAGCCGTCACGATCGACGGAGATCGCGGTGCGGAGGTAGACGTCGTTCGAGTTGAAGTCCGTCGGCCCCATCTCCGACCACCACTGGAGGTAGTGCGGCTGCCACTTCTCGAGCGCCCGCTGGAGGCGACGGTCGGTGTGCAGATCGACGTTGTTGGGGATCTTCTCGGAGTAGTTGATGCCCATGACGATCAGGTCCTCTTGAAGTTGAACTCGGGACGGACGGGAGTGCCGTAGCAGGTGAGCGCTCCGCGCTCGCCCACGGCGTTGGGACGCTGGAAGATCCAGTTCTGCCAGGCCGACAGGCGGCCGAAGATCTTGGTCTCCATCGTCTCCGGACCGGCGAAGCGGAGGTTCGCCTCCATGCCGGTGAGAGAATCGGGGGAGAAGCTCACGCGCTCCTCGATGGCGACGCGCAGCTCGTCCTCCCAGTCGATCTCGTCGGGCGCCGCGGTCGGCAGGCCGAGCTCCTCGGCGCGCTCGGCGTCGAAGATGTCGGCCTCCATGCGGCACTCGTCCACGAGATCGGGCGTGCCCAGGAAGCGGCTCTCGAGGCGCGTCAGGCCGTTGCTCATCGGGTAGGGCCCGAAGTTCATGGCCGAGAAGGAGAGCCGGACCGGGAAGTCGGGGTCGTTCAGGACGTAGACGCGGTCGGAGGCGAGCGCGGTCTCGAGCAGCGTGCCGCCGAAGCAGCTCTCCTGGTCGACGATCGCGAAGAGGCTCTTGGCCGTCAGGTCGAGGCGCTTCAGGACGCGCTTGATCTGGTGGCGCACCTCGTTGACGAACCAGTCGTCCTTGTGCGTCAGCAGCGCGCCGTCGGCCTCGAGGACCTTCTCGATCGAACCGCGGGTGCGGATGTTCACGAGGCCCACGTCGAGCATGTTGAGGCGCAGGCGCAGGAGGACGTCGTCGAGCTCCCGGAACATCCGGAAGATCCACCAGTCGCAGCCCAGGGCGCGGGCCTCGTCGGCGCTCTTCGGCGTGACGCCGTCGTCGGGCACGGTCAGCGTGACGTCGGCGACGCGGCCGTCGTGCGAGAGGGTCATCGCGACGTGGCGGTGCGTGACGCCGCCGTCCTCGGACACCTCGGGCTCGAGCGCGACGAGCTCGATCCCCTTCCGACCGGACTTGTCGCCGCAGGTCGCGGCGAGCTCGCCGCCGATGCGCGCCGTCTCCTCGTCGAACTTCGAGAGCGGGGCGAGGTCGTCGACGAGATTCCACTCGACGGCCTTCTTGCCCTTGATGCCCTCCGCGAGGGTGGAGAAGAGATCCGCGCGGTCGCGGCGCACCTTGCGCTTGTCGACGAGGCGGGTGAGACCACCGGTGCCCGGAAGGACGCCGAGGAGCGGCGTCTCCGGGAAGGCGACCGCGCTGTTGCGGTCGTCGACGAGGAGGATGCGGTCGCCCGCGAGCGCGAGCTCGTAGCCGCCGCCCGAGGCGGTGCCGTTCAGCGCGACGAGGGTCTTCAGCCGGCTCGCCTCGCTCGCGTCCTCGATGTAGAGGCGCGTCTCGTTGGTGTACTTGCAGAAGTTCACCTTGAACGCGTGGGTGGAGCTCCGGAGCATCACGATGTTGGCGCCCGCGCAGAAGATGCGGTCGAGCGCGCCGATGATCGTGACGACCTTCACCTCGGGGTGCTCGAAGCGCAGCCGCTGGTAGGCGTCCGCGAGCTCGATGTCGACGCCCAGGTCGTACGAGTTGAGCTTGAGCACGTAGCCCGGGTTCAGGGGCTGCTCTTCCTTCACGTGCATGCGCAGGGTCGCGCGGTCGCCCTCCACCTCGAAGTCCCAGTGGCGGTACCGGGACGGGTGGGTCTGGAAGTCGATGGGCGCGATCTCGGTCGCTTCGGCCACGGTGGCGTTCTCCTTGTTCGTTCGAGGGGGAAGAATAGGGCAGAATCCTGCTTTCTGCAAGCCGGAATGCGCAGTATAGTGCCTCCATGGCCGACGCGAAGACCTCGACCCGCGAACCCCTGCTGGAAGAGCTGGGCCTCCGTCTCCGGCGCCTCCGAGACGCCCAGGGCCTCACCCTGAGCGAACTCGCGGAGCGCGGACGCCTCTCCCGGCGCTACCTGACCGAGCTCGAAGCCGGCCGGGCGAACCCGAGCCTCCTCAAGCTGGCGCGCCTGGCGCAGGTCCTCCGGATCCCCCTCGGCCGGCTCTGCGACCTCACCCTGCCGGCGGCGGGCTCGCGGCGGATCGCCCTGGTGGGGCTCCGGGGGGCGGGGAAGTCGACGGTGGGGCGGGCCCTGGCGCTGGCCCTCGAGACCTCGTTCCGCGAGCTGGACGAGGTCGTCGAGGAGCTCGCCGGGCTCGATCTCGCCGCGATCTTCGCCCTGCACGGCGAGGGCTACTACCGCCGCCTCGAACGCGAGGCCCTGGAGCTCCAGCTCTCCCGGGCGGGGGAGGGCGTTCTCGCGGCCGGGGGCTCGATCGTGACCCACCCGGAGACCTGGGAGCGCCTCCGCGAGACCTGCTTCGTGGTCTGGCTCCGGGCCCGCCCCGAGGACCACTGGTCGCGGGTCGTCGCCCAGGGCGATCTCCGCCCGATGAACTCCCGTCCGCGCGCCATGGAGGAGCTCGAGGCCATCCTCGCCGCCCGGGCGCCGCTCTACGCCCAGGCCGACCTCGTCGTCGACACCTCCCGCCTCGACCCCGCCGCCGCCGCGGCCCAGATCGCGGCCGCGGTCGAGGCCCCCTGATCGATCGGCCCGGCGGGGGAATACCCGCCGATCCGGGCGCGCTTTGGCCGGGAGAGCACCTCGCTTATCGTGGACGCGGGCCGTATGGAGCCCGTCCCTCGCCCGAGCCCCCACCCGCGGAGTCCGTCATGATCCGTCTCGTCCTCGCCGCCCTCGTCGCCGCGACCCTCGCCGTTCCCGGCCTCGCCCAGGGGAAGCCCTCGCTCGAGCTCTCCTCGCCGGGCTGGGACTTCGGCGAGCGCCTCCAGGGCGAGGTCGAGCACAAGGCGATCACGATCAAGAACGTCGGCCGGCGGAAGATCACCGCGAAGGTCACCAAGACCTGCGGCTGCATCGGCACGACCCAGCGCACGCTCGAGATCGAGCCCGGGACCTCCGTCGATCTCCAGCTCGAGCTGGACACGAAGCGCGGCGAGGGCGAGATCAAGAAGTTCGTCCTGCTCGAGACGGACGATCCGGTCCAGCGCCTCTACTCGCTCCCGATGACCGGCGTGATCCACCAGATCTGGAGCATCTCGACCTACTCCATCACGCTCGACCGCATCCACCGCGGTCCGGACGTCGTCGGCCACTTCGACATCCGCGTCCGCAAGGGCCACGACGTGAAGATCACCGGCATCCTCTCCTCGACGAACCTCATCGCCACCGAGATGAAGGAGCTGCCGCAGGAGGACGGGAGCAAGCTCTACCGGGTCGAGCTCCGGCTCGAGGACAAGATCGAGACCGGCTACTTCGAGGACGTCATCGTCGTCACGAGCGACGACAAGGACTTCCCCCAGCGCGCGGCGCGCGTCTCGGGAGAGATCCTGACCTCGACCACGGTCAGCCCCGACTCGCTCGCCTTCGGCCTCCTCAAGCCCGGCGTCAAGAAGACGATGAAGCTGACCGTCAGCAAGCCCTCGGGCGACGGCCTGCGGATCGTCGAGGTGACCTGCGAGGACGACTTCATCTCGACCGCCTTCCACGAGAAGGAGAAGGGGCGCGTCTGGGAGATCGAGGTGACCATCGACCCCAAGGAGGGGCAGAAGGACGTCCGCGGCACGATCCGCATCAACTACTCGGAGCCCGGCCAGGTCATCACGAAGGTCAACTACTACGGCCGCGTCCTGTTGCCCTGAGCCGCGGCCGCGCCGCGTCGACGAAGAAGGAGAGGGGATCGCCATGCCTCGCCTCGGATACGCCCTCGGCCTCGCCGTCCTGATCCTCTCCGCCCCGGCGCGCGCCCAGTCCACCGGCCCCGACGTCATCGTCGCGGCGGTGCACAACATCGCCAACTACACCGCCGTCGGCGGGACGGACGCCTTCTCGGTCGGCACGACCTCCTGCAACATCGGCACCGCGCCTCTCCTCTGGCAGGCCGCGACCCCGAACCATCCGGTCATCGCCCAGCACCTCTACCGCATCGGCGACGGCCGTTGCGACATGATCGGGCAGTCCTGGCTGAAGCACGGCTTCGCCACCGTCAACAGCGGCATCTGCGGATCCTGCTCGGGGCCGACGGGGCAGCAGCTCTACCCCTTCTGCTCCGACCCCTACGACGCCTCGCTCAACGGCACGCAGAGCGGCCTCGGCCCGAAGTTCGAGGTCGACGCGCACACCGGCGTCTTCCCCTACCCCTACACCGGGCAGTTCGCGAGCGGTGACGACGTCTACAAGCGTCTCCAGTTCGCCCTCGCCGACGTCGATCCCGTCGCCTACCCCGGATCGACGTACTGGGTCGAGGCGCACTACGTCTCGCCCGACGATGCCGCGGCCGGAAACCAGGACAACAACGCTTCCGTGCGTGAGCTCCTCGTCGGCGGCAGCCCCGTCGATCGCATCCTGAGCCTCGCCGCGGGCTCGACGACCCTGCAGCAGACGACCGCCCTCGAGGTCTGGCCGACGCTCGACCCCGCGGTGCAGCTCCAGATCGTCGACGTGCCCGGCGAGGGGCGGCTGCAGGTGGCGGTGCGGGGGACCGATCTCCCGAACGGATCGACGCGCTACGTCTACGCGGTCCACAATCTCAACTCCCACCGTTCGGTGCGTCAGATCGACGTCGCGATGCCGGCGGGAGCGCTCGTCCAGAACCTCGACTTCCACGCGCCGACCTGGCACAGCGGCGAGCCCTACTCGAACGCCGCCTGGCCCGGTGCCTACTCCGGGTCGGCCGTGACCTGGTCGACCGACACCGAGGCCGTCGATCCGAACGCCAACGCGATCCGCTGGGGGACGACCTACACCTTCAGCTTCGATTCGGATCTCCCGCCGACGGGTACGGTCACCCTGGGCCTCTTCCGCGCCGGCAGTCCCGCCGGCGTGTCCACCGTCTTCACCGCGCCGCCCTTCACGCTCGCGCTTCCCGTGCCCGCGCCGGCCACCGTTTCCGCGCTCGCGACGACTCCCGTCGACGTGCAGGTGACGCCGGTCGGCGACACCCACGATCCCGCCGACGCGCAGCTCCGCTACTCGGTCAACGGTTCGGTCTTCGTCTCGGAGCCGCTCGTCTACCTCGGCGGCGATCTCTACCGCGCGAACCTCCCGCCGATCCCCTTCGGCTTCCAGCTCGACTGGTACGTGGAGATCGGCGCCCT
>JAWKSY010000006.1:0-315297 GCA_041402125.1 Planctomycetota bacterium
GCTCCACGGCACCTGGGGCTTCCCCAAGGGCCACCTCGACGGCGACGAGAGCGAGGAGGACGGCGCGCGGCGGGAGCTGCTCGAGGAGACGGGTCTCCGCGAGATCACCGTGATCCCCGGCTTCGACGACCGCAGCGCCTACCTGGTGCGGCACCCGAAGCGGGGCCGCTACCACAAGGACGTCGTCTACTTCCTCGCCCGGCTCGACGGCGGCGAGGTCCGCCGCTCCGACGAGCACGACGAGGTCCGCTGGGTCGATCTGTCCGAAGCGCTCGAGACCCTCCAGTGGGACGAGCTCCGCCGGACCCTCCTGGCCGCCCACACCCATCTCAAGTCCCATCCCCCGGAGGAGACGCCGTGAACGACCCCCGACTCGACCGCCTGCGCGGGCTGATCCGCGACGTCCCCGACTTCCCGAAGCCCGGCATCCTGTTCAAGGACATCACGCCGCTCCTCGCGGACGCGGCGGCCTTCGCCGACGCCATCGAGCTCCTCGCCGAGCGCGTCCGCCCCCTCGAGCCGGACCTGATCGCCGGCCCCGAGGCCCGCGGATTCCTCTTCGGGGCGCCGCTGGCCCTGAAACTCGGGGTCGGATTCGCCCCGATCCGGAAAAGCGGGAAACTCCCGTGGCGGACGATCGAAGAGAGCTACCAGCTCGAGTACGGCGAGGACACCGTCGCCGCGCACGAGGACGCCTTCGCCGGCCGGAGCCGGGTGCTGATCGCGGACGACCTCCTCGCCACCGGAGGCACCGTCGCGGCCTCCTCCCGTCTCGTCCGCAAGGGCGGCGGGACCGTCGTCGGGGCGGCCTTCCTCGTCGAGCTGGACTTCCTCGCGGGACGCGAGCGCCTCGGCGACCTCGCCGTGACCTCGCTCCTCAACTACGCCTGAAGGATCCGCCATGCCCGTTCGCCTCCTGCTCGCCCTCCTCCTCGTCGCCGCCGCGAGCGGCCGCGCCCAGGACGGGTCGGATGCGCCCCGGGCCCGGATCGCGCTCCTCCGGGTGATCCTCGAGGAGTCCTCGGAGAAGGCCGGCCCGGATCCGGCGAGTCTCCCCGGCCTGCGTCTCGAGACGGAGGTCGTCGAGCTCGCGCTGGGCGAGTCCCTCGAACGGCATCTCCCCTCCTTCGACTTCAAGGTCCACTTCCGTCGGCGAGGCGACCGCGCGAGCGTCAGCATCGAGGACGAGCGCCGCTTCCGTCGCCGTCGTCGCGAGTTCATGCGCGAGGTGGACCCGGATCCCGACGGTCGCGGCGGCGGTCGCTACCGCCTCGGCAGCATCCGCGGCTTCGAGTGGGGCCCGGCCTTCGGAGAGTCCGAGTCGCGCGAGGTCGTGCTCTACTCGATCGAGATCCCCGGCGAGCCGGCCTGGGAATCGGGCGTCGAGATCGCCGCGCCTTCGGATCTCCTGCGGGCGGCGCGGCTCGGATTCGAGGCCGCCCCCGGGCTCCGCTCCGCGCGCGCCCTGCTGGAGTTCGCCGCCTTCCTCCCGCTGACCGTCCCCGGCGGCCCCTCCCCCGCGGAGGCCCGCGATCTCATCGCACGCGCGGCCGAGACCCTCGGGCGCGAGAGCGAGCTCGGCGCGGCGCTCGAGGAGCTGGCCGCGATCGGCGGCGAATCGATGCTCGAGGCGATCCGGGGCGAGGGGCGCGACGCCGAGACCCTCGCCGAGCAGGCCCTCCTGCGTTCGGGACTCGTGGAAGGACTCGAGAGCTGGGAGAACGCGCTCGCCGACCAGGACCGGAGCTGGCCCTCGCCCGAGCAGATGCGCCTCTATCGCTGTTTCGCCCTCGCCGGCGACGGCCTGCCCGAATCGGCGCGCGCCCTCGCCCTGGCCCGGCTCGTCGCCCGCGACGACTCGGTCGAACACGTCGATCGCTGGATCCGCGCCCTCGATCGCGAGGAGCTCGGCCTCTCCCCCGCCACGCGCGATCCGCTCCGCGCGCGCCTCGAGACGATGGTCGCCGGCCGCCGCCTCTCCGAGCTCTTCGGGCTCGTCATCGGCGGCGTCCTCGTCTTCCTCGCGATCTGCCTCGCGATGCGTCTCCTCGCGCGCCGCCTGCTCTTCTGATCCTCAGAATGCTAGTACGGTGCCAGTCACCGGATGAGCATTTCCGGGCGAGTCGGTTTCGCATGCGAACGCGTTGGAACGGAAATGCTCATCCGGTGACTGGCACCGTACTAGCATTTTCCGTCGGATGCCGGACGAGCATCCTCACTCGTAGAGCGAAGCGGTCTGCGCCTTGCGGACCCCGTCCCCGTCGCCGTGGGCGTAGGGGGACGGCCAGATGGAGGCGGCGCCGACGCGGCCCTTGACGTCGACGGCGTAGAACTGGCACTGAAACGTCGTCCGGCCCTTCTCGTCGAGCAGGTACGGGATGGTGTTCATCTCGACGACGCGCTTGACCGCCTCGAGGCAGGCGTCCTTCGGGTGCGCGCCGCGTCGCATCTCCTCGACGATGAGGTGGGCGCCGCAGGCCGTGATCGCGGCCTCGCCGCGGCCGGTGCCGCCGGCCGCGCCGACCTTGCCGTGGACGTAGAGGCCGGCGCCGATGATCGGCGAGTCGCCGACGCGACCGGGCACCTTGAAGGCGAGCCCGCTTGTCGTCGTGCAGCCGGAGACTTCGCCCTTGCCGTTGACGGCGTCGAAGTTGATGGTCCCCGTCTCGCGCTTGCCGGTCGGACGGGGCGCGCCGGTGCCGAACTTCTCGCCCGGCTCGAGCCAGTCGTCCGTCTTCGAGCGGGCGGCGCGCCAGGCGATCCAGCGCTTGCGCGAGGCCTCGGTGAGGAGGTTCTCCTCGGGATAGCCCATCGAGCGAGCGAAGCGGAGCGCGCCCTCGGCGACGAGCATGACGTGGTCGGTGTGCAGGAGGACGTCGCGCGCGACGCTGACGGGATTCTTGATGTTGCGGAGCGAGGCGACCGATCCCGCGGTGTTCGAGGGGCCGTGCATGCAGCAGGCGTCCAGCTCGACGATGCCCTCCTCGTTCGGGAGGCCGCCGTAGCCGACGCTCTGGTCCTCGGGGTCGTTCTCGACCTGGTTCACCGCCCAGACGCAGACGTCGAGGGTGTCGTCGCCCTCCGCGAGCCGCTCCAGGGCCTTCTCCATGTAAGGAAGGCCGTTGACGCTCGAGACGACGGCGGGATGCACCCGGGCCGGCAGGATGTTGAAGGGCGCGGCGGCGCCCAGCGTCGCCCCGCCGAAGGCCGCGGCCGCGCCGCCGAGGAAGCCTCGTCGATTCAATCGAGTCATCGTCGCGATCCCCACTTTCGAGTGGGCGCGATCATAGGCGAGAGCGGTCGGATCCGTCAGCGGGACCCCGGAGACCCGGGCGACTTTTTCGCGGCCGACGCCGCCACGAGGTCGCGATAGAGATCGAGGAGGCCCGAGACGTCGTCCTCGAGACGGCGCACGGGGCGGCGCGGCGTGGAAAGCCCGGCGAGTCGCTCGGGCTCGCTCGCGAGCCCCTCGAGCGCGGCCCGCAGCGAGGCGGCGTCGCCGGGAGCGAAGGTCACGCCGGTGCCGAAGCGCGCGACGAACTCCTCCATCCCGCCGTGGCCGGCGGTCACGACCGGCATCCCCACCAGGGCCGCCTCGTGCAGGGTGAGCGGCGCGTTCTCCCACCAGAGGCTCGGCACGACGAGGACGTCGAGCCCGGCGAGGACCCGGGCCAGCTCGGCGTTGGGGAAGCGGCCGTGGAAGCGGATGCCGGGGTGGCCGGCCGCCCGCGCCCGCAGCCGGCGCTCGTAGCCCGCCGGGTCCGGGCCGGAGGCGGCCCCGTGGATCTCGAGTCGCGCCAGGGCGGGGTCGAGGCCCGCGAAGGCCTCGAGCAGGAGCTCGATCCCCTTCGTCCGCAGCAGCGTCCCCACGAATCCGAAGCGGATCGGCTCGCCCGGGGCGCGAGGTTCGCGGGCGAAGCCCTCGAGGTGGGCGGTCTCCATCCCGTTCTCCCAGAAGCGGAGCTTCCGGTCCGGCGCGCCGCGCTCGCGGTAGCGCTCGAGCAGGAACTCGCTCGGGCAGAGCAGGACGTCGGCGGCCTCCAGCGCGCGATCCATCGCGCCGAGACGCGCCCGGATCGGCCGCGTCGTCAGCTCGCGGAGGAGGCGCGCCGCCCCGCGGAAGGGGAACTCCAGCCAGCGGCGCGGACCGCCGCGTCCGGCCGCGTCGCGCGCCCGACCGCCGAGGAAGGCGAAGGTCCAGTCGAAGGCGTAGCGCCCCCGCTTCTTCCCCACGCAGAGCGCGCAGCGCCAGGGCTGGACCCGCGTGCACAGGTGACCGCGCGGCGTGATGCGTTGGCCGCGCGCGCAGTGGAACCAGTAGTCGTGCAGCGTGATGACGACGGGGATGCCCCGCGCCCGGGCGAGCGGCGCGGTCGCGGCGGCGGTGCCGATGACGTGGTGCAGGTGCACGAGGTCCGGTCGCTCGCGGTCGAGGATCTCGGCGAAACGCGCCTCGATCGCGGGGTGCGCGTAGGTGTCCTCGAGCGAGTGGATGTCCCGGAAGGCGTTCTGCATCCGGAGGACCCGGAGCCCCTCGACCTCCTCCTCGCGGACGGCGTACTCCTCGAGACCCTCGCGCCGCCCGGGGCTGAAGACCACGACCTCCTCGCCTCGGGCACGGAACCCCCGCGCGAGGTGGAAGGCGTAGATCTCGGCCCCCGCCATCTGGTCGGGCGGGAAGCCGTGCGTGACGACGAGGATCTTCAGGTCGGCCTCCCCGGCGCCCCCGCGGCGCCGCGCGCAGACTACCATCGCCCCCCGTCGCCCCGCAGCCCGCGCGGGGGCGCGAGGGCATTCCCTCCGCGGACCGGCCGGGTTAGCGTCTCCGCATGAAGCGACCCGGCCCCGAGGACGTGACCGTCACCATCGTGAACTGGAACGGTCGCGAGCACCTCCGCGCCTGCCTCGAGGGGCTCGCGGCGCTCGAGCGGGCGCCGGCCCGGATCCTCGTCGTCGACAACGCCTCCGACGACGACAGCGTCTCGATGGTGCGCGAACACTTCCCCCGCGTGGACGTCCTCGAGCTCCCCGAGAACGGCGGCCCCTGCCCGGCGCGGAACGCGGGGCTCGAGGCGGCGACGACCGCATGGGTCCTCGCCCTCGACAACGACGCGGTCGTCCGCCCCGACGCCCTCGAGCGCATGCTCGACGCCGTCGCTCCGAACGTCGTCTGCGTGCAACCGCGCGCCGTCTTCGCCGAGGAGCCGGGGCGGATCCACTACGACGGCGCGCGCATCCACTACGCCGGCATCATGCGGCTCTGGAACTACTACCGCCCCGTCGCCGAGGCCGACCCCGTCCCCGAGCGGATCGACGCCGTCGTCAGCTTCGGGCTCCTCCTCCACCGCGAGACGGCCCTCGCGGTCGGAGCCTACGACCCGATCCACTTCATCCTCTTCGAGGACCACGACCTCTCCTACCGGTTGCGCGCCGCCGGGCACGACATCGCCCACGCGCCGGAGGCGATCGTCCTGCACCGGGAGGGGACGGCGGGCATCTCGTTCCGCGAGCGCGGCGGCTACGCGGCGCGACGGGTCTACCTCCACAGCCGCAACCGCTGGATCGTGCTGCTCAAGTGCCTGCGCTGGCGCACGCTGTTCCTCGGCGGGCCGGGGATCCTCGTCTACGAGGCGCTCTACTTCGGCTTCGCGCTGAAGGAGATGGCGCTCGGCGCCTGGTTCCGGGGGAAGTTCGCGGCGCTGGGCCTCCTCCCCGCGATCCTCCGCGCCCGCCGCGCCGTGCAGCGATCCCGGGTGCGCCCCGACCGCGAGCTCCTCGGCGCGGGCCCGCTGACGGTGAGCCCTCTCATCGAGCGCGGCGATCTGATCCGGCGCCTCCAGGGGGCCGCCGAGGCCCTGATGAACCTCTGGTGGCGGATCATCCGTCCGCTGGTCTGACCGCCGTCCGCTCGCGATAGAGCTCGAGGAGCGCCTCCAGGTGCTCGTCGAGCGTCGGCACCGGCCGCATCGCGGCACGGAAGGCGTCGAGGCGCTCGGGGGCGCGGACCACCGCCTCCAGTCCCGCCGCCCAGGCCCCGACGTCGCCGGGCGGGAGCTGCAGACCGTCCACGCCGTCGCGGACGAGTTCCGCCATGCCGCCGATGCCCGACACCGCGCTCGGGGTCCCCGCGATCGCCGCCTCCTGGATGGTCAGCGGGCAGCACTCGTTCCACAGCGAGGGCACGCAGAGGAGATCCAGATCGACGAGGAAGTCGGCCAGCGCCGCGCGGTCGAGCGGCCCGCCGACCGAGGCGCCCTCGATCTCCGCCGCGCGCGCGACGAGCCCCGCCGCGTAGTCCGGATGGTGCCGCGAGGGTCCGTGGATCGCGAGGGTCGCGAGCCCCGCCGGCAGGCGCGCGAAGGCCTCGAGAAGGACGTGCACGCCCTTGTGCGGGGCGAGCGTGCCCACGAATCCGAGCCGCACCGGACCGCGGCGAGGGCGGCGCGTCCGACCGCCGACGAAGTCGTGATCGAGTCCCTGGGGCAGGCGTCGGATCTTCCCCTCGCCGACGCCCTCCGCCTCGAGGATCGCGGCCAGCGCGGCCGAGGGCGTCACGAGGAGGTCGAAGTCCCGCGCGGCGCGGCGGAAGTCCTCGCGGCGCCGCTCCCAGCGCGACGACCAGGCCGCGACCTCGGCCGCCGGGGGCGGCGGCGCGTCCTCGCCCCCGCCGACGAGGCGACGGCGCCAGCGCTCGGCCGCGCGCAGCGGCGCATCGAGCCTCAGCCCCGTCGCCCGGCGCAGCGCGGAGGCGCGGCGGATCCAGCGCTTCGCGCGCTCGCCCTGGACGAGCGGCGTCCGCGCGAGGCAGGGACCGCAGCGGGCCGCCGATGGCCCCGGACAGCGCGCGCCCTCGGCGTCGATGAGCTGCCCCATCCGTCCGCAGACCATCCAGTAGTCGTGCAGGGTCCCCATCACGGGGATCCCGGCCTCGCGGCAGATCCCGGGCAGCGCGACCGACCAGTGCATCAGGTGCTGGACGTGGACCAGATCGGGCCCGAAGTCGTCGAGCGCGGCGCGGAAGGCCCGCTCCATGGCGGGCTCGGCCCAGCTCGCCTCGGGAGTCTCGAAGTCGAGATTGTTCGTGACCTCGACGATTTCCAGACCGTCGAGGGAGCGATGGCGCATCGTTCCCGTCTGGAGGGAGACGACCTTGCGCGCGGTCAGGACGCGGACCTCGATGCCCCGGGCCATCAGGCCGCGCGCGAGCTGCCAGGTGTAGGTCTCGACGCCGGCGCGGTGCTCCGGCCAGAACATGTGCACGACGAACAGTACGCGCATGCCGATCTCGTCACCCCCCCGCGCGGCCCCTCGCGGCGGCCGCTTGAAAGCCGCCGAAGGTCCGATACACCTTAGCCTTGTGGTTCCCCGGGGCCAATCCGGTCCCGCGGCGTCCGAGATCGCGGCGCCCGTCGCCGCCGATCCACCGTACCCCGACGACGAGGACGACCCCTCATGATCGAACTCCACGACGTGACCAAGCGCTACGGCGACTTCGTCGCGGTCCAGACCTCGGCGCCCGCGTCGACCGCGGCGAGATCATCGGCCTGGTCAGCCCAACAGCGCAGGCAAGACGACGACGCGATGAATCGAATGCGGGTTACCGCCTCGCGCCGAACGAGGCCACATCTCGATCGACGGGCACGACGTCGTCGCCGATGACCCGCGCGCGCCGCAGTCGCAGCTCGGCTACCTGCCCGAGCACAACCCCTCTATCCCGAGATGGCCGTGCAGGACTACCTGCTCCTTGCCGGCGGATGCGGGGCCTGCGCGGCGCGCGCCTCTACGACCGGCTCGGCGTCGTCTCCGAGACCTGCGCGCTCGGCGACTACCTGCCCAAGCAGGTGCGCTTCCTCTCGAAGGGGCGCCGCCGACGTCGGCATCCGCGGCGCGATCCTCTATACGATCCCGACGTCCTCATCCTCGTGAGCCGAGCCATCGACCAGAACAGATCGTCGAGATCCAGGCACCTGGTGCGCGAGCTCGGCGGCAGAAGACCGTGATCTCGACCCACATCCTCCAGCGAGGTCGAGGAGACCTGCACGCGGGCGATCATGATCGTCGGCGGACGCCTCGCGGTGGACGAGCGCATCGACGATCTCGTCGGCGGGCGCATCGTCCGGATCGCGATGAGCGGACCGGCCGAGGGCGTCGCGAAGCGCCTCTCCGCCGTCGACGGCGTCGGGGCCGTCCACCGCGTCGAGAACGCGGACGGCGCCGCCTTCGACCTCGAACTGGACGAGCCGCGCGAGATCACCGGCGAGCTCTACGCGCTCGCGGTCGCCGAGGGCTGGCCCCTCACCGAACTCGCGGTCCAGCGTCGGAGTCTCGAGGACGTCTTCCGCGAGGTGAGTCGCGTCGAAGGAGGGGCCGCGTGATGGGGAGCATCCTCGTGCTCGCGGGCAAGGAGTTCCGCGGCTACTTCCAGTCCTGGGTGGCCTACCTCTTCGTGGCCATCTTCTTCGTCGCCTGCTTCTCGCTGTTCTTCTTCGTCGAGAAGTTCCTCGGCGTCGAACGTGCCGAGGTGCGCGGACTCTTCGCCTGGCTCCCGCTGACCCTCGCCCTCCTCGTGCCGGGCCTGACGATGCGCCAGTGGGCGCGGGAGCGCGAGATGGGCAGCATCGAGACCCTCCTCACGCTGCCGGCGACGCCGGGCCAGCTCGTCCTCGGCAAGTTCCTCGGCTGCCTGGGACTCGTCGCGGTGGCCCTCGTCTTCACGCTGGGTTTCCCGATCACGGCCGAGATCCTCGGCGACCTCGACTGGGGACCGGTGATCGGCGGCTACGCGGCGGCGATGCTCCTCGGGGCGGCCTACGTCGCGATCGGGCTCTTCGTGTCGAGCTGGTTCGCGGACCAGTTCATCGCGCTCGTCGCCGCCGGCGCGATCTGCGTCGCGCTCGCGGTGCTGAGCTCCGACATGGTCCTCGCCTGGGCCGAGGGGCACGGCCTGCTGCGGGACACGCTCGCCTTCTTCGGCTTCTGGAAGCGATTCGACTCGATCGAGCGCGGCGTCCTCGACTTCCGCGACGTCGGCTTCTACCTCAGCGTCACCGCGCTCTTCCTCGCGCTGAACGCCTTCCGGCTCCGTCTGATGAGGTGGTCCTGAGATGATGGTCCGACTGAACATCTGGATCGGCGTCCTGCTCGTCGTCATCAACGTCCTCCTCTTCAATCTCGTGTTCCGCGAGGTGCGCGGCCTCCGCGTCGACCTGACGGAGGGCGACATCTACTCGCTCTCCCCGGTCACCGAGCGGATCCTCGAGGGCCTCGACGAGGAGGTCGTCGTTCGCGCCTTCCTCTCCGAGCCGGAGAACCTGCCGGAGAAGCTCCGCCCCCACCTCCCGGAGCTCCTCGATCTCCTGCGCGAGTACGAGGAGCGCGGCGAGGGCAAGGTGAGGATCGAGTACCTCTCGCCCGACGAGCACACCGACGAGGCCGAGGAGGCGCAGAACACCTACGGCATCCAGCCCCAGGCCTTCGCCTTCCGCGACCAGAACCAGAGCGGCGTGAAGTCCTTCTACTTCGGCCTCGCCGTGACCTACGCCGGGTCGCGCCCGGAGACGATCGACGGCCCCGACCTCGTCGAGCGGGGCGGGATCTTCGAGGAGGAGCCGACGATCCGGCTCCGCAACGTCGAGTTCTCGCTGACGCGCGCGATCAAGCGCGCTGTCTACGGCTTCGAGGGCCGGCGCGACGTCTACGCGCGCCTCGATCGTCCCGTCGTCATCCGCACCTTCATCTCGCCGGCGGCCGAGCTGCCGGAGCTCTTTCGCGAGACTCCCGACCGGGTGACGAAGGTCCTCGAGCGGATGGTCGCCGACTCGAAGGGAAAGGTGAGTCACGACGCCGTCGCGCCGCCCGCGGAGGACGCCCAGCGGATCGCGCTGAGCGACCGCTACGGCGTCGACCCCCTCGCCTACCCCGGATCGAAGCAGCCCTTCTACCTCTGGGCCTCGGTCGAGTTCGACGGCAAGCTCAGCTCGCCGTTCCCGCTGATCGGCCTCGACGGCGCGCTCTCGGAGTTCCAGCTCCGCGAGGACTTCGAGGCGATCCTCCGCCAGCTCGCCCCGGGCGCGCTGCGGACCGTCGGCATCGTCCAGGCCTCCTCCCCCGGCGACCCGATGTCCGGGATGCGACCGACTCCGGCGCGCTTCTCCAGCCTCGCCGACAGCCTCCGGGGCGAGTACGCGGTGCGCGACCTCGACCCGGCGACCCTCACCGAGGTCCCGCGCGAGGTCGAGGTCCTGATCGTTCCCGGCGAGGGTCGACTCTCCGAGCGCGCCGTCTTCGCCCTCGACCAGTTCGTGATGCGGGGCGGACGCGCGATCATCTGCGCCGACCGGAGCGACGTGAGCCTGCAGCCGGACTTCGCGATCACCGCGACCGCCAAGGACACCGGACTCGAGGAGCTCCTCCGGGCCTGGGGCGTCACCATCGGCGACCGGATCGTGATCGACGACGGCACGCGCGGACGCTTCTTCTGGGCCAAGCGCCGGGGCGTCGGACGGCGGCCGGAGATCGCGGACTTCACCTGGGGCGCGCTGCCCACGGTGGGCTTCGAGGAGGGGACGGCGAATCGCGACGTCGCCTTCCTCTCGGGCTTCGGCGCCGGCGGCTTCTGGTTCCCCTCCGCGCTCGAGACGCGGGACGTCGAGGGGCTGAAGTCGCGCTGGCTCTTCCGCAGCACGGCCGAGGCCTGGGAGCTCGATCCCGCCGCGGGCGTCGCCCCCGATCCGGAGGCGCACCCCGACGGCGGCTACGCGCGGCCCTCCGCGGCCGAGACGAAGCGGCGCGACCTCGCCGTCCTCGTCGAGGGCGCGTTCCCCTCGCTCTTCGCGGACCGCGCCATGCCGGCGACGCCCGCCGACGAGGAGGACGGCGCGGACCCCGAGGGCGAGAAGGCGAAGGCGCCCGTCGGCGCCCCCCTCAAGGTCTCCGCCCCGACCCGCGTGATCGTCGTCGGCAACGACGACTGGATCGACGACCAGCAGGCGAACCTCACCCGCTACTACCCCGAATTCGGCTACTTCGACTACAACGCCGGCTTCGTGAAGGACGCCATCGCCTGGATGCTCGAGGACGACGACCTCGTCCAGATCCGGAACCGGGGCCGGTCCTTCCGCCCCCTGGCCCGCCTCGACGACGACGAGCGCACGCGCGTCCAGTACCTGAACTTCGCCCTCCCCCTCCTGCTGCTCGCCCTCGTCGGCATCGGCGCCTTCGCGGCCCGGGCCGCCCGGCGTCCCATCGTCTGAGGAGTCACGTCATGAGTCGCAGCAACCTGATCCTCGCGATCCTCGCCGTCCTCCAGCTCGCGGCCCTCATCGGCTTCCGGGTCGCGCGCGGCGCCGAGTCGGACGGCCCCGCCGCGGGCGGCGCCCTGACATCGGCGAAGCCCGCGGACGTCGCGCGGATCGAGATCCGCGACGGCGGCGGCGACGGCGCCACGATCGAGCTCGCCCGTCAGGGCGAGGGCTGGGTCGTCGCCAGCCGCGCCGACTACCCGGCCGACGCCGGCAAGGTCACGACGCTCCTCGAGCGCCTCGCCGAGGTCCGGCTCGGACACGCCCTCATCCGTTCCGCCCGCAATCACGGCCCGGTGAAGGTCGCCGAGGACGACTTCGCGCGTCGCGTCACGCTGAAGGGCGCGGGCGGCGCCGTTCTCGCCGACCTCTTCGCGGCCCCCGGCAGCGGCGCGCGTTCGGCCTACCTGCGACGTGCGGGAGAGGACCCGGTCTACGAGTCGGAGGATCTCACGACGGCCGACCTGCGCGCCGACGTGGCGAGCTGGATCGACGGAGACGCCTTCAAGGTGGACACGAAGGACGTCGTCGCGCTCGAGATCGCGCGGAAGGACGGCACCGCGCTCCGTTTCGAGCGTCGCCAGGAGGCGCCGCCGACGCTGCCCGCCGCCGGCGAGGGGCCGCCGACCGAGGAGCCGGTCTGGTACCTGCTCGGCGACGAGGACGCGCGCACGAAGCCGAAGTCGGTCGAGGATCTCCTCGACGACCTGGCCGGCCTCGCCGTCGCCGACGTCGCGGGACGCAAGGACTCCGCGGGGGGCGACCCCGACGAGGTCGAGGCCACCGTCACGCTGCGCCGCGCCGGGGGCGATCCCACGATCCTCGTCTTCGGTCCGCTGAGCGAGACGTCCGGCCAGCGCGCGCTCGAGTCCTCCGCGAGCCCGTTCCGGGTCGAGGTGGCGAACTGGCGCATCTCGACGCTCTTCACAAGGACGCGCGACGACTTCGTCGACATCGAGAAGCCCGCGAACGAGATCGAGCTCCCCGGAAACGACGACGCCTCCCCCGGAGTCGAGGGAGGCGTCGAGAAGGACGGCTGATCCCCGAGGGGATCAGTCGGACGCGTCGTCGGCCGCGGGCTTCTTGGCCGCGGCCTTCTTCTTGGTGGTCTTCTTCGACTTCGCGGCGGTCTTCTTGGCCGCCTTCTTCTTCGTCGTCTTCTTCTTGGCCTTCTTCTTCCCGGCCTTCTCCCCCGCCGCCTTCTTCGGGCGCTCGGGGAACTTCCACTGCAGCTTCCTCCTCGTCGAAGGAGAGGTGGGCGCTGAAGGGACGGCCCCGACGGCTGATGAAGCCCTCGATGAGCTCGGTGAGGACGTTCGGGCCGGTCAGCATCTTCTTGACCTCGGCCGGCGGCAGGTCGCGGAAGAGCAGCTTCTTCGAGAGGCGGAAGTTGCAGGAGTCACTGGAGCACTTGAAGCCCGTGCCCTCGGCCTTCACCTCGCTCTGGCACTTGGGGCACTTGCCCATCACCGTGCCGTCCGCGACCTCCTCGACCTGGTAGACCGAGGGGTTCTCGACCTCGAAGTCGCCCTCGGGCTCAACCACGATCATGAAGTTCTCGTTGAGGCGGAGCTTGCAGGGAGCGCGCGGGCGCTCGAAGCCGGTGAAGGGCCCCACCGCCTCGCCCTTCGCGTCGATGATCCGCTTCAGGATCTCGGGGAAGACGTGCTTGCCGCCGGCATCCTTGTAGATGACGACGTTGCAGGTCTCCTGATCCTCGCAGAAGTAGCTGTAGGCCTTCTCGATGAGCCGCTTGCCGCACTTCGGGCAGTGGAGCGGCTCGGGATAGTCGAGGGCGAAGATCTCGCTCACGTCCTCGGCGCCCTTCACCGTCTCCACCATCTGGCGGACGTCGGCGAGGATGCCGCGATCGAACTCCTCGACGTCGAAGCTGCCCTCGGTGACGAGGCGCAGGCGCTTCTCCCACTCGCCGGTGAGATCCGGCTTGCCGAGCGCGCCCAGCTCCATGTTGCGCACCGCGCGCACGAGCGTGGAGCCGAGCGCCGTCGGGACGAGGCTCCGGCCCTCGCGGCGGGCGAGGCGCTTGAAGATGAGGTCCTCGACGATCGAGGCGCGCGTGGCCGGGGTTCCGATGCCGAGGTCCTTGAGCGCCTCCGCCTCCTCGTCGCTCTCGACGTGCTTTCCGCAGGTCTCCATCTCGGCGACGAGCGTGCCGTCCGTGAAGCGCGAGGGCGGCGTGGTGGCCTTCTCGAGCAGATCCGAGCCGCGGCAGCCGACCCGGCCGTCGGGCGCGAGGTCGGGGAAGGGCTGGTCGTCCGCCCCGATGGTCTCGACGGCGCGCCAGCCCGGCACGACGAGCTTGCGCTGGGTCGAGCGGAAGACCTCGCCCTCGACGGTGGTCTTGCGCGTCACCGTCTCGCGCTCGGCGCTCTTCATGAAGGCGGCGAGGAAGCGGCGCACGATCAGGTCGTAGAGCTTCTTCTCGTCCGGTCGCAGGCTGGTCGGCACGACGCCGGTCGGGATGATCGCGAAGTGGTCGCTGACCTTCTTGTCGTCGAAGACCTGACCCGGTCGCTCGGAGTCGGGCCGGTCGCGGTTCGGGACGAACTGGACGAGATCGGCGAAGCCGCCCCGCGCGAGCTCGCTCATGATCCGCGGCACCTCGTTGCGGTAGTCGTTCGGCAGGTAGGCCGAGGACGTACGGGGATAGGTGACGGCCTTCTTCGTCTCGTAGAGCGTCTGCGTGATCGCGAGGGTGCGCTTCAGGGTGAATCCGAAGGCGGAGCTCGCGCGGCGCTGGAGCGAGGTCAGGTCGAAGAGCTGCGGCGGCTTCTCCTTCGAGTGCCGCACGGTGTCCTCGGCCACGCCGACCTTGCCCTGGATCTTCTCGATGACGGCCTTCGCTCGGTCGTGGTCGAGGATGCGATCGGTGGCCTTGCCGTCGGGACCCTTGCCGGTCCAGCGCGACTCGTAGAGGTCCTTCTCGGCGGCGCCGGAGGCGTCCGGCTTGACGCTGAAGGTCGCCGCGATCTCCCAGTAGGGAACGGGGATGAAGTTGTCGATCTCGCGCTCGCGATCGACGAGGAAGGCCAGCGTCGGCGTCTTGACGCGGCCCACCGCGAGCGAGATGCGGTTCTTGCCGCCGAGGAAGCGCTTCGTGAGGGCCCGGGTGCCGTTCATGCCCACGAGCCAGTCGGCGCGATCGCGGGCGTAGGCCGCGTTGCGCAGGGGGGCGTACTCCTCGGAGGGCGCCAGCTCGCGGAAGCTCGCCCGGATGGCGTCCGCGGTCATGGACTGCAGCCACAGGCGCTGGACCGGCTTCTCGGCCTTCGCCCGGGGGCGCTTGGAGAGCGCGTGGTCCATGATGAGGTTGAAGATCAGCTCGCCCTCGCGCCCGGCATCGCAGCCGTTCACGATCTGGTCGACGTCATCCCGGCGGATCAGCTTGGTGAGGTTCGAGAGGAGGGCCTTGCCCTTCTTGTCGTCGCCGCGCGGCTGGTGGACGAAGGACTCGGGGATGATCGGGAGCTTCTCGAGGCTCCAGTACTTCCAGGCCTTGTCGTAGGCGCCCGGCTCCTGGAGCTCGAGGAGGTGGCCGCTCGCCCAGGCCACGATCATGTCGTCGGATTCGTAGTCCAGGTCGTGCTTGGCGAACTTGCGTTTGCCGCCCTCGCCGCCGGAGAGCACGCGCGCGAAGTCGTCCGCGACGGACTTCTTCTCGGTGATGACGAGGGTCTTACCCATGCTGTGGTCCGGTCTTCCGCTTCCCGACGCCGAGATCCGCCCCACCGGCGAATCACCTCGGGACGATAGGGGAGGAAATGCGGAAGTCAAATCCCCCGCTCGTCTCCGGGGGCCGCGAGCGGCGGCGAGGGAGCGGCGGTCGGGCCTCCCAAGCCCGGACGGGGACGCGGATTAGCGGCCCGGCCGGCCGGCGCGACGCGGCCCGCGGAGGTCCGCCGGACCGGGCTCGACCCGCGCGGGGGCGCCCCGGCGCGCTTCAGACCGGACGGTGGTGGCTCAGCCGGAGGACGGCCCAGAAGTCGGTCGGGATCGAGCGGAAGCAGAGCCGCGTCTCGAAGTCCTGGGACCAGGGGAAGGCGACCGAGAGGCGGTCCCCCGTGACGGTCGTCGGAGGCCCCATCGTGACGGACTCCTCGTCCGCGAAGGCATCCCCGAAGTTGAGCGTGACGCGGGCGAGGAGATCGCCCATCGCCTGCGCGATCTCGGCGCCGCGGAGGCGCTCGTCGCCGCCGCGCGAGAGGACGGCCCGCGCGATCCGATCGGCCCCCTCGGCGGGGACCAGCAGCGCCAGGGACCCGATCCAGCCCTCCCCCATCGCGGTCGCGACGGTGCTCACCATCCGCTCCGTGTGGCGCGTCTGCGACTCCACGGGGATCTGCTCGGCGTCCAGGCCGGCCGCGAGCGAGAAGCTCTCGGAGACGGCCTGGGAGAAGCGCGCCTCGAGTTCGAGGCGCGTGTCGGTGGCGGTGAGGGTCAAGGCTCGTCTCCAGGGGGCGGCGCGAGGGCGCGGCTCCGGGTCCGGAAATCCCGTGGCCGGCCGCGTTTCGGCGGTCCGGCCTCCGCTCCTATCGGTCGCCGCGCGGGCCGAACTTGGACCGACGGCAAGAATTCCCGCTCCTCCTCCCGGCGGGGGACGCCGGAGGACTCTGGTAGGATCCCGCCGCGAAGGGGGCGCGACGGCGCCCGGACGGAGGGTGGGACCTCGGGAGGAGCGCCGATGGCGGGGACGGGCGGATGCGGGCGCTGGCTCGTCACCGGCGCCAGCCGCGGGATCGGCCGCGCCATCGCGCTCGAGCTCGCCCGCCGCGGCGCCGCGACGACGCTCGTCGCCCGCGACGCGGCGGCCCTCGCCGGGGTCGCGGCCGAGGTCGAGGCCCTCGGGGGCTCCGCGGTCACGCGACCGACGGACCTCTCCGACCCTCTCGACCGCGCCGCCCTCCTCGCCGAGCTCGCGTCCGCCCCGCCCTTCGAGGGCCTCGTCAACAACGCGGGGGCCGGCCTCCACGGCGCCTTCGCCTCGGCCGACCCGGCGGCGCAGGTGCGCCTGCTCGAGCTCGACGTCCTCGCGCCCGTCCTCCTGGCGCGCGCGGTGCTCCCGGCGATGGCGGCGGCCGGTCGGGGTCACCTCGTGACGATGGCCTCGGTCGCCGCCTGGGCGCCGACCCCCGACGAGGCACTCTACGGGGCGGCGAAGGCCGCGCTCGCCTCGCTCGACGGCGCCCTCCGCGTCGAGCTCCGCCGCGCCGGGGTGAGCGTCACCACGGTGGCGCCGGGATTGACGCGGACCGAGTTTTTCGACCGCGCCGGATTCGACCCCGCGGCGCACGAGCTCGGGGGCCTCGTCTGGAGCACGCCGGAGGAGGTCGCCCGCGCCGCGGTGGCCGGCGCGCTCCGGGGACGACGTCGCGTGGTTCCGGGCGGTCGCAACCGGATCCTCGGCGTCCTGCTGCGGCACCTCCCGCTCGGCTTCCCGCGCTTCGTGGGCCGTCGGCTGATGAAGGCGCGGCGATGAGGCGGAGCGCCCTCGACACCGCGGTGTGGTTCCTCTTCCTCGCCTTCGTGGCGGCGGGCCTGGTCGTCTTCTTCCGCGGCCCGCGCGAGGAGCCTCCGCCGCCGCCGCCGCTCGGCGTCCGCCACATCGAGGCCTCGCGGGACCTCGAGGATCTCCGCGCGGGCGAGCCCTTCTCGCTCGAGGTGGAGATCGATCGCCCGCTCTACGTCTCGGTCTGGCTGCTGGGAGAGCTCGGGCCCCGACGACTCTTCCCTCCGCTCGCCCTTCCCCCCGACATGCCCTGGCCTCTCGAGCCGGAGGACGGCGAGACCCTGCGCATCCCGCCGGGCGACGGCGCCCTGCGGATCGAGGGCGAGGGCGAGGGGCGACTCGTCGTGCTCGTCCGCGACGACGGCCTCCCGGAGCCGCGACCCGAGCTGCTGGAGGCGGGCGATCTCGACGCCCGCCTGCGCGAGTTCGGTCAGCACTTCCTCCGCGTGAGGACCCGGCGATGAGTCGCCTCGACTACGCGGGCCGGAGCGCCCTCGTGACCGGCGCCTCGTCCGGGATCGGCCGCGCGCTCGCGCTCGAACTCGCGCGGCGCGGCGCGAGCGTCACCCTCGTCGCGCGCCGCGAGGAGCGCCTGCGGGCCCTCGCCGAGGAGATCTCGACCGCCGGCGGCTCCGCCCGGGTCCTCGTCGCCGATCTGCTCGATCCCGCCGGCCGCGACGCGGTGATCGGGGTGCTCGCCGACCCCGAGGCGACGCCGGACATCCTGGTGAACAACGCCGCCTTCGGCGTCCACGCGCGTTTCCTCGACACGCCGCCGGAACGCCTGGAGGCCTGCCTCCGGCTCGCCCTCGAGGCCCCGGTGGTCCTCACGCGGGCCTTCCTCGGCGCCACCGTCGAGCGCCGGGAGGCGGCCGTGCTCCTCGTCGCGAGCATCGCGTCCTTCGTGCCGACGCCCTGGCACGGGCTCTACTCCGCGGCGAAGGCCGGGCTCGCGAGCCTCGGCGAGGCGCTGGCGATCGAGCTCGAGGAGGGCGGCGGGCGGGTGACCTGCCTCTGTCCGGGCGTCACGGAGACGGAGTTCTTCCGGGCCGGCGACTACGACGAGAGCGGCCTGATGACCCGCATCGGGAGGATGAGTCCCGAACGCGTGGCCCGGGCCGGCCTGGACGGGCTCTCGCGCGGCCGGCCGCTCGTCGTGCCCGGATTCGCCAACCGGGTGCTCGTCGGACTGGCGCGCGCCCTCCCCTCGGCCTGGGTCGTCCCGCTCGCCGGCCTCGCGATGCGGCGCCGGGACGCGCCCTCAGCGCCCTGAGAGGGCCTCGGCCACGAAGCGCTCGTACTGGTCGGCGCGGCCCATCGAGATGAGGACGGGATCGTCCGACTTCTGGACGCGGGCGAAGTCGCCGCGCGAACGGATGCCGCGCCAGCCCTCGAGCGCGAGAGTCTGGCCGATCGCCCCGCCGAGCGAGGCCCCCGGGCCAAGCAGCACGATGGCGTCGGGCGCGTACTCCCGGAGCGCGACGCGCAGGGAGCGCGTGAAGTCGTAGCGGCAGAGGACCTGCTCGACGAGCGTGTACTCGTAGATCTCGCGATCGGTCGCGATCCCCGGTCGACGGACCCGGCCCGCCCCGTCGACGAGCGGCAGCGCCGGACCGCGCCAGGGCAAGGTCACGAGCGCCTCGCGGCCCATGCGGCTCGGCTCGGCCATCAGACCGGTGTGGAAGGCGGCGTGCTGGGCGAGCTGGAAGGGGTAGTCGCGCTCGCCCTGCCGCTCGACCGGGAGTTCCTTCTTCATCGCCGCGATCGCGGCGTCGTCGCCGGCGAGGACGAGGTAGCCGCCCAGGTCGATCGAGATCTCGGCCGCGAGACCGCGCGACCGGAGCTCGGCGAGGTAGGCCTCGATCTCGCGGCGCTTCTCGGGCCGCGGGCGCCAGTCCTCGTCCACCCAGGGCAGGATGAGCTGACCGCCGAGCGGGCGATCGCCCTGCGTCTTCGACATCGTGTCGACGACGCGGAGCGCGTCCCCGAAGTCGAACACGCCGCCGCAGTGCAACGCGCTGTACCAGCCCATCGAGTTGCCGGCCACGCAGACCGGGCGGAAGCGGTCGCGCGGTAGGATCGCCCAGTCCACCGCGGTGGCGGTGAAGATGAGCGGCCCCGCGTTCTCGCCCTTGAGGTGCAGCGCGGCCTGGTAGCGCGGCGCGGCGTCGAGATCGCTGATGGGCGCCGAGCCGACCTCGGCGCGGAAGCGATCGGCCGCCTCCAGGACGCGGTGCGCCGCGTCGGGCACGCCCGGTCCCGCGAGACGACGCGCGAGCGATCCGAGATCGTCCGGGGTGTAGGTCCCACGGCCGGGACAGACGACGAGGACGCGACGGCTCATGCGACGGGAACCTCCAGCAGGGCGCGGGCCGCGCGTTCGATCTCGGCCTCGCTGACGAGGACGAGGTTGGCGGCCGCCGCGAGCGGCACGTAGCAGTCGTCTCCGGCGACCCGGGCGATGCGGACGGGCCGCTCGGCGCGCTCCGCGACCACCGCGCTGATCTGTTCCCCGATGCCGGCCGTGCGGCGTCCCTCGTCCACGACGAGCAGCCGCCCGGTGCGGACGGCCTCCGCCACGACGAGATCCTCGCCGAGGGGGAGCAGCCAGCGCAGGTCGACGACGCGGGTGCGGACGCCCTCCGCGCGCAGCCGTCCGGCCACGCGCAGGGACATCGGCACGCCGTTGCCGTAGGTGACGACGGTCAGGTCCTCGTCACCGCCGTCCTCGTAGATCCGCGGCTCGCCGAGCGGGACCGCCTCGCCCTCCTCGGGGTAGCGGAAGCTCCAGGCCTCGTCGCCCTCCTCGTGGAGATCCTTCGTCATGTAGAGCGCGATCGGCTCCATGAAGGCCACGACGCGCCCCTGCGTCTTCGCGAGCGCGAAGGCGGTCCGGAGCATCCCGACGGCGTCGTCGCCGCGCGAGGGGCAGGCGATGACGAGGCCGGGCATCTCGCGGAGGAAGGCGAAGCCGTTGTCGTTGTGGAAGTGACCGCCGAATCCCTTCTGATAGCCGAGGCTCGCGACCCGCATGACCATCGGGTTGCGGAAGCGATCGTTCGAGAAGAACTGAAGCGAACAGGCCTCTCCCCGGAGCTGGTCGGAGGCGTGCACGAGGTAGGCGAGGTACTGGATCTCGGGCGAGGGCAGGTAGCCCAGGTGGGCGGCGCCGATGGCGACCCCGAGGATCGTCTGCTCGTCGAGGAGCGTGTTGAAGCATCGACCGGCGCCGAATCGCTCGTAGAGCTTCGTCGTCACGTGGTAGACGCCGCCCTTCTTGGCGACGTCCTCGCCGAAGACGAGCATGTCGTCGTACTTCGCCATCAGGTCGAGCAGCGCCCAGTTGATGAGCATCGCGAGGTGACGCGGCCGGGCGCTGCGTTCGGGGAGCGCGGCCTCGCTCCCGAAGGCCTTGATGCGCGCGGCGGGCGGCGCGGGACGGCTCGCTTCCGCCTCCACCGCGACGAGGTCGCAGGGGGCCAGCGCGGCGACGACGGCCTCCGCCGTCGTGAGCTTCGGCCGGGCCGCCGCCTCGCGGGAAGCCGCTCGGATCCGCTCCTCGAGCTCGTCGTGCCGCGCCCGGATCTCGCCCGCCGTCATGACGCCCCGCGCGACGAGCCATGCGGCGCTGCGGATGAGGGGATCGCGTCGTTCGACGTCCTCGATCTCGGCCAGCGTCCGGTAGGTCTGCTCGACGTCGCTGCCCGCGTGCCCCATGAGGCGCTCGGTCTCGAGATGGAGGAAGGTCGGGGCGCGCTTCGTGCGGCAGTACTCGATCGCGCGACGGGCGCCGAGGATCGCGTCGCCGAGGTCGCGACCGTCGGCGTGGAAGTAGGCGAGCCCGGGGCGATTCGCGTACTGCGACTCGATCCAGCCCCGCGGCGTCTTCACGCTGATGCCGATCTGGTTGTCCTCGCAGACCATCAGCAGCGGCAGCGGGAGCCGCTGGTGGCGCGCCCAGAGCGCGCTGTTGATGGCGCCGACCGCGGTCGAGTGGTTGAGGCTCGCGTCGCCGAAGCTCGCGACGACGATCGCGTCGGGCCCGACGGTCAGCTCGTGGTGGAGCGGCGCGCTCCGACCGAGGGCGAAGGCCGCGCCCACCGCCTTCGGGAGATGCGAGGCGATCGTGGACGTCTGCGGCGGCACGTTGAGCTCAGCCGACCCCCAGACCTTGTGGCGCCCGCCGCTCGCCGGATCCTCGGACGACGCGGACAGCGAGAGCAGCGTGTCGAAGATCGGCGTCGTGCCGGCCACCTGGCGGCTGCGCTGCATCATGAAGGCGCCGCTGCGGTAGTGGAGGAAGCAGAGATCGTCGGGGCGGAGCGCGGCGGCGACGGCGGCGTTGCCCTCGTGACCCGCGCTCCCGATCGTGTAGAAGCCCTCCTCGCGGGCCTTCATCGCCCGCGCCTCGAAGTCGATCAGGCGACTGGTGAGCTGCGACTCGAAGATCTCGCGCGCGAGCTCGGCCGTCACGCCGTCCGGCAGCGGGATCGAGGGCGCGCGGCCCTCGAGCTCGCGGAGCGCGGCGAGGAAGTTCTCGTGAATGACCTGCTGTCGGCTGACCGCCATCGCCTCGCTCCCACCGGATACGTCGCCGCCGTTCTAACAGGACGCGGCGGCTCCCCACCGCGCGTCCGTCCGAGAGTTCCCGTCGGGGCCGGTCAGGGCCGGCGCGGACGCGCCGCGCCGCCTTCGGAGGAGCGCGGATCCACGCCGGGATCCGCGATCAAGCGCCGCCCCGAGGGGCGCAGGCGGATGCACTCGACGGCGCCGATCCCGGGATTCGCCCCGTCCCCGCCGCGGACCCGGACCCGGTGCCCCATCGCCTCGAGGGCGCGGCGGAGTTCCTCATCCAGCGTCGACTCGACGAGGAGCTCGTCCGGGAACCACTGGTGGTGGATCCGGGGCAGCGCCACGGCGTCCCCGGCGCTCAGGCGGAGATCGACGATGCCGAGCAGGGTCTGCAGGACGGTGTTGATGATCGTCCGCCCGCCTCGCGCGCCGAGGATCGCCCGCGGGCGTCCGCGCGAGTCGACGACGATGGTCGGGCTCATGCTCGAGAGCATCCGCTTCCCCGGCGCCACGAGATTGGGGGCCGAGCCGATGAGGCCGCGCTCGTCGGTGTGACCGGGCTGCGGGTTGAAGTCTCCCATCTCGTTGTTGAGGAGGAAGCCGGCGCCCGGGACGACGATGCGGGAACCGAAGCCGTACTCGAGCGTGTAGGTGAGCGCGACCGCGTTCCCGGCCCCGTCGACGACGGAGAAGTGCGTCGTCTCGTCGCTCTCGCCCCGCGTCCAGCTGAAGTCCTCGATCCGGCTCCGCGAGGCGCGGGCGGGGTCGATGTCGGCCGCGCGCCGCCGCGCGTGCTCGGGATCGAGAAGACGCGCGAGCTCGTCCTCGTCCACGGCGGAGGGATCGCCCAGGACCCGCGCCCGGTCGGCGAAGCCCCGACGCATGACCTCCGCGAGGAGATGGAGACGAGCCGCCGGCTCGCGCTCGACGGGGAAGGACTCGAGCATGCCGAGCATCTCGATCAGCACGGTGCCGCCGGAGCTCGGCGGCCCCATCCCGATGATCGTGTTCCCGCGATAGCGGCCCGTCACGCAGGGACGCTCGACGGCCGCGTAGGACTCGAGGTCCGCCCGGGTGATGAGGCCGCCGCCCCGCTCCATCTCCGCCGCCAGGAGCCGCGCCGTCTCGCCGCGGTAGAAGCCGTCGGCGCCCCGATCCCGGATGCGCTCCAGCGTCGCGGCGAGATCGGGCTGGCGCAGGACGTCGCCGGGCGCGAAGGGCTCGCCGTCCGGGCGGGAGAAGATCGCCCGGGTCGCCGGGTAGCGCGCCATGTCGTCCCGGACCTCGCGGAGGGCCGCCGCGAGCCAGGGCGTGACGGCGATCCCGTCCCTCGCGAGGGCGATCGCCGGCGCGACGAGTTCGGCCCAGGGGCGGCTCCCGAGGCGACGATGCGCGAGCCAGAGTCCGGCCACGGTCCCGGGCACGCCCACCGCGAGGTGCGAGCGATGGTGCCGCTCGGGCGAGTAGACGCCGCGCTCGTCGAGGAACATCCGCTCCGTGGCGGCCGCCGGGGCGCGCTCCCGGAAGTCGAAGCTCGTGGCGGTCCCGTCCATCCCCCGGAAGACGAGGAATCCGCCGCCGCCGATGTTGCCGGCGCTCGGACGCGTGACGGCCAGGGCGAAGGCGGTGGCGATGGCCGCGTCGACGGCGTTGCCGCCGTCGGCGAGAACGCGCGCGCCGACGGCGGCGCCGGTGGCGTTCTCCGCCACGTCGAGACCGCCGCCCTCGACGACCTGCGCGGAGGTCCCGCGCGCGAGCTGGACGAGGATCAGGACGGCGAGCGCTGCGTGACGACGGAACATGGAGTCCGGCTCCCTGACGGTGCGAAGGGCCGCGTCTTGCGGACGCGGAGGTCGAATCCTAATGTCCGCGGGCCGACTTCGCTCCCGTTCCGCGCCCCGACCCGCCGGCGGGACGCCGCCCTTCCGGCGTCATCCCCGGCGGTTACGACGATTCCATGAACCAGCACCCCGCCGCTCTCCTGCACGCCGAGGACGCCCCGCTCGAGCTCGAGTTCGGCGAGGTCCTCCCGTCCGTCGAGATCGCCTACGAGACCTGGGGAACGCTGGCGCCCGGGCGCGACAACGCGATCTTCATCCTGCCGGCCTTCTCCGCCCACTGCCACGCCGCCTCGAGCGCCGCCGACCCTCGACCCGGTTGGTGGGAGCACATGGTGGGCCCCGGCTGCGCCCTCGACACCGACCGGTTCTTCGTGGTCTGCGCCTCGCTGCTCGGCGGCTGCCACGGGACGACGGGCCCGCGGAGCCTCGTCCCCGGGACGGACCGCCCCTACCGCGGCTCCTTTCCGGTGGTGACGATCCGCGACATGGTCGCGACCCACCTGCGACTCGCCGACGCCCTCGGGATCGAACGCATCCACGCCGCCGTCGGGAGCTCGATGGGCGCGATGCAGGCGCTCGAGATGGCGGTCATCGCGCCGGACCGGATCGCCCGGATCGCGGCCATCTCCGGCACCGCCTACACCCGCCCGGCCACCGCCGCGATCCGCCACCTCGGCCGCAAGGCGATCATGGCCGACCCCGCCTGGCGGAACGGCGACTACGAGGACGCGGGCCCCCTCGACGGACTCCGCCTGGCGCGCGAGCTCGGAACCGTCTTCTACCGGTCGAGCGAGGAGTTCAACGAACGCTTCGACCACGCGCCCATCCGTCGCCCCGATCTCCGCGGCGTCACCTTCGACGTCCAGTCCTATCTCGACCACCAGGGGCGCAAGGCGACGACGGCCTTCGACGCGAACTCCTACCTGCTCATGTCGATGGCGATGGATCTCCACGACCTCGCCCGCGGGCGCGGCTCGCTCGAGGAGGCGCTCACGGCCGTGCGCGCGCGCTGCCTCGTCGGCGGCGTGCCCGAGGACCGCCTGATCCCGCTCAGCGAGCAGGAGCAGATCCGACGCGCCCTGGAGGAGGTCGGCGCGCGCCACGCCTGGTTCAGCGTGAGCAGCCCCGTCGGCCACGACGCCTTCCTCGTCGAGACCGAGCCCTTCACGCGCGCGCTCAAGCCCTTCCTCGAGCGCGCCTGAGACCGCGCGATCGTGGGGCCCGAGAATGCGAGTACGGTGCCAGTCACCGGATGAGCATTTCCGTTCACACGCGATCGCAGGCGCCACGGATGAGCCCGGAAATGCTCATCCGGTGACTGGCACCGTACTAGCATTTCAGATCGACTCGGTCAGAGGCGGGCGTCGGAGATCGGAGCCGGAGCCTCGAGGCGCGGCGCGGCGGCGCGCGCGCCGAGGACGCCGAGGAGGAAGGTGACCGCGAGCGTCGCCGCGACCAGGAGCAGGGCCCGCAGGAAGCGGCGGTCCTGATCCTCGTCGTCGTCCACGTTCAACGCGAGTTCGAGGTCGGCGCCGGTCAGGCCCTCGCGGACGAGAAAGGCGGCGTAGCGCCGGCGGAGATCGCGAGGCGCGGCGCCTTCGGTCTCGAGCTGCGCCGCGAGGCCGAGGGCCGCGGGAACGGAGAGTTCGGGGACGCGGCTCATCACGAGGCCCTCCGGACGAGGCCGCTCTCGACGAGGGCCAGGGCGCGCAGGCGCCCCAGGATCTCGCGGAGGTGATTGCGGACGGTGTTGAGGTGACAGTCGCGGTGGGACGCGATCTCCTCGAGCGTGAGATCCCGGCCGAAGCGGAGTTCGAGGAGTTCGACCGCGTCCGCCCCGAGTCCCGCGGCGGCGACGAGGTCGCGGACGAAGGCGGCTCGCTCGAGACGGCGATCGCGTCCGCCGGCCTCGGCGGGATCGCCGACGAGCGCCTCGGTCGGGCGACGGGCGAAGCGACGCAGGCGGTCGACGAAGGCGTTGTAGGTCATGCGCGCGAGCAGGGCCTTCTCGCGGCTCTCGTCGAGGCCGCGGTCCTGGTAGCCGCGCTCGAGGAAGCGGAGCATCACGTCCTGCGCGAGATCCTCGGCGTCGTCCCGCCGCGCCCCGAGCGCGAGCAGGAGCCGGAGCGCGAAGGCGTGTCGCCGGGTCTCGCGCTCCTGGTCCATCGCGTCCATGCCCGTCTCCCCCGTCGTCGTCACGCGCGCCCCGTCCGGTGGGTCCGGGCCGGGCGCGCGTCGCTCCAACTTGACCGACGCACGCGACGGGGTCGAGCCACAGAAAAAATCGCGCCTTTTCGAGCCCCGGTCCGGGGAGACGGTCACATCACGGTGCCGAGGAAGCTGTCCGCGCCGTCGACGACGGGATCGAGGTGCCAGTCCAGCCCGCCGAGATCGAAGGGCGCGGCGGGCCCGAAGGTCTCGAAGACGGCCTCGCCCGGGACGGAAGGCCCGGTGAAGAGGTCGACGTCGATCGGGAGTCCCGGCGCCCCTCCCCCTCCGGAGAGTCCCAGCACGATCTCCGTCCCGCCCGGAAGGGAGGCGGGCAGATCGAAGGTCACCTCGCCGTGGTGGGAGAGCTTGGCGATCAAGGTGTAGCTCAGCCCGTCGGCGGGCGAGATGACGTCGACGAAGGCGACGGTGAGGAAGAACGGCGTCATGTAGACCGCCGCGAGCGAGTTCGGCCCCCACTGCCAGGCGTCCGCGAGCACGGCGATCTCGGGCGGTCCCGCGAGGAAGTCCGCCGGGCTCACGTCGAGACGTGAATCCGGACCGCCGAAGCTGGCCGTGCCGTTCGCGTTGACCCAGAGGCGATCGTGGTAGACGCCGAGGTGGGGAAAGACGAAGCCGTGGTCGAAGACGACCTCGACCGATCCTCCCGGCACGAGCGGCGCCGCGCCGCCGGTGGCGGAAGGCGTCACGTAGGAGTAGGCGCCGGGCGCGGTGACCGTGCGACCGTCCATCAGCGTGACGACGACGTCGACGCTGCCGATGCTGCCGGCCGGCGTGATGACATGCATCTCCTCGCGTCCGCGATCGTCGATCCGCACGACGGGAACGCCGCCGAGCGTGACGGAGACGACGTCCTCGAAGCCCGTGCCCCGGATGACCAGGCTCGCGAGCCCCCAGTCGGGCCCGATCGGAGGCAGGAATCCGGTCAGCGTGAGCGGGATCTCGTCGACCTCGAGGCGGAACTGCCCCGGCGCGGGATCCGGCCCGAAGGTGAGCGTCGCGCCCGAGAGGTCCCAGCTCGCCCCGGGAGCGAGGGATTCGAAGTAGGGCGCGGCGGCGCCGTCGGTCAGGGGAACCGCGAGCGAGAGATCGGTCGTCGCGCCCGGCGGCAGCGCGGCCCCGGTGCCGAAGCCGACGAGCTGCGCCCCGTCCGGTGCGTCGTCCAGCCGGATCTCGGCGTCGCCGTTCGCGAGGAAAGCGATGGTGCCCGTCACCCGATCGGAGGGGCCTCCCCCGAAGAGCGGCACGTCGTCGTACTGGACCTCGACCCGACCCGGGAAGGTGACGACGCGCACGCGGCCCTCGTAGCGCGGGTCGAGATCGCGCCAGGAGAGCGCGGCGCGCGGCGTCCCGTCCCCCATCGCGACCGCATCGCCGGTCGGCGCGGTCTCGGGCGCGCCGAAGGAGACGACGCCGTTGCTCGAGATCCAGAATCCCGGCCAGGTCTGCCCGGCGAAGCTGACGGACGCGGTGAAGAACTGCGCGTCGTCCTCGCCGGCGAAGAAGATCGGCGTCTCGTTCGCGTGACCGGTGACGGCGCGCGAGGTCCCGCTCAGGCGCACGCCGTAGACGTTGGTCGGATCGGTCACGAGGGCCTGGAGCCCGATGTCGAGGTCGGGGTCGGACGCCGCGTAGCCGAACGACCCCGTGCCGTTCGCCCCCGTCGCGGCAGCGAGATCCGAGGGCGAGTCCGGCGCGAAGCCGTCGAGCACGACGGTCACCGTCGAGAGCTCGATCCCGAGCACTCCGACCGACCCGAAGTTGAACGCCGTCGGCGAGGGCGTCCCCGCCAGCAGCGCGTAGGGACCGGGTCCGCTCGCTCCGACCTGCAGGATGACGAGCGAGGGCACGCCGATCGCCACCGGGATCGGCGACACCGGGAGATCGACGCCGTTGACCGTCAACGAGGCCGCCGGGCCGTTGAGCTGGGGAGACTGGGCGTGGACCGGACGTGACGCGAGGGCCAGGCCGGTGAGCACGGCGATGAGGACGGAGAGATGACGCGCCTGCATGCCCGGAGGGTATCCGGTCTCGGGCCGGGACGAGAGGAATCGGAACTTCCGCCCCTCCCGGCGGGCAAAAACCCTGCCCTCCCGGCGCTCGCTCAGGTCGCGATCGGCGTCGGGAGTTCCAGCCAGCCCAGGGCCCGAGCCGCCCGGAAGGCCTCCGCGGCGCTCCAGGCCTGCGCCACCGCCCCTCCGGGGCGGTGGGGCGCGTCGCCGTCGAAGACCTCCGAGAGATGCCCGACCGCGGCCGCATCCAGGTGCTCGAGGAGCGCGTCCAGCGAGCGCTCCAGGCGCTCGCGGTCCGGTCCCGCCTCGAGACGCCCGCGGCGGGCCAGGGCGTCCGCGAAGGGCCCGAGCAGCCAGGGCCAGACGGTGCCCTGGTGATAGGCGCGGTCCCGCGACTCGACGTCGCCCTCGTAGCGCCCGCGGTAGCGCGGATCGTCCGGCGCGAGCGTGCGGAGACCGAGGGGCGTCCAGAGTTTCGCCGCGACGGCGTCCAGCGCGCGATCGGCGTGTTCCGGGTCGAGCGGGAGCTCCGACGAGGCGAGAGCGACGAGCTGGTTGGGCCGCAGGGCCTCGTCGTTCGCGTCCCCGATGACGTCGCGGTAGTGCCCGCGCTCCTCGCACCAGAAGGCCGTCTCGAAGGACCGACCGAGCAGCTCCGCGTGACGCTCCGCCGCTTCGGCCTTCTCCTTGCGGCCGAGCCGGCGGGCCGTCCGCGCGTAGTAGCGCAGCGCGTCGTGGAAGAGCGCGTTGAGCTCGACGCACTTCCCGTTCCGCGGCGTCACGACATAGTGGCCGACCTTCGCGTCCATCCAGGTGAGCTGCGTGCCCGTCGTGCCGGCGACGAGCAGTCCGTCCACGTCGACGCGGATCGCGTAGCGGGTCCCGCGGACGTAGTAGCGCAGGATCTCCTGGATCGTGGGAAAGAAGCGGCGACGCATCGCCGAATCATCGGGCGCGTGCGCGTCGACGAAGGCGACCGCCCGCACGAACCAGAGCGGCGCATCCGCGCTGTTGTAGAGGTGCACGGACTCGGCGTCGCGGAGGCGATTGGGCAGCATCCCGAGCGAGACGCGCGCCGACCAGGCCTCGAGGATGCTCCGCGCGCGATCCCAGTCCCCGGTGGCGAGGGTGATGCCGGGCAGCGCGATCATCGTGTCGCGCCCCCACTCGTTGAACCAGTGGTAGCCCGCGAGGATGCCGTCCGCCCCGGATCCCGGGTGACGGATCAGGAAGGCCTCGGCGGCCCGGCGCAGGCGCTCGAGGGCGGGGCCGCGGCGCTCGTCCTGCACCTCGGCCCGCGGACCGGCGGCCGGCGGCGTGATGATCGCCACCTTCGAGGCGGCCTCCGCGTCGGCGAAGCGGACCCGAGCCGTCGTCCCGGCCTCGAGGTCGCAGCGAATGACGAGGGGCGAGAGGAGGTCCTCGGAATGGCCGTAGCCGCGACGGGCCTCGACCTCGTGCCGGAGGTTCCGGTGCCAGACCGACTCGGCCGCCATCTCGGACTCGGTCTCGACCACGACGGAGGGCCGCCCCTCGCCCGGAGCGAAGGTCGCCCGCGGCCCCTCGATCGTGAGCTCGCCGTCGACGGGCGCCGCGTCGCCGTGAAAGGACCGCGCGGTGAGGAAGGGTCGGAGCTCGAGCCGGCCGCGGGCTCCGTCCTCGGCCCGGAACTCGAGGCGGACCGCGTTGTGTCCCCGCTCGATCGCGAGCCGTTGCGTGATCCGCCCCCGCCGCAGGCGCCAGGACCAGGTCGGTTCCGGCTCGGTCCGGAAGGACTCGAGGCGCAGGAAGCCGTGGGGATGCACGATGCCGGGCTCGTAGTGGTGCGTGGCGAGCTCGACGACCTCCCCGTCCTCCCCGTGCCAGATCGCGTCGACGTGAGACACCAGGACGGTCCGGCCCAGGGGAGCCGGGAAGGCTCCCACGAGGAGGCCGTGGTAGCTCCGGGAGTCCAGACCGCTCCAGGTCGAGGAGGCGTAGCCTCCGTTCCCCAGGGGAACGAGCCACTCGCGAGCGATCAGGGTGTCGAGGGGTTCGGCCGTCAAGCGGGCGCACTCCGGGGGACGCGATGGGGGGACCGGGAAGGGCCGGGGACGGACCGACCGGGCGAGAAACTAACAGGCGACGGCCCCTCCCCGACTCCCCCGTCCGGGATCCCGCGCGGCCATCCTCCACAATCCTCTTTCCTTCAGACACTTACGGGCTTTGCCGCAACCGGGAGTTCCGTCCCGCGCGCCGGGCGGCTGGGTAAACACTCAGCTTCGGGCGCCGTCCGGCCGATACGGGAGGGGGAATCCCCTCCTCCGGAGAGCACAGATGACGCGCATCCTCGCCTCGCTCGCCCTCGTCCTGGCCCTCGGCCCGCTGGCCGCGGCCCAGGGAGAGAAGGTCGACGCCGCCCAGATCGGCGTCCTCCTCGACTTCGGCTACGAGACCCCCGAGATCGTCGAGGCCCTCGGCGCCCCGGGGCGCGAGATCAGCCTCGTCGCCGGCGACCTGGAAGCGCTCGAGAAGAAGGGGGCCGACGCCGCCCTCATCGCCTTCCTGAAGCCCCACGCCCCCGCCCCGAAGGCCCGGCCCGGCCTGACGCTGGCGGCGATCCTCGAGCGCTGGCGCAAGGACGGCGACGCCGACGCGCTCCTGGCCGAGGTCGAGGCCTCGGGCGGCGGCTACGACCTCAGCGTCGAGGACATGCTCGAGATCTCTCGCGCTCGTCTGCCCTACTCCATCGTCCGCGCGATGAAGCGCAAGTCGCCGCCGAAGGCACCGGAGAAGCCGGTCCGGCCGACCGTGCTCACGCTGGACGCGATCGTCCGCATGGTCCACGACGGCGCGACCGAGGACGCGGTGCTCGCCCGCCTCCGCGAGGAGACGGGCACCTTCCCCGTCGACACCGACGCGATCCTCCGCCTCGAGCGGGAAGGCGTCCCGCTCTCCGTGCTCCGCGAGCTCTACGCGCGTCGCACGCGCCAGGCTCCGCCGACCGAGGAGGTCGCGGCCGGAACGCTGACGCGGCGCGAGAACGCGCCGGTCGATCCCGCCGCCTCCGCGGCGCCGATGAGCTTCGAGGTCTACGCGCCCCGCGGCGGAGGTTTCTCGATCCTCTCTCCCGCCGGCTTCGTCCGGAGCGAGCGCTTCACCGGCCGCAAGATGCTCGTGCAGATGGTCGATCCGAACGCCGCCGAACGCGAGGACCTGCCGGACCTCGAGTTCTCCATCCTCGTCGCGCGCTCCCGCGAGGGCGAGCGGGGCTCGCTCACGCCCGAGAACCTCGAGCCGGTCGCGCGCAAGATCATGGACGGCCTGACCGCCGGCTTCCGGCAGGACGGCATCGTCTTCATCGCCAAGAGCCCCGAGACGGGCTACCTCGCCGGCCGCCCGGCGCTGCGCTTCGCCACCGCCGCGACGACCGCCTCCGGCACGGGCCACGTCGGCGCCAGCCACGTCGTCTTCGGAGAGGACGGCGTGATCGTCGTCAGCTACAGCAGCCGCACCGAACTCGCGGACCTCTGGCGCGAGCGCCTCGAGACCTGCGCGCGCAGCCTCGCCCTCGGCACGGCGCGTCCCGTCGCCGACGCCGCCGCGGACCTCGTCGAGCCCGGACCGCTCGGCCGCTCCCGACACCTGTTCCGGGTCTGGAAGGACTCCCTCCAGCGCTTCGACTGGGCGAGCTACGCCTCGACCCTCGAGAAGGGGATCGATCCCGTCGCGACGCGCCGCACCTTCGTGGAACGCGCCCTCGAACTGGCCCGCCGGCGCAACCGCATCGAACTCGGCGCGATCGACATCGAGGCCGGCGAGATCCAGTACAAGGTCTTCGGGCTCGAGGGCAAGACGACGGGCCGCCTCGGCCTCGTGAAGACCGAGGGCGAGATCACCGCGCTGCGCGAGAACTGATCCCTCCCGCCGAACCCCTCCGCCGCGCGCGGCGATCCCGATCGGGGTCGTCGCGCGCGTCGCATTTCACGCCGCTCCACCCCTTTTCCGCCCCGCGCGCCCCCCGAACGTCCGTTTTCGCGCCGTTGCGCCCGTCTCGGGGTGGAAGTTTTTTCCCGGTCGCGGGCGTCGCGAGATCGGTCGTCGAAATTCTCGACGGACCCAAGCCCGGTCCGGCGCCGCGGTTGCCGCGAATCGTCGTGAATCGCGACGGAAACTCTCCAGGCTTCCCTTCACCCACACGATAGGCCGGATGTCGCGGAGGGGCGGGAAGGACGCCGGCGCGACGCGAGGGGCCCTGGCCCTTCGGAGCTCCTGCTGGTCCGGGGGCGGGACCGCGGCGTATGGGACGCGCGGTCGGAAGAGAACTGGAGGGATCCGATCATGGCCTTGACCATCAACACGAACACCTACTCGCTGAACGCGCAGCGGAACCTGTCGACGCAGTCCGCCAAGCTCGGCAAGTCCTACTCGCGACTGTCGACGGGACTCCGCATCAACTCGGCCGCCGACGACGCCGCCGGCCTCGCCATCTCCGAGCGTCTGCGCGCCACGACCCGCAGCCTCGAGCAGGCCGGCCGCAACGCGAACGACGGCATCTCGCTGATCCAGACCGCGGAGGGCGCCCTCGACGAGTCGTCGAACATCCTCAACCGTCTGCGCGAGCTCTCCGTCCAGGCGTCCAACGGCACGCTCGGCACGCAGGACAAGACCACGCTGCAGCAGGAGTTCTCGAACCTCCGCAGCGAGATCGACCGCATCGCGAACTCGACCAGCTTCAACGGCACGAACCTCCTCAGCGGTTCGAGCACGATCACGCTGCAGGTCGGCGAGGGCACGACCACCGGCACCGACACCATCGACGTCTCGTTCACCGCGTCGGGCGCCTCGTCGCTGGGACTGGCCTCGCTGGACATCTCGTCCTCGCCGTCCGCCGCGATCACCGCGATCGACACCGCCATCAACAGCGTCTCGAAGCTCCGCGGCGACCTCGGCGCGGCCCAGTCGCGTCTCGAGTCGACGACCCGGAACATCTCGAACCGCGTCGAGAACCTCTCGGCCGCCGAGTCGCGGATCCGCGACGTCGACGTCGCCAAGGAGACGGCCGACCTCACGAAGAACTCGATCCTGCAGCAGGCTGCTCTCAGCATCCTGGCGCAGGCCAACGTCCAGCCGCAGGCGGCGCTCTCGCTCCTCGGCTGATCCTTCCGGACCAGGAAGTTTCTCTCTTCGATCCGGGCCGCCCCTCCGATTCGTCACCGGAGGAGCGGTCCTCTTTCCGTTTCGAGAACGCGTCAGAAGCGACGCAAGAAGCGGGCTCCGAGAGCCGCGGCGACGAGGATTCCGAAGGCCCAGGCGAGCGTGGACCAGATGCTGCTCTCCTCGCCGCCGACCGCGCCGCTCGGAGAGGATCGACGCGCCGCGTCACGCACGACGCGATCCTCGTCGATCAGCTCCGGCAGGGTCGGCGCCCCGCCCAGCCGACCGGAAAGCCGCGCCTTCCGCTCGGCGCGCAGGGCCTCGCGCTCGTCGTGGTCGAGCACCGCGGGCTCACGCGCGGCGAGCGTCGCCAGTTCGTCCGGATCCTCGACGAGTCGGGCCAGGTCGGGGCGGGTGCCGTGCAGTTCGGGCGCTCGACGGACGCCCGTGTGCGCCGGAACCTTGCCCTGGAGTCGCGAGGCCGCGTCGGGCGGCATCGGCGGCTCGCCGTCCTGCGCGAGACCCAGTCCCGTCAGCAGGAGACAGCATCCGAGGACCGAGGTGAGGTGTCTTGCGAGGTTCATCGTGTCCGTCCCCCTGTCGGCTCAGTTCGTGCCGAGGTCCTGGTTCTCGCCCACCGTCGCCTCATCGAAATGCCGGCGTCCGACGTTGTCGACGAAGCGCATGATGCGGACCTTCTTGAAGGTCTTGGGCAGGTAGTAGCCGAAGTTCTCGCCGCCGCCGAGGAGGCGGGCGTCGTGGTTCATCGAGAGTCCGTCGCCGCCGTAGACGATCGCCTCGTTGCGCGAGACGACGCAGCCGTTGAACTCGATCTGGCCGCCCCAGTTGAGGGTGACGCCCGCGATCGCGTGGTTCGTGTAGAGCGCGGCGTCGACGCGTGCGATGTAGACCGACGAGAGGCTCGAGATCGAGGTCACACCCGACGGGAGGTTGCCGCCCCAGTTCTGGGAGTTCAGCGCCGCCGACGGCTGGAGATCGGCCAGGGTCATCGTCGCGTCAGGCTGACCGTCGCCGTCGATGTCTTCTCCGGTTCCCGGGATGGGGTCGCCGACGGAGGCGCCGGGCGGCATCAGGCCGAGCAACTCGTGCGCCTCGGTGTAGGTCTCGGTGGTCCACTCGCCGTCGTCCTCGAGGACGTCGTCGTCCGCGGTGCCGTACCAGCCGTCGAGTCCCGCCGCGGTGTTGGGGATGCCATCCTCGCCCGCGTCCTCGTCGGACCGGTTCGAGGGGTGCGACATCCAGCTCCCGACGTAGCTGTTGAACCAGCTGTGATTGGGGTTGCCGAGAACCACGCTCTCGCGCGCGAAGAGCCCGAGCGCGTCCGCGCTCTGGTTCGCCTGGAGCCAGGCCTCGAAGTCGGCCTCGGAGTTCGAGGCCGGCCGGACCGAGGTGGGCGGATTCAGGTAGGTGACGTCGTCCGCCACGAAGACGTTGCCTCCCGCGTAGATGACGCCCTGCCCGGTGACGACCCCCTTGATGATGACGTCGCCGCGCACGACGACCGTCCCGTCGATCTCGATGGGGTTCGCCGTCGTCCCGATGAGGACGATGTTCCCGGTCTCGCCGGCGTCGTCGCCGAAGACCGCGTCGGTCATCTGGGCGCCGCCGATGCTGATCGAGGAGTTCTCGGCGATGCCGTGGGCCTCGTAGAGCGCGAGATCGGTCAGGTTGGGCATCTCGACCGCGCCGTCGAAGGCGTGCTGGTTCACGAGCTCGCCGCCGACCTCGGTGCCGGCCATGCCCTGGACGTTGTTCCCGCCTCCGATATCCCAGCCCGCGAAGATGCCGCCGTCGGATCCGTCCTTGACCCCGTCGCCGTTGTCGTCGAGGTAGCCGAAGAGGTCGTTCCCGTTCGCCCCGAGGTAGCGCGGCGAGCCCTCGATCGTGGGCGAGTAGCCGGTGGCGTCGAACTGGCCGTTCGATCGCACGTTGCCGTTCGACGTGATCGTGTTGCCGTAGAACCAGCCCCAGTTGTTGATGAAGTACGCGTAGTCGAAGACCTCCGACGACGAGAGTTCGAGGAGGACGGTCGACTCGACGGTGTGCGAGACCGCCTGCGGGTCCTCGCGGTTCGGGACCCAGCCGGTGGAACGGATCGTCACGAAGCGCCGGCTCCCGGTCAGGGCGGCCGGGTTCGCGGGGTCGAAGCCCTCGACGTGGATGCTGACGTCGAACTCGCCGGGCATGGCGATGCCGCCCTGCCCCAGCGCCGCCACGGCCGAGACATCGACGCCTCCCTCCTGCAGCACGGTCTGAACGCCGTCGACCTCGGCCGCCAGCAGCTTGAGACTGCCGCGGTAGGTCTTCTTGTCGTGGAAGGCCTCGATGGCGGAGAAGGGCTCGATCAGGACCGCGGTCTTCGTCGCCTGCTTGAAGTCGTAGAGCTGCTGCTCGAAGCCGGCCTTCGCGACGTAGTAGGCCTGGATCTTCCGGGTCTCGTTGCGCGCGTCGATCACGTTGGATGTCGACAACGTCAGCGTCGCGATGACGAGGCCCACCGCGAGAACGAGGGCGATCGGCACGAGGACGAGAAGGCTGCCTGCTTCTCGACTGGAAGTGGGACTCATGGAGAGGCTCCGGGGCGCGAGGTCAGAACTGGTAGACGGGTTCGAGGTGAACCACGGTGGTCACGGTGCGGGCGCGGGCGCTCGACTGGTCGCGCGCGTCGGCCGCGACGCGGAAGGACATCTCGAGGATCGCGTTCGTCGCGTTCCACGTGAGCGTGATCGGGGGCTCCTCGCCCTCGAGAGAGAGGCCGGCGAAGATCCGCTCGTCGCTGCCTTCCTGGATCTCGTCGTTGCCGAGGCGGACGCGGCGGTGGAAGGCCTCGCCCATCCGGTAGTACTCGGTCCGGGCGCCCTCGACGCCGCCGGCGCCCCAGGTCGCGCTGCCCTCCTCGAGGTCGAAGGCGATCGCCTCCGAGAAGGAGAGCAGGGCCTCGCCGTCGTCGGCGGCGGCGTCGATCGTGATCGAGGTCGGCTTCGCGCCGCGCACCTGCTCGCGGATGCTCTTCACCCCGGCCCGCAGTCCCTTGGTGGATCGGTTCTCGTCCAGCGAACCCTGGAAGGCCTCGGCCGCGGTGGATTGCATCGCGACGAGCGCCCCCATGACGAGCACGCCGATCGTCATCGCCACCGCGAGCTCGATCAGCGTGAATCCGGCCTCGCGGCGCTTCGGGTGCCTCGCGCCGGACATCACAGGCTCTCGTCCTTGATGGCCTTGACGGTGACGAGCCGCAGGGTCTCGGAATCGGGATCGTCGGTGACGCGGGCGGTGGTCTCGATCGCGAGGAGGTCCGGCTGGATCTGGACGACCGAGATCGTCATCGTCCAGCGCTCGATGTGCCAGCTGAAGGTGTTGCCCGCGAAGACCGCGAGCTCCTCGAACTCGAAGGCCTCGACCTGCTCCATCAGCGAGCCGCAGACGTTCTGGGTCCGCGTCGTCTCGTAGGCGTCGCGATCCTGGAAGGTCGCGGTGGTGAAGACGAGCATCACCCCGACCGCGAGGATGGCCGTGGAAGTCAGGGCCACCGCGATCTCGATGAGGGTGAAGCCCTCGTCGCCCCGTTTCTGCTGCACCTTGGCGTTCCTCCACCACGAACCGGACGCCGGACGACGCTCCGCGGTCCGGCCGCAGGGAAGCTACCCCCGTGGTTTCCCGCGAGCGGAGTTTTGGTGGAGGAAAGTTCTTTCAGCGCCCGAGGCGCAAGAAGACCCGGTCGAGCGCGAGGCGCGGCGTCGTCAGCGCGGCGAGGACGACGAGGAGGGCCGCGGCCGCGAAGCGGATCGCGATCGTCGTCGGGCTGATCTCGAGATCGGAGCCGGGTCCGAAGCAGGCGCAGGTCTCGAGGGCCCCGGTCCGCCAGAGCACCGTCATCGAGACCGCGAACACGGCGTAGAGACCGGCGGCCACGGCGGCGGAGGCGCGATGCCAGAAGCCCAGGAGCAGCGTCGCCCCAACGACGAACTCCAGGCCCGGGAGAGCGGCCGCGGCCGGTCCGACGAGGTCCGCGGGAAGGAGCTCGGCCTTCGCGAGCTGGTCGCGCCACCAGGCGAAGGCCTGCATCTTCTCCCAGCCCGCGAGCACCAGCGGCACTCCGGTCGCGAGCCGCAGGAGGAGGGCGACCGTCTCGACGAGGAGTCCCTTCATCGCCGGTCCCCGTCCTCGAGGAGCGGCTCCATGTCCCAGCCCCGGTCGACGGGAAGGCCGCGCTGCGTCCAGGCGGGGTACCCGCCCTCGAGCACGACGGCTCCTGTGAAGCCGGCGGCGCGGAGTTCGTTGACGCGAAGCGCCGAGCGCACGTCGGGGCCGCCCCGGCGTAGACCACGATGCGGTCGCGCCGCGACAGCCAGGACCGGACGCGCGGCAGGAGCGCGGCCGCGCCCTCCCCCACGAGGGCGATCGCGCCGGGCACGTGGCCCGCCTCGAAGTGCGGACGCTCGCGGGCGTCGAGGAAGACGGCCTCGCCGCTCTCGTAGTCGCGGCGCGCCTCCTCGACGGAGATCCGGGTGATCGCCGGCAGGGGCCGGCTCCGGACGGGAGGCGGCGCGGGCGGGCCGACGCAGTCCCTCCGGATTGACGACGAAGCCGACGAGGATGCCGACCGCGACGAGGACGAAGGCCCGGGCCGCGTGTCGCCCGAGACCGCTCATCCGTCGCGACTCCGCGCGAGGAAGCGGGGCGCGACGAGGTCGGAGGACGCGTCCGCCGCGAGTTCGAGACGACCCGCGATTCGGCGCCCCGCCACCGGGAACCGGAGGGTGACGTCCCACTCGCCCGCCCCGACCGGACGGATCTCCAGCCCGGAGTCCGCGGGCGCCCGGAGTTCGGGCGTGGTCGCCTCGGCCCCCACCAGCCGCAGCCGGCGGGTGCGGCTCGTGCCGCCCTCGGCCGCTCCGAAGTTGAGCACCGGCGGATCGAACCAGTGCGCGGGCGCGATGCGACCGGTGATCTGGAGCCCGAAGGGCAGGCGCTGCGGCGCCGTCTGACCGCGGAGCGTCAGCCAGACCGGGATCGCGTCCCGGTAGGCGGCGGGCTCGACGGGGGGCGCCAGCACGAGCTCGAACCGCGCGCGTCCGCCCGTCGGCGGCCCGAGGGGGCGTAGGGTGAATTCGGGCGAGGTCTCGCCGAAGCGGGCGTCCTCGATCGTCTCGCCCTCGGCGACGACGATCTCGACCGGGACGCGCCCGTCCGGATGGGCCTCCCGGGCCGCCGCGAGGTCGATCACCGGCGGATCGATGCGGGCGACGCCGTAGCTCCTCGCGCGCATCCAGAGCACGGTCTCCTGGCCGCCGTCGCTGAAGATCCAGATGCGCTTCGCCACCTCGCCCAGGTAGGGCGGCTTGAAGTCGACGGCGAGCCGGGCCGTCTCGCCCGGCGGGATCTCGGCCCGCGACAGGACGGGCTGCGTGCAGCCGCAGTCCTTCTTGATGCGGTGGATCTTGAGGGGACGCGTCCCAGCGTTGCGGAGGACGAAGTCGTGGTGGCGCGACTCGGTCGAGAAGACGGGGCCGAAGTCGACCTCCGGCTCGTCGACGACCAGCCGGGGCCCTCCGCCCTCGGCGCCTCCGTCCCGGCAACCACCGAGGGAGGCGAGGAGGAGGAGAAGGATGAGGGGGAGCCTTCCGCGTCGCATGGAAGTAGCTTATCAAGCCGAAGGGGGCAGACGAGAGGCGGAGGCGCCTCCTCCCCCCGCGACGAGGACGGGAGCGGCAGCATGTCACTGGAACTGGACGCCACGGGGCGGCGCATCGTCGGCACCTTGATCGAGAAGCAGTGCACGACGCCCAACGTCTACCCGCTCACGGTCAACGCCATCACGGTCGGGTGCAGCCAGAAGAGCAACCGCGAGCCGGTCCGGGACTTCCAGTCCTTCGAGATCGAGGGCGCGCTGCGGGACCTCTACGTCGAGGGCTGGGCGACGAACGTGCAGCAGGCCGGATCGCGCGGCCTGAAGTGGAAGCACCGCGCGACGGAGAAGCTCGACGTCGAGGGGGCGGCCCTCGCGGTGATGGCGGAACTCCTCCTGCGGGGACCGCAGGCTCCCGGCGAGCTCCGCACGCGCGCGAGTCGCATGGAGACGATCGGCGATCTGAGCGAGCTCGAGACCGTCCTGGGCGAGCTCGAGACGAAGGGACTCGTCACCCGACTGCCGCGGCGGCCCGGTGAGCGCGCGGCCCGCGTCGACCACACCCTCTACCCCGCCGGCGAGAATCCCGAGTTCGCGGCCCAGGACACCGTGTCGTCTCCCGTCGTCTCGCCGCCGCGCGCGGAGTCGACGGGCCGACAGGCGGCCGACCTCGAGCAACGCGTCGAGCTCCTCGAGGACGCCGTGCGCGAGCTCCGCGAGCGACTGAGTCGCCTCGAGGGATGACGGTCCCCGGGGACCCTCGGTCCGCCTTCGACTGGGACCTCGAGTTCGCGCCGGAGGAACGTGAGGCCTCGGCGCGCGCCTCTTCGCCGAGGGCGGCGTCGAGATCGGGGATCGCGGGGCGGATTTCGTCGAGGCCGCGGTGCGCCACTTCCAGAGACGGGTGGAGCTCGCCTTCGACCTCGATGGCGGACGCATCGCGGGATTCGAGTGCGAGTGTCCTCACCACGACGAGACGGGGCTCGGCTGCGAGCACGCCTGGGCCCTCCTGCTCGCCCTGGCGGAGGAGCGCGCCCCGGCGGAGCCCGAGGCCGCCGCGCTGCGCCCCCGCTACGTCGCCCTCGCGGCCGAGACCGAGCGCGAGGGCGCCCTCGTCCTGGCCCTGTCCCGCGAGGACGGCTCGCCCCTCGCGCTCGACCTCGACGCCTGGAGCGACCTCGACGACGCCCGCGACGAGGAGACGCTCCGGCACCTCGCGCCCGATGCCGGCGGCTTCGCCCGCGGCGGGAACGCGGGCGGCTTCGCGCGTCCGCGCGGACCCTACCGCGTCGCACCGTCCCGAGGCGACGCCCTGCTGGACGCCGCGGTCGGCACGGGACGGCTGCACCTCCTTCGCGAGCGCGGCGGCCGGACGGAGGCGATCCCGCTCGTCGCCGGAGCCCCGCTGGAACTCGTCCTGCGCCCGCGCCGACGACCCGACGGCGACTTCGACCTGCGGGCCTACGTGAGCGGGGAGGACGCACCGGAGACCGAGGTCGCGAACCTCGCCTTCTTCGCCCCGGGCGAGACGGGGCGCGTCGTCGTGGGGGAAAGGCTACACTCCCTGCGTGCGCACGGCGCCGCGGGTTGGGTGCGTCGACTGCGGCGCGGCGATCTCCCCCCGATCCCGCCCGCCCGCATCGCATCCGCTCTCGCGGCGCTGGCGGCGGAGACGGCCCTGCCTCGCCTCGCCTTGGCCCCGGATGCCGATCCCCTGCCGCTCGTGGCCCGGCCCGGCGCGCCGGTGGTCCGCCTCGAATCGCGCGACGGCGGGCTCCGCGGCCGCGTCTTCCTCGACTACGACGGACTCGAGGTCCGGGCCGGGGCTCCGGGCGGCCTCCTCCACGACCTGGCGGGCGGCCGCAGTCTCGTCCGCGATCCGGACGCGGAGGCGGAGGCGCTGGCCGTTCCGCAACGCCTCGGCGCCGAGGCGGCCGTCGAGGACCTCTCGGCCTTCCTGCTGCCGGACGCGGAGCTGGCCGAAGTCGCCTCCGCGTTCCTCGCCGCCGGATTCCGCGTGGTCGTCGACGGGCGTCGCGCGCGCGGCGCGCGGCGCGAGGGCATCCGCGTCGCCTCCGACCGGGACTGGTTCCGCGTCGAGGGCGGGGTGTCGGCCGAGGGCGAGCCGCGCCCGCTGGGCGCCGTGCTCGACGGCCTCCGCGCCGGTGATCGCGTCGCCGTCTGCGACGACGAGTTGCTCGTGCTCTCCCCCGATGACGCCCGCGCGCTGGAGGCCTTGCTGCCGCTCGCGGCGATCGGAGAGCGCGAGGACGGCGCGCTCCGACTCTCGCCCGGGCAGGCGGCGCTGGCCGGGGGCCTCCTCGGCGACGACGCCGAGCGCGACGAGGCCTTCCGGCGCGCCCGGGAGACGATCGCCGGCGGCGCGCACGCGGCCTCCGACGTGCCCCCGTCGGGCCTCCGCGGCGAGCTCCGCCCCTATCAGCGGGCCGGGCTCGCGTGGCTCCGCGGCCTCGACGAGCTCGGTCTCGGCGGCTGCCTCGCCGACGACATGGGCCTCGGCAAGACGATCCAGACCATCGCGTGGCTCCTCGGCCGGCGGGCGAGCGCGAGGGCGCCCTTCCTCCTCGTCGTCCCCCGCTCCCTCGTCGGCAACTGGTGCGACGAGCTCGGACGGTTCGCGCCGGAGCTCGCGATCCACCGCCACGACGGGCCCGATCGCGATCTCGACGGGGCGAGGGCCGGCGCCGTGGTCATCACGACCTACGGCATCCTCCGCCGCGACGCCGAGCCGCTCGCGGCGAGCGAGTTCGACGCCGTCGTCCTCGACGAGGCGCAGGCGATCAAGAATCCGTCCTCCGCGACCGCGCGCGCCGCCCGCGGACTCCGCGCGGAGCGGCGCCTCGCCCTCTCCGGCACGCCGATCGAGAACGACCTCGCCGAGCTCTGGTCGCTCTTCGCCTTCCTCGATCCCGGCCTGCTGGGCTCCCGCCGCTCGTTCCTGGGCGGCTTCCGGTCGGCCGCTCCCGAAGCGCTGGCCGCGCTCAACCGGGCGCTGGCGCCGCTCCTGCTGCGACGCACGAAGGAGGAGGTCGCCCCCGAGCTGCCCGAACTCGTCGAGCAGACGATCCTCTGCGACATGGCGCCCGAACAGGCCCGACGCTACGAGGAACTCCGGCTCGCGGCGCGCGCCGAGCTCCTCGGCGCCCGCGTCGAGACGGCCACGTCCGCCCGCGTGCTGGAGGCCCTGCTGCGCCTCCGCCAGATCGCCTGCGACCCGCGCCTCGTCGGCGCGGAGGACGAGCGCTCCGGCAAGACCGAGCTCGCCGTCGAGCGTCTCGAGGCCGCCGCCGCCCGCGGATCGAAGTCACTCGTCTTCAGCCAGTTCACGGGCCTGCTCGACCTCGTCGAGCGCGATCTCGCGCGGCTCGGTCGCACGTGTCTGCGCCTCGACGGTTCGACCCGCGATCGCGAGACGCCGGTCCGGCGCTTCCAGGAGGACCCGGACGCGCTCGTCTTCCTCATCTCGCTGAAGGCCGGCGGCACGGGCCTGAACCTCACCGCGGCCGACCAGGTGCTCGTGCTCGACCCCTGGTGGAACCCCGCGGCCGAGGCGCAGGCGATCGCCCGCGCGCACCGCATCGGCCGGAAGGGCTCGGTGCTCGCCTGCCGTCTCGTGAGCCGCGGCACCGTCGAGGAAGACATCCTCGAACTCCAGCGCCGCAAGCGCGATCTCGCCGACGCCGTCATCGGCGGAGAGCCGGGCGCGACGGTCGGCTTCGACGACCTCGAGCTGCTCCTCCGCGCGCCATCCGCGCCTGAATAAATGGGGTCAGACCCCATTTATTCAAAACCGCGCCCTTTTTGAATAAATGGGGTCTGACCCCATTTATTCAGAATCACGCCCTTTCTGAATAAAGGGGGTCTGACCCCTTTTATTCAGCGATCACTTCTCGCGCTCGTGGTACTTCCCGGAGGCGACGTGGATTCGGATGCGCTCGCCCGTCTCGATGAAGATCGGCACCGCGACCTCGATCCCGGTGTCGAGCTCGGCGGGCTTCGTCTGGTTCGTGACGGCCGCCTTCTTCACTCCGCTCATCGTCTGGACGACGGTGCGGGCGACGTAGTCGGGATAGGCGAGGCCGGTGACGACGCCGTCCGCGGTCTCGATCTCGAGGGTCTCGCCCTCGGCGAAGAGGCGGATCTCCTCCCCCACCGTCGCCGCCGGCAGCGTGTACTCCTCGAAGGTCTCCTCGTCCATGAAGACGAAGTCGTCGCCGCTCCGGTAGGAGTAGGTGCACTTGCGACGGTCGGTGTAGACCGTGTCGACCGACTCGGTGATGCGGAAGCGCATCTCGCGGATGCCGCCCGTCTTCAGCGAGCGCAGCTTCGCCTGGAGATAGGCCGGTCCCTTGCCGGGCTTCACGTGGTTCAGCTCGACGACGGTCATCACCTCGCCGTCGATGCGCACCGCGTTGCCCCGCTTCAGATCTCCCGCCGACTTCGCCATCACGCCTCTCCCTGCGTCGCCTCCGATCCCCCCGCGGGACCGTCCCGGGAGTCTACGCCATCACCGGCCGCGGCCGAATGGCAACGACCCGCGATCATCAGATCGCGGGCCGCGCCGAGGCGCTCCGCCCCGTGATGCCGAAGATGCCGGCCGCGCCGTGGCGATTCGGTCAGGCGAAGAGGCCGAGACCCTTGCGGGCGAGCTCGTAGTCCGGGAAGAAGTCCTTCGGGAGCTTCGCGCCGAGGTGGTTCTCGAGAACGTCGCGGAAGATCTCGCGGAAGTCGGTCGTGACCTGGAGGTCGCGGCCCTGGTAGAGCTTCTTGGGGTCGAGGCCCGGCCAGTCGCCGCGCACCTTGCCTCCGGCGACCCCGCCGCCGAGCACGAGCGTGGCGCTGCCGTGACCGTGGTCGGTGCCGAAGGTGCCGTTCTCGAGGCAGGTCCGCCCGAACTCCGTCATCACGACGACGACGACGTCCTCGAACTGCGGCCCGAGATCGGCGGCGAAGGCCGCGAGGCCGTCACCGAGTTCGCGGAGGCGATTCGCCATGTTCCCCCGCGCGCCGCCCTGCTGCGAGTGGGTGTCCCAGCCGCCGATGTCCAGGCAGGCGGCCTCCAGGCCCGCCTTCGCCTTCACGACGCGCGCGATCGTCTCGAGACCCGACCCGAAGCCGCCCCGCGGGTACTTCACGCCCTTGCGGGTCGTCGCGGCGGGATCCTCGAGGATCGCGTCGAGGCGTCGCAGCGTGGCGATCGTGTCGCGTCCCACCTGCACCGCGCCCTCGCCGGGCTCGTCGCGTTCGGTCATCGACTCGATCTCGCTCATCGTGTCGCCGCCGCCGTAGAGCGGGTCGAACACGTCGAGCACCTCGTCGACGTCCTTCTTGCGCCGGCCGTCGACGGCGAGCGCGGGGAAGTCCCCCCGGAGGGCTCGCGGCAGGACCTTCTTCACCGCGAGGCCCCGCAGGGCCTGATCGGCCTTCTGGGCCGAGCCCTCGGCGGCGACGGTCCGGAGCTGGAGGTAGCGGTTGAGCCAGCCGTCCTTCACCGTGCGGGAGCCCGGCGCGGCGTACTCCATGAAGTCCTGCGCGTCGAAGTGACTGCGCGTCGGGTGCGGCGAGCCGGTGCAGACGATCGGCGCGAGGCGCTTCGCCTTCCAGAGCGGCTCGAGTCCGGACAGCGCCGGATGGAGTCCGAAGCGCTCGTCGAGCTTGACGACGCCGGGCTCGTCATCGGTCGCCTCGGCCGCGATCCCGATCCCTGGTCGGAGCTGGGCGTAGAGCGGATCGGCGTGGGGCACGACGATGTTCAGGGCGTCCGCGCCGCCTCTCAGGTAGACGGCGACGACGCAGCGCTTGCCGTTCGGACCCAGGCAGAGTCGCGGCGCACCCGCGCCGAGGCGAGGCCAGGCCGCGGCCGCGGCGCCGAGCGCGAGGAAGCGGCGACGATCGAGGCGGCGCGGATCGAGGGGAGAGCGGCTCATCGTCATTGCTCCTGGAATTCGGGGGATCCGATCAACACGCCGAGGAGGTAGGCCTCGAGACGCGGCGGCGCGCGGCGCTTCTCCTTGGGCTTCGGCTTGCCCTTCCCCTTCTCGGCGTCGGGGCGGGGCCTCCTCGTCGGCCTCGCGCCGGGCCTTGTCCCAGCGCGCGCCGGCGCGATTGCAGAAGGCCAGCGTCTCCTGGCGCATGCCCCCGGGCAGCACGCGCTCGCCGAGGTCGCGGATCATGAGGAAGCGGTTCTTGTCCTTCACCGAGGCCAGGACGCGTTCGGGCACGGTGACGCCCTTGATGCGGCCCTCGACGAGATCGAGGGCGAAGCGCCAGCGCGCCACCATGACGCCGGGATCGCGCCAGCTCTCGGCGACGTCGCGGTAGCCGGTCGGATCCTCGCAGTTGTAGATCGGCTGTCCCATCTCGGCGACGATCGTCCGGAGACCGGCGGGGTCGGTGATCTCCGCCTCCGTGACGCGGAGGGCGGAGACGACGAACTCGAGCGGCGTCTTGAACTTCCCGCGGAAGGCCTCCGGCGCGAAGAACTCGTCGGAGGTCGCGACGTGGCGGACGACGGCCGCGAGGTCGAAGTCGGTCGCGCGGAGCTTGGCCGCGGTCGACTCGACGATGGACCGCGGCGGCTGGTCGGCGACGAGATAGCGACAGAGCTTCTCGGCGAGGAAGATCGACGTGTCGCGATGGAGGCCGAGGCGCTCGATGATGACCTCGCCCTCGACGTGACCCAGACGGCGCTTCTGCCGGGGGACGCTGCGACCGAGGATGAACTTGTCGCCGTGGACGTGGTAGTCGTCGCGGTAGTCGAAGACCCAACGGCTCTCCGCCGAGTCGACCGACCAGCCCGTGAAGGCCTCCGCCACCGCGATGACGTCCTTCTGGGTGTAACCCCGATCGACGCCGAGAGTGTGCAGTTCGAGCAGCTCGCGCGCGTAGTTCTCGTTCAACCCGCGCTGCTCGGCGATGCGGGCGGCCTCCTCGCCGCGCTCCTTCGAACCGGTCTTGCGTCGAACGTCGCGGGCGACCGCCTTCAGCTCAGTCTTGGAGGGCGGACGCCGCGAGAGGTGATTGTCGAGATAGACGAGCATCGCGGGATGCCGCGCGGTCTCGAGGAGGAGTTCGGGGAAGCGTCCGAAGACGTGGCGGCGGATGACGTCCCGATCCCACTCCGTCGCGGTGTAGGCGACCGAATCCTTCGCCCGGTCGACATTGAAGTGGTTGCGCCAGAAGTCGGCCATGACCTCGCCGACCTGCCGCTCGGAGTAGACGGCGCGGACGAGGAGACCGTCGACGAGATCCTCCCGGGCGTGGGCGTTCCGGGCGGCGCGATCGGGCGCCGCGGTCGGGGCGTTCACGTAGTCGCGGTAGATCTCGGCGCTCGTCAGTCCGAGCGTCGGGAAGGCCTCGAGTCGTCGGGCCGTGTCGGGATCGGGCTCCCCTCCGGTGAGCTGCTCGTCGAGCCAGGCCTCGTAGCCCTTCGCGAGGACCGCGTCCACGAGCTCGCGCGTCGCCCCGAAGGACAGGCGCGAGAGAGCGTGGACGACCCGGCGTCGTTCCGCCGCCGGGTCGGAGTCGCCCTGGGCCCGGGCGGAACCCGCCGCGAGGAGGAGCAGGAGGAGAAAGAGGCCGCGCGACATCGATTTCGCTCCGTGAGCCGTGATCCGGCCCGCGAGGATCTCATATGGCGACCTCACCCGCCAGCGCGGGGGGATTCGGCCGTCCCGGGATCGACGCGCGGAAACCCGCAGCCCTCCCGGGGCGCGCGATTTCCGGTCGCCGGTGTCGGACGAGGAGGCCGGGGTCAGCTCGCGGCGAGGCGGCTCAGGAGGATCTCGCCGTTCTCCCGGAAGAAGTCGCGGTCGATGTGCTCCCAGTCGTGATCGAACAGGAAGGTGCCGCGGTAGCGGTGGCCGCCGAGATCGAAGCGGACGAACTCATCCACGACGGACGGCAACTCGGCGAGCCGATCGGCGTGGCGATGTCGGAGGACGGCGACCGCGTTCTGATAGTGGAAGGACTCGTCGCGGACGAGGAGGCGGATGAAGCGCATCAGCCGGGGATCCGTCATGCGGCGGTAGAGCTCGAAGTCGACGAAGTAGGCGCGCGTCGTCGCGAGCTCGTCGTAGGCGAAGAGAGCGGCGAGCCGGAACTCGTCGTCGAGGAAGCGATCGATCGGCTCGAACTCGGGTTCGCGCGCCGCGACCCGGGCCGCGACCTCGTCCGCATCGGCGCCGTAGAGCCGGCAGTAGAGCTCGAGAAACCCGCGGTAGTGGTTCATCTCGTCGCGGTACCAGGCCTCCTCGAAGGCGCGGAACTCGGGCGAGAAGTCGACGCCTCCCGCCGCGAGATGGCGGTGGAGATTGCGCGCGTCGTACTCGGCGCAGATGTCGAACCAGAAGAAGGGTTCGAGCTCGGCGACCTCCGCGTCGTCGAGCGCGACGTCGGCGCGCTCCAGCCCCTCGAGGAGATCGCGGGCGCACCAGTCGCCGGTCCTGGGCGCGAAGGGCTCCGGGGCCCGGCGACGGGCGAGTTCGCGATCGAGGCCGTCGAGGGTGTCGCGATCGAGGTCGGTCGTCACCGTCCACCTCCCCGCTCGAAAGGAGACCGGAAAGAATCAGGGCCGGGCAGTCTTCACTGCCCGGCCCTGGTTCGAGTAGCGGGGGCCGGATTCGAACCGACGACCTCCGGGTTATGAGCCCGACGAGCTACCAGCTGCTCCACCCCGCGGCGTGAGGGGATGATAGGACGGTTCAGAGTCCGTTCAAGAACGCGCGCAACGTTTTTTGGTCGTTGCGCTTGCCGCGCCACCACTCCGCGACGGCCGCGGCGTGGGCGGCCCAGGCCTCGGGGGCGTCGCCCTCGGGCGCCGTCAGCGCGGCGAGCGCCGCGTCCGCGCCGACGAGACGTCGCAGCATCGCATCGATCGCGCGCCGACGCGCCGCATCGAGGTCCGGAGCGAGGAGCGTCGCGACGAGCGCTCGCGGCGCGGCGACGCCGCTCTTCGCGAGCGCCGCCCGCGCCGCCTCGGCGTCGCCTTCCACCGGCACCGCGGCCACGAGGGCCGAGAGGGCCTCCGCGCCGGAGACGAGCTCGTCGAGGGCGCCGAAGGAGTTCCCTCCCGCGTCGCGGACGATCTCCAAAGCCGCGCGGGCGGCGACCGGATCCCAGGTCTCGGCCCGGGCCGCTCGCAGGACCGCGGTCACGCGGGCCCGATCCGCCTCGGTCCAGCCCGCGGCCGCGAGGTCGAGCGCCTCGAGCCGGCGCAGGGTCTCGCGGGCGTCGGAGCGCGAGTCGTCGACCCGCGCGAGGATCGCGAGCGCCTCCTCCTTCGGACCGCGCTCGGCGTCCGCCTCGAGAAGCGCCACGGCTTCCGCGCTGCGTCCGGACTCGTAGTGGAGCCGGGCCAGGCGTCGCGTCGCCGCGACCCGGGCCGCGGCATCGACGCCTTCCGCCTCGGGGGCGGCGAGAGCGGTCAGATCGGCGACGAGACGCGCCCGCAGCGCGTCCGCCGCGGCGGCGTCCTCGGCCCGCCCGAGCAGGCGGTCGAGCAGCGTCGCCCGCCGTCGCAGGAGGGCCGCGTTGCCGGGGGTCGCGGTCACGCGGCGGTCGAGCTCGGCGAGGGCCACCGTCCATCCCTGCGCATCGTCGCCGGCCTCGCGCCACCGCAGGACGAGGTCGCGGGCGACGGGAAGATCGACGCCCAGCGGCACCGGCGGGGCCGCGGTCGCGAGAGCGAGCGCGCGGTCTCCCGCGAGCGCGGCGGCGACGGCGAAGCTGGGCTCGGACTTCTCCGCGAGGCGACCGGCGAGGCTCCACAGCCCCGGCGCCTCCTTCCCGTAGGCGTCGAGGATGGCGCCCATCACCGGCCGCGCCCCGGCGGGGAGCGCGGGCTGCGCGAGGATCCAGGTCTCGAGGATCTCGCGACGGGCGGGCTCGGGCTTCGCGGCCAGCGCGAGCGCGGTCGCGAGCTTCACCTCCGGCCCCCCGCCGTTGGCGAGCGCCTTCCGGAAGGCGTCCAGCAGCGTGCCGCGCAGCTCGTCGCCGAGACCCTCGACGCCGAGCGCTCGTTCCGCGACGCCGGCGACGCGGCGGCGCGTCTCGAGGTCGTCGTGACGGAAGGACTCGACGATGCGGGCGACGGCGTCGGAACCGACGCGCTGGGGATTCTCGGCCAGCACCGCCCCGAAGGCCTCGACGAGGCGGAGACGGGTGATCCCGTCCTTCTCCTCGACCATGGCGGCGGCGAGGCCGCCGAGCGCGTCGACGTCCGTCGCCGCGGCGACGGACTTCACGAGGCGCGTGCAGGTGGCGGCGGCCGAGCCGCGGACCTTGGCGTCGGGATCCCGGAGCGCGCGCAGGATGAGCGACTCGCCTCCCGCCCCGACGGCGGCGGCCTCGAGCAGCGCGACGCGGACGTCCACCCACTCCGGCTGGGCCGCGCGGGGCTCGGCGCAGGCGAAGGTCATGAAGGACTCGAGTCGAGCGAAGTCCTCGACGAAGCCGCTGGCGCGGATGGCCGCGAGACGCGTCCGCAGGAGGTCGGCGCGGGGCTCGCCCTCGGTGGCGGCCAGCGCGAGCCGCCCCACCCGACGACGGAGTTCCTCGGGGGTGCCCCGGGCGAGCGCGGCCGATCCGGCCAGGGCGTCGCGCAACAGGGCGGCGTCGAGGACGCCCTCCTGCTCGCGCGTCTCGACCGCGGCCAGGAGCCGCCCCAGGGCCTCGCCGCGGGGTTCCGCCGCGAGGCCGCCGGACATGCCCTCGATCGCGACCAGCGCCGTCTTGCGGATCTCGGGATCTCCCTTCAGCAGGAAGAGGACGGGCGGGTTCCCGGCGTCGCGCATCAGGGCGATGAGCTGACGGACCTCCTCGCGACGTTCGCCGCGGAGTCGCTCGGCCTCGGCCCGGGCCTCGTCGAGCGAGACGCGGAACGCGGCCTCGATCGTCAGGCGGGGCGGATCCTCGGGGCCCGAGACGCGCGCGACCCAGGCCTCCCAGGCGTCGGGATCGCGGAACCGGGCGGCCTCGCGGACGAGGGTCGACAGGGCCGCGGCGAGTTCGCCGGCCCCGCCGGCGGGCAGCGCCGTCTGATGTTCCCGCCAGAAGGCGACGAGGCGGAGGGCCGCCTCGTGACGCTCGACGTCGGGCTCGCGCCCGGAAGCGTCCCGCAATCCGTTGACCATCGCGGGATAGACGGCGCAGAGGGCGGCGAAGCCCTTCGGGGCGCCGAGATGGCGCGCCAGGGCGAGGTCGAGCTCGGCGAGGATGGATTCGGTCTCGTGGAAGGCGCGCAGCACCGATCCGGCGACGTTGCCGCGCGTGGCCTCGTCGAAGCGCTGCGCTCCGAGCGCGTCGAGATAGGCGCCGACCATGTCCCGCTGGCCCTTCTCGCTCATGGCGAGTCCGACCGCGAGGAAGACGTTCGGGCGGACCGTCTCGAGGCGCGCGAGGCCGCGGAGCTCGTCGTGCGACTTGTCGAACTTGTCCCAGACCTCGACGACCTGCTTGCTGAGCTCCCAGAAGGCCTGCTCGGAGCGCTTGATCTTCGCGAGCTCCTCCTGCTGCGGCGTGATCTCGCCCACGTGCACGGCCGCGCGGAGCGGCGAGACGCCGGCCGCGAGGGCGATGAGGAGCGCGAGGATCGGGGCGAGGAGGCGCATGGGAGCGACCGGACTCCGGCGGTTTCGGGGTTTCTCGGCGGACGATGCGACGCGCACGCACGGCCCCCCGTTCCACGCCGAGAAACCGGAGGGCATCGTTCGAATCACGGAGTCGCAACGAACGGGCGCGGCCGAATCGGGGCTCCACCCACCCCTACATCGGCATCGTGCGCACCCTTCTTGTCGCCGCCGCGCACGTTATACGCGATCGCGCCGGAGGGGACTCGATTTTTTCTCAGGCCGGAAGATCGGACTCGAGGAGGTGACGCAGCGCGTTCCGGGTCGACTCGTCGAGCCCTCCGGAACGCTCCGCCACGCGGAGCGTGGCCCGGAACAGGGCCCGCAGGAGGGCGCCGTCGCCGGGAAGGTCCTCGCCGACGGCGAGGTGCGCCGCGACGACCCGCTCGTCCCCTCGCGCCAGGGGCCCGGTGAGCGCCGCCTCGGCCCCGACCCGGAGGACGTCCCCGACCGCGCGCTCGGCGAGCGAGCCCGCGACGGCGCGCGCGTCGTCGGCATCGAGCCCCGCGCGCTCGAGATCCCGCCGCGCGAGATCGAGGAGCGCCACGATCGCGTTGCTCGCCACCGCCGCGCCGCGATGGTAGCGCACGCGCTCCTCCTCCGCGACGAGGAGCGGTCGCGCCCCGGCCGCCCGGCAGGCCGCGGCGAGTTCCTCCGTCGCCGCGCCGCGCAGCCCGCAGAAGACGCCGCGGAGCGCCTCGCTTCCGGACTCGGCGGCCGGGAAGGGCCGCAGGGGGTGGAGGACGGCGACGCGGTAGCCGCGCGCCGCGAAGGGATCGAGGACGTCGATGCCGGCGGCGCCGGAGAGGTGCAGGGCGAGCCTCTCCGACCCGTCGGGGGGCGCCAGCGAGGCGGCGCGGGCGCTGAGTTCGCGCAGGGCATCGTCGCGCGGGGCGACGACGACCCACGCGGCGCGTTCGAGGGCGCGGCGGAGTCCCTCCTCCCCCACCTCGTCGACCCCCGCCCGGGGACCACGCGACCAGACGATCCGCGGACGCGCCGTGGCCGCCGCGAGCGCCGCGCCGACCGAGAGGCCGGCCCGCGAGGGGGCGAGGACGGCGATCGGTCCGGGGCTCACCGTCGGTCGCGCCCGCGCGTCGTGCCCGGAAAGCGCCCCGGGGCGAGCGGGAGCGGACCGGGATCGATCAGACGGAACTCCGTCGTCTCGCCGGTCCGGAGGTAGGGGCCACCCGCCGCCGGTCGCGGTCCGCCGGACTCCTCCGCCGCCTGGCGCGGCGCCTCGTCCGCGTCCTCGCGGACGCGGTGGTAGGCCTCGAGGATCGCCTCGTGGATGCTCTCGCGGAATCCGGCGTTGATCGGATGGGCGACGTCGATGAAGTCGTGGGTGCGATCGCCGCCGCGACGCGGCGCCGAGGGACTCCGCTCGCCGCAATCCGAGCAGTAGCGAGCGCGGACCGGCTGCTTCGACCCGCAGCCCGCGCAGCGTCGCGCGACCTGCCGCGACGGCATGGCGACGAAGAGGCCGTGGGGCCCGTCGATGAGTTTGAGGTCGTGGACCACGAAGACGTCGTCGAAGGTGACGCTGCAGAAGGCGCGGAGGCGGTCTCGACGGCCCTCGTCCGGCACGAGCTTCACCTTGACGTCGGTGATTTGCATCAAGCGGGCCTCCGCGGGATTCGCGTCAGCTTCGCACCGCCGATTCCACGACGAACGCATTCCGTCCCATCCTCGCCCGCACGCGGGCCGCCGTCTCGCGCGCCACGTCGCGATCCGGCTGCGGGAGGAATATGGTCGAACCACTCCCCGAGAGGCGCGCATCCGGCTCGTCGAGCTCGACGAAGAACGCGTCGAGTTCGGGATGGAGCCGCCGCGCGGGCGCTTCGAGGCGATTGAAGAGGGCCGGGTCGCCGGGCGCGATCGAACGATCCCAGGCCATTCTCCGCAGGAGAGCGTAGCTGGACCGGGGCCGCTCCGGCAATCTCAGAGCGCCGAAAACGGGCCCGGTGGGCACGTGGATACCCGGCAGGACGAGGACGAAGGCCAGCCGGGGCCCCCGCGGCAAGGGCGAGACGAGCTCCCCCCGGCCGCGGCAGAGCGCGGTCCCGCCCCGGGCGAAGAAGGCCGTGTCCGACCCGACCTCCGCCGCCACCGACTCGATCTCCCGGGGGTCCAGACCGAGACCGTGGAGCCGGTCGAGCCCGCGGAGGACCGCCGTCGCGTCGCTCGAGCCGCCGCCGAGCCCGCCGCCGGCCGGGATGCGCTTGCGGATCCGGACGACCGCGTCCAGCGGGCGGTCGAGACGGCGCTCCAGGGCCCGCAGGGCCCGGAGCGCGAGGTTGTCCTCACCGAGGTCGAGGGCCGGGTCGTCGATCTCGAGACGGGTCTCCGCCGCGCGCTCGAGCTCGATCTCGTCGGCGAGGTCGATCTCGTGCATCACGGTCTCGATCTCGTGATAACCGTCCGGACGTCGGGCCGGGACCTCGAGGAAGAGGTTGATCTTGGCGTGGGCGAGCTCGCGGACGGACCGGCTCAAGACGCCGGATTCTCCACCGGGCGGGGCGCCTGCCACCAGTCCGCGGGCGCGACCTCGCCGAGGATGCCCTCCCATCCGACCCGGGCCGCGAGTTCGGACAGGGTCCGCCCCGCCTCGGGATGCCGGAGGTCCGGGGCGACGGCGGCCGCCGGAGCGAGGACGAAGGCGCGGTCGAGCATCCGGGGATGCGGGACGCCCAGGGCCGGCTCGCGGAGCCGGCGCTCGCCGAAGATGAGGATGTCGAGGTCGAGGGTGCGCGGGCCGTTCCGCTCGCCGCGCTCCCGGCCCCGCCGGCGTTCGAGGTCCTGCAGCAGGTCGAGGAGCTCGCGGGGTTCGAGCGTGCAGCGGAGCGCGACGGCTCCGTTCAGGTAGGCGCCCTGCCCCTCCGGTCCGCCCCAGGCTTCGGTCTCGAACAGCGGCGACACCGCCACGATCTCGAGTCCCGGTCGCGTCGCGAGCGCCGCGACGGCAAAGCGGAGGTGTCCGACCCGGTCCCCGAGGTTGGACCCCATCGAGACGAGGACGGTCTCCGGCTTCAAATGAGTGACTCCCCGTCCACCGTGGACCGCCCGCGGACCAGGTTGTGGAGGTACATCAGGGGTCCGGAGAGCGCGTAGCCCGCCATGATCACCGCGATGCCGAGCGGCGGCTTGTAGGCGATGGCGAAGATCGCGACGACCACGAGGAAGAGGTGCGCGAAGTTGCGGCGTTCGGTCAGGACGACGTTGACGAAGTGGATGTAGGGGAGCTTCGTCCACATCAGGAAGCCGAGGATGGCGGCCATCCAGGGGCAGACCGCCCGGATGACGTCGTCCACCTCCTGGAAGTCGCGCTCGCAGTAGAGATACACGAGCGACGCGAGCCCCGCCGCCGCGGCCGGACTGGGGAGCCCGCGGAAGGCGCGGTGGTCGTCGTCCCCCTCGGAGGCCTCGACGTTGAAGCGGGCCAGCCGCAGGACGGCGCCGAAGAGGTAGAAGGCGGACAGGATGAGCGCGAGCTTGCCCGAGGCGCCGAATTCGAGCTGGAAGAGCGCGTTGAACATCAACACCGGCAAGAGGCCGAAGGAGATGACGTCGGACAGGGAGTCCATCTGGACCCCGAAGTCGGACTCGCTCTTGGTCAGACGGGCGACCTTGCCGTCCATGAAGTCGAAGAAGGCGGCCGCGAGCTGCGCCCAGACCGCCTTGACGAGGAAGCCGTACCATTCGGCCCGGGCGTCGGCGATGCGCTCGCCGATGGCCAGCGCGTCCTCCGAGTCGGGCCCCAGGAGGGCGTACTGGCCGGAGAGCGCCTCGGCGATCCCGTGCGACCGGGACGCGGCGATGACGTAGGTCACGCCGAGCAGACCGCAGAAGGTGTTGCCCAGCGTGACGAGGGTCGGCAGCGCCGACAGGGACTTCAGGGGCGTGGCCATCGGCTCGGATCGCCCTCCATCGCGACACGGCGGGCGTCCCCGCCTCTCCCCGTTCCGGGGACTTCGACTCCCGCCTCTTAACCACCGTCGCGCGGCGGCGCAACCGGTCGCCCCGACCCGCCCCCCGTCGACTCCAAGAACTTTCGTCGCAAGGGCTTTACAGCGATTGCCCTACAGGACATAAGAGGGAGCGCATCCGCCGCGGTGAGCGGGGGCGCCACAATTCCGGAGAGGTTCCGATCCGATGGACGCGATCGCGGATATCAGGGCGCGCGAGGTACTCGATTCCCGGGGCAACCCGACGGTCGAGGTCGAGGTCGAACTCGAGAGCGGCGCGGGCGGACGGGCGATCGTCCCCAGCGGCGCGAGCACCGGCGAGCACGAGGCGGTCGAACTCCGGGACGGCGGCGAGCGGTATCACGGCAAGGGCGTCCTCGACGCGGTCCGCAACGTCGAGGAGAAGATCTACCCCGCCCTCCTCGGGATGCCGGCCTCGGATCAGGGCGCGATCGAGCGCGCGATGATCGAGCTCGACGGCACGCGCGACAAGTCGACCCTGGGCGCCAACGCGATCCTCGCGGTGAGCTGCGCCGTCGCCCACGCGGCCGCGAACGCGCACGGACTGCCGCTGCGGCGCTGGCTCGGCGGCGTGCAGGCGCGCACGCTTCCCGTGCCGATGATGAACATCCTCAACGGCGGTCAGCACGCCGACAACAACGTCGACATCCAGGAATTCATGATCTCGCCCGGCGGAAAGCGCTTCAAGAGCTTCCGCGAGGCGCTGCGCGCGGGCGCGGAGATCTTCCACACGCTCAAGAAGGTCCTCTCGGACGCGGGCCTCTCGACCTCCGTCGGCGACGAGGGCGGGTTCGCGCCGGACCTGAAGAGCAACGAGGAGGCGCTCGAGCTGATCATGCGCGCGATCGAGAAGGCCGGCTACACGCCGGAGGAAGACGTCTCGATCTGCCTCGACTGCGCCGCGAGCGAGTTCTACGAGAACGGCATCTACCACCTCCGCGCCGAGGCCGAGCCGGAGAAGGACGTCGAGGAGCTGATCAAGGTCTACGAGGGCTGGATCGAGCGCTTCCCCATCGACTCCATCGAGGACCCGCTCCACGAGGACGACTGGGACGGCTGGAAGCTGATCTCGCAGGAGCTCGGCGATCGCGTCCAGCTCGTCGGAGACGACCTCTTCGTGACGAACAGCGAGCGCCTGCGCCGCGGCATCGACCGCGACATCGCGAACGCCGTGCTCGTGAAGATCAACCAGATCGGCACGCTCACCGAGACGATCGAGTGCGTGCAGCTCGCGCAGGCGAACGCCTACGCGACGGTCATCTCCCACCGCAGCGGCGAGACCGAGGACACGACGATCGCGGACCTCGCGGTCGCCCTCAACGCGGGCCAGATCAAGACCGGTTCGCTCTGCCGGACCGATCGCGTCGCGAAGTACAACCGCCTGCTGCGGATCGAGGATGAACTGGGCGGCGGCGCCCTCTACGGGATCTGACGACGTGATGGACGGCACCACGAGCAAGGCGGGCGCGACGCAGGGGGCTTCCCTCCTGCTGCTCCTGTGCTTCGTGGCGCTGTCGCTGTTCGTCCACTTCTTCGTCGCCCTCCCCGCCCAGGATCGCCTCGAGGCGAAGCACGCCCAGGCGGCCGATCTCTCGCGGAAGATCGAGGAGCAGCGCGAGACCGGCCGCGCGCTCTCGGCCGTGCGCGACGGCCTCCTCGGAGACCCCGAGACGCGCGAGGCCGAACTGCGCCGACGCGGCTGGGGTCGCGAGGGCGAGATCGTGTTCCGCCCCGTCCGCGCGAGCGGCGGAACCCCCGCGCCGCGCTGACCTCTCCTCCGCGCCGACGCGCGCTCCGCGCTGCACCCGCCTCCTGTTAGACTCCCCGCATGAATCGACTGCGCGCGTTTCGCCTCGCCGATCTCGCCGAGGCCACCGGTGCCGTGCTCGACGGCGATGACGTCCTCGTCCGTTCGGCGGCCGGACTCGACGAGGCCGACGAGACCGGGATCGCCTTCGTCCGCAAGGGCTCGCCGCCCGAGGCCGCGCGCGCCTCGCGCGCCGGTGCGCTCTGCGTCCCGCCCGACTTCGAACTCGAGGGACGAGCGCTCCTGCGCCACGCGAATCCGCGCTGGGTGTTCGCCGTCGCGCTGCGGATGCTCGCGCCCGAGGCGTCGGTCTCGCCCGGCGTCCACCCCAGCGCCGTCGTCGCCGACGACGTCGAGCTGGGCGAGGGCGTCTCGATCGGCGCCTTCAGCGTCATCTCCGAGGGCGTCCGGATCGGGCCCGGCACCATCGTCGGTCCGCAGGTCTTCATCGGTCCGCACGTGACGATCGGGGCGGCGTGCCGGCTCGATCCGCGCGCCGTCGTCTACCGCGACTGTCGCCTCGGCGATCGCGTCACCCTCTTCGCGGGCGCGGTCATCGGCTGCGACGGCTTCGGGTTCGAGGCGCACGAGGGACGCATCATGCGCCTCGAGCACATCGGCAACACCGTGATCGGCGACGACGTCGAGATCGGCGCGAACTCCTGCGTCGACCGCGGAACGACGGGCAGCACGCGCGTCGATGCGCACGCCAAGCTCGACAACCTGGTGATGATCGGCCACAACTGCCAGATCGGCGCGGGGACGCTCATCGCCGGACAGACGGGCATCGCCGGCTCCACGCGCGTCGGTCGCGGCGTCATCATCGGCGGCGACTGCTCGCTGCGCGACCACGTGACGATCGGCGACGGGGCCACGATTGGCGGACGCAGCGCGGTCGGAGGCGACATCCCCGCCGGCGCGACCGTCTCCGGCACTCCCGCGAAGGACCACCGCGACAACCTGCGGGAGATGATGGCGCTGCCGCGCCTGCCCGAACTCCTGAAGGAGGTCCGCCGCCTGCGCAGCGAGCTCGACGCGCTCCGGTCCCCCGGGGACGCGAACGCATGACGCGAGGCGGCTTCGCCAGTCTCGCCCTCCTGCTCCTCGTCCTCGGCGCCGCCCGGGCCGCCGCCCAGGCGCCGATCGTCCGCGATCTCACCCTCGACGACGAGGCCGTGATCGAGGAGACGCGCGCGACCGATCGCGCCCTCGAGCGCGGCGAGTTCGACGTCGCCCTCCCCCGCCTGCAGCGCCTCCTCGAGCGCGGCGACGAGGCGGCGACGGGCGACGAGGCCGCGCCCTTCACCCACCGCTTCGCGCTCGTGCCCGTGGACGGACGCGACGACCTGACGGTCTCGCTCGACACCTGGGCGCGGCGGCGGGTGCTGGCCCTGCCCGACGAGGCGCTCGCGCGTTACCGGGCGCTCTTCGCGCGGACGGCCGACGAGCTCGCCGAGACGCCCGGCGGGGCGATCGCGGTCCGACGCCGTCACCCCTTCTCCGACGCCGGACTCGCGGCCGCGCGCGCCGCCGCCCACGACCACGTCGAGGCGGGCCGGGGCGCGGACGCCCTGGCCGCGATCGCCCAGCTCGAACTCGGCGCGACGCGGGGGCTCGGCCGGAGTGGCGCGGCGGAACGCGCCGCCCTGCGCGCTCTCGCCTACCACGCGGCGGACGACCGGAGCCGACTGCGAGCGCTCGCGGCCGCGCCGGAGGCGGAGGCGCCGGTGACCATCGCCGGCGCGAGGTCGACGGTGAGGGAGCTCGCGGCCGGACTCCCGGGCCTCGGTGGGGCTCCCGCCGCGCTCGACCTCCCGCGCGCCGAGGTCCGCTGGACCCTCGCGCTCGAGGCCGATGCGCCCGACCGACCGGCGCCGCGACCGCGGGCCGTCGGCGATCTCGTCGTCTTCCACACCCGCCGCGAGGTCCTCGCGGTCGAGCGGGCGACGGGCCGCCCGCGCTGGCGCCGCGCCTTCCCGACCGAGGACGAGGACGAGGCGGATCTCCCGCCGCCCTCGCTCGGCGCGAACCTCCGCTCGCTGGCGGGCGCGGCGGGCGAGGGGCTCTACGTCTTCGCGGCGCGCGCTTCGGCCGGCGCGACCGAGCTCGTCGCGCTGGATCTCGCGAGCGGCGAGACGCGCTGGCGCCGGACGGCTCCGATCGCCGGCGTCGAGCTGACCTTCGACTCCGGCCCCACCATCGGCGAGGGACGCGTCTGGGCGACCGCGCACGACGACGCGGCCCTCCCCTCAACCTGGATCCTCTGCTTCCGGGCGAGGGACGGGGCCCTGCAGTGGGCCGACCGGCTCCGCTCGGGCCTCCCGCTCCGCTACCGCAGCGCCGAGGACGACGGACTCGATGCGCGCGGCTGGATCACCTGCTCGACGCCGGCGCTCTGCGACGGGGCGCTCTTCGTCGCCGACAACCGCGGCCACGTCGCGGTCCTCGACGCCGCGAGCGGCCGGGCGCGCTTCGTCCTCCGTTACGAACGGCGTCGGCCCGACGACCGCCTCGGCGGCCGGGGCGCGATCGCGCGCGGCTGGAGCGACTCGCCCGCCCTGGCGGACGGAGGCCGCTGCGTGGTGGCCCCGGAGGACGCCGACGGGCTCTTCGCCCTCCTTCCCGCGCCGGCGACGGACGCCGCCGCCGTGCGGGCCGGGGAGATCCTCGTCCGGCTCGCCACCCTCCCGCGGGACGGCATGAGCCGCCTCGTCTCGCACCGGGACGGGGTCGTCACCGTCGCGGGACGCGACACCGCCCTCGACACCGAGGTGCTGCGGGCCTTCACGCCCTTCGCCGGGGCGCCGCGCCTCGCCCCCTGGCCCGCGCCCGCCCCCCTCGAGGATCCGCTCGCCGGAATCTGCGCCGAGGCTCCGGGGATTTTGTATCTCCCGACGACGCGGGGCGTTTATCGCATCGACCATCGCACCGGACACACCGGGCAACCGACTTACGCACGTCGCGAGGCCGGGGGGGCTCCCCTCGGTCTCGTCGCGACGTCCGAGGGATTGATCGCCGCTTCGGCCGGGGAGTTATCACTCCTCGGACCGAAGCGTCCTTGATGGACATGACGAAAGGGTGGACATGAGCGACGGCGAGAGGAACCCGAGCGGCGACATGGCCGCGGTGCGCGACCTCCAGGAATCGGTGGCGCGGATCCGGCGCGAGCTGGAGAAGGTGATCGTCGGCCAGGAAGAGGTCGTCGAGCAGCTCCTGATGTGCATCCTCGCCCGCGGGCACTGCCTCCTGAAGGGCGTGCCCGGGCTGGCGAAGACGCTGATGATCTCCACGCTGGCGCGCACGCTGAACCTCGACTTCAGCCGCATCCAGTTCACCCCCGACCTGATGCCCTCCGACATCACGGGCACGGAGGTCATCCAGGAGGACAAGAGCACCGGGCACCGGAGTTCAAGTTCATCCCGGACCGGTCTTCGCGAGCATCATCCTCGCGGACGAGATCAACCGCACCCCGCCGAAGACGCAGGCGGCGCTCCTCGAGGCCATGCAGGAGCACCAGGTCTCGGCCGCGGGCAAGCGCCACCGCTTCCCGAGCCCTTCTTCGTCCTCGCGACCCAGAACCCGATCGAGCAGGAGGGCACCTATCCCCTGCCCGAGGCCCAGCTCGACCGCTTCATGTTCATGGTGAACGTCGAGTACCCCGACGCCGACGAGGAGCTGGCCATCATCCAGCGCACGACGACGGTGCGGTCCGAGGACGTCGCGGCCGTCCTGACCGGCGAGGAGATCATCCGCCTGCAGGACCTCGTCCTGCGCGTCCCGGTCAGCGACCACGTCGTGAAGTACGCCCTCGAGTTCACGCGCCGCACGCGCGTCCAGACCCCCGAGGCGCCCGACTTCGTGAAGGAGTGGCTCGCCTGGGGCGCCGGCCCGCGCGCCTCGCAGTATCTCGTGCTCGGCGGCAAGGCCCGGGCCGTGCTCGCGGGCCGGACCTTCGTCTCCGGTGACGACATCCGCGCGGTGGCGAAGCCCGTCCTGCGCCATCGCATCATCTGCAACTTCAGCGCCGAGGCGGAGGGGATCACCCCGGACGTCGTCATCGACAAGCTGATCGAGACCATCCCCGCGGCCGGCAACGAGATCGCCTCCGATGGAAGACTATCGCAGGTACTTGGATCCGAAGGTCCTCAATAAGGTCAGCGGGCTCGAGCTGAAGGCTCGCCTGGCCGTCGAGGGCTTCGTTTCCGGTCGCCACGAGAGCCCCCTCAAGGGCAACTCGGTGGAGTTCCGTGAGCACCGGGAGTACGTCCCGGGCGACGACATCCGTTTCCTGGACTGGAAGGTCTACGGAAAGACGGACCGGTACTACATCAAGGAATACGAGGAGGAGACGAGCCTTCGGGTCTATCTCGTCCTCGACACCTCGAGTTCGATGTCCTACGGCTCCGACGAGCCCTCGAAGATCGACTACGCGAAGATGATCGCGGCCTCGCTCACGCACCTCGTCACGCAGCAGCAGGACGAGGCCGCTCTCGTCCTGTGGGACGATCACCTGGGGAAGTTCCTGCCGCCGGGCAACAACCCGCTCCACGTCCGCGACATCTACCGCTCGCTGGCGGAGGCGCAGCCGACCGGCAAGACCGACCTCGGCCGCCTGCTGTCCGACGTGGCGGAGCGCCTGCGCCGGCGTTCCCTGATCATCCTGCTCTCGGACCTCTTCGACGCCGAGGAGGGCGGCTTCGAGCGCGGGCTCAAGTACGTGCGCCACAAGGGGCACGACGTGATCGTGTTCCACGTGCTCGACCGCACGGAGCTCGAGTTCCCCTTCGACCGCATGACGCAGTTCGAGGGCCTCGAGGTCGAGGAGAAGCTCCACGCCGATCCGAAGGCGCTGCGACGCGCCTACCTGGAGGAACTCTCGAAGTTCCTCGAGCGGGCGAAGGCCGCCTGCACGACGAATCGCATGGACTACGTCCGCATGGACACCTCGTCACCCCTCGACATCGCGCTGAGCAGTTACCTCGCCGCGCGCGTCGGGGCGAGATGAACCGGGGCACGAGGGGGAGACGCCGGGACTGATGGACGGATTCTTCGGATCGCCGTCGATGATGTGGTGGGCCGCCGGAGCCGGCGTCCCCATCCTCATCCACCTGCTGTCGCGACGCCGCTTCCGGCGGGTGCCCTGGGCGGCCATGGAGCTGCTCGAGCGCGCCTTCAAGAAGACGCGCAAGCGCCTGCGGATGGAGAACCTGCTCCTGCTCCTCCTCCGCATCCTCGCCGTGCTCCTCATCGCGTTGGCGCTGGCCGATCCGCGCCTCGAGCGCGGCCAGCTCTTCGGCAACGCACCGCGCGCCCGGGTGGCGGTGGTCCTGCTCGACACGTCCTTCTCGATGGACGCGCGCGACGCCTCGGACCGTCCCGCCTTCGATCGCGCCCGGGAGGCCGCCGCCCGGATCGCCGGGGGCCTCGACGAGAACGCGGACGCCGCGGCCTTCGTGACCCTGGGCAGCCCGGCGCAGCTCCAGCTCCCCGTCACCCGCGAGCTCGGCCGCGTCTCGACCGCGATCGAATCCACCGCCCTCACCGCGTCCTCAACGGACCTCCTCGGCGGCCTCAAGATCGCGGCCGGACTCCTCGGGGATCCGGCGCTCGAGCGCGACTACCCCGGCGCCCGCGTCGTCTACTGCATCACGGACCTGCAGAAGAGTGCCTTCCTCGGCGCCGGTCGCCGCGGCGCGGATGACGACGCCGCCGCCGTCGACGCCCCGGATCCCGGCTTCGAGCGCGTCCTGCGCGAGATCGCCGACGCGCGGGCCCGGCTCGTCCTCGTGGACGTCGGCGAGATCTCCGACGAACGCCGCCGGAACGTGGCGGTCACCTCGCTCGAGCAGGCCGGCCGCACGCTGGTCCGCGGCATCCCGGCCCGCTTCGAGTGCCGGGTCCGCAACTTCGGTCCGCTCGACGCGGGCGGCGAGCTCGAGTTCTCGATCGACCAGGAGGCGACCTTCGCGCGCAGCGAGCGCATCGAGCGGATCCCGGGTTACGAGACCGGGACCGAGGAGGAGACCGAACAGGCCTTCGGCTTCGAGGCCGTCTTCGACCGCGCCGGCTGGCATTACGTCGCCGTGCGGTATCGCGACGACGACCTGGCCGTCGACAACCTCCGCCGCTTCGCCTTCGAGGTCGTGGATCACGTCCGCGTCCTCGCGGTCGCCCCGCCCCCCACGCGCGACGAGTCCGCCCCGGCGAGCTTCTTCGCCGCCCGCGCGCTCGACCCCTCGGGCGGGACCCGCGGCGACGTGGCCTTCCGCGTCCGCGAGATCTCGGCCGGCGAGCTCAACGGCGAGAACCTCGAGAACTACGACATGGTCGTCCTCGCCGACGTCGCCGACGTCTCGGCCTCGCGCCTCCGCGACCTCGAGGCCTTCGTGCGGGGCGGCGGCGCCCTCCTCTTCTTCCCCGGCCCCTCCTTCGAGCGGCCGGGCGCGGTCGGCGTCGAGAGCGGCCGCGTGAACGAGCTCTACTTCCGCGACGGCGAGGGTCTCCTGCCGGGCCGCTTCCTCTCGATCCGCGGCACGGACGAGTTCACCGAGAACCCCTGGGTGCTCCAGTTCGACACCTTCGACCATCCGGTCACGCGATACTTCGAGGACCCGCGGGTCCGCCCGGGCATCACGAGCATGCCCGTCCACAAGTTCGCCGCGCTCTCGGTCGATCCGAACGATGACCGCGTGCGGGTGCTCGCCCGCTTCCGCCCCGCGAACGACGAGGCCTCGACCGACCTCGCGCCCGCGCTCGTCGAGCGCCGCTTCGGCGACGGCAAGGTCTTCCTCGTCACGACGAGCGCCGATCGCGCCTGGAACCTCTACGGCGCCTCGCCGGCCTTCGTCCCGCTGATGCGCGAGATCGCGTACCACCTCACGCGACACGGGGACCACGCCAACCTCACCGTCGGCGCCCCGCTGACGGAGAAGTTCGACGCTTCCGTGCGGCAGGTCCGCGTGCAGCGCGGCGACGACGCCGCCGCCGATCGCGCCACCACGCTCTCGCCCGACAAGACGTCCTCCGAGCTCACCCTTCCCAAGCTCGACCGCGCCGAACTGATCCGCATGGAGGTGCCGGCCGCGGGCAGCGCCCCGGCCGAGACGCGTCTCTTCGCGGTCAACGTCGATCCCGGCGAGTCCGACCTCACGCGGGCGGCCGACGGCTGGCTGACGATGCACTTCGGCAGCGAGCTGATCGAGGTCGTCCGCGATCTGGACAAGCTGGGCGACGAGGCCGAGGGCGCGAGCCGCTCGAGTCTCTGGCGCACGCTCCTCTACGTCCTCCTCGGAGTGCTCGTGCTCGAGACCGTGCTGGCCTGGCGGATCGACCGCCGCAAGTCCTTCGGGGAAGCGGCGTGAAGGAGACGACGCGATGAACGGCCCCTCCTTCTTCCTCCAGGCCGCCGACGACCTCGTCGACGAGGGACTGCGCTTCAGCGCGCTGCCCCCGAACTACGTGGCCTGGCTGCTCATCCCGCTGGGCCTCGTCGCCTTCGCGTGGTTCTTCTACAAGCGCACGCGCGGCACGCCGCTCTGGGCCCGCGTCACGCTGACGGCGCTGCGCGTCGCCGCGATCTTCTTCGTCGTCCTCCTCCTCTTCGATCCCTACCGCCAGTTCCGGAAGGTCGAGGAGATCCGCTCCATGGTCACGGTGCTCATCGACGGGTCGGCCTCGATGCAGCGCAAGGAGGACTACGAACAGGACCCGGCGCGCGGCGCCGCCGTCCGGGCCGCGGCCGGCCTCCCGGCCGGCACGAATCTCCGCGAGGTCTCGCGCAGCGAGCTCACGCGGGGCGCCCTGGGGCCCGAAGGTCTCGATCTCCTCGGCAAGCTGGCCGAGAAGCACGACGTGAAGACCTACGTCTTCTCGGGCGGCAAGCCGCGTCCGATCGGCGGCCTCGACGAGATCACGGACGACGGTCCCATCACGGCCACGGGCGACGCGATCGCCTACGTCCTCTCCGATCCCGACGTGCAGGCCAAGCCGGACGCGAGCGTCGTCGTCGTCTCGGACGGCCGCGTCAACACCGGCACCGATCCGGTCGAGGTCGCGCGCTACGCGGGCAAGAAGGACCGCGTCCTCGTCCACGCCATCGGGGTGGGCGATCCCTCGGCCCTGCGCGACATCGAGCTCCGCTTCATCCGCGCGGACGAGGTGGCCCTCAAGGGGAGCACGGTCAAGCTCGAGCTCGTCGTCCGCAACTCGGGCTACCCGAGCGACTGGGTCACGGTCACCGTCAACGACCAGGACGGTCGCCCCTGGGTCGCCCCCCAGACCCGCAAGCTCGAGAAGTCCGAGGGCGACCAGGTCATCGAGATCGACGTCGTCGCTCGCCACGTCGGCTCCTTCACCCTCGAGGCCCGCATCCAGGGCCCCGCGGGCGAGGAGGACACCGCCAACAACGTCCGGACGCACGGCCTGGTCGTGAAGGACGACAAGATCCGCGTCCTCTACGTCGACACCCTGCCCCGCTGGGAGTACCGCCGGCTCAAGAACTTCGTCGTCCGCGGCGACGAGGCCTTCCAGGCTCGCGCCCTCCTGCTCTCGGCCGAGCCGAACTTCCCGCAGGAGACGAGCCCGAACGTCGAACCCCTGCGCCAGTTCCCCTCGACCTTCGAGGAGCTCGACGCCTACGACGTCCTGATCTTCGGCGACGTGAACCCGGCGCTGCTCGTCTCGACCCCCGAGAAGCTCACCGGCGTCCTCCGCAACATCCAGCGCTTCGTGGACAGCGGCGGCGGGCTCGCCGTCATCGCCGGCGAGGGCTGGATGCCGGGCGCCTACGTCGACACGCCCTTCGAGGAGCTCCTCCCCGTCGACATCACCTTCTCGCCGGACGACGCCCCGCCGACCGACTTCGTCGAGGACTGGAAGCCGCGCCTGACCGCGCTCGGCCGCGAGCATCCGATCGTCCAGATCACGAACGATCCCGAGCAGAACCGACGGATGTGGGAGGAGCCCGACTTCATCCCGCTGAAGGCCCTCCGCTGGTGGTACCCGACCCGCAAGCCCACTCCGGGCGCGCAGGTCATCGCGGTCCACCCCACCCAGCGCAACCGCTTCGGGCCCTATCCGATCCTGGTCGCGGGGAACTACGGCGACGGTCCGGTGCTCTTCTCCGCCACCGACGAGACCTGGCGCTGGTACTACAAGTCCGGCGCGACCTACTTCAACCGCTACTGGGGGAACGTGATCCGCTATCTGGCGCGGGCGCACCTCTACCGCGGGAGCAAGCGCTACAAGCTCTTCTCGAACCGCTCCGAATACCGCCAGGGTCAGTCCGTCCAGCTCACGGCCTACGTGAAGGACAAGAACTTCGACCCGGCGACCGAGGAGATCCAGCGGATGATGATCGCCGCGCCCGAATCCAAGGCTCGCATGGTCGAGCTGAAGAAGGTCCGGGACGGGGAGTACGTCCACACCTTCAAGCCGGCGCGCTTCGGGCGCTACGAGGCCTGGATCGTCGGCGAGGAGGGCCTCGCGGGCAAGCGGTACGCCCCGGTCGCCTTCGACGTGATCGACGACGACCCCGAGCGGCGACAGCCGGCGATGAACGAGGACGGCCTGCGCGAGCTCGCGGAGGCGAGCGGCGCGTATTTCCATCCTGGGCGAGGCCGGATCCGCTCCTGGACCGACTCGGGCCGACGCCACGACGCGCCGGAGCAAGGTCCAGCCCCGAGCCCGTGAAGAACCGGCCCTGGTTGCCGGCAAGCCTTCCTCGCGATCCTCGCCGCGGAGTGGCTCCTGCGGCGCCGGCGGAACCTGGTCTGACGATCGAGATCGACCGTCGCGGTCGCGCGGAGGCGCGGCCGGGCGGTCCGGAAGGGACGATGTGAACCCCATGAACGCCCTCACGCGCCTGAACCACGCGCCCGCGCTCTGGCTCGCGACGGCCCTCCTGTGGATCGTCGGCGCGAGCCCCGCCGCCGCCCAGTTCGGCTTCAACGACGAGCCGGGTGACTACCGACAGCAACCTCCAGGTCTCGACGAGCCGTCACGCGACCGAGCTGGTCGAGAACGCCGTGCGCGATCTCGAGAGCGGCGAGCTCGAACGCGCCCTGCGCTTCGTGCAGCAGGCGATGGACGAGTACTCGGACGCGGCCTGGGTCGCCGAGGAAGGCGCCTTCGAGAGCATCCGCGCCCACTGCCTGGGGCTGCTGCGCGGCCTTCCGGCCGACAGCCTCGCCACCTACCGGGCTCCTACGGTCGAGGAGCTCTACCGGCACGGACTCGCCGACTTCGATCCCGAGCTGCTCATCGACGTCCACCGCCGCTGCGCGATGACGTCCTTCGGTCGCCCCGCCCTCCTCGCCGCGATGGACCTCCAGCTCGACGCTGGGACGCTTCGCGCGGGCCGCCGGCCTCGAATCCCTGGTCGGCGAGACCTGGCGGAGGACGTCGAGGTCAGGCGCGCGGACTCGCGGTCGTGGCGATCGCCGCCCGGGCGATGGACGACGCCCGCATGCTCGACGAGGCCCTGGCGGTGACGCGGGCCTTCGCTGGAGATCGAGGTCGCGATCGCGGGCGACCCCGGCCGCTCCGCGCGATGTGGCGGAGTGCCGCGGCTGCTGTCCGGACGCGGCCCGCCTCCCCGCCGATCCGGCCGGTCCTCCTGCGACCCCGCTGGGCCGCACGCATCGGCATGCAGGTACGGGGCCCGCGGAACGCAGCTCAGATCGTCGACTTCCGCGAGAGCGTCGCAGGTCCGCGAGTTCGGCGGAATCCGGTGCTGCCCGCGCTCGACGACGGCACGCTCTTCCTCTCGAACGGGGTCAAGATCCGGGCCCTCGGACTCTTCGGGCAGGAGGAGAAGTGGGAGTACGACGGTCCCGCCTCCGGCTCCCAGGCGCGGGTCAACCTCGCGGCGGAGTTCCCCATCGTCGTCGACCGCAACGTGCTCTACGCCTCCCTCGAGATGCCCGTCGAGCGCGAGACCCAGATCTGGAACTACACGCCGCAGATGGCGGTGCCCGAGCGGCGACTGCACGCGCTCGACGCCACGACCGGACGCCTCCTCTGGAGCCACGCCCGCTACGCGCCGGAGGGATCGACCGCCGAGGAGCGATTCTTCGTCTCGAAGCTCAGCGTCACCTCGCGCCCGCTGGTGATCGGGGACGACCTCTACGTCTCGGCCACGCGCTTCCACACCGGCTACCACCACTACGTCTGCTGCTTCGATCGACGCACCGGACGCCTCCGCTGGTCGACCTTCGTCGGCGCCGGTCAGATGGAGCAGAACATGTTCGGCAACCGGATCCGCGAGTGCGTGTCCGGTCACCTCGTGATGCACCGCGGCCAGCTCTGGTACTCCACGAACATCGGCATGATCGCCTCCGTGGATGCCCGTCTCGGCACGCTGCGCAACGTCATCCGCTACGAGCAGGTCGGGATCCCGCGGCAGCAGCGGATCTACCGTTCCGTCTTCGAGCGCTCCCCCGGCTGGGCCAACAACGAGCCGATCGTCGTTGGGGACGAGATCTTCTTCACGCCGATCGACTCGCAGGACCTGATCGCGGTGGACACGCAGATCGGTCGCGGCCGCCGCGTCCTCACGCGCTCGCCCGACGACCGCTACCGCTACATCGTCGGCCCCGTCCGCGGCGCGATCGTCGTCTGCGGCACGAAGATCGCCTTCCACGACGTCGCGACGCGGAAGACCGATGTCTCGAGCATCGCCTTCGACTCCACGAGCTACCGCGAGAACCGCGAGGCCGGCGTCATCGGCCGGCCGCTCCTCGCCGGCGACCAGCTCGTGACGCCCGTGCGCTACCGACCGCCTCGCGAGCGTCAGCTCGTCGACCGCCTCTTCATCTGGGACCTCGCCGGTCGCCGCGTCGTGAACGAGATCGATCCCGCTCAGGGCAGCGCCGGCGGCCCCGTCGCGGGGAACCTCGCCAGCAACGGCGAGGTGGTCGTCCTCGCCGCCACCGACGATTCGCGGACGCTGACCTTCGTGCGGAGCTTCTTCGACGAGGCGGAGATCCTCGCCCGCCTGCGCCGACGCACGGAGAGCGACCCCGCCGACCCCGAGCCCCACTTCCAGTACGCGGAGCTCGGCCTGCAGTCGGGTTCGATCAAGGTCGACGTCGCGATCCGCGCCTACGAGCGCGCGAAGGAGCTGGCGGAGGCGCTCGGCATCAGCGGCACGGAGGCGCGGCAGAAGTCCCGCGACGCTCTCTATCGCCTCTACCTCGACCTCGCGCTGGGCGCCGAGGCGCGCCGGCAGGAAGCCGGCCTCGACGTCGCTCGCGCTTTCGACCTCGCCCTCGTCAACGCCGGCGACGCGCGCGCCGAGGTCGAGCTCCTCTTCCACCGGATGGCCAAGGCCTTCGAGATGCGGGACCGGGCCTCGGTCGAGAAGGCCTACGCCCGCCTCATGCGGGACCACGCCGACGAGATCTACGACCACCGCGACGTGTTCCGCACGATCGCCCCGGCGCTGGAGACGAACCGTCGCTACGGGCGAGCCGGATTCGTGGCGACCGTCGTGGCGGCCACCGTCGAGGAGACCTACCGGCGCTTCCCGCAGGCCGTCGACCTCTACCAGACCTTGATCCGGGACTACCCGCGCGAGTCGCTCGCCGGCGACACCGCCTGGCGCTACGCCCGCGATCGCATCGAGGACATCATCCGACGCAACGGCCGCGAGGTCTACGCCGCCGAGGAGGCCCGCGCGAAGGAGCTCTACGAACGCGGCCGCGGCGAGGGCGGCGTCGACGCCCTCGAGCGCCTGATGGAGCTCTTCCCCAACTCGACCCTCGTCGCGAAGGCCCACCTCGCCCTCGCGCGGCGGCAGATCGACGAGGGTCGGACGTCCGAGGCGGCAACCAGCATCGCGTCGTCCCTGACCCGCGTCGACGAGCCCGAGGGCGAACTCCTGGTGAGCCTCGCCCGGGCCTTCGAGGATCTCGGGCTCCGGGACTCGGCCCGCTCCGCGTGGATCTACGCCCGGGCCCGCACGCCGCTGGACACGCTCGGCGCCGAGGGCGACGGAGCTCCCGCGACCGTGAGCGAGCTCGCCGACGCGGCGATCGCGCGTCTGGCCGCCCCGCCGGTCGCGGCGCCCTCGCTCGCCTTCGAGACGAAGCGAGCCTGGTCGGTCGGCACGCGCGACCAGCGCGACCCCTGGGTCCTCGTCGAGCCCGAGGGGCGCGCGCCCGCGGTCTTCGCCGACCGCTTCCTCGCCTATCGGGGCGGCGTGATCCACGCCTTCTCGACCGGGAGCGACAAGCCCCTCTGGACCCTCGACAGCGAGGTCGCCCCGCTCCAGGAGGCGCTGTTCTGGTCGGACGACCGCCTCGTCGCGCGGATCGACAACGCCTACGTCGTCATCGACGCCGACACCGGTCGCGAGGCCTGGCGGGCCGGGGTCGACAATCAGCTCCTGAGCGCCGTCGCCACCGGGCACGGCAAGGTCTACGGGATCGTCCAGCCCCACTCGCTCGCGGCGAACTTCCGGCTCCAGGGCCGCAGCCTCATCGACGGCGAGCTGATCTTCGACCTCGCCTTCGACGGCATCCCGCCGCAGCGGATCGAGGTCGGCGACCGCTGGGTCGGAGTCGCCCTCGACGCCGATCCGGTGTTCCACCTCGTCGACCCCTTCACCGGTCGACGCGCGGCCGGCCTGGCCGAGGGCTTCCGGTACGACGAGGTCCTCCGCCCCTTCCTCACCGAGAACGGACTCTTCGTGGCGGTGCCCTACGACCGCCCGGACGGCGAGCGCTCGGTCCAGGGGATCGACCCGGACACGGGCGCCACCCGGTGGTCGCGCCGCCTCGCCGACCAGGGCGTCCGGTTCTGGATCGAGGACGCCCGTCGCATGGTCTACCTGCTCCGGGACGCGCGCGAGGGCCGCGGCACGCTCGTCGCCGCCGACGTCCGCACCGGGGCGCCGCTCCTTGAGGCCGCCCTCGACGACGGCGTCTCCGTCCAGCACGGTTCGATCCTCGCCGGAGACCGTCTCTACGCCGTCCTCTCCCGGCCGACCCGGGCGGGCGGAACCCAGCGGGCCCAGTTCGTGGAGGCCTTCTCGCTCGACGGAAAGGAGCTCGCTCTGGCGCTCGGCCGACTTCGGCCGCAACCCGCTCGATCTGCATTCATTCGAGAAGGTCCTGTTGGTCAACGTCTACGAGGCCGTTGTCGTAATCCGGGAGCCGCGAGCGCCGACGCAAGGCGATGCTGCGGTTCCTCGAGGCAGACGAAGGACGCGTGCGATCCGGAATCGACCCCGAGGACGACGGTGTCTCGTCGTACTTCCGGAACATGGTCCTCGTGCGCGACGGCGCCCTGATGGTGGCCGACGGTCCCGTTCTGGAGGTCTACAAGCCATGACCCTGCTGCGACTCTGCGCCCTGATCGCCGTCGCCGCCCCCGGCTTCGCCGCCGTCGCCGCCGCGCCCTCGCTCGGCCGCGGCGCCGCCGCGGCGGCCGCGTCGTCCGCGAGCCCGGCGCCCGCCCCGGAGGCGCGGGCCGCGACCTCGGACGCTCCCGTGCCGGAGCCGCTCATCCCCCCGGCCGGACCGCCCCCGGGGGACGCCGAGGTGCAGTCCGCCATCGACCGCGGCCTCGCCTACCTCGCCCTCACCCAGGACCGGGCCACCGGCGGCTGGCGGCAGGACGTCGGCTACAAGTTCAACGACCGCTACGAGGTCACCGTCGCGAACCGGCCGCACGTCGGCGTGACCGCGCTCGCGCTCATGGCCTTCATCGCCGGCGGACACCTCCCCGGCCGCGGCAAGTACGGCGACGTCGTCGAGCGCGGCACCGACTTCATCCTCTCCTGCGTGGACCCGGACGAGGGCTACATCTCGGCCAACGAGACGCGCATGTACAGCCACGCCTTCGCCACGCTCTTCCTGGCGGAGATCTACGGCATGACCCGGCGGGCCGACCTGCGGATGAAGCTGCAGCAGGCGGTCGACCTCACCGTCAACTCGCAGAACCGCCAGGGCTCGTGGCGCTACCGCCCCCTCGCCCCCGACTCCGACATGTCGATCGCGGTCTGCCAGCTCATGGCGCTGCGCGCGGCCCGGAACATCGGCATCGCGGTCCCGCGCTCGACGATCACGCGCGCCTACAAGTACATCGAGAACTCCGCCTACCCCCGCGGGTCGATGAACTCCGGCGACTTCAAGTACCAGATCGACCAGGAGCAGACGCGCACGAGCTTCGCGCTCACCGCCGCCGGCGTCGCCTCGCTCCTGCACGCGGGCTACTACGACGACGTCATGGTCCGCGACGGCGTTCGCTCGCTGAAGCGCAAGGTCGTCCGTCTCGAGTGGGACGAGCGCTTCCCGTCTTACTTCTACTGGTACGGGCACTACTACTGCTCGCAGGTGATGTTCATCGCCGGCGACCGCGAGCCCGGACTGTGGGAGAGCTACTACGACCGGATGAGCGCCGAGCTGCTGCAGAAGCAGAGCGCGGACGGCTCCTGGCGGAACGATCCCGGTCCCGGCGCGGTCTTCGGAACCGCGGTGGCCACGATCATCCTGCAGATCCCCTACGAGTTCCTCCCGATCTTCCAGCGCTGAGCCGAATCCCGATGCAGACCCGTCCCCTCCGGAAGAAACTCGCCTCGCTGCGCTCGCGGCTGCGCCTCCTCGCGCTGCTCGCGGGCCTCTTCCGCTTCGTGGCGGTGCTCGCCGCGCTCGCCGCGGCGACCTTCCTCCTGGACTGGCTCTTCCAGCTTCCGCGCGGCGCCCGCGCGGTGATGCTCGTCGCCTCCGTGGGCGTCGCCGCCTGGACCTTCTGGCGCCACGTCGCGGCCCCGCAGCGCGTTCCGATGGAAGACGAGACCCTCGCCCTCCTCGTCGAGAGCCGCCACCCGGACTTCGGGCACCAGCTCATCAGCGCGCTCCAGCTCGAGGCGCGACTCGACGGCGACGACCGCGGTGAGTCGCTCGAGATGATCCGCGAGACGGTCGAGAACGCTCAGACGCGCTTCGCCGGGACCGACTTCGACGACGCGGTCAGCTCGCGCGGGGTGGCGAAGCCGGCCTTCCTCGGCGTCGCCGGCCTCGCGCTCGTCGCGCTCTACGCCGGCGCGATCCCGGACCACGCCTCCATGTGGCTCGATCGCTGCGTGCTCCTGAAGGACCGCCCCTGGCCGCCGCGTACCCAGCTCGAGGTCCGGATCGTCAACCAGGGCGAGTTCCGTCACGAGATCGACGGCGACGGCGTGACCACGCTCTACGTCCCCGAGGATTCGGCGATCGTGGTCGAGGTCGAGGCCCGGGGCGAGGTCCCGGCCTCGGTCACGCTCCGGAAGTTCAAGGCGCCGCGCGACGAGAACCCCACGCCCGTCGCCATCGAGATGCCGCAGCGCGGCGAGGGCAGCCTCTTCGAGTACAAGTTCGGCCGCGTCACCGCCGACTTCGACTTCTACGTCGAGGGCGGCGACGACGTCGACGAGCGGCCCTACTTCCGCGTCCTCGTCCGCAGCGCGCCGCGCATCGACGCCTTCGCGGTGGACTACGACTATCCCGACTACATCAACGAGGCCGGTCGCGAGGACCGCGTCGGCGTGCGTGAGTACAACGTCGTCGGCCCCCGCGGAACCGCGGTGAAGCTCGACTTCCGCACCTCGGCCCCCGTCGATCGCTTCGAGATCATCCGCGACGAGAAGCCCGAAGAGGCGATCATCCTCGTCCCCGCCGACGACGCCCGCCGCCACTTCGTGTGGAACGCCGTGCTCGACCGGGACGGCTTCTACACCTACCGGATGATCGGCGCCAACGGCACGCCGTCGCGCGAGGCCCCGAACTTCAACTTCGGCGCCCAGACGGATCTCCCGCCGACGATCTCGGTGACCATGCCGGACTCCTCGGCGGTCGAGATCAGCGAGCGGGCGACGGTCCCCTTCGAGATCGAGGTCTCGGACGACATCGCGGTGGGCGAGATCTCGCTGCGCTGGGACACGGACCGCGACGGCGCCTTCGCCGTCCGCTGGCCGCTCGGCCCCGAGGCCTTCCGCCGCGACGAGAACGGTCGCGACGTCGTCGTCTTCTCGCCGCTGGAGTTCAACCGCGTCGAGGTCATCGGCGAGGACCGCGTGAAGCGCGCCCCTCGCGCGGGCGACACCTTCTTCCTCCGCATTGAGGCGCGGGACACGCGTCGCACCGAGACCGAGCCCGAGCCGAACCTCGCGACCTACCCCACCCTCATCACGCTCTCGGTCCGCGAGACGGCCGAGATCGAGCGCGAGCTCATGCGCGGCCAGGTCCGCGCGAAGGAGCAGATGGAGCGGGCCGAGGAGGCGGTGAACCTCCGCCGCGAGGAGATCTCCGCCCTGCTCGCCGCCCTCGGCAAGGGCGAGGAGGGACCGGCCGTGACCGAGCGCCTGCACGGGCTCGTCGGCGGCCAGTCGCTCGTCACCTCGAGCCTCTCCGAGGCCGCGCGCGGCTTCGTGCGCATCTTCGACGGCCACCTCTTCAACCGCACCGACGCCTCGAACCTGACCGAGGCGCTGATCGGCCGCCTGATCGAGATGCACCGCGCCGGCGGCCGCAGCCACTACGAACACGTCGCCGCGCTCCTCCCGGCCGAGCGGTCCCGCTTCGACGAGACCGAGCCGATGGGGAAGCTCGCGCGCATCATGGACCTGATGATCGAGGTCGCGGACCACGGCTCGCCCGCGGTGGCCGACGCCCTCAAGGAAGCGATCGACGCCGATTCGCTGGACGCCCGCGCCGCGCGGGTCCAGGCGGCCCTCGAGCGCGAGACCGCACTCCAGGAGAACCTCCAGTCCCTCATCGACAAGATGGAGGAGTGGGAGGATTTCCAGGACGTCATCCAGAGCCTGAAGGATATCCTGGACCTGCAACGGGGCCTCTCGGACCGCGTCGAATCCATCGCGCGCTGAGACGGGCCACCCCGGAGACTCGAGAATGAGCTGCATCCGCCCCACCCTCGTCGCCCTCTTCGCGGCCGTCGCCCTCGCGGCGCCCCTGGCCGAGACCCTCCATGCCCAGGGGGCCGTCCGCGAGAAGGAGCTCATCTCCATCACGGCCGAGCAGCGCTCGCTCGCCCGGCGGCTGCGCAACCTCGAGACGAAGATGACGCGTCTCAAGGCGCGCCTCGAGAAGGAGGACCGGGGCTTCTCCGCCCAGCTCCTCCAGCGCGGCATCGACGCCATCCGCGAGATGCAGCTCGAGTCCGAGATGATGGGCGTCGTGAAGGACCTCGAGCAGGCGAAGCACTTCCAGAGCCTCGACAAGCAGCGCCAGCTCGTCCTGAAGCTCTCGCAGCTCCTCGAGATCCTCCTCGACCGCCGCGAGGACAAGTTCGACGAGCGTCTGGCCGAGATCCAGAAGACCCTCGAGACCCTCGACGGCATCCGCGACGAGCAGCGGGACGTCGAGCGCCGGACCGAGGACCTCAACAACAAGCTGAGCGACGCGCAGATGAAGGCGCTCGGCGAGGCGAAGGCGAAGATCGACGCCCTGAAGGCCGAGCAGGACCGCGTCCTCGACGAGACCGCGAAGGAGCTCGACACGAGCACCGACCTCGTCGAGGACCTGGCGCGTCGGGCCGAGGCCCTCGCCCGCGGCGAGCAGGCCCTCGCCGAACGCGCCGAGAAGGACGCCCGCCGCGGCGGCGCCGACGCCCAGACGCTCGAGGCCGCCTCGCGCGCCCTGGAGGAGATGGAGGCCCGCGCCGGACGCGCCGGCGCCGAGATCGAGGCGCAGGCCGCCCTCGAGCGGGCGCGGGCGCGCCTCGACGAGATGGCGAAGGGGATCCGCGAATCCGAGGGGCCGCGCTCCGGCGCCCAGAGCCTCGCGCGGCGCGAGCGCCGCGAGCTGGACGATGCCCGCGCCGAGCTCGACCGCGCCGCGCGGAAGCTCGGCGAGGAGTCCCGCGACGCCGCCACGGCCGATCGCAACGCGGCCCGCCGCGCCGGAGCGGACGCCGCCTCCCGGGATGAGGAAGCCCGTCGTCGCGAGGCGCGCAGCGAGGAACTCCGCGCCGCCCTCGACGCCGCCGCCCGCGCGCTCGACGAGGCGATGGCCCGTCAGAGCGTGAATCCCGACGCCTCCGCCGAGGAGCGCGACGCCGTCCGACGCCAGGCCGCCGAGGCCACCGAGGCCGCCCGCGATCGCCTCGCCCGCGACGCCGAGGCCGCCGCCGCCACCGCCGAGCAGGCGCAGGCCGAGCTCGAGGCCGACGCCGAACGCGCCGCCGCCACCGCCGAGGCCCTCGCGCAGGAGGGCGCCCGCGAGTCCGAGGCGCGGAAGGCCGCCGCCGCGTCCCGCGAGCCCGGAGCCGAGGCCGAGGCCGGCGAGCGCGCCGAGACGGAAGCTTCCCTCGAGTCGGCCGCCGCCGCCGCGAAGTCCGGCCAGGAGTCGCTGCGGAGGTCCGCGCAGGCGGCCGGCGAGCAGCGCCCGGCCGAGGCCGGCGAGGCCGCCGACCAGGCCCAGGCCGCGCTCGAAGGCGCGTCAGGCCGTGGAGCGCGCCCGCGGCGCCACGAGCAGCGAGGCCGACCGCCAGGCGACGGCCTCCCAGCAGGAGGCCATGGCCGAGAGCGCGGAGCGGCTCGCCGAGTCGCTCGAGGAGTCCGCGCGACGCCGCGAGGAGTCGGGAGACGCCTCCGCCGAGAGCCGCGCGGCCAACGAGGGTCTCCGTGAGGCCGCCGCCTCCGCCCGCGAGGCGGCGAGCGAGGCCCGCAAGTCAGCCGAGGCCATGAAGGGCGGACGCGACGGCGAGGCGGCCGAGGCCGCGCGCAAGTCGAGGCCGCCCTCGCCGAGGCGCAGAAGAAGGCCGAGGAGGCCCTGAAGGATCTGCGCCGCAAGACCGACGAGGACGCCCTCGAGCGCGCGAAGGAGAAGCAGAAGGACCTCAGCCGCAAGATGGACGAGGTCAAGGAGGAGCTCGACCGCCTCCAGACCGAGGCGCAGAACAACGAGAGCCTCGGCCAGGCCAACGAGGCCGCGAGCGGCGCGCGCTCCGCCTCCGAGAAGGCCGAGAACGCCCTCGACCGCAAGCGCCCCGGCGAGGCGGGTCGCGAGCAGATCAACGCCGCCCAGGACCTCCAGCGCGCCTCCGACGCCGTCCAGCGCGCGATGGACCGCGAGAACGAACGCCGTGCGACCGAGGAGGAGCGCATGAAGGAGCTCGCCCGTCGCCAGGAGGAGCTCGAGAAGCAGGGCAAGGAGCTCGCGCAGCGCCTGAAGGAGAAGGGCTCGGAGAGCGCCGACAAGATGCAGAAGGCCTCCGAGGCCATGGAGCGCGCCAGCCAGTCGATGAACGGCGAGCAGCCCGACTCCGAGCAGGCCGAGCGCGAACAGGAGGAGGCGCTCGACTACCTCGACGAGGCGCGCGAGGAGCTGCGCAAGCAGCGCGACGACTACCAGGACCTCCAGCAGGAGGAGCTCCTCTTCAACACGAAGAAGGAGATCGAGAAGCTGATCGAGGCCCAGGAGGCGATCAACGCCGAGACCGTCGGTCTCGACGCGCGCAGCCAGGAGGCCGGCGGCGTCTCGCGCTCCCTGCGCAAGAACTACCGCGACCTCGGCGTGCGCCAGGAGGCCTCCCGCGCGAAGATCGAGGAGATGAACCAGGCGGTGAAGGAGGAGCAGGTCCTCGCCTTCACCTTCCTCTTCGACGAGCTCTCGCGCGACATGACCCAGATCGTCGAGTCGCTCAAGAAGTTCCGCGGCGGGACGCTGACCCAGGCCCTGCAGGGCGACGTCCTCGACAACCTCCGCCTCATGACGAAGACCCTCGACGACGAGATCAAGGCGCGCCAGCAGGCGGCGCAGAACCGCGAGAACGAGGAGAAGAAGGAGGAGGAGGAGAACGAGGACCAGCCGGAGGAGAAGCCGAAGCTCGTCAACGAGATCGCCGAACTCATCCTCGTCCGCAACATGCAGGAGAAGCTGAACGAGCGGACGAAGACCCTGCTCGAGCGCAGCGACCAGATCCGCGAGGCCGGCGGCCTCGGCCCGGTGGACGAGCTGCTCGTGAAGCGCCTGCTCGCCCGCCAGAACCAGATCAAGGAGCTCTTCGAGAAGCTCCTGCAGCAACAGGCTCCGGGCGCCCCGAACGACGGGTCGCACGGAGAGGAGGAGGACGGACGATGATCGCTCTCACCACCCGGATCGCGGCCTTCGCGCTGCTCGCCACCCTCTTCGCCTCGCCCCTGCGGGCGCAGGAGGAGGAGTTCGACCCGCGCGAGGCCATCAAGAAGATCCAGAAGGAGCTCGACCAGATCGTCGAGAACCTCGCCGAGCTCAGCTCGCGCAAGATCGACCCCGAGGCGGGCGACCGCGTCGTGAGCGACATCGACGAGCTGCTGCGCGACCTCTCGTCCTCCCAGGCCGGAGTCGTCCAGAACATCGACGAGATCCTCGCGAAGATGAAGAGCCGGGAGAGCAAGAACTCGAGCTCGAACTCCTCCCAGTCGCAGTCGCAATCCCAGTCGAACTCCCAGTCGCAGTCCGGCTCGAGCTCGCAGTCGGGGTCGGAGTCCGGATCCCGGGGCGGCTCGAAGCCCCAGGACCGCAACGCCGGCGGTCGCCGCGATCGCAACGAGGGCAACCAGGGCCGCAAGGAGGGCCAGGGGCAGCCGCAGGGCAAGAAGCCTGGCGAGGAACCGGGCGGCAAGCCGGAGTCCGAGGGCGGCAAGCCTCAGGGCGGCGAGGGCGACCCGAAGGGCGGAGAGAACGCCCAGGACAACCAGCAGTCGAACTCCGGCCGGAAGGCCCCGGGTTCCGGCAGCGAGCGCGTCGATCCCGAGTTCGACCGCCAGGGCTGGGGTTACCTCCCGAGCGAGGTGCGCCAGCTCCTGATCGAGAAGAACTTCCGCGACTACTTCCCGGACTACGACCGGGAGATCGCGGACTACCTCAAGAGCATCAACAAGCGCCCCTGATGCGCGGCGTGCGGAGTCTGGTCGCGGGACTGCTCGGGATCGCGGCGGCGTTCCTCGGCGCCTGCGACGGCCCCGCCCCCACCCCGCCCCAGGAGGCGACGCGCGCCGCGCCCCCGCCGCCGCTCTCGCCGCCGGCGCCGCGGCCCTCCAATCGCCCGCTCCCCTCGACCCCGGAGGCCGACCCCCTCGACGAGGCCGACGCCGTCGCGGCCTCGCTCGTCGAGCGCGGCCTCGCCTACCTCGCCGAGCACCAGAATCCCGACGGCTCCTTCGGCGGCGAGGAGTCCCGCAACGTTCGCCTCGCCGTCTCCTCGATCGCCACCCTCGCCTTCCTCGCCGACGGCAACTCCGAGCACCGCGGGCGCTACCACCGCGAGACCAGCCGCGGCGTGAAGTTCCTCCTCGACTGCGCGCAGCGCGAGGGCCCCGACCGCGGCGTCTTCCGCGCCGACGGCGACACGGGCTCGCGCATGCACGGCCAGGGCTTCGCCACCCTCGCCCTCAGCCAGGCGCACGGGATGTTCGGGGTCGGGCGCCGCTTCGCCCGCTCGAGCACCGAGGTCCGCGACATCCTCTCCGAGGCCGTCGCCCTCATCCTCGCCTCGCAGAGCCGCGCCGGTGGCTGGGGATACCACCCCCGCCGCACCGAGGAGGACGAGGGCTCGATGACGGTCTGCATGATCCAGGCTCTGCGCGGCGCCCGCAACGCGGGCATCGCCGTCGCGCCGGGCCCGGTCCAGGACGCCCTCGAGTACATCCGTCGCTCCCAGAAGGAGGACGGCTCGATCCGCTACTCCCTCCACGGCGACCTGCGCTCGTCCTTCGAGCTCACCGCCGCGGGCGCCACCACGCTCACCGCCGGCGGCGACAACTTCTCCCCCGCTCTCGCCTCGGCCCGCGACTACCTCTGGGAGCGCCGCTTCGACGAGTTCCTCTCCGGCTCCGGCTCCCTCTCCTCCTTCCCCTACTACGGTCTCTTCTACGCCGTCCAGGCCCTGCACTTCGACTACGACGACGTGCGCGCCCGCCGCCTCGCCCGCTGCTACCCCGCCATCGTCTCCTGGTTCCGCGCCCACTTCGACGCCGACACCGGCGTCTACGTCCACACCGAGCACCCCCGCCACATGGAGATGGAGTACGGCGACGTCTACCGCACGGCCTTCGCCACCCTCACCCTCCAGATCCGCACCGGCTTCCTCCCGATCTTCCAGCGCTGATCGCGGGGCGATCGCGGCGACCGACCGGACGCGAGGAGGGTCAGCGTCCGAGGAGGGCCCGCAGATCGGCCTCCAGGAGTGCCTTGTCGTCCCGCGTGAAGCGACGATGCCGTTGCGGCGGCGGGGGCGGCACACGCTCGAGGAGGGCGAGGACCCGCTCGACCGCCTCGGTCGAGGGGATCCCGGTCCAGGCCCGCGGTCGGAAGCGGGGGTGCCACATCTGGGTCCGCGCGATGTTGGCGATGTCCGGATCCGGGTCGTCGTGGTGCCGGAGGAGTCTCTCGAGTCCGTCGAGACCGGGGACGGTCGCGAGGAGGGACAGGGAGTTGCGGCGGACATGCGGCGGGCGTTCGGGAGCGAAGCCGCGCTCGAGCACCGCCTCGAGACCGAGCGGGGATCGTCGCCGGAGGAGACGGAGGGCGGTTCGCGACACGCGCGGGGCGGCATCGAGGAGGCTCTCCGCAAGCCTCGGACGGACGTCCTCGTCGCCGGCGAGCTTCGCGTAGGCGAGGAGCGCCGCCGCTCGAACGCGCGGACGACGATGTCCGAGGCGCTCGACGACGACCGGAACGTCCGTCCGATCTCCCCCGGTCTCGATGGACGCGAGGGCTCGCTCCAGGCGTGGGCTCTCCGGATCGGCCAGCTCCGCGCGGATCAAACGGATCGGGTCGGAACCGAACCGCCGCTGCAGGAGATCGAAGGCGACCCAGGCCACCGTGCGGTTGGAGTCGAGGACGAGTTCCTCGAGTAGCGCGGGCAGATCGCGGGGAGGATGATCGTGGAGGACGAAGAGCGCCTCGCGCCTGACGATCCCGCAGTCGTCGAGGATGCCCTCTCGCGCGAGGGTCACGAGGTCGTCCGGCGCGAGTCTCCTCGAGAGCTCGCGGAAGGCGATCATCCGGGCGACCGGACCCGGATGGCCGAGCGCATGCCGGAAGAACCGCTCGGCCGGTCGCGGCTCGAGATCCCGCGCGACCTCGAGGGCCGCCCGGCGGACACGCGAGTCGTGGGAGTCGAGGGCGTGCCGGAGCCGGGGAGCGTCGTCTCCGCGGCGGAGGAACTCGCAGATCGCGTCGACGAGGGGCCGGTGCTCTCCCCGCCGACAATCGCGGAGACGCAGCACGAGCGGAAGCAGATCGGCGAGGTCGGCGGCCAGATCCGGGACCAGACACCCCTCGACCACGGTCCGGGCGAGTCGCCTCACCGACTCGACCCAGTCGTTGCAGCGGATCAGGGCCATCGCGAGGCCGGCCCGCCCGGGCTCCTGACGCGCGAGCACCTCGAGCGCCGCCTGCCGGACCCGTCCGTCCTGGTGTCCGGCCGCCACCGCCGCGAGGGCCGGAGGAACGGGGCGCCGCCCGAGGACGGAGCGCTTCCCGAGGAGGATCCGCTCGGCGCGATCGCGCGGCCAGTCCGAGATGCGCGGCGCGAGTCGCTCGCGCTGCGCCACGTCGAGGCGCACGAATTCGAGTGCGGGCGCCCGATCGAAGAGGGACTCGAGGCACGCGCGGGCGGCCAGGGTGTAGTCCTCGACCGCGAGAAGGGGCGCCACGTCCGCGACGAGCACGACGCTCCCCTCCCGTGCGATGCGGCTCAGCCGGGCCCGGACGTCGTCGGGTCGTTCCGCGTCGATCGAGCGCCGGAGCGCTCGCGCGAACTCCACATCGCGGGACTTCTCCGGCATCTCGGATCGAAACTCCGGTCCGAGGACCTCAGATCACCGCCTCGTCGACGATCTGCCGGCGCTTCCGCGCCCACTCCTCGTCGTCGAGGATCCCCTGGGTGCGCAGGGCCTCGAGGGCGTCGAGGCGCGAGCGCAGATCGTCCGCCGTCGTCGTCGCGGCCGGACGCGCGAGGAGCGGGGAGAAGGCCGGACCTTCGATCAGGAGCTGGCTGACGCCGAGCCAGAGAAGGGAGTGGAGGGCGTAGATCCAGGCGTAGAGCTTGAACGCGACGAGCAGGAGGGCCGGCGCGCCGACGGCGAGGAGCTCGATCGCGACGATGGAAGGGATCGCGAGCAGGAAGAGCACTCCGGTCGAGGCCCCGAGAGTCTCGAGGCGACGTCTCGCCCAGATCGCCCCGATCAGCGCGATCACGAGGTAGGCGAGAGTCGTGAAGAGGATCAGCGCGAGGCCGACCGACTCGCGCCAGAGGTCGCCCGCGAGAAGCTCGCCGAGGACGCTGACGGGTTCGGGGCGGATGGGCGTCGCGAAGGACACGAGGAACATCATGATCCCGAGGGACGCGGCCAGGCCGGTGAGGATACGCCCGCGGCGACGACGATCACGATCGTGCGCGATCAGCGACCAGCCGACGAAGGTCGCCGCGATGCTCAGGGAGACGACGACGGCCATGCGAAAGACCGGCCCGGAGAGGGGAAACACGAAGGCGATCACCCGCTGATCGCCCGCGGCGATCTCCAACACGAGGAAGAGCACGATCGGGATGGCCGCCAGGACGCCGGCACGGCGACGTCCCTCGAGGCGCCGGCTCGCGAGGATCGCGCCGACCCCGAAGGCGAGCTGGATGGCCAGCGCCGAGGCGGCGCTCCCGAGGGAACGAGCCCCCACCCAGGACAGCTCGGTCCGGCCGAACTCGTTCCCCGCGTACGCCGGAACCAGCATCGCCAGGATGAGGAGGAACCCGCCGATCGTGCCCAGGCGACCGACGTCTCGGGCGTCGGGATCGAAGAGACGACGCAACCGAACGACGTGGCCGGGAGCGGCGCGAGTCCCATCCGGAACGCAGGATGCGCAGTAGACCCGTCCCCCCGCCGTCCGTCGGCGCGGAGCTCCATCCGGGATGGACCCGGAGCACTCGTCGCAATACTCGATGATCATGTTCTCGACGCCTCTGACTGGCCCGAGGATACCCGGCTCGCGGGTCTCCGTCGCCCGCCGACCCGGAAATCGACCGCCACCGAGAGGCCGCGCGGCCTGGAGGGGGCCCCGACTCGGGGGTTCTCAGGCCAGACGGCGACCCAGCCAGGCCCGAGCGAGGCGCCAGTCGGCTTCGATCGTCGCGATCGAGACGCCGAGACACTCGGCGACCTCGGCGACGCCGAGGCCGGCGAAGAAGCGCAGCTCGACGACGCGCGCCTGACGGGAGGAGAGGCCCTCGAGTTCCTGGAGGGCCTCGTCGAGTTCGAGGAGATCGACGGAGGCGGAGGGAGAGCCGACGTCGGCGAGGGTGACGCGGTGGCTGTCGCCGCCTCGCTTCTCGGTCTTCCGGCGGCGCGAGGCGTCGATGAGGATGCGGCGCATGGTGACGGCGGCGACGGCGAAGAAGTGATTGCGGTCGACGAAGTCGGAGGAGGCCGAGCCGGCGAGCTTCGCCCAGGCGTCGTGGACGAGCGCGGTCGGGGTGATCGTGGCGTCGTCGGAGCCGGGGCCGGCGATCTTGCGGGCCACGCCCTTCAGGTGGTTGTAGACCGCGGGGAGGATCTCGTCCCAGGCGCGGTCGGTGCCGGCGCCGATCTCGCCGAGGAGCGCGGTCAGAGAACGCTCGAGATCGGGAGTCATCGGCCGGCCTCCCCGAGGGCGGCGAGTTCGGTCTCGAGTTCGGCGGCGCGCTGGTCGTTTCCCTGACGGCGACGGAGCGCGAGCTCGGTCTCGATCGCCTCGCGTCGAAGACCCGGGCCGATCTCGCCGGCATCGAGGATCTTCTTCGCGTCGAGGATCGTCGTCGCGGCCGCCTCGGGCCCCTTCACCTCGAGGAGCGCGCGGCCGCGGCGCAGCGCGTGAAGCACGGTCTGAATCGCCCCGTCCGGCCCTCTGAAGATCTGATCGGCCGGACCGATCTCGTCGTGGAGCGCGAGGACGAGCGGCCAGTCCTCGGCCCGGCCGGCGACGTTCGCGGCGTTGGCGAGGATCTGGCCGCGGTAGGGGCCCTCCGGCAGGACCGCGCGGATCTTCTCGATCCCTTCGGTCAGCGCCGCGCGACCGGCCTCGCGGTGACCGAGACGCATCTCGGCGTCGGCGAGGAAGAGCCAGGCATCGACATAGTCGACCGCGAACTCGCCGTCCCGGACGAGGCGGATGACGTCCCGGAAGGCGTCGCGTGCCTTCTCGTACTGGCCGGCTCTCCGCATGATCCCGGCCGCGGTGTAGAGCGACCAGATGTAGTTCTGGCTCGTCTCGCCTTCCATCTCGCGACCGAGCCGGACGCACTCCTCGACATCGGAGAGGGCCTCCGGCGTCCGGCCGAGCTCGTCGAGCGTCTGGGCGCGCGCGAGCAGCGATGCGATGGTCGCCGAATGGGCCTCGCCGAGGGTCGCCCTCTGGATCGTGAGGGCCTCGTCGAGGAGAGGCAGGGCGGCTTCGACGTCGTCGCTCTGAGAGATCGTGACGGCGAGCGCGTGGAGCGCCTCGGCGATGTAGGGGCTGTCGGCCGGCAGCCGACGGCGCCGGAGTTCGAGCAGCTTCTCGAGCTGCGCCTTCGCCTCGTCGATGCGCCCGAGCCGCAGGAGGATGCCGGCGTAGGGGTGCAGGCCGGACTCGAGTTCCTCGACCGCTCCGATGCGCTCGCAGATCGCGAGCCCCTCCCCGATCGTCTCGACTGCCGTCTCGAACTGCCCGAGCTGGAGCAGGATCTCGGCCTTCCGTTCGAGCGCGGTCGCGTGGGCGCGCGTGCCGAGGCGACCTTCTCGCTCGAGGATTGCGAGGTGAGCCTGCACCGCGGCGAGGGCCTCGTGGGGTCGGTTGACCCGCAGGAGACCGTGCGCGAGTTCGAGGGCCAGCGGCGCCCGGTCGGCGTGATCGGGATCGTGCTCGGCGAAGAGTCGATCCGCGAGCTGGAGATGCTCTTCCGCCTGGACCGGTCGCCCGAGGGCCTCGAACATCTTGCCGAGGAAGCGGTGGAGCCGGGCGCGGATGACCGGGTGCTCGCCGAGATCGGGATCGACGCGCGCCGCGACGCGTTCGATCGCACCGCGCAGGCTCGGCTCCTCCCCCGCCGCCGGATCGGCCTCGAGGAAGGTCCGGATCATGAACTCGACGAAGGTGTTCGCGGCGTAGGCCTCGCGGTCGGCGCGCTCGGCCGAGGCGACCGCCTCGCTCGTCTTCCTCTCGAGCGTCTTCTGGGTCTCGCGGAGCTCCTCGTTGGCGCTCTGCACGCGAAAGGCGAAGAAGAGCGAGACGATCGTGGCCGCGACGAGGACGAGGATCGAGAAGCCCCCGGCCGCGACGAGGACGCGGTGGCGCTGCGCGAAACGCGACAGGAGGTAGGCGGTCGAGGGCGGCCGCGCGAGGATCGGCTCCGCCGCCAGGACGCGGCGGAGATCCTCGTCGAGGGCCCCCACCGTCGGATAGCGCCGGTCGGGCTCCTTTTCGAGCGCCTTGCCGACGATGACGCCGAGGTCCTTCTCGAAGCGACGACCGCGCTCCTCCAGCGGGGGCGGCAGGTCGCGGACGATCCGCTCCACCGCGCGGGCGACCGGGAGCCCTTGCAGATCGAGCGGGCGTCGGCCCTCGAGCAGCTCGTAGAGCATCACCCCCAGCGAGTAGACGTCGGACCGGACGTCGATCGTGTCGACCTCGCCCCGCGCCTGCTCCGGGCTCATGTAGGGCAGCGTGCCGAGGATCATCCCCGTCTTCGTCTGCAGGGTCGGGCGCTCCGCCTCCTCGTCGTCGAAGACGCGGGCGATGCCGAAGTCGAGCACCTTCGGCCGGCCGTCCGCGGTGACGAGGACGTTCGCGGGCTTGAGGTCGCGATGGACGATGCCGCGCGCGTGCGCGTGCGCGACGCCCTCGAGCACGAGCCGGAAGAGGGAGACGATCGATGCGACGTCCGCGTCGCGCCCGAGGAACTCGTCGATGGGCCGCCCCTCGACGAGCTCCATCACGATGTAGGGACGCTCCTCCGCCACGCCGGCCTCGTAGACCCGGGCGATCGCCTCGTGCTCGAGCCGTCCGAGGACGTTGATCTCGCGACGGAAGCGATGGAGGGACAGATCGAAGATCGACGAGGCGAGCATCTTGACCGCGACCATGCGTTCGGGCTCGGTCTGTCGCGCCGACCAGACGACGCCCATGCCGCCGCGACCGATGACCTCCCGGAGCTCGAAGCCGGGAATCCGGGCCGGCGCCGCGCCTCCCGCCAGGTGATCGAGAAAGCTGACCTCGCGGTCGTGGACGGAGAGGAGCTCCCGCACCTCGTCGAGGACGTCCACGGGTGCATCCGTCGTGGAGAGCCACGCCGCGCGATCGGTTTCGGGAAGAGCGAGGGCCTCCTCGAAGAGCCGCCCCACGAGTGCGTGACGCGATTCGGATCCGGATCCCAAGTCATTCTCCCGTGGCGATTTCAGACCGTGGGGCTGCCTGATGAAGCTACGACCGCGCCCCGGGGGCTGTCAATCCGGACCGCGGACCCGGGAAATCTCCCAGGTCGGGGCGCCGGAACCGCGTGAAGGGGGGCGAAGGTTTCGGATCGGCCGTGCGACCGACCGAGACCGGTGTCCTCGAAGCGAGAACTGCCATGCGATTTCCGATGCGGACCCTCGTCGTCCTCTTCGCGCTCATGTCGGCGGCCGGCGCCCAGACGATCGACCAGCAATACGACGTCCCCTTTCCGGGCCCCAGCGCCTTCGACCTGAACGGGGGGGCTCAGAACATGGCCATGCAGACCTTCACGGTGGGCCAGACCGGCGTCCTCTCCCGCATCGAAGTGGCGGTCATGGACCAGAACCACGTCGGCTCGCTCTATGTCCAGCTCTTCAACCTCAACAACGGATTCAACCTCCTCTCCCCGATCTCCACCACCCAGTTCGATCACTCTCAGGTCCCGGACGTCCCGTCCTGGCTGACCATCGAGCTCCCGGGTCAGATCATCGTGCAGCCCGGTGACCAGTTCGGGATCCACCTCATCGCGGCGAACACTGGGCTCTTCCAGACCGGCTGGTACCGGTGGATCGCGAGCACCTCCGACTCGGCCTATCCGGGAGGCACCCTGCATGTCGTCCCTCCGTCCATCTTCGTGTCGCCGACGCCCCTCGGATTCGACGGCGGATTCAGGGCCTACGTCGGAAACGTGACGGTCTCTCCGGCGTCGAGCTTCTCCCAGGGCTTCGAGGGCACCGACGGACTGTGGACGGCCGGCTCCGGCTGGACCTTCGTCGCGACGGGAGGTGCCGTCAACGGCGGCCGCTTCGCCCGGATCCAGAGCGGAGCGAACGGCCTGACAAGCGGACTCTTCACCTCGCCGGCCCTCGACTTCGACACGGTGCTCCCGAACGCGGAGCTCTCGTTCCAGTATCGGATCACGGACGCACTGCTCGGTGGGCTCATCCACACGCTGGACCTCGAGGTCGACCGGAACGACGGCCTCGGATTCGTCGCCATTCCCGGCGGATCCTTCAACCAGGTCACGTCGCCCGGCGTCTGGACGCCGGTGACGATCTCGCTGCCCGACGTCGGGGGACGGACGGGAGTCCGGATCCGGGCGGCCGCCACGGTCGAGACGCAGATCATCGTCGTGTCCACCCTCACGTCGGAGATCGACCTCGACGAGATCTCGATCTCGACCCCGAACGTCGTCGTCACGCCGACGAATCCCTATCTCTGCGACTTCGAGTCGAACGACGAGTGGATGAGTGCGGACCCGACCTGGCAGAAGGGACTCCCCCTCCAGAGTGCGCTCTTCGGCGCCCGCTCCGGCGTGACCGCCTGGGCCACCGGGCTCAACACGAACTACGCGCCGAACACGACGGCGACGCTGACCTCGCCGGTCTTCGAGCTGCGCGAGTTCACCGGTCACGCCACCTGCGAGTTCGCCGTCAACTCGCGTCTCGCGGCGGGTGACTCGCTCGTCGTCCTCTACGACCGCTTCGACGGCATGGGCCCGCAGCCGCTTCCCTTTGGCAGCATCGTCGGCGACTCGGGCGGCTGGGTCGTCCGCCGCGTCGACCTCCCGCTCACGATGGGCGAAGGCGGCGGCCGGCTCCACTTCGAGTTCAGCTCGGACGGCATGGCGGAGGACGAGGGTGTCGCGATCGACGAGGTCCGGATCTTCCAGCCGGCCTACGCCGGCAGCTCCTCCCGCGAGGGCGACGACCTCACGATGGAGGTCTTCATCGACGGGCAGCTCGAGTACGGGGTCGGCGACTCCTTCACGATGCTCGCCGGTGAGAACGTCACCGTCCGCAGCTCCTCCGGCGGCGGCAGCCTCGACGGCGCCCAGTACTACCTCATCGGCGAGCTCTACAACGGACCGATGACCTTCCAGAAGGCCGCCGTCGACATCTGGTTCGCGCTCGGCGGCGGCACCTTCGTCCTCGACGGCGGCGCGGAGGCGCCCTTCTTCGTGCCGGTCGGCCTCTCCCCCTTCGGCGAGACCTGGAGCTTCACCTACCCCGGCGGCGCCCCGGGCTGGAACTGCCTCGTCCAGGCCGTCGTCGTCGATCCGCTGAAGGTGCAGAGCGGCTTCTACGCCTCCACGAACGCCTTCCGGCTCCAGTTCAACTGATCGGGGACGCCTCCTCCTTCATTCCGGACCGGGTCGCCCCGGTCGGGCGCCGATCTCGCTCCTTCCCGCGGGGCGAGGTCGACGTCCGGCCGGGGCGACTCCCTTTCCAATGCGCCGAGCGGAGAAGGAAGCGGCCTTCGCGACCGCGAGCGGGCTTCCCGGGAAATCTCCCAGGGTCCCCGGGACCGATCGCGTGTCGGGGGACGAGAGCGACGCGCCGACCGTGTGATCGGCCGACGACTCGAAACCCACGGTCAGAGAATCGCGATGAACCTCCCCACCCGGATCGTCCTCTCCCTGCTCCTCCTCTTCGGCGCGGCGAAGGCCCAGACGCTCGATCAGCAGAATTCCCTGAGCCTCACCGGAAGTGGTGAGATCTTCCTCTACGGCGCTTCCAGCGGCAGCAACGCCACCAGCGCCGGACAGTCCTTCACCGTCGGCCAGACCGGTCGGCTCTCGCGGATCGAGGTGGCCGTCGAGGACGTCAACGGATCCGGCACGCTGAGCATCACCCTGTACCCCTTCAATCCGACGGGCTGCTACTTCGCCAACCCGCCCCTCGCGAACATCATGCTCGATCACAGCCAGGTCCCGAACACGCCGACCTGGTTGGGATTCGACCTCCCCGGGTCCATCGCGGTGACACCGGGCGAGCAGTTCGTGATCCACGTCCGGGCGCTGAACTCGTTCGGGGGCAACGCCGCCTTCGGATGGCTCCTGTCGCCCGGTTCCGATTACCCGGCAGGCAGTCTCGTGCTCAACGGGCCCTTCTACTCCTGCTTCGGCGGCAGCAACGACGGGGGATTCCGGACCTACGTCGGCAACCTGAACGTCTCGCCCGCGGCGGGCCTCGTGCACGACTTCCAGACGAACGACGGCGCCTGGACCGCCGGAGGCCCCTGGACCTTCGCGACCACGGGAGGCGCCGTCAACGGCGGCCGCCACGCCCGGATCCAGAGCGGCGCGCCGGGACTCACCACGGCCGCCTTCACGTCGGCTCTGATCGATTTCGACACGGCGCTTCCGAACGCCGAGATGACCTTCCAGTACCACGCCTGGGACACCCTCGTCGGGGGGCTCACGCACACGCTGCAGATCGAGGTCGACCGCAACGACGGACTGGGCTTCGTCGCCGTCCCGGGCGCGACCTACTCCCAGCCCACCGGACCGGGCATCTGGGTGCCCGCCGCCATCACGCTTCCCGACGTCGGCGGACGGACGGGAGTGCGCATCCGGGCGGTGGCGACGGTCGAGACCTTCAACCTGATCTTCACCAACTACACGTCGACGGTCGGCTTCGACGAGGTCACCATCTCGACCCCCTACACGATCGTCACGCCGTCGGCGCCCTACCTCTGCGACTTCGAGTCGAACGACGCATGGATGAGCACGGACCCGACCTGGCAGAAGGGACTCCCCTTCCAGAACGCCCTCTTCGGCGCCCGCTCCGGCGTCACCGCCTGGGCGACCGGACTCAACACGAACTACGCGCCGAACACGACGGCGACGCTGAGCTCGCCGGTCTTCGAGCTGCGCGAGTTCACCGGTCACGCCACCTGCGAGTTCGCCGTCAACTCGCGTCTCGCGGCGGGTGACTCGCTCGTCGTCCTCTACGACCGCTTCGACGGCATGGGCCCGCAGCCGCTTCCCTTCGGCAGCATCGTCGGCGACTCGGGCGGCTGGGTCGTCCGCCGCGTCGACCTCCCGCTCACGATGGGCGAAGGCGGCGGCCGGCTCCACTTCGAGTTCAGCTCGGACGGGATGGCCGAGGACGAGGGCGTCGCCATCGACGAGGTCCGGATCTTCCAGCCCGCCTACGAGGGCAGCGCATCCCGCGAGGGCGACGACCTCACGATGGAGGTCTTCATCAACGGGCAGCTCGAGTACGGGGTCGGCGACTCCTTCACGATGCTCGCCGGTGAGAACGTCACGATCCGCGGCTCTTCGGGCAGCGGCAGCCTCGACGGCGCCCAGTACTACCTCATCGGCGAGCTCTACAACGGACCGATGACCTTCCAGAAGGCGGCCGTCGACATCTGGTTCGCGCTCGGCGGCGGCACCTTCGTCCTCGACGGCGGCGCGGAGGCTCCCTTCTTCGTGCCGGTCGGCCTCTCCCCCTTCGGCGAGACCTGGAGCTTCACCTACCCCGGCGGCGCGCCCGGCTGGAACTGCCTCGTCCAGGCCGTCGTCGTCGATCCGCTGAAGGTGCAGAGCGGCTTCTACGCCTCCGCCAACGCCTTCCGGATCCAGTTCAACTGATCGTGGGAGGTGACACCGGCCCCGGCCGGTGAGACACCGCCCCGCCCGGGATCTCCGCGCCGCCTCCCCCGCCGGGGCGGCCGGGTCCCGGGCGGGGTCTCTTCCTTCGACGTCCCTCACCGTCCCCGGGCGCGAACTCACCGATCCCTCGGCGCGTCGAGCGTCCGTCGCGACGCGAGCCAGAGGAGCTGGGCGATCTCCTTCCCGCGGTGGGTCTTCTCCGAGAGACGGAGGCGATCGCGGACGCCGCTCGCGCTCGACGGCGAGGCGAGGTCGGTCGCTCCGAACTCGCGAGCGCGTCGGACGCCGGCGACGAGGAAGAGGATCTCCTCCCCCTCGAGCGACCGGTGCGAGGCGTGGACCCGACCGTCCGGAGTCACGACGAGCCCGCGCGCGACCTCGCCCGTCTTCTCGTCGACGACGAGCGGGAGGAGACGGCGGAGGAAGGCGACGAAGCGGCGACGGGCGGCGCGGCGGGCGAGAGACGGCGGCGCGCGCGCGAGGCTCTCGCCCATGAGGGCGGGAAGGACCCAGCTCGAGACGAAGTGCGCGCCGTCCGCGCCGAGGGGTTCGGTGAGAGGCCAGTCCGCGTCGTCCGGGAGGAAGGCGTCGAGGAGCCGGTCGATCAGGTGACGATCCTCGGGGCAGTCGAAGTGCTCCTGGAGGACGACGAGGTTCAGGAGGGTCCAGCCGAGGCCGCGAGCGGGCTCGCGCGCGAAGTCGGTCGCGCGCGCGCACCGGCGGATCGCGGCGCCGAGGTCGAGGAACTCGGCCCAGAGTTCGCGATCGGCGCGGGCGACGGCGGAGGCGGCGAGGCCCTCGAGCCAGACGTGGCCGAGCTCGATGTCTCCGCGGTGGCGGACGCCGTGACCGAAGACGAGGCCGCTGCCCGCCCGGTCGCGGTCGCGGCGGACGAGGTGACGCGCGGCGCGGTCGGCGGCGGCGAGCAGATCCGGCGCGCGCCGACGACGGCCGGCATCGCGGAGTCCGTGGCCGAGGTCGTACTCGAGGTTGCCCGCCGCGGTCGCGCTCCAGCGGAAGTCGCCGGCGTTCTCCTCGCCGGGCCAGTCCAGCCAGGTGAGATCCGTCAGGGAGGACTCGAGGATCGCGTCCAGCTCGGAGCCGAAGAGGCGGGAGCGGGAGGCCGGCTCGAGACACCACTCGGCCTCCGACACGGCGCGATCCGTCGCGACGACGAGCCGCCGACCGGCACGCGCGCCGTCGGCCCAGGGGTAGCGCGACGAGACGAGCTCGACGGCGAGGGTGCGATCGTCGACGAGCGACCAGGCGAAGGGCGTCTCGCGATCCGCGTCGGGCCAGCGGAGCCGCACGTCGCCCCGGCCCCGCTTCAGGCGGAGGCCCGCATCCAAGAGGGTCGCGCCCTCGCCCCTCGCGGCGGAGAGGCGCGGGGGTGCGCCCGAACCGAGCGTGACGTCGAAGGGCGCGTCGGGGCGGAGCCATCGCGGCGTGGTCCGGCCCTCGCGGAGCTCGCGCACCTGCGGCCGGAGCCCGCGGGCCAGACGCCCCCGCGCGAGGACGGCGGGGCCGCGGCCCGCGAGGCCGCGCGATTCGAGATCGGCCCGCAGTTCGAGGCGGCCCTCGCCGGGGTGGCCGATGACGCGACGGAGGAGCGTGAAGCGGCGAGGCGCGGCGACCACGCCGTCCTCTTCCCCGTCCTCGATCAGCACCTCGCCCTCGGCGCGGACGACGTATCGCAGCGGCCCCGACTCCTCGATCTCGAGGCGCGCCTCGCCCTCGCCGCGGCCGACGCGCAGATCCTCGAGGAGCACGGGTCCCCGCGTGCCGACGCGGAGTCGGGTGAAGAGACGGGCCGGATCGCGATCGAGGCGGAGCGTGAGGGACGCGTCCCCGACGAGCAGGCCGTCGTCGAGGATGGTCACCGGCGGGGGCCCGTACGCTCGCCCTTCCGGCAGGGGCCCGGGCCGGAGCCGGACGCGACGCCAGGCGCGGCTCGGCGGGAACTCGGCGGTCGCCGCCCACCAGCGCCGCCGGGATCCGGGCGGGACCGGGAGCGGTGAGTACTGGCGGAACTCCGGACTCCCGGGCGGCTCCCCATCGGCGGCGCTCAGGGCGACGCTGATCCGGACCGGCCCCCGGGCGTCGGGCGTGCGGTAGACGAGGGTCGGGCCCGGCGCGGACTGGGCTGGCGCGAGGGCCGCGAAGGCCCAGAGGGCGAGGCCGAAGGCCCCGGAAACGCTGCGGATCACGGCTCGCCCCTCCCCTCCGGGAGTCCGGACGGAGGCGGCGGCCCCGCGGGCCGGTGAAACCGGCGGCGGAGGCGATATCATCCCGCATGTCGAGGAAGCGGTCAGAGGGCGCTCGAGTCGCCTACTTCGGGGGGAGTTTCGACCCCGTGCACCTCGGTCACCTGAGCGTGGCCGAGGATCTCCTGCGCTCGGTGCCCCTCGACGAACTCGTCTTCCTCCCGGCCGGACGTTCGCCATTCAAGCCCGACGGCACCGTGGCCTCGACGGGTGATCGCCTCGCGATGCTGCTGCTCGCGGTGGCGGGCGAGGCGCGCTACTCGGTCGATCCGCGCGAGCTGGAACGGGCCGGGCCCTCCTACACCGCCGACACGATGTCGGAGATCGCGGGCGAGCGTCCCGAGGACGAGCTGTTCTTCGTGATCGGCCGCGACAACCTCGAGGCCCTGCCCCGCTGGCGCGACATCGAGCGCCTGGCGCGCGTGGTCGAGTTCCTCGTGGCGGGGCGCGACGGCGCGGCCACCGAGCGCGAGATCGCGGCGCTGCCGGACTTCATCCGCGCGCGCGCCGTCGCGACGCGTCTGCACCCGGCGTCCTCGACGACGATCCGGACGCGGCTGGAGTCGGGACGGGACGTGAGCGCGTTCCTGCCGGCCGCGGTGGACCGCTACGCGCGCTCGCGGCGGATCTACTCGCCCGCGCCGCCGCGGAGGTAGGCCGCCACCTCGGCGACGGGCAGCTCGACCTGCTCTCCGCTCGCGAGGTTCTTGACCTGCACGACGCCGCGCTCGAGCTCGCGCTTGCCCTGGATCAGGACGTTGGGAATGCCGCGGCGATCGGCGAGCCCGATCTGCTTCTTGAACTTCGCGGTCTCGTAGGAGAGCTCGACCGCGGCCCCTTCACGGCGGAGGCGCGTGACGAGGGCGAGGCTGTCGGCGAGGGCGACGTCGTCGAAGCGCAGCACGAGCCCGCGCGTCGGGGTGCGGGCCGACTCGAGCCGGCCGAGCTTCTCGAGCGCGCTCTGCACCCGGGAGAGGCCGATCGAGACGCCGGTCGCGGGGATGACGCCCTTGCCGTAGAGGCTGAGGAGATCGTCGTAGCGGCCGCCGCCGCCGAGGCTGCCGAAGTTCTCGAGGGCGGTGATCCGGAACTCGTAGATCGGACCCGTGTAGTAGTCGAGCCCGCGCGTGAGGACGAGATCGAGGTGCAGGAGCTCGGCCGGGACGCCCATCGCGGCGAGCGCGGCGAAGAGCTCGCGCATCTCCCCCGCCCCCTCGGCGCCCTGGCGGGTGCCGGCGAGGACCTCGTCGAGGGCCGAGAGCATGGCCTCGTGGTTCGTCGCGCCCAGGCGGTCGCCGAGTCCGATGATCTCGAAGAGGCGATCCCGGGCCGCGTCCGGGACGCCGACCTTGGCGAGCTCGGAGCGGACCTCCTCGGGGCCGATCTTGTCGATCTTGTCGAGGACGGTGAAGACCGGGTGGTCCATCTCGGGGCCGAGACCGGCGGCCTCGACGATGGCGCCGAGGAGCTTCCGGTTGTTCAGGCGCATCACGAGGCCGGCCTCGGTGATCCCGAGCCGGCGGTAGACCTCGTAGCAGACCGCGACGTTCTCGGCGTCGGCGACGATCGAGGCCGTCCCGACCGTGTCCACGTCGCACTGGTAGAACTCGCGGAAGCGGCCCTGGGCCGGCTGGGGGCGGTCGGCCCGGTAGACCGGCTGGATCTGGTAGCGCTTGAAGGGCAGCGGGAGGTCGGGGCGCATCGCGACGAGGCGCGAGAGCGGGACGGTCAGGTCGTAGCGCAGGGCGAGGGTCCGGCCGCCCTTGTAGGCGAGCGGGTAGATCAGCTTCTCACCCTCTTCCCCGTACTTGCCGAGGAGGATGTCGAGGAACTCCATGACCGGAGTCTCGACGGGGGCGAAACCGAAGCTCTCGAAGACCGAAGTCATCTCCGAGAGCATGCGCTGCCGGGGAATCATCTCCTCCGGCATGAGGTCCCGGGTGCCGTTGAAGACCCGGGCGCGGATGGGCTCCGGCATGCTCGAATCCTCGCTCGAAAGACCTCGACGCGAGAACGTAGCAATGCCGTAAGTCCTTGCAAGGCGTTTTCTTATTTTCGTTTGACGGTCTGAGAAGGCCGCTGCTATAGTGCGCCCCGACTCCCTGGAAAGAAGTGCCCGAAAGGCGCTTGGCGCTGCAGTTTCGGGTTGGAATGGAGAGCTCTCGATGAAGTCTTGGTCGCTCTTGGCCCTCGCGGCCATCCTGATTCCCTCGCTCACCGGCTGCGTCGCCGAAGGCGCGCTGCTCGCCGGCGGGACGGGCCTCTACGACGAGGCCAAGGCGCAGGATGGCGTGATCGCCGGTCGCACCGCGACTCTGGCCGAGTCCCCCTTCGGCGCGACGGGCGCCGCCTGGGTGGAGCCGCGCTCGGAGTTCCCCTACTACCTCGCGCAGGTGGTCGATCCCTTCAACTACCCGCACATGCTGTGGCGCGCCTTCTACACCGTGTGGACGGTCGACATCAACCCGCTCTACCACCTGACGGAGGAGCCGGTCGAGGACTGGAACAAGTACGTCCAGCCGATCGGCGAGACGGTCACCTACGACTACACCCCGACGCCCCACGGCGGCGGCGAGGCCTTCAAGTACTGGCAGAGCCGCAGCGACGCGATCACGAGCAAGTTCGAGAACTCCTGGTACTCGCTCAAGTACCACTTCATGAACACGAACTCGGATCGCTGGCCCTACGACAACTGGCACCCGGGCCAGATCGAGACCGACAAGACGACGATGCACCGCACGATCGATCTGCACTTCTTCAACTACGACTGGGACGACGCCTTCATCGACTGAGCGTCACCCCACCGTCGTCGACGATGAAGAGGGCCGCGGCGCATGCCGCGGCCCTTCGTCGTTCAGGGCCGGCTCTTGAACGCCGCCCAGTCGGAGAGGAGCCGGGCCGCGACGGACTCGTGCGTGTCGGCCGCGGAGAGCAGGATCACCTCGCCGTCGCGGTACTTCTTCATCCAGGTGAGCTGACGCCGCGCGAACTGCCAGGTCTTCGTCTTGATGCGTTCGACCATGCGCTCGCGTCCGAGATCGCCGGCGAGGTGGGCGAGGATCTCGCGGTAGCCGAGCGCCATCGCGGCCTCCTCGCTGAAGCCGCCGCCCGCCTCGATGCGGGAGACCTCCTCGATCCACCCCTCCTCCAGCATCCGATCGATGCGCCGATCGATGCGCTGACGCAGCTCCTCGCGGGGCCACGTGAGGATGCGCAGGAGCGCCCGGTGCCGCGGTTCGCGGAACCAGCGGCGCTCGCTCTCGCCGAGGGGGCGCTCACCGGTGGCGGCCACCTCGAGCGCGCGCTCGATGCGCCGGTAGTCGTGGGGGTCGATCCGCGCGGCCGAGGCGGGATCGAGCGCGGCGAGTCGGGCGTGCAGGGCGGCGACGCCGATGCGGTCGCGCTCCTCGCGCAGCGCGGCCCGGAAACCCTCGTCGCGCGACGGTCCATCGTGCACGCCGTACACGAGACCGTTGAGGTACATCGCGGTCCCCCCCACCGCGACGGCGTCACGTCCGCGCGCGGCGAGCTCCGCGACGGCCGCCTCGGCGAGGCCGATGAACCGGGCGAGGTCCATCCGATCGTCGGGGTCGATGACGTCGATCAGGTGGTGGCGCACCCGGCCGAGGTCGGCCGCGTCGGGCTTCGCCGTGCCGACGTCCATGCCGCGGTACACCTTCATCGAGTCGAGCGAGATCACCTCGGTGTCGAGGGCCTCCGCGACGAGGATGCCGATGGAGTTCTTGCCGGTGCCGGTCGTCCCCGTGATGCAGAGGATGGGCGGCGCGGCGGCGGACACGGATCGCTCAGGCGGGCTCGAGCACGTGGCTCGCCGAGAACTCGGCGACGAGCGCGCGGCGCGCGAGCTCCTCGACGCGCTCGTTCGTGATCTTGCGGGTCGCGCGGCCGTAGTCGGCGAAGTCCGCATCCTTGGCGAAGCACTCGAAGGAGTTCCAGCAGAGCGCGCTCACGGAGTCGAAGGAGCGCACGAAGTCCCCGATCATCTTCCGTCGCATGCCGCGCAGCTCGCCGCGGTCGAGCTCGCCGGCGAGCGCCGCCTCGAGCGCCGCCCGCACGCGCTTCAGCGCCTCCTCGGGGCGCGGCGAGTCACCGGCCGCGATGACGAAGGCGTAGTCGGACTCGGCGTAGACCTCGAACCCGAAGCTGTCGTCGAGGAGTCCCTCGCGGAAGAGCGCGGGGAAGATGGGCCCGCCGCGGCCGAAGAGGTAGCCGAGCGCCATCTCGAGGGCGATCTCGAGCTCCATCGGACTCGCGCCGAGAGCCTCGCCGTCGATGCGCCAGCCGAGGTGGAACTTGGGACGTTGCACCGGCATCTTCTCGCGGCGGTGACGCCGGGCCGGGCGGCCGCCGGCCGCCCGCGGGAAGCGCTCGACCGCGGTGTGGTCCCGGTCACGTCCGTGCCGGGCGAGGACCGCACTGGCGATGTCCTCGACCTCGTTCGGATCGCAGCGACCGGCGACGACGAGGAACATGTTGTCGGGGCGGTAGAAGCTCCGGTAGCAGAGATCGAGGTCGGTGGCGCGGATGGCGGCGATGCTCTCGAGCGTTCCCGCGATGTCGGTGGCGACCGGGTGCCGACCGTAGAGGTTCTCGAGGAGTCCCATGAATCCGCGCCAGGCCGGGTCGTCGCGGTACATCTTGATCTCCTCCGCGATGATCCCCTTCTCCTTCTCCACCAGGGCCTCGGTGAACCAGGGGTCGAGGACGAAGTCGCAGAGGAGGTCGAGGCAGGCCGCGGTGTTCTCGGTGCTCTCGACGAGATAGCCCGTGTAGTGGAATCCGGTCATCGCGTTCGAGCTGCCGCCCAGACGCGAGAAGGCGTCCATCACGTCGCCGGTCTTCTTCTCGAACATCTTGTGCTCGAGGAAGTGCGCGACGCCGGCGGGCACGCGGTTGCGGCGTCCGTTGACGCTCGACCGGAAGTCGAGATCGATGCCGCCGAAGCGCGTCCCGAGGAGCGCGTAGGTCTTGCGCCATCCCTCCTTCGGGAAGACGTCGAGGCGCAGCCCGCCGCCGAGGGTGGCGCGCTGGAGGGGCTCGCCGACGATCTCGCGCGAGCGGAAGGGGGCCCTGGCGGAGCTCACGAGCGCTTCTCCGGTCCGAGTCGATAGACGGTATCCAGCTCGAGGCGCCGGAAGATCGCCGCCGCGTCGTCGACGCCGACCTTCTCGTAGCGGGCGAGGAGCGCCTCGGGACTGCGCTCGCGGCGGCGCCCGAGGCGCGCGGCGAGATCGAACTGCACCATCGCCTCCGGCGAGTCCCAGGTGCCGGCGAGCGACTTCGCGATTCCCGCCCGCGCCGATTCCAGCTCCTCGGCGCTGATGCGACCCTCGGCGACCGCCGCGATCTGACGCCGCACGAGGCTCTGCACGCGGCCGAGGTGCGCCGGGTCGACGCCGGCGGAGACGACCAGCGCCCCCGGGGCGCCGTCGAGGGAGGACCAGATCGAGTAGGCGAGACTCCGCTTCTCGCGGATCTCCTTGAAGAGCTTCGAGGTCGAGCCGCCGCCGAGGAGGATGTCGCCGAAGAGCGCGGCGTGGACGTCGGTCTTCGGATCCCAGTCGCGCACGCGAAAGCCCATCGCGAGGCGGGCCTGCGCGATGTCCTCGACCTCGGACACGACGCGCGGCCGCGTCCGGAGCGGCGGCACGGCGGGCTTCTTCACGCGGAGGGCCGGCCGCTCGACCTCGCCGAGCGCCGGCATCACCGCCTCGGCCACGGAGTCGATGTCGCGCTCGCCGACGGAGTAGATCAGGATCGGCGCCTCGCTGACGGTGGCCTCGAGGGCGGCGCGGACCTCGTCGAGCGTGACCGCCTCGACGTCCTCGCGGCGACCGTGGGCCGGGATCGCGAGCGGCGTGCCGGCGAACATCTCCTCCCGCAGGCGCTGGTCCGCCCAGCGAGACTTGTCCTCGCGGACGGCGTCGATGGCCCGCAGGAGGTTGGCGCGTTCGCGTTCGAAGATCGAGACGTCGAAGCTCGGCGCCGCGAACCAGGGCTCGCGCAGGACCTTGGCCACGAAGCCCATCGCCCGGCCGAGGGTGTCCGGACGCCCCGGGAGGTGCCGACCGCCGACGACGTTCGTCCGAACGGTGAGGAGGTGGCGCGTCGAGCCGATCGCGACGTGGCTGTCGACGCCACCGCCGTACTGCTGGCGGAAGAAGCGGGAGACGGACTCGAGGCCGCGGCAGCGGCGATGACCGTGCCGGAGGAGATGCGCGCCCACGGCGCGGGCCGCGACGCGATGATCGGGTCGATCGACGAAGACGAAACGGACCGTCTCCGTCTTCCACTTCGAGGCGCGGTGGTGCAGCAGGGTGACGCCGGTGGCCAGCTCCCGGGCCTCGAAGATGCGCGTTCGCGGCATGAAACCCTCGTCGTGTCGGCGCGGCGCTCTCGCCGCGGGGCGGACGGTGTTCGCGGGATCCGGGACGACCGCGCGGGGCCGACGCCCCGCCCCCCGGCGGAAGCGCACTCTATCAGACTCTTCTCCCTCGCACCCGACGCGCGGTTCCCCTCCCTCCGCTCGCGATTCGGCCCCACGCCGCGGACGGGCGGACGTAGGGGAATCACGCGGATTGGCCCCCGCCCCCCCGACGGCTACCATCGCGGTGGAGGATGCCCATGAGATCACTCGTCGTCGCCATCGCCCTGCTCGTCCTCCCCGCGTCGGTCCTCGCCCAGGAGGCCGCGCCCCCGGTGAATCCCACGCGCCTCGAGGCCGCGGGCCGGCTCGCGCAGGCCCGGAAGGCCCAGCTCGACCGCGAGAAGAAGTTCGAGGTGACGACCTTCCGGGGCGAGTTCCGGGTCCGCCTCTACGACTACACGAAGCCGGACCAGCCGAAGATCACCGACGGCAAGCTCCTCCAGTACTGGGCCGTCCGCAACGACCCGAAGAAGGGGCGCCAGACCCGCTACCGTCGCGAGCTCAAGAGCGACGCCACCTCCGAGACGCTCGTCCTCGCCTCCGACTGGGACGGCTACGCCTGGCGACGCAATGACGCCGGCAAGAAGGAAGGGCCGCGAGTCGCGCTCGTCGGACGGGATCACGAGGCCGACGCCGCCGATCTCGCGGCCGAGAAGCGTCGCGTCGACGAGCTCTTCCGCCTCTTCGTCCTCGAGTCGCTGCCCGTGGACGCGACGACGCTCCGGATGGGCATCCGGGGCGACAAGTTCGAGAACCGCTTCGGCCGCAACGTCGAGACCGTCGTGGCCGACCAGATCCTCTTCCGCGACGAGCGCGGCAACGCCTTCGAGCTCTGGCTCGCGACCGGGACCCATCAGGTGGTGAAGGCCCGGATCCGTTTCCACGGCGAGGAGCGCTGGGAGACCTTCACGATGGCCCAGCCGCAGGTCGTCCCGCTGCCCGACGGCGGCAAGCTGACGGTGCCGGCGAATGTCGCCTACCACGACGAACAGGGACGCCCCGTCCTGCTCCTCAGCACCGGCGAGGTCCCGGCGGAGTCCTTCCGCTTCAACGACCTCGGCGCGAAGGAGCTCGGGAAGCTCTTCCCGAACGACGAGTAGTCCGCGGCGCGGCCGCGCCGGACCGACTCCCTACTCCTTGCGGTGGAAGCGCCGCTCGAGCTCGGCCAGCGTGATGCGAACGCGCGTCGGTCGCCCGTGCGGGCAGGCGGCCGACTTCGGACTGCTGCGCTCCCACTCGATGAGCTGGCGCACGTCGTCCTCGTCCAGACGATCCGCGAACTTCACCGCCGCCCGGCAGGCGCGGTGCGCGAGCCGGTCGCGTCGGATCTCGCGGAGCGCCCCGAGGGTCTCGTCCTCGTCGTCGCCGATCACGGCTTCCAGCAGCCGCCGCGGCGGCGTGCGGACGAGCTCCACCGGGACGGCCTCCACCGCGACGCTGCTGCCGCCGAAGGGACTCACCACGAGCCCGATCGCCGCGAGCTCGTCGCGCATCGCGTCGAGCCGGGCGAGCTCGTCCGGCGGCAGGTCGATGACCTCCGGGACGAGCAGGCGCTGGCTCGCGCCCTCCTCGCCGGGGGCGGCGAGGAGCCGCTCGAAGAGCATCCGTTCGTGGAGGGCGTGCTGATCGATGATGTAGAAGCCCTCCCGGTCCTCGACGAGGATGTAGGAGGCGTGGATCTGCATGAACCGCCCCGCGTCCTCGTCGGCGCGCAGCCGCGAGGGGAGCTCGGGCGGCGCCAGCGGGGCCGCGTCGCTCCGGGGGGCCGGAGAGGCGAAGAGCCGCTCCTGCTCGACGAAGGGTCTCGGTGCGGGCTCGGCCACCTCTCCCCGGACGGGGCTCCAGGCCTCGCGCGTCGGCGCGGTCCCGGTGGGCCCGGCCGCCGCCTCGTCGGGGAGCTCGAGGCGCGGCATCGGCCGCGCGCGCTCGAGCGCGTCGGTGACGGCCCGCTGCACCATCGAGAAGAGCGCGTTGCGCTGGCGGAACCGCACCTCGGCCTTCGCGGGATGGACGTTCACGTCGACGAGCTCGGGATCGATCGTGAGCTCGATGAACCACACCGGGTAGCGGCGCGGCATCAGGAAGCCCTCGTAGGCCCGCTGCACCGCGTGTCCGAGGCTGCGGTCGCGGACCGACCGTTCGTTCACGTAGAGGAACTGCCGCGTCGAGGTCCCGCGCGCGACCTCGGGGAGCGCGATGAAGCCGCGGAGCGAGGCGCCGTCGGTCTTCCCCTCGACCGGGAGGAGGCTCCCCTCGAGGTCGCGCCCGAAGAAACGGACGAGGCGCTGCTCGAGGGACCCCGCGGGCTCGACGTGGAGGACGCGGCGACCGTTGTGGCGCAGCTCGAGGTCGATCTCGACCAGCGGCAGCACGAGCCGCGTGAGGGTCTCGGTGATGCGGGCGATCTCGCCGGAGTCGGACTTCAGGAACTTCCGCCGCGCCGGCGTGTCGTGGAAGAGGTCGCGGATCTCGACCTCGGTCCCCTCCGGGCCGCCCGCCTCGCGGACCTCGCCCGGACGACTCTTCTCGCAGGAGACGCGGTGGCCGAGGTCCTCGCCGCGGCGCCGCGAGAAGATCGAGGCGCGGGCCACCGAACCGATGCTCGCCAGCGCCTCGCCGCGGAATCCGTAGGAGAGGATCTGGAAGAGATCCTCCACGTCCTCGATCTTGCTCGTCGCGTGCGGGGCGAAGGCCAGCGCGAGGTCGGCCGCGTCCATGCCGTCGCCGTCGTCGGTGACGCGAACGAGGCGCTTGCCGCCCTCCTCCACCTCGACGAGGATCCGTCGGGCGCCGGCGTCGAGGCTGTTCTCCACGAGCTCCTTCACGACGCTGGCGGGTCGTTCGATGACCTCGCCGGCGGCGATCTTGTTCGCGACGTGAGTGGGCAGGACGCGGATCATCGCGGCATCGGCCTCCCGGAGAAGGGTCCGCCGCCCCGCCCGCTCCCACCGACCGTCGGCGCGGCGATGGCGATGCGTCCCCGCGCGTGCTCGACGAGGAATCTCATCAGCAGGTCACGGGCATCTCCGGCCGAGCGCTTGAGCGCGGTCTCGGTCTCGCAGAGCGCGACGACCGCGTCGCCGAGCTCGCGGGGGTCGCGCGCGTCGAGCTGCGGGCGGAGCTTGCGACCGAGCCAGCCGCGCCCTCGCCCGAGCACGGCCTCGACCGCCTCGTCGAAGTCGTCGCCGCGCCGCGTCATCTCCACGAGGCGCCCGAGTTCCCGCAGGCGGCGGGCGATCATGGGGATGGCCCGCGCGACGATGTCGGTCGAGCGGAAGGAGCGGTGACCCCGCTCGTCCTTGACGCCGCGGTCGAAGAGGCGGTTCGCGGCCGCGATGGTGCCGTCCAGATCGCGGGCGCCGAAGGCGTCGACGAGCTCGAAGATCGTCGCCTCCTCGCCGGTGCGGATCGCGGCGTCGACGTGGCTCATCAGGATGCGCTCGCCCTCGCCGACCTGGAGGATCAGCTTGTCGAGTTCGGACGCGATCCCGCGGAGTCCCGAGCCCACGCGCGAGGCGAGCGCATGCGCCACCGGCAGCTCGATCTTCTTCTTCGCGACCTCCGCCCGCTGGACGATCCAGCGCGCCAGTTCGTGGTCCCAGGCGGCCTTGCCGAATCCGTAGGGCGAGGCGTGGAGCGGCTCGCAGTCGACGACCCAGGCGCCCTTCTCCTCGAGCGCCTGCAGGGCCTTCGGCATCGTCACCTTCTTGCCGCGGCGCGTCACGAGGGACTCGTCGTCGAGGACGAGCCGCGCCTCGGGCGGGTCCTTCAGGATCGACTCGAGCACGGAGGCGCAGGAGTTCACGACTCCGGACGCGCCCTCGACGACGATCACCTTCCCGCTGCCGAAGAGGCTTCCGGTGCAGAGCTCGTCGAGGAGATCCACCGCGACGTCCTCGTGGGCCTCCGGATCGAAGGGCAGGACGTCGACGTCCTCTCCGAGGCGCCGCAGGAGGGCCTGACGGACCTCCGCGCGCAGGTACTCCTCCGCCCCGGTCACGACGAGGATCCCGGGCAGGGCGTCGCGCTTGGTGCGGTTGAGGTCCTTGATCGCCGCGACGGCGCGGATCACGGCGCGCCGCCGTGGATCAGGAGGTCGAGGATGGTGCCGAGCATGACGACGAAGGCGATCACGACGTTGACGTGGAAGAAGGCCTGGGCGATGCGGTCGAAACGGCCGCCCCGGAGGAGGGCGTGCTCGACGACGAGCAGCGCGGCGACGAGGACGACGGCGGTCTGGTAGATCCAGCCCAGTCCGGCCGAGCGGCCCGTAAGGTACAGCGCGATGGGGACGAGGGCGTGCGACAGCCGGGCGAGGAGGAGCGCGCCGGTGCGCCCCATCCGGGCCGGGACCGAGTGCAGTCCCTCGCGCCGGTCGTGCTCGACGTCCTGGAAGGCGTAGAGGATGTCGAATCCGGCGGTCCAGAAGAGCACCGCGGCTCCGAGCCAGAGCGCCGGCCAGGCCCCCGCCGGGCTCCCCTGGACGGCGACCCAGGCGCCCAGCGGCGAGAGCCCGAGCGCGATCCCGAGCACGTAGTGCGCCCCCGAGAAGAAGCGCTTGGTGAGCGAGTAGCCGAGGAGCACGAGCAGCGTGGGACCGGCCAGCCAGAACGCCCAGGGCGCCTTCCCCTCGACGCGCAGCATCCAGGCCGCGAGGAAGAACAGCGCGACCGAGATCAGGGTCGCGACGACCATGTATCCCGGCGAGACCGCCCCCGTCACGGAGGCGCGTCCCGCGGTGCGCGGATTGGTGGCGTCGAAGCGGCGATCGACGAGGCGATTGAAGGTCATCGCCGCCGTGCGGGCGCCGACCATCGCCACGAGGATCCAGAGGAAGGTCCAGGCCGGCGGCCAGCCCTCGGCCGCGAGGAAGGCGCCGGCCACGGCGTAGGGCAAGGCGAAGAGCGTGTGCTCGAAGCGGATGAGCCCGAGGAAGGTCGCGGTCCGTCCCACCGATCAGTCGCCCCAGGGCTTCACGACGTCGTGCTCGATGTCGAGGACGTCCAGCACCTTCCCCACCACGTGATCGAGGAGCGCGTCGATGGACTCCGGACGGCGGTAGAACCCCGGCGCGCAGGGCAGGATCGTCGCTCCGGCCTCGGCGAGCGCGGTGAGGTTCCGCAGGTGGATGAGCGAGAGCGGCGTCTCGCGCGGGCACAGGACCAGCGGACGCCGCTCCTTCAGGCAGACGTCGGCCGCGCGCTCGATGAGGTTCGAGGAGACGCCGGATGCGATCCGCCCCACCGTTCCCATCGAGCAGGGAAGGATGACCATGCCGCCCCGGAGCGCGGAGCCGCTCGCGATGGGCGCCGCGACGTCGCGGTGGTCGAAGATGCGGAGATCGGCCCCCTCGAGTCCGAAGTCCTCTGCCCGCGCGCGGCCCTCCTCGACCCACCTCGCCGGCCCCACCTCCTCGCGGAGGACGATCGCGGCCGAGGGCGAGACGACGAGGTCGAGCGGTCGGCCGAGCTCGGCGAGTCGCTGCAACAGACGGACGCCGTAGGGCGCGCCGGAGGCGCCGGTGAGGGCGATGACGAGTCTTCGGGAGGCGGGCATGCGGGAGTATAGCATCGCGGTCCCGCGGCCCCGGAACGGAGCGAGACCCTCCGCCGCGCCGGACGCCTCCGGACCCGGGACGTGCGCACGAGGACCGGCCGGAGGCCCCGGAAAGGAAGCGAGGGCGCCCGGCCGTGCCGGACACCCTCGCTGGTGATCACTCCCCCGTCAGGCGCGACGGGGGAACCGGGTGAGCGCCCCGCGGGCGCGCGGGCTCACTGGTCGAAGTAGTTGTAGAGCTTCGTGGCCGGGATCACGACCGAACCGAGGAAGGAGCTGTTCGCGTAGGAGAACAGCGCCACGTTGCCGCTCGACGTCGAGATGTAGATCACCGGGTTGCCGGCGATCGTCAGCGCGTCGAAGGCCGCGTCGGTCGGAGCGTTGAACTGGGCCGGAAGCTGGAACAGGCGCGTCTGCATGAAGGTCCGGAAGGGAGCCGGACCCATGAAGCCGGGCATCGGGCCGAGGTTGAAGTTCGTCATCTGGAACTCGACCGCCGTCGAGGCGCCCGCGTTCGCGATGATGAAGCCTCCGCCGAGACCGGACAGCGTGTTCCAGACGCCCGAGGTCGGCTGGACGAAGCCCGGGATGGTCTGCCAGATCTTGCCGTCGGGACCGTTCGAGTTGAACACCGGCGGGTTGATCGAGTCGGACTCGTAGAGCGTCACCTGGTTGTCGAAGCGGTTCGGGATGAAGGCCTGGTAGGCGCCGCTGCCGCCCATCTTGTTCCAGCGCGCCGAGCAGAGGATGTCCTGCGGCGCGGGGCCGGTCAGGAAGGTCGCGCGCTGCGTGAACGTCGCCACCGTGACTCGCGTGAAGCTGTCGTCACCCGAGTTCAGGACGAGGACGTCCTCGTTCGCCGGCATGACCGTGACCGCCGTCGGGAAGGAGCCGACCGCGGTCGTTCCCGTGACGGTGTGGAAGCTCGGCGACGCGGCCTGGACGTTGACGCGCTGCAGGGTTCCCTGGTCCGTGTTCGACACGTAGAGGTTGGCGAAGGCCGGATCGATGCCGAGGCCGCCCGGCGAGGCGACGCCGGGGACGGTGCCGAGGATCTGCCAGGTGTTGGAGTTGAAGATCTTGAGCGCCTTGGCGGTGCCGTCGATCACGTAGAGGAAGTCGCCGTGCGTGGGGTTGTAGGTCATCACGCCCGTCGGCGGGTTGTTGGTATCGACGACGCCCATGATCGTCCCGTTCTGCGGGTTCGGGATCGCGGGGTCGCCGCCGGCGGTGATGAGCGCCGCTCCCGCGGTGCGGGGGCTGACGCGCGGCGGGTTCGGGCCGATCGGGTTGCCCATGGCGACGTCGCGCGGATCGCTCAGGGTGTTCGGATCCTCGAGCGGGTTCGCGACCGGCAGCGGCTGACCGAGGTGCACGCCGCCCGGCTGGCCGTTCACCGTGTTACGGCCCGACGAGAGCGCCGAGAGACGGTTGCCCGAGACGGCGACGGTGAGGTCGTGCGCGACCGGGTTGTTCGCCAGCGCGGGGCCATTGGCCATCGTGTAGGTCAGCGCGACGTCGTTCGCGAGCGGGTTGCGGTCGCGATCGGTGATGCCCACCACGCCGTCCTGCGGCGCGGGCGAGGTGTCGACCGCGTTCGCGTTGCCCATGCCGAAGGCGATGATCTGGATCGTCTTCGGGGTGCCCGGCTGCGAACCCGGCAGCGGCAGCGCCGGCGGGAGCAGCAGCGTGTTCCCGAGGTTGTTGATCGGACGCGCGGCGCCGATCGAACCGTAGAGATCGGAGTCGATGCCGTAGTTCTGCGTCGTCACCGGGAAGGGAACCGGGGTCGGCACGCCGGGGCCGGCGGCCGGGTTGTCGACGCCGACGGCCGTGGTGCCGTCGACGAAGCGGATGCGCACGATCGTCGGGTTGTGGAAGGGATCGGGCTGGTACGCGACGTAGCGGTAGTTCGGCGGGATGAGCTGCGACGGCACGCCGGAGTTGTAGTTCACCTGCAGGTTCGCGCCGCCGGTGGCGAGCATCATCGGGACGCCGGCGCTGAAGTCGTTGATCGGCAGCGGGATCGAGATGAAGGGATCCTGCGTCGTCGTGTTGCCGACACCGACCAGGCTCTGGAAGTCGATCGCCTCGTTGAAACGCAGCGTGAATTCCTGGTTGAGCGGAACGTTCGTCGAGCCGGTGACCGGCAGCGAGGGCGAGGAGGCCGGCTCGATCGGGGTCACGTCGCCGCCGACCGAGAAGGTGTAGACGTACTCCTCCGGGTTGAAGCAGGCGCCGGAGCGGGTGAAGACGCAGAGCGGACCGCCGTCGATGCCGCGGATGCCGTTCGGGTTCGTCGAGGTCGGACCGCGCAGCTTGAAGCGGTACTCGCCGGCCGGAAGCGCGCCGGGCTGACCCGGAACCATCGGGTCCTCGACGTAGAGGCGCAGGGTGGCCGGCGTCTCGTCGCCGGTCAGCGCGTTCGAGGCGTCGATCGAGCCGAGACGGTCGATCAGGAGCGGGAAGGTCGCCGAGGGCATGCCGTTGAGCGGCACGGTCTCGAGGACGATCGCGTCCGACGTCGTGGTCGCGGAGTGGATGAACTCCTGCGTCGTCCCGACGAGGACGAAGTTCGGGAAGATCGTCTTCACGTCGACGCCGCGGTCGAAGACGAGCTCGAAGCGGTGGATGTCACCGGCGCCGGGGGCGTTGGTGAGACCGAAGCCCGAGCCCGGAACCGAGCCGGAGGGCGCGCTGAAGTTGAAGTTCGCGGTCTCGACGATCGTGGTGCCGTTCGTCGAGACGAGAGCGGGGAACTGCATCATCGAGACGGCGTTGACCGAGCCGCCGCCCCCGCCGCCACCACCACCGCCGCCACCGCAGGCGGCCAGCGTGATCACGAGGCTCGTCGCGACGATGAACAGCGTCGCATTCGTCCGGGTTCGCTTGCCAAACATCGACGTCTCCAGGCGTTGAGGCCAATCGCACCGACCGAGCTCGCCTCGGGCGGGTGTTCGGAGATTATTCTCCGCACCCTCCCGGACCGCAAGTGTCGGACCAATGCCGAGTGCCGAATCTCAAGATCCTGCGGAGCAAGGACTTGAGCTTCACGACCGGCTCGGCCGGGGGTCTCGCGATGTAAAGCCGCTCGACGCCGGTGCGGTTTTGAACGGCCCCGCCCCCCGGAGCCGCGGAAGCGACGGCCACCCCGGAGCTTGGGACCGCGCGATCCCGCGCTTCAGTTCGCGCCGAGGTGGATCAGGATGTCGTAGAAGGCGTGCGTGTAGACCGCGACGGCCAGCCCGCGCCAGAAATAGAGGGCGGCGAGGAGGAGTCCGGCCAGGAATCGGAAGCCGAAGAGGGCGCCCGTCAGCGGATCCGCCCCCTCTCCCACGTGATGGTAGGCCGAAAACGCCAGCGCCGAGACGAGGGTGATGACGGCGAGCGGCAGGAAGAGCGACCACCCCCCCGAGCGCCCGGTCCGGCGCTCGACCTCGAAGGCCTCCCAGGGATCCAGGCGCAGGAGGACGATCGGGATCCGGATCATCCCGAAGCGGAAGACGATCTCCTCGTAGACGCCGGCGCCGAGGTCGAGCACGAGATCGCCGGCCGGGGCGCGCGACAGGAAGGGCTCCTGGATCCACAGGACGACCGGCGCGAGGAGTCCGGCCCAGACGGTGCACTCGAGCAGGAAGGGCACGAGGTAGCGCAGGGGCGATTCCCGCCGGCGCCAGTAGGTCATCAATCCCGCGACGACGAGGGTGAAGAGGAAGACGTGGAAGAGCGGCACCGCCACCTCCCCCGCCGCCCCGAGCGCCCGCTTGAGCGCGTGATCGGCCGCGTTCCGCGCCAGGTTGCCGGTGAGGATCGTGCCGACCTCGTAGAGCCCGAGGAGGAAGATCACCATCACCGCGTTGAAGGGAGCCTCGCGCGTGTGGCGCCAGTACTCGGAGAGGCTGAGGGCGGGTCGGCTCGGGCGTCGCACGGCGGGACTCTAACAGGCGGTCGAGGACGGGATTCGACCCCGGCGCCCGGAATCGGGCGCGGCGAGCCGACGCGGCGGGGCGCCGTCGTCCGGGGCGGTTATCCTGGGGGCGTGGAAGAGCCCCTCATCAGACCGGACGCCGGCCTCGACGAACGAGGTCTCGAGATCGCCCTGCGCCCGCGCGGCTTCGACGAGTTCGTCGGCCAGCCGCAGGTGAAGCGCAACCTCGCGGTCTACATCGCGGCCGCCCGGGAGCGCGGCGACCCGCTCGACCACCTCCTCCTCTCCGGCCTCCCCGGTCTCGGCAAGACGACCCTGGCCGAGATCGTCGCGCGAGAGATGGGCGGGACCCTCCACACCACGTCCGGCCCCGCCCTCGACAAGCCCGGCGATCTCGCCGGACTGCTGACGAACCTCGAGCGCGGCGACGTCCTCTTCGTCGACGAGATCCACCGCCTGCCGGCTCAGGTGGAGGAGTTCCTCTACTCGGCGATGGAGGACTTCGCGATCGACATCGTGCTCGACCAGGGCCCTCGAGCGCGATCGGTGCGCATCGACGTCGCGCCCTTCACGCTGGTCGGCGCGACGACGCGGGAAGGCCTCCTCTCGCCGCCCTTTCGGGACCGCTTCGGCGTGCTGGAACGGCTCGAGCCCTACCCCGTCGAGGACCTCACGCAGATCCTGGCGCGCTCGGCCCGTCTGCTCGAGGTCGCCCTCGACGCCGAGGGGGCGCTCGCGCTCGCCCGGAACGCCCGCGGCACGCCGCGCATCGCCAACCGCTTCCTGCGTCGCATCCGCGACCTCGCCCAGGTCGAGCGCGCGGCCGCCGTCGACCCCGAACTCGTGCGGCGCGGGCTCGCGATGCTCGGCGTCGACGACGACGGACTGCTCCGCGTCGATCGGCGCGTCCTCGAGACCATCGCCTCCGCCGGCGGGATCCCCGTCGGGCTGAAGACGCTGGCGATCACCGTCGGCGAGGACGAGCGGACCCTCGAGGACGTCTACGAGCCGCACCTCATCCGCCGCGGCCTCATCCTGAAGACGCCGCGAGGGCGCATCCTCACCCCGCGCGCGGCCGAACTCCTCGGCGCGCCCGCGCCGCCCGAGCAACGCGGTCTCTTCGACGCCGAGGAATGACCGTGGCAGCCCCGGCCCCCGAGAGACAGGCCCGAGCCGTCCTGGCGAGCGGTCTCGTCCTCCTCGTCGCGATGTTGCTCGCCGGCTGGATCGGCGAGCGCGGACGGGAGGCGAGGGCGGCGCGCCATCTCGCCCTCTTCTCGGGCGAGCCCTCCGTCCGCGTCCGCCTCACCGCCTTCGGGCGTCGCGACGTGAACGTCGAGGCGCGGGGACTCGAAGTCGCCCGGGGCGACGGCGACTGGACCGAGAGCGGGCGTTCGCTCCGCGTCGGCGCCCGCGACGGCCTCCCGGTCCTCGACGGCGAGGTCGCCGAGACGCCGTGCCGGCTGCGTTCGCGCGACGGCGTCCTCGAACTCGACGGGATGCGCTATCCCGGGGTCCTGAACCTGCGTTCCGATCCGAATCGCGGACTCGTCTTCATCCTCGAGGTGCCCCTCGAGACCTACCTCTCCTGCGTCCTGCCCCGCGAGATGCCGCTGGCCTCGGACGAGGCGGCGCTCGAGGCGCAGTCGATCGCGGCGCGGAGCTACGTCGTCGCGACGATGCTGCGCCGGCGGGAGGCGGCCTGGGACGTGGTCGACACCGAAGCCTCCCAGGTCTTCGGCGCGCTCGACGGTCTCGCCGAGACGGCCCGACGCACCGTCGACCGCACGACGGGGGTCGTCCTCGCCGAGGGCGAGGAGGTCCTCCCGGCCTACTTCAGCGCGACCTGCGGCGGCCACACGCGATCGAACGGGGTCGCCTTCGGCGAGCGGGCCCGCCCCGCTCTCGCCGGGACGCGCTGCGGATTCTGCGACGGCGCGTCCGATCACCACTGGCAGCGCCGGATCGAACCCGGCGCCCTCCGCCGCCTCGCGGGCGGTGAGGCCGTACGCTCCGTGATCGTCGTCGGCGACGGATCGCGCGGGGCCGACGGCCGCCTCCGGCTCACGACCGCGAGCGGACGGAGTCTCGAGATCGGCGCGCGCGAGCTGCGCGGCGCCCTCGGCTCGAAGCGCCTGCGCAGCACCTGGTTCACCGGCGCCGAGATCCGGGACGGCGCCCTGATCGTCTCGGGCCGGGGCTTTGGGCACGGCGTCGGGCTCTGTCAGAATGGCGCCCGGGCGATGGCGCTGGCCGGGCGCGACGCGCGGGAGATCCTCGAGCACTACTACCCCGGAGCCGAACTCGTCACCGTCGGCGAGTGACCCGATGAGCACCCCGCCGACCTTCCGCTTCGAGATCGCCGCCCGGGAGACCGACGGACGCGCGCGCCGCGGCCGGGTCCACACGCCGCACGGCTCCTTCGCGACGCCGGCCTTCATGCCGGTGGGGACGAAGGCCTCGGTGAAGGGGCTGCAGATCCCCGACATCGAGAGCACCGGCGCCGAGATCATCCTCGCGAACACCTACCACCTGCACCTGCGCCCCGGCGAGGACCTGGTGCGCGATCTCGGCGGCCTCCACCGCTTCATGGCCTGGGATCGTCCCATCCTCACGGACAGCGGCGGCTACCAGGTCTTCTCGCTCTCCGACCTCCGCCGGATCGACGAGGACGGCGTCCACTTCAAGAGCCACCTCGACGGCACGCCGCTGTTCCTCTCGCCGCGTCGGGCGATGGAGATCCAGATCGCGCTGGGCTCCGACATCATCATGAGCTTCGACGAGTGCCTGCCCTACCCGGCCGAGTACGGATACGCCGAGCGCAGCGTCGATCGGACCTCGCGATGGGAGGAGGAGACGCTCCGCTACCACCCGCGCGACGGTCGCGCGCTCTTCGGGATCGTCCAGGGCGGCGTCCACGCCGACCTGCGCCGCCGCTCGGCGCGGCAGCTCCTCGATCTGCCCTTCGACGGCTACGCGATGGGCGGCCTCTTCGTGGGCGAGCCGCGCGAGGAGACGATGGCCGTGCTGGACCTCGTCGCCGGTCTCATCCCCGAGACCTACCCGCGCTACGTGATGGGCGTCGGCACGCCGCTCGAGGTGATCGACTGCGTCATCCTCGGATGGGACATGTTCGATTGCGTCCTCCCGACGCGGAATGCGCGCCACGGCTACGCGATGCACCCGGCCGGGATGGCGAATCTCAAGAACCTCCGGTTCCGCACCGACGACCGCCCGATCCAGGAGGACTGCGACTGCCTCGCCTGCACGCGGCACTCGCGCGCCTATCTCCGGCACCTCCTCATGGCGCGCGAGCTCCTCGCCCAGACGCTGGTCACGCACCACAACCTCCGCTTCATGCAGCGGACGATGGAGGGCCTGCGCCGGGCGATCGACGAGGATCGCGTGGCCTCCTTCCGCGCGGCCTTCGCGGAGCGCTGGTCGGGCCCCTTCCCCGCCGACGCCTGACCGCGCGCCCCGGCCGCGGGCCGGACGACGCTCAGTCCTCGAAGCGCACCTCGAGCGCCTCCGGCGCCCGGGCCTCGCGCCGGAAGCGCCGGAAGGCGAGCGCCGCCTCCACCGTGAGCCAGACGCCGAGGACTCCGACCGCCACGGCGACGACGAACAGCAGCCACGGCATCGGCGTCGCCTCGCCCGGGCGCAGCTCACGCGGCGCGAAGGTCCAGCCGTGCGAGAAGGACTCGAGGTTGCCGAGGGTGGCCACCAGCGCGGTGAGCAGCATGAAGCCCGTCGGGATGCCGGTGACCCAGGGGTTGCGACCCCGCCGCACGAGGTAGAGCGTCGCGACGAGCAGCGCGAGTCCGGCGAGCAACTGGTTGACGGTGCCGAAGACCTTCCAGAGCCCGGCCGCGGCGTCGTTGAAGGCGAAGAAGCCGATCGAGGCCACGGCGAGCCCCGTGGCGACGAAGCGGTTCTGCAGCGCCCCGACGCGCAGCGAGGCGCCGATCTCCTCGACGTTGTAGCGCAGGAGACGGGTCGCGGAGTCGAGCGTCGTGAGCGCGAAGGAGATCACGATCACGCCGATCAGCGCGGCGGCGAGCCCCGGATCGAAGCCGAGGGCGCCCACGAATCCCGCCGCGCCTTCGATGAAGCGCTCCATCTTCGGCCCCAATCCCGAGGCCGCGTGCCAGGTCGCGTAGTGATCGCGCCAGACGCCCTCCGCCGACTTCCCCTGCGCGGCCGCGGCCGGGGAGATGACGACGCCCGCCGTCGTGGCGAGCACCGCGAGCAGGCCGAGCAGCGACTCCCCGATCATGCCGCCGTAGCCGACGAGACGCGCGTCGCGCGCGCGGTCGAGCTGCTTGGCCGTCGTCCCCGAGGACACGAGGGAATGGAACCCCGAGGCGGCGCCGCAGGCGATGGTGATGAAGACGAAGGGATAGAAGTTCGGCGCGCCCGCCGGTGAGGGATCGAAGGCGGGCGCGGCGAAGCGCGGCGCCTCGACGAAGAAGCCCACGAAGCACATCCCGATGCCGAGGTAGAGGAGGAGCGAGTTCAGGAAGTCCCGCGGCTGGAGGAGCGACCACACGGGCAGCACCGAGGCCGCCGCCGCGTAGGCGAGGAGGAGCCACTTCCACCCCGCCGGGTCGGCCCAGCCGACCGGATACCGGTGGCCCACCCAGACGAGCCCGAGCTGGATCGCGAAGCCGACGACCGTGAGCGGCATCAGGGCCACGCCGCGCCGGAAGGCGAGCCAGCCCATGACGGCGGCGACCACCATCAGCCCGCCGCTCGGGATCACCGCGCTGCCCTGCGAGCCGGCGAAGAGGGACGCGATCACGATCGTGAACACGCCCATCGCGAGCGAGACGCCGAAGAAGATGATCGCGAGGAAGAGCCCCTTCGCGCGGCGACCGACCACGGCCTCCGCGACCTTGCCGATCGATTGCCCCCGCGCGCGGATCGAGACCGCGAGCGCCGCGAAGTCGTGCACGCAACCGACGAGCACCGCCCCCACCACGACCCAGATCATCGCGGGAGCCCAGCCCCAGATCACCGCGATCGCGGGCCCGAGCATCGGCGAGAGCCCGGTGATCGAGGCGAAGTGGTGGCCGAAGAGGACGAAGCGGTTGGTCGGCAGGTAGTCGACGTCGTTGCGCAGCGTGTGGGCGGGCGTGACCTCGTCGTCGCGCAGGCCGAAGACCCGATCGGAGAGCCGGCGCCCCCAGACGCGGTAGCCCCAGAGGTAGACGGCGAAGCAGGCGAGCGTCGGCCAGACGGCGTTCATCGTTCCCTCCCGGTCACGGAAGGGGAACTTTCCCGGTTGGCGCGGCCGGCGTCAACGGCGAGGAGGCTCGAGGGGCGGGGGCCGTCACCGGATGAACACATCCGTTCCCGCGGGTGCGCCGTCGCCGCCGACTCGCCCGGAAAATGCTCGTACGGTGCCAGTCACCGGATGTGCATTTCCGTTCCCGCGCGTCCGCCGTCGCCGCCGACTCGCCCGGAAAATGCGAGTACGGTGCCAGTCACCGGATGTGCATTTCCGTTCCAGCGCGTTCGCAGGCGCCGCCGATTCGCCCGGAAATGCACATCCGGTGACTGGCACCGTACTAGCATTCGCGTTTCCGCGCCGGCGTCACTTCTTCCCGGGCTCGTCCTTCGACGCGTCGTCGTCGGCGTCCTTCTCGCGCATCCGGATCCGGTAGCCGCCTTCCTCGCCCTTCGTCTCGAGGAGATCGATCACGACATCGAACTCCTTCTCGAGCGCCTCGCGGATGCGATCGCGGTCGATGCCCTCGCGGATCATCTCCTCGAGGCGCTTCGCGAACTCCCGCTCGTCGAGGTTCTTGACGCCGAGGTCGCCCATGAAGCGCATGGCGCCGCGGAGCGGGCCGCCGGCGTCGCGCCAGAGACGGCGGAGTTCGCGCACGTGGCCGGCGAGGCCGGCCAGGGACTCCTTGGCCTCGCGCACCTTCGCGAGAGCGGACGCGACGTCGGGATCCTGCTGCTTCTTCTCGAGGAGCGCGATGGCGTCGGCGAGCGAGGCCTCCGCGCGCATGACCGCATCGAGGTCGGCGAAGGGGCCCGGGAGTCCTTCCGGGGCGGCCCCGGGAGTCGGAGGGGCCGGAGGCGCGGGCGGAGCCGGCACGGGGCGCGGCGCGGGGGCGGCGCGACCGAAGAAGCGCGCCCGTCCGTTCATGTCCCGACCGGCGCGGAGCCAGGACGCGCGCACGACGGGCGTCCGACGTCGGTTGACCTCGCCGACCGCCTCGACGAGACCGGCGTGGTCCGGCGCCTCGCGATCTCCGAATCGCGTGAGGAAGTCGCCCGGCGCGAGGCCCGCGCCGGCGGCCGGAGAATCGGGGACGACGCGCGTGACGCGGAGCCCCTCGGCGATCACGAGCCCGAGACGGCGGTCCTCGGCGAGGCGCAGCGACAGCTCCTGTCGGTCCTCCCAGGTTCCCTCCTCGCCGGCGCGCGCGACGAGGATCTCGAGGTCCTCCCCGATCGGAGCACCCTTCAACCATTCGCGCACCGAATCGAAGCCGGCCACCTCGCGCTCGCCGCAGCGGAGGATGACGTCGCCCGGACGGAGCCCGGCGGCGGAGGCGACGGAGTCCTCGTCGACGGCCTGCACGTAGATGCCGCCGTCCTCGACCCGCACTCCGAAGGACCGACGTTCGACGGGGGGGCGAGGATCGACCGCGATCTGCGCGATGCCGCCGCCGACGAATCCGAGGAGAAGCGCCAGGGCGGCGCCCGCAATGGGGAATCTCATGGACCTGCTCCAGTATCGGGGGCCACGCGTCCGGCGCGGGAGGGGCGCGCCCGTCGGGGGGCGCCGACGCTCCCGGCCCGCGTGGAGGATACGGCGGATCCGGGGAAAGACTCCGGGATTCTCGGGGCAGGGAGGCCGGCGCGCGCCGCCTCCCCCGTCCCGAACGGATCAGCGCAGGACTTCGAGTCGCTCGACCCGGACCTTGCGCCACGGGGTGTTGGCGCCGTCCTCCAGCACCGTCCACTTGGTGATGCCGATCGTCTTGTCGCGGTACTCGCCGAGGTCGTAGCGGTCCGAGACCAGGCGGTAGCGACGCTCGCCGGCCTTGGTCAGCATGAAGACGCCGCGGTTGTCGGCGACGGTCTCGCCGAAGTCGCGGTAGATCTGGCCGATGCCGTTCTCGAGGAAGCGGGCGGCCCGCGCGTCGGCGTCGGCGCCGCTGCGGGCGGAGAGCTCGGACTTCCGCTTCTCTCGGAGCTCGCGGAGTTCCTCGGAATAACCGCGGTCCACGGTGCCCATCTCGTTCTCGAGCCGGGCGATCCGGGCGTCGACGCTTTCCATGCTCGCGGCGACGCGCTCGTGGCGGCGGAGGGCGTCCGCGCGGGTCGTCGCGGCGCGACCGACCTCGGTCTCGGGACCGGCCTCGCGGGCGATCTCCTCGTAGCGCTGCCGGAGGGCGGCGAGAGCCTCGGGACCGGGCTTGCCGGCGAGGAGCGAGTCGAACTGGCCCTCGAGCTCGACGAGCCGGGCCTGCCGCGCCAGTTCGACCGCCTCGTCCTGCTTCGAGGCCGCATCGGCGCCGAGCGCCGCGGCCGTCCGCTCGCCCGCCGCCGGGGCCGCGATCGGAGCGTCCCCGACGCGCCCGGCGCGGCGCGACTCCACCTCGGAGGCCGCGAGGGCGAAAGAGCGCGCCAGTCCGGCCTGCTCGCCGGTGGAGTCGACGTAGCGCGAGGCGACGAAGACGGTCTCGTCGCGAGGCGCGACGACCTCGAGCCAGCCGCCGGGATGCTCTCTCAGCACCTCGAGGCGGACGTTCGTCTGGAAGACGCCCATCGCGGGCCAGTCGCGGTTCGGTCGGGGACGGATCGCGAGCCCGGAAGTCACGACGATGCCCTCGCCGGGCCCGCCCTTGCGGTCGATCGCGACGCGATCTCCCACCTTCTCCATCGCGTAGACCGAGAAACCGCCCGGGAGACGGAGCTCGGCCCAGTCGCCTCGGATCGAGACGACCTCGACGACGGCACCGCGGTCGAGGCGCGCGATCTCGGCGTCGGGCCGCTCGGTGCCCGCCATCACGCTGACGTTGTCCGCCTTGATCGTGCCGAAGCGCGGCCCCTGCGCCGCGGCGCTCAGCGTCGCGAATCCGAGCGCGAGCGCGCTCAGGGTCAGGCTGGTCCAGTTCATGTCGCTTCCCTCCACCCCGGGGCTCCGTCGATCCCGCGTCGGCCCCGAAAGGCGATCGCAAGCCGAAGCACCGCATTCCCAGGGAGATACGCGGACGGCCGGAATGCCCGACCGCGACGCCGGACGCGCGCTCTCCCCGACTCGCGTCCCGGACGCCGATTCTAGCCGATCTCGGGGACGCGCCGGAGGATCCGTGGCTTCCCGGTCACGAATTCCCCGGAGGCCTCGAATGCCGATGGAACCGCGAGGCCTCGACCTTATCATCTTGGTGCAACCGGCCGGACGCGTCGGAAGCGGGGCACGCTCACGGCCCCGATCCTCCGCGCCCCGACCGACGAATCGAGTACTCGCGCCGTTTCCCCGAGGATTCGCCTCGTGCCAAGGTTCCACTGCCTCCGGGTCGCCCTGATCGCGCTGTGCCTGGCCGCCGCCCTGCCGGCCCAGACCAACACGTTCACGCCCCCCGGTACGACGATCGAGACGCTGATCGGCCCCGGGACGGTCCAGCTCGGCGTGGCGCTGGACGTCACGCGCGACGGCCGCATCTTCGTCGGCGAGCTGGGGACCGGCCGCATCTGGACGCAGCGCGCCGGCGTCACCAGCCTCGTCGGCACCGTGCCGGGGATCGCCGCCGGCCTCGAGAGCGGCTTCGTCGGGCTCTCCGCCGACCACGCCTGGCCCGCGCAGCCCTACCTGTACGTCTACTTCACGACCATGGATGCGAGCGGCGTCCGCACGAACGTCCTGCGCCGCTACCGGGTCGAGGGCGACGCGGCCGCCGTCGCTCATCGCCAGCTCTCGCTGGGAGCCTCGCTCGACATCCTGAATGGCATCGACGCCCAGGCGGATACGCACAACGGCGGCTCGATGCGCTTCGGCGCCGACGGCACCCTCTTCGTCGGTCTCGGCGACTCCGGCAATCCCTGCCTCGCGCAGGACCTGACGAGCCCGCACGGGAAGATCCTCCGGCTGAACGTCGCGGCCCTCCACGGCGTCGACGAGGTCGCCCCGGACAAGCTCCGCCGCCTCCTCGTGCCCGCGAACAACCCCTTCCCGGGCCCGGACCCGACCGCCCAGCTCGTCTTCGCGCTCGGTCTGCGCAACCCCTTCCGCATCGCGCCGGACCTGCGGAGCGGCGGCATCGTGATCGGCGACGTGGGCGCGAACTCCTTCGAGGAGATCGACATCGCCTTCGGGGGGGAGAACTTCGGCTGGCCCTGGATGGAGGGCGCCCAGCCCCACTCCTCCTGCGGCCTCGGCCCGCCGCCGGCCAACCTGACCGCGCCGGCGGTGATCATCCCCCACGCCTTTCCGGAGAACTTCCACGTCGTGGTGCCGGTCGGCGGCGTCTACCGCAACTCCGTGGGCGGCCGGTTCGACCTCGGCACGACCTACGAGCCGCAGATCTTCTTCACCGACTTCAGCTCCACGGGCCCGCTCGTGCGCGTCAGCTACGACACGGCCACGTCCCAGTGGATCGTCGCCCCGCCGATCCCGGGCCAGCTCTCGACCGAGGTCTGGGGCACGATCCCCTACCTGATCGACTCGATCCTCGGTCCCGACGGCGCCATCTACTTCACGACGCTGATCAACTCCTACGTCGGCCGGGTCCGGCCGCAGGGCACGGGGAGCCACCTCTGGCCGGCGTCGCCCCTGGCGCAGGCCGGCACCGCCGGCCAGGCCGCCTTCCAGCCGCTCGTCGTCCGCGTCACCGACGAGGCGGGCGGCGCGCTGGTCGGCGAGACGGTCGTCTTCTCGATCACGCGCGGCGGCGGGACGATCACCGAGACGGCGGTGACGGACGCCAGCGGCCTCGCGACCGCGACCTACACCTTCGACGTGGCCTTCGGCGGCGCCGAACCCCGCGTGGTCGCCTGGCACGAGGCGTCGGTCCAGCCCCTCACCTTCGATCTGACCTGGCGCGGCGTCTCCTCGCGGTGGATCACCCGCCGCGGCGGCGGCTCGGACCTCGAGCTGACGATCCGCAACGGCCGACCCAACGGTCCGTTCGCGGTCGCCTGGGAGCTCGGCGCGGTCGGCGCGCCCTTCCACCAGTACGCGGGCGGCTCGATCTGGACGAGCGTCCTCGCGCCCACGCCCAATCTCGTGATCTTCGGCGACGGCCTCGGCGCGCTGGCGAGCCCGGCGAATCCGCTCCTCGTGACCGACGGCGCGGGCGAGCGAACGATCCGCCTCCACGGACTGCCCGCGCTCTCGGGCGCGGCCTTCACGCTCCAGGCCTACGCGGTCGACGCGCTCCTGCCCTACCCGGCCTCGGTCTTCGCGAGCAATCCGCTCCCGCTGATCGTCCCCTGACCCGTTCCGGAATCGCCGCGCCCGATCGCGTGGATCGGGCGGGCGACGACACAAGTCCGGCGAAGGAAGCGCTTTCCTTCCGATCGCGTGCTTCCCTCCGGGTCCCCCGACCGCTATCCTCCGGACAGTGGTTGGGGAACCGCAATGACGATCAATCCGCGCATCGCCGCGCTCGGCGGTCTCGCGCTCGCACTCGGGCTCGTCGCCTTCACCTTCGGGTGGGTGGGCCCGTTCCGGGCCGAGGCCTCGTTCCGCCGCGGCCTCGAGCTCGCTCACCAGAAGCGATGGCGGGAGGCCCGCATCCAGCTCGATCGCGCGGTGGCCCTCGACCGCGCTTCCGCCGCGCCCTACGTCGAACGCGGTCGCGTCCTCCGTTCCCTCGATCGCACGACCGAAGCCCTCGAGGACTTCGCGCGCGCCCGCGAACTCGATCCGAAGCGACAGGAGGGATGGGCGGAGGCCGTCGATCTGCTCCTCGCGCTCGACCGACCCGAGGAGGCGCTCGCCCTCTCGCAGGACGCGATCACGCGCCACCCGGCGCCCGACGTCGAGCTCGTCCTCGGGCACATCCGGGCCCGCGCCGCGCTCGGAGACCTGCGCAACGCGGTGGCCGAGCTCGACCGCCTCATCGCGCGGCGCGAGGACTGCCACGAGGCCTTCTACATCAAGGGCCGCCTGCACCGCGAACTCGGCGAGCGCACGCTCGCCCTGTCGGCCTTCGGCGCGGCCGTCGCCCTCGCCCCGCGCAACGCGGACTACCGGCGCTCGCTCGAAGACGTCGCCTGGCAGTAGAGCGCGGCGCGCGGTCGCGACCGGGTCGCCGCGAATCCCTCAGAGTCTGTGAGTTCATCCCCGCGTCGGCCCGAGACCGCGCGAAACGGAGTCGGGCGAGGAAGGCCGACGAGGCGTATCAATGGAAAGATACGGCGAGGAGGCATGACGAAGCCCGGCACCGTTGCAGCCGGTCGAAGCCAGCGGGGATATCTTCACAGACTCTCAGTCGATGAAGAGCAGCTCGAGCGCGTTCGAGCTCACGATCCCGAAGGGAGCCGTGCCGTCGGCGGCGAAGGCCTGCAGGTGGAACACCAGCCCGGCCAGGGTCGGCTGCGCGAGGTTGACCGGGATGAGGAAGAGCCCCGACGCATCGAATCCGAAGTTCCCGGAGATGAAGTGACCGGGCGTGATGTCGACGAGCAGCTCGATCCCCGCGGTCTGCGACTGCCAGGGGCTGTCGCTGAGGACGGCGACGCCCGCGGTGTAGGGCAGCGCTCCGCTGATGTAGACGCCGCCCTGGGTCATCTGACCCGCGATACCGTGGTCCCATTCGAGCGCGAGGGTCTGGGTGCCCAGCGGGTCGTCGCCATAGGGGCGCGCTCCGGTCGCCGCGATCACGAGCGCCGCGCCGGAGTTGTAGGCCGCGGTCGCGGAGTAGCGGGCGCCGACGAGCACGTCGTCGAAGCCGTCGTCGTTGACGTCGCCGAGGCGGGACACGGCCCAGCCCAGGTTGTCGCCCTGCATGCCCTCGTAGTTGAGCAGGATCGCTCCGTCGTCGCCGGAGTAGACCCGCACGTAGCCGGAGTCGAATCCTCCCACGTCCGAGAAGCGCGCCCCCGCGACGAAGTCGAGCTGACCGTCTCCGTTGACGTCGCCAGCCGCGTCGACGGACCAGCCGAGCTGGTCGGAGTCCGCGTCGCCCTTGACCTCGATCATCAGGGCGCCGGTCGCGCCGGAATAGGTGCGCACGAGCCCCGAGGAGTCTCCGTTCGGATCGGCGCGCATCGCGCCGGTGACGAGGTCCCGCGTGCCGTCGCCGTCGAGATCGCCCGCGTCCGCCACGGAGCGACCGAGCTGGTCACCGGCGGCCGAACCCGCGTGGGTCCGGAACAGGGTGGCGTCGATACCGGAGTAGATGCGGACCTCGCCGGCGGAGGTGAGGCCGCCGGGAGACGCGACGGGGATGCCCACGCCGATCTCCGGATAGCCGTCGGCGTTCAGATCGCCGAGGCCGGTGACGTCGTAGCCGAAGCCCGAGCCGAAGTCGACTCCGGGCAGGACGAACAGGAAGGCGCCGGTCGCGCCGCTGAAGGCGCGCACCTCGCCCGTGAGAGTGGTGAGTCCGTCGGCGAAGGGAGCACCGACGAGCAGGTCGGGCACGCCGTCGAGATCGAGATCGTCGACGCCCGAGACGCCGGTTCCGAACTCGTCTCCGGCCACCGCGCCGTGGAGCGTGTAGAGGACCGCGCCCGTCGCGCCGGAGACGACCTTCACCGCGCCGCAGTTGAGCTTGCCGGGAGCGTCGGCGCGCGGAGCGCCCGCGGCCCAGTCGGGAACGCCGTCCAGATCGACGTCGCCCAGTCCCGAGACGACGAATCCGAGGGTGTCACCCGCGCCATCGCCGTCCACCGCGTAGAGGAAGGCTCCGGTGGCCCCGGAGAAGACGGAGACGCGACCCGCGTCGACGAAGGAGAAATCGGCGTAGCGCCCGCCGACCGCGAAGTCGGGGATCCCGTCTCCGTCGACGTCGCCGATGCCCGCCAGACCGTGCCCGAACTCGTCACCGGCCGCGGTGCCGAGGGTCTCGTGGTGCCGGGGGAGCTGCGCCGCGACGGCGGCGGACAGCAGGCCCGCCGCCAGGACGGACCCCAGGATTCGAGGGATCAGGACCATCTCGATCGTCTCCGGGCCGGGCGATCCGGCCAGTTGTCAGTCGGGAGCGAGGTGGGTCGGCGCACCCTCCCGAAGGTTCTCGGGCCTCGCGTCTTCGGACATGATGGAAAACCGGCCGCCGAGCCGAAGGGAATTCAAACCCACGGTCCACGGAGGGTTATCCCGAATCGACGACGGTGGAACGAAAGTCCGGTCCGGACCCCGAGTTGGCGCCGTCCCCGTCCGGGGCGGGAGGCCGCGATCGGCGTTCGGGTTGCGTGAGAACCCGGTCCGGAACCGAGGTGGGGAGCTCCGAATCCATGGCCCTGGTCTTCACGCTCCTCTCCGCCCTGCTCTGGAGCGCCTTCGACTACGCCCGCAAGGGACTCGCGTCGCGCCGCGAGCCCGCGGTGATCCTGGTCTGGCTGGGCGGGGTCCAGGTCCTCGTCTTCGGGGGCTTCGCCTTCGATGCCGACGGGACCGGTCCGGGAGCCGGCTACTGGCTCCCCGCCCTCGCGGTCCTCGTCCTGAACTCGATCGCGAATCTCGCCTTCGTGACCGCGCTCCGACTCGCGCCGCTGAGCCGCACCGTCCCGCTCCTCGCGCTGACGCCGGTGGCGACGGCGGCCAGCGCCTACCTGCGTCTCGACGAGACCCTCACCGGGCGCCGCGCGATCGGGATCGCCGTCGTCGTGACCGGCGCCGTCCTCCTGGCGCGCGCCCGCGCGACGTCCACGCCGCCGGCGGATCGTCACCGGGAGCGCCGCGGCATCGCGCTGATGGCCGTCGTGGCCCTCGCCTGGGGTCTCACCGCGACCTTCGACAAGGAGAGCATCGCCCACGCCTCGATCGCCTTCCACGCGACCTTCCAGGCCGGGGCGCTGGCGCTCGTCTTCTGGACCCACCTCGCCCTCCGGGGACGCGCGGGCGCCGTGCTCGCCGCGGCGACGGATGCCCGACGCCTCATCCTCGCCGGCCTGATCGGTCCGGCCGCCATCGGCACCCAGCTCGCGGCCTTCGCGCTGACCGAGGTCGCGGTCGTCGAGACGACCAAGCGCGCCGTCGGCCTCGCGATGGCGATGCTGATCGGTCGACTGGTCTTCGGCGAGACCGTGACGCGGGGCGCGATCCTCGCCGCCGCGCTCATGGCGGGCGGACTGCCGCTGGTGCTCTTCTGAGGCGCCGCGGAGGGGTCAGTCTCGCGGAACGGCGGCCGCGATGACGGCCATGACCTCGGCGACGGGGAGGTCGCGCTCGCGCGCGAGCCGCGCCGCGTCCTCGTACTCGGCCGCCACCTTCACGATCCGGCCCTCGCGCCGGCCGATCTTCGCCCGGGCGCGCCCGAGAGGAGTCTCGACCTCGACGATCTCACGGTCGAGGATCCGTCGCTCGGCCTCGCGGCGGCGGTAGCCGAAACTCGAGCTGTGGCGGAGGAGGAGATCGCCGAGGCGATCCTCGTCCTCGAGGCGCGTCACGACCGTCAGCGCGACGCCCGGCCGGCCCTTCTTCATCTGGACGGGCTGGAAGAGGACGTCCAGCGCCCCCCCTTCCTCGAGTCGCTCCCGCAGGAAGCCGAGCGCCTCCGGCGTCATGTCGTCCACCTGGGCCTCCAGGATCGCGACGCGGCGCGGCGTGGCCTCCGCTCCGCCGGACTCCTCGCGCTCGTAGAGCAGCACGCGGAGGACGTTCGGGGGGTCGGCGCGACGCGTGGTTCCGGCGCCGTATCCCGTCGCGAGGATCCGGAGATCCCGGCGCGGCGAGTAGTCGTCGACGAGGACCCGAAGGATGGCCGCGCCCGTCGGCGTCACGAGCTCGTCGGCGACGCCGGTCGTCCGCAGCGGCAATCCGCGCAGGATCTCGGCCGTCGCCGGGGTCGGCACCGGCAGCATGCCGTGCGCGGTCCTCCGCGTCCCCTCCCCCACGCCGATCGCGTCGCAGACGACCTCGTCGATGCCGAGGAGGTCGAGGGCGATCGCGGCGCCGCAGATGTCGAGGATCGAGTCCAGGGCGCCCACCTCGTGGAAGTGGACGTCCTCGACCGCGACGCCGTGGATGCGGGCCTCCGAGCCGGCGAGCGTGCGGAAGATCTCCAGCGCCCGCTCTCGCGCGCGCTCCGGCATCGCGGCCGCGCCGATCATCTCGCGGATCTCCCGCCAGCTCCGACCGTGCGGGTCGCCGGGGGCGTGATGCGAGTGACCGTGGTGGTGGTGGTGGTGCCCGCCCTCATGGTGATGATGAGCGTGATCGCCGTGGCCGTGGTGGTGATGACCGTGATCGTGATCATCGTGGCCGTGGTGATGGGGACCGTGGTCGTGATGGTGATGGTGACCGCCCGCCCCGGTCTCCTCGCCCTCTCGCCCTTCCTGCACCTCCCGGCCGTCCGCGCGCCGCACGACGACGTCGAGCTTCGTCGCGCGGACCGCGCCCTGCATGACCGTCCGCGGCTCCAGCCGGAAGGGCGCCGGCGACAGCGCCGTCAACGCCGCGCGCAGCGCCTCGAGATCGAGCCCGAGGTCGAGGAGCGCGGCCAGGAACATGTCGCCCGCGATGCCGCTGAAGGGCTGGACGTAGAGACCGCGCCGGGCCATCGCCTCAGCCCTCTTGCAGCATCGCGACGATCTCCGCGCGTCGCGCCTCGAGGATCGACCGGTCGTCGGCTTCGAGGTTGAGGCGGAGGAGCGGCTCGGTGTTGCTCTTGCGGACGTTGAACCACCAGTCGGCGTACTCGACGGTCACGCCGTCGAGATCGCTGATCCGGCCGTCGGCGTAGCGCTCCTTCAGGCGGGCGATCATCCCGTCCTTGTCGGCCACCTCGAAGTTCACCTCGCCGGTCGCGGGGTAGCGCTCGAGTTCCGCCACGAAGGCCGAGAGCGGGCGCCCCTCGCGCTGCAGGAGATCGAGGACGATGAGCATCGCGATCGTCGCGTTGTCGCTCGTGAAGTTGTCCTTGAAGTAGTAATGACCGGAGAGCTCGCCGCCGAAGCAGGCGTCGTTCTCCCGCATCGTCGCCTTGATGAAGCTGTGACCGACGCGCTCCTTGACCGGAACGCCGCCCGCCCGCTCGACCTCCTCGGCGACCACGCGGCTCGAGCGCAGGTCGTAGACGACGTGCGAGCCCGGGTTCCTGGCGAGCATCTCGCGCGCGATGATCGCGGTCAGGATGTCGTTGGCGACGACGCGACCGTTCTCGTCGACGAATCGGCAACGATCGGCGTCGCCGTCGAAGGCGACGCCGACGTCGGCGCCGCTGGCCTTCACGCGCGCGATGACATCCACGAGGGTGTGCTCGTCGAGCGGGTTGGCCTCGTGGTTCGGAAAGGTGCCGTCGAGCTCGAAGTAGAGATTCTCCGACGCGAGACCCAGCCGCTCGATGACGGGCGGGAGCTCGTGACCGGCCATGCCGTTGCCGGCATCGAAGACGCAGCGGAGGCTGATCGGCCGCCCCACCCAGGCGGTGACGTGCGTGACGTAGGCGTCCGTCACGTCCTCCCGGCTCAGCGAGCCCTGCCGCTCGGCCGGCGCCGGATCCGGGCCCCGGCACTCCTCCTCGAGGCGCTTGATGCCCGACTCGTAGCTCACCGGCACGCAGTCGCGGCGGCAGAACTTCATGCCGATGTACTGCGCCGGGTTGTGAGAGGCGGTGATCTGGACGCCGCCGTCGACGCCGAGGGAGCCGATCGCGAAGTAGGTCATCGGCGTCGACGCCAGGCCGATGTCGATGACGTCGGCTCCCTGCTCGCGGGCGCCCTCGATGAAGGCGGCCGCGATCGAGGGCGCGCAGGCCCGCATGTCCCGCCCGACCACCAGGGACCTCGCTCCGATCTGCCGCGCGAAGTGGATGCCGATCTTGCGCGCCAGGGTCTCGTCGATCTGCTCGCCGTAGATCCCGCGGACGTCGTAGGCCTTGAATATCGACATGCCGGAGTGCTCCTCGTTCTCGCGCCCCGAGGCGCGCCTCGTCGTTCGCGGCGCGCGCGGCGCCGCGCCGGCTCAACCGCCGGCGAATTCCCTCATCGCGGCGATGGCCGCGTCCACGTCCGCGTCGTCGAGATCGCGGTGCAGGACGAAGCGCATCCGATCGGCGTCCAGCGCCAGCGCGAGCACGTCCCGCTCGCCGAGGGCGCGCTGCGCCTCGCGGGCGCGACCCGCGATCCGCAGGTAGACCATGTTCGTCTCGGGGGCCTCGACCTCGACGCCGGGGAGCTTCGCGAACTCCGCGCCGAGCCGCGCCGCGCGTCGATGATCGTCGACGAGTCGGCCGCGGTTGTCGCGGAGCGCCACGAGACCCGCCGCCGCGAGCACGCCCGCCTGCCGCATGCCGCCGCCGAAGAGCTTGCGGACGCGGCGAGCCTCGGCCCCGAAGGCGGCGTCGCCGAGAACGAGCGAGCCGACCGGCGCGCCGAGTCCCTTCGACAGGCAGCACGAGACGGAGTGCGCGGGCCGCGCCCAGTCGCGCAGCGCGATCCCCGTCGCCGCCTCGGCGTTGGCGATGCGCGCCCCGTCGAGGTGGACCCGCAGCCCCTTCTCGTCGGCGAGGGCCCGGCAGGCCTCGAGGTAGGAGAGCGGAAGGACCGCGCCCCCCGCCCCGTTGTGCGTGTTCTCGAGCGCGAGGACGCCGCTGCGCGGCCAGTGCTCGTTGTCGCCGCGAACGGCGGCGCGGATCGCCTCGAGGGGCATCGCGCCGCGCTCGCCCCGGATCGTCCGCGCCTGGAGCCCCGAGAGCTGGGCGAGTCCGCCCTGCTCCCAGACGAAGGCGTGACTCGATTCCTCGATGATGACCTCGTGGTCACGACGCGTGTGCACGCGCAGGGCGATCTGGTTCGCCATCGTCCCCGAGGGCACGAAGACCGCGGCCTCCTTCCCGAAGAGCTCGGCGCCGTAGGCCTCGAGCTCGCGCACGCTGGGGTCGTCGCCGAAGACGTCGTCCCCCAGCGGCGCGCGCATCATGGCCTCGTACATCGCGGCGTCGGGCCGCGTCACGGTGTCGCTGCGGAAGTCGGACCGGCCGGCGAAGCCCACGACGTCAGGTCCGCAGCGCCGCCGAGATGCGCTCGAGAGCGCGCTCGATGTTGTCGCGGGAGTTCGCGAAGGAGAGCCGGATGAAGCCTCGCCGTGCTTGCCGAAGGCCGTGCCCGGCAGCACCGCGACGCCGGCCTGATCGAGCAGGAGATCGGCCACCTCGCGCGAGCCGCGCCCGGTGCCCTCGATGTTCGGGAAGGCGTAGAACGCGCCGGCGGGCTTCGGGCAGCGGAAGCCGGGGATCGCGTTCAGGCCGTCGACGATCATGTCGCGGCGCAGCTCGAACTTCGCGCGCATCTCCTCCACCGAGTCCTGCGGCCCCGTGAGGGCCTCGACGCCGGCGAGCTGCGTGAACGCGGCGGTGCAGGAGTGGAAGTTGATGCCGATCTGGGTGATCCGCTTGGCGAGCTCGGCCGGCATGACGCCGTAGCCGAGGCGCCATCCGGTCATCGAGTAGGCCTTGCTGAATCCGTCGAGGATGCAGGTCCGCTCGGCCATCCCCGGGAGGGCGGCGATCGAGTGGTGACGGCGGCCGTCGAAGAGGAGGCGCGAGTAGATCTCGTCCGAGAGCACGAAGATGTCGTGCTTCTTCGCGATCGCGGCCACCTCCTCGAGGAGGTCGTCGCCGAGCACGCCGGCCGTCGGGTTGCCGGGCGAGTTGAGGATGATCATCTTCGTCCGCGGCGTGATGAGCTTCTCGATCGCGCTCGCGTCGAAACCGAAGTCCCGCTCCTCGAGGAGCGGGAGCGGCACGGCCACTCCGCCCACGAACTCGATCATCGACTCGTAGATCGGGAAGCCCGGGTTCGGGTAGATGACCTCGTCGCCGCTGTCGATCAGGGCGAGGATGAGGTACGACATCGTCGGCTTGCCGCCGGGAAAGACGACGACGTTCTCGGGACCGCAGACCACGCCGCGGCTGCGCTTCATCTCGTCGGCGATCGCCTGACGCAGCTCGGGGATGCCCGCCGCGTTGACGTAGTGCGTGTGGCCCTCGCGGATCGCGCGGGCGCCCGCCTCGACGACGTTCGCCGGGGTGTCGAAATCGGGCTCGCCGATCTCGAGGTGGATGATGTCGCGACCCTTCGCCTCGAGCGCCTTCGCGCGCGCAAGGACCTCGAAGGCGGTCTCGGTGCCGAGGCGCGCCATCCGCCGCGCCAGCGCGGGACGGAATGCTTCGCTCACGTGATGAGTCTCCCTGATTCGAGAATCGGTGCGGTGGACCGGACCTCGTCGGGGCCCCGCGAAGGCCTCCGGTCCCGGCCCGCCAGGGTACGTGAGCGGCGGTGTCGCTTCAACTTAGGCCACTCGGCCGCCACTCCTTCTCCTACCCGGCGACGGGATCGGGGGCGACCGGGGCGCCCCGGGTCGGGGCTGGTAGGATCAGCCGCCGGTCGACGCCGGCGGGAGGGCCCCATGAGTCTCGTGCGATCCGGTTGCCTCACCCTGGACGTCGCGGATCTCGACCGCGCCCGCGCCTTCTACGGCGGGATCCTCGGCCTGGACGAGGCCTTCGCCGTCGGCGACTGGGTCGAGTTCCGGGCCCCCGATCTCCGGATCGCCCTGCGGCGCACCCCGGAACGCCCCGAGCCGGGCGGAGCCGCGCTCGGCCTCGCGAGCGCCTCCCCCCTCGCGGAGGTCCGGGCCGCCCTCGCGACGGCCGGCGTCGCGATCGACGGCGAGGAACGCGACGAGGCCGCCGGAGTGCGGCTCCTCCACCTGCGGGACCCCGACGGCCGCCGCCTCTACTTCTGGGAGCGTCTCGATGGTTGAGGTGTCGGGGAGACCGTCGTGAGCCGCGAGATCGCCCTCGGCAACGGCCGCCTCTTCGCGGCGTTCGACGCCGATCTCGCGCTGCGCGAGCTCACCTTCCCGCACGTCGGCCAGGAGAATCACACGCTCGGCCGCGCCGGGGGCCTCGCCGTGGTCCTCGACGGGGAGAATCACTGGCTGGACGGCGGCGACTGGCGGATCCGCCTGCGCCCGCTCGGGGACGAGGGCCGGAGGGCCCGCTTCCTCGCCGCGAGCCGCTCGCTCGAGATCGAGCTCCGCGGCACGATCGAGCTCGACGCCGCCCGGCCGGTGCTGCGACGGACCTTCCGTCTGCGCGATCTCTCGCCCCGTCGGCGGAGACTGGGGCTCCTCGTCCGCCACGACCTCGCCCTCCTCGAGAGCGATCTCGGGAACGGCGTCCGTTTCGACCCCTCCCGCCGCGTGGTGATGCACTACAAGCGTCGGCGTTGCGTCCTGCTCGACGTGCGCGACGCGATCGGAGACGGCGTGCGCGAGTGGACGCTGGCGCGCGAGGACGACCACGGCGGCCTCGGATCGCGGGGGCGAGCCCGGAGCGACCGGCTCGACGGCAACCCGACCGCGGTCGGCGCGGGGGATTCGCTGATCGCCATCCGCCGCCCCGAGGGCGACGACGGCGACCTCCTCGCCCGGCTGACGCTCATCGCCGGCGAGGAGGCGGCGGAGCTCGACGCGGAGCTCGCCCGCGAACGCGGCGCGGACGGACTCGTCCTCGACCCCGCGGTCGACGACGACTGGGCCCCGCTCGACCACGCCGCGCTCGAACGGATCTCCCGCGGCGTCTGCGCGGCTCACGTCGATCGGGACGGCGCGATCATGGCCGGAATCGACAGCGAGATGATCGCGACCGCCCGCGAGTCCTATGCCTACTGCTGGCCCCGCGACGGGGCCTGCATCGCGGAGACGCTCGAGGCCGCGGGGCGCGGCGACCTCGCGGCCCGATTCCTCGCCTTCGCGGAGCGCGTGATCGGCGACGAGGGCTTCTTCGAGCAACGCTTCCACGCCGACGGCAGCCCGGCGAGTTCCTGGCACGCCTGGGCCGGCCCCGACGACCCCCACCGTCCGATCCAGGCCGACGAGACGGCGCTCGTGGTGCTCGCGGCGGACGCGGTCGTGCGAGGCGGGACCGTGGCGCCGGAACGACGCCGGCGGATCCACGAGCGGCTCGTCCGCCCCGCCGCCCGCTTCCTCGTCGCCTATCGCGATCCCGAGACCCGACTCCCCCTCCCCTCGCACGATCTCTGGGAGGAGCGCTCGGGCGTCCACCTCTTCACCGCGGTGGCGACGGAGCGGGCGCTCGTCGCGGCCTCCGACCTGGCCGAGACGGAGGGCGATGCGGCCTCGGCCGCGGAGTTCGCCCGGGTCGCCGGCGAACTCGCGGCGCGGATCCCCCACCATCTCTTCCACCGCGAGGCCGACCGTTTCGCGCGGCGCGCGGAGCGGACCGCGACCGGCTACCATCTCGACGTCACCGTCGATGCCTCGCTCGCGGCGGCGGCGCTCCTCGCCCCGCCCGACTCCCCCTACGCCGACGAGCTGGCCCGGAGCGTGCGGGCCGTCGAGCGCGAGCTCGGGACGCCCGCGGGGGGCATCGCGCGCTATCAGGGCGACACCTATCACCGGCGGGACGACCTCGATCCCGGGATCCCGGGCAACCCCTGGATCATCGGCGCGGCCTGGGTGGCCACGTGGCGAGCCCGGCACGCCCGTCGCGAGGCCGATCTCGCCCCGGTCCGGCGACATCTCGACTGGATCCTCGCGCGCGCCGGGGATTCGGGTGCGCTTCCCGAGCAGATCGACGCCGTCACGGGCGCCGATCTCTCGGTCAAGCCGCTCACCTGGAGTCACGCGGAGTACCTGCGGGCGCGCGCCGCGCTCGCCGAGGCCGAGGCGCGTCTCCGCGGCTGAGCGGAGCCGGTCTGTGCAGATCGGCGCACCTCGCTATGATGGCCGCGACCCGATGGAGACCGGATCATGCGCAGACGAGTCCTCGGAATGATCATGGCGGGCGGCAAGGGCACCCGGCTCTACCCCCTGACCCGAGATCGCGCCAAGCCCGCCGTACCCTTCGGCGCGCGCTACCGCATCATCGACTGGGTGCTCTCCAACTTCGTCAACTCGGGGATCTGCTCGCTCTACGTCCTCACCCAGTTCAAGTCCCAGAGCCTGACCCAGCACATCCAGGAGACCTGGGGACGGAGCTCGATGCTCGGCGAGCACTTCATCATCCCGGTGCCGGCGCAGATGCAGACCGGGGACTCCTGGTACACCGGGACCGGTGACGCCATCTACCAGAACCTGAATCTCATCCGCGAGAGCCGTCCGCACATCGTCGCCGTCTTCGGCGGCGACCACATCTACCGGATGGACATCTCGCAGATGATCGCGTTCCACAACGAGGTCGACGCGGAGTGCACGATCGCGGGCATCACCGTCCCGATCGAGGAGGCGCACCAGTTCGGCGTGATGAAGGTGGACGAGTACGGTCGCATCGTCGCGTTCCAGGAGAAGCCGAAGGACCCCGCCCCGATGCCGAACGACCCCAAGCGGGCGCTCGTCTCGATGGGCAACTACATCTTCTCCGCGCGCTCCCTCGTCGATTCGCTCGAGCGCGACGCGGCGGACGACGCCTCCTCGCACGACTTCGGCAAGGACATCCTGCCGCGCCTCCTCGACCGGGGTCAGGCGCTCTACTGCTACAACTTCGAGCGCAACAAGGTCCCCGGCGAGACCGGCAGCAACACCTACTGGCGCGACGTGGGCACGATCGACGCCTACTACGAGGCGACGCTCGACCTGCGCGACGTGGTGCCCAACTTCAACCTCTACAACCGCCAGTGGCCCATCCGCACCGCGGCCTACGACCTGCCGCCGGCGAAGTTCGTCCACGACGAGAAGGATCGCATCGGCCACGCCATCAACTCGATCGTGGCCGAGGGCACGATCGTCTCGGGCGCGCGCCTCAAGGGCTGCGTGGTCGGACGCAACGTCCGGGTCAACAGCTTCAGCGACCTCGAGGACTGCATCATCATGGACAACGTCGAGATCGGCCGGCACGTGAAGCTGCGCGGCGTGATCATCGACAAGAACGTGAAGGTGCCGGACCAGGAAGAGATCGGCTTCGACCAGGCCCGGGACTCCGAGCGCTTTCACGTCTCGGAGAAGGGCATCGTCGTGATCCCGAAGCAGCCCCGCTTCGAGGGCTCGCTCGGCACGATCAACCTCTGACGGTCCGGAAGGTCGTCCGCGGCGAGGACGACCGTTCGGTCCCGGCTTGCCGCCCTCGCTCGCGGAAGGGGTTCAGATACCCGTCGTGGTGTCCTCGACGAGCATTCGCGTCACGTCGGCGGCGTCCTTGGTCTTCGCGTAGCAGTCGAGCTGCCGGCGCGCCGAGGTCCCCTCCTCCAGCATCCGCTCGATGGCCGAGGCGTACTCGAGCGTGCCGAGCGCGCAGAAGTCCGGTTCGAGGAACTCGAGCAGCTCGCGGATCGCGTCCTTCATCGAGACCTCGCGCTTGCCCTGGAAGTCGATGAGCTGTCCCTCGACGCCCCAGCGCGCGGCGCGGTAGACGTTCTCCGCGATGAGCGCCCGCCGGAAGAGACGGTAGCCGAGGTTGTTCCGATAGAGCGCGAGGAGCTTGTGCACGATCGCCTGGAGGACGGCGACGATCGCCACCGTCTCGTCGACCCGCGTCGGGGTGTCGCAGATGCGGAACTCGACCGTGGGATAGAAGGGATGGGGACGGATGTCCCAGTAGATCATCTTCGCGTTGTCGATCGTGTTCGTCTCGACGAGCAGGTCGACGAAGCGGGCGTACTCGGAGTGGTCCGCGAAGTAGTCGGGGACGCCGGTGCGCGGGAATCGCTTGAAGACGTGATTCCGCGTCGACATGTGGCCGGTCGGCTTGCCCTGCCAGAAGGCGCTCGAGGTCGAGAGCGCGAGCAGGTGCGGCAGGAAGAACCGCGCCGCGTTCATGACGTGGATCCGGGCGTCGGGTTCGGGGATCTCGACGTGGCAGTGCATGCCGTAGATGAGGTTCGCGCGGGCCAGATCCTGGAGGTTGTCGAGGATGCGCGAGTAGCGCACGCCCTCGGTGATCTTGACGTCCTTCCAGTGCGTCGTGGGGTGCGTCCCCGCCGCCGCGACGAGGAGCCCGTGCTTCTTCGCGAGTTCGATCACGCTCTTGCGGTGACGACCGAGCTGCTCGCGCGCCGTCTGCACGTCCGGGCAGGGGTCGGTCACGATCTCGACCACCGAGGCGTGGAACTCCGCCTTGACGTTGTCGGGGTAGTCGGCATCGGCCTCCTGGAGGAAGGCGGCGGTGTCGTTCGAGAGTTCGAGCGTCTTGGCGTCGAGGAGCATGAACTCCTCCTCGACGCCGATGCGGAGCTGGCTCACGCGGAGTTCTCCCGGTCGGGGACGATCAGGACGGGGACCTGTCCGCCGCCCGAGGTCACGTTGCAGAGGCTTCCCGCGCCCAGTCGCCCGAGGGCGCCGTGCACCTGGCCGAGGTAGAGGTAGGGATCGAGATCGACGAAGAGCTGGTCGCAGCGGAGGTCCTTCGCGAAGGCCGGAAAGGGCTCGGCGATCATCGTCACGCGCTCCTGGACGACGAAATCGCGATCGAGGGCGCCGCGCAGGGCTCGACGCCAGTCCTCGGGCGACACCTCCCATCCGAGGGTGATCCCCTTGCCGCCGTAGTCGTCGTTCGGCTTCAGCACGAAGGTCTCGCGTCGCTCCTCGAGCATCGCGAGCAGATCGACCTCCTCGCCGTGGTAGCGGGTCCGGACGTCGCGCAGCACGCGCGTCCAGGGGACGGCGCGGTCGATCTCCGCGACCGTCTCCGCGTCCAGCCACTCGCGGCGGTCGTCGCCCGTCACGACGGCGAAGATCGCCTTCTTGTGGACGACCTTCGAGCGGAAGGGATTGACGAGGCAGATCCGCCCGTCGCGGTAGGCCTCGAAGAGCGGCCTCACCTCGTCGAGGCGGTCGATGAACTCGTTCATCAGGACCCGCTTGTAGACGAGGTCGAAGACCCGGCCGCCGCTGGAGAGCTGCTTGCCGTCGTACTCGAGGTGACGGGGATCGACGATCTCGGTCTCGACGCCCCGCGAGCGGAAGTAGTCGCGGACGATCTCGAACTCGAAGCGCGTCGAGACGTCGAGGTAGTCCACGATCGCGACGCGCGGATCGCGGCTGCCGTCGAACTCGGCCCAGCAGGTGAGCAGCGTGTCGAGGAGCGGCGCGAGGGTGTCGATCTTCCGCAGCGTCCGGTAGGCCTGGAAGCGCTCCGCGAGCGGATGCTCGAGGAAGGCGTCGGCGAGCCGGTCGCTGTAGCCCGGCCCCGCCGGGCACTCGCCGTTGAGCTCGACGAAGCGCGGGCCGTCCGGCGTGATGAAGGAATCGAGCCGCGCGCAGGGCGCGGGGTGCGAGAAGCCCGGGTCGGGCGCGATGAACTCCTCCTCGATGGGCCGGAACCCCATCTGTCGCCGGAGTTCGGGGTCGTCCATCACGCGCGCCCCCGCGAGCACGATGCCGCGCATGACGGCCTCGGCGCTCCGCTCGAGACGGGCCATCTCGGTCTCGGTGAGGAACTTCGGCCGGAGGTGGTTGCAGAGGTGACGGTCGCCGAAGCGGATCAGTCGCTCGAAGCAGGTCCGGCGGAACTCCTCCACCGTTCCCAGCCAGCGTTCGCGATCCTCGTCGATGAGGGACTGCCAGCGATCCTCGGCCTTCAAGCGACGCTCCTTTCGAACCGGGGTCGGAACCGGCGGGCATTATCGGCTCCGCGGGGCATTCTGTCAGCCATCGGCCACGCTCGCGCCGTCTGCGCCGTCGCCGGCCTCGCCCGGCGGGCGTCCCCGACGCCCCCGTCCTCGGTCCCGCTCGTCGCGCCGACCATCCCGTCGCCCGTCCCGGCGGCGCTCCTTGCCGGAGCCCCGACCGGAGGATCCGCGGCGACGCTCACCCCCTCCCCCGCCCTCGGCCCGTCCGCCGCCGGTCCCGCCGAGCAGGGCCGCGAGCCGGTCGGATCCGCGCCCGGCGCGGACATCCGCCGCCTCGGCGAGGATGAACCGGGAGGAAGCCTCGACGACGCGCCGGAAGAGCGAATCACCGATCTCCTCGGGCTCGAAGCCGGGGAGAGAGGAACCGGCGTCGATGACGACGAGGTTCTCGCCGTCGACGGCGACGTCCAGGGCGGCGATGTCGGTCCCGAGCGCCCCCGCGACGCGTCGCGCGAGCGACTGGAGACCACGGCGCAGGCCGCGCTCGAGATCCCGTCCGGGCTCCGAGCAGCCGCGGCCGGCCGCGTCGTAGCGGGCGAGGACGACGCCTTCCCGGCCGAAGGTGAAGCAACGGTAGAGCCGGTCCCAGATCACGTCGCGCTGGAGCATGAGGGTCGCGGCGCCGGAGCGGTCGAAGCGGTAGAGCAGCTCCTCGCGGTCGTGGACCTTGTGCGCGCCGGCCAGCCGGGCCGGATCGACGTCCTTCAGCCAGGCCGGTCGCCCCACCCGCTCGAGGAGGGCGTCCCAGTCGAGCGGATAGGCGAGGTTCCGCAGTCCGCCCGGACCGGGGTCGCTCGGGTACTCCTTGTTGGGCAGGAGGACGGTCTCGGGCACCGGGACGCCGAGGCGCCGGAGGAGCGAGAGATCGAAGAAGCGATCGCGAGTCGCCTCGCGGAAGGGATCGCCGACCACCCGCACGCCGTCGAGGACCGCCTGGCGGAGCGCGCTCCGGTAATAGGGAACGCGAGCCGAGGCCCGATCGACGACGAGGTCGAATCGCCAGGGCTCCTCGAGGCCGGTGCCCGCGAAGCGGACCGGCTCGACCTCGATCCCCGCCTCGCCGCGAAGGCTCTCGGCGAGGGCGGACGTGAATTTCTCCTCGGACCCGTAGATCAGGCCGATGCGCATGATCGCCACCTTTCCGTTGACCGGCGCCATGATACGAGATCCGGCGCGCGAAAAAGCGGCCGGACGAGCGGAAGTCCTCGGCGACCGACGGGGTCGGACGCGGCCCCGGGGGGTTCCTGATATCATCCGCCCGCATGTCCGGATCGGCCCCATCGCACCGCATCCTCTTCGCGACGGCGGAGCTCGCGCCCTGGTCGCAGGTGGGCGGACTCGGCGAGGTCGCCGCCTCGCTGCCGCCCGCGCTCGCGGGCCGCGGCCACGAGGTCGTCGTGGTGACGCCCCTCCACCGTCGCGTGCGACGGGCGGGGCCGGAACTCCGCCCTCTCGACCGGACGCTCCGCTTCGACTTCGCCCACCACGCCCGCGAGGTCGCGCTCCACGAGGATCCGGACGCCGCGGTGCGCACGGTCTACCTGGACGCGCCGGACTTCTTCGAGACCGAGGACGACCTCTACGGGGACGCCCGGGGCGAGGGCGGCGTCGGCCACCTGCGCTGGCTCTTCTTCTCGGCCGTGCTCCGCCCCGTGACCCGGGCCCTCGGCTTCACGCCGGAGATCGTCCACGTCCACGACTGGCACGGCGCCCTCGGTTGCGCGCTCGACCGGGTGAGCATCACTTCGAACCCGACGCGGCGGGCGCGGCCTGGGTCCTCACCGTCCACAACGGCGCCCACCACGGACGCATCGGCCGCGACACCTGGCGCGAGGCGGGTCTGCGCGAGGACCTCATGGTCGAACCCGTCCTCCTCGAGGGCGGCGACCCCGTCCTCCTGAAAGCGGGGCTCGCGCTCGCCGACGGGCTGACGACGGTCTCCCCCACCTACGCCCGGGATCTCGTGGACGGCGACGCCGGGGGCGTGCTCCACCCCTGGTACGAGGCGCGCGCGGAGGATCTGGTCGGCGTCCTGAACGGGATCGATCCCGCGGTCTGGAACCCCGCGACCGATCCCTACCTGCCCGCGCCCTACGGCGTCGACGATCTCTCCGGCAAGGCCCGCTGCCGCGAGGCGCTCCGTTCCGAGCTGGGCCTCGAACGTCGGGAGGGTCCGCTGTTCGGCGTCGTCGCGCGCCTCGATCCCCAGAAGGGACTCGATCTCCTGCTGGCCGCGGCGGACCGTCTGCTCGCCGAGAGCGACGGGACGCTCGCCGTGCTCGGACGCGGCGCGCCCGACATCGAGGAAGCCATCCGGAAGCTCGCCCGCCGCCACCCGGGGCGCGTCGCGCCGCGCTTCCGCTTCGACGCCCCGCTCGCCCACCGCATCGAGGCGGGAGCCGATCTCTTCCTCATGCCGAGCCGCTTCGAGCCCTGCGGCCTCAACCAGATGATCTCGCAGCGCTACGGCACGCCTCCGGTGGCGCGTCGCACCGGCGGCCTGGCGGACACCATCCGCGCCTTCGGCGAGCACGAGGCACCGGACGGCTTCCTCTTCGACGCGGCCGAGCCCGAGGCCCTGCTCGCCGCCGCCCTCGAGGCGACCCGCCTGTGGCGCGAGGAGCCCGAGACCTTCGCGGACCTCCGCCGACGGGGCATGCGACGCGATCACGGCTGGGGCGCGCGGGTCGACGACTATCTCGCCGCCTACGACCGGGCGCTCGAGGCGCGCCGCGCCGGCGCGCGCGACGCCGTGCTCGACGATCTCCAGCTCGAGCCGCGCGAGCCCTTCCTCGCCCCGCAGCGCGCCATCCCCACCCACTACCGACGCGACCTCCTCCGCCTCATGGTCGTGGATCCGCGACGGATCCACGTCTACTGGGAGGTGCAGGGCGAGGCCGGCCGCGCCGCCCTCGAGGCGCTCACGGACGAGGAGCGCTGGGAGAGCCGCTGGGAGCTCCGCTGCGAGGAGCTGACGAGCGGCGCGCGCTGGACGGTCGCCGTCGAGGGCATCGCCAAGAACTGGTTCCTCGAGGTCGAGGCCGATCGCCGCTACCGCGCCGAGCTCTGGATGACCGCCGGCGGACGCGACCCCGTCCGCTTCGCCGGCTCCGGAATCGTCGTCACGCCGCCGGAGGCCGGAGCATGAGCGGGGTCGATCCGCGCGGCGCCTGCTGCGTCATCCTCCACACCCACCTCCCCTACGTGCACCACCCGGAGTACGAGGACTTCCTCGAGGAGGACTGGCTCTTCGAGGCGATCGTCGAGTGCTACCTCCCGCTCCTCGAGGTCTACCGCGGCCTCGAGACCGACGGCATCCCCTGGACGATCGCGATGTCGATGACGCCGCCGCTCGTCCACATGCTCCGCACGCCGGACCTGCAGCGGAAGTTCGAGCGCTACCTCGCGCGACGGCTCGCCCTCGCGGAGAAGCTGGCCGCCCGCCCGGACCGCGACCCGCGGGAGGAGGCGACGGCCGAGCACTACGTCGAGACCTATTCGCGACTCACCGCGCTCTGGAAGGAACTCGACGGCGATCTCGTCGCGGCCTTCCGGGACCTCGCGGCGACGGGCCGGCTGGAGCTCCTGGCGAGCTCGGCGACGCACGCCTTCCTGCCCCTCCTCGGTCGACCCGAGGCCGTCCGGGCGCAGATCGAGCTCGGCGCGCGACTCCACGATGAGGCCTTCGGGCGCCGCCCGGAGGGCTTCTGGTTGCCGGAGTGCGCCCTCGACGCGACCCTCGAGGCCCCGCTGCTCGCGGCCGGCGTCCGCTGGGTCGTCGTCGACCGACACGGCGTCGCGAACGCCACCCCGCGCCCGGCGCGGGCGCACTTCGCGCCGCTCCGCCTCCCCGGGGGGCTCCACGCCTTCGGACGCGACCCGGAGTGCTCGGAGCAGGTCTGGTCCTCCGTGATCGGATACCCCGGAGACCCGGCCTACCGCGAGCTCTACCGCGACGTCGGCTTCGACGAGGACTACGCCTTCATCCGACCCTTCCTGAAGCCGGACGGGATCCGCCGGAACGTCGGCCTGAAGTTCCACTGCGTGACCGGCAAGGTCGGGCTCGACGAGAAGCAGCTCTACGACCCGGCGCTCGCCCTCGAGCGCGCCGACGCCCACGCCGGCGACTTCCTCCGCCGCCGCGAGGAACAGATCCGCGCCCGGCTCGCGGAAACCGGCGACGAGGTCGTCGTGACCGCGCCCTACGACACCGAGCTCTTCGGTCACTGGTGGTACGAGGGCCCCCTCTTCCTCGATCGCCTCTTCCGCCGCGCGGCGGAGACGCCGAGCGAGGTCTTCGCCTTCCGCCACCCCGGCCGCCTGCTCGACGAGGGCGTCGCCGCGTCGCCCGGCGAGGTCGCGCTCTCGACCTGGGGCCGTCGGGGCTTCGCCGAGGTCTGGCTGAACGAGGCGAATCGCTGGATCTGGCCCCACGTCCACGAGGCCGAGGAGCGCATGAGCGCCTGGGCCGAGCGGCACCGCGCCGAGCCCCTGTCGCCCGAGCGCGTCCGCCTCCTCGCGCAGATGGGGCGCGAACTCCTGCTCGCGGAGTCGAGCGACTGGCCCTTCATCATCACCATGGAGACGGCGGCGCACTACGCCGAGCGGCGCGTCCGCGACCACGTCCACCGCTTCCTCGCCCTCGAGGACGCGCTCGAGGGCCGGGCCTACGAGCTCGCGGAGCTGGATCGCGTCGAGCGCCACGACGCGATCTTCCCCGACCTCGATCCCGCGCTCTGGGCTCCGGCCGCGGCCGGAGATCCAACTCCCGGGGAGGACCCGCCACCCCCCGCTCCGCCGCTCGACGGGAACTCCGAAAGAGGCGGTTGAAGGGTCGGAAGTCCGCTGCTATCTTGCGGCCCGACTGGGGGATTAGCTCAGCTGGGAGAGCGCTACAATGGCATTGTAGAGGTCACCGGTTCGATCCCGGTATCCTCCACTCAGTCACGAAGGGGCCTCGCCGAACGGCGAGGCCCCTTCTTCATTCCCGGCCGGGCTCAGCGGCTCGAGAGGACGATGGCCGTCGCCGCGACGCCGACCCCGGCGAGCTGCCCGACGAGCCCGGCGAGGGCCCCCCGCCGGCGGTGGGTCGCGGGCACGAAACCCGCCGCCCCCAGGTGTAGATCAGGACCGGCAGGACCGCCTCGACCGCGAGACGCCCCGTCTCGAGCGAGGGGGCGAACACCCCGATCGCCGCGAGCAGGAGCTGCCCCACCGCCGCCAGGCCGTAGCAGTAGAGACCGAGCGCGTACCACTCGAGCCAGCCTCGCCGCAGGCCCATCGAGCCGCCGACGAGGCGGATCGTGGCCGCCAGGGGAAGGAGCAGCGCGAGGCAGAAGAAGGCGAAATACCGGTGGGCGTGGTGGGCGAGCCCGACGTCGTAGAGGGCCTGGCCGGGCGCCAGGGCGTCCTGACGGAGCCCCCGCAGGGGTTCGAAGGCGACGGCGGTCACGATGCCCACGATCACCATGAACTTCAGCGGGCTCAGGTAGCGACGTCGCCGACCGGCCAGCCAGGCGTCGGCGACCGCGCCCGGCCCCCGGACGAGATCCGCGAAGGTGCGGAAGAGCGGCGCCTCGAGGCCGAAGGTCTGATCGAGAGCCTCGCGGAGGACGGTCCCCAACCGGAGCGGGCCCGGGTCTCGCCGCAGCCCGCATCCCGGGCAGCAGGGACCCGCCGCGGGCGCCGATCCGCACTCCGGACAGGGCGCGCCGGACGACCCGGTCCCGCGGCTCCTCGCCGCGCCGCTACGCCGCCGCGCCATCCCGGATCAGAAGAGTTCCCAGCCGGTCACGACCCAGCCGGCCTCGGGCCGCGGAGCGCGGCCGACGGCGACGTCCCGCGTCGTGACCCGGGCCAGTCGCACCTCGAGCTCGCGCGCGAGCCGCAGATCGCCGAGTCCGTCGTCGGCGAAGCGCCAGGTCCAGACCCAGGCGTTCCAGCCGTCGCCGTCCCGGTCGATGTCCTGGGCGAGGACCTCCCGCCGCCGCGGTTCTCCGAGGAGTTCGAGCAGTTCGTCCTCGGTCAGGTGGAGTCGCAGGCCGGCGATCCGATCGCGCGGGAGCGGCTCGAGGTCCTCGAGGACCGGCGCGGCCACGGCCTCCCGGCGGCCCTCCCGCTCCCGCCACTCGGGCGGGAGGACGCGGCCCGAGCCCACCGCGCTCAGTCCGTAGGTCGCCTGGGGGCGATCCTGGTAGGGCTCGACCGGCTCGTCGGTCAGGCAGGCCGGAAGCGCGACGAGCACGAGGAGGATCGGGAGTCGGGTGTTCATGCATCCAGATTAGCAGGAGCGAGAACGGGTCGGCACCCCCGGGAAGGTCAAGCCCGCCCCCCCCGACCGCCGATCCAGAGGAGGAAGGACCATCCGGAGGAGGACGAGAGATGACGAGCCCAGCCCCGGTCGCCCCGCTCCTCCCCGACGCGGAGAAGCTGGTCGACGAGATCGCGTGCCTGGTGGAGAAGCTCGGCTTCCCGCCCACCTCGATGCCGTTCCGCTCGCTCCACAAGATCCTCCTCGACGACGTGCTGTGGTACGTCGAGCAGCTCGAGAGCGGCGACTTCGAACGCTGATCCCATGTTGTTCAAGCGCAAGAAGAACGACACCGCGGGGGCCCAGGTCGCCTTCCTCGTCCGGTCGCAGGACGTCGAGGGCCTGACCCGCCTCGTCGAGAATCCCCGCACCGCGGCCGAGACGCGCCAGGACGCCCTCGAGGGGCTGATCGCCCTCGATCACCCGTCGGCCTGGGACGCCCTCGGCCACATGGTCGCCAGCGCCCCGGGCGATCTCGTCGAGACCGTGGCGCGTCAGCTCGAGGAGATGACGACGCCGGCCGCGCTCGCCGCCCTCGGCGACTGCCTGAGCAACCCCAGCCCCTTCGCGCGCAGCGCGGCCATCAACGCCATCGGCCGCAACCCGGCGCCGAGCACGCTGCCTCACCTCCTGCGCGCGACCCGCGATCCGGAATCGAGTCTCGCCCGCCGCGCCTCGCGAATCGTGCTGCGCCGGATCGAGCGCAACCCGGGCCTTCTGAGCGATCTTCGCGAGGCGACGATCGAGGGCATCCTCGGGCTCATGGACGACCGCTGGTCCATGGAGCTGATGTCGGACCGCTTCCCGGAGAAGGTCCGCATCATCGCGGCCGGACGCCTCGGCGTCCTCGGCGGCGAGGAGGCCTCGCAGGCCCTCGCCAGCGTCGCCCAGGTCGCGCAGGGCGCCTTCGCGGAGGCCTGCTGGGCCGCCCTCGAGAACTGCACGACCATCTCCGACTTCACGATGCTTCCGCTCCTGGTCGACCCGCGGCCGGAGGTGAAGGCGCGCGCGCTGGCGATCTACGCGCGCTTCTCGGATGCGACCGCCGCCGACCTCATCGCCGGTCTCGCGAATGACGGCGACCCCCGGGTCCGCATCGCCGCGCTGACGGCCCTGACCTCGATCTCGGGCGAGGGAGCGATCGGCACCCTCGAGGTGGCCCTCGACGACCTCGCCGACGAGGTCCGCGAGTGCGCGATCGACCTCCTCTGCGGCCTCCAGGACTCCACGCCCGAGCTCGTCCGCATCGTCAGCACGCAGGACGGCGAGGTCCGACGCCGCGCGCTCGTCACGCTCGCCGCGCGCAACGTGATGACCGATCCGCTCGTGCACCCCTACATCGAGTTCCTCTACAAGGGCTCGGCCTGCACCGACCTCAGCCAGCGCAACTACCTCGACAGTCTCGCGATGGTCGCCAAGACCCTGGGCCAGTCCCAGAACTTCGAGGCGCTCCTCGCGCTCACCGCCCTCGCGCGCAGCGTGATCCGCCGCCTCCGGCGCGCGGCGATCGAGGGCCTCATGTGCTATCCGCCCGAGGATCGCGTGGACGCCCTCTTCAGCCTGATGGACTCGCACGACGCCGACGTCGTGCGCAACGTCGGCATGGGGCTCCACCAGGTGCGCGACGAGCGCGCCCTGATCCCCCTCATCCGGACCACCCTCGAGTGCCGGGGCAAGCAGGCGATGCGGGCGAAGGACGCGCTCGAGGACTACGAGAAGGCCCGGGACATCGACTTCCTGATCTCCTGCTTGACCGAGAAGTGGGCCAGCGTCCGCCGCTGGGCGGCGGAGAAGATGAAGAGCGCGGCCGACCCGAAGAGCATCCCCGCCCTCCTCGTCGCCAGCCGGGACGAGGACGTCGAGGTCCAGCTCGCGGTCTTCGAGGCGATGGCGCCCTTCGCCTCCAACAGCCCCGAGGTCATCGAGCGGATGCTCGAAGCCGTGAAGCTCGGCGACATCTCGGTGCGCCAGCAGGCCTGCGAGGCCCTCGGCGAGGCCCGTTGCGAGGAGGCGGTCCCCGAGCTGATCCGGGCCCTGCACAACTTCTTCCTGCGGCCGCGCGCCAGCGACGCCCCGGAAGCGGATCGGAAACCGCAAGGGCTTCCTCGCCATGAAGCGCCTCGAGATCCGCGAGCGCCTCTTCAAGAAGGGCAAGTCCCGACCCACCGTCGGGACCAAGACCAAGAAGGGCTGATCCGGCCCGACGACGGACGGAAGTGACCTTCCTCGACCGGAGTTGAAGCCGGAAGGGCCGGACGGCCGATAGGAGAGCGGAAGGTTCGCGCGCCCGGTCCGGGGAGGACCGTGACGTCCGCGACGAGGGAACGCCCCCCACGGGGCTCCACGAGAGGTCTGCGATGCCCGATCTCGGACAGGCGCTGCTGGAAGCGCAGGCGATCAACGAGAAGCAGCTCCAGGACGCGAAGGCCTCCGGACTGCCCCTGCCGAACGCCCTCATCGAGAGCCGGGCGCTGAGCGAGCGCGACTTCGTCTCGACCGCCGCCCACGCCTTCAACCTGAAGGAGATCGACCTCGACAAGGTCTCTCCGGACCCCGAGGCCACGGCGCTCATCCCGCAGAGCCTCTTCGAGAGCACGAACTGCCTGCCGATCAAGAAGGCCGGCGCCCAGCTCGAGGTCGCCACCTCGGATCCGGGCAACGACCGCGTGATCCAGCGGCTCGCCCGTTCCACCGGCCTCGGGATCAAGGTCCTCGTGGCCGGCCCGACCGCGTTGACGCGCGCCGCGGCGCGCTTCTACGGCACCGAGGTCAAGCAGGCCCGTCTGTCGACGCCGCCGTCCGAGCTCGTCCCCGACCTCCCGGTGCTGGAGAAGGGGCTGAAGAACGCGGTCCAGGAGGTCTCGGTCCCCGACTCCGGCGACGACGGCGCCCAGCTCAAGGGCCTGGCGCGTCTCGCCATGAACGAGCTCGATCCGCCGATCGTGCGGCTCGTGAACGGCATCCTCATGAAGGCGCTGAAGATGGGCGCCTCCGACATCCACATCGAGCCCCTCGAGGAGGAGCTCCGCGTCCGCTACCGCATCGACGGCGCGCTCATCGACGTGCTCCGCCTCTCGAACGACACCAAGGCCGCGGTGATCTCGCGCACGAAGATCATGGCCGAGATGGACATCGCCGAGAAGCGCGTGCCGCAGGACGGCGGCATCAAGGTCGCCCTCTCGGACACCGACAGCATCGACTTCCGCGTGTCCTCGCTCCCGAGCCTCTACGGCGAGAAGATCGTCATGCGAGTCCTCGGCCAGAGCGAGCTCCGCTCGAGCGTCGACGATCTCGGATTCGAGGGCCGCGCGCTCGAGGCGATCCGCGAGGCGATCGCGAACCCCTACGGCATGATCCTCGTCACCGGCCCCACGGGCTCGGGCAAGACGACGACGCTGTACACCATCCTGAACCAGCTCAACGACGACGACGTCAACCTGGTCACGGCCGAGGACCCGGTCGAGTACCGGCTCGACGGCATCACCCAGGTCAACGTCCGTCCCGCGACCGGCCTCACCTTCGACGCGGCGCTGAAGTCCTTCCTCCGCCAGGACCCGGACATCATCCTCGTCGGCGAGATGCGCGACTTCGAGACCTCGGCGATCGCGGTGAAGGCCGCGCTCACGGGACACCTCGTGCTCTCGACGCTGCACACCAACGACGCCCCGTCGACGGTCGTCCGCATGGTCGACATGGGCATCGAGCCCTACCTCGTCGCCTCCGCGGTGAAGCTCGTGGTCGCCCAGCGCCTCGTGCGCCGGATCTGCCCGCACTGCAAGGAGGACGTGGACATCGCCGAGGCCGAGCGCAGCGATCTCGACCAGACGACGCTCGCCTCCGTCGAGTACCTCGCCCGCGGCAAGGGCTGCGACAAGTGCAACGGCATCGGCTACAAGGGCCGCATCCCCGTCTTCGAGGTCATGTCGGTCAAGACCAAGGAGATGAAGCGCGCGATCACCGAGGGCGGCACCGAGGTCCAGGTCGCGCAGATCGCCAAGCGCGAGGGCATGGTGTCGCTGACCGAGGGTGCCATCGACCTCGTCAACCGGGGGATCACGACCCTGGAAGAGGCGATGAGCATCATCATGGCCGAGTAGTCCGGGGATTCGCGAGATGTCGCAAGCGGGCACGTTGACGCCTCCGGTCGGCGCGTGGTGGGAAGACGCGACCTTCGAGGGGGAGCTCTTCCTCCCGGGGCAGTCGTCCCTCGACACCGAGGGTCAGGCTCTCCTCGAATCCATGGCGAGCGCCGTGGACCAGGGGAACGTGTCCATCCCGCCCATGCCGGCGGTCGCGATGGACCTCGTCAAGCTCATGCGCCGTCCCGACTCCGATCTCGACGCGGTGGCGGACAAGATCAAGCTCGACGCGGCGATGACGGCCCAGGTCCTCCGCTTCGCGAACTCCTCCCTCTTCGGGGCGCGCCACTCGATCGACAACGTCCACCACGCGGCGAGCTACCTCGGGATCAAGCGACTCAAGACCGTCATCCTCGAGGCCGCGCTCAAGAAGCTCTCCGGCGACCTGCGGGCCGAGGCCTACGCGAAGATGGAGTGGCAGTACTCGCTCGCCGCCGCCTCGATCGCGCGCGGTCTGGGTCGGCGTCGCGGTCTCGACCCCGAGACCTGCTACCTCGCCGGCCTGCTCCACGACATCGGACGCCTGCCGCTGCTCCAGGACCTCGACCAGCGCGGCAAGCTGGGCGACGTGCCGTCGGCGGACGACCCGGTCGACATCATCGTGGAGGCACTCCATCGCGGGGTCGGCAAGCAGGTCGCGCAGACCTGGGAGCTCCCCCCCGCGATCACCGACGCCATCGGCAACCACCTCACCGGTCGGTTCGCCGACGAGGACAGCCTGGCGCAGTTCGACTCCACCCGGATGGCGGAGGCGGCGGGAGACCTCTGCATCGCGCTCGGGATCGGGCGACACCAGCGCAGGTTCGACGTGCTCGGCTCGCCGTCCTTCGTCGATCTCCGCCTCTCGCGCGAGGTCCTCGTGGACTTCTTCCAGACCGAACTCCCCGAGATCCTCGTCGAGGTCGCGGCCCTGTCGAGCTGATCCGTCCGTCGCGGAATGGGCAAGGAGGGACTCGAACCCTCACGCTCTTTCGAGCTCGAGATTTTAAGTCTCGTGCGTCTGCCAGTTTCGCCACTTGCCCCGGACGACGCCCGCCTCGCGGGCGTCGCATGCATGAATGATGCCCGATCCGCGGGCGTCCGGCGCATGCTCTGCGCCCGGGCCGACGGCGTCAACCGCGGCGCGGCGGCGGCGGGATCAGAGCGCGGCTTCGGGTACGAAGAGGACCTCCCGGATCCCTTCCGGCGCTTCCTCGATCTCGAAGGACCACCCCGCCGCATCACCGAGAGCGCGACCGCAGAGATGTCGCGGGTTCTCGACGAGGACGCCCCGGTCCGCGAGGCCGCTCCACACGAAGCGCGCGCCTCCGGATTCCCGCGAGACCTCGAGGTGGACGGTCGAGCCGGCGTCGGCGGAGGCGCGCCAGGCCTCGGACAGTCCGAGGAGGGCCAGCCGGAGCGTCCCCGGACGCACCGGGAGCTCCGCCCCTCCCTCGGCGATGCGCACCGCGACCCGCGCGGAGCCGGGGGCCGGCGCCTCGACGAGGCACTTCAGCTCGCGCTCGAAGGCCGCGAGGATCATCCGCTCGGTCCCCTCCTCGTCCGACCGCGCCGCGAGGTGGAGCTGGCGGACGACGTCCGTCAGCTCGGCCGAATCGGCGCGAAGTTTCTCGAGCCGGCGGGCGAAACGTTCGGGATCGCCGCCATCGCGCTCGGCCAGGGCGAGCTGACCCCCGAGTCGCGTGAGGACGTTGTTGAGGCGGTGCGCGTAGCGCCGCATCGCGAGCGAGAGGAGATCCGCGAAGACGACCGCGTCGAGGCGGGGGCGTTCAGCCCCGCTTGAAGAGGGCGAGGAAGACATAGCGTCCGATCTTGGGGTTCTCCTTCAGGCGGCGCACGCTGTAAGCGTACCAGTCCCCGCCGAAGGGCACGTAGATCCGCAGCCGGTGGCCGGCGCCGATCAGACGCTGGCCCAGCCGCGTGTCGACGCCGAGCAGCATCTGGAACTCGTAGGCCGTCGGCGGGAGGTCCAGCTCGCGGACGATCTGCTCCGAGCCCTCGACCACGGCGTGATCGTGACCCGCGATGCCGACGTAGGACCCGCCCTCGAGCATCCTCCGCAGGAGCGCGAGGTAGTTGTCGCGGACGAGCTGCGGATCCTTGAGGGCGATCTCGGCGCTCTCGACGTAGATGCCCTTGCAGAGACGGTAGCTCGGACGCAGCTCGGCCAGCTCGGCCACGTCGTCCATGCTGCGCTTCATGTAGGCCTGGAGGACCACGCCGACGTTGTCGAAGCCCTCGGCCCGCAGACGCCGGTAGATGCCGAGCGTCGTCGTGGTCGTGGAGCTGTCCTCCATGTCGATGCGGACGAAGTTCCCGTGCTCGCGGGCGCGCTCGACGACGCGACGCACCCGCTCGTAGGTGACCTCGATGTCCTGACGGAGGCCGAAGGCGGTCAGCTTGATGCTGACGTTCGAGTCGAGACCCTCGTCGCGGATACGGTCGAGCGCCTCGAGATACTGGGTCTCGGCCTTCGCGCCGTCCTCGATCCGCTCGATGTCCTCGCCGAGGACGTCGAGGGTCGCGCAGGCCCCCTCCGCCTCGATCCGGCGGATCGCGGCGACGGCGGCATCGAGGTCGGTTCCCGCCACGTAGCGCGCGGCGACGCGCTTCACGATCCAGCGCGGCGTGACGGGGAGAAGGGCCGCGATCGTGCGATCGAAGAGGGAGGCGGCGCCCATGTTCTAGCCGTGCTGCTCCTCGAGCCAGCGCTCCGCGTCGATGGCGGCCATGCAACCGCTTCCCGCCGCCGTCACCGCCTGGCGATAGGTGGAATCCTGCACGTCGCCGCAGGCGAAGACGCCCTCGACGTTGGTGTAGGTGCAGTCGGGCTTCGTGACGATGTAGCCCTTCTTGTCGAGGTCGATCTGCCCGTTCAGGAAGCCGGTGTTCGGAACGTGGCCGATGGCCATGAAGACGCCCTGGGTCGCGAAGCGCTCGACCTCGCCGGAGTTCACGTTCTCGAGATCGACGGCCTCGATCATCCCGTTGTCGTCGCCGTGGTAGCCGACGAGGTTCGTGTTCCAGCGGATGTCGATCTTCGGGTTGTCGATCACGCGCTGCGCCATGATCTTGCTCGCGCGGAACTCGTCGCGGCGGTGGACCATGGTGACCTTGGTCGCGAACTTCGTGAGGAAGTTCGCCTCCTCGCAGGCCGAATCGCCGCCGCCGACGACGACGAGCTCCTTGCCGCGGAAGAAGAAGCCGTCACAGGTCGCGCAGGCGGAGAGGCCCTTGTTGTGGAAGGCGTCCTCGCCGGGCGCGCCGAGGTAGCGGGCCGTCGCTCCCGTCGAGATGATGACGGCGTCCGCGAGGATCTCGCGCTGATCCGACTTCAGGCGGAAGGGACGCTTCGAGAGGTCCGCCTCCGAGATGTTCTCGGAGTAGCAGGTCACGTCGAAGCGCATCGCCTGCGCCTTGAACTGCATCATCAGGTCGGGGCCCTGGATCCCCTCGGCGAAGCCGGGGTAGTTCTCGACCTCGGTGGTGATCGTGAGCTGACCTCCGGGCTGGAGGCCCTCGAAGATGACCGGCGCGAGATTCGCCCGACCGGCGTAGATCGCCGCCGTCCAGCCCGCCGGACCGGAACCCACGATCGCCACCTTGACCCGTTCGACCTCGCTCATCGTCGTCTCCTTCGCTGCGACTCGGGCCGATGGTATCCGCCCCCGGGGGCGGAATCGAGGCGCGACGGCCCGGCGCACCCCCGCTTCGGTTGAATTCGCCCTCGGATCCCGTACCCTCGGCCAGCGGACGCGAGGAAGGCCCCGGCCTTCGGCGCGGGCAAGCGGACCGGGGCGGACGGAGACGCGCGGATGGACTTCGAGAGCCTGATCAACTCGCGCGGCGTGGTGCGCCTCGCGACCAAGGACAAGACCGAGTGTCTCGAGACCCTGATCGAGGCCCTGGCCCGGCGCAAGGAGGTCACCAGCAAGGTGAAGCTCGCGCGCGCCATCAAGGATCGCGAGAAGATCCTCTCCACGGGCATCGGTTACGGACTCGCCGTCCCCCACGCGAAGATCGCGGAGGCGAAGGAGTTCTGCGCCGTCATCGGGCTCAGCAAGGCGGGCATCCCCTTCGAGTCGCTGGACGGCAAGCCGGTCCACATCGTGATCATGATCGCGGCGCCGGAGAACCGGCACGAGGAGTACCTCCGGATCCTCGAGAAGATCACGAAGTCGCTCCGCGACGAGGAGGTCCGCAAGCGACTCCTCGAGACGAAGGACGCCAAGTCCGCCCTCGCGATCCTCTCCGAGCTCGGCTGAGAGCCCGTGAAGACGTCCCCGCCGGCTTCGACCGGCGGCAACGGTGACGGGCCGACGCGGGGATGGACTCACGGACTCCGACATTCGGAGCGGACCCCGGGGTTCACCTCCGGCGGCGCGCGACCAGCGTGACCCCCAGGATCGCCAGGAGCCAGAGGAGCCAGGCGCCCCGGCGACGCGGGCTCAGCTCGCCGAGGTAGGTCCACCCCGTCCAGAGCGGCGCCAGCGCCCCGCGGAAAGCCGGCGGCGGCGCCGCGTCGCCGAGGGCCGCCGCCACGAGCGGCCGCTCCCCGCGGAGTCCCTCCCATATCGCGCGCGCGGCCGCGTCGGGATCGGCGGCCCAGTCCTCGCCCGGGGCGTGCAGGAGATTGAGCGTCGTCGCCGCGCCGCGCCTCCCGTGGAAGTCCGTGTCGGCCAGGACGACGCGACCCTCGCCCGCCAGGGCGCGGAGGGAACGCTGCCGTTCCCGCATCTCGGCGCGCCACTCCGGGCTCCGCCCCGCGACCTCGACCCCGTCCACGCCGGCCGCGAGGAGTTCCTCGAGCCGCGGCATCTCCGAGACCTCGCCGCGCCAGAAGTGCGAGGCGAAGACGAGACCGCCCGCCGCGTGGACCCGCTCGATCGCCCGCCGCCAGTCCTTCTCGCCCGTGAGGTCGGGGGGCGCGACGCCGGGGCCGCAGAAGAACAGCAGGTGGAGGGGAGCCTCGGCCGGCGGCCCGGCCGCCCATTCCATCCCCTGGATCCCGAGCTCCCCTTCGAAGGCGTCGGTGACCCGGCCGGGCGCCCAGCGACCGTGCCAGGTCGGCACGATCGCGTCGACGCCGAGGGAGGCGAGGCGAGCGCGCCCCTCCTCCATCCCCATCCGACCGTCGACGGGGTCGCCGAGGTGGATCTGCAGGTCGACGACCTTCCAGTCGTCTCCCCCGCGGATCCGGTCGCCGAGGGGACGACCGCTCAGGGCGAGGGCCACGACGGCGCCGCCCCAGAGCGTCATCCCGATCAGGGGGAGGATCGCCCGCCGTCGGGCGAGCCAGGCGAGGACGGTCGCGGCGACCAGGAACCAGGCTGCCCAGACGAGGAGCTGCGGTTTGAGATCGGGAAGGGCCGACAGCGCGGCGGCCGGGCCGGTGATCGGCTCGAGCACGACCTCTCCGAGCGGCCGGTGGAGCCGGATGTCCGGGCGGAGCTCGCCGGACGAGAAGGTCGAGACCTCGGCCGGGCTGCCCAGAAGCCAGGAGAAGGTCAGGACGAGGGCCGCGACGAAGATCGCCCGCGCGGCGCCGCGGATCTCCCAGCGCTCGATCCGGAGCCGGTTCATCGCGCCCAGACGAAGGGAGAGCGCGGCGAGGGCCCACCCGATTCCCGCGCCGACGAGGGTGTCGCTCGGGTAGTGGGCGCCCGCGACCGAACGCCCCCAGGCGACGAAGGCGGCGTAGGCGAAGGCGGCCGCGCGCAGGAGCGGGGACCGGACGCTGGTCGCGAGGACGAGCGCGCCCGCCATCGACGCGGCGGCGTGCCCCGAGGGGAAGCTCTTGAGATCCGGGCGTTCGTAGAGGGAACGCAACGACTCGAGGATGCCGTCGGGATGCACGGGGCGCGGGCGGCCGGTGAGGCGCTTGAGCCCCCCGATGACGACCTCCAGCGCGACCCAGGCGAAGACGTAGACGCTCGCCGGTGTCCGCAGGCGCCGGAAGGAGCCGCGGAGCCAGCCGAGCGCCAGCGCGAGGAAGGCCGTGAGCAGGACGGCGCGCGTCCCCCAGTCCTGGATCCAGTGCGCGAGCGGGTCGCGCCAGTCGGGCACGTCGGGGTTCGCCCAGCGCACGAAAGGGGCGTCGGCGCCGGCGAGGTGGACGATCGCCCCGGCGCCGATGAGGATCAGCGGCCAGCGGAGCATGAGGAGACGGGAGGAGTGGACCGGAACGACGTCGCGAATCTCGGCCATGCGCGGCGATCCTCGGCCCCATCCGTGATGCGTCGCGGGCACCCGCCCACGGCGCCGGGTCCGCCCGGACCGGCGCGAGGGGTCGACGAGCCCCCTCCAGGACGCATAATCAACCCCGCGGTCCCCTTCGGATCCGGCTCGCGACGCGCGACGGACGATATGCGACAGGGACTTGGGATCGTACCGGATCGGGCCCCGGCGGCAAATCCGCCGGGAGACCTGCTTGATCCCGGGGCGGAACCCTACCATAAGCGGGACCGCGCCCGCCGCCATCACTCCGAGGACGACGCCATGCCGAAGACGCGCTTCATCTGCACGATCGGACCGAAAACGCTCGAGAAGAGCTGGCTCGATCAGCTCCACGCCGCCGGCATGAACATCGCCCGCGTGAATGGCGCCCACGGATCGATCGAAGACGTCGAGCGCATGGTCCGGACGCTGAAGAAGGACCTCCCGGCCGGGGTCGAGATCCTGCTCGACCTCCCGGGCAACAAGATCCGCACCGACGGCATCACCGAGCCCATCCCGCTCACCGCGGGCGAGGAATTCGTGATCACGCCCGAGATGCTCACCTACCGCCCGCTCTACAAGTCGGTGAAGGCCGGGGCGCGCATCTCGGCCGCGGACGGCTCGATCCAGCTCGACGTCGAGAAGGTCGAGGGCCAGAACATCCACACGCGGGTCGTGATCGGCGGCCCGCTCGCCAACCGCAAGGGCGTCAACATCGCGGGCATCCACGGCCAGATCCCCTTCGATTTCGAGCGCGACATCTCGCTGCTCAACATCGCGATCTCGGCCGGCGTCGACTACGTCGGGCTCTCCTTCGTGCGTCGGGCCGAGCACGTCCGTCGCGTGCGGGCCCAGCTCGTCGGCACCGGCGTCCGCATCGTCGCCAAGGTCGAGACGGCCGAGGCCGTCCGCGACGTCGACGCGGTCCTCGCGAACGCGGACGTCATCATGATCGACCGCGGCGATCTCGAGGCCGAGATCGGCAAGGAGAACGTCCCGCTCACCCAGAAGATGGTCCTCGAGCGCGCCCGCGAGGTGAAGACGCCCGTCATCATCGCCTCGCAGTTCCTGACCTCGATGATGACCAAGCCCCTGCCCTTCATGGCCGAGGTCTCCGACGTCGCGAACGCCGTCCTCGACGGCGCCGACATCCTCATGCTCTCGGAGGAGACGGCCATCGGCGAGTACCCGATCGAGTGCATCGCGACGATGAAGAACGTCGCGCGCACGGTCTGGGGACACATGGAGCGCGACTTCGACGCCGTCATCCTCGCCGCCGGCCCCTCGAACGGCTTCGGCTCCCTGACGACGAACAAGCACAAGTGCATGCTCGACGTCGGCGGCACGACGATCATCTCGCACCAGATCGAGAACCTGGCGCTCGCCGGCATCGACTCGACGCGGGTGACCGTCGTCACCGGCCACAACCAGCTCCAGGTCGAGCACTACCTGAAGTCCGAGGGCTTCAAGGGCGAGTTCGTCTACAACCCCTGGTTCCAGACCACGAACATGGCGACGAGCCTCTGGCTGACCCGTCAGAGCAACCCCGCCATCCTCGTCTACGGCGACATCATCTTCGACCCCGCCATCCTCGAGGACCTCATCGCGAAGGACGGCGACATCGTCCTCGTCGTCGACCGCCGCGCGGATCTCGACGCGGAGGACGAGAAGGTCGTGGTCGAGGACGGACGCGTCGTCCGGGCCTCGAAGGACCTCAAGGCCGAGGACTGCTTCGGCGAGTTCATCGGCCTCGCCAAGGTCACCCGCGCGGGCGCGCGGATCGTCTGGGAGGAGATCGACCGCATGGTGAAGGAGGGCCTCCAGATGTCCTTCTTCACCGAGGTCATCGAGCGCCTCGCCCGCCGAGGCGTCGCGATCGAGATCTGCCTCACGCAGAACCGTCCCTGGGCCGACAACGACACCCTCGCCGACCTCGGCGTCTCGCGCGAGAAGGTCTACCCGCGCATCCGCGAGAACCGCGCCGGCGCCGGCCTCACCAAGACCGAGAAGACCCGATGAACGAACCCACCGGAGGCACGCTGGTCGATCGGACCTGCCCGACCGACCGGCGCGAGGAGAGACTCCGTCATGCGGAGACCCTCCGGCGCATCCCCGCCGACCGCAACCTGATCCTCGACACCGAGAAGATCGCGAACGGGACCTTCAGCCCGCTCGAGGGCTTCATGGACGAGGCCGACTACCGCTCCGTGCTCGACCACATGCGTCGAGCCGACGGTACGGTCTGGACCATCCCGATCGTCTTCCACGTCGCGGCCGATCTCGCGGCCGAGATCCGTCCCGGCACCGAGGTCGCGATCGAGGACCGGGCCGACGGTGAGATCGCGGCCATCCTCGAGGTCTCCGAGGTGTTCTCCTACGACAAGGAGGAGTTCGCGCGGAAGGTCTTCGGCACCACCGAGCGCGCGCACCCCGGCGTCGATCAACTCATGAACTGGGGCGAGCGTCTCGTCGCGGGTCGCATCGAGCTCCTGCGCCGCTCTCCCAGCGTGATCCCCGGCGGCTACGACCTCTCCCCCACCGAGGTGCGCGAGTCCTTCGCGGCGCGCGGCTGGAAGACGATCGTCGGCTTCCAGACGCGCAACGTCGGACACCGGGCGCACGAGTACCTCCAGAAGACCGCGCTCGAGCAGGTCGACGGCCTGCTCATCCATCCGCTGATCGGCTGGAAGAAGCCCGGAGACATGCTCCCCGAGATCGTGCTCGAGGGCTACGAGATCCTCACCGCGCACTACTACCCGCGGAACACGATCATGATGGCCGGCCTCACCACGGCCATGCGCTACGCGGGGCCGCGCGAGGCGATCTTCCACGCCATCATCCGCAAGAACTTCGGCTGCACGCACTTCATCATCGGCCGCGACCACGCGGGCGTGGGCGGCTACTACGAGAAGTACGCGGGCCACGACCTCGCCCGCCGTCTCGGTCCCGAGCTCGGCATCGAGATCATGCTCCTCCACGGCCCCTGCTGGTGCCCGGTCTGCGAGACCGCCGTGACCGAGCACACCTGCCCCCACGAGTCGCAGTGGACGCAGATCTCCGGCACGGAGGTCCGCGCCATGCTCGCCCGCGGCGAGCGCCCGCCGACCTCCTTCATGCGTCCCGAGGTCGGCGACTTCCTCGTCCGCAAGGCCCGCGAGAACCTCGTCTTCTTCGAGGGCTGACCTCTCATACGGTGTCAGTCACCGGATGAGAACCTTCGAGATGCTAGTACGGTGCCAGTCACCGGATGAGCATCCCCGCGATCACCGCCTCGACGTCGAGAGTCGGTTCAGGGGGATGCTCATCCGGTGACTGGCACCGTACTAGCATCTTCGCCGTCACTCGTCCGTCGGTCGTCGCGATGTGAGAACTCAGCCCGCCGGCGGTCGCAGCGCCGGCAGGAGCAGGAGGACGATCTGGACGACGCCGAGCAGCGTCCCGAAGGGCAGGTACCAGAGGCCGCAGATCGCGAAGATCAGGAGCGCTTTCCAGCCCCAGGCCGTCCGGGCGACGAAGCCGGCCGCCGCGACGAGCCCGGCCAGTCCGACCAGCAGGTGGATCGCCTTCATCGCCGTCGACCGCGGCTCGATGCCGACCGCGGCCACGACCTTCGACCAGGGACCGAGCTGTCCCGCGTAGGGCCCCGACCGGGGCGTGACGTAGTCCCCGACGACGAAGGCCCTGCCCCCGTCGAAGGCCATCCAGCCCCCCTCGAGGACGGCCAGCGCCACCACGATCCATCCCAGCCAGTGCATCGATCCTCTCCCCTTCCGTCACGCGACGGCGGTGCGCGCCATCGGATGCTAGTACGGTGCCAGTCACCCGATGAGCATCCCCTCGATCACCGCCTCGACGTCGAGGGTCGTTTCGGGGGATGCTCATCGGGTGACTGGCACCGTACGAGCATCTTCCCCGTCATCTCACGGAAACGGATCCCCGGTCGACGCCACCGGTCTCCTCTCCTCACCGTCGAGGATCAGGCTGAGGTGGACCTTGCGGAGGAAGCCCGTCTCCGTGCGGACGGCCATCGGCTCCACGCCGAAGGCCTCGAACCCGAAGCGGGCGTAGAAACGTCGCGCCACGTCGTTGTTCTCGGTCACGGTCAGGATGAGCTGCGCAAGTCCGGGGCGGGCGCGCGCGGCAGCGAGCGCTGACTCGAAGAGCGCCCGACCGTGGCCCGCCCCCCGGACCTCCGGCGCCACGAACATCCCGACGACCCGGCCGCGATGAGCGGTCCGCGGTCGCCGCGAGAACTCCAGCGCGACGGCTCCCATCAGCTCGCCGCTCGCGAATAGGCCGAAGGCCGCGCGATCCCCGTCCGGCGACTCGATGCGCGCCTCCCAGAAATCCAGCGGCACCGAACGCCGCTCCTCGACCGTCGCGGTGAAGGCCTCGGGCTCGAGGGCGTAGGCCGCGAGCATGAGCGCGCGGTAGGCCTCCGCATCGTGGCGCTCGAGTCGTCGAATCAGCATCGCCACTTCCATCCCCACGTTCACCCGTCCGTCCGGCGGTGAGATTCTCATACGGTGTCAGTCACCCGATGCGAATTTCCTGCTCGGCCGCCTCACGACGACGCACACGTTGCACGAGAAGTTCTCATCCGGTGACTGACACCGTATGAGAATTCCGCGGTCAGAGTCCGAGGACGGCGCGGCGGGCGCGCCCGCCTTCGAGGCGCCAGCCCGTGCGTTCGCGGAGCCACCGGCGGAGTTCGGCCGGCGGAGTCGCGATCAGGGGGAGAGGCCAGCGGCGGAGGGCCCCGGCCTCGTCGAGGAGGAGCACGTCCTCGGCCCCGGGGGCGAGGCGGGCCCGGAGCGCGGCGCCGTCGGCGGGACCGAGGCGCGCGAGCGGCTCGCCGCCTCGGAGGTCGAGGAGGAGCGCGCCGCCGGCGATCGGCAGGAGGACGAAGGTCGCCTCGTCGTCGATCGAAGGGCGACGAAGACCCTCGAGCGCCACCTCGTCGACCATCGCCAGGAGCTTCGACGACGCCACGCGATGGGTCGACGTCGTCTCGTCGGAGGCGATGTCATGGAGGCTCATCTCGAGATCGACGTCGGAGACCGCGAGGCGGCGACCGCCGGCGATGAAGCCGGCCTCGGAGAGCCAGCCGGCCACCTCACTCGAGGCGCCGTCCCGTCCGATCAGGACGCCGTCCCGGATGACGTGTTCACCGTCGTCGGCGACGTCGGTGACGGACGGATCGGCGGTCGCATCGACCCCGGCGACCGGCGGGACGACCCACCGGGTCTCGAGGGTGCGGAGATCGACGACGCGGCCGTCGGCCGCGAGGTGGGCGAAGCGGCCGGCCGCGGACGTCGTGACGGGGCCCGTCACGCCCAGGTCGCGGGTTTCCGTCCCGTCGAGATCGAGGATGCGGGTGCCGGAGCCGGCGGCGACGAGGAGCTCGCGACCGCCCTCCAGGAGCGCGACACCCGTCACGTCGTCACCGGCGGGACGACGGTCGAGGATCTTCCCCGTCACCGCATCGACGATCTCGATCGCCGGTGCGGCGCGGGCGAGCACGAGTCCCGCGTCCGTCGCGCGGGCCCTCGCCACGACGCCGATCCGGGGCTCCCCCACGATGGCGAGGCGATCTCCGTCGAGACGGAGGCGCGTGACCCCTCCCCGGCCGGCCACGAGGATCCGGCCGTCATCCGAGGACGCGATCGCGAGGACCTCGCCGGTCGGTGTCGCGACGGACTCCGGGATCCCGGCCCTCGCCTCGTCGACGACCCGGAGGCGGCCGGATCGGTCGCCGAGGAGCCATCGCCCCGATCCGAGGGATGCGACGACCCGGACCTCGGAGACCTCCCCGGGGGGGACGAGTGAGCGGACCTCGCTCCCCGAGGCATCGAGACTCACGAGCGACAGGGACGGGGCGCCGCCCTCGCACCGCACGATCAGCGACCGGCCGTCCCGCGCGAACTGGAGATCGGTCGCACCCTCGATCCCCTCGATCGCTTCCGGCGGACCCGCGTCGCGCGAGGAGATCGCGACGTGACCGTCGTCGAGAATGACCGCGAAGCGATCGCCGGCGCGTGACCAGGCCGCCCGATGGACACGCGCGACCGACCGCGACCACTCCGTCGCCGAGGACCCCGTCGCGCCCGGCTCGGCCGCCTCCGGGCGGAGGGCCGCGCCGAGTTCGAGTCGACCGTCGCGACGCCGGAGCTGCCGCAGTCCGTCGGGGGCGAGGGATCCCGGCGCCACGCTCGCCTCGTACCAGCCGGTCTGGCGCCCGAGACGGCGATCGACGACGCGAACCCCGTCGTCCGCGTGCGTGGCGACGACCGCGCCGTCGTGCGAGATCTCGAGGGACGAGGGACGGGACGCCCCGCCCGGTAGCGGCAGCCAGAACGACTCGCCGCCGCTCTCCCCCCGTCCTCGTCCGTCCGCGGTGAGCGCGACGACCACGTCTCCGCTCGCGGACGCGACGAGGTCGAGGGGGGCGCCGTCGAACCCATCCATGCGGAGAACGGGCGCGGACGATCCGAGGTCCAGCGCCTCGACGCGCCAGCGACGCGCGAGGACGGCCACGCGCGCCGAGCCCGTCGGTCGCGAGTAGTCCACCGCGTTCCGGGCGATGACGTCCTCGCGGATCCGGCACCGGACGAACAGGGCCGCGTCGTCCGACCAGACGGCGAGGACGCGACCGTCGGCGCTGAAGGCCAGCCTCGGATCGAGCACGTCGGTCGTGAAGCGGTCGAGCGTCAGACCGGTCGCGGTCTCGAAGACGACGATCCCGCCGGACTCCTCGCCGATGGCGAGTCGCTCGCCGTCCGGCGTGAGGGTCTCGCCCTGCCGACGGAAGGGGTAGCGGATCCGGCGTCGGGGCGTGCGTCCGTCGGCCTCCCACCGGCAGACCCCTCCCGCATCGCCCGAGAGGAAGCCGGAGAGATCCTCTGACCAGCGCACGAGGGGCCGGTCCGTGACGTCGTCGCCGAGGAGGAAGGTCCGTCCCTCGCTCGGGAAGGGCCGGAGTCCCGGATCCGCATCCGACGGCCACGCCGCGAGCCGGCGCGCGAGCTCCCCGTCGAGGGTCTCGACGGCGCCCGTCTCGGGATCGAGGCGCGCGATGCCGCCGCCGTCCGGCCACCGCAGGAGGATCCCTCGCCCGCCGGGGTCGCGCACGTCGACCGGGTCGAGCCGGACCCCGGCGAAACCCGCGCCGGGGAGGACGCGCGCCGCGTCCTCGTCACCGACGGTGAGGATCCGCAGCTCGACGCCGCCCTCGTGGCGAAAGACGAGACGCCGACCGTCGGGCGAGAATCGCGCCCATGCGACGTCGGCGAAGGGGCCGCCGAGGAGCGCGCCCGAATCGCCGTCAATGAGGACGAGATCGCTCGTCGCGGGTCGTTCCCGTCCCGAGACCAGCGCGGCCAGGATCCGTCCCTCGGGACCGGGGATGACCTCGCGCGGCACGCGACCCGACGGCAGACCGAAGGTGCGCGTGCGCGCCGCCTCCCGGACCGCTCGTCCGAGCAGCCGCGGGAAGACCGGACTCTCCGATCCCGACTCGTTCGTCAGCGCGAGAAGGAGGGCCGCCTCCTGGGCACGTCCCTGCCGCAGGCGGTCGATCCCCTGGGCGAGCGCGGCCTCGGCGAGGTCGAGGCGCACGCGGCGCTCGGTCCGCTGCGAGAGGTCGCGTTCGCCCGCCGTCCGCGTGAGATCGCGGTTGAGCGAGGCGAGGCGCACGACGCTCACGGTGAGGATCGCGATGATGCCGAGGATCAACGCCGAGACGACGGGATTGCGCCGGCACACCCGCACGAAGCGCGTCATCGGCCCCGCGGGTCGCGCGACGACCGGCTTCAGCTCGAGGAAGCGACGCAGATCGTCGGCGAGGTCCTTCGCGGTGGCGTAGCGACGATCACGCTCCTTCTCCATCGCGATCAGGATGATCGCCTCGAGGTCACGCGGGATCTGGGGATTCAGCCGCCGCGGTCGCGGCGCCTCGCGGTTCTGGATGGCATGGACGATCTCGTGGATCGTCGCCCCCGTGAAGGGGCGCTGGAGCGTGCAGCACTCGAAGAGCGTGACGCCGAGGCTGTAGACGTCGGTGCGCCGGTCCAGGGGTTGCGTGGCCCGGATCTGCTCCGGCGACATGTAGGGCGCCGTGCCGGCCGCCTCCCCCGTCGCGGTGAGCGTGACGTCGCCGGACTGCTCGTCGATCGCGAGGCCGAAGTCGAGCAGACAGGCGGAGCCGTCCTCGCGCAGCATGAGGTTGCCGGGCTTGATGTCGCGATGGACGAGCCCGACCTCGTGGGCGGCGTGGAGCGCGCGCGCGGCCGACTCCGTGAAGCGGACGACGCGCTCGATCAGCGTGCGCTCGGCCGAGCGGGACTGCGTGGCGCTGACGGTGCCCGACTCCCGGGCGAGCGGCACCTCCGTCGCGCTCCACTCGGAGTGATCGAAGATCACGACCGTCTCCGCGCGATCGCCCAGGTCGCCCTGCGTCGTCTCGGTGATGAACTCCTTCAGGGTGCGTCCGGGCACGTACTCGTAGGCGATGAAGGAGACGCCCTCGAACTCGCCGTACTCGTAGACGCGGGCGATGCCCGGATTGTCGAGGCGACTCGCGGCCGCGGCCTCCCGCTCGAAGCGCAGGACGGCCTGCCGCGAGAGGCGACCGGTCGCGAGGAGGACCTTCAGCGCCACCTTGCGCTCGAGCCGCTCATCGACGGCGAGCAGCACCTGACCCTGCCCGCCGCGGCCGAGCTCCCGAAGGATGCGGTAGTGGCTGAAGCGCTCCCCCGTCAGGCCGAAGGCCGGGCCCTCGGGCCCGCCGCCGGACGGTCGCGTCGGACCGGCCGTGATCTCGCTGTCGGGATCGTCCTGCATGGAGCCCTCGGGGTCCTTCGGGGTCGCGGCGCCGCCCTGGGATCATAACCCGAGCCCCTCCCGGTGTCGGCGCCGGCTCGGGGTCGAGGAGCGTTCGTCCTCACGTTGGGGAAGGACTCAGTCGAGCGCCGCCCGCCGCAGGCGGAGCGCGTTGGCGATCACCGAGACCGAGCTCAGGCTCATCGCCGCCGCCGCGTACATCGGATCGACGAAGCCGCCGGTGAGGGGATACAGGAGGCCCGCCGCGATCGGAACGCCGGCGGCGTTGTAGACGAAGGCGAAGAAGAGGTTCTGGCGGATGTTCCGCATCGCGGCGCGGCTGAGCCGCCGCGCGCGGAGCAGGCCCGCGAGATCGCCGCCCACCAGGGTCACGCCGGCGCTCTCGAGCGCCACGTCGGCGCCGGTGCCCATCGCGACGCCGACATCGGCCACCGCGAGAGCGGGCGCATCGTTGATGCCGTCGCCGACCATCGCCACGCGGCGTCCCGCGGCCCGCGCCGCCTCGATGCGCGTCGCCTTGTCCTCGGGGAGCAGCCCCGCCGCCACGTCGTCGATCCCGAGCGCGCGCGCGACCGACCCCGCCGTCGCCGGCGCATCGCCGGTGAGGATCGCGACCTCGAGGCCCTCCGCCGCGAGCGCGGCCACCGTCTCGCGCGCGTTCTCCTTGATCGGGTCGGCGAGGACGAGATGCCCGCGGTAGACGCCGTCCACCGCCACCAGCACGACGGTCTTGCCCTCCCGGCGCTCGCCCTCGATCGCCTCCTCGTCGAGGGCGTTCTCGACGCCGCGATCGGAGAGGAACCCGAGGGTTCCGATCGCGACGTCGCGCCCGGAGACGCGACCGACGATCCCGCGGCCGCCGATGGTCTCGACGTCGGCGGGCTCCTCCAGGCGCAGGCCGCGTTCGCGGGCCCCCGCGACGATCGCCGCCGCGAGCGGATGCTCGCTCGCGCGCTCGAGACTCGCCGCGAGCCCGAGGAGTTCGCCCGCCTCGCCCTCGCCGGCGGGCTCGACGCCCACGAGACGAGGCCGCCCCTCGGTGAGGGTCCCCGTCTTGTCGACGAAGACGAGGTCGACCCCCTCCAGGGTCTGGAGGGCTCCGGCGTCGCGATAGAGAACCCCCGCCGCGGCCCCGCGTCCGGTGGCGACCATGATCGACATCGGCGTCGCGAGTCCGAGCGCGCAGGGGCACGCGATGATGAGGACGCCGACCCCGACCGCGAGCGCGTTCGCGAGGCGCGGGTCGGGCCCGAAGACGAGCCAGTACGCGAAGGCGAGGAGCGCCACCGCGATGACGGCGGGCACGAACCAGGCCGCGACGGCATCGGCGAGCCGCTGGATCGGAGCCCGACTGCGCTGCGCCTTCGCCACCAGATCGACGATGCGGCCGAGGACGGACGCGGCCCCGACGTGTCGCGCCTCGATCACGAGCGAGCCGCCGCCGTTCACGGTGGCTCCCACGACCTCGTCGCCCGGGGACTTCGCGACGGGGACCGACTCCCCGGTGATGGCGGACTCGTCGACGGCGCTCGAGCCCTCGCGGACCACGCCGTCGACGGGGATCTTCTCGCCGGGGCGCACGCGCACCCGATCCCCCGGTTCGATCGCCTCGAGCGCGACGTCCTCGTCCTCGCCATCCTCGCGGATACGGCGGGCTCGGGGCGGCGCCAGTTCCATCAGGGCGCGTAGCGCGGCGCCCGTCCCCCGCCTCGCTCGCAGCTCGAGCACCTGCCCCAGGAGGACGAGAGCGACGATCACGGCCGCGGCTTCATACGCGAGGACGACGTCGCCGCGGTGATCGCGCGCGTTGGCGGGGACGAGCCCGGGAAGCACGGTCGCGAAGAGGCTGTAGAGGAAGGCCGCCCCCACCCCCATCGCGACCAGCGTGAACATGTTCGCCCGCCGGTTCAGCACCGAGGCCCCGGCGAGCCGGAAGAAGGGCGCCGCGCACCACAGGACGACCGGCGCGGCGAGAGCGAGCTGCACCCAGGCGCCGACGCGGCCCGAGAGGCGGGCTCCCGCCTCCGTCATGCCGCCCATCGCGAGCACGAGGAGCGCGCCGCCGAGGATCGCGGCGACGGTGAAGCGCCGGGTCATGTCGCGGAGCTCCGCCCCGTCGTCAGGGGCGGAGGCGTCCATCGGCTCGAGCGCCATGCCGCAGATCGGGCAGGATCCCGGCCCCTCGCGAACCACCTCGGGATGCATGGGACAGGTGTATCGCCCGGGGACTCCGGTCGTGGATGCTCCAATCGCGACCTTCGCCGCCCCCCCGCCGTGACAGCAGGCGTGGCCGTCCGCCATCGGAGCGCTCGGCGGGGTCGCGTCTCCGACTCCGTCGGCGACATAGGCTCTCGGATCCGCCGCGAATCGCGTGCGACAGGACTCGCTGCAGAAGTGGTAGAGCACGTGATCGTGCTCGTGCGAGCGGGCGTCGTCGCCGACGGTCATCCCGCAGACGGGATCTCGATGGGTCGTCATGTGACGTCTCCTTCGTGCCGCGGAGAGGCCGCCTCCGCCGCGGACGCGTCTTCTCCGCCGCGCGCGAGCTCTCGCTCGCGATACCAGGAGTAGACGGTGGGAACGATGAAGAGCGAGAACAGGCTGGCGAGCATGCCGCCGATCGCGGGCAGCGCCATCGGTTGAGCCACGTCGCTGCCCCGGCCGGTACTGGCGAGGATCGGATAGAGCGCGATGATCGTCGTGAAGGTCGTCATCAGACACGGTCGGATCCGGCGCAGCCCGGCCTGGAGGACCGCTTCCCGCACCTCCTCGCGATTCTCCGGCCGGTGCTTCCCGAAGCTCTGCTCGAGGTAGGTGGCGATGACGACGCCGTCGTCGGTGGCGATTCCCGCCAGCGCGATGAAACCCACGATGACCGCGACCGTCAGGTAGATCGGGCCGGTCGAGGGTTCGTCCCAGAGCCCGAGGTCGAACATGAGGTCCTTCAGGTCCGGGAAGACCGCGAGCATGATGACCCCGCCCGCGACGCAGGCCGGGAGCGCCGAGAACACGAGGAGCGACACGCCCCAGTTCCGGAACTGGAGGTAGAGCAGGAAGAAGATGAGTCCGATGCAGATCGGGATCAGGACCGCGAATCGGTTCCGGGCCCGGATCTGACCCTCGTAGCGACCTGCCGGCACGAGGTCGACGCCGGGCGGGATCGGATCGGGATCGCCGCGCGCGACGATGGCGGCCCGCCACTCGGCGATGCGCTTCATCGCCGCGTCCATGAGCGAGACCTCGTCCCGCCCGGCCGCCGCGAAGGTCACGTGGAGTCGGGGGCGACCGTCCTCCGTCTTGATCGCGGCCGGGCCCGTCGTGAGACGCACGGAGGCCACCTCGGAGATCGGCACCTCGCGCCCGAGAGCGCCGCGCACGCGGACGCGTTCGATCGACTCGACCTCGTCCCGTCGCTCGCGGCCCCAGGCGACGCGAACGCCGTAGCGTTCCCGCCCCTCGATCGTCCGGTCGATGGGCATGCCGCCCACCGCCAGGGCGACGGCGTCCTGCACATCCCGGGTCGAGACCCCCCAGTGGCCCGACTTCTCGCGATCGACCTCGATCTCGAGGTAGGGCTTGCCGCCGAGATTCTCGACGTTCGGTCCGGCGACGCCCGGGACGCCCTGCAGGACGGCACGGATGCGGTCGGCGGCGCGTTCGAGCGCGTCCACCGCGCGACCGGCCGACAGGCTGGCCCCGTCCTCGTCCCGCGGCTGCCCGATCAGCTTGATCGCCATGGGGGCGCGGATGCCGCTGTTGAGCATCAACACGCGGGTCTCGATCGGCTGCAGCCAGGCTCCGGCCCCCTCGAGCACGCCGGGCGTGTGGGTCTTCGCGAGCAGCTCCTTCACGATGTCGCGCTTCATGACTCCGGGTCGCCACTGGCTCTTCGGCTTCAGGATGACGACCGTCTCGATCATCCCGACCGGCGCCGGATCGAGAGCGGTCTCGGCCCGACCGAGCTTTCCGACGACGCGGGCCACCTCCGGCACGGTCTCCATCATCGCGTTCTGCCGCTTCATGACCTCGAGAGACTGCGACAGGGAAGCCTGCGGCAGGAGCGACGGCATGTAGAGGAGACTCCCCTCGTCGAGCGGAGGCATGAATTCCTGACCGAGTCCGGGGAAGGTCGCGTCCAGCCAGGCCCCGAGTCGCGTCTCCTCCAGGGCCCCGTCGGCGAGCCCCTCGAGCGGCGCGGTGAGCCGCCGCGACCCGAAACCGACCAGGGCTCCGGTCAGGACGAACAGGCCGATCGCCCCGAGAAACACCGCCTTGTGGGACAGCACCCACCGCAACGTGGGGGCGTAGCCGCGCGCGATGAACCGGCTCACCGGACTCGCGTCGAAGGAGATGAGTTCTTCCAGCGCGGCGCGCCAGCCGAGCGCGCCGACGATCACCGCGCCGAGGACCGCGCCGACGGTCCCGGACATGAAGTGTCCGACCAGGGCGCCCAGGACGACGGAGACCGCGATGATCGCCGCCCTCCCCTTCGGACCCGGCCGCCCCACGAGCAGGAAGCGGCAGAGCACGGGAACGAGGAGGATGCCGGCCAGCGCGGCCATCGTCAGCGCCAGACTCTTCGTCCAGGCGAGCGGCCGGAAGAGCTTCCCCTCCATCTCGGTGAGGAAGAAGATCGGAAGGAAGCTGATCACGGTGGTCGAGACCGCGGTGAGAAGCGCGGGTCCGACCTCGACCGCGGCCTCCTCGATCACCGTCTCCCGGTCGGCGTCCGCCGGAGCCTCCGTGAGCGCGCGATGGATGTTCTCCGTCATCACGATGCCCATGTCGACCATGGTCCCGATCGCGATCGCGATGCCGGTGAGACTCATGAGATTCGAGTCGACGCCGAGCAGATCCATGAGAACGAAGCTCGCGAGGACGCCGGCCGGCAGGGTCAACGCGACGACGAAGGAGCTGCGCACGTGCAGCAGGAAGAGCAGCACCACGATCGCGGTGATGAAGAGCTCGTCGCGAAGAGCGAGCTCGAGGGTGCGGACCGTCTCGTCGGTGAGCTGCGTGCGGTCGTAGTAGGGGCGGATGTGCACCCCGTCCGGGAGGATGCCGGAGCGGGGGTCGTTCATGGCCTGCACCCGCTGACGAACGCGCTCGATGACGGCCCGGGGATTGGCCCCGAACCGCATCGCGACCACGCCCCCCACGAGCTCGTCGCGGGCATCCGCGAGGGCGCCGCGACGGAAGGCGGGACCCAGCGTCACCTCGGCGAGGTCGCCCACGGTGACCGGACGGTGCGGACGCGGACGATCGGAGAGGCCGTCCCGCGGTCTTTCACCTTCCTCCGTCGGTGCCCGCATCGCGTCGGCCATCGACATCGACTGCATGCCGCCGGCCATGCCCGCGGCGACGAATCCGTCCTCGGTGGCGTAGCCGACGACGATCGACTCGAGGTCCTCCCGACCCCGGATGAAACCGAGGCCCCGGATGATCGTCTCGAGACCTCCCTCCTCCAGGGTCTTCGCGCCGACGTCGAGATTCGACCGCCTGATCGCGGAGACGACCTGCACGATGTCGACGCCGAAACGCCGCATGCGATCCGGATCGACGTCGACCTGGTACTCGCGGGCCTTGCCGCCGACGGTCGCGACCTCGGCGACTCCGGGAACGGCCTGGAGCTCGGTGCGGACGACGAAGTCCTGCAGGCTGCGCAAGGTGGCGATGTCGAGCGGGCCGTCGACGGTGTACATGAAGATCTGGCCCAGCGCGGTCGCATCGGGGCCCAGCTCGGGCACGACGCCGTCGGGCAGGAGCTCACCGAGCGTCGCGAGCTTCTCGAGGACACGCGTCCGTCCCTCGTAGAAGTCGGCGGTGTCGCCCCGCGGGAGCAGATGACCTCGATCCTCGAAGACGACGTAGATCTGCGAGAAGCCGAAGCCCGAGAGCGCCCGCACCTCCGAGACGCCCCGCACCGAGGCGAGCCCGGCCGCGAGCGGCTGGGTGATCTGATCCTCGACGTCCTGCGGAGACCGCCCCGACCAGCGGGCGACGACGACGACCTGGTTCTCGCTGATGTCGGGAATCGCATCGACCGTCTTCGTCCGCCAGGCCTCGACGCCGAAGGCGACGAGGATCAGCGCGAGGACGAGACTGATCGCGGGATTCCGGACCGCGAAGCGGATGGCGGCGGTGATCACCGTTCAGACTCCTCTCAGTGACCCGCGTGGACGTCGGTCGCGGCGGTGCTGCCTTCGGGGAAGAAGAGGGAGGGCGCCCCCGCGAGCTGCGCCTGCGCGTCGAGCATGAAGGCGCCCCGCGTGGCGACGAGCCAGCCGGACTCCAGGGCCGAAGGACCGTCGACGACGGGCCAGCGCGCGCTCCGCACCGGGTAGAAGAGCCGCCTCGCGTCGTCACCGACCTCATGGGCGAGCGGGCCGAGCTCGAGCTCGACCAGTTCGTGCCCGAGCCGGTCGGGCAGGCGCTCGGGGTCGAGCGTCCGCTCGGTCCGACGGAAGCTGCGCCCGGTGGCCGTCGTCCGTTCGACCGAAGCCGCCATCACGAAGGCGACGCGCCGCTCACCGGTCGAGAGAACCGCCTCGCGCGGGAGGGCGAGCACCGGGGAGGACCCGCCGCCGGGGGCCGCCCGTCCGGAGGCGTCGATGGGCACGACGAGATCGGCGCGCACGCGCTGTCCGATGCGCAGGCGGCGTCGTCCCGCGCCGTCGGGCGCGTTCGCGACGACGACCCGCGCGCGAAGGACGCGCGAGCGTCGATCGATGACGGGATCCACGAACTCGATCCGGGCCGCGATCGGCTCGCCGTCGTCGCCGGGGTCGAGACGGACCTCTCCGCCCTTCACGAGGAAGACGGCGTCCGGCTCGAAGACCTCGAGTTCGACGCGCACGCGATCGAGGTCGGCGACGACGAGCAACTCCTGCCCCGTCTTCACGTGGTCACCTTCCGTGATGCCCCGGCGCACGATCACGCCGGAGCGCGGCGCGCGGACCGGGAGGAGGCGCGGCGCCGCTCCTCCCCGTTCCGCTTCCTCGATGTCTCGCGGGTCCACGCCGAGCAGCTCGAGGCGGGTCCGCTGCGCGCGCGCGAGCTCCGCCGAAGCCGCGCGACGGGCGACCAGGTACTCGTCGAGCGCTGCCGTCACCTCGGGCGCCTCGAGGTCGAAGAGGCGCGTTCCCGCCTCGACCTCGCTCCAGGTCGAGTCGGCCGCAAGCTCGGAGATCCATCCCGAAGCCCGGGCCGTCACGGCGCTCACGTTGCCCTCCTCGTAGGCGACCTCGCCCCAGACGTCGAGTCGCCGCTCGAGCCGGCGCTCGGCGAGACGCTCGAGCTCGAGCCCGATCATCATCCGCTCGTGCGCATCGACGACCGAGGCCTGACCGACCTCGCCCAGCTCCATGCCGCAGACCGGGCAGCGTCCGTCGGCGGGCTTCTCGTCCATGACGACGCAGAACATCGGACAGGCGTAGCTCGGCCCGTCACTCATCGCACCGTGTCCGGCGTGTTCCTCCGGCGCCGGACGCCAGAACCAGCGCTCGGGGAGGAGGAAGACGGCACCGAAGCCGAGAAGCAGCGCGATGCCGGCGAGAGCGCTCAGGTAGACCGTGCGGCGCATCGCGGGACTCATCGCCCTTCCTCGGTCGTGAGGCGGTCGGCCGGGATGGAACCGCTCCGGGCGGCCTCGCGCAACCCCCGGCCGGGATCCGCGGCGAACGCGTCGAGGCACTCGGCGCAGCAGAGGCCGATGCGGACGCCGCGATGGACGACCCAGGGGTGGTCGTCATCTTGCGGCACGGACCGGCCCGAGACCGGACACTCGCGATTGCTCGCGTCGACGATCGACGGGTTGGCGGCCGCCTCCGTCGCCCCCGCCGGCAGTTTCACGCCGGTCTTCTCGATGGCCCGGAGGTTCGCGATCGGATCGGCGAGGAAGTCGGCGTCGCAGCCCGCGCAGCAGAACCAGACCCGCATCCCGTTGTAGAGGATCGAGACGCCGCCGCCGGGCCGGATCTTGTTGCCCATGACCGGACACTCGGGGTTCGCGAGGTCGACGGTGGCGGCGACGCGCTCACCGACCATCGCCGGCGCGGCATCGCCACTCTCGCTTCCGCCGGATGCGGGCTCCTTCCGCGCGCCCGTCATGGCTCCTTCCGGAGGCGTTCCGGAGTTGCCGACCCCGGCGCCCGGGGACCTCGGGTCGCCCATCGCGCTCCCCTCTGGCATGCCCTTCATGTCGCCCATCCCCGCATGTCCCGCGTGGGGACCGGCACCCGCGGAGGCGTTCGAGGAGTGGTCCATCGGGGCGGGACGACGAGCGACCGCCTCGATGCTCGCGCGTACGATCCAGCCGACCAGCGCGCCGAGGACGACGAACGCGAGGAGGGCCGTCGCCAGCTTGGAGTTCGTGATCTGGTTCATGTCGGATGCTCCGTTCGGGTTCAGGGGGCGAGCGGCGCGCCGATCGCCTCGATCAGGCGCGCCCGGGCCCGGGCGAGCTCGCGGATGACCCGCTGCTCGCGTTCTTCGATCTGGATGAGCCGCTCGGCGGCACGGACGACGTCCAGGTAGGTCGCCCGGTCGCGCGCGAAACTCGCATTCAGCGAGGTCTCGGCCTCGCGGGCTCGCGGGAGGAGTTCGCCGCGAAGCGTCGCGAGGTCACCCTCGGCCACGTGGAGGTCGGCGAGTGCGGCGGCCTCCGCGCGCGCGCGGTCGAGTTCCCGCGACTCGATGCCGGCCTCGGCGCTCGTGAGTCGCCGTCGCGCTTCCTCGATCAAGGCCAGGGCCGGCCCGAGCGCGACGGCCCGGGCACCCGGGCGGGGGCCCGTCGTCGAGAGCATCGGCGTGCGTGCGATGCCGCCCTCCCCCGATCGCTCGCGTTCGAAGCGGGCCGTGGCGACGTCGCTCCGCACGCGAACGACGGTCTCCGCCAGTCGCAGGCTCGCCGCCATGCGGTCGCGACGGGCCCGGGCCATCTCGACGACGGGAGCGTTCCGTCCCTCGTCTCCGGTCACCGTCGTCGGCCCTTCGGCGGACGCGAACCCCATCACGTGCTCGAGCGAGAAGGTCGCGGTCGGCGGCGCGCCGACGGCCTCGGCCAGCGCCGCCCGCGCGTCGGCCGTACGCAGGTCGAGCTCCTCGCCCTGGCGCTCGAGATCCGCGAGCCGCTCCTCGGCCGCGAGGGCTTCCGCCTGACGGGGGGCGCCGCCGGCGATCCGAGCGCGAAGCACCTCGCCGATCTGCCGGTAGAGTCCGACGTGACGGTCGGTGAGCACACGGCGCGCCTCCAGCGTCCGCAGTTCGGCGGAGCGGGAGAGGATCTCGGCTCGACGACGGAGCGCGGCGGCCCGGAGCTCCTCGAAGGCCATCCGCAGATCCTGATCGGCGATCTCACCGCGCAGGGCCTCGACCGACGGCCAGGGCCCGAGGGAGCGATCGCTCCCGGTCGCGGCGAGCGGCGGACCGCCGGCCGTCCGACCGAGGCGACGCTGGTCCGCGACGGACCGGAGGACGTCGTCGAGCCAGTCGACCTGACCGTACCGAGCCCGCGCCGCGCGGAGTTCGGCCCTCGCCCGGAGGAGATCGGGATGGTCCCGCCAGGCCCGCCGGACGAGCGCGTCGAGGTCGTCGCCGGAGGCGTCGACCTCGCGAAGACAGGCCGCGCGGAGTGCCCGCGCCTCGTCCCAGCGGTCGTCGCGCGGGCCGGGCGTCTCCGGCGGGGTCACGGAGTCCGACGCCCGCGCGGCTTCGGTGCCCCGCTCCGTGGCGGCGATCAGATTCGCCGCGTAGGGATCGGAGTAGGTCCCCGCGTCGTCCTCGGCGGCGGAGCGGCAGGCGCTCGTCACCAGGACGAGGAGGGAGAAGCGGGCCATCATCTGGAGCGTCATCACGGCGTCTCCTCCCCCGCGGCCGAGATCGCGAGATCCGCCAGTGGGATTCCCACGAGGCGTTCGAGTTCGATGGCGTGCAGAGCGAGGTCGGCCTCGGCGCGGCGGGCCGCGAGTTCGAGGTGGTGCCAGGTCGCCGCGGTCTCGAGCGTGCCCGTCAGACCGCCGCCCTCCTCCGTCGCGAGGGCGTCGGCCGCGCGCGCGGCGCGACGAGCCTGGGGCACGAGGGTCTCACGGTAGAGCGCGACGAGGCGTTGCGCGTTCACGACCTTCCATCGAGCGGCCGCGACGTCGGCATCGAGATCCCGGCGCCGAGCTTCCCGACGGAAGGCGGCGGCTTCCGCCATCGAACGGGCCTCGCTGACCGCGGCGCGGCGGGCGCCGCGCCAGATCGGGATCGTCGCCCCGAGTTCGAAGAGGAAGGGATCGTCGCCGTTGTGGGAGGGATTCGCGTCGGTGCGGGGATCGGTCACGATGTAGCGGGCGCCGACCGAGAAGTCGGGACCGTCGTCCGCCTGCGCCCGCTCGATCCGGGCCTCGGCCAGACGGACCTGCACCGCGGCGCGCGCGAGTTCGTCGTTGTTGTGGTGGGCGACCTCTCGGAGTGCCTCGAGATCGGGAAGAGCCGCGACCGGCTGGATCGGAGCCGGGGCCCCGAGCGCCTGGTCGCGGTCGAGCGCGACGAGCGAGCGGATGCGCGATGCCTCCACGGCGGCGAGTTCTCGCCAGGTCTCGACGTCGAAACGCGCCTGCTCGGCCTCGATCTCGGCCCGGATGCGTTCGCCGACGTGCGTGGCGGTCCGGCCCGTCGTCGCGGCCGCGAGGACGCGGTCCCAGACCTCGCCGGCCTGGTCCGAGACCTCGATGGCGGAGAGCAGGAACCCGTACTCGATGAAGCTCCGCATCGTCGCGACGAGGACGTCGCGCGTCTCGATCGCGGCTCCGATCTCGGCGTCGAGGGCCTCGACGTCCGCGATGCGGCCGGCGGCCGCGAGCTTCCCCGGCCAGGGGATCCGCTGGGAGAGCCCCAGCGAGAGGACCTGGTCGCCGGTGCGCGTGCGGATCTCGTCGCCGAAGACGCCGACCATGATCGAAGGATCGGGCAGGGACGTGCGCTGGGCCCGTCGCTGACGAGCCGCCGCGACCCCGGCGCGCGCGGCCGCGATCCGCGGACTGGCGAGCAGGGCCCGACGCAGGAGCGGCGCCGCGAGGAGCCGTCCGGCGGCATCATGGAGTTCGATCGGCGGCTCCGACGCGACGGATACGGTCGGCGCTCCGCCGACGGGATCGGCGTCGGTCATGCGGGCACCGCCGCGTTCGGAGGCGCAGGCGACGACGAGGATCGTCGACAGCCCGATGGCCACGGCCGTCGGCCGGGCGAGATGGCGAGACATGGACGTGGTACTCCTTCCGGATCGACGGGGACCGATCCCTCCTCGCGGCGAGGAGAGTTCGCGCGATACGGAAGTCGAGCTAGACCAGGAGCGGCAGGGGTCGCGTCGGCGGCCAGGGGTTCGACGCGAGATGTCGCCAGCGTGACGCCGCGCGGCGCACATCGGGCGTCTCGACGGCGGGGCGGAACGCCTCGGGGACCGGCCGGAGCGCGGGGTGATCCGGGCGATCGAAGGAGACGACCGTCTCCGTGACCGCGCTGGGCCGCTCACCCACGGCGAGGCGATGGCAGGGGCGACGAGGCGCCGGCGGCGCTTCCGCGAGGGGCCTCTCCCGCCCCGTCTCCTCGGCCGATTCGCGACAGCAGCAACAGGACGGGGTGACGACTTCGGTTTCCCCGTCGTCGTCGGCCCGTCGGGCCGGCCCGTCGCCGTCGTCGCAGCCGCAGACACTGGGAGGACAGACGCAGATCGAGGTCCCCGCCGGCAACACCCCGAGGGGCGCCAGGACGGTCAGGAGGAGCCAGATCGTGATCCGCGTCAGCTGCATCATCACTCCCGAGGATAGTCTCCGGAACGGACGGGAGCGAGGTCCTATTCCGCGGAGGGGCGGATTCACCCGCAACCGCCGCGAATCGTGCCCCTCACCGGCCGTGATGCCCACTCCGCCCCGTTCCGCGCGCGGACCCGCGTCCGAGCAAATGCTCGTACGGTGCCAGTCACCGGATGTGCATCCCGCGAAGTCGCGCTTCGAAGTCGCGCCCCCGTCCGAAGGGATGCACATCCGGTGACTGGCACCGTACTAGCATTTCGCCCCGCCCCGCAACGAAGCCGAACGCACGTGCGGAGAGTGGCGCTCAGCGCGCGCCGAGCTCGAGGCGCGTCAGCGTGAGGAGACCGGCGCGGCCGCCCGGAACGAGTCGGAGGACCGCGCCGGGCGCGGCCGCCGGGAGCGCGAGCTCCGCGACGGACGCGGGCGCGGCCCCAAGCGCGACCTCGCCCCGGGCGAGCGACGCGCCGGCGAGGTCGAGGAGCTCCGCCGAGAGCGCGGGCGGGGTTCCCGCGGTCACCGCGAGCGAGCCGGTCCAGCGGACGCCGAAGTCCTCCCGCCAGGGGAAGGCGCCGAGCGTGAAGGTGACGCCGAAGCCGGTCATCGCGACGCGGAGTCGTCCGGACGAATCGACGTGCCACAGCTCGACCCCGCGGGGCGGCGGCAGGTTGCGCGCGATCTCGGCCCCGGTCCAGCTCGCGGGCGCGGGCAGGGAGCTCGGGTCCAGCACCTCGATCGCGAACTCGCAGTCGGTCGGGACCTCGTGGACGTGGAAGCGAGCGCCGGTGTTCTGGCTCGCGATGACGCGGCCGCGGTAGCGCCCCGGCCGATCGGGCGCTTCCATGGCGAAGCGCAGCGAGCCGCTCTCGCCGGGCAGGAGGCCGGCCTCGAGTCGATGCTCGCGGCCGTAGACGACCGCGGCCTCTCCCTCGCGCGTCCAGAGGACGCGGAGTCGTCCCGCCATGGGGCCCCGGCCCCCGGGGAGCGCGCGGTCGGCGCGATTCTCGATCCAGACGTCGGCACTGAAGGCGCGGCCGGGAAGGATGCGCGTCGCGGCCGCGGGCTCGGGTTTGACCCGCGTGACGCGGATCCGAGCGTCCTCGGGCAGGGCGCCCTCGGCGAGCCGGGCCGCCGCGAGGACGGATCGCGAGCGGGCGACGCGGCGCGCGCTCCACGGCGCGAGAGGCATCGTGTCCCAGGTCAATCGCACCTTCTCGGCCTCCGCGAAACGACCCGCCGCGAGCAGGGCGCGGATCTGACGGAGCCTCAGGACCGGGTCCGAGAGATCGGCGGGAAGGATCTCGAGGACCCGGGCGAACTCGGCCGGCAGCTCCTCCCAGCGCTCGGCCTGCGCGACGGCTTCCGCCTCGGATTCCGCCTGCCGTGCGGAGGCCATGCGAGCGACCGTCGCCTCGCCGAAGCGGGCGCCGAGCACCTCGCGCGCGCTGCGATCGAAGGCGGGATCCCAGCCGGCCAGGAGATGCCGACCGACGGCGGCCGCGGCGTCGTCCGGCATCGACGGCACCGCGTCGAGGATCGCCTCGCGAAGTTCGGGACGGAGATAGCGGTCGCGGGCCAGCCGCTCGGCGAAGTCCCAGGCCGCGTCCGGACGGTGGCGACGGAGCGCCGCGAAGAGACGTCGCCCTTCTTCGACCGACCAGGGCTCGCCCGCGAGGACCTCGGCGCGCGGCGCCTCCGCTCCGCCGAGCGCGAGCGCCTGGAGTGCGCGTCGCCGCAGCGCCGGATCGACTCCGGGGCCCTCGACGAGGAATCGCGCCTCCGCGGCCGCCTCCGCCGGCGCCTCGGCCCGGGCGAGCGCGAGCAGTCTCCGCTCGGTGCGGATCGTCTCCTCGTCCTCCTCGGCGAGAGGAAGCACCGGCAGGGGGTCGAGGCGCCAGGCGTCCACCGTCGCGGACCAGCGCAGGATCGGGGCCTCGGAGCCCGCGAGTTCGACGAGCACGGCCTCCGCATCCTCGGCGTTCCAGGTCGCGAGCGCGCGGGCCGCCTCGCGACGCAGCTCGGGCGCCTCGCGCGGATCGCGGGCCCGCTCGGCGATCGACGCCGCGAGCCCGCGGAGATCGAGCTCCCGGGCCGCCCGCACGGCGCCGAGCCGTCGGAAGACGTCGGCGTCCCCGAGGGCGACCGCGATCTCCTCCCGTCGGCGGGCGCGCTCGCGCTCCGGGTCCTCACGCCGCCCGAAACGCAGGTCCCAGGCGATCAGGGCCGCGAGCTCGGCCTCGAGACGGGCCTTCGCCGCCGGTTCGGTCGCGGAGAAATCGCGTCGTTCGCCGGGGTCGGCCGCGAGATCGACCAGCGTCGAGTAGCCCTGCGCGAGGTGTCGGGTCAGTTTCAGATCGCCCCGACGCAGCGCGGCGAGATCCGAACTCGCGGCCGAGAGCTCCTTCACGTCGTCGGGAAGCTCGGCGAGCTGGAACTCCGGGAAGTGCGTCGACCGCGCCTCGTCGCCGAAGACGAGAGGGGTCAGGTCCCGACCCTGGTTGGGCGGCACCTCGGCCACGCCGAGGAGCTTCATCACCGTCGGGAAGAGGTCGACGAGGGAGACCAGCTCGGGTCGCCGCGTCGGCGAGACGCCCGGCACGTGGATCATCAGGGGGACGTGGAGCTGCACCTCGGTCAGCGCGGATCCGTGGTAGCGGATGCCGCCCTCCCCCAGCGCCTCGCCGTGGTCGGAGCTCACCGCGATGACGGTGCGCCCCGCCAGACCGCGGCGTTCGAGGGCCGCGAGGAGGTCGCCGACCCGACGGTCGACGTAGGCGACCTCGGCGTCGTAGCGATCCGCCGGGGCGTCGCCGAAGGGAAACTCCTCGTGGGCGAGGTAGGGAGCATGCGGCTCGAAGGCGTGGAACCAGAGGTGGAAGGGCGCCTCCCCCACCTCGTCGAGCATGCGCTCCGCGGAGGCGACGAAGTGGCGCGCGTCGAGATCGGGCGCGCCCTGTCGTCCCAGATTGACGGCCTCGAAATCGCCGAGCTTCCGCGCGAAGGAGGGGTGCGACATCCACTCCTCCGTGAAGGCGATGCTCGCGATCGTGCGGCGTCCCGAGGCGCGCAGGAGCGCGGCCATCGACGGCGCGGCCACGTCGCTCGCGAGGGCGGTGCCGGTCAGCTCTCGATAGAGCGCCGTCGCGCGCGGGTAGCGACCGGTCGTCGCCGCCTCGAAGGAGAGGTGGGTCGACGGATAGGGGGCCCAGGCGCGCTCGAAGACGGCGCTTCGCGCCGCGAGCGCGTCGAGATTCGGCGTGAGGCTCTTCCCCTCCCTCCGGACCGATCCGGGGAGGAAGCCGCAGCGGTCGGCGCGCAGCGTGTCGATGCTGATCCAGACGAAGTTGACCGGACCTCCGAGATCGACGCCGGGCGCCTCGGCCGCCCGGGCCTGCCAGGCCTCGATCTCGCCGACGATGCGATCGTCGCGGGAGACGAGCCCGGTCGAGAAGTCGCCGCGCGCGCCGCGCCAGCGCAGGAGGCGAGCGCCGTGGAAGCCCTCGCGCCCGAGCGCCGAGCGCGTCGACTCGGAGAGGGCGAAGGGCAGCGGCCAGACCCGTCGGACGGGCTCGCTCGCGGCGAGGACGAGCACGGCCGTGGCGACGAGCCCGATCCCGGCGCCCTGCCGCCGCGTCCCGCCGAGCAGGAGGAAGGCCGTCGCGGCCCAGAGTCCGAATTCGAGGAAGAAGAGCGCGTCGTGCGCGACCGCGTACAGGCCGACGAAGAGCCGGGCGTTCGCGACGCGCACCGCCAGGGCCGCCAGCAGCAGCAGTCCGGAGCCGAGCCGCGGTCGGACGGAGAACCGACGCGTCGCCACGCGCGCGGCGAAGATCGCGAAGATCGCGGCGAGGACGGGAAGGAGCGCGCCGGGAGCCCAGGCGAGTCCCTGTCGCGCGAGTCCCGCGCCCTCTCCCAGACTGCGACCGAGCGGCCAGACGGCGAGCGCCGCCGCGAGCGCGAGGGCGAGGCGGCGCGGATGCAGCGCGCGATCGCCGGCGCGGAGGAGGGACGCCGCGAGGAGCAGCACCGCCGCCGCGACCGGCGCGAGCAAGAGGAGGTCGAAGGCGACGACCACGACGGCGGCGCCCGCCCCCTCCCCCGCCGCGGCGAGACCGCGGGCCTCGAGGACGACGAGGAGAACGACGGCGATGAGCGAGGCCGTCAGACCGAGCGCGAGGCCGCGGCGTGCGTTCGGAGGCTGCGCCGGCACCTGGGTCTCCCGTCGAGGCGGCGTCGCGGGCCGCCCTCCCCGGACCGCTCCCCGCGCCGCTCCGGCATGGTATCAGGCCGGCCCGCGCGGCGCGCGGCCCCCAACCTCATCGACCCGCCAGGAGAGTCTCGACGGCGGCCGCGGCGCGATCGTAGCCGCGCTCCGGTCGCGACGCGGCGCAGCCGCGGCGGAGTCGCTCGAGTTCCTGCGGCGCGGCGCGCAGCGCGGCGAGGATCCTCCCGAAGCCGGAGGCGTCGTCCGGCGCGAAGAGACGACCGTTCTCGCCCTCCCGCACGAGGTCGGGGATGCCGCCGCTGCGGGCGGCGACGACCGGCGTCCCCACCGCGAGCGCCTCCGCGACAGCGACCGGAGCGCCTTCCGTCCGGCCGCGACGACCGGGACGACTGGGCGCGACGAGCAGATCCGCCGACTCCATGAGGGCGCGCAGCTCCGGCGGATCGAGGTGGCCGACGAGCCGGGCCTCGACGCCCCGCTTCGCGGCGAGGCGACGGAGACGCGCCTCCTCCGGCCCGCGGCCGGCGACGACGAGGACGGCGCCGGGACTCGTCTCCCGCAGCGCCTCGATCGCGAGATCGAAGCCCTTCAGCCGGACGAGTCGCCCGGCCGCCGCCACGAGAAAGGCCTCCTCGGAGACGCCGAGACGTCGACGCGTCGCGGCGCGGTCGCCGCGGGGCGCGAAGAGGTCCAGATCGACGCCCATCGGCGCGACGAGCGAGGGCGGCAGCGCCAGACGCGCCGGCAGCGCGGCCCGGGCCCGGGCGCGGAGGTCCTCGCTGACGAAGAGCGCCCCGTCGGTGCCGCGCGCCCAGGGTGCGAGACGACGGCGGAGGATCGGCCAGTTCGCGAGGAGCTGCAGACCTCCTCCGTGCGCCACCGAGACGTGGCGGCGGCCCATCCGTCGGGACAGGCGCGCTCCGACGAGGCCCGCGGGGTAGACCCAGTGGCTCAAGATCGCGGCGTCGGGGCGCGCCTCGAGCGCCGCCTCGAGCGCGCGTTCCATCGCCCGCACGAGTCGCGGCACCGCCGCCACGAGCCAGGGACGACGCTCGAGATTCGCGCCGATGCCCCGGCCGTAGACGAGCTCGCGCTGCCAGGCCGCGGACGCGAAGGGAAACCGCTCGACCGTCGCTCCCTCGGGCAGTCGCTCGGAGGCCGGCGCGCCCGGCGCCTCGGGCACCAGGTGGTGGATCTCGTGACCGCGCTCGATGAGTCCGCGCGAGAGGTCGCGGACGAAGCGCCCGGCGTGATCTCCCTCGCGCCGCGGGAAGCTCGTCGCGAGCACGACGAGCCGCCGACTCACGCCCCCGCCCTCAGCTCCGCGTTGAGACGACGATCGCAGAGGACTGCGAGCGCCAGCCCGACGAGCCCCAGCCCCGTCGCCGCGAGGAGCAGGCCCGGGCCGGGCGCGGACGCCGGCGCCTCGGCGAGGCGCGCGACGAGTCGCCAGACGCCGCCGATCCCCGCCGCGACCAGCGCGGCGAAGCCGAGGGCGTAGAGCAGGACGACGGCGTGCGGCTCGCGCCGGACGTGGCGCGACCACATGCGGCGGAGGAATCCCCGCAGGAGGAGCGCGCCGATCCGGGGCACCGTCGTGAGGGGTCGGATCCCGGAGACCTCCTCGCCGTAGATCGGCCGGACGGGCACGTCCGCGACGCGCTGCCGCGCGACGTTGAGTCGGATGAGGAGGTCGTTCGGAACCCCGTAGCGGTCGTAGACGCGCTCGAGATCGATGGCCTCGACGGCCGCGCGCGTGATGGCGGTGTAGCCGCACTGCGAGTCGATGACGTGCCAGTAGCCGCTGGCCCACTTCGTCATCGCGGTGAAGACGTGGTTGCCGAGGAGGCGATCACGCGGCATGACGCGCGACACGCCGGGCACCGAGAGCCGGTCGCCCTTCGCGTAGTCGGCGCGCCCCGAGGCGATCGGCGCGAGAAGGGCCTCGAGATCCGAGGGGTCCATCTGGGCGTCGCCGGCCATGACGACGCAGACGTCGTCGCCGGTCTCGAGGAAGCGGCGATAGCCGCTCTTGATCGCGGCCCCGACCCCGCCGTTGCGTTCGCGCGCGACGAGCTCGATCCGCGGATCGAGGCGCCCGGCCGCGACGATGGCGGCGACGGTTCCGTCGCGGCTCGCGTCGTCGACGACGATCACGCGGTCGACGAAGGGCGGGATCCCCGCGAGCGTGCGGCCGATCAGCCGCTCCTCGTCGTAGGCCGGCACCGTGACCGCGATGCGAAGGCGACCGAACACCGAAGGCCCTCTCAGCCGCGCCGCACGACCTTCAGGAACTTCTCGCGGTCGGCGGCGTCGAGCACGCGCAGCGGGAAGAGGAGCCCGAGGAAGACGAGTCCGAGGACGCCGAAGCCGACGACGGTGACGAGCTTCGAGACGATACCCGTCCCTCCGATCGCGCCGAGGACGCCCGCGCCGCCCCAGATCGCCTCGCGGGCGAGGAGCACGTGGGCGAGGACGGCGACGATCGCGCCCGCGACGAGGGTCCGGGCGAAGACGCCGAGGACCAGGGGCTGATCGAAGAGACGGCGGAAGACGAACTGCATCGCGACGAGTCCCGTCGCCATCGCGGTCAGGGTGCCGAAGGCGACGCCGTTCATTCCGTAGCGGCCGACGAGCATCGCGCCCACGCCGACCTGCACGACGGCCACCAGGGCGATCAGCGCGACGCTGTGCTTGGGGCGACCGGCGGCGTTCAGGATGGCGCACTGGATGTAGAAGGGCGAGTAGGCGAGGTAGCCGAGCACGAGGAAGCGGAGCGCGGTCGCGGCCTCGGCGTAGGACGGCGCGTAGAGGATCGTGAGCGTCCGCTCGGGGCAGGCGACGAAGAGCGCCACGATCGCGGTGGCGATCACCGAGGCGTACCGCGTGGTCTCGCGGATGTAGCCGCGCATCTTCTCGGGGGCCGACTCCGCCGCGCCCGAGACGAGGGGGAAGAGGATGAAGGTGACCGCGAAGACCGCGGTGAAGGGGATCTGCGAGAAGGGCTGCGCCGCGCCGTAGAGCCCGGTCAGGGTCCGCCCCGCCTCGCCCTCGGGACCGAGGATCTTGAGGACGTGGAGATCGAACTGCAGCACGAAGGAGCTGAAGCCGGCGAAGAGCATCGTGAAGGACTGGAAGACGAAGAGCGGCTTGACGCCGATGTCCTCGCCTCCGGTGGCCGGTCCGCTCAGCACCCGTCCGAGGACGAAGACGGCGAAGGCGGCCGCCGCGAAGCCCGCGACCGGGGCCCCGACCTTCCCGAGGGAGCCGCTCGCGAGGTAGGCGAAGCCGAGGATGAAGGCGCACTTCGCGGTCGAGTAGCTGAAGTCGACGATCGCCTGCCGCCCGAACTGCTTGGTGCCGTTCAGGTAGCCCATGAAGATGGCGTAGAAGGCGTAGAAGAGCGTGATCAGGCTCGCGTAGCGGAAAGGGGTCGCGAGACCCGGGTCCCCGTAGATCGAGGTCGCGAGGACGGGCGCGCCGAAGAACATCACGAGGAAGATGCCGCCGCCGAGCATCGCCTGGAGCTTGTAGGCGGAGCGCCGGATGCCGTTGGCGTTGGCCGGATCACGGCCGACGAAGCGACTCACCGCCTGCTGGGTCCCGACGATCATGAAGGCGTTCACGATCGAGGCCAGGGTCGTGACCGTCCGGTAGTCGCCGAAGACCTTGATCCCTCGCCGCCGCCCAGGATCTTGGTCAGACCGGCGTAGATGACGAAGCCCGAGGCCAGGAACCAGAACTTGGTCACCGTCAGGAACAAGGCGCCCCGGCCGATGGACCGGGTCTCGTCGGCGGCCGATGCGGCTCCACCCTGCGCTCGATTCATGGATCCCATCTCCTCCCGCGTGCGGCGGGGTTGACGATAACAAGGGGCGCCGGGGTGCGTTGCGCGAGTTTCGCGTTCCCGGAGCGGGCGCCGGGCGCCGCCCCTGGATTCCCGGCCCGCCTCCGGCTCCGTTCATCGACCGGAAGGCGATCGAGACTCAAGCGCTTTCGCGATAGCGACTTGCGCCGGATGGCGTACGGCCGGCGCCTCCACCTCCTCGCTTTGACTCGGGAGCGACGAGCCGTATCATGCGAGCGCTCACGAAACTCCGGGGGGAGTGTCCGACGCGATGCAGCAGGACGAGAGGATCATCGAGACGGCGGCCGAACAGCTCGTCTCCTTGCTCGCGGGTCTGCACCGCGACGGGTCCTTCGTCCGTGATCCCTCGCCCTCCGTCCTGGGCCGCGACGAGAACGGCCGCCTCTTCATCGCCGACGCGGACCTCGAGTCGCGGAGCAACCGCGACGCGCCGGACGACACGCTCGGTCAGCTCTGGGCCCTGATGCGGGGCGAGAGCCCCCGGGTGAAGATCGCGGCCGCGCGCGACTACGCCGCCCGTCGCGGCCTCGGAGACCTCGATCTCGACCGCCTCCTGCGCGAGTTCCGGCTCCGCGACATCGAGCGCTGCTTCCACGAGAACCGCGACTTCAAGGTGCTGGAATCGGGCGGCCTGGTCTGGCACTGCCGCCGCGAGCTGCTCCGCGAGGAGCACCTGCCCGTCCTCGAGGACCCGGATCGCTGGCTCGAGCCGGGCGATCACCTCGTGAAGGACGGACGCAGCACGACGATCGGCCGGACGGCGGGCGAGGCGCTCATGAAGCGCTTCAATCTCAAGAAGTACCGCTCCCTCGTCACGAACCAGCTCGCGGGTTCCCGCGCGCGCATCGCCTTCCAGCAGGCCTACCACCTCGAGACGATGGGAGTCCGGACGGCCCGGGCGATCGCCTTCGCCGAGCGCACGAAGCTCGGTTGCATCTACCGGTCCTACCTCCTCCTCGACTGGCTGGCCGACGTCCAGCCCGGCGCGCTCGCCTTCCAGGAGTGGAACGGCAGCCGACCCGAGCTCAAGCGCCGCGTGCTCGAGGACGCGGGCCGGATGATCGGACGACTCCACGACGCCGGCTTCTCGAACCGCGACCTGAAGTCGAACAACCTCCTCGTCAACGAGGCCGGCCAGGTCTGGGTGATCGACCTCGACGGCGTCGCCCACGAGGGGCGGGTCCCCGAGGAGCAGCGGCTCAAGAACCTGCTGCGGATCGTGCGGGACCTGCCGCGCTACGGCCACCTCTCGACGCGCGAGGCGCTGACCTTCCTCCACTCCTACACGCGCGCGGTCCGGCAGGGCAACACGCGCGATCTCTACCGCAAGCTCGCGGCGGAACCCATCGCTTGATCCTCCGCCTCGTGCTCGCGGCGGGCGCGGCGCGCCGCCTCGGCGAGCCGAAGGCCACCGCCCGGCTCGGCGGGAGCACCTTTCTCGAGCGCGTGCTCTCGCCGCGGCTGCCCGGCGCGGCGCGAGATCTCGTCGTCACCGGCGGCCATCGCGAGGCCACCGAGGCCGAGGCGCGCCGGCTGGGCGTCGCGACCGTCCACAACGAGGACTGGGAGAGCGGCCAGGGGAGCTCGCTCGCGCGCGGGCTCCGCGAGGCCCGTCCCGGCGAGGCCGTGCTCCTCCACCCCGTCGACTTCCCTCTGGTGACGCAGGACGACTGCGATCGGCTCCTCGCCGCCTACCACGCCGAAGGTCCGGGCGTCGACCGGCTCGCCGTCCTCTCGCAGGATCGGCGACGCGGGCACCCCGTCCTCTTCGGCCCCGCCTGGGTCGAGCGCATCCTCGCCCTGCCGCCGGGAGGAACGCCGCGGGATCTCTTCCGCGCCGCGGGCGAGGAGCTTCGCTACGCCCTCACCGACAACGCCTGGGTCCGCCGCGACATCGACACGCCCGACGATCTCGCCGCGGCGCGCGCCTACCTGGGCGAGGACTGAGGCCGCCGTCTCAGTCTCGATCCTCACCGCGCTCGGCGCGCGAGAGCGCGATCTCGGCCCGGACCGCCGCGTCGGGCTCTCTCCCGGCCCAGGACCGCAGGTGCGCGCTCGCCTCGGCGCCCGGGATCCGCCCCATCGCCCAGGCCAGATGCTCCCGCACGAGGGGCTCTTCCCGGTCGTAGGCGGCGGCGATCGCCGGGATCGTCGCGGGGTCGGCCAGGCACCCGAGGGCGACGGCGACGTTGCGCTTGAAGCCCGCGTACTTCGCGCGCTTCACGGCGGAGCGCCGGAAAAGCGCGCGCCAGCCCTCGACGTCGAGGTCCAGCCAGTCCACGAGATCGCGATCCGTCACCCCGGGCCGCGCGCGCAGCTCGGCCGGCGGCTCCCGGGTCGCGAAGCGATTCCAGGGACAGACCTCCTGGCAGTCGTCGCAGCCGAAGATGCGATGGCCGACCAGCGGTCGCAGCTCGCGCGGGATCGCACCCCGGAGTTCGATCGTCAGGTACGAGATGCAGCGGCGGGCGTCGAGCACGTAGGGAGCGACGATCGCGCCGGTCGGACAGGCGTCGAGGCAGGCCGTGCAGCGGCCGCAGCGGTCCTTCGCCGGTTCCCCCGTCGGCAACGCCCGATCGACGAGGAGCTCGGCGAGGAAGAAGAAGGAACCCGCGTCGCTCCGGATGACGTTGGTGTGCTTGCCCGCCCAGCCCAGCCCGGCCCGGGCCGCCGCGAACTTCTCGGGAAAGGGGGCGGTGTCGACGCAGGCGCGCCAGCGGAGCTCGGGATCGAGTTCCGCGAGTCCGCGACCGACGCGCTCGAGCTTCGCCCGGATCACGTCGTGGTAGTCGTCGCCGCGCGCGTAGCGGGCGACGTTGCCGATCCGCGGCGAGGGGTCGGGAGCCCGGGTCTCGTGCGGCAGGAGGAAGCTGATGACCGAGACATGCGGGGCGAAGCCCTCCGCGGGTCGGGACCGGAGGGCCTCGTACTTCGGGAGGTAGTCCATCTCCCCCGCGTACCCGGCCTCCAGCCAGGCCCGCTGGCGCTCCGCGTCGTCCAGCCCCGCGAGCGGCGCGGCCTCCCCGCCGACGAGGCCTTCCGCCTCGCCCAGTCGCCGCGCCGCCGCCAGGAGTTCCGCACCTTCGAGCATGCGGGGACGATACCAACCCCGCGCGAAGGAGATGCTAGTACGGTGCCAGTCACCGGATGAGCATTTCCGGGCGAGTCGGTCTCGCGAGCGGACGCGGTGGAACGGAAATGCTCATCCGGTGACTGGCACCGTACTCGCATCCCGCGAGCCCGCGAGGCGACGGCCCGCCCCCACCCGAGGAACACGTCGGAGAAGTCTCATCGGGTGACTGACACCGTATGAGAATCTTCTGAATAAAGTCTCAGGCCGGATGGGTCGATACTCGGGGGTGAGGGACCTTGTACCGAGAGGATCGCGATGCGCCGAGACCGGACACCTCTGCTCGGGGCCGCCAGCGTGACGGGCGTCGAGATCCGCCACGCCGACGGGGCCTTGGAGGTCGTCCGGCTGGGATCCGAACGGGTACAGGCCATCGACCGCGGCTCCTTCGGGGAGCGGGCCGACCTCGGCGGCATCCTCCTGGATGCCCTCTTCGCGACGGATCGCCGGCGGGACATCCGCTCGGCCGTCCTGACCTTCGAGGGCCCCGCGGGTGAGTTCCGACTCCACCGCGACTGGGAGAACGACGAGGTCGCGCTCGAGAGTCCCGGAGGCGCGCGCAGGACCCTCGCGGACGGCGAGCCCTCGCGACTCCTCGGCCTCGATCGCGCCTCCTTCCGCAGATCGGTGCTGATTCGAGGGGGTGACCACGGCGCCGTCGGCGCGGGTCGGGAATCGCTCGGGCGTGGACTCCAGGGGCTCTTCGGGCTGCCGGTGTCCTCGCACGACATCACCGCTCCGGATCGCCAGCGCGAGATCGAGAGTCTGGTCGCCAAGCGATCCGAGATCGACTCCACCCTCCGGGCCCTGGACGCCGCGCGGCCCGGCCCGATCACGCCCGAACCACCGCCGGAGATGGGCGAATTGCTCGAGGCGCTCGAGGAGGCCCGGACGATCGACCGTCGTCTCGTGGCCCGCCGCCTGGATCTCGCCCGCACCCTCGACGAACTCGCCGATCGACCGCAGGTCGCGTCCGGCCCCTCGCCGGCGGCGCGCCGCGAACTGAAGTCGCGCTGCACCGAGGTGGAGAAGGCCGAGGCCGAACTCGACGCGATCCGCGTGCGGGACGAGCGCAATCGCCGCTCGCCCTGGCTCGGCGTCGCCCTCGTCGTCGGTTTCCTCGCCGCATCCGGACTGATGCTGGCCGGCCACATGGTGCTGAACGACCGCCGTCTCGCCGAACTGGGCCTACGGGCCGCGATCGGCGTCGCCGCGCTGGGCGTCGCCGGCTGGGTCCTCCGCTCGATCGCCACGTTGAGACTCGCCGGGCTCGCGCGCCGCGCGATGAGCCGCGTCGAGACGAGTCGCGAACACGCCCGTCGCGCGGTGGTCGCCGCCGGCGGCCCCGCCGACCTCGATCAGGTCGACTCTCGCATCCTCCACCGCGTCATCGACCGACTCGAGGAGCGCTCCGCGCTGACCGAACTCAAGGCCCTCGTCGCCCCCTTCGTGGACGACGCGGCCGAGATCACCTGGCTCCGTCAGCTCGAGACCTCTCTCGCGGCCGACCTCGCCGAGATCGAACGCGACGACCCCGCGACGCCGTCCCTGCCGCTGGTCCGGGCCACCGATCGGACGCTCGCTCTCCTCGAGAGCTGGCAGGCCGCGCTCGGACGGACCGCCGAGGCCGCCGCGGCGCGCGCCGAGGAGGGGGTTCGCGTCGAGGTCGAACGCGAGATGCTCCAGTCCGCCCGCAAGCGACTGGAAGCACGCATCACCGAACTCCGCTCCCGCCCCGCTCACGACGATCGGGACCGCGGTCGGGCGCGCACCCTCGCTCGCCGACTCGAAGCCGTCGTGGTGCCGGCCCTCGTCGAGATCCTCGGCGAGGACGCGCCGCGGACCTTCGGCGAGGACCTCGTTCCGACCGCCGGCCCGAATCCCGACGCCGAGACGAACTCCCTGGTGCTGCTCCTGGCCCGCATCCTCGTCACGGCCCCCGAGGCGGAGACCGCCCGCGGACTCGGCGTCATGCTCGTCGATCCGGGCATCGCCCTCTCTCCCGCCCGCGAGGCCGCTTTCCTCGCCTGGCTCGCTCGCGAACCGCGCCTGGGACGCCTCACGCTCATGAGCTCCCGGACCGAGATCCTCGCCGGGATGCGCCGCCGCGCCGGCGGCGATTGGCGGGCCCTCGTCCACGAGGTCCGCGCCCTGGACGCCGCACGCCCCGTGGCCGGCCCGGCCCCCGTCGCCGCCGTCGCCGCCATCGAGACGGCCCGAGGCTGATCGCGGCGAACACGCCTCCTCCAGAGCTGGTATCCTCGACGCCATGCGGATCTCGCGCGGCGATCACCACTGGTCCCTCACGTACTGCGGCAACGTGCACCCCGTCGGCCAGGCCGACGAGCTGCTCGCAGCCCTCGAGGGCTGCGTCCCGGAACTTCGCGATGCGCTCGATCCGGAGCGTCGCCGCGGCCCCTTCGCCCTCGGCCTCTGGTTCTCGGCCGCCGTCGCGCGCGAACTCGTCGCCTCGCCCCGCACGCGCCGTCGCCTGGCCGACCGGATCGCGGCGCTCGGCGCGGAGGCCCTGACCGCGAATGCCTTCCCCTACGGTGACTTCCACGCCGACGCGGTGAAGCACGCCGTCTATCGACCCGACTGGACGATGCGCGAGCGGCTCGATTTCACGCTCGACGTGGCCCACCTGATGGCCGAACTGCCGCTCGAGGGTCCGATCCAGACCATCAGCACCCTGCCGGGCAAGTGGGGGCCGGCGAGCGCGACCGAACGCGAGACGATGGTCCAGGCGCTCGGGGCGGCGGCGCGCGGGTTCGCGGAGATCGAAGCGCGGTGGGGGCGGCGCATCGTGTTGGGCATCGAGCCCGAGCCGGGCTGCTGCTTCGAGACGACCGAGCAGATCCTCGAGTTCTTCACCGGGAGCCTCTTCGTCGGCCCGGAGGCCTCGCTCCGCCATCGACACCTCGGGGTCTGCTTCGACGTCTGTCACCAGGCGGTCGAGCACGAAGACGTCGCCGGCTCGCTCCGACGACTCGTCGAGGCCGGGATCCCGATCGCCAAGATCCAGCTCTCCACGGCCCTCGAGATCGCGGAGCCCTCGCGGGACGCGGAGGCGCTCGCCGCGCTCGCTTCCTTCGACGAACCCCGTTACCTCCACCAGGTCGTCGCCCGCGACCGCCGGGGCGGGCTGCGGGCCTTCGACGACCTGCACGAGTACCTCGCGGTCGCGCGAGAGCGGGACGACGCGCTCGCGCGCTGTCACTTCCACGTCCCGATCTTCCGCGAGCGCCACGGTCCGATCGGGACCACGCAGGCGGCGCTGGGCGCGGCGCTCGACGAGGTCGTCCGTTCGGGCCTCGAGGCCCACCTGGAGGTCGAGACCTACTCCTGGGGCGTCCAGCCGGAACGGCGCGAGGGGCCCCTCCGGCGGGAGGACCTGTGCTCCGATCTGGGGCGCGAGCTGCGCTGGGTCCTCGAGCGCGTCGAGGGCGCGGACGTGACGCGGGGATGAGGGCGGCACGCCCCCTCGGGCCGCTCCCCTTCCCCGGTTAGAATCCCGCCCGAGCGTTTCCCGACGAGAGAGATCCGATGTCCTACGACCCCTCGGCGATCGAACCGAAGTGGCAGCGGCACTGGGCCGAGCACGGCACCTTCCGCACCGATGGCCGCACCGATCGCCCGACCTACTACGTGCTCGACATGTTCCCCTACCCCTCGGGATCGGGGCTCCACGTCGGACACGTCGAGGGCTACACCGCGAGCGACATCGTGGCGCGTCACAAGCGGATGCAGGGCTTCGAGGTCCTGCACCCGATGGGCTGGGACGCGTTCGGACTCCCGGCCGAGCAGTACGCGATCGAGATGGGCGTCCACCCCGGCGTCTCGACGCGGGAGAACGTGGAGAACTTCCGGCGCCAGCTCCAGGCCGTCGGCTTCTCCTACGACTGGGATCGCGAGGTCGGCACGTACGACCCCGAGTTCTACCACTGGACGCAGTGGATCTTCCTGAAGCTGCTCGAGCACGACCTCGCCTACCAGGCCGAGGCGATGGTCAACTGGTGCCCCGCCCTCGGGACCGTCCTCGCGAACGACGAGGTCATCGACGGCAAGAGCGAGCGCGGCGGTCACCCCGTCGTGCGGCGCCCGATGAAGCAGTGGATGCTGCGGATCACGCGCTACGCCGACCGCCTGCTCGAAGGACTCGACCGCGTCGACTTCCCGGAGTCGATCAAGGCGATGCAGCGCGATCGCATCGGACGCTCGGAGGGTGCCGACGCGACCTTCGAGATCGAAGGGCACGACGCGCGTCTCGAGATCTTCACCACGCGCCCGGACACGATGTTCGGCGCCACGTTCTGCGTGCTCGCGCCCGAACACGAGCTCGTCGATCGCATCACGACGGCGGAATGCCGCGCCGCGGTGGATGCCTACCGCGACGAGGCCGCCGCGAAGTCGGAGATCGCACGCACCGGTGCCGACGCCGGCAAGTCCGGCGTCTTCACGGGCGCCCACGCCGTGAATCCGGCCACCGGCGAGCGGGTCCCGATCTGGATCGCGGACTACGTGCTGATGGGATACGGCACGGGCGCGATCATGTGCGTTCCCGGCCACGACGAGCGCGACTGGGCCTTCGCGACGCAGTTCGGGCTTCCCGTCGTGGAGGTCCTCCAGGGAGGCGACGTCACCCAGGGGGCCTTCACCGGCGACGGTCCTCACGTCAACTCCGGCTTCCTCGACGGACTCGGCCGGGACGAGGGCATCGCGCGGATGATCGACTGGCTCGAGGAGAAAGGCCTCGGCCGTCGCATCGTCCGCTACCGGCTGCGCGACTGGATCTTCGCCCGTCAGCGCTACTGGGGCGAGCCGATCCCGATCGTCATGGACGAGGACGGCGAGGTGCACCCGCTGCCCTTCGACCAGCTCCCGCTCGAGCTCCCGGAGGTCGAGCGCTACCAGCCGACCGGCACCGGCGAGTCGCCCTTGTCCGCCGTCGAGGACTGGGTCGCGACGACGGTGCCGGGCACCGACCGCCCCGCCCGCCGCGAGGTCGACACGATGCCCGGCAGCGCGGGAAGCTCCTGGTACTTCCTCCGCTTCATCGACCCGCGCAACCGCGAGGCCCTCTGCGACCCGGAGCTCGCGAAGACCTGGATGCCGGTCGATCTCTACATCGGCGGCGCCGAGCACGCGGTGGGCCACCTCCTCTACTCGCGCTTCTGGACGAAGTTCCTCCACGACATCGGAGTGTGCCCGGTCGACGAGCCCTTCGAGCGCCTCGTGAACCAGGGGATGATCCTGGGCGAGGACAACCGGAAGATGGGCAAGCGCTACGGCAACGTCGTCAACCCGCTCGACGTCGTCGCGACGCACGGGGCCGACGCGCTGCGCGTCTACGAGATGTTCATGGGGCCCATCGAGCAGGAGAAGCCCTGGAGCATGAGCGGCCTCGAGGGCGCGAAGCGCTTCCTCGCCCGCTGCTGGCGGCTCTACTTCGCCGAGGACGGCAGCCTCCTGCCGGCGGTCCAGGACGGACCGATGGATCAGGAGACGGCCCGACTCCTGCACAAGACCATCGCGAAGGTGGGCGAGGACACGGACAACCTCCGCTTCAACACCGCCATCGCGCAGATGATGATCTTCGTCAACGAGATGTCGAAGCGCGAGACTCGGTCTCGCGAGGCGCTGGAGACCTTCTGCCTCCTCATGGCGCCCTACGCGCCCCACTTCGCGGAGGAGGTCTGGCAGCGGCTCGGTCACGCGGAGACGCTGGCGCGCCACCCCTACCCCGTCCACGATCCGGCGCTCCTCGTCGAGGATCGGGTCGAGGTCGCGGTGCAGATCAACGGCAAGGTGCGGGCGCGCATCGAGGTGGCGGCCGACATCTCGGAGGACGACCTCAAGGCGCTCGTCCTCGGCCACGAGCGCGTCCAGGAGCACGTGGCGGGCAAGCCGCTCAAGGTCTTCCGCTACATCCCGGGCCGGATGGTCACGATCGCGATCTGATTCCGGCGGATTTCTCCGGAAAGGCTCGTCCGGTCGGCCAACCGACCCGTCCAAGGGCGCGCGACGGGGCTTTTCCCGAGGGGAGAGGCCCCGCGCGGCGACCCGACCGGAGGACGCGGTGGAACCGACGGACGAGATCCTGATCGATCGCTACCGCGGCGGGGACGCGGGCGCACTCGAGGAGCTCGCCCGGCGCTGGGAGGCTCCGGCCCGCGATCTCGCGATGCGCCTCCTCGGGAACCGCGAGGAGGCCCAGGAGGCCGGTCAAGCCGCCCTCTTCCGCGCCTTCGCCGGGCTCCGGCGATTCGACGGCCGCGCGCGCTTCTCCACCTGGATGCACCGGGTCATCGTGAACCAGTGCCGCGACCGGCAGCGCCGGCAGCGGAAGCGACCGGCCGCTCTCGTCCGCGACCCGGCCGCGCCGTCGCATCCGGATCCCCTCATCCGCGAGGAGCGGTCGGAGCTCGTCCGCCGCGCCGTGGCCGATCTCCCGGAGGACGAGCGGGAAGCCCTGCTCCTCAAGCACTACGGCGGCCTCAGCTTCAGCGAGGTCGGCGAGGTCCTCGCGATCCCGACGACGACGGTGAAGTCCCGCGTCGCCCGCGCCCTCGACCGGCTCCGCCGCCGACTCGCCCCCCGACTGGAGGACCCGAGATGAACCCGCTGGACCGCGACCCCGACCTCGAGGCCCTCCTCGACTGGGCCTACGGCGAGGCCGACCCCGAGACCTCGCGGCGCATCGAGGCGCGCATCGCCTCCGATCCGGACTTCGCGACCGAGGCCCGGGCGCTCGGCGCCACCTTCGCGAGCCTCGACACCTGGCAACCCGACGCGGGCGCGCTCCCGGCGCCGTCGCCGGTCGGTCGGCCCCGCGTGGCCCGCGGAACCCTGCGGGCGGCCGGGATCGGGGCCGCCGCCGCCATCCTCGTCTTCGCGGGGCTCTTCGCGCTCGCCGGTCGGGTCGAGTTCGGCGAGGGGCGGGCCGTCCTGAGCCTCGGCGCCTCCCCGACGAAGGGGAGCCCGGCGGCCGCGGCCGACGCCGTGGATCGCGAGGAGCTCCGGCGCTTCGGAGAGGCGCTCCACCGCTGGCAGTACGACCTCGAGCTCGACGGCCGCGATCTCCTGCAGGCCGAGATCGACCGCCTCGACGGGCGCCAGGAGCGCCGCCTGCTCGCCCTCGCCCTGCGCATCGAGGACGCGATGCGGCGCGACCGCGAGGCTCTCGCGACCTGGCTCGACCGCGAGCTGGAGGACGGCGAACGACGGAACCGACGCCTCACGACGGAGCTCGTGAGCCGGTTCCTCGCCGAGGACGAATTCCCGGGCGAACGAACTCTCGACAGGAGATGAACCGTGAAGAAGATCACCGCCACCACCGCGCTCGCCCTGCTCTCGGCCGTCCTGGCCGTCGGACCGGGCTCGGCCGCCCCCTCGCGCCAGGAGACGCCGCAGAAGGCGGAGGTCACCGGCCGCCTGCGGGACATGGAGCGCCAGGCCGACATCATGCAGCGCGTGATCGCCAAGGTCCTCGACCGCGATCGCGACCAGCTTCTCGGCGTCGAGACGAAGGGCGGCCTCGATGACGTGACCGGAGAGGAGGAGGCCCGCAAGCCGTCCCGCCGGATCGACGATCCGAACCCTCTCGCCGGCGTGCACGGCAAGGTCTCGACCGCCGAGGGGGAGTTCCTCGCCGCGACGAACCTCGCCCGGTTCGGCATCCGTCGCTCCGGCGCCACCGTCGTCCTGCCCGACTACGGCACCGTCTCCACCTTCTCGCTGCGCGTGCCCGTCGTCGTCGAAACCCGGACCGAGGACGACGGAGCGGCCGACGATCTCTGGGAGGAGACGCGCCGCGAGAAGGACACGCCCTTCGACTGGGACGGCCGGGCGGCCCGCGCGAAGATCCTGCGCATCGACGACGCCGTCGTGACGCGGACGATCGACGCGATCCTCGAGACGCTCGCCGCGAACGCCCGGCATCTGCGGGCCTACGAGGGCAAGGACCGCTACTCGATCTCGATCGAGTTCGTGGGCGAGAACCACGGATTCCAGGGCGTGCCCTCGATCCGCGTCGTCATGCAGCCGACCAAGGACGCGCTCCTGCGCGCCGCCGCCGGACGCCAGGCCGCGACCGTCCTCCGTCGCGACGACATCCGCCTGACGCGATTCTGATCGGCACGACCTTCCGGAAGATGCACCGACCGGGACCGCGCGCCGCCCTCTCGTCGTGAGTACGAGGAGAGTCCCGTTCGCCCGCGGGGGCGCGCGGTCCCGTTCTTTTCCCCGGGCGGCGAGGCGGGTCCCGGAGGGCGTTCCGGGACCCGTACCGCGACGCGGAGTCCGCGAACGGGTCTCGAGGTCGGTCCGAGCCCGGCGTCGTCAACGCCGGTCGAGGCGAGTGGGGATGGGTTGGCCGGTGCTCAGGGCTGGTAGAGGCCCAGCACCGCGCCGGCCGGATCGCGGATGATCGCCATGCGGCCGCCGCCTGCTCCTCGCGGGCCGTTCACGCAGGCGCCGCCCATCTCGACGGCGCGGGCCACCGCCCCCTCGAGATCCTGCACCACGACGTACGAGATCCACTGCGGCGGCACGCCCGCATTCGAACCGCGCGCGTGACAGACGCCGGCCACGCCGTCGCCGGTCGCCGGCGCGGTCATGACGTAGTCCTCGTAGCCGCCCATGTCGAGCCCGCTGAACTCCCAGCCGACGACCCGGGCGTAGAAGTCGCGAAGGCCGGAGGCGTCGTCGACCGTCAGGTCGTGCCAGCCGATGGTGCCGAACTCGGGGGTCTCGCCGCTCATCTGTCTCTCCTCGTCGGGACCGCGGGACGTGCGAAGGCCGCATCCTAACCGGGGCGGCGCCCGCGCGACGAGGCGCGCGCCGGCTGGTATCGTGCGCGCGTGGAGACGCGATCCGGATGACGCTCGGCGACCCCCTCTACTGGCTCTCCGCCAGCTACACGATCCTCGAGATCGGAGCGATCCTGTCCGCGATCCACGCGGTCATGACGCCGCGGACGCCGGTCGGAGCGGTCGCCTGGTCCGTCGCGCTCGTGGCGATGCCCCTCCTGGCCCTCCCGCTCTACTGGACCGTCGGGCGACGCAAGCTGGCCGGCTACGCCGAGGCGCGCCGCCAGGGCGACCTCGCGCTACGTCACCTGGCCGAGGAGGTCCTCGACGCGACCGCTCCCTGGGCCGCCCCGCACGAGGCGACCGAGGGGCGCGGTGAAGCCCTCCGTCGCCTCGCCGCCCTGCCCTTCCTCCGCGGGAACGAGGTCCGTCTGCTCGTGGACGGCGCGGCGACCTTCGACGCCATCGCCGAGGGCATCGCCTCGGCTCGCTCCTACGTGCTGGTGGACTACTACCTCTTCCGCGACGACGAGGTGGGCTGGCGTCTGCACGAGGAGATGATGCGGGCGCTCGAGCGCGGCTGTCACGTCCGGTTCGTCTACGACGAGATCGGATACGAACCGGCAGAGGACTTCCTCGAAGAGCTTCGCGCCGCGGGAGCCGAGGTCTTCGCCTTCAACGACCGGCAGGGCCCTCGGAAGCGACTCCAGATCAACTTCCGCAACCACCGCAAGATCGTCGTCGTCGACGGAGAGCTCGCGTTCCTCGGCGGCGTCAACGTGGGCGAGGACTACCTGGGACGCCACGAGCGCCTGACGCCCTGGCGCGACACGCATCTCCGCCTCGCGGGACCGGCGGCGCTCGCGGTGCAGCTCGCCTTCCTCGAGGACTGGTACTGGGCGAGCGGTCGCCTCCCCGAGCTCGACTGGGAGCCGAAGGAGAGATCCGACGACGTCGTCGCCTTCGTCCTCCCGAGCGGACCCGCCGACGAGCTCGAGACCTGCAGCCTCTTCTTCGTCCACGCGATCAACTCGGCCCGCCGTCGGATCTGGATCGCGGCGCCCTACTTCGTCCCCGACGAGAAGATCGTCCAGGCCCTGCAGCTCGCGGCCCTGCGCGGCGTGGAGGTCCGCGTCCTCATCGCCGGCATGGTCGACCATCGCATCGTGTCGCTCGCGACGATGAGCTACGTCGAGGAGGTCACGGCCACGGGCGCGGAGACCTACCGCTACGAGGGCGGATTCATGCACCAGAAGGTCGTCCTCGTCGACGACGAGGTCGCGGCCGTCGGCAGCGCCAACTTCGACAACCGCTCCTTCCGCCTCAACTTCGAGATCACGGCCCTCGTCGTCGATCGCGACTTCGCGGCCGAGGTCGAGGCGATGCTCCGGACGGACTTCGAGAACGCGCAACCCTGGACGGCGGAGGACGTGAACTCCCGCCCGCTCCACCACCGCATCGCGATGCGGATCGCGCGGCTCTTCGCTCCGCTCCTCTGACGGTCCGGGCGCTGACGTTCGCCGGATGCACGTACGGTGCCAGTCACCCGATGTGCCATTCCGGGAGAACGGCCTTCGCAAGCGAACCCGCGGGAACGGAAATGCACGTCGGGTGACTGGCACCGTACGTGCATCTCTTGCCGTTCCCGCACGACCTCAGCGGGTCAGGGCCAGCCGCGCCTGCCGCAGGAAGAGATCCGTGGTCTCGCGCTGGTAGCCGGCGGCCGAGAGGCGGTTCAGGAGGACGTAGGCGGCGTAGTCCCGGCCGGTGAGCGTGTAGAGCGCGCCCAGCAGGAAGTTCGAGGCCTCGTCGTTCGGTTCGGCGACGAGGTAGCGCTCGAGCGCCATGAGCTGTCCGGCGACCGCGGCTCCGCCGACGAAGTCGTCGAGCTCGACCGCGAGGTCCAGGACCGCCTTCTCGGAATCGCCGACGCCCTTCTGCAGGGCCCAGCTCGCCATCTGCCAGTCGGACGCCGCGTAGAGGGCGAGCCCCATGAGTCGGAGCGTGCCGGGATCGTTGCGCAGGAGAAAGGCCTGGCGCAGCGCCTCGGCGGCCTCGAGGGGCTTGCCCTCCGACATGAGGCGACGTCCCAGCGCGACGGCGGCCGCCGGGTCGCGTCCGGCGTCGATGCCCTCGGCGAATTGCTGACCGGCGAGGACCTCGGCGGGCGCGAGGACGACGGGGCTGGACGAGACGACGACCGAGCGGGTCGGCGCGACGTCGACGACGCCGGGATCCAGGTAGACGACGTCGTCGACGTAGGGATCCGAGGCGTAGCCCGGCGCATCGACGTAGTAGACGCTCGTCTCGCTGTACCAGGGCGACCGGTAGGAGCGATAGAGCGGGAAGCAGGAGTAGGACCAGTAGTACGGGTAGTGGCACCAGCCGCCCCACGGGTAGTAGTACCCGTAGCGGAAGTAGGGCCAGCACCAGGAGTGGTACGACCAGCCGCGGTAACCGAACCATCCCAGCCCGAAACCGAAGCCGAAGCGGTAGCCGCAGTCCCAGTAGTAGCCGTGATGGTCGTCGTGGTGGTAGCCGCCGTGGTGGTGGCCGTAGTCGTAGCCGGAGTCGTAGTGGCTGTAGCCCGGCGCGGGCCGGTTCGCCCGCCGGGAATCGAGTCCGCCGCGATCTCCGCCGGTCCGACCGTCGCCGCCGCGACCGCCCCCGCTGCGACCGCCGGCCGCGGGCCGATCGGAGACGCCGCGGTTCGGCAGGACGGCGGCGCCGCCGACGCCGCGACCCGGAGTGACGGTGCGACCGCCGGTGCGGGCATCGAGCTGAGCGCGATAGTCGGCCGCCGAACGGTCGCCGGTGCGCCCCTTGGCGCCGAAGCCGCGGAAGCCCTCGCGACCGCCGTCGCGCGTCCGCGCGCCGCCGAGTTCGACCGATCCGCCGCGCGTGCGGCCGGTGCCGGAGGAACCGGGGCGACCGGCGGAACGACTGCGCTCGCCGTCGGCGAGACGGAGTCCGCCGGTGCCGCGCGAATCACTCCGACCGGAGACGCCGCCGCGCGTGCCGCTGCGTCCGCCGGACGAGGGCGCGAGGCGCGGGCCGGAGTTGGTTCCGTACGGGTAGTAGCGGGTCCCCGCCGTGCCGTCGCGTCCGGCCGACCGCGACCGGGACGAGGAGTATCCGGGCGCCGCGCGGCCGGACGACGATCCGTTGCCGCCGCCGATCCGCGGGGCCGTCCGTGACGAACCGATCGAGGGACGTCCCGAGGATCCCACGCTCGGGCGCGAGCGGGTCGGCGGGGCGACGCTGGGCCGCGAACGCGAAGGCGCGGTCGGGCGGCTGCGCACCGAGGACGAGGGGCGCGAGCGGGAGACGCCGCCGAGTGAACGCGTGGGCGAGGAGCGAGGCGTCGAGACGCTGCCTCGGCTCGGCGCGGGCCGACTCACGCTGGGTCGCGAACCGCCTCCGCTCGGTCGGCCGACGCTCGGACGGGACCCCCCGCCGGGACGGGCGCCGCCGGGGCGCTGGGCCTGGACCTCGAATGCGGCGAATGCGAAGACCGCGGCCGCGGCGAAGGCGATCGAGAATGCGTGGAGTGTGCGTGCCACGAGCGTTCCCTCCCGGATGGGTCTGGGTTCGGAGGGCGAGGCGGGACCGAGGGCGGGCCGGCCTTGCGCGCCGGATCATCCGCCTCACGGGGGATTATAGGCGAAGCCGCCCCCCGAGTCACGGACGCGACCGGGTCTTCGGCGGTCCGATGCGCGCAAGCCCCGCTCGGGCCGGGAGATCGCGCACGGCTCCCCTACTCGGTTTCCTTGACCCAGGTCTCGAGTTCGTGGTCGAGGGTCGAGAAGTCGACCTTCATGATCCGCGAGAAACGCTCCTGGAGGTTCGGCGAGGGCTTGTCGCGCAGGAACTTCATCCAGGGCTCGCGGTGCTTCTCGAGGAAGAAGTGGAACGCGATGATGGCGGTGATCGTGGCGTCCGCGTCGATCTCGTTGAAGGGTCGATTGAAGAGGTTGCGAAGCTGCGGCACGCGATGCTCGGCGTACATCTCCTTCATCAGGAGCTTGATGTCCCGGACGGAGAGCCCCTTCAGCTTGGGCGCCTCGGCCTTCCGGCCGTACTTGTCCGGCGCGATGTACTCGACCCGGGCCTCGCCGAAGACCTCGATCTCGGCGTTGTGGGCCGCGCCCAGCCAGATCCAGGCCGGGATGTCGAAGCCGTGGTGCCAGATCCTCTGGGTGAGGTCGCCGCCGATCTGGGCGACGAGGAGCGCGTCCCAGAGCGGGTGCCGCATCGAGGTCGCGTGACCGAGGTTCTTCCAGACGAGGTGGTTCATCGTCATGGCGAAGGCCCGGTCCTCCTCGGACATGCCGTAGTCCTCGGCGTAGGACTTGCCGAACTCTCCGAGGGCGGCGACGTCCTCGAGGACGTAGACCTTCGCGATCGGGGCGTTCAGGAGGTTGTCCTTCGGCGGCTCGAGCCGGAACACGCCGCAGAACCAGGTCCGGGCCTTCATCAGGTGTTCGGCCTGCTCGCGCGCGACGTCACGCCCGGAGACGTGGTAGACCTCGACGCTGCCGACGCGCGCCGCGTGGGCCGTCTGATCGGTGCGCTTCTTCAGGCGCTCGAGTTCGGCGACGAGGTCCTTCTCCTCCGGGGGGTACCACTCCCCTTCCCAGCGGACGAAGCCCCGCTCCTTCATGACCTCGTCGATGTTCCGCCAGAGGTAGCCGTCGACGAGCATCCACGCGTCCGGCGCCGTGCGGTACTCGCCCTCGCGATTCGCGGGCACCCACCCGTCGTTCACGAGGACGAAACCGTCCGCCGTCATCTTCTCGGTGATGGCCTCGTTGGCGGTCTTGCGGTCGCGATACCAGTGACCGAGGGCCTTGACGTGCCCGAGGAGGGCGCGCGCGGCGGCGTGTTCGGGCTGGATGCCGACGACGCGGAGCGCGATCCGCGGCGCATCGCCCTTGAGCTTCTTCTCGGACGCGGCGAACTCGGCAACGGCCATCATCGCGTCCGTGTCGCCGGGCTTCACCGCGGCGAGCCGCTCGGCGACCTCGCTCTTCAGCGGCCGGCGGTTCGCCCGCTTGACCTCCGACTTCTTGACGACCACGCGCTCGCCGTCGAGGTCGACCAGGGCGTAGACCTCGTCGGTCTCGTTGACGATCTCGCCGCGAAGAGTCTTGCCCGACTCGAGCCGGATCCACTCCTGGGCCCGGACGGCCCCTCCCCCGAGGAGGACGGCGACGAGGACGGTGGCGAGGGTCTTCGGCATGCGGGGACTCCGGGAAGGCGAGCGCGGCGGGAACGCCCGCCGTGCGTGCCCTCAGACTACGTCCGGCGGCCGCCGGCGTGACGAAATTCCCGCGATCAGGACGCGACGGCGTCCGGGGCCGGTTCCGGAAGGGCCTCGGAGGGCGCCTCCGCCGGCGGCGTCTCGGCGACGGCGACGGCGGCCTCCTCGCCTTCCGCGGCCGCCTTCTTCTTCCGACGGCGCTCCTTGGAGTCCTGGCGGGCGGCCTCCTCGACGGCGGCCAGGCGCCCCTCGATCTCCTCGCCGGGAGCGAGCTCGCGGAGGCTGGCGATCATGTTCTTGATCTCGCCCGGCTTGAGGAAGGCCCGGCAGGACCCCAGGAGGAGCATGCCCAGCTCGAGGATCCGGCCCCGATGGGCCCGCGGATCGTCGAGGAGCCCGATCAGGACCGCCTTGGCCCGGGCGACCTCACCGGGACCCGGCGTGACGCCCGAGGAGAGGCGGCGGCCGAAGACCTCGAGAACGTCGTCGCAGGCTTCGGGCCAGCGACCGGCTCCGACGAGATGACCGAGACGGAAGACGAGGTCGTCGGGAGCGTGGCGCTCGCCCCAGGCGAGGCTCTTCTCGTGCAGCTCGGCCGCGATCTCGGCCGGAACGCGCTCGCGCAGCTCGCCGCCGAAGACCTTGCGATCGAGCTGGAACTCGATGCCCTCGGTCTCGGCGAGGAATCCCTGGTTCGCCATCTTGGCGAGGGCCCGGATCAGGGGGCGCCCGACGGCGCCCGAGACCGCCTCCAGGTAGCCCTTCCGGACCGGCGTCGTGTTGACGGCCAGCGCCCAGAGGATCCCCGGCCAGTTCTCCGCGAACGCGATGGCCTCGTCCGCCCGTTCAGCCCTCGTTGCCATAGCCCCCCCAGTGCCGCCGTTCGAAGGATCGATGGGAAATGCGCGCCACCGCCAGCGACGCGACGGCCAGCAGGATACCAGCCAGGACGTCGGCGAAGTAGTGATAACGCAGGTACAGCGTCGAGAAGATCAGGGACACCACGAGGACGGTGAGGATCGGCACCGTCCGCGGCGTGGCGCGTCGCGCGAGCAGGAGCGAGAGCAGCGACACCGCCGTGTGCCCCGAAGGGAAGCAGTTCAGCTTGATCTTCTCGATCGCGAACAGGGTCTCGCGGAGCTCCCCGGCGAGGAACACGCCCTCGAGGGGCCCCCGGAAGTCGTAGAGGCCGAACACGTCCATGTTCGGGCCCGTCGCCGGCACGAGGTAGTAGCCGACGTAGGAAAGGTAGATGCAGACCGCGAAGGCCTGCGTCATCCGCGCGAGCGCCCGGACGTCACCGCTCTTGAGGACGGCCGCGCCGAGGATGACGGGGATGAAGTAGTAGAAGTCGTACACCCACTGCAGGTACTCGGTCAGCAGGGGATGCGCGACGTGTTCGAGCAGCTCGAGCGGGTCGCGGCCGAAGAAGACCGCGCGGTCGAATCCGGCCAGGCGCGACTCGAAGCGGTTCGGGTTGACCCGGTCGACCAGGATCCCGAGCTGGGTGAAGAAGACCGGGATCGCGACGATCGTGAGGAGCATCCGATCGCGCGCCGCGCGCCGCAGGCCGCGGCGCGGCGAGAGCGCGACGAGGCCCGCGATCAGGGCGAGCACGACGAGATCCCAGAGGAGCCACCACCCCGCGCCGGGAGCGTCGGACGCGTAGACGAGGAGCAGGACGATGGTCGCGAGATGCGCGCCGCCGTGGACCCAATCGATGGGCCAGGGGCGCATCGCCCCCGCGGCGGTGGATCCCGTCGTCGTCTCGCTCTCCGCGTTCATGCGGCGAGGTTAGCCGAGACCAGGGACCACCGGCGGCGAGGGCCGGGATCAGGTCTCCGCGCTCTCGATCTCGATCTGGCCCCCGTCGCAGCGGAGCCGGACGGCCTTGCCCTCGACGCGCGTCTCGAGGAGGACCGGCCTCCCCCAGATCTTGGCGACGTTGGTGAGCGTGTCCCGGGCGCGACGGTCGTCGAGGTCGTTGTCCTCCCACGAGTGCCGCAGGACGAGCTCGCCGCGGTTCGCGTGGTTCGATTCGACGACCTCGATCACCGGCTCGCCGCCGTTGGTGAGCTGGCGCAGGAGGCCCTCCTTCACCGCCGCGAAGTCCCGGGTGACGATCTCCCGCCGCTGGGTCTGCGGGTTCCAGCCGTACACGAACAGCTTGTGCCGGTGGCAGAAGTCCTCGGTCAGGAACTCGTCGATGAAGGTCAGGTCGTTGTGGAAGCGCCGGACCTCGAAGATCTTCGCGCGGCCCTCGCCGGCGCCGGTGTCCCAGGTCCGCTTGCGCTCGGCGTCGTCGCAGCGCTCGTACTCGAGCCCCCAGCGACCGGTGTTCCAGCGCTCCTCGATGTCGTGATAGAGCGCGAGTCCGAGCTGGTAGGGATTGAGCTGACCGCCGCCCCCGGATCACGCCGGCCATCGTCTCCGCGTAGTCGATGACCTCGTCGTCGCAGAGGACGTCCGTCGTCATGATCTTCTGGTGCCAGTAGCTGGCCCAGCCCTCGTTCATGATCTTCGTCATGCCCTGCGGCGCGAAGTAGTAGGACTCGGATCGGACGATGTCGAGGATCTCGACCTGCCAGTCCTTCAGCGGGGCGTGCTCCAGCAGGAAGCCGAGCACGTCACGCTCCGGCCGCGCGACCTCGCGGCGTTCGTCCTCGGCCGCCTTGCGCGCGCGCCGCTCCCGCTCGGCCTCGAGGACCTCGCGCGGGTTGATGAAGCTCTCCATGTAGTCCTTGCTGGGGAGCTTCCCGGGCTCGGCCGCGTTCGGATCCTCGGCCGGCGGCGCGACCGTGTCGACCTTCCGACGGAAGGGCGCCATGCGGTCGATCAGGTTCTCGATCGAGAGCGCGACGTCGACGAAGTCCTCGACGACCTCCTGCCCGATGCGGTCGATGAGACGGCGGACCTTCGTCGCGTGGTTCGCCATCTCGTCCATCATCTTGCGGTTGGTCTTCGAGAACCAGTGGTTGTTCTTGAAGAAGTCGCAGTGCCCGTAGACGTGGGCCATCACCAGCTTCTGGTCCACGAGCGGATTCGAGGTCATCAGGTAGGCGTAGCAGGGGTCGTTGTTGATGACGAGCTCGTAGATCTTCGACAGCCCGTACTCGTAGCCCTTCGCGAGCTGCTCGTACTGCATGCCGAACCGCCAGTGCGGATAGCGCGTGGGGAAGCCGCCGAACGCGGCGACCTCGTTGAGCTCGTCGTAGGCGAGGAGCTCGAAGATCGTCTCGTAGAAGTCGAGCCCGTGGCGTCGGGCGTGCTCCTCGATCGCGTCCTGCCAGCGCTGGAGTTCCGGCGTGAGCCTCATCGCCCCTTCCCCAGGAAGTCCCGGATGGAGCCCAGGATTCCGTCGCGATCCTGGATCGAGGAGGTCACCACCGCGTCCTCGCGGCTGAAGTGCTGGTCGAGGTCGCGCTTGAACTGGCCGGAGCCGTAGGCCGACTTCACCTGGCCGTAGCAGAACTGGTTCGACCGCGGCAGGATCCGGTCGCGGAGGAGCCCGACGCAGACGCTCGTATCCTTCCCCGACCAGTTGTCGCCGTCGGAGAAGTGGAAGGGATAGACGTTCCAGGCGCCGCCCCCGAACCGCTCCTCGATGATCTGATCGCAGAGCTCGTAGGCGGACGAGATCTTCGTGCCTCCGCTCTCGCGGAGATGGAAGAAGGTGTGCTGATCGACCTCCTTCGCCGCCGCGTCGTGCACGATGTAGACCGTCTCGATGTTCTTGTACTGGTGACGCAGCCAGAGATCGATCCAGAAGGCCTCGATCCGGACGATCTCCTTCTGCTCGGCGCCCATCGATCCCGAGACGTCCATCATGTAGATGATCGCCGCGCTGTACTCGGGCTCCTGGCTCGTCTTCTGGGCGCGGTAGATCCGATCCTCGCGCACCGGGATGATCTTCGGGTCGCTCGGATCGTAGGTGCCCGAGACGATCTGGCGGCGCATCGCCCGCTTGAAGGTCCGCTTGGCGTGGCGGAGCGATTCCGGTCCGACCTGGCGGATCCCGGTGTAGCGGTCGTGCGAGCTCTCGACGTCGGCGCTCCCGCGGGGCTCGATGTTCGGGAGTTCGAGCTCCTCGCCCAGGATGCGCGCGAGGTCGTCGAGATCGACGTCGACCTCGAGGAGGTGCTGTCCCTCGCCCTCCCCCGCCTCGCCGGTCCCGTCGCCGTCCTGCGGCTGGCCGTTGGCGGGATCGCCGGGCTCGCCCTCGCCCGAGCCGACGCCCTGCTTCTTGCCGTCATCGAAGCGGAAACGCGGCAGCTCGATCTGCGGGACGGGGATGGAGACGCTCTTCTTCCCCACCCGACCGATCAGCTCGCCCTGGGAGATGTAACGCCGCAAGCCCTGCTTGATCTTGCCGCGGACGATCTCCCGGAAGCGGAACTGATCGTGTTCGATGCGCCGGACCATGCCGAGCCCTCCCGCGTCAGGAATCCTTGGCGTCGCCGCGCGCGAAGATCGAGGCGACGTACTGCAGCACGTCTCCCGCGCTCTCCTCGTCGTAGCCGAAGTTGTCGACGAGGCGCTGCTTCACGACCTCGATCTTGGCCTGCGTCCCCTTGTCGACGACGTTGGAGACCAGGCTCGTCAGCTTGATCGAGTCCTTCTGGTCCTCGAAGAGCTTGAGCTCGAGGGCCCGGTGAAGCCGCTCGTTCGTGCGGTAGTCGAAGGGCTTGTTCTCGACGGCCAGGGCGCCGATGTAGTTCATGATCTCGGCGCGGAAGGCCTCCTTGCGGCTCTCCGGGATGTCGATCTTCTCCTCGATCGACCGCATGAGACGCTCGTCGGGCTCCTCCTGCTCCCCCGTGTAGGGGTTGCGGATCTTGTCGTGCTGGATGAAGGCCCGGATGTTGTCGAGATAGTTGTGGCAGAGGCGGGCGATCGCCTCCTCGTCGGCCGAGATCGCGCGCTGGACCTCGTTCTTGACGATGTCCTCGTACTCCTGACGGACGTAGGTCAGCAGCTCGCGGTAGCGCTTGCGCGTCTCCTCATCGGTGATCAGGGAGTGGCTCGACAGCCCCTCCTCGAGCTCCTTCATCACCATGAAGGGGTTCACGTGGGGGGTGTCGTTGCGGACGAGCGCGTTCGAGAGCTTGTCCTGGATGTAGCGCGGCGAGATGCCGTCCATGCCCTCCCGGGTCGCCTCCTCCTTCAGCTCCTTGATCGTGTCGTCGGTGTAGCCCGGCAGGGTCTTGCCGTTGTAGAGCTTCACCTTCTGCATCAGGGTCAGCTTCGGGCGCTTCGGCTCCTCGAGACGCGTGAGGATGGCCCACAGCGCGGCCATCTCGATGGTGTGCGGCGCGATGTGCTTCTTCACCGACTTCGCGTTGAAGTGCTTCTCGTAGATCTTGATCTCGTTGCGCAGCGTCCGGTTGTAGGGGATGTCGATCTTGATCGTGCGGTCCCGGAAGGCCTCCATGAGCTCGTTGCTCTGGAGCTTGCGGTACTCGGGCTCGTTCGTGTGCCCGATGATGACCTCGTCGATGTGCGTCTGGGAGAACTTCTTCGGCTTGATCGAGTGCTCCTGCGACGCCCCCAGCAGGTCGTAGAGGAAGGCCACGTCGAGCTTCAGCACCTCGATGAACTCGATGATGCCGCGGTTGGCGACGTTGAACTCGCCGTCGAAGTTGAAGGCCCGCGGATCGGAGTCCGAGCCGAACTCGGCGAGCTTGCGGTAGTTGATGTCGCCGGTGAGCTCGGTCGAGTCCTGGTTCTTCTCGTCCTTCGGCTGGAAGGTGCCGATGCCGCAGCGATCCTTCTCGGAGACGAGAATGCGCTGGACGACCACGTGGTCGAGCACGCGCTCCCAGTCGCCGCCGTACTCCTTGAGGAGCTCCTCGAAGTTCCGGCGGCAGAAGGGATTGAGATCACCCTCGACGCGCAGCGCGTAGTTGCGATCGAAGCGCTGGTTGAGCTCGTCCACGATGCGCGAACGCGCGGGCTCGGGGATGAGCTTCAGCGGCTCCTCGTTCATCGGCGAGCGGACGAGCTCCTCGCTTCCCGGCATGCGCCACGCGTAGGTGTAGATCGCGCCCTCGGGGGTCCGCGAGTACTCCTCGAGCCCCTTCTTGATCAGGCGCACCATCGTCGACTTGGCGGAGCCGACGGGGCCGTGCAGCAGGATGACGCGGCTCTCGGCCCCGTAGCGGAAGGCGGCCGACTTGAGCACGTCCACCAGCTTCATCAGCGGCCCGTCGAGGCCGAAGATCGCGTCGCGACCGTCGCCGTAGACGTCGGAGAAGAAGCGGTAGCGGACCTTGTGCTCCTTGTGCTCCGTGTACTCGTCGAAACCGTGCGACACGATCATGTCGTACACGCGCTGGAAGGCGTTGCGGACGACGTGCGGCTGGTCGTAGACGCGGTTCAGGTAGTCGCGGAAGCTGCCCTCCCAGTGGAGGTCCTGGTAGGTCTTCCGGTCGATGTCGTCGCGCACCAGCGACAGGAGCTTTTCGGCCGAGCTCATGTCAACGCCTCCTCGGAGTTGCGGGGCGGTCCGGGACCTCCCCTCTCTTCGTCGATCGCAGGGCCTCCAGCGTCGCCTCCATGTCGCGGGCGAGCGGAGCCTCGAATTCCACCCTCGTTCCGGTGAGGGGGTGGTCGAATGAGAGCGACCGGGCGTGCAGCGCCTGGCGCTCGAGCAGGTTCTTGCGTCCCTCGGGCTCGCTCGCGGCGAGATGGGCGATGTCGCCCCAGGAGATGCGCGAGCGTCGTCCGTAGACCTTGTCGCAGACGATCGGATGACCGATGTGCGCGAGGTGGAGCCGGATCTGGTGCGTCCGCCCCGTCTTCGGGAAGCAGCGGACGAGCGTGAAGCCGTCGAAGCGCTCGAGCACCTCGAAGCGCGTCGAGGACGGGCGACCGTGCGGCAGGATCGCCATCTTCGTGGGTTGCGTCGGATGGCGGCCGATGGGCTCCTCGACCTTGTACTCGTCGAACTCCAGGACGCCCTCCGCGATCGCGAGGTAGGTCTTGCTGACGGTGCGGGCCTGGAACTGCGAGGTGATCGAGAAGTGGGCGCGATCGGTCTTCGCGACGCAGATCACCCCGCTCGTCTCCCGATCGAGGCGATGGACGATGCCCGGGCGCAGCGGCCCGCCGACGCCCGAGAGCTCGCGGAAGCGGTGGGCCAGGCCGTTGACGAGGGTCCCGGTGCGATGCCCGGCCCCCGGATGGACCGCGATGAAGGGCGCCTTGTCGAGGATGACGATCGAGGCGTCCTCGTGAATCACCGAGAGCGGCATCTCCTCGGGCTCGAGGTGATCCTCGGCCGGGGGCGGCGCCGCGTTCAGGACCACGCGATCGCCGGCGCGGAGGCGGTAGCTGGGCTTGCTCCGGGCGTCGTTGACGAGGAGCGTCCCGAGCTTGATGGCCTCCTTCACGAGGGCGCGGCTGTTCCAGTCCGCCTCGCGATTGACCCAGACGTCGAGGCGCTCGCCGGCGACCTCGGGAGTCACGTCGAAGACCCGGGTCTCGGGTGCGATTCCGCTGCTGTCCGGGCTGCCGGTCACTCCTGCCTCCCCCCGACGGCCCCCGCCCCGCGGCGAGTCTCCGTCGTAAACCATCGCTTTCACCCCGTTTATACTTCGACCGGATCGATCCCGAGAGTGAATGGTCGGCGATTTGGGCCGGAAAAAAACTCGGACGGGGCGCGGCCGGACGGAGCGGCGGGCCGCGGAACGCGGTCCCGGAACGATGGTCGGCGAGGCTCGCGCGGAGACGCAGAAGAAACGGTCGCGAGGACGCCTCACCGTCGACCGTGCACCCACCCAAACCACCATCCTCTCGATGCTTGGAACTCGTGGGTACGACCTGATACGCTCTGCCGCTGTCCTCGGGGGCGGGGGGCTTTTTTCCCGAGCCCAGACCCTCCGCTCCTCCGACAGGCACGTGCTCTTCCCGGATCGCACCGAACCGGTTCCCCGATCGCTCCGACCCGAGCGGTTCCAGCGAAGCTCCATCGCGAGCGTATGGGAACCGGAGGGCGGATCGACGAGACGAGCGCGGCGATCGAGCGAAGGGACGGCGCGAGGTGCGCCGTCGCGCGAGGTCGCGCAGCGAAGTACGGATTCGACCGCGGAGTCGCCATGCCTCTCAGTGCACGCCGAAGCCCCTGCCGTTCCCTCGTCGCCCTCGCGACCCCTCTCGCCCTCGTCGCCCTGCTCGTCGGCCTCGCCGCGAACGCGACCTTCGCCCAGAAGTCGACGCGCTCGGACGTCCGCGGCCAGATCGAGAAGATCGAGAAGAAGCTCGAGAAGCTCGCGAAGGAGATCGAGAAGGATCAGGCGAAACTCGACGACGACAAGGCCGACGAGGCGAAGCGTCACGCCCGCGCCTACGAGGTCGACGAGCGCAAGGCGGCCGGCGCCGAGCTCGCGAAGGCGCTCGCGGGCCAGTGCGGACCGAACAAGCCCGACCGCAAGTCGCCCGAGGCGATCGTCAAGGAGGTCGAGGTCGACCTCCGGAAGCGCTTCGGCTCGACGATCTTCCGCGCCTCCGAGGCCCTGCTCGTCGAGCGCGTGGCCGAGATCATGGAGGTCGACGAGGACCCCAGCGAGACGCGCTGCGCGCGCGTGATCGGCGAGGCCTTCGAGGCCTCCTTCGACAAGGAGTTCGAGGCGGCCTGGAAGAAGCTGCGCGCCTTCTCCTCGGAGGCGGGACCGCTCGACGAGAAGCTCGCCGAGCAGAAGGCCCTGATCCGCGAGCGCGAGGATCTGCTCGCGCTGCTCACCTCGAACATCAAGGGGAACCACCCCCGCGCGATGGTCCCGGTCCCCGGCGGCAAGGTGCCGCTCGGCATCCAGGTCGACGAGATCGCGAAGCTCGCCCAGATGGCGGACAGCACGGACGAGAAGTCCCGCTACCTCGTCTGGAACTCCTCGCGCGACGAGCGCCAGGTCGGCGACTTCCTCATGGACAAGTACGAGGTGACGCAGCTCGCCTACTGGTACTACTGCCAGGAGACGGGTCACACGCCCCCCTCCTACACAGTGAAGGACCCGACGAACCCCGAGAAGGACGTCGTCGTCCCGATCTGGCCCGACAACAAGATCCCCGAGGGCTGGGAGCGTCGCCCGGTCTTCTTCGTCACTTGCGAGGAGGCGGTCGAGTACTGCGAGTGGACGGGCACGCGCCTGCCCACCGAGCTCGAGTGGGAGCTCGCCGCGCGCTCGGACCGCACCGGGTTCGACGGCCGCTTCTGGCCTTTCGGCACGCAGTGGAAGAAGTACTGCGCGAACGACAACCAGAACCACGACGGGACGCTCCGCAAGAAGCTCGTCCCGCCGCGCGGATTGAATTATCCCGCCGTCCTCGAGGTCGGCGCGATGGAGGACGGCCGCTCGCCGCTCGGCATCTTCGACCTCGCCGGCAACATCGCCGAGTGGACCTCCTCCCCCTTCGTCGCCAACCCGAGCTTCAAGAAGGGGAAGTACTTCGACCACGACTTCACGGGCAGCGAGTTCAGCGACGACCTCCGCACCCTGCGCGGCGGACACTGCGACCAGGGTCCGATGATGGCCAACAGCGTGTTCCGCTCGGGCTTGGAACCATGGAAGAAGGCGAAGTTCGTCGGCTTCCGGCGCGCGCGGAGCGCCCTGCCGGGCCGTGATCGCCTGACCCGGCTGACGCGCCACGGCGCGCTCGACGCCGCCCTCCAGAACTTCAAGCTCCTGAAGGACGACAAGAAGCGCGAGGCCCACTGGCCCGCCCTCGACGAGTCGGCCGGCCGCTTCGCCGCGCTCGAGAAGTTCGACTGGAACGAGGATCTCGGGGTCCCCGGCGCGGCGCACGCCATCCTCGCCGTCAACCGCCTCATGGACGAGGCGACGCGCATCGAGGACTACTCGAAGCTCAGCCAGGGCGAGGAGGGCGTGTCGGAAGCGCTGCTGATCGGCGTCTTCCACACCGACGTCCCGATCGAGGAGCCGGCCCTCGCGCCCGGAACCTGGTTCGTCGCCTTCAAGGAGGGCTACCGCTCCTACACGCTCGACGACAAGGGACGGAAGCTCAAGGGACCGAAGATCGAGGACAGCCTCTACTTCGTGAACCGTCGCCCCGACGTCGAGACCGTGCGGTTCCCCTACGCCGAGACGAACCTCGTCCTGAACCGCACCAACCTCGGCGAGACGAAGATCACCCGCAGCGAGCTGAAGAGCGGCGACTTCGATCTCCTGAGCGTGCTCTTCGTCCACGAGGCCGGCGGGTCGCGCGGGCGCAAGGGCATCGAGACCGAGATCAAGATGAAGGTCAGGAAGGACCTCATCCAGGGCTACGAGTGATCTCCGACGGCCGGCCCCTCGAGGGCCGGCCGACCGCCGCCCCCTCCATGCGCTACCTGCTCGTCGCCAACCCGCGCTCCGGCCGGAACCGTGGTGAAGCCGCGGCCCGCGAGGCGGCGGCCGCCCTCGTCGCGCTCGGCGCGGAGGCCGAGATCCGGTTCACGAGCGGTCCCGACACGGCCGGCGCTCTCGCCGCCGAGCTCGCCCCCGACTTCGATCGCGTCCTCGCCGTGGGCGGGGACGGCACGCTCAACGAGGTCCTCGCGGGCGTCGTCGCGCCCCACCCCGCCCGCCCGCTGGGCGTGATCCCGGTCGGCACGGCGAACGTCATTGCCCGCGAGCTGGGGTTGCCCCTCGGCCGGCCCGCGCGCGCGGCCCGCGCCCTGCATCGGGGCGCCCCCGTCCCGGTGGCCTGGGGCCTCGCCAACGGCCGCCCCTTCGTCGCCAACGTCGGAGCGGGCTTCGATGCGATCGCCGTCCACCGCCTCACCGAGGCCCGACGCGCCCGTCCCGGGTCGAGCCCCGGCATGCTCGGCTACCTGCCCATCGGCTGGCGCATCTTCCGGCACTGGCGGAGCCCCCGACTGCGTGCGACGGTGGACGACCGCGAGCTCGAGGGGACCTTCTCCTCCGCCATCATCTGCAATGCCCGCAACTACGGCGGCGTCCTCGAACTGACCCCGGACGCCGATCTCGGCTCGATGAGCTTCCGGCTCGCGGCGCGGCGCGGCGAGGGCCGCCTGACCATCCTGCGGCACCTTGCCTGGGGATTCCTCGGATGGAAGGATTCCGCGCGCCGGGTCACCCTCGCCGAGGGTCGCCGCCTGGAGATCCGCAGCGACGGCGACGAAGGCGCCGAGGTGCAGGTCGACGGGGATCCCCGGGGTCGAACGCCGCTCGTGGTCGAGCTGGCGTCGGAGCCGCTGCAACTCCTCGCGCCCCGACGGCGCTGAACGGGAGGCCGAGAATGGACTTCAAGGAACCCCGGCTCGTCGAGGACGGAGCGATCCGGATCGGCCCCGGCGCCGATCTCGCCCTCTTCGCCGGTCTCTGCATCGTCGAGGACGAGGAGACGACGCTGCGCCACGCGCGGGCCCTGAAGGAGGCCGTGCGCGGTCTCCCGGTCACGCTGGTCTTCAAGGCCTCGTTCGACAAGGCGAACCGATCCTCGCTCTCCAGCCACCGCGGGAACGGGATGGAGGAGGGTCTCGCGATCCTCGCCGCCGTCAAGCGCGAGACCGGCCTCCCGATCGTCACCGACGTGCACGAGACGCATCAGTGCGCGCGCGTGGCGGAGGTGGCGGACGTCCTCCAGATCCCGGCCTTCCTCTGCCGGCAGACCGACCTCCTCCTCGCCGCGGCCGCGACCGGCCGCATCGTGAAGGTGAAGAAGGGCCAGTTCCTCGCGCCCTGGGACATGCGCAACGTCGTCCGCAAGCTCGAGGAGGCCGGCACGAACCGGATCATCCTCACCGAGCGCGGCGCCTCCTTCGGCTACAACACGCTCGTCAACGACTTCCGCGCCCTGCCCATCATGCGCGACCTCGGCTACCCGGTCGTCTTCGACGCCACGCACTCGGTGCAGATCCCGGGCGGCGCCGGCGAGCGCAGCGGCGGCGATCGTCGCATGATCCCCTACCTCGCCCGGGCGGCCGTCGCCGTCGGCGTCGACGGCCTCTTCTTCGAGGTCCACGAGGACCCGTCCGTCGCGAAGAGCGACGCCGACAACGCCCTGCCCCTCGCCGATTTCGGCGACCTCATCCGCCGGCTCCTGAGGGTCCGCGAGGCCGCGCGCTGACGCGGTCCGGAGCGGGTGTTACTCGTCCGGGGTAGGCGCGTCGACCGGCGCGCGATCACCGGGGACGGGAGGAGACCCGCGATGAGCGACCGCTACGAGGACGTTCCGGCGGAGGACCGCGCCCTCGCCGACCGTTTCGGCGCCTTCTTCGCCGACTTCCGGCCCGAGGGCCTCGCCGAGCGCGCCCGCGCGACCTACGCGCCCGGGGTCCGCTTCGACGACACGCTGAAGCGGATCGAGGGCCTCGAGAACCTCATCCCCTACCTCGAGGAGAGCGCCGCCCAGGTCGAGTCCTGCGGCGTCGTCATGCTCGACGCGGCCCGGAGCGGCGAGGACCTCTACGTCCGCTGGCGCATGACGATCCGCTTCAAGCGCTTCGCGCGCGATCGGGACACGGTCAGCGAGGGGATGTCGCGCCTGCGCTTCGACGCCGAGGACCGGATCGTCGCGCACCGCGACTTCTGGGACTCCGCCGGCGGCTTCTTCCAGTACGTCCCCGTCCTCGGCTGGATGATCCGGAAGATCAAGGCGCGCCTCTGACGCGGCCGGGGGTCAGCGACGGCGGCGCTTGCGGCTCCGGACGATCGGGACGTCGACCGCGTCCGGGACCGCCCCGCCGTAGCGGGCCGCCAGCTTGTGGAGATCGCGGATGAGCGCGCTCGGCGTCTGGTAGCGATCGTCGGGGTTCTTGCGCAGCATCTTCATCACGATGCGCGAGGTCTCGTTGTCGAGATCGGGACAGCGATCCTTGGGCGCGATCGGCATGTCGTTGATGTGCGCGACCATGACCGAGGCGGGGTTGGCGTGCTCGAAGGGCGGCCGCCCCGTGATCATGTGGTACCAGCTCGCGCCGAGGGAGTAGATGTCGGCGCGCGCGTCCACCGTCTCGTCGCCGCGCGCCTGCTCAGGGGCGATGTAGTTCGGGGTCCCCATGGCGCTGCCCTGATCGGTGCTCGCCCCGCCGCTTCCGAGGTCCTTCACGAGTCCGAGGTCGCAGAGCTTGGCGGTCCCGCCCGCGATGATCATGACGTTGTCGGGCTTCACGTCGCGGTGGATGATCTCGTGCTCGAAGGCGTGCTCGAGCGCGCGGGCGACCTGGAGGATGATGTTCAGGGCCCGCTCGGGCGCCATGCGACCGCCGCGATGGATGACGTCGAGGACCGTCGGCCCGTCGCAGTACTCCATCGCCATGTAGTAGTGGCCTTCACTCTCGCCGACGTCGATGCACTGCACGATGTTCGGGTGGTTCAGCCGCGCCAGGACCTTCGCTTCCTTGATGAAGCGGTTCACGTAGCGCTCGTTCTTCGTCAGGAAGGGCGCGAGGACCTTCACCGCCACGACGCGGTCGAGGGAGTCCTGGCGGGCCTTGAACACCGTGCCCATCGAGCCGCTGCCCAGCCGCTCGATCAGGGTGTAGCCGCGGATCCGGGTGGCGCTCGCGACCTTCTTGAGATGGCGCAGGATGCGCTCGTTCGCCGCCGCGTCGACGAAGCCCTTCTCGAGGAGGATCTCGTGGAGCGGCTTCGGGCTCACGCCGAGCTCGCGGATCTTGTCCTGGACCGAGATCGCCTCCGCGACCTGGTCCTCGTCGACGAGTCCGTTCTTGAGGGCGATCCGGACGTAGAGTCGCTCGGACTCCCGCCGCTCGGCTTCGCTCGCCTCCGCCTCGCTCATGTCGAAACCTCGTATCCCAGCTCCCCGAGCAGCTCCGACTGCCGGGCGAGCATGGCGTCGCGCTCCGCATCGGTCGCGTCGTCCCAACCGAGCAGGTGGAGGACGCCGTGCACGCAATAATAGAGCAACTCCGTCGCCGCCGCATGCCCCCGCTCCGCCGCCTCGCGGGCCGCGGTCTCGCTCGAGACGACGATCTCGCCGTCGGCGGCCTCGGGATCGTCCTCACCGTCGTCCCGCAGGTCGAAGGTGATCACGTCGGTCGGCCAGTCGTGATCGAGGTAGCGCCGGTTGATGTCGTGGATGCGTCGATCGTCGACGACGGCCACGCTGAGCGCGAGGTCTCCGCCCTCCCGCGTCACCGCGTGCTCGACGACGCGCCGGATCTCCGCCGCTCCGAGTCCCGCCGCCGGCGCCTCGATTCGCACCTCGACCCGGGTCACGACCGTCGCTTGCGCTGCCGCGCCGCGTCCTCGCCGCGCGGAGGCCGGGAGGACGTCCCGCCGTCGGCGTCGTCGCGATCCGCCGCCTCGCGCTGGCGGATCCGCTCCTCCCAGGAGCCGTAGGCCCGCACGATCCGCTGGACGACCTCGTGGCGCACGATGTCGTCCTTGTGGAAGTTGCAGAACTCGATGTCCTCGACGCCCCGGAGGACGCGCACGGCATTGGCGAGACCGGACTCCTGGCGTCCGGGCAGGTCCACCTGCGAGAGATCGCCGGTGACGACGATCTTGCTCTCCGTGCCCATGCGCGTGAGGAACATCTTCATCTGCGCGACGGTCGTGTTCTGCGCCTCGTCGAGGATGATGACCGAGTGGTCCAGCGTGCGCCCGCGCATGTAGGCCAGCGGGCAGATCTCGATCGCCCCCTCGTCCATGTAGCGCTTCAGCAGTCCCTTGGGCAGCAACGACTGGAGCGAGTCGTAGAGCGGCTGCAGGTAGGGCGTGATCTTCGCCTCGAGGTCACCGGGCAGGAAGCCGAGGTGCTCGCCGGCCTCGACCGCCGGGCGGACGAGGACGATGCGGCGGTAGTCGCCGGCCTTGACCAGCGAGACGGCCACCGCGACGGCGAGGAAGGTCTTGCCGGTACCGGCCGGCCCGATGCCGAAGGTGACCGGGTGCTCCCAGATCGCCTCCATGTAGCGCTTCTGGTTGGGCGAGCGCGGCTGGGCCGCCATCCGCACGTGGATCGAGTTGCCGTCGCGCGCCGGGCGCTCCTCGCCGCCGAAGAGGTCGGTGACGGTCGTCGTCCCGACCCCGTCGTCGCGGATCAGGGCGAGGGCGCGACGCACGAGGTCGGCCGCCGCTCCCACGCGATCGGGCTCGCCCGCGAGGACGAGGTGCCCGCCGCGCGAGGTGGCCTCCACGCCGAATCGCTGGCGGAGGATCCGGAGGTTGCGATCGAGGTGTCCGAGGAGCGTGCGCTCCTCGTCGATGTTCCTGAGCGAGATCGTCAAGTCGGCCAAGGGACGACGATGCCTCCGTTACCCCAGGAGCCAGAGCACGAGCGCCGCCGCGGGAAGGGCGAACACCAGGCTGTCGATGATGTCGAGTGCGCCTCCGAAGGTCGGGAGCAGCCGGCCGGAGTCCTTGACCCCGCGCGAGCGCTTGACCATCGATTCGGCGAAGTCGCCGAGCTGAGTCGCCACGTTGACCACGACGCAGAAGATAACAATCCCCCCCGGACCGAGTCCGGGGAAGAAGTCGGGGTGCGAGCGCCAGAAGAGCCACCCCGCGAGCACCGTCAGGAGCAGGCCGGCGATCGACCCCTCCCAGCTCTTCTTGGGCGAGACCCGCGGCATGACGCGATGACGCCCGATCATCGAGCCGGCGAGATAACCGCCGATATCGCCGCATTTCGAAATGAGGACGTAGGTTGCGACGAGCTGGGTCCCGTGGCCGGCCGCGTCCAGGGCCAGGACCTGCAGGAGCCCCATCGGCATGGCCACGTAGAGGAGACCGGCGGCCCCGGCCCCCAGATCGGCGGCATGGGCCTCCAGGTCGGGCTCGCGTCCGGACTGGAGCCGGAAGGTCTCGAAGACCGCCAGGGCCGAGAAGGCCAGGACCGGAAAGAGCGTCCCGGGCGGCGCGCCGCCCTCGGGGCCGCCCCGGTGGAGCCAGGCCTGGACGGCGAAGAGGCCGATCGTCACGAGCGAGAGCGGGAGTCCGATCGGGCGCGGGCCGCCGCGCAGGATCGCGACGAGCTCCCGCTGGCCGACGAGGGTGATCAGCAGGAGCACGACGGTGCCGAGGAGCGGATAGGACATCGCCCGATCCGCGAGGACGATGCCGACGAGCGCGGCGACCAGGGCCGTGCCGATCGAGATGCGGAGCGCCTTCTCAGACATCGAGTCGCTCGGCGAGGCCGCCGAAGCGTCGCTCGCGACCGCGGAAGCTCGACAGCGCCCGGACGAGGGCGTCGCGGCGGAACTCGGGCCAGAACTCCTCGGTGACGTAGATCTCCGCGTAGGAGACCTGCCAGAGGAGGAAGTTGCTCACCCGCATCTCGCCCGCGGTGCGGATCATGAGATCGAGCTCGGGCATGTCCGGGTCGTAGAGGTGCCGTGCGAGGGTCTCCTCGTCGACCTCCTCGAGCGGGATGTCGCCGGCCGCGACGCGCCGGGCGACGCGGCGCGCGGCGTCGGCGATCTCGGTGCGACCGCCGTAGTTCAGGGCGAGGCAGAGGACCATGCCGCCGTTGTCGGCGGAGTCGGCCTCGAGCTTCGCGATGCGATCGCGCAGCGACTCCGGGAACTCCGCGATGCGCCCGATGGCGCGGAAGCGGATCCGGTTCTCCATGATGGTCGGCCGCTCGGACTCGAGGAACTCCCCCAGGAGCCCGAGCAGGAAGTCGATCTCGCTGCGGGGACGCTTCTGGAAGTTCTCGACGCTGAGCGCGTAGAGGGTGAGCTGCTCGAGCCCCGAGGCCGCGAGGATCGTCGTCAGCTCGCGGACGGAGTTGGCGCCCTCGCGGTGGCCCTGGGCGCGCGGGAGACCACGGAGGCCGGCCCAGCGGCCGTTGCCGTCCATGATCATCGCGACGTGCCGCAACCCGGGCGGCAGCGCGACGGCGTCCCGTGCGCCCTCGGAGCTCATCCTTCCCCCCGATCCACGATGTGCTCGCGGCCCTTGCCGACGCCGATCCAGCGGACGCGGGCGCCGCAGTAGTCCTCGACGGCCTCGACGTAGCGTCGCAGCTCGGCGGGCAGGTCCTCGTAGCGGCGCACGCCGCCGAGCTCGCCCTCCCAGCCCGGGAAGTCCTCGTAGACGGGGCGGAGCCCCTCGAAGTCGTCGACCATCGAGGGCAGCGCCTCGTGGCGCTCGCCCGCGGCCGTCTCGTAGGCCCGCGCGAAGCGGATGCGCTCGAAGCCGGAGAGGACGTCGACCTTCGTCAGCGCGATGTCGGTCACGCCGTTCACGCGCACCGCGAAGCGCATCGCCGGGCCGTCGAACCAGCCGCAGCGCCGCGGCCGCCCGGTCGTGCTGCCGAACTCGTTGCCGCGCTCGCGCAGTCGCGCTCCGGTCTCGTCCTCGAGCTCCGTCGGGAAGGGGCCGGACCCGACGCGCGTCGCGTAGGCCTTGCAGACGCCGATGACGCGCGTGAGCGCCTGGGCGGGCAGTCCCGAGCCCGAGAGCAGGCCGCCGACGTTGGCGTTGCTCGAGGTCACGAAGGGATAGGTGCCGAGATCGATGTCGAGCAGCGAGCCCTGCGCCCCCTCGAGGAAGATGCGCTCGCCGCGTTCCATCGCCTCGTGCACGACGGTGACGCCGTCGACGGTCATCGGCGCGAGGCGACGCGCGAGGTCGCGCGCCGACGCGAGCACCTCCTCGAGGCGCGGCGGCTCGTGTCCGAGCGCTTCGAAGCGCGATCGCTTGGTCTCGAGCGCCTGCGCGATGCGACGCTCCAGCGCCTCGGGACGGTCGAGGTCGCCGACGCGGACGCCGCAACGCGCGACCTTGTCCTCGTAGCAGGGACCGATGCCCTTCCCGGTCGTGCCGATCTTCTCGTCGCGCCGCGACTCCTGCGCGCGATCGAGCTCGCGGTGGTAGGAGAAGACGAGGTGCGCCCGGTCGGACACCAGGAGTCGGCCGGCGGTGGCGACCCCGCGCGCCTCGAGGGCGTCGATCTCCTTCAGGAGCTGTTCCGCGTCGAGGACCACGCCGTGGCCGATGAGGCAGCGCGCGGTCGGCGAGAGGATGCCGCTGGGGACGAGGTGCAGGACGGTCCGCTCCCCCGCGACCTCGACCGTGTGTCCGGCGTTGCTGCCGCCCTGGCAGCGGACGACGAGCTCGGCCTCGGCGGCGAGGATGTCCACCATCTTCCCCTTCCCCTCGTCCCCCCACTGGAGGCCGATCAGGGCGGTCGCGCTCATCGCTGGCTCCCGATTTCGCTATCGCCTTCTGGCGAATGGACTTGCAGTCGTTCGTCCGCAGCGCGGAGGATAGCCCGGCCCGCGCGGACGATCAAGATCCCGCCCCCACCCCGTCGGCCATGCGCTGGACGAAGCGACGGAACAGGTAGGCCGAGTCGTGAGGACCCGGCGAGGCCTCGGGATGGTACTGGACGGAGAAGGCGCGCGCGGCCGGCAGCTCGAGGCCGGACACCGAATCGTCGTTCAGGTTCACGTGGGTGATCCGCCCCCCCGCCGCGAGGATGCTCTCCCGCGTGGCCGCGAAGCCGTGGTTCTGCGCCGTGATCTCGACCCGACCGGTGTCGAGGTCCTTCACGGGGTGGTTCGAACCGTGGTGGCCGAACTTCATCTTCACGATCTCGGCCCCCGCCGCGAGGGCGAGGATCTGGTGGCCGAGGCAGATCCCGAAGATCGGGACCTTTCCGAGCAGCTCGCGGACGGTGTCGACGACGCCGGTCAGCAGACGGGGGTCACCCGGTCCGTTCGAGAGGAAGACGCCGTCGGGACGATGCGACATCACGGTGTCGAAGTCGGTGGCGGCGGGGACGACGACCACGTCGCAGCCCACCGCGACGAGCGAGCGGAAGATCGAGGACTTCGCGCCGAAGTCGAAGGCCACGACCTTCGGCCGCCGCGAACCCTCGGGGCTCAGATCGGCGTGGAACGCGGTCTCGAAGCCGTCCGTCCAGGCGCCCGCGGCCGCGCGGGTCACGCCGCTGACGAGATCGCGATCGACGAGCTCCGGCACGGCGGCGAGGCGCTCGCGCAGCTCGTCGTCGGAGAGGGGCTCCGTCGTCATGAAGATCTTCATCGCGCCGAGCGTGCGCACCTTGCGGGTCAGGGCGCGCGTGTCGATGCCCTCGAGCGCGACGATGCCGTGACGGCGGAGGTAATCGCCGAGCGCCTCGGTGGCGCGCCAGTTCGAGTGGCGCGGCGCGAGCGAGCGGACGAGGAAGCCCGCGACCTTCGGCCCCTCGGACTCCTCGTCCTGCGAGCAGACGCCGTAGTTCCCGATCTCGGGATAGGTCATGCACACGATCTGGCCGGCGTAGCTCGGGTCCGTGAGGACCTCCTGGTAGCCGCTGAGCGCCGTGTTGAACACGACCTCGCCCCCGGTCTCGCCTTCGGCGCCGATGGACGTGGCCTTCCAGATCGTCCCGTCCTCGAGGATGAGTCGGGCCCGCCAGAGTCGTTCGATGTCGATCATTGCGCGTCGTCGCGAGGGTCGAGTGGGCCCCGTCACGCGGAGTCGGTCGTTCCGTCGACCTCGGGGCGAGGAGGGGCCGCGCCGGCGCGACCGATCATCCACCGCCCCGCCGCGTAGCCGGCGCCGAAGCCGTTGTCGATGTTAACAACGACCACCCCCGGCGCGCAGCCGCTGAGCTGGGCCAGGAGCGGGGTCAGGCCGTCGAAGGCCGTGCCGTATCCGACGCTCGTCGGAACCGCGATGACCGGTCCGCCGTAGAGCCCTCCCACCACGCTCGGGAGCGCCCCCTCCATCCCCGCCACCACGATCAGCAGATCGCAGGCCTCGATCTCCTCGCGGCGGGCCAGGAGGCGGTGGAGGCCGGCGACGCCGACGTCGTGGAAGCGGCGGACGGCGAGGCCCCAGGCCTCCGCGGTGACGGCCGCCTCCTCCGCCACGGCGAGATCCGCCGTCCCGGCGGCGAGCACCCCCACCGTCCCGGGGCGGGGGTCGGGCGCGGCCCCGAAGGCCAGGATGCGCGCCCGCTCGTGCCAGCGCGGGTCCGGAACGCCCGCGAGGGCCGCGCGCGCCGCCGCGTCGACGCGGGTCACCATGACGCGCCCGTGCGCCTCGAGCAGCTCGCGGACGGCGGCCTCGAGCTCGGCCGCCGGCTTCCCCGGTCCGTAGACCACCTCCGGGAAGCCGAGGCGGACCGCCCGGCCGAGGTCCGTCCGGAGGCCCGTCGCGTCGGGGTCCTGTTCGCGGGCGGCGGCCGCCACGGTCGTCCGTTGCCAGGCGTCCAGGGCCGCGAGCGGGGGCAGACGCCCCGCCGCGACCTCGCCGAGGATCGCCAGCAGATCGAGTTCGCGCGCCAAGTCAGCTCTCCTCGATGGGGCGCGCGGGCGGGCGCCCGTCGAGCCAGTCCAGGGCGGCCTCGAGGGGTCGGTCCGCGTAACCCGCCGGGAGCGACTCGAAGGCGGGGTCCGATTCCATGAACTCGAGGATGTCGGGCAGGATGCGCTGGCGACTCCAGTCCAGAGCGATCGCGCGGCGCTCGGCCTCGCTCACGGGGACGGCGTGATCCGGACGGATGCCGCCGCGCACGTCCTCCTCGCCCCGGCCGCCCCGCTGGATGAGACGACCGGCCGGCGTGAACCAGCGCGCGACGGTGAACTTCAACCCCAGGGGTCGCGTGCGGAGCTCGAAGACGTTCTGGACGAGGCCCTTCCCGTAGCTCCGCTCGCCGAACACGAAGGCGCGCTCGACGTCCTGCAGCGCGCCCGCCACGATCTCCGACGCCGAGGCGCTCCCGCCGTCGACGAGGAGGGCGAGGGGATCCTCGGGGAAGGCGGCCGGACCCTCGGAACCGTAGACCTCGCGCTCGCGGCGCGAGACGGAGCTCAGGACGACGGGCAGCTCCGCGAAGAGCCCCACGATCTCGACCGCGGCCGGGAGACTCCCTCCGGGATTGCCGCGCAGATCGAGGACCCAGGCCCGCGCCCCGGCGGTCCGGAGGCGATCCAGCTCCTTCTTCGCGCGTCGCGGCGTCGACTCGTCGAATCCCTCCAGCCGGAGGTAGCCGACGTGATCCCGGAGGAGCTCGGCGTAGACCTTCTCGTTGTGGTACGCGCCGCGTCGCACGCGGACGTCGCGGGTCTCGTCGCTCTTCCAGCCCCGGACGCGGAACGCGATCCGCTCGCCCTCGGGCCCGACGATGCGCCGGCGCAGCTCCTCGATCTCGGATGCCGCGGTGACCGGGGCGTCGCCGATGGCGAGGATCTCGTCGCCGTCGCGCAGACCTCCGCGCGCCGCGGGACTCTGCGGCACGACGCGGAAGACCCACCAGCGATCGTCGACGCGGCCGAAGTGGATCCCGATGCCGACCTCGTCTCCGCGGCTCGAGGTGCGGAAGGCGGCGAGTTCGCGTTCGTCGTAGCCCCGGGAGTGACGGTCGAGCACGTCGGTCATGCCCTTCACCGCGGCCGCGATCAGGTCCTCGCGGCTGACGTCCTCGACGTAGTCGGCCTCGATGAGGTCGAGCGCCTCGCGGAAGGTGTCGACGCCGACCGCGTGCTCGGCGGGACGGACGCGATCCCGGTCGCGGATCCAGGCCACGAGGGCCACGCCGAGGACCGCGACGAGCGCCGGCGAGAGGTAGAAGAGGAACCACGCGCGACGCATGTCAACGACCCTCGGCGTCGCGCACGAGCGCGACCCACTCCTCGAGTTCCGGCGAGAAGCGGACGATCTCGCCGACGCCGAGCCCGTGCCGCGCGAACCAGCCCTTCTCCATCTCGACGACGTAGCGCGCCGGGCCGGTGGAGACGAGCCGCGGATGGTCGGCCGCGTCGGGCGCCCCGGGATCGAGCGAGCCGAGCTGGAAGATCCGGCGCTCGTCGTCGAGGTAGGCGATGTCGAGCGAGATGAGGCAGCCCTTCATCCAGAAGGATCGCGACGCCGCTTCGGGGTAGACGAAGATCATGCCCTCGTCCGGAGCGAGCGCGGTCCGCCCCGCGAGTCCGCGGGCGCGCGCCTCGGGCACGGCCGCGACCTCGAGCCGGACGAGCTCGCCGCCGATCCGGGCGAAGAAGCGTCCGTCGCCGGGCGGGTCCGTCGGGAAGGTCGGCGCCGGCTCGACGCGGGGTCCTTCGTCGACGGGAGGACGGGTCGACCCGCCGCAACCGATCAGCGTCGCGAGAACGAGGAGGGCGAGCGCGAGGCCGCCGATCGGGACCGGGGGACGGTTCATCGCGACTCCTCCCGCGAAGGGACCTCGACGACGCGGGTCACGCCCACCGGCGGTCCCGCGAGAAGCGCGAGCAGATCGGCGGGCGACGCCCCCTCGCCCACCGCGACGCGGAGTCGGCGGTCGGGCGTCTTCCCCTCGCCGACGGGCGACCGCGCCTGATCGCGCCAGAGTCGCGACGCGGCGATGCCGTCGGCGCCCACGGCCAGGTGGAGCCGCGCGTCGCCGGCGAGGATCTCCGCCGCGTTCGCGGCCGGCACGCGACGGAGGGCGATCTCCTCCCAGCGGGCGAGCGGGACCTCCGGGGCGAGCGATCGCCCGAGGGCGTCGAGCCGGGCGCGCTCGGCGGCGCGCTCCGCTTCGAGATCGGCCAGCGCCCCACCCTCTCCGGCCACCGTCGAGAAGACGGGCCGCGGACGCAGCGAATCGCCTCCGGCCGCGGGCACGATCGGCAGCAGCGGCGCGACGAGTCCGGCGCCGACGAGGGCCAGCGCGAGGAGCAGGAGGAAGCGGCGATCCGTCATGCCGGGATCATACCACCGACGCCGACCACATCGCGGGGTCGGGGAGTCGTCGCGGTCAGCGCGGCCGGACGCCGAAGCGTTCGAGCAGCGCGAGCGTGAGGGATCGCGGCAGGCCGACGACGTTGCTGAAGGAGCCCTCGCAGCGCGCGACGAGCGCGCCCCCCTCGCCCTGGATGGCGAAGGCGCCGGCCTTTCCGAGCGGCTCGCCGCCCGCCACGTAGGCGGCGATCTCGGCGTCGTCGAAGGGGCGCATGTGCACGCGGGAGACCGCGGCGTCGGCGAGCGTCTCGTCCCCCCGCACGAGCGCGACGCCCGTCGCGACCTCGACGATCCGCCCCGACAGACCGCGAAGCATGCGCGCGGCGTCGACGGCGTCGACGGGCTTGCCGAGGTGGAGACCGTCGCGGGTGACGACGGTGTCGGCGCCGAGGAAGACCAGCTCGGGGTCGCCGGAACGGGGGTGAGCGCGGGACGCGGCGAGGGCCTTCGCGAGGGCGAGCCGTCGCGTCAGCTCGGGGGCGTCAAGGTCGGGGTCCAGGTGCTCGTCGACGTCGGCGGGAGCCACCTCGTGGGCGAGGCCCCAGCGCGCGAGGAGCTCCGTGCGGCGCGGCGAGGACGAGGCGAGGACGAGCCGGGCGGACATCGCGCGATCAGCGACCGGTCTTGCGCCCGCCGGTCTTCTTGGTCGTCTTCTTCGCGGCCGGCTTCTTCGTCGCCTTCTTCGCCGCGGGCTTCTTCGTCGCCTTCTTGGCCGCCGGCTTCTTCGCCGCCTTCTTGGCCGGAGCCTTCTTTGCGGCGGCCTTCTTCGCGGCCGGCTTCTTCGCCGCCGCCTTCGCCGCGGCGGGCTTCCTCGTCGCGGCCTTCTTCGCCGCGGGCTTCGCGGCCGCCTTCTTGGTCGCCGCCTTCTTGGCGGCGGCCGCCGGCTTCTTCGTCGCGGCCTTCTTCGCCGCGGTCTTCTTCGCGGCGGCGGCCTTCTTGCGCTCGTCCTCGCGCTTCTTCGCCAGCTTGGCCTTCTCGGCCGCCTTCTTCTTGGCGACGCGTTCCTCGGCCGCGCGGATCTTCGCGAGCTCGCGCTCCTTCTTCTTCCGCTCCGCCTCCTCCTCGCGTCGACGCTTCTCGTCCTCGACGCGACGGCGGGCCTCCTCCTTCTCGCGCTCCTTGCGGTCGCGCTCGTCCTGGCGGGCGCGCTCGACCTCCTCGTGGAGGTTGAGGACGCCCCAGACGAAGAGGGACTGCTCCTCGGCGTCGAGGCCCTTGTCGACCTGCTTCTTGACCGTCGCGACGGTGGCGCCCTTCGGGAAGAGCTTCTCGTCGACGAGGATCTTCGGCATCGGGGCGCGGATCGCCACCGGCTTGCGGGTGAAGTAGGACTCCATCATCGCCGCGATGGCGGGCGACAGCTCGGTGAGGAACTTCAGGAGCTTCTCGCGGGCGCGCGCGTTGGCGCGGTCGTTCTTCTCGTGGAGGAAGACGAGGCTGGTGCGGTTGAAGCGGCCGTAGACGGCGGCCAGCACCTCGCGGATCGCGAGGGCCTTGCCCTCGATGGCGCGCTTGCCCAGGACCGCCAGCGAGCGATCGATCTCGAAGCGCTCGCTGACGCGGATCTCGTTCCAGTCGACGAAGTCGCCGCGCAGCGTCTTCAGCGCCTGCCGGGCCTTCTTCTCGTTGGTCCCGCGCGCGAGGACGAGCAGGACGATCTGATCGAGCGGATCCTGCTCGTCGAGGACCCGGAGTCCGCCGAAGCGCTTCTCGAGGTCTTCGACGGTCTTCTTGAGAGACGCGGCACTGCTCATGGCGAGATCGGGTTTCCCGTTTCGGCGCGATGCGGGGACCGCCGCGCCCGGAGGGCGTGGCGCGACGCGAGTTCATCAGGGCCCCCGCGGGGACCCCGGACTCCCGCGGACGGGATCAGGACGCGGCCGCGGCCTTGCGGGCCGCGCGACGCTCGCTCTTCGCCTTGGCCTTGGCCTTCTGCTTGGCCTTGCCGTGGATGCGACCGGTCTTCTTCTCCGAGGCCAGGCGCTTCTGGCTGCGGCGACGGTTCCGCTCGGTGCGGGCCGTGCGGGTCTCGATCGCGATGCCGGCCTTCTTGAGGAAGGACTGGACCGTCTCGCTCGGGGTGGCGCCGACCTCGAGCCAGTACTTCAGCCGCTCGATCTCGAGCTTCAGCGGGACCTCTTCGCCGCGGGCGATCGGGTTGTAGTAGCCCACGTTCTCGATCGGAGCGCCGTCGCGACGGGTGCGCGAATCGAAGACGCCGATCCGGAAGAAGGGCGCGTGCATGCGGCCGCGGCGGGTCAGACGGATGACGGTAGCCATGGGATCGTTCTCCTCGAGGAACGCCGCCCTCAGCGGCGGTTCTTCCTCTTCTTGGTCTTGGTGCCGCTCGCCTTCGGCGAGCGGATTCCTCGGAATGCGGGGAGGTCGAGCACGCTCTTGCCCTCGGACTCGAGCTTCTTGACCTCCTTCGCCTTCTCCTTCGCGAAGGCCTTGGTCGGGTCGCCCATCATGCGCCCGAACATGCCGGCCTTCTTGAGTTCCTTCATCTGGCCGCGCATCTGCTTGAAGCCGCGCACCAGGTTGTGGACCTGATCGACCCCGACGCCCGCGCCGCGCGCGATGCGCTCCCGGCGGGACATGTTCAGGATCTCGGGGTGGACGCGCTCCATCGGCGTCATCGACTGGATCATCGCCTCCGAGCGCGCGAACTCGCGCTCGTCGAGGGAGTCGATCGCGGCCATCTGCGAGCCCATCCCGGGGACGAGCTTCAGCAGGTCCTTGATCGGCCCCATGGACTTCACCATCTGGAGCGTCTTGAGGAAGTCCTCGAAGTTGAACGCGCCGGTGAAGAGCTGCTTGGCGGTCTTCTCGGCCTCCTCCTCGTCGATCGCCTCCTGGGCGCGTTCGACGAGCGAGACGACGTCGCCCATGCCGAGGATGCGGTCCGCCATGCGGTTCGGGTGGAAGGCGTCGAGGTCGTCGAGCTTCTCGCCGATGCCGATGAACTTGATCGGCTTCCCCGTGACTTCCTTCACCGACAGCGCGGCGCCGCCGCGCGTGCCGCTGTCGAGCTTCGTCATGATCACGCCGGTGAGGGCGAGCGTCGCGTCGAACTCGGCCGCGCTGTTGACGGCGTCCTGTCCGGTGTTGGCGTCGAGGACGAGGAAGATCTCGTCCGGGTTCGTGCCGGCCGCGACCTCGGAGACCTCGCGCATGAGCTCGGCGTCGATGTGCAGACGACCGGCGGTGTCGAGGATGACGACCTCGTGGCCCTCGTCCTTCGCGCGGGCGACGGCCTCGCGGCAGAGGGTCGGGGGATGACCGCCGGGCACGGCGTGGACGTCGGCGCCGACCTGGCCTCCGAGCACCTTGAGCTGCTCGATGGCGGCGGGCCGCTGGATGTCCGCCGCGACCAGGAGGACCTTCTTGCCGTCCTTGATGAAGCGCTTCGCGAGCTTGCCGCAGGTCGTGGTCTTGCCCGAGCCCTGGAGGCCCGCCATGAGGATCACGGTGGGGCCTTCGGCCCGCCAGCGGATGTTCGGGTCCTCGGGTCCCATCAACTCGACGAGACCGTCGTGGATGGACTTCACGAACTGGTCGCCCGGATTGACGCCGCGGATGACCTCCTCGCCGGTGACGCGCTCCTTGATCCGCGCGACGAAGGCCTTGCAGACCTTGAAGTTCACGTCGGCCTCGAGAAGCGCCACGCGGACCTCGCGCAGCGCCTCCGAGATGTTGTCATCGCTCAGCGTCTTCTTGCCGGCGAGGCGCTGACGGATGGCGTCAAAGGAACGGGTGAGGGAATCGAACATCGACCGGAGTCGCGGATCTCGTCGTGATATGAGGGGACCAGGTGCGTTCCGGAACGCGTCCGGCGCGCCGCCCGACCGGTGAGCGGCCGGGCATCTTGACGACGATGGGCCGCGGAGACAAGGCCGGGCGGCGCGCCGACAAGTCACCTTCCCCGCGCGGCTTGCGCGCGGCGCCGATCCCGGCGGCCCGGGATCTCCGCCGTCCGCCCCACCCGGCCGCGGCGCCTTTAAGCGGCGCGGAGAAAGCCTTAGAATGCCGGCCGTCGCGCCCCGGGATCGGCATTCTGCCACAAATCCTTGCGCGCGAAAGGGATAGATGAACCGGCGCCCCGAGAGCGGCCCCGCGGCGACGCCGTCGGCCTCGCGGGACTCCGGAACGAGCCTCCGCTCCGCACCCTCCGGGCCGTGCGTCGGACCTCGAACACCACGGGAGATCCTATCGATGAGCAAGTCCTCGGGCAGCGCGGGAGCGGTGGACACCTGGTCCTGGTACGGGAAGAACCCGCGGGATCTCGATCTCGACCAGATGCTGAAGCTCAAGCGGCACGTCCTCGCCGTCCGCGAGCACCGTTCGGATCTCGACCGCCACGCCGAGGTCCTCTCCTCGGTGAAGGAGAGCGGCGCCGAGGAGAGCCAGTGGCGCGGGATCGCCGACTGGCTCCGCGGTCGCTACGCCTCGGGCGCCGGCTACCTCTCGACGACCCACAACGGCGCCGTCCCGGCCTACGCCTTCGCCGAGTGCGTCCTGCACGGCGGGCCCACGAGCTTCGAGGGCCGTCGCTTCCGCATCGAGGAGGCGCTCGAGGCCCTCGAGGGCGTGACCCACTCCGCCGCGAACGCCCTCAAGATGCGCGTTCTCGTCGCCGCCGGACGTCGTGACGACCTCGCCGCCGCCCTCGACAAGGCCGGCAAGGCCTTCGGCGAGACGGCCGACGGCTGCTACTACCGCGGCCTGCTCCACGAGCACGAGGGCGAGTACGAGGAGGCGGACGCCCTCTACGAGAAGGGCCTCTCGCTCGACCCCGAGCACGTCGATTGCCTCTTCCGCAAGGCCTATCGCCACGACATGTCCAGCGAGGACGACGAGGCGATGGAGATCTACGAGCAGATCGCCGAGCAGACCCCCTCGCACGTCAACGCGCTGATCAACCTCGGCGTCCTCTACGAGGATCGCGAGCGCTACCGTGACGCCCTCTACTGCTACCGGCGCGTGCTCGCGGTCTACCCGCGCCACCCCCGCGCCCTCCTCTTCGCCAAGGACGCCGAGGCCTCCCTCGACATGTTCTACGACGAGGAGCAGGAGGTCCGTCAGGACAAGAAGAACCAGATCCTGAAGATCCCGGTGTCCGACTTCGAGCTCAGCGTGCGTTCGCGCAACTGCCTCGCGAAGATGAACATCGTGACCCTCGGCGACCTCGTCCAGAAGTCCGAGCCCGAGCTCCTCACCTACAAGAACTTCGGCGAGACGAGCCTGAACGAGATCAAGCAGATCCTCGAGTCGAAGGGCCTGCGCCTGGGGATGCGTCCCGAGGACGAGCTCCAGCCCGTCCGCCCGCGTCCGGGCGCGCCCGGACCGGCGGCTCCGGTCCCCTACGCGGTGGACCCCAACGACAAGCGTCTGCAGATCCCGGTCACCGATCTCGCCCTGTCGGTCCGTTCGCGGAAGTGCCTCGCGAACCTGAACATCCGCACGATCGGCGAGCTGGTGCAGTACACCCAGGACGAGCTCCTCGCCCAGCGCAACTTCGGCGTGACCTCGCTGAAGGAGATCGTCGAGCAGATCGACGGCATGGGACTCTCGCTCCGCACCGTGGATCGCTGATCCGCTGTCGGCGTCATCCGTCAGGATGACGCCGAGGCGAGCGCGGGCGCGCGACGGCCTCCGGGCCCGTCACGCGCCCGTTTTCGTCGGCCGACGCCGGCCGCTCCGCCGCGTCCGAGGAGACCGCATGTACGACTACCTGCGCGGCCGCGTGGCCTCGAAGCATCTCCAGGAACTCTCGATCGAGGTCCAGGGCGTCGGCTACGCCCTCGAGGCGCCGCTCTCGACGACCGAGGTCCTGCGCGAGGGCCAGGACGTGCAGGTCTGGGTCCACCACCACGTCCGCGAGGACGCGCACAAGCTCTTCGCCTTCGCCACCCCGGAGGAGCGGCGTCTCTTCCGCCTCCTCCAGAAGGTGAACGGCGTCGGCCCCGGCGTCGCGCTCGGCATGCTCTCGCGCGCCCGGGTCGACGACATCTGCGCCGCGATCGCGGCCGAGCGCATCGACATCCTGAAGAGCCTGAAGGGCGTGGGACCGAAGACCGCGCAGCGACTCGTGACCGAGCTGAAGGACGTCGTCGGAGCGCTCGCCCCGGCGTCCGGACCTGCCCCCGAGGCCAGCGGATCCACCGCGATCGGCGAGGACGCGATCCAGGCCCTCGAGGTCCTCGGCTGCCCCCCCAAGGCGGCGCGCGACGCGGTGGCCCGCGTCCTCGCGGCCGGCGAGGCCCTGCCCCTCGAGACCGTCGTCCGTCGCGCCCTGAAGACGGTCTGGCCGGCCTGAGAGTCCGTGGAGGCGCCCCCGCCGGTCTCGGGCCGCCGCGGGGATGGACGCACGGACTCCGAAGGATCCGCGCCGGTCGTCGCCTCGCCCCTTTCCCGCCGGGTATCCTCGGCGGAGCGCGCCCCGACCGCGGGCCGGTCGCGCACGAGGGGGATCGCCATGACCGAACCGTCCCGCGAGAAGCTCCGGGAGCTCTACCTGCCCCCGAGCGCGGCCTTCACCCTCGTCGACGTCCCGGAGCTCGCCTACTTCGCGATCGACGGCCGCGGTGATCCGGGAGGCGCGGAGTTCCGGAGCGCGGTGGCCTGGCTCTTCGGGGTCATCCGTCCCTTCCGCCGGGTCGCGCGCGAACGCATGGGCCGCAACTTCGTCGAGCCGCCGCTCGAGGCGCTCTTCTGGTCGGACGACATGTGCGACCTCGCGGCCGGGCGTCGCGAGCGGATCTCCTGGCGGGTGCTCGTCTCGGCGCCGGACTGGATCTCCGACGACGAGCTCCGGGCGGCGGCGGCCGACCTCGAGGCGACGCGCGGCGCCGCGCCGTCGAGCCTGCGGCGATGGACGCACGAGGAGGGTCGCTGCGCCCAGATCCTGTGCGTAGGACCTTACGAGGAGCTCGCGGCCGGAGTCGCCGCGCGCCTGCACGGAGAGTTCCTTCCCGCCGAGGGCCTCACGGCGCGGGACGCGCACCACGAGATCTACCTCGACGACCCGAGCCGGACGCCGCCGCCGAAGCGGCGGACGGTCGTGCGTCAGCCCGTGACCTGATCGTCAGCGGCCGTCGCCCGGGGGCTTCTCGACCTCGCGACGCTGGAAGCGCTCCGGGGGCTGATCGAAGATGCCGGTGAAGTTGGCCGAGACGGCGAAGACGAAGCCCTGACCGGCGGCGTCGCCCGGGTGACTCGTCCGGGCGTAGCGCATCGCGCCCCGCCCGATCGTCGGCGTCGCGGACGCGTCCCCGATCGGCGCCCCCACCTCGATCGTGCGGATGGTCTCGACCCCGCCCTCCCGGAAGCGCGCGGTGACGAGGAGCCGGATGGCGTCCGGATCGTCGAAACCGAACTCCGGACGCGCGGTCGCCGCCACGAGCTCGAGCGCCCGCACGCTCACGATCTGGGAGATGAGGCTCTTGAGCAGGAGATCGTCGAGGACGAGGTCGGACTTCTCTTCCGGCTCGACGACGCTCCAGGACCGCTCGGCCCCGCCGCCGTCGCGGCGTTCGTAGACCAGGCGACGCGCGACGAGCTCGCCGGGACGGGCGGGATCCTCGGCGTTGCTCTCGATCTCGATGCGGAAGCAGGCGTCGCGGAGATCGGTCATCCGGGCCTGATCGGCGGCCGAAATGTCCATCATGACCGGGTCGTACCAGGTGCGGGCGTCCGTCCGGAGCCGCGCCGGGAAGCTCGCGGAAGGAAGGGCCCAGGTGCGGTCGTCGCCCTCGAGCCGGATGAAGGTGCCCTGGACGCCCTGCAGGTCGCGCTTGCCCACGAGGAGCGTCGCGAGGATGCGGCCGGTCGCGTCGCTGAGCCTGAGCCGCGTCGCGTGGGCCTCGTCCACCGCGAAGGTGTCGTGCATGACCTTCTTGTCGGAGCGGAGCACCGCGCGCGGCAGGGCCTCGAGCTCGTCGACGAGGGCCTGGGCCTCGCCCTCCTTCGCCGGATAGCCGAAGGCCTGGACGACGATCCACGTGCCCTCCTGGCGGACGAGTTCGAGCGCCTTCCCGGTCGGATCGGCGATCGCGATCCGACCGATCTCGGCAAGGGGCAAGGGCGAGAGCCTCTGGTCGGCGAGTCCCTCCGTGGCCGGGGCGTCGTCCTCCCAGGGCGGGTCGACGACGAAGAGCACCCCGAGCTGCACGGCGAGGACGATCGCGAGCAAGACGTTCCTGATCATCGTGGGTTCCTCAGCTCGCCACCGCGAAGAGTCGACGGAAGAGCCAGCGCGCGACGCCGGCGAGGAAGACGAAGCCCGGGATGATGCCGAAGATCACCCAGTCGACGAGCCGCTTGTCGTCGTCGCCCTCCTCCACCTTGCGGATCTCGCGGGCGTGGACCTCACGGCGGCTCTTCACGTCGAAGAGCGCGCCGGCCTCGTCGCCGTAGGCGAGGAGGTCGACCGCGTTGGCCGCCATGCGCACGATGCCCGAGGCCTTCTTCCGGAGCAGCGCCTGGTTCGTGATCTTGTTGACGTACTGGTCCATCCGGAGGACGTCGCTCAGACGACGGTCGGAGAGGCCGTCGGCGTCGCTCAGGACGATCACGAGGTTCGGTCGGACGGGCTCCGTGCGCCGCGCCGCGATGCGCGCCTCCGGCACCGGGAGCGGGTCGCCGTTCGCACCCGTCACGGACGGGATGTCGCGCCCCGCGAACAGCGAGGGGAAGCGACCGCTCAGGCTGACCATCAGGTTCGATCGCTCGCCCGGCACGAGCGGCAGCGCGACCCTCGGATCGGGCGAGAAGATGCCGTCCTTGATCGGGCGCACGCCGCTCTCGGGTCCGGAGCGAAGGATGACGCGGGCGGTGGCGCCGATCTCCCGCAGCCGCTCGTCGAGGAGCGTGATGGGCGAGACGCCGGCGAGGACGACGGTGTCCCGGTCGGTCACGATGGCCTGCCCCTCCCCGATCTGTCCCGCGGCGTCGATCGGATGACCGTCGGCGTCGCGGGCCGGAGCCTCGACCCAGGCAAGGAGCGGCCCGTCACGCGTCTCGGGAACGACGCCGATCCGGCCGATCTGGTCGCGCTGCAGCGTCCGGTCGTGGACGAAGACGTAGCGGAAGGCCGAGCGGTCCTCGACGAACTCCTTCTCGACGCGGACGCCGAGGTGCGCGAGGAGCGGGTCGAGGCCGTGATCGACGACGACGCCCTTCCAGGTCGGGAGCTCGAAGTCCTGCACCTCCTGGCGACCGTAGTTCCGCTTGACCGGCTTGAGCTGGTCCTCGATCGTCCCCGCGTCCACGGTGAAGAGGACGTTCCCGCCCCGCATCATGAACTGGTCGATCTGGTAGAGCCCGATCTCCGAGAGCTCGCTGGGGCCGTGCACGACGAGGACGTCGATCCCTTCGGGGAGATCGGCGCCCCGGTTGATCTCGGCCACGTCGAGCGCGGGCAGGACGTCGTAGGAACGCTCGAGCAGGCCGCGGAGATTCGCGAGCCCCTGGTAGGAGCGCTTCTCTCCTCGCGGATTCTGCGGATTCACCGGCACCTTCTCGGTGTCGGCGAGGATGCCGATCGTCCGGCGCCGCGTCGTGACCGCGATGATGTTGCGGGTGAGCTGATACTCGAGGTCCGACAGGAAGCGCGCCCGGTCCTCGAGGTTCTGCTGCATGTCCTGGAAGAGGTTCAGGACGACCTTCCGGTCGGCGAAGCGGAAGACCATCGCCATGTAACAGATGACCTCGCGCTGCGAGGTGGCGGATTCGAACTCGGTCGTCCGCGCGGCGATGATGCCGAGGTCGTCGGCCTCCTGCTTCACCGCCTCGTCGGTCTCCGGGTCGACGAACTCGTAGACCACCTTGCCGTCGGAGGCCTTCTCGTACTCCTGGAGCTTCTCCAGGACGATGCGATCGCAGTGCTGGTAGCGCTTCGGGAGGTTGCTCGAGAAGTAGCAGCGGATGGAGACGGTGTCGGAGAGCCGGTCGAGGACGGAGTTCGTCCCCTCCCCGATCTCGAAGCGCCGGTCCGCGGTGAGGTCCCGACGGAAGTCCACCTTCCGCAGGAGGAGGTTCGCGACGATCAGGTTCGCCGCGACGAGGAGGCCGCCGAGCACGACGGATGCGATGGAGCCCTTCATGGTCTCGAGGATCTCCGGGACGTCAGCGGAGACGGCGGTACTCGACCACCGTCACGTTGAGGAAGACGAAGAGCGCCGTGAAGGACGCGAAGTAGAAGAGGTCGCGCAGGTCGAGCACGCCCTTGCCGATGCTCTCAAAGCGCACCGAGAAGCCGATGAACTTGGCGATGGGCGAGAGCCACGTGGGCGTGAAGAGGTCGATGTCGGGCGTCCCCGCGACCGCGAGCGGGACGCAGATGAAGAGCGCGCCGAGAAAGGCCACCACCTGCTCCCGCGTGAAGCAGGAGCTCAACAGGCCGACCGAGCAGTAGGCGGCGCCCATGAAGAGCGCGGCGACATAGCCGCCGACGATCGGGCCCATGTCGAGCTCCTCGACGGAGAACCGCGACACCGCCCAGGGAACGCTGAGCGAGAGGAGGAAGGTTGCGACGAGGATGGAGAGCATCGCGAGGAACTTGCCGCAGACCACCTCCCACGACCGCACGGGAAGCGTCATGAGGACCTCGACGGTGCCGCTCTTGTACTCCTCGGGCCACAGGCGCATGCACAGGGCGGGCACGAGGACCGCGAGGGCCACCGGGAAGACGGAGAAGTAGTCCGCCAGCGAGGCCTCTCCGCGCACCCAGAAGTTGAAGCGCTGCTCGCCGTAGGGTCCGGCCGAGCTCCAGACGAAGAACTTCGCCGCGGCGTAGCTCAGGAAGAGGATCATGAAGGCGTAGGCGATCGGCGAGTTGAAGTAACTCCGCAGCTCCTTGCCCCAGATGGCGATGACGCGGCTCATGCCTCACCTCCGGCGGCGACCGGGACCGGCGCGGTCAGGTCGCGGAAGACGTCCTCGAGCGTCGGGCGGTCGGAGCTGAGCTCGCGGATCGACGCGCCGCGCGCGGCCAGGATCCCGGCCAGCGCCGGCGCGAAGGAGCCGTCGGCCGGGGCCTGGAAGCGAAACCGACCGTCCGGCTGCCGGGACACGTCGGCGAGCCCCGGCATCGCGGCCAGCGCCGCCTCGAGATCGCCCGCGTCCCCGTCGATGGCGAGATGATGGACCCGACGGTCTCGGTGGCGGGCCTCGAGCTCCTCCGGCGTGCCTTCGGCCACGATCGAACCGGAGGCGATGATGACGACCCGGCGGCAGGTCGCCTCGACCTCCGAGAGGATGTGGCTCGAGAGGATGACGGTGTTGCGGCGACCGATCTCGCGCAGGACCTCCCGGATCTCGACGATCTGGTTGGGATCGAGACCGACGGTCGGCTCGTCGAGGATGACCAGCTTGGGGTCGTGGACGATCGCCTGCGCGAGTCCGACGCGCTGCCGGTAGCCCTTCGAGAGCGTCGACACGAGCGCTCGGCGCTTCGCCTCGAGCGAGCAGACCCCGATCACGTGCTCCACGCGCTCGCGTCGACGAGGGCCGGAGAGCCCCCGCATCCGGGCCATGAAGCGCAGATACTCGATGACGGTCATGTCGTCGTAGAGCGGCGCGTGCTCGGGAAGGTAGCCGATGCGTTCGCGGACCTCGCGGGACCGTTCCGCCACGCTCAACCCGTCGACCTTCACGACGCCCGAGCTCATGCCCATGTAGCCGACGACGATCTTCATCGTCGTGGTCTTCCCCGCGCCGTTGGGCCCGAGGAAGCCGAGGACCTCGCCGGCGTCGACGGAGAAGCTGATGCCCCGGACGGCGCGGAAGGACCCGTAGTTCTTGTAGAGATCCCTGACTTCGAGCATGTGCCCTCTTCCCTCGATCACCCCCTCTTCGGCCGGGGTCTCCGGCCGATCAGGATCGGACCTCGAATCCCTCGTCCTCGCCGCGCGGAGGGACGCTCTCGATGTCGAGCCCGTCGACGCGTGCCCCGCGGGGACCGCGCGCCAGGAACTCCCGCAGGGAGCGCAGGCCGTCGGGGCTCCCCTCGGCGCGGAGCGTCACCGTCCCGTCGGCCTCGTTGCGCACCCAACCCCGGAGTCCGGCCGCCCGCGCCGTCTCGCGCGTGTGCCAGCGAAAGCCGACGCCCTGCACGCGCCCGCTCACGCGGGCCTCGATCGCCTCCCGCGTCTCCATCACTCGATGCCGCGGACCACTCCGTTGCCGTCGCAGACGATGAGGACGCCGTCGGAGAGGACAGGGGAGGTGTGATTCTTGGTGCCGATCGTCACCCGGAAGCGCTGTGCGCCGTCCTCGATCGCGAAGGCGTAGACGTAGATCCCTTCCCGGATGTAGACGAGCTTCTCGCCCAGGCAGACCGTGTTCGCGCCCGGCTCCGAGAACTCGTGGCTCCAGAGCTTCTTCCCGTCGTTCGTGCGGAAGCAGAGGAGTTCCTTGCCGAGCTGGAGGAAGACCTGGCCGTCGCGGTAGGCCACCGACTGCTGATGGACCTGCGAGGGGTTCTCCGCGGTCCATCTCATCTTGCCGTCGATGACGCTCATCGCGTTGAACCGACGTCCCGAGGACGGGAAGAAGAGCGTGGCCTCGGCGAAGCAGAGGTGCGCGTTCGTGCGGTAGCCGATCGTGAGGCGGCGCTTGAGGCGCCCGTCCTTGGCGTCGAGCAGGTAGAGGTTCTTGTCGTAGCAGGCGGCCATGATCGTGCCGCTGCTGGTGATGGCCGGGGTGCAGCCCCAGATGTCGCCGCCCTCGAAGCTCCAGACCTCCTGGCCGTTCGAGATGTCCAGCGCGTGGATCTTCTTGTCGACGCAGGGGATGATGACCTTGCCGTCGAAGAAGCGCGGCGTCGAGAAGACCTCGCCCGGAAGCTCGATCTCCCACCGCACCTTGCCGTCCTTGCGGGCGTAGCAGGTGAGGACTCCGCTCTGGGTGGCCGAGACGACCGCGTCGCCCGCGACGACGGGCCCGGAGAAGACGCAGCCGTCCTTGATCCGCTCGTCGGCGTTGAGTCCGACGAGGTCGCCGAGCCGCTCGCGATCGAGCTCCTTCCGCCGCGCGGTCGCCTTCCGCCGCTCGCCCGTCCAGACCTTCTTTCCGGTCCGCACCTCGACCGCATGGACGATCGAGGCGTGGTCGTGGAAGTACACCACGCCGTCGGCCACGACGGGCTCGGTGGTCACCCGGGAGCTGGCGATGAACTCCCAGCGGACCCGACCATGCCGGATGTCCGGACGCGGCCCCAGGTCGCCCCGGTTCAGGAGGTTGCCGCGGCTCATGGGCCAGTCCTGCCCCGCCGCCTCCGCCGCGTCCTGGGCCCGGAGCGCGCCGCCCGCGGCGAGGGACAGGAGGAGGGACGCGCCGAGGATCGCGATCACGCGCGAGGGGGCCGGGGCCGATCGGAACAGCATGCGGGTCCTCCTGGAGGTCGGCACGAGGGTCTCGGAAGCGGGGAGGAGTCTATCACAGGGCCCGCGGCGGCCGAATCGGACGCGCGAACCCTCCCCCGCTGCGGCGGTGGGCGCCGCGGGGCGGATTCGTCGGCAAAATCCGGCGCTTCGGAATCAGCGGATGCGCGCGACGAGCACGAGCTGATGATCGGGGGAGGCGGGATCCGTCGCCACCGCGATGACTTCGGGCTCGCCGAGGCGCAGCCGGAGGACGCCGGTGGAGCGGCGCTCGTGGACGATCGGGGTCTGGATGGCGCCGTACTGTCCGCCGCCGGCGAAGGAGCCCGACTCGGGGGCGAGCTCGCTGCGCGCCACCTCGAAGTGGAGCGCGACCGTGCTCTTGCCGGCCCCCTCGACGAGACCGTAGGGGCTCACGCGAACATGGAGCCCGGTGAAACCGGTCTGGACGACCGGCACCGAGACGCCCGCGTCCTCCGCGACGTCGGACGAGTAGTCGGAGACGAAGGCGAACTCCCGCCCGCTCGCCAGCTCGGCGACGCCGCCGACCGCGGCCTCGAGCGCGATCCAGGCCCCGCGTTCGAGCAGGATGTCGCGCCAGAGACGCGCCCCGAGGTTCTCGCCCTCGCTCTTCTCCATCGCGCCGAATCCGCGCCGCGGCACCCGCACCTCCTGCAGCTCGACGCGCAGGTGGCGGGCGCCCTGCTCGACGAGGGCATCGGTCAGCTCGCGCGCCACCGCCAGCGCCCCCTCGTCTCCCTGGACCCAGAGATGGGTCCCGGAGGAGAAGACCGTCGGGCGATCGGCCGCCCCGCCGAGCGCCGAGCGCAGGAACTCGGCCGCGACGTCGCCGTCGAGCGGATTCGGAGCGGCGGCGTTCGGTCCGTCGGACGGTCCCCACGTGGCGCGGGGCCCGGGGTCCCCGTTGGCCACGCCGAGGTCGAGGCGGGACGGCGACAGCGGCGGCCGCACGAGCGCGTCGATCGGGATCGCCAGCGTGCGGCGGCGCGTTCCGGCCGCCGGATTCGGGACGACGCGCGACGCGAGGCGGGCCCGGACGACGAGGAGGCGGGGACGGCCGGCGCTCTCGATGCCGACGACGAGGCAGCGATCGGCCGAGACGACCCCCTCGGCCGCGAAGCGTTCGACCGAGATCTGCGGGAGCTGGAGGCGGCCGATCGAGGGCAGTCCCGTGTCCTGCTCGGTGGTGACGAAGTCGCGGGAGCTCTCGCCGCTCACCTGGACGATGCAGCGTCCCTCGCCGAGACCGATCGGACGCACGTCGATGCGCAGACCCTCGAAGACCCGCAGGGGTCGCGGGTCGACGACGCGCGCGGAGGGCGCGACCTCGACGTCGCAGGCGCCCACGAAGCGTCGATGCGCGCCCGACGAGAGCGCGATCCGGCGACCGGAGCGCGCGCGACCTCGCAGGAAACCGCGCGCCGGCGCCCGGTCCTCCGAGGCATCGCGGAGGGCGTCGAAGACGTCCGTCGCGACTTTCTTCCGACCGCTCAGGAGGTCGGCGACGCTGCGATCCCCCTCGATGACCAGCGCCTCGACATCCCAGTCCTCGGCGAGTCCTTCCCCGAGTCGTCGCAGCAGCCGATCGACCTCGTCGAGCGGGCCGGCCGGCAGGCGGATGGCGAGACGCCGACCGCCGTCGAGGATCCGGATGAAGCGATCCGAGGGCGCGAAGACCTCCGGCGGGAAGGAGCCGCGCACGATGTCGACGAGCTCCTCCGGCGCGAGCGGCGCGGTCGTCGGGCCGCGCTCGCGCCCGGAGACGTCCTCGACGTCGCCGCCTCGGTAGGAGCGAGCCAGGGGCAGGGCCCAGTCGAGGGCATCCGCGTCCTCCTCCCCCACCGTGAGCGCGGCGACGTCGAAGGATCGGATCTCGAGGGCGCCGCCCTCCTGGGCCCGCACCGGGCCGCACATGAGGAGCAGGAGCGCCGCCGCCGTCAGGCGGATTCGGGGGCGCGCGGCGAGGGGATCGATCAAGCGAGCGGACCTCCGGTCGGGACGAGGTGCGCGACGAACGAGCCGCGACCCGGGCGGCCCGAGAGTCGCTCCAGATGTCGCCGCGCGTTCGCGCGGACGCGGGCGTCACCGTGACGCGTGAAGCCGGTGAGCAGGGCCAGGGCGCGTTCCCCGCCGATCTCCGCGATGGCCTCGAGCGCTTCGAGCTCGTACTCGTCGCGGTCGACGAGGCGCGCGAGTCGCTCGAGGACGCCGTCGTCGCCGCAGAGACCGGCCGCCAGCACCAGCCGGCGACCGGCCCGTCCCGTCGCCTCGATCGCCCGATCGAGGAAGAGGTCGGCCTCGCGGGGACCGAGTTCCGAGAGGGCGTCGCGCGCGGCCTCGTGGCGACGCCGGGCCGCGCCGTCGCGATGACGTCGGGACTCGAGTTCGAGCTGCCCCGCGAGCGCCAGCAATCCGCTCTCGTCGCCGATCGCCAGCAACGTCCGGGCGGCGATCTCCTCGTCTCCGGGGCGTTCGAGGGCGCGGGCGACGATGGCCACCGCCTCACGATCCCCGGCCGCCCCGAGGAGGGCGATCAACCGACGGCGCGTGGGACCGTCGGTCGCGCCGCGCTCGATCTCGCGGCGGGCCCAGGCCGCGCTCGACGGGCGGGCGACGAGGGCCTCGACCAGGCGCTCCGACTGGACGCCGTCGACGTAGAGCTGGCGGAGGATCGCGGCCGAGGTCTCGCCGTCGGACTTCGCGACCGCCGCGACGAGATCCGAGGCGAGCGTCCCGTCGGCGCGACGGGCGAGCCGTTCGACGGCCTGCCAGGCGCGATCGCTCCCCGACTCCACCAGCGCGGCGAGCGCCGGCGCCGACGTCTCCGGATCGCGGGCGGCGCGCTCGAGCATCCGGACGGATTCCCCGGTGTCGATGCGGGCGAGCGCCTCGAAGGCCTGGCGACCGACGGCGGGATCGTCCTTCACCGGCGAGCTCAGGAGGCGGCGCAGGGCCGGCGTGTAGTCGCGCGCGCCGTGCGCCCCCATGAACTCCACCGCCCGTCCGAGGTAGCTGAGCGGCGCGCTCTCGGCCGCGCGGACGACCTCGTTCTCGAGACGCAGACCGACGGCGGCGAAGCGGCGCTCGAGGGCGCCGACGGTCTCGGAGGAGAAGGGAGCCGTCGACTCGCGGGACTGCAGCGCGTCGAGGAGCGCGAGACGGGCCTCCTCCGTGCGCACCCGGAGTTGCGCCTCCCGGAGCCGGCGATCGGCCTCGGCGACCTCATGGCGGTCGGATCGCGGAGATGCGCCGGAGTCGGACCGGGACCGCGCCGTCCACGCGAAGGCGGCGGCGGCCACGAGGAGGCCCGCGGCGACGGCGGCGACCCGAGGCCAGCCGCGGGCCCGGCGGTGCTCCTCCGAGGTCGCGAGGCGCGAAAGGAGTCGCGTCCGGAAGCGGTCCTCGAAGTCCGCGGGCTCGATGACCGGAGGACGGGCGAAGAGCTCGCCCTGGACGCGGCTCGCCGACTCGAGGCGGGATCGGCAGGCGAGGCAGGAGCGCACGTGCTCGCGGACGTGGCGTCCGTGGGCGCCCCCGAGCTCGCCGTCCATGAGCGCCCAGAGGGCGTCGCCGCCGGGGCAGCCGCGCGTCACGACTCGTCCCTCCGGTCGCGGAAGTAGCGGTCGGCGATCTTCCGCAGCTTCTCCCGGGCGTGGAAGAGATTGACCTTGGCCGCCTCGGGAGTGATCCCGAGCGCGTCGCCGATCTCGGCGTATCCGAAACCCTTGGCGCTGAAGAGGAGCACGACGCGCCGCTGGCGGTCGGGAAGGCGGAAGATCCCCTCGGCGATCGCGCGGCCGAGTTCCCGGGCGGCGAGCTCCGAGCCCGGTCGGTCGGACGCCGGCCCGGCGAGGTCGAAGTCGCCGATCTCCGCCACCGGGCGGACGAGGCGGCGGCGCCGCGGCCGGAGCCAGTCGTTGAAGTGGTTCACGGCGATCGCGAAGAGCCAGCGTCGCGCGGATCCGAGATCGCGGAGGGAGTCGAGGTTCCGGAAGGCCTTGACGAAGACGTCCTGGGCGAGCTCCTCCGCGTGGTGGTGATCCCCGCAGAGTTTGTGGAGGAAGAGCTGGATCTCGCGGGCGTGACGGCGCACCAGCTCGTCCAGCAGGGCCGCGCCCTCGGGACGGAGACCGGCTTCGGCGCTGTTCTCGTCGGTCGTTCGCAAGGAGCGCGAGATCGTCATGGGGTGCCCAGCGGGATTCGTTCCTCCCGAGGATGACGTCAGACGCGACGGGGGGTTAAGGAAAGACCCGAAATTCGGGCGGGGACCGCGAGGCGGGCCTCCGGGCTCCCTCCCTCTCCCGCCCGGACGCGGGAGGGCGAGGACCCGGAAGAGCACAGAGTCCGTGAATTCATCCCCGCGTCGGCCCGAGACCGTGCGAAACGGCGCCGGGCGAGGAAGGCCGACGAGGCGTATCAATGGAAAGATACGGCGAGGAGGCCTGACGAAGCCGGGCGCCGTTGCAGCCGGTCGAAGCCAGCGGGGATGTCTTCACGGACTCTCAGATCGCCAGGAAGAAAACGCAGGCGCAGATCGCGAAGACGAGCGCCGAGACGGTGCCGAAACGCATGATGACTCTCCGTGGGCGGGTGTCCTTCCACCGCAGGGAGGATCTTATCCAACGGCGGGACTTGGACTTAGATGAATATTTATTCACCGCCGCTCCGGGCGTCGTCCTGTGGGCCCCCGTCTTGATGACCCCGGAGGCCCTGCTATACTCCCCGGCCTCGACGGCGAGAGCCGCGGCCCGATCGAACACGGACAGAGCTGGTGTCATGAAGACGCGCATTCGCAAGAGCAAGATCAAGCGGTCCCGGATGGTGGGATTCCGGACCCGCATGAAGACGCGCGGAGGCCGGGCGGTGATCCGCCGGCGCCGTCGCATGGGCCGGCGCCTGACCCCCAAGAACTGATCCCGCCTCCGGACGCGAGTCCGGTCGAAGAAACAGCGAAGCCCCCGGAGACCTCGGTCTCCGGGGGCTTCTTCATTCCCCCCCGCTTCCGCGTCGGCCGGACGCGGGAGCGGAGGAGGGAGAACCGGGATCAGTTGCCCGGGTCGAAGCTCGCGAGGAACTCCGCGTTGCTCTGCGTCTTCTTCAGCCGGTCGATGAGGAGTCGCATCGCCTCGTTCGGGTTGAGCTGGTTCAGGACGCGTCGCAGCACGTTGATCTTCTCGTACTCGTCGCGCGCGAAGAGCTTCTCCTCCTTGCGCGTTCCCGAGGCCGCGATGTCGACGGCGGGGAAGATGCGGTTGTTCGCGAGCTGCCGGGAGAGCACGAGCTCCATGTTGCCGGTGCCCTTGAACTCCTCGAAGATCACCTGGTCCATGCGGCTGCCGGTGTCGATGAGGGCCGTCGCGATGATCGTCAGGCTTCCGCCCTCGTCGATGTTGCGCGCCGCGCCGAAGAAGGCCTTCGGCTTCGCCAGGGTCTTGGCGTCGACGCCGCCCGAGAGGATGCGGCCGCTGTGCTTGGTCTCGTTGTTGTAGGCGCGACCGAGACGCGTGATCGAGTCGAGGAGGCAGACGACGTCCTTGCCGGCCTCGACGAGGCGCTTCAGCTTCTGCAGGACGACCTCGGTCACCTTGACGTGGTTCGCGGTGCCCTCGTCCAGGCAGGAGGCGATGACCTCCGCCTTCGTGTTGCGCTTCATGTCGGTGACCTCCTCGGGACGCTCGTCGATGAGGAGGATGATGATGTGCGTGTCGGGGTGATTGGCCGAGATGGCGTTCGCCATCTTCTGCATGATCACCGTCTTGCCGGTGCGCGGCGGCGCGACGATGAGCGCGCGCTGGCCCTTGCCGATCGGGGCGAGGAGATCGATGACGCGCATCGAGGGATCCTCGTCTCCCAGCACCTCGAGGTGGTAGCGCTCCTCGGGATCGATCGCGAGGAGGTCCTTGAAGGGCTTCTCCTCACCGTGCTCCTCCGGCGGCTTGCCGTGGATCGCGGTGACGCGCACGAGCGTGGGCTTCTGGCTGCGCTTCTGGGGCGGGGCGACGTCGCCCTCGACCATCGATCCGGGGCGGATCTCGAATTCGCGCACCAGGGACGAGGGGACGTGCACGTCGCCCTCGGAGGGAAGGTAGTAGTTCTCGACGAAGCGAAGGAACCCGAAGCCCTCGGGCATGATCTCGATCATGCCGGTCCGGCGGACGAGATCCTCCTCGTTGAACTGCGAGAGGTCGATCGTCTCCTTGGCGCGACCGCCGCCGCCGCCACTGCCGCCGCCGCGGCTGTTCCGACGACGTCGGCCCCGACCGCGCTTCTGGCCCTGCTCGCCGTTGCCGTTGTCCTGGACGCCGGTCGGCGCTCCGCCCCCGCCGCGTCCGCCGCGACCGCGCCGCCGGCGGCCGTTGCGACCGCCATCCTCGCGTCCGCGCGAGTCGTCGGAGTGTCCGCCATCCGAGCCGTTGGGCCGGGCCCCGGCGGTTCCATCGGAATCCGCGTCCGGCTTGCGAGCCTTGTCCGCCATGAACTTCCTCGAAACGGGTCGAACCTCGCGAGGACCGGGAACGGTCGATCTCGGACGCGACCCGGAACGGGCCGTACACGTCGTGCGTCGAACGCCTTCTCGGAACCGCTCGCTCTCACGAACGGGTACGCCTCGCTCGGCGTGAGCGACGCCACACGCGTCGCTGCGTATCGGTGACCGCTCCCCCACCATCCTGCGGGGGTCGGCCGTCGGGTGCTGCCGCGCTTCACGCGGGCCGCCCGAACCTCTGGACCGATGCGATGATCGCGACCGGCGCCGGGCGCCGGTCCACGGTCGGGTGTCGCCTCGCGACTTCGCGGTGTCCCCGCCTCGCGGGTCCGCAGCCCAAACCGCTCTTGCTACCGCATCATCCTATAACGAGGGGTCGCGCCACCCCACAAGGGGAGCATTTTTCCGCTCATTCCCTTGGCTGGGGGGAGCTTAGAAACGGAGGGGGACGGCCCTCGACCGCCCCTTGCGCCCGGGGTTCTCCGGGGCCTTCCCTCCCCCGCGAACGCGAGAGGCCCGGAACCGCCGACCGGGGTGGCGGATCCGGGCCTCTTCGTTCGCGCGGCGCGTCGCGTCAGACGGAGGTCGTGCGCTTGCGCAGCTTCGCGTGCAGGTCGGACTTCCGCATGCGGATGCTCTGCGGCGTGACCTCGACGAGCTCGTCGTCCTGGATGTACTCGAGCGCCTGCTCGAGGCTGAGGCGACGCGGCGGCGGAAGCAGGAGCTTGTCGTCCGAGCCCGAGGCCCGCATGTTCGTCAGCTTCTTCTCCTTGCAGATGTTGACCTCGAGGTCGTTGTCCTTCGCGTGCTCGCCCACGATCATTCCCTTGTAGACGGGAGTGCCGGGCGCGACGAAGAACTGGCCGCGATCCTTGAGCTTGAAGATCGCGTAGGCGACGGCCTGTCCGCTCTCGGACGAGATCATCACGCCCTGCGCGCGCGTCGACATCGGACCGCGATCGGGCTCGTAGCCGCAGAGGATGTGGCTCATCGTGGCCTCGCCCGCGCTCAGGTTGAGCAGGCGCGTCTTGAGGCCGATGATGCCGCGCGCGCAGATGCGGAACTCGAGGCTCGCGAGCGCGCCGCGCACCTTCATGTCCACCATCTCGCCGCGGCGACGCCCCACCTCCTCGATGACCTTGCCGGCCACCGTCTCGGGGCAGTCGACGACGAGGGTCTCGACCGGCTCGTGCGGCTTGCCCTCGATCTCGCGGATGATGACGCGCGGCTTGCCGACCGCGAACTCGTAGCCCTCGCGGCGCATGTTCTCGATCAGGATGCCGAGGTGCAGCAGGCCGCGGCCGGAGACCTTGAAGGTCTCGGTCGAGCTCGTGTTCTCGACGCGGAGCGCGACGTCGTGCTCGAGCTCGCGGACGAGGCGACCCTTGACCTGGCGGGAGGTGACGAAATCGCCCTCCTGGCCGGCGAAGGGGCTCGTGTTGACGCTGAAGAGCATCGAGATCGTGGGCTCGTCGACCGGCGGCGCATCGACGATCTCGAGCGCCTCCGGATCGCAGATCGTGTCGCCGATCTCGACGTCCGCGAGCCCCTCCAGGGCCACGATGTCGCCGGCGATGCCGACCTCGGCCTCGGCCTGGCCGAGACCCTCGAAGGTCGCCACGCGCTTCACCGTCGCGTTGAGGCGGCGGCCGGCGTTGGTGGCCATCACGACGGGCGTGTTGCGACGCACGGTGCCGCGGAAGATGCGTCCGACCGCGAGACGGCCGGTGAACTCCGAGTACTTCACCGAGGAGACCAGCATCTGGAACGGGCCGGTCTCGTCGACCTGCGGGGCCGGGACCTTCGCCACGATCGTGTCGAAGAGCGGCACGAAGTCCTGGTTGCCGTCCGCGTGATCGTAGCGGGCGTAGCCGTCGCGACCCGAGGCGTAGAGCACCGGGAAGTCGAGCTGCTCGTCCGAGGCGTCCAGCGCGACGAAGAGGTCGAAGACGAGGTTCAGGACCTCGTCCGGCCGGGCGTCGGGGCGGTCGATCTTGTTCACCACGACGATCGGGCGCAGGCCGAGGTCGAGGGCCTTGCGGAGCACGAAGCGCGTCTGCGGCATCGGCCCCTCGAAGGCGTCGACGAGCAGCAGCACGCCGTCGGCCATCTTGAGCACGCGCTCGACCTCGCCGCCGAAGTCGGAGTGTCCGGGCGTGTCGATGATGTTGATCTTGGTATCGCGGTAGCGGACCGAGATGTTCTTCGACAGGATCGTGATCCCGCGCTCGCGCTCGAGATCGTTGCTGTCGAGGAAGCACTCCCGCATCTCCTGGTTCTCTCGGAAGAGACCGGCGGTGCGGATCATGCCGTCGACCAGGGTGGTCTTCCCGTGGTCGACGTGGGCGATGATGGCGATGTTGCGGATGTCCGGCATGGGGGCACTCTCAGGGATCGTGACCCGTCGGTGTGGGTCTCCCCCGCCGGGCGGCGCAATCTAGCAAGGCCCCCCAAACCCGGCAAGAACGGCGGGAACGCGGGTTTTCGCGAAATTCACGCCTCTGACGGCTCCGCGCCGACCGCGCCCGGCAGCATCAGCTTCAGGCAGAAGACGCTCCCCCCGGACTTGATGAACTCCCCGGTGTCGACCGGCCGCGGCCGGAACCCCGCGGCCTCCAGCCGCGTCGCCGTCTCGACGGCCCTCCCGTCGAGGATCACGTGGCGCCCGTCCGGGCAGTGGGCGTTCGTCGCGAAGGCGCGACGCGCTTCGGACTCCGGCGCCTCGATGAGGCGCGGGACGAGCGCGCGGAGGAGCTCCCGCCCGGCGCCGTCGAAGGCGGCCGGCGCCCAGAGCGCCGTCTCGTCGTCCAGCGGCACGAGCGCGGTGTCGAGGTGGTAGAAGTCCGGGTCCTCGAGACGGAAGAGCGCGAGATCGAGCTCCAGGAGCGGCGCCAGCTCGCGCAGGACCGCCCGGTCGCTGCGGGGACCGTGACCGGCGACGGCGAAACGTCGCCCGGGCCAGGGCAGGAGGTCGCCGCAGGCCTCGAAGGCGCCGTCGCCGGGGGCGGGTCCGGCCGCCCAGCCGAGGCGATCGCGGTAGAAGCGCGCGAAGTGGGCGACCTCCTCCCGCCGTTCCGCCGCCCTCATCCGGGAGAGCACCACCCGCGGCCGGCCGGCCGGATCCAGCACCGCGAGAGACTGGTTGGCGGCGAAGACCATGTCCGGCAGGGCCGCGTCGGCGGGCAGGACCAGGACCTCGAAGCCGAGGTCCCGGTAGAGGTCGCGAAGCGCCTCCCACTGGCGACGCGCCGCCTCCGGATCGACCCGATTCAGCCTCCCGGCCTCGTCCCGCATGTGGGGATTGATCGCGTAGTCGACCCGGAAGTGTCGCGGATCGACCATCAGGACCCGGCTCTCCCGGGGCCGGGCCGGCCGCGCGGCGATCCGGAAGCGCGGCGGCAGCTCCGCCGCGGTCTCGAAACAACGCATCCTTCGACTCCACCGTGGCCTCCGGGGGACCCCTCGATAGAATCCCCGACTTCCATCCTGCCTCGGAGAGGGCCCATGATCCTCGAGACCGTCCGCGAGCGCGCCCGGGAAGCCTGCCGCGAGCTGTTCGGCCAGAGCCCCGAAGACATCTCCGTCGAGTTCACCGACAAGTTCGGCGACCTCGCGGTGAACTGCTTCTACATGGCGAAGACGCTCCGCCAGGCCCCGCCGAAGATCGCGGCCGCCCTCGCGGAGAAGATGGTGGGCGGTCCGGTCGCCGCGGCCGAGGCCGTGTCCGGCTACGTCAACCTGACCCTGGCGGGCGGCGACCTCTTCTCCGCCGCCATCGCCCCGGCCCTCGAGGCGCCGGGATCCGTCGGCGACGCCCCGCGCGCCGAAGCTGCCCCGCGCCCTGGTGGGTTCTCGTCTCCAACACGAACAAGCCCAGCACCTCGGTCACGTCCGCAACAGCTGCCTCGGCGAGGCATCGCCCGGATCCTCGCCGCCGCCGGGCGCGAGGTCGTCCAGGTCAACCTCGTCAACGACCGCGGCATCCACATCTGCAAGTCGATGCTGGCCTACCAGGAGGAAGGCGAGGGGCGGACGCCCGAGAGCCCCGAGGAGGCGTGAAGGGCGACCACTTCGTGGGCTCTATTACGTCCTCTTCGAGAAGCGCTTCCAGGAGGAGCTCGCCGCCTTCCGGTCCGCGAACCCCGACCGGGCCGACATCTCCAGGACGACTTCTTCAAGATGACCGCTGGGGCAACCAGGCCCAGCAGATGCTCCAGCTGCAGGAGAACGACAGCCCCGAGACCAATCGCCCTCCTGGAAGACCATGAACGGCTGGGTGCTCCGAGGGCTTCGAGCAGACCTACGCCGCCCTCGGGATCCGCTTCGACCGCGTCTACTTCGAGAGCGAGACCTACCGCCTCGGCAAGGAGATCGTCGAGCGGGGGCTCGAGCGGGGCGTCTTCACGCGGCGCGACGACGGCGCGGTCGAGATCGACCTCACCGACGTCAAGCTCGACCGCAAGGTCGTGCTGCGCGCTCGGACGGCACCTCGGTCTACATCACGCAGGACCTCGGCACGACGGTCATGAAGGCCGAGGAGTTCGACGCCGACGAGCAGATCTGGGTCGTCGGCGACGAGCAGATCTACCACTTCAAGGTGCTCTTCGAGATCCTGTCCCGCCTCGGCTACCCCTGGGCCGACAAGCTGCATCACCTCGCCTACGGGATGGTCCATGCTGCCGGGGGCGAGATGAAGTCCGCGAGGGCAAGGTCGTCGACGCCGACGACCTCATCGTCGAAGATCGAGGAGCTCGCCCGCCGCGAGATCGCCGAGCGCGACGCCGCTCGCGAGGAGGACGAGGCCGAACTCGCCGAGCGCGCCCGCAAGATCGGGCTCGCCGCGCTGAAGTTCATGATCCTCGGCGTCTCGCCGCAGACGACGATGACCTACGACCCGAAGGCCTCCGTCTCCTTCGAGGGCGACACCGGCCCCTACGTCCTCTACGCCTACGCCCGCATCCGCCGCATGCTGGAGGACGCGGGCGACGAGGGCGCCGCCTTCGATCCGACCCCGCTCGGAGACGCCTCGGAGCGCCGCCTCGCCCTGCGCCTGATCGAGTTCCCCGGGGTCGTCGCGCGCGCCGCGCGCGAACTCTCGCCGGGTCCGATCGCGACCTGGCTCATCGAGACCGCCCGTGCGTACCACTCGCACAACCGCCAGGTGCCGATCCTCAAGGCCGAGGATCCCGCCACGCGGCGCGCGCGTCTCGACCTCTCCCGCGCCACCGCCGCCGCGCTGCGACGGGGGCTCGAACTCATGGGGATCGAGACCGTCGATCGGATGTAGTCGCCGCGGGGGCGCGACGCGCCTCCGCGCTCAGCGTGCGCGATCGAGGCGCTCCGCGATCTCGCGGAGCGCCTTCTCGACGCGTTCCTGAGCCCGCAAGGCTCGGGTCGACTGCCTCACCGAGATGGCGGCGAGGATGATGAGGATCGCGAACAGGCCGAGCATCGGGTTACTCATGGTCGGACGACTCCGGATGATCCGCGGGAGATGTGTTCAGTTCCGATCCCGGCCGGAGCGCGCGAGCTCCTCGATCGCGGCGGCGACGCGGGCGTGGGCCCGCACGAGGCTCGACAGCAAGCACAGGAAGTACACCCCGAAGCCGAAGGTGACGAGCTGGACCGCGAACGTGTAGAGCATCAGCTTGTTGTCGCTCACATGGAACTCCTGCTTCGCGGAACGAGTGCGGACGCATCGCGGGACGCCTCGGGAAAACGCCCCGGGAACCGCCAGCCAACGATGGGAAACGCCTGTCGGACGGTGGCGGCTCAAGCCGGCCTCGGTCCGGTCGAGATCGGACCGAACTGCCCGCGCCGAGTCAATCCACCACCTTCCCGCGTTGAAGTCCCCCCGAGGAACGGAAGGACGAGTCGCTCGAGCTCGATCCCCGCTCGTCTCAAGGAGACGGACGCTCGCCGAGGCCGGCGGCGATTCCGGCCAGCATGCGCCGCCAGCCCGATTCGGCGCGGTCGATGTACTCCTTCCACCGGTCCGAGAACTCGTGCTCGACCACGACGACGCAGCCGGCGCCCGCGGGCCGGATCGCGACGCGGACGACGGACGGGTCGTCCTCCTCGGAGGCGTCGGTGATCCAGGTGAAGGAGAGCGACCGCGGGCGGTCCAGCGCGAGGTAGGTGCCCCAGTGGCGCGCCTCCCCTTCCGCGCGGAGGTCGCTGAACTCGAAGGCGCCGCCCGCGCGCGGATCGATCGCGATCGTCCGGACCTCGCCCGGCAGACCCATGGCGCGCAGCGCGTGCCCCATCCACGCGCGCACGGACTCCGGATCCAGCCAGGCGTCGAAGACGCGCTCCGGCGGGGACGAGAACTCGTGCGATACGCGGGCCGTCACCCGCCCCTCCGACTTCCGATCTTCGCCGTCAGCCACGGTCCTTCTCCTTCAGGGCGGCGTCCATCGCCGCCAGTCCGGCCTTCCAGAAGCGCGCCTGCTGGTCCGCGAACCACCGGTTCGCGCCCTCGAGGACCTCGGGCCGCAGCCGGAAGACCCGGACGCGACCCCGCTTCTCCGAGGCGACCACCCCGGCCGATCGCAGCACCTCGAGGTGCTGGAGGACGGCCGAGAGCGTCATCTCGTGCCGCTCGGCCAGCTCTCCGGTCGCCGCCTCGCCCCGGACGAGGCGTTCCACCATCGCACGACGCGCGGGATGCGCGAGCGCGGCGAAGACGCCGTCGAGGGGAGGAAGGCTGGTCGCCATGGTCAGGATGATGCGTCGGCCGGGTCCGATAGTCAAGCAATCACTTCACCATTGAGGCCGCCGACGGGACGGGGTGAGAGAAGACGTCAGGTCTTCGTGATCCGGATCTTCAGGGTCGCCTCCGCCCCGTCGGGGCTCCGGAAGCGAATCCGGGTGACGACGATCCGGCCGGGAGAGCCCTCGACCTCGGGCAGGACGACTTCGATCCGGGAGGGATCGAGGACCTTCGCCTCGAGCGTGCGGCTCTCCTCCCCCGGACCGAGCGCCTCCACCCGGACCTCGGGACCGAGCCCCACCCCGCGGAACACGACGCGGCTCTCCTCGTCCGACCGCGGGGCGAGCGCGGAGAACACGCGGAACCGGGTCGGCGCGATCTCGAGCGGGTAGCGCGCCCCCTCGGAGTCACGCAGCTCGACGCGCTCCCCCTCCCGGAGCGGCGCCGAGAGCTCGAGATCGACCGGGCTCGAGGTCTCTCCCGCGACCAGCGGCGCCGAGCGGGCCTCGAGCTTCCCTTCCGCCGTCGAGGCGAAGGCCTGGATCTCCACCGCGCGGATGGCGCGGATCCGGACGAAGGACTGCCCGCCCACCACGTGAGTGGAGATCCGGGAGACGGCGCGAACCGGGGGCGGACCCCAGATCTCGCGAACGCGACGATCCTCCGGTCCGGCCCCGGGATCGAGGACGTAGCTCGGGACGTCGGTGGCGGAACCTCCGCGGCTCATGACGACGAGGCCCGATTCGAAGGCGTTGATCGTGGCGAAGAGACCGCGGTCCGAGGGCGCGAACTTCCAGACGCCGGTCACGCTCGCGCGCGATGCGCCCTTCTCGTTCTCCACGACCTCGAGGCGCTTGACCGCATCCTCGCGCGGCGAGAAGACCCAGTAGGCCCCGAAGGCGCGATTCGCGCGCGTCCAGCGCTCCCGGGCCTGGGTCTCGAGCGGCGGAACGAGAGTGAATTCGGGCGTCACGGCGAATCCGTCGTCGGGCGACAGGCTCATCGTCGCGAGGCGGAACTCACCGGACTCCGTGCGCCCGAGGATCACGAAGCGGGAGCGAGGCGAGCGAGCGGAGCTCCAGGTGATCTCGCGCTCGACGTCGAGGACGTCGACGAAGGGAGTCTTCCAGACGGCGAAGGCGGTCCGTCCGTCTGCGCCGGCGAACTCCACGACGATCTCCGGTTCGCCGACCCGGAAGAGTAGGCGGGCCTTGCCCCAGAGCAGCCGCCGCGTCCCCTGATGCAGCATGCCGCGCCAGATCGAGGGAACCCCTTCCTGAGCCGGGTGATCCTCGAGTTCCTCGGAAACGCCCGCGAGGATGCTTCTCCCGGCCCAGTCCGGGACCGGCCGCTGGGCCCGGACGGGCGGGACCGCGAGCAGGACCAGGAGGAAGGCCGACAGAACGGCCACGCACCGAGACCGCGTGAAGCCGATCCGGACTCCGGACCCACGAGCCCCGTCGAGCGTCCCCTCGGACTCCGTCCTCATCAATCACCTCTCTCGTCGCCCGCGCCCGGGCCCGTCCGGGGGACGGGCGCCTCGAACACTGTCGCGAACGGCCGGGCCGTCGGTCAAGTTCGGAAGGGCCCGAGAAACGACTCCGGCTTCCCCGACGCCCCGTCCCCGGAGTACCGTGGCCAGGCATTCACCTCGTCCGACGCGCGCCTCCAGGCGGCCCGCGTCAACGCACGAAGGGCCGAACATGAACTCGAAGCTCATCCCGCTGGCCGCGGCGATCCTCGTCGCCGTGCCGGTCTTCGCGCAGTCCACGATCCTGGTTCCCGATCCGACCGTCTCGATCCAGGGCGCGATCGTCGCCGCGGCGAACGGCGACACGATCCTCGTCGGCGCCGGCACGTGGACCGAGCAGCTCGACTTCCTGGGCAAGGCGATCCACGTGAAGGGCCTGGGTCCCTCGCTCACGACGATCGACGCCCAGAATCAGGGCTCGGTGGTCCGCTTCTCCAGCGGGGAGCAATCGAACTCGATCCTCGAGGGGATCCGCCTGACCGGCGGTCGGGGTGACTACTTCACGGAGGCGGGGGCGTCGCAGCACTCGGGCGGCGGGATCGTCATCACCGGGTCCTTCTACGGCTCCGCCACGCCGATCTGCTCCCCGACGATCATCGACGTCCTCGTCGACGGCTGCTTCGGCAACGCGGGCGCGGGGATCTTCGTCTGGGGCGCCTCGCATGCCCACCTCATCGACTGTCGCGTGGTCGGGAGCACGCGCGTCGATCCGCTCGGGCTCGTCTCGTACTCCTACGGCGGGGAGGGCATCCTCGTGGAGCGCAACGCCTACGTGACGATGACCGGAGGCGAGATCTCCCAGAGCGACGGCGCGGGGTACGGCGGCCTCGACTGCAGCACCCCCAGCCTCATCGAGGACGTCCTGATCTCCCTCAACTTCGGGGGTGGGATCTGCACCGAGGGTTCGCAACACGTCATCCGTCGCTGCCGGATCTGGGGCAACTTCAGCCTCTACCAGGGCGGAGGGATCTGCCTCGCGAACGGCGGCCCCTCCTTTCTCAGTTCGCCCGTCCTGATCGAGGACTGCGTCATCGAGGGCAACTACGCGCCCTTCGCCGGCGGCGCGATCGCGGGTCAGTCCTTCGTCAACATCGCCGTCTCGAACTGCACGATCGTCGGCAACGTCGCGCCGATGAACGCCGCGCTCTATACGATCAGCTTCGCCGCCGCGGACATCAGGAACTCGATCGTCCGCGGCAACGGCCCCGCTCCGCTCTACGTCACCCCGACCGGCCTCGGCGGCCTCACGATCAGGAACTCCAACGTCGAGTTCGGCGCTTCGGGTCCCGGCAATGTCGACGTCGACCCGAGGTTCGTTGATGTCGGAAGCCACGACTATCGGCTCGCCCACGACTCGCCGATGATCGACGCCGGCGACGACTCCCTCGCGTCGACGGGCGGGCTGGATCGAGGCGGGCTCCCCCGCATCCTGAACGGCACCGTCGACATCGGCGCCCACGAGTCGAACGACATCGCCAACCACGCCGCCGCGGCGGGCACCGTCTCCGACCCGTCGAGCGGCGCTCCCTTCCGGACGCTCCGCGTGAACGGCGACGACGGCGGTGACGACTACCGCGTGGAGGTTCCGGCCTTCGCGCCCTGGTCGCTGAGCTTCACCTCGCCGCCCTGGCTCACTCCGCACCCCGACTTCGCCCTCTTCGGGGCCGTCGCGGAGGCGACGATCCAGACCGTCGTCAACGTGCCGCTCGGCATCGGCGAGATGGCGTTCCTGCCCTGCCCTCTCGCGCCGCAGTTCGAGGGCCCGATCTTCACCCTCGCGAGCACCGTGCCCTTGCCCTGCAGCGTGGTCCTGCCCGCGGCGCCCGCCGCGACGTGGAGCACGCCCGCGATCGTCGGGCTGCCGGCGCCGCTCGACCTCTCCTTCCAGGGCGTGATCCTCGACGCGACGGGGCAGCTCGACGTGACGAACCTCGTGATCGTCAGGATCCGCTGACCGACGTCGAGAGGCTTCTCAGGGAAGGAACTCGACCGCCACGGGATCCGAGAAGAACTCCCAGGGATGGTCGAGCACGAAGGCGAAGTGGGCCGTCGTCACCGTCGCGGCGACGGTCGGCGGAACGGCGATGGACGCCGTTCCCGAGCCCGAGGCGTCCAGGTTCCCCGCGATACCGCTGAAGTATCCCGCCGTCCCGGCCTGGAAGGGCCAGAGCGACGCGGCATCGAGATTGATCGGGAAGATGCGGTTGCCCGAGAGCCAGGTCCCCGGCGAGGTCCCGCTCAGGGTCGGAACGAGAAAGTATCCGCGCCCCGCGTGCGGCAGGCCGGCGCGGAGCGTGAAGCCGATGGCGCCCCCGGCGGCGCTCGAGATCTGCGGCACGTCGACCGCCAGGTTGACCTCGTCGAGGTACTTCCGGTGCGCGGCGGAGAAAGCCAGGCTCGAATCGACGTCCCAGTTGATCGACCAGGTCATCACGCCGCGGAGGCGGGGAAAGCCATCGGGGTCCCCGAGGAGGTACCCCGTCGTGGGGAGCCCGAGGTAGAGCTGATCCAGCGCGTCGTGGACGAGCGGAGCCGTCGTGAAGCCCGACCCCGCGGCGCCGGGACTCGCGGGGAGTCCGATCACGACCTGTTCCGGCGCGAGGGGTGGGAAGTTGCTTCCCGCGGCGGGCACGTAGAACCCGCTCGTCAGCATGTCCGCCATCGCCACGTGGAAGGCGGCCGTCCCGGGCGAGTAGATCTGCCCGTCCCGTCCGAACATGCTCCCCGTGTTGTAGTGCTGGACCTGCACCCAGTCGAGGTCGTTGCGAAGCGCGTGGATCACGGCGAGATAGGCGCCCCAGACGCCGCCGTAGGCGGAGTAGGCGCCCTGCAGGGTCGCGGTCTCGGGCGCGGCGGTGAGCAGGAAGTCCGCCGGCAGCATCGCCACGAGCTGCGTGACGGCCGCGATGAAGTTGACGATCCGAGGACTGGTCGGATTCGCGAAGTCCGTATCGCCCGCGACGACGCTCAGCGAGCTCCCCTCGAGATCGATGTCGAGGCCGTCGAATCCCCAGGTCGTGATGATTCCGTGCATCGAGGCGACGAAGGCCGCGACGTCGGCGCTCGAGTCGAGATGGACCGGCCCGGTCGCCCCGCCGATCGAGATCAGGACCTTCTTGCCCTGGGCCTGGAGAGCCTGCACATCGAGTCGAAGTCGCTCGGATTCGGGTAGAGACCGGCATCGGGCGCGAGGACCATCGTCGATCCGAAGGTCGTGGACGGCACGGCGAACGACACGTTCACGACGTCGTAGGCTTCGGGCACCGCCGCGAGCGGGATCGCGTTCGGAAAGGCCCAGTTGTGCCAGTATCCGACGAGGATCCGATCGGGAACCGTCTGCCCCGACGTCGACCCCGACGCGAGAAACAAGGCGAGAGTCACGAGGAACGCGCCGACCCGGAAACCGTCACTCACCCCTCGCCCTCCCGCTCATCCCCCGCGGATCCCTTCTCACGCTTCGCCATCGACGCGTGGATCAAAGGAAGCGCAGCTCCTCGCCGTTCGAGACGCCGATGTTCACCGGGTTGAAGCCCGGCGCGAACGCGAACATCTGCACCATGGCGGAGATCCCCGTCAGTCCGGCCGGCACGTTGAAGGGTCCGAAGGTGTAGCCCCCCGGAACGAGCTGCGGCACGAGGATGCTCGTCGGCGGCCCGAGCGTGTCGATCACGACGACGGCATTCATGGGATCGATCCACACGTCGGCGGGATTGCCCGCGCCGAGCAGCGGGATCGGCGCGGGGAGACTTCCCGTGGGCGCCGGCGTGTAGATCAGCGCGAAGCCCGCATTGTCGAGGGCGCCGCCCGGCGAGGAGAGGCGGAAGGCGAAGGAGTCGCCGAAGTTCAGGTCGTGCTGACCCTGGGCGGCGAGGCCCGTCGGCGGCACGCCGTTGATCGAGACCTCGACGTCGCAATCCGCGCCGTTGCCGGGAAAGAGCGGGGGCGTCGCCGAGAAGCGCAGGGCATCGACGTTCAGGAAGGAGATCGGCGGGATGAAGATCGTCCCGTTCTCCCCCGCCACGCAGACGACGCGCACCGACTGCCCGATGAAGGCCGCGGGAACGGTGGCGGTCGCGGTCTGGATCCCGGTCGCGTTCGGGGGCGGACTGCCGAAGGTCGCGCCGCAACCCGGCTGCGTGAGGGGCGTCGTCATCGCGTCGCCCTGGGCGAACACCGCGAGAACGGCGTTGTTCGCGGGGTTCACGAGCAGGATCTCGAACCAGCTCGGCGCGCCGGGCGGCGCCGACCAGTTGTAGTCGATCTCGAGCATCGAGTTCGTCGCCACGAAGGTCCGCGTCATCTGGGAGACGCCGGCGGCGTAGGGATAGGCCGAGGGGTTACCGACGCCCGCGAAAGCCGGCGACGACGGCCCGCCCGGCGCGGGGAGCTGGCAGAACCTCGTTCCTTCCGTCGGAAGTCCGGCGCAGGTGATCATCGCCGCGGTGACGACGCTGGGCACGCCGCTCGTCACCACCCAGCCGTCGCAGCTCGGACTCCCGCCGACGCTCGGACACTCGAATCCCGAGATCGTCTGGCCGGACGCGAAGACGCTGGAGCCGGCCCAGAGAACGGCGACGGCGAGAGTCAGGGCGACCGGTCGGAGGCGACGGGCATGAGAGAGCGGCGGATGCATCGGGGGAGTCTCCGGGGTTCGAGCGGGTGGGAGACGGAGATCATACCTGATCGACCGCCGGGTTCGCGGAAGGGTCGCGATCACCTTCTCTCCGGGCGATGAGCTCTCAGGGTCCGGGGACGTCGGGCGAGGAGACTGGAGGAAGCCCGGCGCCGTTGCCGCCGGTCGAAGCCGGCGGGGAGATCCTCTCCGACTCTCAGATGAGGTCGAGCAGGGCGGAGACCGGCTGATGGCGTTCGATCGGGTGCCTCATCGGAAGATCACGACGCAACTCGTAGCGATTGCGTCGACCCTCCCGGATCCGCGTGAGATAGCCGGCCTCCTCGAGGTCCGCGATGATGCGCTGCACCGCGCGCTCGGTGATGCCCACCGTCGCCGCCACGTCGCGCATGCGCCGCTCGGGCTCCTGAGCCAGACAGAGGAGGACGTGCGCGTGATTGGTCAGGAAGGTCCAGGCGCTCGCGCCCGGGATCTCCGCTCTCGACCCGCTCGACTCCGCCACCTCGACCCCTCCCCCCTTCGTGGGACGATCCCCGGACCGACGATCCGGCGGGGCGCCCTTGCCCCCCGCCGCGACACGGGCTAAACAATACGCGAAATCCTCGTCGCACGATAGAGCCGTCCACGAAAGGGCCGCCCATGGCCGCACTCCCGCCACCCCCCGGACCGGAGAGACGGTCGCGCCGCCCCGGCGGCGGGAGCGGGACGTCGCTCGCGGACGGAACCGCGGCGGGCCCGTGTCCGGCCCGGCAGGGCCGCGGCGCATGAGGTCCCTCGACCTCCCGAAGCACCCCGAGGCTTCGATCGGACGCGAGAGCGACCGCGGACGCTGGTACGGGCCCGCCACGGCGGGAGCGGTCCTCGTCGTCGCGGCGCTGGCGGCCCTCCTCGGGGCGGGACTGCGTCTCGACTCCGGGACGCCGGGCATCCTGGCCCTCTCGCCCTGGATCCGACTCGACGCCCTGAGCCTCCCCGTCGTCGGGATGATGCTCCTGATCGGCACGACGATCTTCCTCTACGCCTCGAACTACCTCGCGGGGAATCCCGGACGGTCGCGCTTCCGGTTCTGGTTCCTCTGCGCCCTCGCGAGCGTCTCGCTCCTCGTCGTGTCGAATCACCTGCTGGTGCTCATCGCGGCGCGTTTCGCGAGCAGCCAGTGCCTGTACCGCCTGCTGCTCTTCTATCCCGAACGCCCGCGCGCGCGGATGTCCGCCCACAAGCAGTTCCTCGTGAGCGGCATCGCCGATCTCTGCCTGCTCGGAGCGGCCGCGCTGCTCTGGTCGCGCTACGGAACGCTCCACCTCGACGGACTCTTCGCGGCCCGCCTCGCGGAGGGCGCCGCGTCCGCGCCCGCCCTCGAGATCGCGACGGTGCTGCTGGCCACCGCGTCGATCCTCCAGTGCGCGCAGCTCCCGGTGCACGGCTGGCTCCTGCAGGTGATGGAGGCGCCGACCCCGGTCTCCGCCCTCCTCCATGCCGGCATCGTCAACGTCGGCGGCTTCCTCCTCATCCGCTGCGCGCCCCTCTTCGCGGACGCCGCCCTCGCTCAGGGGCTGCTCGTCACGATCGGCGGCATCACCGCCGCCGTCGCGGGCCTCGTCATGCTGACGCGCATCAGCATCAAGGTGATGCTGGCGTGGTCGACCTGCGCCCAGATGGGTTTCATGCTCGTCGAGTGCGGCCTCGGGCTGTGGTCGCTCGCGCTCCTTCACCTCATGGCCCACTCCTTCTACAAGGCCCACGCCTTCCTGAGCTCGGGACAGGCCGTGGAGCACTGCGTCGCGCGACGGATGGCCCCCGCCGACGCGGCGCCGCGCAAGCGGACCTGGGGACTCGCGGTCCTCATCGTGCTCCTCGGGCTCGCCGCCGCGGCGGCGGCCCTCGGCGTCTCGCATCTCCGCCACCCCGAAGAGGCAGCGCTCCTCGCCATCCTCTCCTGCACGCTCGTGATCCTGATCGCGGAAGCCCTGACCGGCATCTCGCGACGGGTCGCCCTGGCGCTCCTGGTGATCGCGGCGAGCCTCGTCGGGCTCCACCTCGGCCTGCACCGGGCCTTCACCGAGCTGCTCCGCCCGCTCCTGCCGGAGAGCGCCACGTCCTGGTCGGCCGCGGGCTTCGTCATCGCCCTGTTCGCCGCCCTCACCGCGCTTCACGCCACGATCCGCAGCGCGCCGGGCGGAGTCGTGGCGCGTCGCCTCTTCCCGCTCTTCTACGGCGGCCTCTTCCTCGACGAGCTCTCCACGCGCATCACGCTTCGCGTGTGGCCGACGCGATTCACGCAGCATCCCTCGCACGCGATCCACACCACGAACGCCGCGGCGTCCGGGTCCGTGCCGATCCAGGACGTCTCGGCGATGAGCGCCCCGGACGAGCCGCCGTCCGTCGACTTCGATCGCTTCGAGGCCGCCGTCCGCGCGGTCTGTGCGCTCCAGACCCCCATCTGGCCGCTGGACCGCGCCATCGCCGTCAACCCGTTCTGGGAGCAGCGCGGCGAGCGATTCGAGGACGTCGCGGGACGCCTCGCCGATCGCTCCGGCGCCCATCTCCTGCCTCGGGCCGATCACCTCCGTCCGCTCGTCGAGCGATCGATCCTCGAGCAGTCGCACCTCGACCGCGCCGCGGCGGAGCTCGACCTTCCCGCTCCGACGCTGAACGAGCTGAACGCACTCGACGAGCCTCTCCCGTCCCCGCTCGCCCTCTGGACCCACTGGCTCGACGCGCAGCGGGATCTCGATCACGAGATGTCGTGGGAGGAGGAGGTGACCCACCAGATCAGCCAGTTCTGCGCCGCCTGGTTCGACCGCGGCCAGTCGCGATGGTCACCCGCGACCGAGCCCTCGCTCTACTCGGCCTGGCACACCGCCGCCACCGGGGATCACGGCCTCTCCCTGCTCATGGGAACCGCCGCGGCCACGACCGCGCTGGCTCGCCTGCCGCGGACGGCCGACGAGCTCTTCCGTGAGGCCGCGAGGGTGCTCGCGCTTCCCGAGGACGAGCTCGTCCGCTACCTCCACGCCGTGATGACGAGCATCAACGGCTGGGCCTCGATCTGCGCGCTGATCCGGTGGGAGCGGCAGCGACCGGGCAAGGACGACGAGCGCCTGCGGGACGTCCTGGCGATCCGCCTCGGCTGGGAGCTCACCCTGATGCAGGGCGTGGCCGCGCCCGCCGCGGCGGCGGCCTGGCGCGAGGCGCTCGGCCGGGGCGCGCGGCGGGAGGAGCGCTTCCGGCGGGCCCTGAGCGCGGCGCGGGTCTGGCAGCGAGCGGCCGAGCTCGCCTACCAGGAGCCGCTCGCCCGCGCGCTCGGTCGACGCGCCGGCGGAGACGATTCGCGCCGGCGCGCCGAGGTCCAGGCCGCGTTCTGCATCGACGTCCGCTCCGAGGTCTACCGGCGCGCTCTCGAGACCGAAAACGAGGGCATCTCGACCCTCGGCTTCGCGGGCTTCTTTGGCCTTCCCATCGCGGTGCAGGAGCTCGGTTCGGAGGTCGTTCGTCCGCAGCTCCCCGGCCTCCTGGCGCCGAGTCTCCTCGTGCGGGAGCACCCGACGGGCGACGAGTCCGAGGAAGTCGCGGTGGCTCGGGTCCGCGAACGGGGCAGCCGGAGCGAGCGCTGGCACATGGGCAGCGCCGCCGCCCCGGCCGGATTCAGCGTCGTCGAGTGCTTCGGTCTCGCCTACGCGGGGAAACTCCTCGGCGCGAGCATCCTCGGCATGACCCCGAGATCCGCCGAGTCACCCGGCACGCGACCCCATCTCGCGGCCGAGATCGGCGGCCGCGAGGGCGTCTCGCTCGAGCGCCGCATCGAGCTCGCCGCGGGGATCCTCCGCGGCCTCTTCCAGGGTGACGCGGCGGCCCCGCTCGTACTCCTCGTCGGCCACGGGAGCTCGAACGTCAACAACCCCGGCGCGGCGGCGCTCGACTGCGGCGCCTGCTGCGGGCGTCCGGGTCTCATCAACGCACGGGTCGCCGCCACCCTGCTCAACGATCCCGACGTGCGCCTCGGACTCGCCGAGCGCGGTCGCCCTCTCCCCTCGGACACCCGCTTCGTCGCCGGACTGCACGACACGACGACCGACGCGGTGACGCTCCACGATCTCGACCTCCTGCCGGACTCCCACCGGCCGCTCGTCGACCGTCTGCGCGGAAAGCTCGAGGCCGCGAGCGCTCGGGCGCGGGCCGAACGCGCCCGCTCCCTCGGCCTCCGGATCGAGGATCCCTCCGCGCTCGAGCGAGCCCTGCGGAAACGCGCGCGCGACTGGTCCGAGGTCCGACCCGAGTGGGGCCTCGTCAACAACGCCGCCCTCGTCATCGGCCCGCGCGAGCGGACCCGGGGCCTCGACCTCGAGGGCCGCGTCTTCCTGCACGAGTACCGGTGGCGCGAGGACGAGAACTTCTCGGTCCTCGAGGGCCTGATGACGGCGCCCATGCTCGTCGCGCACTGGATCAACCTGCAGTACTACGCCTCGACGGTGGACCCCGTCCGCTACGGCAGCGGCCACAAGGTGATCCACAACGTCGTCGGCGGCAGCCTCGGCGTCTTCGCCGGCAACGGCGGCGACCTTCGGATCGGACTCGCCCGCGAATCACTGCACGACGGCGAGCGCTGGCGTCACGCCCCCCTCCGACTCTCCGTCTTCATCGCGGCGCCGCGCGCCGCCATCGAGGCGGTCGTCGCCCGACACGCCACCGTCCGCGACCTCGTCGACAACGAGTGGCTGCACCTCTTCCATCTCGATGACGAGAGCCCGACCGTCGCCCGTCTCCGTCACGGGGCCTGGACGGACTTCGGAACGGACGCTCCGGACCCGGGCGACGACTCGCCGCCCGGGCCCGGCGACGTCTGAATCCGTACGGTTCCGCCGCCGCTCGAACTCGTTCCGCCGTCGATCAGGGGCAGCCGAGCGTGACCAGCAGGCCGTTCGTGATCCAGTCGGGCAGTCCCGGAATGGGGCCCGGGATGCTGGGCTCGCAGACCCGAGCCTGGATCGTCAGGGGAACGCCACTCAACCAGGCGAGGGGCGGCAGCGCGATCGTCACCGAAGCGTCGCCTTCGGAGTCGGTGAACCCGTTGTAGAGGACGATCGCGGTCGAGATGTTCGGGTAGACGAAGCAGTCCGTCCCCGGGACCTGGGTCGGGTTCGGCGGTCCGATCGACAGGTAGAACGTCGTCACCGCGTTGGGGAACACGCTGTCGATCGAGACCGTCCAGGGCGTGCCGAGCCAGGGCGGGCTCGAGGCGAGCACGGGATCGAGCGGATTGTCGCAGATCGGGTCGAGGGACTGGACGCTCGCGACCGACGTACCGACGCAGGACGAGCAGAAGCCGGCGTCGAGGTCGGGACGCTGGATGCCCGGCACGACGAGGATCGGTCCGATCACGCCGGTCGCGGGATCGAGGTCGCTGTCCTTCTCGAAGTCGCCCCCCTGCCCCATCGGGCTCGGCGTCAGGATCGATCCGGGCGCGAGGATCTCGATCGAGTACTGACCCGGCGCCACGCTGAAGGAATAGGCGCCCTGCGCGTCGGTCACGGTGCTCGCGAGGACGGTGAAGCCGTCCTCCCCGACGAGATTCACGACGAGCCCCGCAATGCCGTGCTCGCCGGAGTCCTGGCAGCCATCGCAGTCGGCATCGAGCCACACGAAGTCGCCGAGCGTGCCCGGCCCTTCGGGCGGCGCGACGTACACCGCGCTCGTGCCCGAGGTCAGGCTGAACTTGTCGCAGATCGTGTACCAGCCGCCGACGAAGATCCCGTTGCTCATCGAGGAGCTCTTGCCGTACGGAACGCTGTGCGTCGCGTCGGCGGGATTCTCGGGGGAACCCGTCGTGAGCCAGTAACCGGTGAAGAAGCCGCCGCCGCCGAAGTCCGAGGCACCGGAGATGAGAGCGCCCGTTCCGTTCGCGAGACGAGGCCCCTGCGGATAGGGCGCGGCCGGGGCGCTGCCTCCTCCGGACGAGTTGATGTCGCCGGCGACGTGGATGAAGTTCGCGGGCGTGAGATCTCCGAGAGGCACGATCGCGCCTCCGGACTGAAACTTCACCTGGCCCTGGTAGCCGGGCGTCGCGGCGTCCGTGTCCCAGCGGAGGATGAAGTAGTCGTCGGCGTCCCCCGTGATCTCGATCTGACCGGAGATCCCGAAGCCGCCCGTGACGTCGATCACGAAGACTCCGCCGACGCCGTCCCTCGTGTCGAGGCCGTCGAGCCCGCCGGCGGACACGCTCGCCGCCGGAGACGACGTGCTCGACGTCGACGTCAGCGCGTTGATCTGCAGGAAGGCCGCATTGAGGGTCGCCTCGAGCTCCTGGATCCTCGTGGCGTCGTTCAGGGCCGCGGAGGCCTGTCCGGGATTGTGATCGACGATCCCCTGCCAGGCGCCCAGAGTCGAGTCATTCGTGGAGATCGTCCCCGCGAAGGCGAAGCTCCCCGAGGTCCGCTCGCCGGCCTGGAAACCGTCGATGGCGACATTCCCCACGAAGCCCTTCGACGCTCCCTGCCAGTTCGCGTCCTGGCTTCCGTCGGCGACGAAGAGAACGTGGTCGGTGAGGCCGCCGAGATCGATGCCACCGAGCCCTTGAGCGTTCACCGCTCCCTGGGAGAGGACGGCGACGAGGAGCAGGAGCCCGCGGCGGATGCCGAAGGCCGTCGTTAGATGAGACCGTGAGTGGCGAGGAGACATGGCGCGCTCCGAGACGAGAGGGACCTCGTCGGGTCGAGCCCGGGTTCACGACCATCCGCGACCCCGACGCGCTACGTTCCGGCGAGAACCTCGAGGCTACTCCAGGCCTCGATCACGGGCGAGCGTGAAAGGCGCCGTTGTGGCAAACCGCGGGACGGAAGCTCGGGGTCGACGTTCGGCGGCGAGACCGAGGCCCCTTCTGACGGACGACCGCGAACCGCCGCAACTCCTTGACCGGGGCCGCTCAAGTCCCGATGAGGTCGACGCAGGTCTTGCGCAAGGACGTCCTCACGACGTCGAACTGCGAGACGCGCCCTCTTCGCTCTCAGAACACGAGGGGTCGAGGGGCGCCGAGGAAGACGCCCTGGGGATAGGGGTAGCTCGCGTCGAACGCGATCGCCTGGAAGACGAGAGTGGTTCCCGCCGGCGGCGCGGGAAGGCCCGCGATCTGGACGTCGTAGTCCGGATTCGCGACGACCGAGGCGTCCGGCGGCCCGACGAGCCCGATGCCGTCGAGGATCGCGAAGCCCGGTCCCGGCGCGAGCAAGGTGCTGAAGAGCGGGCCGAAGGCCGTGTTCGTGGGCGGCGCCGGCAGATCGGCCGTGATCGCGATCGGCACCCCGCCGTTCTCGTGCTCGTAGTGCAGGGAGAGCGTCGTCGTCCCTCCCGCCGTCATCGCCTCCGCCTCGAGCCCGCGGACGAAGAAGGAAACCTCGATCGCCCCTCCGAGTGGAAGCTCGTGAGTCACGGTGAGCGTCTGCGCTCCGAGATCCGCCCCGGCCGAGACCGAAAGGTTGACGTTTCCGAGGGCATCCGTGGTGAGTGAGGTCGCCACGCCGGCGTCGCCGCTCGTGGAGCAACTCACCGCGGCGAAGGGGACGGGACTTCCGTCGCAGCCAAGCAGCGTGAGGACGACCGGCTGATCCAACCCCGCGAGCTGACTCGCGGCCTGACCCGCGCCGCTGACCGCCTGAAACGCCGAGAGCTGGATGGCCGGATTCGTTCCGCCGTAGGCGACGGAGACCTTCGGCAGCCCACTCGCGAAGGGCGCGGTCAGCTTGATGTAGGCGACGTCCGTGAGCCCATCGCCGTTCAGATCACCGCCCGAGAGTCCCCGGGTGAGGTTGCCCGTTCCGAGGATCCCCAGAAGGCTCGTCAGGAGACCGTTGTCGGAGAAACCGACCCACGACACTCCGGGCGCGCCCACGCCCAGTCCGCCGTCGTAGCCGTAGAGGAGATCGAGGTCGCCATCGCCGTCGAAGTCCGTCGTCCGGAACTGCCCGAACCCCAGACCTTGCGGGAAGGGAGGAAAGTGGGGGTTGAATCCCGAGCCACCCGCGTAGGTGAAGTGGACGAGGGAATCGGCGAACACGTCGAATCGCCAGGAGACGACCTCGGCTCTCCCGTCCCCGTCGAAGTCCGCCACGAAGATGTCGGTGACCCCGAAGTTCGGATCGAGGATCCCCGTCGCGGTGAGGTTGAAGGAACCGCTGCCGTCGTCGGTGTAGAGATCGATCTCGCTGTGATTCGGGGCGAGGCTGTTGACCACCAGCCGGGAGATCACGATGTCCGGCAGTCCATCCGCGTTGAAGTCCGCGACGGCGGCCGTCATCGCCGCGGCCGCGACAGGGATGGGAAGCGGCAGCACGATCGGGGTGCCGAAGGTTCCGTCCGGGAGTTGAGGACTGTACGCGAGACCACGCTGGATGTCGGTCAGTCCGTCGCCGTTCATGTCCTCGAAGTAGATCGTGGGTTCACCGGCTCCCGCGAGCAGCGTCGTCACGAGGTTCGCGCCCGACGGACCGAAGCTCATCACCGAGACCTCGTAGATGCACTGGATGACGAGCTCCACCTTTCCGTCCCCGTCGAGGTCGTGGACGTGGAGACGCTCACCGTCGACGGGAACGCCGTAGGACTGGAAGACGGGATACGAGCAGGGTCCACGATTCTCGACGATCGTGAGTCCGCCCACATCGTCGAGGGCCGCGATGTCGAGGAGCGTGTCTCAGGTGAACTCCCCGATGATCGCGTCGACCGGATCGATCGGCAGCGGAAACTCGAGGAGCTGCCCGAAACCCTGCGCCCGGACCGTCGCCCCGGCGAGGAGCACGATGGCCAGGATCGACATGAAGAGGAACGGTCTCGGCACCGGATCGACTCCAGGGGGATGGGCGAGCCCGAACGGGAGTTCCGAGGTTACCAGAGGCCGCGGCCGGCTTGCCACCGGCGTGCCGCCGAGCCTCCCCCCGAACGCTCCGGCACGAATCACCGACCCGCACTCCTTCAGTGGTTACGGCCGCCGATCCGCGCTCTCGCCGGGCCGGTCCCCCACCAGCTCAGGCCGGCGATCGTCACCAGGGAGAGCGGCAACGCGAACGCCAGGAACGTCCAGCTCCGTTCGCTCAGGATCCCCGCGCCGGTCGAGCGGAGCACGAGAGCGACGAGGTAGAGGACGTAGAAGACGAGGAAGGTCGCGGCCTCCCCGCGGGCAAGGCGCCGCCCCGTGACGAAGAAGGGCAGACAGACGACCGCGGTCGCGACCATGAACGGCAGATCGAAGTGCCGGACCGACTCGCCGACTTCGAGACCGCGCGGCGCCGCCACGGCCGAGGCGCCGACGACGCCGAGGAGGTTGAAGACGTTGCTGCCGACGACGTTCCCGACCGCGATGTCGCGCTGGCCTCGGACCGCGGCGACGACCGAGGTCGCGACCTCGGGCAGCGAGGTGCCGGCCGCCACGATCGTGAGACCGACCACCGTCTCGCCGACCCCCATCGCGCGCGCGAAGACGACGGCGCCGTCGACGAGCCATCCGGCCCCGACCACGAGAGCCGCGAGACCCGCCGCGACGAAGGCGAGATTCGTGAACCAGTCCCTCGCGTTCGTTCGCGATTCGACCCCGACGGCCTCCACCGGCAAGGCCCTTGCCTCGGCCCGGCTCGTCCGGACGCACCAGACGACGTACGCGACGAGCGCCGCGAGAAGGACCAGCCCCTCGATCCGGCCGAGGGCGCCATCCAGCGAGAGCAGCAGAACGACCCCCGAGAGCGCGATCATGACCGGGACATCCCGCCGGATCACCTCGATCGTGACGGCGAGCGGCGCGATGAGGCCGGTCAGCCCCAGGATGAACAGCACGTTGAAGATGTTGCTGCCGACGACGTTGCTGAGGGCGAGCCCCGCCTGACCGTTCCAGGACGACGACACGCTCACCGCCAGCTCGGGCGCGCTCGTCCCGAAGGCCACCACCGTCAATCCGATGACGAGGGGTGAGAGTCCCGCCGCCGCGGCGAGCCGCGAAGCTCCGCGCACGAGGGACTCGGCGCCGACGATCAGGAGGACGAGACCCGCCGCGAACAGCAGGACGATCATGGGAATCTCTCCGCAAGGGTGCGATCGGACCTCGTCGTCGGACCGTCCCCGCCGGGGATCGGGTCACGACGGGAAACCTTCGCGACGACCGCTCGCGGCGCAGGATGCGTCGCGCCGAGATTGCGCGCAAGAAGGGTCCGATCGAACGCTCCGCCCCTCCCGCCCGGGGTCCCTCGTCAACCGATCGGCGACAAGACGTGGCGCCCGACGGCGACGAAGGCCATCAGGATCCCGAGGACGGCGCTCATGACCATCGAACCCGTCTCGCCGTATCGCACGTGGCCCCGGATGAAGAGGATCGTCTCCAGGGCCAGCGTCGCCGCCGCGACCACCGTCAGCAACGGACAGCAGCGAAGGAGCGACGGCACGATCAGGCCGACGACGCAGACGAGCTCCAGGACTCCGAGGGCCTTCCAGACCGCGGGGGGGTAGGCCCCGAACGAAGGGACCTCGGCGCTGATCTTCTCGAACATGAAGAGCTTCATGCTGCCCGAAGCCGTGTAGATCAGCGCGGCCAGCACCTGCAGGACCCAGAGGAGGATGTTCACGTCGGATCTCCCGAGCGGACGGCCGGAACCTGGTCGAACGGACGCCGATCGGTTCCGCTCCGCTCATCGAGGACGATCCTGACGCTTGACCGGAGCGGCGTCGAGAGGACATTCTCGCCGTGCTCACCGTCCTCACTGTCCTCACCGTCCTCACCGTCCTCGGGGTGGATCACCGGGGCGACTTCCCCGCACTCGACGCAGTCAGGGATCGACGATGTCCAGGCCAGCCAAGAAGGACCGCAAGAGCGCACGACGGATGCGATCCCAGATCGCCTGGGGCGTCCCGATCATCCTGATCGTCTACGCCCTCCTCATCCTCGCCTTCATGGACCGCTGCGACCGCGTCTGATCGGTGCGACGCGCCGGCCGCGAGACCGTCCGGCGCGAGTCGCCCGGACCCTCGCGGAGGAGACTCACGTCCTCGCTCCGGCGGGTCTCTTCCGGCGCGCTGCCGCGTCCGTTCCGATCACCGCGGAGGATGGAAGGCGGTCGCCTCCAGTACGAGAAGCTCTCCGGGGCGGTCGACGTCGAACTCCGCGACGAGGAAGTCGCCGATCTGACGCCCGGGGCCCAGACCGCGTGGTTCCATGATGATCCGGTAGCGTCCGAGCGCGAGCGCGGGCATCGCGAAGTGGCCGGCGCGGCCGACGACGCCGGACCCCGGAAGCCATCGGTCTCCCCCGAACCGTTGCGCCACCAGGCTCCGCCCCTGGAGATCCGGCAGACCGATGAGGACGGCGCCGAGGGGCTCGTCGAGCTCGACCTCGAGATGGTCGGTCCGAGTCGCATCGAACTCGCCCCGGAAGGAAGGCTGCCCCCCGCCCTCTCCCGCCAGACGGGCGAGCTCGAACTCGACGTCGTAGACGCCGGCCGGGAATCCGCGCAGGAGGAGCTCCTCCTCGCCGGCGGCGATCGGACAGAGGAAGCTCGAACCGGAGGCGCGGTCGCGGAAGATCAACCGCCCGATGGGACGAGAGGTGGCCGCCTGAACCGTGCCGCGGAACTCGACGGGGATCGTCGGGAGTCCCGTGAAACGGATCCGGACCTCCTCGAGGACCTCGCCGACCTCCTCATCGAGCGAGATCCGCTCGGGGACATAGGGAGCGCGCAGGCGAGGCGCCCGCATCTCCCAGGTCTTCGACCGCGCCGTGAGCGAGGTGAGACCGATCAGGATGGGCCCGACGGAGTCCAGGTCGACGTCGACCCCGAGGATCCAGCCTGCGAACCGCGCCTCCTCCGCGTCGTCCACGCCCACCTTGCGGGCGGCGCGGAACAGGCCGGAGTCCATCGGACGCGAGAAACCCGGGCGGACCTCCCGGAGGATGCCGAGGATCGCGAACTCCGGGGTCGAGAGCCCGCGCTGCAACCGGATCCTCCCCTCCGCGAGGCTGCCCCGCGAGATCCCCTTCACCGACGAGAGCCGCTCGGAGAGCACGGGACGACCGTCTCCGGTCGAACCGAGGTCGACCAGGACGAGATAGGCCGGTCGGACGGACAAGGTGAAGTTTCCGTCGTCCGCGGCCTTCCAGATCCGTCGCCCGGAAGCGACGAAGCCCGCCCCGCTCGCGGTGACGGTGTAGCTTCGTTCGGGGTCCGCGCCGGCCAGAGCGAACTCGCCTCGTGCGTTCGATCTCCCTCGAAGGACGCCATCGACGCCGGCGCCATCCGCGCACTCGAACGCCGCCAGACGGGGCACGGTGTTCGAGCGCCACGCGACGATCTCGACGTCGGACGCGATACCGCCCCCGACGACCTCGAGCCGGCCCCTCAACTCGACGGCGGACTCGAGCTCGACCGTGGTCTCGCCGGCGTCGGCGATCCGGAAGGTCCGGGTGCGGTATCCGGCCGCCGCGGCGAGGAGTTCGCCGTCCGGTAATGTCCCGCCCTCGAGCACGAAGCGCCCCGCCGCGTCGGTTCGCCCGAGCTCCGCGGACTCGCGTCCGTCGAAGACCCGCAGGCTCACGGACCCGATGCCCTCGCCCGTCTCCCTCGCGACGACGCGGACCGAGGCGATCACGGCGGGGCCCGGATCGTCGGGGGTCCCGACCTCGACGGCGCCTTCCTCGGACGGCGCGGCGCGCGTCAGGGCGCGCCGGGCCTCGCTCGAGATCGCAACCGGGCTCGACCGCCCGGACTCCGATGCCGGCAGCGCCTCCCCCTCACCCGAACAGGACCTGACGCCGAGCACGATCGCGACCACGATCAGGAACAGGCTCGCGAGCAGCAACGCCGTCGCCGATCGCGGCGGTCGCTCCCGCGACGCCTCCTGCGGTCCCGTTCTCGCCATTCCCTCACTCCCTCTTCGCCGCGACAGGAATCCGACGACGACGATCCGGCGAACTTCCCGCCCTCCGTTCCTCCCGTCAGCGATCGGCCGGACGGCGCGCGGCCTCTTCCCGCTCGAGGATTCTCCGGAGCTCGTCGACGCCCGAGACCTCGCCGTGGAAGTTTCCTTCCGGGTCGATCAGGAGCGTCGTCGGGAGCAACTCGATCGCATGGGCCTCGAAGGTCTCACCGGTCGCGTCGAGGAGGACGGGAAAGGGCAGCTCGAGCCCGCCCCAGAGCTCCTCGACGCCGCGCGCGCGCAGGCCCTCGTCGAGTTCGTCGAAGCTCTCCACGCTCGAGTCATGGACGGTGATGATGGCGAGGTCGTCACGGCGTTCCTCCCGCCAGAATCGGGCGAGATCCGGCAAACTGCCGGAGACGCAGGGACCTCAGGTGAAGCCCCAGAACTCGAGCACCAGCCAGCGACCCCGGAAACGCTCCGGACGGGCTTCCTCGACCGCGATCCCCCGGGCGGCGGTGACCTTCCAGGGCGGCGCCGGCGCCCCGAGCAGGCGACTCCGCGCCGCCGGCTCGACATCCACTCGTCCGAGATCGACATCATCCTGCTGCACCTCGAAACGTCCCACGGCGTCCGCGAACTCGCGTCCTCGAGCGCGCCAGGCGTACGCCCCCTCGGGCAGCGAGACTTCGAAGCCTCCGGGGCCGAATCGGAGGTCGGCGAATCGACGCCCATCGCCCTCGCGATGGAGCTGGGCGCCTCCGGCCCGTACGCCCTCGCCCGACACCGCGAAAACCCCACGCACCGAGCGGAGCGCCGACACCTCCCACGCACCGACATCCTCGGACCGTCCGCTGACGTCGATGACCACACCCCACCGTCGATCCGCGGTGAATCCGACGAGCGTCTCGACATCCTCATCGATCCGGATCGAGAATCGCCCCTCACCGTCGGTCCGACGGGAGCTCCAACCCTCGACCGCGGCCCCCTCGAGACGCCAGTAGGCTGACAGCTCGACTCCCGCGACGCCCCGCCCCTCATGATCGACGATGCAACCCGAGATCCACCTTTCGGGGGTCGGCCCGACCTCTCGAGATGTCGATGACGCACACCCGGCGTGAAGGACGATCAGAAGGGCCGCGAACACCCCCATGAGTGCCGCATGGGGCATCTCGTTCGAAGGCTGATCGAGAGGCGTGCCTCGTCGCCTCGGACGCGACCACGGGGCCGACGTGCAGGCCACTCCGGGACCACTCCGGCGGATCCCGCACGGTGCTCCTTCCGGCATCGACTTCGTCCTCGCTCGTCTCGAACCTTCGGGAGCCGACGGCTTCGAGTCCCGGCGGGTCACCGTACTCTCCTCGACGCAGACCGAATCGGAGCCGCGACGACGGAACGGAGCCGACGATGCAGCCGAGCTGCCTCGAGAACACCCGCGGAACGCGCCTCGTCGCGATCCCGCGCGGCGCGACGATGACCGGGCGGTGGTCTCGCGATCTTGACGGAGAGCTCGCCGACCTCGACCTCTCCTTCGGGATCCAGTCGATCCGGCTGATGAGGATGGCAGAGGATCACCCAGCGTCTCGACGAGTCAGAATCCGTGTCCGCTCGCGTGATTGACGCGCCCACCTCCGAAGACGACGGTGATCTCCGCATCGCCCTTTCTCCAGACCATCGTCTTGAATGGCCCCGTCGGTACCGCCGGTCCGAAGTTCACGTTCTGCGCCCCCGTCGAGACGTCGTCGGGCGATCCGAGAATGTCCTCGACCTCCGAAACCGACATCCCGACCTGGATCCGGTCGAGATTCTCCTGCGTCACGCGCCCACCACACGAGACGAGCAGGAACAGGGCGGCCACAGCGATCCCGCGCATGAGTCGATCCACGAACATGACTTCACCTTCCTCTTGGACGAACTTGCACTCTCCGGTCCGACCGGCGCTGCCCGCCGCGCTTCCTCGATCAAGACGGGGCGTCGCCGAATCCCTTCGCAGGCGGAAAGGTGTCGGACCTCTGAATGCAATCGACCCTACCCGACTTCGCACGAAAGGGCATCATCAGGGAGCGAGAACCGAACGAAACGGGCGCACGCTCACGGCGGGGAGATGGAATTGAGGAGTCTGACCCTCGAGAACTCCGGGGGAACGCGCCTCGTCGCGATCGCGCGAGGGGCCACGATCAGCAAGCTCTGGTTCCGCGACCGGAACGGGGAGCTCGCCGACGTGGTGCTCGGCTTCGATTCGCCGGCGGAGTACGAGAGCGACCATCCCTACTTCGGGGCCATCGTCGGGCGCGGTGCGAACCGCATCGCGCGGGGGCGCTTCGAGCTCGACGGGCGGGAGTATTCTCTCGCCGCGAACGACGGGGCCCACCACCTCCACGGGGGCCGGGTCGGCTTCGACAAGCACGACTGGGAGTCGAGGACGCTCACGGGGCAGGAGGGGGCGGCTCTGGAGTTCCGGCGCGTCTCGCCCGACGGCGAGGAGGGCTACCCCGGTCGCCTGGAGTGTCTCGTCCGTTACTCGCTGTCGGACGACGACGTCCTCCGCGTCGAGATGACGGCGACGACCGACGCGCCGACGATCGTGAATCTCGCCCAGCACACGTACTGGAACCTCGGCGGACACGGGAGCGGATCGGTGGCCGGCCATCTCCTGCGGTTCGCCGCCGACCGCTACGTCCCCGTCGGTCCCGATCTCATCCCGACCGGCGAGATCGTCCCCGTCGCGGGCACGCCCTTCGACTTCCGGACGGCGCGATCGATCGGGTCGGGCCTCGAGGACCCGAGGCTCCCCGGGGGCTACGATCACTCCTTCGAGATCGCGGGCGAACCCGGGCGCCTGCGCCCCGTCTGCGAGGTCCTCGAGCCCCGGAGCGGACGGAGGCTCGAGCTCCGGAGCGATCAGCCGGGCTGCCAGTTCTACTCGGGGAACTTCCTCGACGGGACGATCCGGGGGAAGGGCGGCGGTCGCTACGCGCGCCACCAGGGTTTCTGCCTCGAGACCCAGAGCCATCCGGACGCGATCCACCGTCCGGAGTGGGCGAGCCCCGTCCTCCGACCCGGTGAGACCTACCGCCACCGGATGGAGATCCGCCTCTCCGTCGCGAGGTGACCCGACGGCCGAGGGGCGTCCGGGTCCCTACGGGTCAACCCGCATGACGTCGGGGAGCTCGACCCGGCCTGCGCATTCGTGATGGATTTCTGCGCAAGAACGCATCACGGAACGGGCCGGGCGCTTTCATAGCATTCCGGTCGACGTCGCCCGGTTTCCTCCGGGCGCGCCCCCTCGGTGAGGAATCCGACGCATGGTTCGTTCGGTCGCATCGGCACTCGTGATCGCGCTCGTCTCCCTCCTCGTCGCGTCGCCCCTCGGCGCGCAGGCCCCGAAGACGGTCTACTGGCCGGCCGAGTTCTCGGCCTACCCCGAGGTGAGCCTGACCCGCTCGGCGCAGTCGGCGAACTTCATCGTCGTCTGGGGCACGCTCTCGGGCACGAACCCGATGGCGGGGCCTTCGGGCATCCAGTTCGATCCGCAGTCGATCCTCACCCAGCTCGAGTCGGTCTACGCGACCTACATCGGTAGCCTGGGCTTCCTCGACGACACGGTCGGCAACCTGAGCCAGTTCAAGATCATCGTCGTCATGAACGACACCTGGTCGGCCTCCCCCTGGACGGGATGGGCTTTCGGCTCTTCCTACGACGGCGTGATCGGCGCGATGTGGGTCCACCCGGGCGCGACGCTTCCGAACAGCTGGGTCCTCGCCCACGAGTTCGCGCACAGCCTCCAGGCGCAGGCGGCGATCGACCACCCCGGCAACGGCTTCATCAACTACGAGCCCGCCGGCTTCGTCTGGGAGGCGCACGCCCAGTTCATGGCGGAGCACCACTTCCCCACCCTGCTCGAGGCGACCGACTTCATCCGCTTCTTCAACACCCAGCACTTCCACTGGAGCTCGACGCGCCACCACTACGGCGCGACGCTCTTCCTCCGGCAGATCGAGGACGAGCTGGGGATCCAGACCGTGAACGACCTCTGGCGGATGTCGATCGCCGGCTCCGAGCACCCGATGACGACGCTCAAGCGGATCACCGGCATGACGCAGGCCCAGCTCGGCGATCTCGTCGGACGCTACGCTCGCAAGAACGTCAACTTCGACTACGGCAACGGCGCCGAGATGCGCCACACGGTCCAGAACGAGCTCGATCGCCACCTGATCGCACGGCGCTTCACGAACCTCGTGCCGATGCACGGGCAGGAGGGCGCCTTCAAGGTGCCCTACTACATGGCGCCGCAGGACTACGGCTACAACATCGTGCGCCTCGAGGCCGAACCGGGCGCGCGTTCGATTCATCTCACCTTCCACGGCAAGAAGAACGCTCCCGCCGGCGGGGCCGGATATCGCTTCAGCTTCGTCGCGGTATCCGCGGGGGTCGCACGTTACGGCGCGCTCCACTCCGCCGCGGGCGGGCAGGAGGTGGACGTCGACTTCTCGTTCCGGCCGGGCGAGGAGCTCTACCTCGTCGTCGCGGCGGCGCCGGCCGTCCACCATGATTACGTCTGGGAACCGGGCTGGCCGAAGATCTACCGCTACCCCTGGGAGATCCGCCTCGCCGGGGCCCGTCCCGTCGTCGACAATCACGCCGGCATCTCGGGAGCGTCCCACGCGAACGGCGGGGGCTTCGTCGCCTCGACCGCGAGCGTCGCTCCGACCGTCTTCGTCGGCCCGCACGCCCAGGTCCTCGGCAACGCGAACGTGACGGGCAACGTCCGGATCGAGGACGAGGCCACCGTCTCCCACTCGGCCTCGCTCTCGGGCAACGTGATCCTGCGCGACGCGGCCTTCACGGCCTGGTCCACGTTGAGCGGCAACGCGATCCTCGAGGAGTCGGCCTACGCCTTCGGGACGATGGGCGGAACCTACTCGGGCGGCGGCGACACCGAGGGCGACGGAGGCTGCGTGGCCGGCATCTACCGTCAGGTCGCGCATCCGAACAACGGCCGCAGTCCCTGCGACGGCCTGACGAACCATCCGGCCGACGTCGACGTGAATCCGGCCTTCCCTGAGCACGTCTTCTCCCCGCGGCCGACGAGCGGTCTCGTCACCGTCGCGAACGGCGAGGACCTCGCCGCGCTGGCGACCGCCTCGACCTCGTTCGCGTCGAGCTTCTTTCCCGTCACCAACGTGAACGACGGCTTCCACCCCGCGAGCTCGACCGACATCACCCAGGGCGCCTACGCGAACTTCTCCGGCCCGCTCGGGGGCTGGAACTGGGTCCGCTACGACTGGAACTCGCCGGTGGAGATCGACTCCCTCGACGTCTACTGGTGGCACAACGGGACCGGGATCCGGCGTCCGCGCGACGCCTTCGTCGAGTATCTCGACGGCGGGACCTGGGTGAGCCTCGGAAGCGTCGGCAATGCCGCCAACGACTGGAACACGGTCCCGATGTCCGTCACCACGCGGGCGCTCCGGATCTCGATGATGAGCCACACGACGACGGGCATCATCGAGTGGCGCGTGCACGGCCGCCGCATCGCGCCCGACTCCATCGCGCCGACCGCGCCGACCGGAGTCGTCGCGACCGCGGGGAACGGGCAGGTGGCGCTCGACTGGGCCGACAACCCGGAGGCGGATCTCTTCCACTACTCCGTCCTCCGCGCCCCCGCCGGCACGAACGCCTTCGTGCACCTGGCCGGCCCCCTCGCGGCCAGCGCGTTCGTCGATGCGCAGGTCGTGAACGGGACGAGCTACGACTACGTCGTCGTCGCCCATGATCTCGCACGGAATGCCTCGCCGGCCTCGACCCTGGTCACCGCGACGCCGCTCGCGAACGGACCCGAGCCCCTCGTGGCCCTCTACCGATTCGAGGGCACGCTCCTCGACGGCGCGGGCTCTCACCACGCCTCGGCCACCGGTTCGGTCAACTACGTCGCCGGCCGCGTCGGTCAGGCGCTCGGCTTCAATGGAAGCTCCACCTGGCTCGCCCTTCCCGCGGGTTCGGCGACCCTGAACGACCTCACCGTCGCGACCTGGGTCCGCTGGGACGGCGGCGGCGCCTGGCAGCGCATCTTCGACTTCGGCAACAACACGAATCAGTACGCCTTCCTCTCTCCCAGCTCGGGCAACGGAAAGCTGCGATTCGCCATCACGACCGGCGGCCCCGGCGGCGAGCAGGGACTGGAGACGGCGCCGCTCGTCGTGGGGGTCTGGACGCACGTCGCGGTGACGCTCTCCGGCAACACCGGAACGCTCTACGTGAACGGTCAGGTCGCGAGCCAGGCGACCATCACGCTCGACCCGGCGGCCTTCTCTCCCGCCAACCTCTACCTCGGGAAGAGCCAGTGGCCGGATCCGCTCCTGAAGGGCCGGCTCGACGACTTCCGCCTCTACGATCACGCGCTCTCGGCGGCCGAGATCCTCGACCTCAGCCTTCCCCGCTGGAAGTGAAGCGCGACGCCGGCGAGGCCGTCAGCTTCCGAGACGGAGCAGTCGGCGCCAGAGTCCGTTCGACGCGGCGCGTCGCTCGAGGCGCGCGCGCTGGCGAGCGAGTTCCTCCGCCACCGCCTCCGCGCTCGCGGGTCGGCGCCCGGGATCGGCGGAGAGCAGCCGGGCGACGAGCGCGGCGAGAGCGCGCGGGATCGCGGGGCGACCGCGCCTGAGATCGGGCGCGACGCTGGTCCGCATCCGCTCCTGGAGGCGCGCGCGGGTCGCCGCATGGTGGGGTCGCGCGAGGGAGAGCGATTCGAAGAGGAGGACGCCGAGGGACCAGAGGTCGGACCTCGCGTCGGGGGCCGTCGCTCCCGCCCCCGAACGCTCGGGGGCGAGGTGGCCGCCGTCTCCGGACCGCCCGCGGTCGCCGGCGGGATCGAGACAGTCCGCGACACCCCAGTCCGTCAGCACCGGTCGTCCGTCCGGGCGGATGATGATGTTCTGCGGACGCAGATCCCCGTGGACGAGACCGGCCCGATGACCCGCGGCCAGCGCCCGGGCGATCTCCTCCGCGAGACCGAGCAGACGTCCGAGGGCCGCGATCCGTTGGCGGGGGTCGACGCCGATCCTTGGCCGGGCGCGACGCCCGGCCGGGCGCAACCCGAGTTCGAGGAAGGGGCAGACGTGCCCCCCCGCCTCCCGCCCTCTCGCCCAGGCGATACGATCCGCGAGCGACTGGCCCTCGATCAGGGGCATCGCGGTCCAGTTCACGCCGCCGGAGACCTCGGCCGAGCGGCCGACGCAGATGCGGTCCTCTCCGAGTCCGGAGAGAGCGCGTTCCACGGCCCTCCGGGCCTCGATCTGATCGGGGCTCAAGCGGAGCCGCCGGCGAAACACCTTGAGCGCCCGGACGGAACCGTCGGTGAGATCACGGGCGCGGTGGACCGTCGCCGTGCGCCCCCGTCCGATCTCCCCGAGGATCTCGAACCCCGGGATGTCGACGGCACCGCCCTTCGCGCCCGTCGCGTCTCGCGTCGGCGAGTCCGAGGCCGATCGCGTCACCGCTCTCTCGCTCTCTCGGCGGCCGCCCGGTATCGCGCGAGCAGCTCTCGCGCGTGCTCGAAGGTGTAGGCCCCGGAGTCCTTTCCCGCCATCAGGGTGAGGATCTCCTCCTGGACGGAGGCCGCCGCGTCGGGATGACCCGCCGCGAACTCCGCGACGGCCAGCGTGTCGAGGATCGTCGCCGAACGACGGCCGCTTCGCCTCGACGGCCCGACGCGCGAGCGCGCGGCCTTCGGTGGATCGTGCAGGAGAGGATCGCTTGCCGGGATCGACGCGCAGCCAGGCGGCTCCGTTCAGGGCGTCGGCGTTCTCCGGATCGACGAGAAGCAGGATCCGGTACTGCTGGAGGGCGATGCGACGATCATCGCTCTGGACGGAGCTTCGCGCCAGCCGGCGCTGCAAGGCCACGAAGTCGCGGTCGCGATCCTCCGGCGAGAGGTCGCGCTGCCGCTCCACGGCGCTTCGGAGCGAGGACGCGAACTCGGCGACGCCGTCGTCGTCCTCGTGGTCCTCGATCGCCGCCAGCGCCTCGTCGAAGCGTCCGCGCCGGGCGAGATCCCGCACGGCGTGCGACAGGACCTTCACCAGGGTATTCGCCGCCAGGCGGATCTCCGTCGTGCCCACCGCCCGGGCGAGCTCCGGGAGCGCACGCGCCGCCTCGAGTCCCTCGCCGGGGCGGCCGAGCTCGATGAGCGACTCGACACGGGCCAGCCGCACCTCGAAGCGGTCCGGCCCCAGACGGATCAACTCGTCGGCCGTCGCGAGCGTCTCCTCGCTGCGTCCCGTCAGCCAGAGCGCGACGAGATACTGACGGAGGACGGGCCGGTCTCCGGGCCATCGCTCGAGGAAGGTGCGACAGCGCTCCCGGACCTCGAGACCGAGACCGTTGAGCTGGAGCGAGCGGATGAGATTCCGGGCGTGCTCGGCATCGTCGGGAGCGAGCCGGCTCGCCTCCCGGAAGGGCGCGAGCGCCTCCTCCGGTCGACGCAGGACGGAGAGCACGACACCCCGGCTCCTCCAGGCGTGGGCGTCCCCGGGCTTCATCTCGACGATGCGGGCCGTGATCGGCAGCGCCTCCTCCGCCCGTCCGGCCGAGCACAGGACGCGGACCAGATCGACCGCGGCGGGAACGTCGAGCGGGTCGATCCCGACCGCGCGACGCGCGGCCTCGATGCTCTCCTCGGCGCGCCCCTGACGCTCCCGCAGCGCGGCGAGATTCCTCCAGAAGAGGAGCCCGCTCTCCGCCCGTCCGCCCGACCAGGCGAGCACGCGCTCCGCGAGCGCCTCGTCGCCGAGAAGACCGGTCACGCCCAGCACGCTGCCGATGACGCGCGCGATGTCGCTTCGCGCGCAGAGATCGAGGCTCGAGGGCGCGAAGTCATCGAGGACCCGGGCGATGCCGGCCCGGGCCGCCTCCGGATGGCCGAGCTGCATCTCCGAGACGGCGATGTCGAACCGGATCGTCGATCGTTCCGGCGCGAGTCGGGCCGCGGTCCGGAAGTCCTCGATCGCCTCCTCGAAGGCCTTCATTCCCCGACGGGCGTGCCCCAGCCGGACCCACCACGCGTACTCGTCGGGTCGCTCCGCGGCGATCGACCGGGCGATCTCGACCGCCTCCGGGTAGCGTTCCTGGGCCGTGTACCAGTCGCCCAGCACGCTTCGGACCTCGACGAGATCGGCGTCCATCTCGAGCGCGCGATCGAGGCAGACCTTCGCCTCCTCGAAGCGATCCCGCTTGATCAGGAGCAGGGCCTGATTCGAGTACGAACCGGCCGAGACGCGCGTCTCACCGTCGAGGACCCTCCCCTGGATCTCGATGGCCTCGTCGAGGCGTCCCGCGTCGCTGAGGAGCCGGGCGAGACCGCTGGTCGCCGTCGTGTTCTCCGGATCGGCGTCGACCACCTCACGAAGCACGGATTCGGCCTCGTCGCGGCGATCAAGCGCGAGCAGGGCGAGCCCCTCGCGCACCCGGGCGGCCGGCCGGTTCGACTCCGTCGAGGTCGCGACGGCCTTCCGAGCGACCTCGAGAGACTCCTCGCCTCGTCTCCGCGACTCGAGGAACTCCGAGAAGTAGATCAGCGTCAGCGCGCGTTCGGGCGAGAGCTCGATCGATCGACGGAAGGCCGCCTCGGCCGCGTCCGGATCGACCTTCCTGAGGTTCAGGGCGCGGAGCTGCCACATGCTCGCGTTCTCGGGCCAGAGCGCCACGACCGCGTCCGCGAGGCTGGCGCCGAGACGTGAGTCCTCCGCGCGACCGACGATGACCCCGAGGACGGCGTGGTTGCTCCGACGAGCCCTGGGGCTCGCGAGGAGGGCGCGCTCGATCTTCCCGCGGGCTCGGGCTTCGAGCTCCCGCGATCGCTTCCGCCCGACGAACTGCGCGGTGGCCTGGATGTCGAGCAGGCCGTCGATGAACCACGACTGCGCATCGCGCGACGGCGTCTTCCGGGCGAGGAGCGCGTCGGCCTCCGCGTCGCGTCCGAGCGCCGTGAGCACCGTCGACTCGACGCGCAGGAGCCGATCGGGCTCCTCGAGGCGACTCCGGTTGCTCTCGATGATCTCGAGCGCGTCCGCGGGGCGCTCGAGGTAGAGCTCGCAGATCGCGATCCCGACCACGGCGTCGGTGACCTCCCGGTCGAGCGCGAGCGCGTCTCGGAAGTGCCCCCGGGCCTTCTCGTAGAACCCGCCGATGAGCGCGTAGTGCGCGTCCTCGAGGTGGGACTCGACCCGGTCGAGGAGGCGCGCCTCGCGCTGCTTCTCGATCTTGCCCCAGTTCGCGTAGAGGAATCCGCCGAGTCCCGTCACCAGCGTGAGACCCACGGCGAGCACGACGACGAGCGCCGCCTTCATCGGTCGGCGCTTCGACCAGCGCCAGGCGCGCCCGACGGGACCGACCGGTCGCGCCGCGATCGGGCGGTTCTCGCGCAGCGCGGCGAGGTCGTCCGCCAGCGCCTCCGCACTCAGGTAGCGACGATCCCGGTCCTTCTCGAGAGCGCAGTCGAGCACGATCTTGAGGTCCTTCGAGATCGCTCGATTGAATCGCCGGGGATCCGGCGCCTCCTTCGTCATGACCGCCTGGTAGAGCGCCTCGCGGGTCGGCGCCTCGATCGGTCGGCGGAGCGTGAGCGTCTCGTAGAGCGTGACGCCGAGCGAGTAGACGTCGCTCCGACCGTCGAGGACGATCCGCTGCGAGGCGATCTGCTCGGGCGACATGTAGGCGGGGGTGCCGAAGAGATCGCCGGTCATGGTGAGGATCTCGCCGTCCTCCGACTCGTCGCTGGCGAGTCCGAAGTCGAGCAGGACGGGTTCGCCGTCGGCCGAGATCATGATGTTCCCGGGCTTCACGTCCCGGTGGATACGCCCGCCTCGTGCGCCGCGTGCAGGGCCCGGGCGGCCTTCTCGAAGACGACGAGGATCGCGTCGAGCTGCGACTTCTCCATCGTCGGGACGATCGAGGTCGGCCGTCGGCATCGCCGTGGCCTCCGACGCCGCGACCTCCGTCGTGAGATCGAGGAAGCTCGACGCCGTCTCGTCGAGGCCCAGACCGCGCGTCCGGGCGATGCGGTCCCCGAGCGACTCGCCCTTCACGAGGCGCATCGCGATGTAGGCGATGCCGCGCTCGATGCCGGCGTCGTGGACCGCGCAGATGCCGGGATGCTCGAGCCGCGCCGCGACCGCCGCCTCGCGCCGGAAGCGGGCGAGCGGCCGTTCTGCGCCGGGGCCGAGACCGGTCATGATCTTGAGGGCGACGGTGCGTCCGAGTCGCGTGTCCACCGCCCGGTGGACCCTCCCCTGCCCGCCGCGGCCGATCTCCTCCTCGAGGACGTAGGGCCCGAGCCGCCGGACCTCGTCCGGGGACCCGGTGGCCTCCTCACCCGTGGAGAGTTCGAGCAGCTCGCGCGCCACGGCCTCCTCGTGATCGGGCCAGAGCCGCAGGTACTCGAGCAGGGATCGTTCCTCCCCCTCGGCCCGATCGGACCAGTAGCGCTCCTGGAAGGCCAGGACGACGCGCTCGCGATCCTCGCTGCGCGTGAGGCCGCTCATCGCCCGTCCTCCGCCGACGCGCCGGCGTCTCGGTAGCGGCGGAGGCGGTCCTGCGCCGTCTCGACGGTCAGGCCCTTGACGGGCGCACCGTTCATCAGCCGCAGCACCTCCTCCTGCACCGCGATGGCCTCGGCGACGCGACCGAGCGCGAACAGGGTCACGCCGAGCGTGTCGAGATCGTTCGCGTCGCGACGACCGCCCAGCCGCACCGCCTCCTGCGCGTGAGGCAACGCGCCCTCCGGGTCGCGGATCGAGGAATCCCCCTCGGGATCGACCTTCAGCCACGCGACGATGTTCCGGACCTTCGAGTCCTCGGGCCTGAGCGCCGCCAGCGCGAGGAGAGCCCGCAGGCGACGCGGTGCGCTCGCGGCCTCGCGTGCGATCCGGTCGTGGGAGATCGCGAGGCCGATGCGACGCTCGCGGCGCTCGTCCTCTCCGAGCGCGCGATCCGCCTCGAGGGTCGAGAGCTTCCGCTCGATCGGCTCGCTCGCCGGATAGCGCTCGAGGAAGTCCTCCGCCGCGGCGATCGCGGCCTCGAGGCCCTCGGCGGCGTAGATCTCCTCGAGCCGGACGGAGATCCGGAGCGCCCGGGCCCGCTCCCAGGTCGCGACGTCGGGGGCGAATCTCGGGTCGTCGCGGGCGAGCTCGATCGCGTGGTCGAAGATCGGAAGGCTCGCGCCGGAGTCTCCGATCTCCCCCTCGATGAGGGCGAGCATGTAGTGGAAGCGGGCATTCCCGGGCTCGAGCTCCACCGCGCGTCGCAGGTCGCCCCGGTCGAGTCTCGAACGGTCGCTCAGGAACATGCAGCGAGCGCGCTCGACCCGGAGCTCGGCATCGTCCGGATCGAGCGCGATCGCCGCGTCGAGCAGCGGCGCCGCCTCCGGCCAGAGCTTGCGATCCACGAGCATGACCCGCAGGTTGCGGAGATTGAGCTCGTTCGCGGGGTCGAGGCGGTAGGCCTCCCGGAAGGACGCGAGACCCTCGTCGGCGCGCTTCTGTCGGATCAGGGAGACGCCGAGCGCCCGGTGAGCGTCGGCGCTCTCGGGAGCGATCGCGATGGCCCGGCGCGCCGACTCCTCCGCCTCCGCCGGCCGGCCGAGCTTCTCGAGCGCCAGCGCGCGGGCGCCGTACCCGAAGGCCCGCTCGGGCCGCAGTTCGATGAAGCGCTCGGCCGCTCGCAGGGTCTCCTCGTCCCGGCCGAGGCGCAGGAGGGCGCGGCAGCCCTGCTCGATGCTCACGGCATCCGTGGGATCGAGGCGCATCGCCTCCTCGTAGGCCTCGAGCGCCTTCTCCCAGCGCTGCAGCTTGAGGTTCAGGACGATGACGTTCGAGGCCGCTCCCTCTCCGCGGGGCCGCAGTTCGAAGCAGCGCTCGAAGGCCGCCAACGACTCCTCGTAGCGACCGAGGAGGTCGAGCGCCCGACCCCGCTGGTGCCAGCAGCCGGCGGAGTTCCCGGCGATGTCCGGACGGGTGTCGAGGAGTTCGAGGGCCCGGGCGGGCTCTCCGAGCGCGATCAGGTGAGTCGAGGCCGCCATGAGATCGTCGGCGCCGAGGAACTCGTGGGTCAACGCCTCCGCGAGGGCCTCGCGCGCCTCGTCGAGACGATCCTCCTTCAGGTCGGCCTTCACGATCAGGAGCCGGGGCGTCACCGCGCTGTCGTCGAGTTCGAGCGTACTCCGCGCGACCGCGCGCGATTCCTCGTAGCGCCCGACCTGCAGGAGGACCTGGGCCAGGTTCCGGGCGAGGACGGCCGAACGCGGCTCGTCGGCGACGAGGTCGCGAAGGACCTCCACCGCGCCCTCCCCGTCGCCCGCCTCGAACCGCGCCTCGGCCAGCACGTTCCGGCCGGTGAACGATCGGGGATTCGCGTCGACGTAGGCCTCGAGGAGTCCGCGAGCCTTCTCGACATCGCCCGCCGCGAGGTGCGCCTGGGCGAACCGGACCCGGATCGTTCCGTCGGGGAGACCGAGAGCCTCCGCCCGCGCCAGGAGATCTCGAGCCTCGTCGCGGTCGCCGCGACGCGCGAGCAGGAGACCGCCTCCCACGAGCGACGTCGGATCTCGGGGGTCGAGTTCGATCGCCCGTCGCTGGGCGCGGATCGCCCGGGCCTCGTCGAAGGGAAGCACCCCGGCCGAGATGCCGCGCCAGGCCACCTTCGAGCCCGACCAGAGCGCCTCGATCGCGTCGGCGGTCGCCGACGTCGTCTCCGCGTCGCGGGCGTACTCCGCGGCCGAAAGCAAGCGGAGATGGTAGATCAGGCGGGCGCTTCTCGCGGCATGGACGGCGCGGAGGTAGTGCTGCATCGCCTTCTCCGCGGCATCGCGATCGCGGGGCGTCGGCTCGACGCTGGCGTTGGTCTTCCGGTAACCGCTCTCCAGCCCCGCGATGAACCATCCGTCGGCGTCGGCCGGCGGGGGCGCGGAGGCGCGCCGGGCCGCGGCCTCGCGTTCCCGGCCGCTCGTCTCGAGGACCTGCGCCTCCACGAGGGCGAGCCGATCGGGAGGATCGAGGTGCGCTCGCGCCGCCTCGAGCGAGGCGAGCGCGCGCTCCGGCGCTTCCTCCATGAGGAAGGAGTAGGCCCGCCCGGCCTGCGCCAGGGGCTCGGAAGGATCCAGCGCGATCGCGGCCTCGAACTCCGGCCGCGCGGACTCGGGATTCCTCGACTCCATCTGCTCGAAGCCGCGCTCGAGATGCGCCTCGACCTTCTCCGCGATGACCGCGAGTTCCTGGTCGCGGATGTCCTCGCGATTCGCCCACACGATTCCCGCCAGGCCGGCGACGAGCGGAAGTCCGAGGGCGATCGCCGCGACGAGGGCCGCGCGGGCGGGACGACGCTTCGCCCAGCGCCAGGTGCGGCCGAGCACCCCGATCTGGATCGCGGCGACGGGGAGCCCCTTCCGGACGGCGGCCAGATCGTCCGCGAAGGCCTCGGCGCTGGAGTAGCGGCGGTCGCGGTCCTTCTCGAGCGCGCACTCGAGCACGACGCGCAGATCCCGCGAGATCGCGCGGTTGAAGCGGCGGGGATCCGGAGCCTCCTTGGTCATGATCGCCTGGTAGAGCGCCTCGCGCGTCGGCGCCGTCCAGGGCCGCCGCAGGGTCAGCGCCTCGTAGAGGGTGACGCCGAGCGAGTAGACGTCGCTCCGCGCATCGAGATGGATGCGCTGGCCCGCGATCTGCTCCGGGGACATGTAGGCCGGAGTCCCGAAGAGATCGCCCGTCATCGTGAGCGACTGGCCGTCTTCCGAGTCGTCGCTGGCGAGGCCGAAGTCGAGGAGGATCGGCTCGCCGGCGTCGGTGATCATGATGTTGCCGGGCTTGACGTCGCGATGGACGACGCCGGCCTCGTGGGCGGCGTGGAGGGCGCGCGCCGCCTTCTCGAAGACGAGGAGCATCGCGTCGAGCTGGGAGCGCTCCATGCGCGCGACGATCGCATCGACCTCCGTCGACTCGCCGGCACCGGGTGCATCGTCGGCCACGGAGAGGTCGAGGAAACTCGTCGCGGCTCCGTCGAGACTCTCGCCGCGGGTCCGCGAGATGCGTTCTCCGAGGGACTCGCCCTTCACGAAGCGCATCGCGATAAAGGGTCGGCCGTCCTGGATGCCGGCGTCGTGGACCCCGCAGATGCCCGGGTGATCGAGACGAGCGGTCACCTCGGCCTCGCGCTTGAAGCGTGCGATCTGCTTCTCGGCGCCCGGACCGAGGCCGGTGAGGACCTTGAGCGCGACGGTGCGGCCGAGTCGGGAGTCCACGGCGCGGTAGACGAGCCCCTGCCCTCCCCGTCCGACCTCCTCCTCGAGGAGGTAGGGTCCCACCCGGTCGGGCGTCTCCGTCGCCTCCTCCGCGGCGGCGGTCGCGCCGCGCAGGAGGAGGTACTCCCGCGCGACGACGCGCTGGTGGTCGGGCCAGAGCTCGAGGTATCCGGAGAGGGACGCGGTCCGCCCCTCGGCCTCGTCGCGCCAGTAGCGCTCCTGGAAGGCCAGGGCGACGCGTTCGGCGGGGGCGGCGCTCTCGTTCGTCATCTCGCTCTCCCGGAGTCCACCATGGCTTCCGGCCCGCTCGTACGGGGATCTCGGACCCGGCCGGACAGAAAACCGGGCTCGGATTCCACGCTCCGGGGCCCACCGCCGGACTTCTGCGCTAAGCTTCCTCCCGGTTGTCACTTCCAGTCGTCGGGGATGCGGTCGAGTGAGCGAGGATTCGGGGGCATCTTCGACGAGCGGCCACGCGCGGCGCGCCGGTCGGGGCGAGGGCGAGAGCCTGACCCGCCTCTACGAGCGCCTCGCGCCGGCCCTCTACGCCTGGGCCTCGATCCGGATCCACCCCCGCCATCGCGGTCGTCTGGATCCCTACGACGTGGTGCAGGACACCTGGTGGCGCGCCCTCAACGCCTTCTCCAGTTTCGATCCGGAGCGCGGGAGCTTCCGGGCCTGGCTCTTCCGGATCGCCACGAACGTCCTCACGGACGGCTACCGCCGCCTCGCGGTCCGCGGCCAGATCCCGAGCGTCGATCGCGAGCATCGCGAACAGGCGCTGCCGAGCGAGGCCGCGGCCGAGATGACCTCGATCAGCCAGGCCGCGGCGCGCAGCGACGACGTCGCGCGGATCATCGCGGCCGTCCAGGCCCTCGACCCGGAAGACCGCACCCTTCTCGCCTGCTGCGGCCTCGAGGGACTGAGCGCGACGGACGCGGCCCCGGCGCTCGGGATCAAGCCCGAGGCCTGCGGCAAGCGCTGGCAGCGGCTCCGGGCGGAGCTGCGCCAATCGCCGCTCTGGCGCTCCTTCCTCGCGATCCTCGACGAGGACTGAGAGTCGGTGAATCTATCCCCGCTGGCTTCGAACGGCTGCAACGGCGGCGGCCTTCTTCATGCCTCCTCGCCGTATCTTTCCCTTGATACGCCTCGTCGGCCTTCCTCGCCCGACGCCGTTTCGCTCGGTCTCCGGCCGACACGGGGGAAACTTCACGGACTCTGAGAGTCCGTGGCGAGCTTCAGCGCGTCAGCCGACGCAGCTCCTCGTCGAACTCGAGCACGATCGTCCAGGGGACCTCGGGTTCGCGATCGCGCTCGATGACGACGATGCGCTCCCCGTCGCCGGTCACGGTCGAGAGGAAGCGCGAGAGCGCCGCGGGCGCGGCGAAGATCGTCCGGCTTCCCGTGACCTTCGCCTCCTCTCCGAGTTCGAGGTCGAGTCGCTGGATCGCTCCTTCCCGGTCCTGGAAGAAGAGCGCGCGGCCGTCGTCCGACCAGCGAGGATCGCGTCCGCCGCGCGTCGTGAGCTGCACCGGAGCCCGATCCGCGTCGAGCCGGAGGAGGTGGATCTCGCCGCGGACGCCTTCCGGCCCCCCGGCGTAGGCGACCCACTTCATGTCGGGCGAGTAACGCGCCTGGGCGACCGCGACGTCGCGGAGGCCGGGAAGGGGTCGCGGTTCACCCGCCTCTCCGAGGCGATGCTCCAGCAGTCCGAAGTCGCCCCGCTGACGGAGGGATCCCGTCACGAGGATGCGCCGGGCGTCGGAGGACCAGTCGAGCGCGATCCAGACGGCATCGCTCGAGAGAGCCGTCGTCGGCTCCGAGGTCCCGTCGATCCGAAGACGGCGGATCCGCGCGCTGAGGACCGACTCTCCTTCGAAGTAGATGAGCTCGCCGGGCGCGCCGCGCGACCATCGGGGCGCGCCGCAGGTCTCCGCCGGCTCGGTCACGAAGCGCAGGGTGCCGCGCCGCGCGTCGACCACGGCGATCCGGGAGAAGCCCCGTTCGTCGACTACGACGCCGGCCAGCGTGCTGCCGTCGGGCGAAGGCTCGGCCGAGATCCAGTTCCGCGCGACCTCGTCCGCGACGAGGGGGCGGCGCTCGCCGGAGCGATCGAGCCAGAGCGGCATCGTCGCGGCGTCGGGTCGACCGGCGTGGATCAAGGTGCGGCCGTTGCGCGAGACGACGTAGCTCGGACTGCGGAGCAGGTTGTCGACGTTCAGGCCCCGGGCGCAGACGACGGGTTCCGACGCGAGACGCCCGCGTTCGAGGTCGAAGCGGGCCGCGAGCAGGAGATCCGCGCGCTGGAAGATCAGGTACCCCGCCTCGATCCACTGGGCGCCGAAGCCGTTCGCGATCAGGTCCCTCTGTTCGCCCGTCGCGAGGTCCCGGAGCCGGAGCACCGGAGGACGACGGGCGCCGTCCTTGAAGTAGACGGTGTAGACGAGTCTCCTCCCCCCGGGCAGGAAGTAGGGAAAGGCGTGTTCGAGTTCGCCCCCCTCGACGTCGACCTCGGTGACCACGCGGCTCGTCGACTGGCCGGGCTCGAGGAGGCTCAGGCCGCGCGCCTCCGCGCGCCCCGACCGGTAGGCGATGGCCCCGTCGTCCGCGATCGTGGGCGAGAAGGCGAGGTCCGTCGTCAGGGACTCCGGCGCCCCGCTCTCGACGGAGATCCGATTCAGCGCGCCGCCGTCGTCGAGGTAGAGGATCCGCGCGCCGTCCGGCGTGTGGACGGGCTGGAAGGCCTCCTTCACCCCGGGGATCGGTGATTCCTCGAGCCGATCCAGCGACCGACGCCGGAGCCCGAATGCCCCCCGGCCGTCGCCGCTCAGGATCACGTACTCGAGCCCGGAGGGCGCGAGACTCAGAAACTCGCGGGGACGCGCGACGCGCTCGAGCGCCTCGGAGGGCGGCTTGATGCGCAGGCGGACCGGTTCACGCGAGACCGACGCGCGCGATGCACCTTGGTCCTCGCCGGTCGCCGCTGGTTCTCCTCGCACGGCGAGGAAGACCGCGAGACCACCCAGCGCGAGGACGAGGACCCAGGGGACCCAGACCGGGAATCGACGGCGCGTCCCCCCGACCGACGCCGTGGCGAGACCGAGAACGCTCGAAGACGGATCCTCGAGCGCGTTCTCGATCTCGACCCGCGCGTCGCCGATATCCTGCAGCCGACGTCGACGATCCTTCGCGAGGCAGCGGCGCAACAGGAGCGCGACGGTGGGCGGCGTCTCCGGCGGCAGGAGCGACCAGTCCGGCTCGGCCGAGACGATGGCGCCGAGCAGATCGGCCTGACTCTGTCCGGTGAAGGGACGCCGGCCCGTGAGCCCCTCGTAGAGGACGCAGCCGAAGGACCAGATGTCGCTGCGTCGATCCACCTTCTGCGCTCGCGCCTGCTCGGGCGACATGTAGGGGACGGTCCCGAGCAGGGTCCCCGGCGAGGTCGCGTCGGCTCCGGGGGCCTCGGAGGCGGAGGCCGCGCTCTCGCCGATGAAGAAGGACTCCGCCGCGACGGCCGTCGAGGGCTCGTCGCGGTCGAGAGCCCGCGCGAGACCGAAGTCGAGGATCTTCGCCCGGTCGCTCTCGTCGACCTGGATGTTCCCCGGTTTGAGATCCCGGTGGACGATGCCCGCCGCGTGCGCGGCCTCGAGCCCCTCCGCCACCTGCCGCATGATCTCGAGGAGGTCGTGGACGCCGGGTCGCCCTCGCGACAGTCGCCGCGCGAGCGACTCGCCTCCCACGCATTCCATCACCAGGTAGAGCGCGCCGTCCTGCTCCTCGAGCCCGTAGACCGCGGCGATGGCGTGGTGGCGGAGCGAGGCGAGGAGGCGGGCCTCGCGCTCGAAGCGGCCGACGAGGTCCGGATCGCGGGAGAGCTTCGCGGGGAGGGCCTTGATCGCGACGTCGCGCTGCAGCTTCTCGTCGCGCGCGCGCCAGACCTCGCCCATCCCTCCGCGGCCGAGCAGGCCCTGGACCGCATAGGGACCGATCTTGTCTCCGGGCGCGATCGTCACCGGCCTCTCCCCGTTCTCCCGACCGCCGGCGGTCGACGCCGCGCCCCTCCCGCGGGGCGGCGTCATCCTACTGGCCGGGCCCGGCGCTGTCTCGTCTCCCTCGGGAGTCCTCGACTCGCGCAAGCGCGCCCGCGGCCGGATGGCGAGGCGTCACGGCTCGATCCGAATCCGGTCGACGGCCCGGCCCGCCGAGGACATCATGGCCGGCGCGCCGGACACCCGCCGGGCCGGACCGACCGAACCGGAAGACCTCGCATGACGAATCCCGAAACCCGCCTCGAGCAGCTCCTCGCGCCCTTCGACCCCGTCATCGCGAAGCGCGGTCGCGCGCTCCGCGCGGCCCTCCGCCGACGCCTGCCCGGCCTCCACGAACTCGTCTACGTCTACGCGAGGAAGGGCTCGCTCGTCATCTCCTACGCGCCGACCGAGAACGGCTACGAGGGTCTCTTCGCCCTCTCCCTCGAGGCGGACGACGTGAAGCTCTACTTCAACCGCGGCGCCGAGCTCGCGTCGTCGGACCCCGCGCGTCTCCTGAAGGGACGCGGCAAGCTCGTCCGCTTCGTCACCATCGAAGACGCCTCCGACCTCGAACGCGAGGAGATCGAGACGCTCATCGACGCCTCTCTCGCGCTCGCCGACCTCCGGCTCGATCCGCGAGCGGAGGGCCGGGTCGTCATCAAGTCGGATGGTGAGGGGTAGCCTCCGGACGAGAACCGGCGTTCGATCGCCGGGACATCCGGCGTCTCGCACGACTTCGACTCTTCCGACGAAGCGCCCGGATCATGCCGCGGTAGCCGTGCGGCGCGACGGAAGTCGCCGCGAGCGTACCGGTTCCCGCGGAAGGAACTCTTGGCGAGTCCCCATCACTTCAGGGTCAGGGCATGGGCTTCTTCAGCGAATTGGATGGAACGACTGCGTGCGCCACCATGCAGACGTAGAACCACATCACCGAGAACAGCCAGGCCACGGAGAAGGCGTGGTCGAACTGCGGGTTCCCCTTCAGTGCGCACTCGACCTGAGTGAGTGCGATCGGGGCGACGATGCGGCCGAGGACCGGGAGGAAGCAGTGTCCGCGGTAGTCGGCGAGGAAACCGAGTCCGATCGTCACGAGCGGGATCGTCGCCAGAAGGGGCGGAGCCTCGACCGGCCACAGCCCGGGGAAGGGCCAGAAGAGGGGAAGGAACGACATGTAGTCGTTGCCGGGAAAGACGTACGCGAAGGGAAGGAAGACGAGCCAGACGAACGGAAAGAGGTATCGACAGGTCAGGATCCCCTTCGGCAACTGGCGCACGATCGTCCGCGAGCGCCATCGTCTCCGGCGGTTCATGGCGGCGCTCACCTCGACAACGAACCGGGGGCATGACGCGATCCGGCCCGCTCGGGTCCGGTCGGGCCGACGACTCTTCGCCCGCGGTTCGCAGTATTTCGGGCGCGTGCGGCTCCCCCCCCACCCCGCAGGACTTCCGGCACGCGCGGCGGCGAGATCCCGGCCTCTCCTTCCTTCAACTCCATCGCCCGCGACCGGGGTCGGACAGACTCACTCAATCACGAACATTGACCGAGAGGACCCACCCGTCGATGGAGACGTTGACGGAGAAATCGTCGTACATCTACTCGAGCCACACGCTCATGCTCGTGCACGTCACGATGGTGATCGGCGGTCCGACGCTGGCCTCGAGGTCCAGCGTCGACATTCCGAGGATCACTCGCCCCTCGAGGATCGCGGTCCGGACCTCCTCGGACCGGCCCGTGCTGCGCTCGACGTAGATGCTGCGACGACGATTCGCGACCTCGGCGAGCGCTTCCTCGGCGGCTCGCGCGCGTTCGTCCGCGGTGCAACAGCCGATCGGGAGCATGAGCATCGTTGCGATGGCCGCGATGCACGCGGCCACGCGGGTCGCCCTCGGACGAGTTCCCATGTGCTTTCTCCGGGGTCCCATCACATCCGGTGGAGCGGCATGAGCCGTACCGATCCGGGTGGTCGCGAACTCGAGCGAGTCCTCAGGAGGAATGCGATTCGTGCTCACCGTCGGCCCTGCGACTCGACGGCCAGGGAGGCGTCGTCCGCGGTGATCTCGTACGAGAGGTTCGATCCCGCCGTGTGGTGAATCGCCAGTGAGGTGATCGGCGCCGCCGCGTCCGCGTGAAAGGCGCCGGTCGAGCGCTCGCGTTCTCCCGCGAGTCCGATCAAGGCGAGCCTGGCGCCCCCTTCCAGCGCGCCGAGAGCGGCCCAGCTGTTCTGTCCGTCGAGATCGAAGAGGGCCTCACCGACTCCATCGATTCCGACGGTCATGGACGTCTCGCCCTCCGGACCGATGAAGGAGATTCGAGGCGAACTCCACTCCGTCTCGGGAAACTTCGGGAGGAAATCCTGCACGATTTGCCCCATGACGAGGCGCTCCGTCCCTCCCGCATCGAGAAAGGTCATGGTCCCCCGAGCGCGGTCGGGTGCGGCCAGTCGAATGACGGACCTTCCGCTCCCGTCGACGATCGTCATCGAGGACGCCACGACGCGACCGGGTCTCGCCTCCACCGCGTCGGGATCACCGCCGCCTCGCCCGAAGAACGCCGCGAGCGCGGCCAGGAGGAAGGCCGTCTTCAAGGACTCCGGATTCATCGCGCGGCCCTCCCGCCGACCCGGACCCGAATCGAAGCGTGCCTCGTGTATCGTCGGCTCATTTCCGCTCCCCGGAATCGACCTTCACGTCCTCGTCGTTCACCTTGATCGAGTACCAGGGCTGGGACCGGAGCCGTCGCGTCAGCCGGAGGCTCGTCTCGCCGGTCGAGGCGACGGCGTGGAGGTGACCCTGCGGGCCCGTCTCCTCGCCTTCCTTGAATCCATCCAGGAGAAGGAGCGCTCGTTCGCGGGCCGCGATGAGCACCGCCCGGCTTCCCTCCGCGTGACACTCCACGTGCGGCTCACCGGTCTCGTGAATCCCGACCGACATGTGCGCGGACTTCTTCGGGCTGTTGAAGACGATCTTCGGCGGGAAGGGCTCGATCTCGACCCGGTCTTGAAACTCGGCTTGATCGAGCAGGCCCACGTGGAGCCGCTCGTCCCCCTGGTCATCGAAGAAGGTGAGGACGCCCCGGCCCGGATTCGGGGAGTCGAGCCGGATGACCGTCCGCCCCTCCTCATCGACGATCTCGACCGAGGTCGCGACGACGCGGCCCGGCGTCTCCACCGGCGCCACGGGTTCGCTTCCACTTCGGCTGAAGAACGCCGCCAGGGCCGCCAGGAAGCACGCCGTCCTCAGGGACTCCGGATTCATCACCCTGTCCTCCGCACGCGCGAATGATCGCCGAACCCGAGTCGACGCATCTCGCACATGGCACACGATCCCATGCCGCAAGTCCAAGGCTCCGCGGATGGACCGCGAGCGCGCCCCGGTACTGCGAACCCCGACTCCAGAGTCGAACCCGGTCCGAGGGCCGAGCATCGGGCTTCCCGGCCGGGGCGAGCTCACCCACTTGCAGCCATGCGCCGGGACTGCGACACGAGGGCTCGAGGCGGAATCTCGCCCGGGTGAGCGGAATGTGGCCCGTTGCAGACGGGTCGCAGTGCGGCGGTCGATTCGTCGGCGAACGCGTGGGGATCTCGTTCGACACCGGCGCCGCGGCCAGGACTCCTGGACCGCCACAAAGTTATTCCCTCACAAATTTTACGAACACAATGACGAACCTGGCTGGCGGTGGCCAGGCCGCACAACATGTCGATGTTTCTATGTTTTTTCGACACGTTTCTTGGACATGTCGATCCCATCGACATATCTTCCCGATATGTCGAAGAAATGGAGAAACGTAAACATGAGCCCCTGGCGGGCAGACCGGCCCCACGACACCCTTCCTCCTCTTCCTCCGGCCGCCGACGTCGAGACCAAGCCGATACTGCGGCGCTGTATCGAAGCGCGCGCTGCCCTCGGCGAGCTCAAGCTCGCGTGCGAGCTGATTCCGAACCAGGCGATGCTGATCAACCTGATCCCCACCCTCGAGGCCCGCGCCAGCAGCGAGATCGAGAACATCGTCACGACCGCCGATCGCGTCTTTCGACATCTCGAAGACGACGGCAATGCCGATCCGGCCACGCGCGAAGCGCTTCGTCATCGAGTGGCCCTGATGCGTGGACTCGAGAGTCTCGACACCCGGCCACTCTGCACCCGGACCGCCGAGATCGTGTGCAGCCACGTCAAGGACACCGAGATGTCCGTGCGCCGCGTCCCCGGAACGGCGCTTGCGAACGCGACGACGGGTGAGGTGATCTACACGCCCCCCGAAGGCGAGAAACGCATCCGTGAGATGCTCGCGAACTGGGAGCACTTCCTCCACGCGGCGGAGGGACCGGACCCCCTGATCAGGATGGCGGTCGGCCACTACCAGTTCGAGGCGATCCACCCCTTCGTCGATGGAAACGGCCGGACCGGCCGCATCCTCAACTCGATCCATCTCGTCGAGAAGGGACTCCTCACGCTCCCCGTTCTCTATCTGAGTCGCCACTTCATCCGCCATCGCGCGGAGTACCATGCCGGGCTCCTCGAGGTCACCCGCGCCGCGGCCTGGGAACCCTGGATCCTCTTCGTGCTCTCGGGCGTCGAGGAAACGGCGCGCTGGACCCTGGCGAAGGTCGCAGCGATTCGCGGCCTGATCAACGCGTCCGCGCAGTACGTCTCGACGGCTCTTCCCAAGGTCTACTCACGGGAACTCGTCGACGTCCTCTTCACTCAGCCCTACTGCCGGATATCCCACCTCGTCGATTCCGGAATCGCGAAGCGGCAGACGGCATCGACCTACCTCCGGAAGCTCACGGACATCGGCTTCATGACCGAAGAGGTCGCAGGGCGCGACAAGCTCTTCGTGAATCGGCGCCTGCTCCAGGTGCTCGAGAACGAAGACGACACCTGCGAACCGCTCAGACCGCCGGCTCGAGATTCTCGCGGATGATGCGGGGGTGCCTGGCCGCGATGCGGAGGAGGGCCAGCGCCGGCCCCTCCGGGAAGCGTCGTCCCTGCTCCCAGTTCCGGAGCGTGTGGACGCTGATGCCCATGGCCCGGGCGAACTCGACCTGGGTGAGGCGTACGAAGCGGCGCAGGGCGACGAAGTCTTCCCCGGTCTCGAATCGGCCCTGAACGAGACGCTTGCGAACCCGCGCCGGGATCGAGGCCTCGAGATCCGCGTCCGTCAACTCTCGAATCTCGTTCGTCATCTCTCGTCCCCGTTCAGCTTTCGATACCGGCTCGCTTCTCGACGCGTCGCTCGCCGCGCCGAGATGATCCGCACGACGCCGTCGTCGAGCTCGGTCCAGGCCACGAGCACCGGACCCCTTCCGATCGGTCCGATCGAGATGAAGCGGTCCTCCGTCACCGAGTTCCGCGCGTCGAAGATCTCGATCGATCTCACGTCCGATGCGAAGAGTTCACGAGCCTCGTCGAACGAGAGCCCATGCTTGCGCCGGTTGAGGGCGTCCTTGGCCTCGTCCCACGTGAATCGCGTGCAATGATACGCCAATGACTGAGTAAGTCAACGGACGATCACCGCCCACCGCGAGTCAGGCGTCGCCTCGTCGCGGGAGCGCAGACCGCGAGATCTCGCGTCGACGAAAGGAGATGACGGGGTCGCAAGACCCTCTCGCTAGCTGATCGTCCAGCGCGGCTTCTCGGGCGCGCCCAGCACCTCGTCGACGAGCTCGATCTCCTCGCTCGAGCACATCACGTGGACGAGATCTCCCGCGTCGAGGCTCGTGGAGCCGCGGGCCGGGAGGGGCTCTCCATCCCTGACGATCAGGATGATCGCGATGGACTCGGGAAGTTCGAGATCCTTCAGGGCCTTGCCGCAGGCGGCCGAGTCCTTCGCGATCGTGAAGGTCGGGATCTCGCGGGCGTTCCGCTTGTGGAGATTGAGCTCGAGCGCCCCGGTGTGGGAGGCCGGGTCGCGCCGGCCGAGCCGGGCCCGGATGGCCACGGGCACGATGCTGGCGCCGGGGATGATCGCGCTGACGACGACCACGAAGAAGACGAGGTGGAAGACCTGGTCGCCGATCTCGAGACCCTTCATCACCGGGATGGTCGCGAGCACGATGGGGACGGCGCCCCGCAGTCCGACCCAGCCGGCCACCGCGACCTGTCGCTTCGTCCAGCCGAGCAGGAGCAGACAGGCCGTCGCCGCGAGCGGCCGGGCGACGAGCGCCAGGACGAGCCCGAGCGCGATCCCCGTCGGCGCCAGCGGCACGAGCCGCGAGGGGAAGACGAGCAGGCCCAGCAAGAGGAAGAGCGTCACCTGGCAGATCCAGGCCAGCGCGTCGTGCACGCGCCGGAGGCCCGGGCCGAAGGGGATGTGACCGTTGCCGACGATCACGGAGGAGATGAAGACGGAGAGGAAGCCGCTCCCGTAGATGAGCGTGCTCGCCCCGAAGGCGGCGAAGGCCGAGGCGACGATCAAGACCGGGTAGAGCCCCTGGGCCGAGAGGCGCACGCGCTGGACGAGGAAGCGGAAGACGAGTCCGTTCGTGACGCCGATCACGACGCCGATGGCGATCTGGAGCGGGATCTGGAGGAAGGCCGTCGCGTCCGGCAGCGCCCCCGTCGCCACCGCGTCGGTGGCCGCGAGGGTCAGGATCACGGCCATCGGATCGTTGGCGCAGGACTCGACCTCGAGCGTCGCCTGGAGCCGCGGCTGGAGGCGGACGCCGCTCCCGCGCAGGACGGCGAAGACCGCCGCCGCATCGGTCGAGGAGACGATCGCCCCGGTGAGGATCGCGGTGCCCCAGTCGAGGCCGAAGAGTCGCCCCGCGAGCGCGACGATGGCGGCCGTCGCGGCCACGCCGACGGTCGCGAGGAGGCTCGCGGGTACGGCCGCGACGCGGATCGACTGCAGGCTCGTGTTCAGGCCGCCGTCGAGGAGGATCAGGATGAGGGCCACCGTCCCCACGCGGAAGGCGAGCCCCGCGTCGTCGAACTCGAGCCCGCCGATCCCCTCGGACCCGCCGACCATCCCCAGGACGAGGAAGAGCAGCGCCACCGGGATTCCGACGCGGTCGAGCACGCGCGTGAGCAAGGTGCTGGCCGCGAGCAGTGCCCCGAAGAGGGCGATGATGACCGCGGTGGAGAGCGGCTCAGTCAACGATTGGCCTCCGACGCTTCTTTCGCTCTCTCGGAGGGCGCGCATCCATCGACGTCATCGGGTCGTGGGCCGAGCGTCTCATCGCTCCCCTCTCCCGATCTCGCGCTTCGCCCCGAGCCTCGGACCCCATTTACCTCCCCCAGCGCAGGATTCCAACGAGTGGGACCGGAACCCGCGTCCGGGTGGGGCTCGGTGCTCATCGTCCGCCCCCTGTCGATCGGGCCGCGACGGTGATAGAGAAGCCCCCGATCATCGGTGAACGCGGACGGTCCGCGCTCCGGACTCGATCCCCACCGAGGCGCGAACAGGATGAATCCGGACGAGAGTCGGGAGTCATGCATCGGCTGCGGAGCCTTCGTCCCCGCCGTCGACGGACCGACTCACCGCTATCTCGAGGCCGCTCCGGGCTGCTGGCAACTCTACGGCGAGGTCCTCTCCCGCGAGTACGAGGACCGGGCCTACTGGCCGTCCCACCGCCTCACCGTCGACACCTACGCGGTGCAGCACCCCGGCCGCCCCTCGCCGCAGTCGATCCGATCCGTGGCGGTCCACCTGATCAGCCTGCACCTCGTCCTCGAACGGGAGGCCTCGCCCGACCGTGCCCTTCGCGCCATCCGGGCGGCCGTCTCCGGCCCCGATCACTTCCGCTGGCTGGAGCCCCCGGCCTCGATGGGCCCGGTCACGGTCGTCGACGCCCACGCCGCGGTGGACGCGGCGGATCACGCCCGGCGCGTGCGCGCCTGGGCGGAGTCGGCCTGGGCGGCGTGGTCCGGGCACCACGAGGCCGTTCGCGCCTGGGTCCCGCGGGATGCCTGAGCGCTACCGGCGCGAGAACGGTCGACTCCGGTAGATCCGGACGACACGGGAGTTGCTGACGGCTTCGCCCCCGTGCTCGATCCAGACGAGGACCGGCCTCGCGATGGCGTAGGAGGGTCTCTCCCCCGGGGGTCCGAGCTCGGGCAACTCGACCTCGATCGCGGTGGCGCCGAGGTGTCTCGCCGTCAGGGTCAGGATCCGGGTGCCGACCTTGGCGCGCACGATGTGCTCATCACGGAAGCCCCACCCCTCCAGCGTCCACCGCTCTCCGGCGATGAGCCGGACGGAGGGCGCCGGCGGAAAGAGCGACGCGACCGGGGATGCGGCGACCTTCCGGTCGATCGTCCGGAACGCCGGATCGTCGGGGGCGACGATCCGCACGGCGTCACCGACCTCGAGGGGCGCGGTCAGGTCGACGCCGATCCCGCCGGACCGCGGAATGATCACCTTCGCCGAGACCCGCGTCGTCGCCCCCGAGACCACCCGACGCTGGACGTAGAACTCGAAGCCCGGGCTGCCGGTGACGTAGACCCTCTCCTGCCCGGCGACGAGACCGTCGGCGAGACGCCCGATCGCCTCCTCGTACCGGGGGATCGCCACGATCCGACGACGGCCGTCCGCGTCTTCCACCACCTTCCCGACCAGGTCCGTGGCGCTCCAGATCCAGATGTCACCGCTCGGCGACCGGGAGAAGGCGCGAATCAGGCCGAGCGACAGGATGAATCCTTCGGCGCCGAACTCGGTCACGACCGGAACCGCGTAGGAGGCATCCGGAGTTTCGGGAATGCCATCTCCGTCGGTGTCGAGCCACCGTCGGATCGTCGAGGAGTTGATCTCGTGGACGTAGAGGTCGCCCTCGATGAGGGAGTTCGCGACCCAGATCTCGCCCGGTGCGGAGACCGGCCCCCAGGGTGTCACGGTCGGGGGGCCCGACTCCGGAAGGACGAGCTCGCGCAGCGCGCAGCGCGAGTGCTCCTTCTCCCATCCGCAGAGGAGGAAGCTCGTCGGGAGCTCCCCCTTCCGCGTCAAGCGCCGGAAGCCGTGGATCCGATCCAGCCCCGTCGCCACGGTGAGACGGTCGACCTCCGCGCTCGGGTCATCCCGTCGCTTCCGACGATCCGAGATCCCGATCTCTCCGCTTGTGGTCGTCCACCAGAGGGTGGCGCAGCCCCCCGGGACGATGCGTCGGTCCTTGCTGAGGAGGATCCCCACGGTGCCGGAGTTCCCTCCCGTGTACTCGGGCGGCACGAATCTCCCCTCATGCCGGGGGTCCTCGTACCAGGCGGGGTAGCCCTGGGCGATGACGGGCAGGCGGCCCGAGAGGAGAAGAGCGACGCACAACAGGACTCTCGACATGCCTTCCTCCCGCCGGCCTCGAGGTCGCGAAGTCTCGCGACCGGGGCGAGCCCGTGACACGCGCGGGAAGCGGGAGCGTTCAGACAATTCGAGACGGCCGGAAGTTCCTCACTCGAAGTGGCCCTCGAAGGTCACCTCGACGGCGGTGAAGTATGCGGCCGAGACGAAGCTCCGGCGGAGGTCGGCGCCATCGAGTTCGAGACGTCCCTGCCACTCACCGCGCATCCAGGGCTGGACCTCCTCGACCTTCGCCAGCTCCTGGCCGCCGACGACGATCTTGAACGCGCCACCCTCCTTCCCGACCGCGCCTTCCCAGACGACGCGCGTCACGCATGTCCGCCCCCTCGGGAAGGACCCCGCCCCCTCGATCCCGGCGACCGTCTTGTCATTCGACGGGATGGGCCAGGCGCGGACGCGGTCGGCGTCGACCGGCGTGAGCTCGTCGATACGATGACCATGCGTGGCGTCGAGGAAGACCTCGCTGGGGCTGCCGCCGTCGTGTCCCATGCGCATCCGGACGACGACACGATCATCATTCATGACCTGTCGACCGCTGAAGAGGACGCCATCCGAGAGTCGGTCCGGGTCGAGGTTCGCCCACGCGAAGACCACTGACTCCTCGGGACGATGCTCGAGGATCTTCAGGTAGGTCCACTGATCGGTGTCGCGGTCGAGGGTATGGACGAGGTAGGACGAGCCTTCCGTCGGCTCGAGCCGATCAACCCCCGTTCCGAGCATCTCCGCCGTGATCCTCGCCGCATCCGCGTCGGGAGGGAGAGCCCAGATCCGACTCTGATCACTGGTGACCGTTCGCACATCGATCATTCCCCCTTCGAACGAGATCCCCCAGTCATTGCGCGTGACGAGGCGGCCCGGGTCATCGCGGAGAGCGTGTTCGAAGGAGAAGGTGCTCGCCTGGTAGGCCGGAGATTCCGGCTCCCTCATCCAGTGGGGGCAGAGCTGGGCCGCGTCGAGGATCCCGGAAGCTCGACTCCGGTCCAGGATGGCCGCGACGCGTAGGCCCGAGTCGGTAGTTCCCGTGACCGGGATGGATGCGGCCCGTGCGTCAAGAGACGCGAGGGCCCCGCGCAGAACCTCCGCGCGCCTTTCGACCGCGGCAATCGCGGCAGCGTAGATCGGATCGCTCCGTTCCAGCACTTCGCCGTCGAAGAGTGCGCCTCCACGATGGACGATCCGACTCGCCCCGCCGAATCGCCCGGCGGGGTCGGTCGTCTTCCGGTATCGGAAGAGAGTGCCCTCCGCCTGCGCCTCCACGTAGGCGACGAGTGCCCACCCTCCCTCCTTCAGCGGAATCGCGAAGAAGTGCGACATGCTATCGCCCGCGCGAAGCCGAGTTCTTCCGAGACGTGCGGGCACCGGCGGCGCCGAACCGAACTCCACGAAGGCATCCATCAGTGCGACGGGCGACCGGTCACGAACGAGGCCGGCGTTGGCGAGATCGGCCACGAGGCCATTGGGTGCCCGCATGACGAGATCCTCGTCGTATGTGAAATCCGCTTTTTCCGCCGGGACGACAGAGGCGCTCGCGAAGGAGTAGCCCTCTCCGATCTTCAGGACGAACTCGCCCGTCGACACGCCGCCCGGCAGGCCGACGGAACCTGACGTCGACGCCGTGAGCGTGACCTTCTCTTCCCTCTCGAGGTCGGGATCGGCACCCGGGAGTTCTCCTTCATCGAGAGACTGCGGGGGGGCACTTCTCCCGGCCTCTCTCCGCGCCTTCGCCGCCGACCGATCGGCCACGGTATCCAGGGTCGACGCCCGCGGCGTCAAGACTTCCGGTTCGTCGGTCGCCATGGCTCGCCAGAGCAGTCCTCCTCCGGTCACGAGCATCAGCGCGAGCCCTGCGACGGCGAGCTTCCCCCCGAGGATTGACCCGGCCTTCGCACCCCCCGATCCGGCGAGCGCGCCCGGCGCGGCCGACGCGGCGCCCGCCTCGGCGAGAACCGCCTCTCGCACGGCCTCCATCCCCCGGCCCGCGTAGGGCGCCAGCGACAGCGGCAGCATCCCCGCCGCGGGCGCCCGCTCCCGGAGCCGGGCGACGCCGCGGTGAAGCGCCGCGCGCACCGCCCCCGGAGAGAGGCCGAGGCGCTCCGCGATCTCCGCCGGTCGCAGACCGTCCTGCAGGACGTGCCCGAGGATCCGTCGTGACGCCTCCGGCAGCTCCGCCACGGCGGCCCGCAACCACGCCGCCAGCTCGCCGCGCTCCGCGACCTGATCCGGAGTGGGGTCCACCACCTCCCCGGCCCGCAGACGATCCTCGTCGATGACGCGACCCTCGCGCCGGCGGTGAGCCAGCGCCCGGTTGCGGATCATGCCGGCGAGGTAGGGCCAGGCGGCGCGCTGCCCGTCGTGCCGCTGCACGCCCCGCGCGAGGTCGAGGAAGGTCTCCTGCAGGACGTCCTCGGCCGCGTTCGGGTCGCGGAGGAGCTGCACCGCGAGTGCGAAGAGGCCCTCGGCGGCGACGTCGAAGAGATCGGCGAGGGCGTCGGCGCCCCCGCTCTTGCGGTAACGGGCGAAGGCGCGATCGAGCGCGGCATGGTCCATGGTCGTGACTCCTCCGCCCTCCCTGTGCGCACGAAGCCGGGGCGTTACCGACTTCCGGAGATTTCCTTCCGGACGATCCCGGAGGCCGGACCTTCAGTCTCGAACCGCGAGCGAGAGGATCTGCATGTCGTCGGAGTCGCGGACGCAGACCTTGATCGATCCGGTCCGACCGGCCCAGATCCTCGGGTCCGCGAACAGCTCCAGTCGATGCCCGCTCTCGACGCGCTCGTAGCGGATGTCGTCGTTCAGGAACCCCCGTGCCCGTCCCGTCTCGAAGAAGACTCGGACGCCGACCTCGAGCCCTCTTCCTCCCCTCAGGGTCAGGACCCGTCGCTCCCCCACCGCAAGCGGTGACTCGTCACCTTCGATGCCCGTCATCGGCCGCTCCGAGACACCCTGAGGAGTCGGGCAGACGTCGTCATGCGCCGCCCGCTCGACCATCGTGATCGGGTCCGCCGTCGGCCCGGGCGCACCTCACGAGATGACGCTGATGCCGCGTGAAGCACTTCCGTCGCTCCATCTCTCCAACGAGATCCCTCCGACGGTCCGCCGTGAGGAGGGACATCACCTCGATCACCGCCCAGGAGGCCCCCTTCCGGAGGAGAACCTCGTGGGACTGATCCACGGAGACCGCCTCGCCCGACCGGAGACGGTCGACCAGAGCCCGGGCCGAGAGCTGATCGCGTGCGATCTCCCGTCCCGGGAAATGACGGCCGGAGGTGAGGGCCAGGAGTCGCTCGGCGTCGGACCCCGAGAGCACCCCGCGCTCCGCGAGAAGCGCCAGCACGCTCGAGACCACGAGAGAGCCGGGCTCGAGGATCCGAAGGAGCGCCTCCATGTCGAAGGCGACCTCTCCCGAAGCGACGCGTTGCCAGCGCCGCCAGAGCTCATGCTCCGCGTCGACGAGGTGATCGTCCGGACTCCGCCCCTCGGTTTCCACTTGCAGCCCTCTCGGAGGTCCACGACCCGGATCGACGGTCCACGAAGATCTTACAGAACCCCTGGCCACCAACCGGACGGCACCGGCCCGTCGAGCCCTCCGGTCTCCGTCGGATGAGACGGCCAACACGTTGGATTCAAATTGACCCGCCTCTCGGCCGACGGCTACCCTCCATCCATCCCCCCGGAGCGTAGAGATGCCGGTTTCAATTTCTCGCGCGCGTGGTCTCTCGACCGGTACCGGAATCCTGATCCTGGGCCTGTCACTGGCACTCGTCTCGCCCTCGGCGTCGATCGCCCAGACGGTCGAGTTGCCGGCGATCTTCACGCTGCTGGCCGCAAATGACGAAGGCGGCCTGGGCACGACCGTCTCCCTGGCGGGCGACGTGAACGGCGACGGTCTCGACGATCTCATCGTGGGCATCTACGCCTATCTTCCCGCGGGCGGAACGCCGATCCCGTCCCGCGTTCGCGTCATCTCCGGACTCGACGGGTCCATCATCCACTCCTTCCTCGGAACGGGAGCCCTCGATGTCATCGACGGGACCGCGACGGGATTGGGCGACATCAACGGTGACGGATTCGCGGACTTCGCACTCGGGGCACGCCTGGCCGACTTCGCGGGCCTGAACACCGGTCGGGTCACGGTCTTCTCGGGAATCGACGGATCCGTCATCCGCACCTTTGACGGCACCGGCATCGGCGACGAGTTGGGCACCTCGCTGGCATCGGCCGGCGACATCGACGGCGACGGCATCGAAGATCTCATCGTCGGCGCGAGGAGCAATGACGACGGTGGACTGCAGGCCGGAAGCGTCTACGTCTTCTCCGGCGCCAGCGGGGCCCTGCTCCATCAATTCATGGGCGCCGTCGGCGACGAGCTCGGCCTGTCCGTTGCGGGACCCGGCGACGTCAACGGCGACGGGGTCCCGGACATCGTCTCGGGATCACCGTACGCCGACTTCCCCGTCGTCAACGCCGGATACGTCAGGGTCTACTCCGGCCTGGACGGATCGGTCCTCCTCAACGCCGCGGGCGCGGTCACGGACGGACGCTGGGGTGCCACCGTCGGGAGAGCCGGTGACATCAATGGCGACGGGTTCGCCGACGTCATCGCGGGCGCCTCCCTCGAGGCCAGCGGGGGGGTGATCAACTCCGGCCGCGTCGCCGTCCTCTCGGGCTTCGATGGGAGTGTGCTCTTCCAGGACGCCGCAGGCGGCGCCGACTACCGGATCGGGCACGCCGTCGCCGGCTTCGGCGACCTCAACGGCGACGGTTACGACGATTTCGGCTACAGCGTGCCGGGAGACCCGACCGTCCTCGGAGCGACCGGGCGCTTCGACATCTACTCGGGATTCGATCAGACCCTGCTCTTGCGTCAGTTCTCCGCGACGGGAACGACGCGGTTCGGATGGGGCTTCGCGTCGGCCGGCGACGCCGACGGTGACGGCCGGGCGGACATCGCGGTGGGAACGACGAATTTCCCGGGCCCGCTGCTCGGCGGCGTACAGGTGTTCAATCTGCCGTTCCATCCCTTTCCGGGCTCGCGGGCGGATCTCCGCCTCTGGACCGGCGTGAACGGCGCCCCGGCGCTCCTTCCCTACGTCAAGTCCGCCACCGCCGGCGACTCGCTGACGGTCTGGTTCTTCTCGGATTCGACCTACGTCGGAGAGGTCCCGGTCTTCGCGGCCCAGCTCCGAGCGACCGGGGCCCCGATCGGCCAGCCGGTCGGCTATCCCGAGGCCTGGATCAACCCCTCTCCGTTCTCTTCCCACCCCGTCGTCGTGATCCACGACGGCAACGCGGGCCCGCTCGCGCCGTCGCTGATGCCCTCTGCGGGACTCAGCTTCGCCTTCAACCTCCCCGTCGGCCTCTCGGGATTCAGCATCATGCTGCAGGGATTCGCCCTGGCTCCGAGCCCGGTGACCGGCAACGTCATCTTCACCGCCACCGACGGTGGCGACATCGAGGTCATGTGATGCGTCCGCGACTCCGACTTCGCCGCCTCGTTCGACAGGCAGACCCGGCTCGAATGATCGGGCCCGGAGGATTCACGATGCCGCGATTCGCCGTCCTCGCACTCGGATGCGTCCTCTCGACCCTGTCCCTCCACGCTCAGGACGAGATTCCGACCCACCTGACGGTGGTCGGGTCGCCCACGGCGCCCAACTTCGGTGAGGCGATCGCAGGACTCGGCGACATCGACCAGGACGGGGCCGGCGACTTCATCGTCGGTTCTCCGGTCTCCGGAGGGATCGGGAAGGCGACGGTCTTCTCGGGCTCGACCGGAGCCGTCCTCTACTCGCTTCAGACCGGAGTCGTCAACGACCTCTTCGCCACCGCCGTCTCCGGCGCCGGCGATCTGAACGGCGACGGACACCTCGACTTCATGGTGAGTGCGACGCGGACGAACTTCGCTGGACGCATCTACATCTACTCCGGTCTCGACGGTTCCTTGATCCGCATGATCGACGGCACGAGCGGCCAGTACATCGGACAGGCGCTCGCTTCGCTCGGAGACCTCGATGGCGATGGTCTCGATGACATCCTGGTCGGGAGCACGGCTTCCGGCGGCCTCATCACCCCCAACTCCGGGGCGGTCAGGGTCCACTCCGGTTTCGACGGATCGGTGCTCTTGACCGTGTTCGGGACCTGGGCCACGGCGCTTCTCGGAAGTCAGCTCGCCGCCACGGGGGATGTCGATCTCGACGGCGTCCCGGACTTCGCCGCCGTCTCGGTCCAGCAACCGGTGGCCGTCGGACCGACCATCCGCGAGGTCAAGGTGTACTCGGGAGCGAGCGGCGCCGTGATCTTCACGTACGTGCTCTCCTCCCACCTTCCCCACAATTCCTCCGGCCCGGAGATCGCAAGCGGCGGAGACATCAACGACGACGGCATCTCGGACCTCGCGATCGGCACCTTCGACGCGATCAATGCCTTGGGGGTGGCCGTCGGCCGGGTCGACGTTCACTCCGGCGCGGACGGATCCCTCCTCTGGTCGCATGAAGGAGATGAGTGGCCCGCCGCCTTCGGAGCGGCGGTCGCCTTCGCCGGCGACCTGAACGGCGACGGCATCGCCGATCTGGCCGTCTCCGCCCCGGCCAGCAGTCTGGCCACGCAGTTCGGCGGCCGGGTCTCGGTCTTCTCGGGTCGCGACGGCACCCGCCTGTTCGACAATCCCGGAGAAGTCCTCTTCCGCCAGTTCGGCCGCCACATCGCCTCCTCCGGCGACGCCGACGGTGACGGACGGGGGGGCCTGATCGTCAGTGCACGCGTGACCAGCACCACGACCTTCGATCCGGGCGCCGTCCACGTGCTGGAAGTCCCCGCCTCTCCCTACCCGGGCTCGGCGAGCGATCTCCGCCTGCGATGCGGCGTCAACACCCCACCGACGCTCTTCCCCTTCGTGCTCCAGGCCACGGGAGGCGACACCCTGGAAGTCTCGCTCGACTCCGAGGGAACCTACGACTTCGTGACGCCGCTCCTCGCGGCACAGCCCTTCCCCACCGGCTCCCCCACTCCCCAGCCCTCCGGCTTCCCCGAGGCCTGGCTCAATCCCTCACCGCTGATCGCAGCCCCGGTCTACGTCCTCTACGACGGCTCGACCGTTCCGCTCGGCGGCCTTCTCCCGCCCATGGGCCTGCACTTCACGTTCACGCTGCCCTTCGGCCTGAGCGGCTACAGCATCATGCTCCAGGGTTTCGCGCTCGCCCCGAGTGCGGTGACGGGCAATCCCATCTTTACCGCCACGGACGGCCGCGAGATCCGGATGCAGTAGACCTCGGATCAGGGACCGGCCTCGAGGGTGGTCCGTCGGCGAAGACGACCACCGTGATTCGCCTGCCGTGCCGTGACGAGCAGCGCCCTTCCTCCGGCCACGCCGAGCAAAGCGGGAGCGCAGGGCCGGATGAAGCCTCTCCTCGAGGCGAGATCGCACCGCCGGACCAGGGATGTTCCTCGCGCGACCGGATGAGGTCCATCCCGGACTCCGGTACAGAAACATCAGTCGGAAGGCGCCGATGGTCGACGGAAGGTCTGCCGACACCGTCACCAGTTGAGCTGAAAGTCCTCCGCCAGGAAGAACCCGTCGAGCCGCCACTCGAGTTCGTCGTCGCTCTCGCACGTCGCGCAGACGATCCGGACCTTCGCCTCACCCTCGGATGTCGCCGCTCGGAAGACGATTCGCTCCGCCGACCAGGAGTCGATCGCGACGACGCGAAGGGTCGTCGGATCACCTACCCAGGCCGTCAGTCCATCACGCACGCCGAGGACGAAGCTCGCCTCCGTGCCACCCCAGGGGCGCGAAGCGAAGTAGTCGTCCGACATGAACGTGAAGATGCTCTCCTGGTCGAGTTCACACCAGGAGGCGACCTTGAGCTTCTTCATCAGGTCGCAGAACCGATCGGTCGCCTCGGCGACGCTCGGAGGCGGAGGACCGACTTCCGCCGCCGGGGCCCTCGCGTCGGGCTCGCAAGCGAGGATCGACATCACGACAAACGCCGCCAGGAGCGCCCTCGGGATCGCATCGCCGCCCCATCGGTTCACTCCGCACGAGTTCCCGCCTGAATCCCGCATGGCCCATGACCTCCCACTGATCGCGACGCGAGCCGGATGCCGTCTTCGACCCGACGCGAGGGTCCGCCCTCGAGGTCGAGGGGCCGCCCCTACCTGGGCCCCCGACGGGAACGTTGACGGGAATCTCGGGGTTCGGGAGCCGGCGAAAGAGACGAGACGGGGGCTTGGAAGTCAGGACGACCTCGAGACCCTCCAGCGGCCGAGCAACGAGATCATCATCGGCAGCAACACCTTCAGCCCCTCCTCGTCGGGCGGCTCGTCGTTCAGGAGGGCCCACGCGACCTCGACCACCTCTCGCAGGTCGGAGAGCTCGGCATCGGTCCCACGGCCGATGGTCATGTCAACACGCTCGAGGGCCAGGGCCAGGTCCACAATGAACCGGTCCCGGGGCAACTCCCCCGCTTCGAAGCGGCGTTGCCAGTCATCGATCACGAAGTATGCGTCAGAGAGTTTCATGCGCGGACCTGGATGCGGCTTCCACGAGATGAGCGAGGAGCGCGGACTCGCGCGCGGACGGTCTCGGAACCTGCCGACTCCAGGAGTCGAGGCGAGCTCTGGCGCATCGTATCCGGTCCGATCAATCGACCTTCAGGATGACGAGATTCGTCAGCTCGATACCGCCCTGCCCGTCGGACATCGCGCCCTGGAAGCTCACCTCCAGCGGGACCGGGATACCGGGAAGCAGTCCGGACGACCACGGCGCGGGGTAGGACGCGATCAGCTGGGGGCACGGGAGGCCGAAACCGTTGTCGGTGAGCGTGAAGAGCAGGCCCGAGAGCCACGGGGCCAGCGGGCACGGGACGATCGCCATCTCCCCGAGGCCGAAGGGAAGACTGACCGGGTCGAGGTAGCCGGGAACGCCGATGACGCCGAAGACGGCGAAGCCGGCCCCGGCCGTGCCGAGAGGCGGCAGCATCTCGAAACTGAGCGGCTGCCCGACCTGGGCCAGAACGCGCCGATCGACGCCGCCGTCGTCGCCGAGGATGCGGAGCGTTCGGAGCTCCTCCCCCGCCCCGTCAACGAACCGGCTCCGCGCGGCCGGGTGGATCGCGATGTCCACGAGCTCATCGGCCCCGATGTCCACGCCTCCACCGGCGACGCGGAGTTCGCCCTCGAGGTCCATCGGCGGCGTCCCGGCGGGAGCCGAGGTCCAGAGATTCGAGGCATCACCCGCATCGATGGCGGGCGAGCCGAAGCTCAGCCGGTAGTCGCCCGCCGCCGCGTCGCGAAACATCGGGTCGGAACCGCTCACGTTCGCGAAGGAGAGAGTCGAGCTTCCCCCGAGGCCGCTCCAGCCCTGAATGATCGAGTCGGACACGACAACGAGTCCCGGATTCCGGCCCTGCGCGACCTCATTGGGCCCGTTGTTCCAAAAGATGCAGTTGTCGATCTCACTGGTCGGGAGACCGGCGGATGAACTCAAGACGCACCCATAGCCGATTCCGCTCATGTTGCCGGACACGGTCGTGTTCCGCATCCGCAGGGAGACGCCAGACAGGATCGCCCCGACGAAGGGAGCGCTGTTCCCGGTGATGAGACAGTCCTCTATCTCATAGGTGGCTGCTGAGCCTCCCGACAGGTAGATTCCCCCGGCCGTCGTTCCGGCCACGTTACCTCTGATCACGCACCGACGAAGATGAAGGCCGCCAGAAGGTGCTCGAATTCCACCTCCGGACCCGCTCCCAGAAGGTGAAACCGCCACGTTGTTCGCGATGACGCAATCAGCCGCGTACAAGACATCCACGTGGATGCCGCCGCAGGCGTTCCCGACGACCTCGCACCCGAACAGGTTGACGAAGGCCCCGGTGTTTCCCGCGATGGCGTGGGTCGGCGAGGTGTTCCCCGTCACGAGGCAATCCTCGAGAGTGCACTCGGCCTGGAGAAAGATGCCGACCGCGGCCCCGGCCTGCCCCGAACTGCCGGTGATCGTGCAGTTCTCCAACCGGGGGTGCGGCATGCCGGCCGATGTCTGGTTGCCGAGCACGGCAACGGCTCCACCCACCGTGAGCATCGAGCCGAAGGTGCCGATGGCGAAGGTGTGTCCCACGCCGTTCGTGAGCGTGAACCCGCGAAGGATCGCCGCCTGCCCTTCTCCGTTCGCGAACACGACGGCCGCTCCGACACCGCCCGCATCGATGACCGACAGCCCCGGCCCCGCGCCCTCGACCAGGATCTCCTTTCCGAGGAAGTCGAGGTTCTCGAAGTAGGTCCCGGCCGCGACGAGAACAGTGTCTCCGTCCATGCTCGCGGCGATCGCCGACTGGATCGTCGGGGTCGCCGCCGACGGGACGGTGAACATCGTCTGACCGGCGGCATCGGTCGCGAACCCCGCGACGATGGCGGCGAGCACCCGGAGCCATGGGGAACGGAAGCTGGTCATGTATGCCTCTCCAACCGGATGCGCACGATGAGCGCCAGGACGCATCGCGCTCCATGGGCTGAGTTCAGGCAGGAGGGGCGGCGGCATCACGCCCGATGAAGCTCGCCGGACGGATGATGGCCGGGGACGCGGTCCAACGTCCAGAGTCAAGCAGAGGAGCCGCGAGAAGAGTGTCACGAGAGAGCTCCTCGGAGCCTGGTGGTGACGAGGGGACATCGCCAGCCGCGCGGCCGGTCGTGTCCGTCCGCTCGCATGCAAGACGAGAGATGTCCGCTCGCCGCAACCCGAGCCCCCTCCGGGCCTTCAGCTCGGTGGGGATGTGGGCAGGCCGTCAGCGGGGGCTGAGGGACTCCCGTGATTCGCGCCCCCGAGGTGGGTCAGCTCCCCGGACCGGACCACCAGCCCCCGGCGGAGCGAATGATGAGGACCCCGCCTTCGGGGCGCTTTCTGCCACCCTCTCGAGGAAGCGCCATCGTCGAAGATGCACCTTCGCGCTCGTAGGCTTCCGAGGACGCCCGCCTTCCGCAGGCCGGACGAAGAAGGACAGGTGGGTTCAGAGGGCCGGCACCGAGCCGCTGGGAAGGCCCAACGTGATTGGCCGACATCTCGGGCAGGTCACTCGACGACCACGACGACGCCATTCGTCACGCCCAGCGTTCCGTCGGCCCGGGTGACGACGCCTTGCACCGTGAACCGGACCGGAATCCCGAGAGGGGGGATCGTCGGAGAGGTCCAGGGCGCCGGATAGGAGCCGATGAGCTGCCCGCACGGCAGGGGCGTGACGTTGTTCGTGAGCGTGAAGAACACGTCTCCCCAGAACGGGACCAGGGGACAGGGCGCGAAAGCCATCGTCCCGATTCCCGATGGCAAGGTCGTCGCCGCGTCGAGCGAAGGCACGCCAAGGGCCCCGAAGATCGCGAAGGGGCTTCCTCCGGTCGCCCCCGGCGGCGACGCCATCGCGAACGAGAGTGATTGCGACGGACTGACGTCGACTCGCCGCGCGGAGTCACCGGAACTGCCGTTGACCGTCAGGAGATCGACCGGTGCTCCGAGAGGGCCGAGGACTCCGCCGGCCATCGTCGAGGACAGCCCCACGAAGGTGCACTCGTCCACGCCCATGTCGATCACTCCGAACTGCGGCCTCGGATCGCCATCGAGTCCGTCGAGATGCGGCGTCGTCAGGCCCGTGGCGAGGGCATTCGACCCGGCGTCGACACAGGGCGATCCGGGGTCGAGATGGAAGTCCCCGGCCGAAGCGTCGACGAAGAGAGGATCCAGATCGAAGTTCCCCGGGCCGGGGGCACCTCCCTCGACGCAGCAGAACTCGTAGGTCGCGCCGCCGACCTGCGGAGCCGTAAAGTTCGTCGGGTTGGGGCCATGTCCGCGCAGGATGCAGTTGCGAAAGGCGAAGGCCCCGAAGCCCGCGCACCAGATGAGACTCCCCACGGGAGCCGTGTTCCCGTAGAAGGTGCTTCCTCGTACGTCGAGGTATCCGAACGAATCGGAATGGAGAGCCCCGCCGAGCACCCCGGCCGAGTTGTTTGCAATGAGGCAATCCTCGAGGAGGACGGGGAGATTCGCGTAGGCGCCCCCGAGGAGGATCCCGCCTGCATACGACACCGCCGAGTTTCCCGTGATCCTCGTCCGTCGAACGACATGAGACGGCCCCAGGAGGACCACCCCGGTTCCGGAGTTGTTGCTGATGTCGCAGTCCTCGATCAGAGATGGCGAGTTGCCGTCCTCGATCGAGACTCCGGCATGCAGATTCCCGTCCACCGTCACCCGCCTCAAGATCAACATGGAGTTGAGGCAGGCATGGATGGAAGCGCCGGCCGTCGGCGGGGAAGTCGACAGCCCCAAGGGGTCGACGTTCGAGTTGGCCGTCACGTGAACATCTTCGAGGGTCGCACGCGCGAAGCCGAAGACGAACACGCCGCTCCCGAGCGTCGCGAAGTTCCCCACGATCTCACAGTTCCGGATGACGGGATCGGTGAACGGAAACGTGTACCCGACCGACGACCCGTAAACCAACACGCCGCCCCCGGACCAGAAGCACACCAGACCCTGACAGACGGAATCCCCCCTTCCCGACTGGATCGTGAAGCCCTCGAGGATCGCGCCCGGCCCCTCGCCCGAGGCGAAGCGGACGCCCGGACCCGCATCGCCGGCGTCCAGGATCGTCACCCCCGGTCCCTGCCCGATGACATGGACGTCCTTCCCGAGGAAGTCGATCCGCTCGTTCCAGGTCCCGGCGCCGACGAGGATGATGTCGCCGGGGCTGGACGCCGTGATCGCGAACTGAATCGAGGAAGCGGGCGTCGGGACGTTCCAGATCGCCTGCACCTGTCCGACGCCGATCGGCGAGAGCACGCCGAACAGCATGATGAGAGATGACCAGATCTTCGAGTTCATCGGCAAGACACCCCTACCAGCGTCGATTCGAACCGCGTACCGGATCTTGAGACCGTCGTGAGCGGCATGAGAATCCGCGGTGCTAGCGGCACCGCGCGGGCCGAGCCTCCGAAACAGGACTCGTCATGGGCCCGGGCCCTTCGGACCTCTCTGGTCGAAACTACACCACCGCATTCACCGGACTCGACCCAAATCGCTATCCGGAAGGCGCGAGAGGACTGACGGCGCAAACGCTCAGACACCAGTTGATGCCGACGCATCGAGGACGATCACGCGTCAATACACATCGTCTTCGAAACCGCATGTTCTGCGGTGGCGCGGCGATCGATTGCGGTCGCCGCCGAATCAGAGGCGGCGCCACTGATAACCGCTTCCGACCTGGATTCGCGCCGGGGTATGCTCGGGATGACACGTCGGTTCAGGCCCGGCAGAGTCCGCTTCCCCATCAGCCGAGTGGCGCACATGCCGAAGCTCATTCTCATCGCTCTCGCGACGCTCGTCCTCGGCGGGCTCGCCGGCGCCCAGGTGACGATCTACGTGGATGCGGCGGCGACGCCGGGCGGCAACGGAACCGTCGCGAGCCCCTTCGCCCTGATTCAGGACGGCATCAACGCGGCTATCGATGGAGACACGGTTCAGGTCGCAGCAGGCACGTACTTCGAGAGCATCGACTACGCGGGAAGGGCGATCTCAGTCGTCGGCGCGGGCCCCGACGCCTCGACGATCGACGGATCGTCCGGCTCGATCTCCACCGTCCGGATGATCGGACCGTTCGCAACGAGCGCTTCGCTCCAGGGATTCACCGTGACCGGCGGAACCAATGGGTGGCTGGATCCAGCACTTTCGTCGTCAATCTTCATCCCGTCCGGCGGCGGCATCTTCATCCAGAATCCAACGGGCATGGCGACTGCAGCAGTGGTTGCAGACTGTCACATCACAGGGAATTCCGCTCCCGTAGGAGGCGGGATCTTTGCTGCAGGATCCGGGCTAGCTGCGTCCTTCTTGAATTGCGTGATCGACTCAAATACATCGAGCTTCTTTGGCGGTGGTGCCGCTGTAGGCGCAACTCATGTGATTTTCGAGGGCTGCGAAGTTCGAAACAACTCGTCGATACGCGGCGCTGGCATTGATGCCGGCGCCTTTGGGCACCTGGAGATCCGAAGCAGCGTGATCGAGAGCAACGTCGCACATCATCCGACGGCAGGCGCTCAGGCCCTCGGCGCGGGGATCAACGCCGAGGTCGCGATCGTCACGTTGAAGCGGACACAGATCATCAACAACCACGCGACGAGCGACTACTCGCTCTACGGAGGCGTTCGCCTGACGACCTCGTCCTTGTCAACCGCGCCGGACAACCTCCACATCGAGAACTGCCTCATCGCGGGCAACTCATCGGGCGGCTATTCGGTGTTCTTGTCCGGCGGAGGCGACCTGTCGAATACGACGATCGCTGACAACACCATCACCGGAGTGGTCTACCCGACGGTCTCGGTCCTCGTGGCTGCCTTGAACTCCTCGATGCTGTCGTGTCGGAACCTGATCGTTTTCGGGAACTCGGCCACCGAACTCCTCGTCTCCCCGAACACCGTCCAGAACGTCAGCATCGCCAGCTCGAATATCCCGGGCGGCTACACCGGCCCAGGCAATGTCGATCTCGACCCCCTCTTCGTGGATTCCACCTCCGGGGACTTTCGACTGCGCTTCGACTCCCCCCTCATCGACGCGGGTGACAATGCTGCCGTCATGCCGCCGCAAATCGACCTCGATGGTCGCCCCCGCGTCCTCAATCAATTCGTGGACATGGGGGCCTACGAGTCCGATGACATCGCCAACCACGCCTCGGCGGCCGGGACGCTCGTCGATCCCGCCGATGGTTCGCCCTTCCGCGCCCTGAGCGCGAACGGAGACGACGGCGGCCCCGACTACCGCGTGACCGTCCCGGCCTTTTCGCCCTGGTCGTTCAGCTTCACTTCGCCGCCCTGGATGATGCCGCATCCGGACTTCGCGATCTTCGGGGCGCTGGCCGAGGCCACGATCGAGACGGTCGTCAGCGTCCCCCTCGGCATCGGCGACATGTCGTTCCTCCCCTGTCCCCTCGCTCCGCAGTTCGAGGGGCCGGTCTTCACGCTCACGAGCACCGTGCCGTTGCCCTGCAACGAAGTTCTTCCTTCGGTGCCCGGACCGAGCTGGACGACGCCGATCATCCCGGGGCTGCCCGCCCCGCTCGACATCTCCTTCCAGGGAGTCCTGCTCGATGCGACGGGCGCCGTTCACAGGACGAACCTGCTGATGATCAACATCCGCTGAGCTCTTCTCGCCGAGCGTCGGACGCGCCCCAACGCTTCAGGCGGATCGCTAACAGCGATCAGGCACCCAGGAACGAGAACCAGTCGTCAACCGAGACGTCTTCTTCGACGCGCCACGAGGCGAGGAAGTGGATCATGTCCCTCGTGAACAAGAAGTCCCCGGTCGCCGTCGCGCGCCGTCGGACCGATTCGACGGCCCGGCTCAGCCGCTGAAGCACCGCGGGACTCGGGTGTCGCCAGATGGGAACCCAGACGCGCCCCGAGGTCTGCTTCAGGTCACCAAGCTGCTGAAGGAGCCCATCGACGCTCCCTGACGGGAGATCGAACAGACGAAAGATCCGGTCCTCAAGATCATCCTGATTCTCCCGTTCCGCAACGAGCTCGAACCAGAACTCCCGCTCGGGAGTCTCGAGAGCGCAGACGCCCGCGCGCGGTCCATCATACCAGTCGAAGATGATCGCCCTGCGCGTCACCCAGCGAGCGATATCGACTCTGGTCGGTCGCAATCCCATCACCTCCTTGCCCGACAGAGGGCGTCGATGAACGAATCCTATATCCCCACCCGGACCTGGGTCGATGGCGCCTTCACCTGACGGGGAATTCGACAAGCTCCCCGCCTTGCCGCGAAGCCCGCGGATCGAGGCCCGGCCCTACGAGAGGCCGGTCGTTACCAGGTCAGAAGCGGTCGCCGAGTTGGGCGAGGACGCGATCAGCGAGGGGGCGCATTCGTCGGCGGTCGGATGCGGTGGCCGGTGCGTCGGCCCCTACGACTTCCTCGTCGAAGGCGACCGATTCGACCGTCGAAGGTACCAGATGCCAAACAGCAGCCCGAGAACGGCGCCAAGCAGCGACAGTGCGGCGACCGTGACCGGAAGCTCGATCCAGAAGACGCGATTGAGGAGCCTCTCAAGCCGATCGCTCGGCTCGGGGCCTCCCTTGAGATTCACCTGGTTCAACGCCACCAGGACCGCGAAGATCGCGATCACGCCGCTCGCCCCCGCGACCAGCCCAGCCGCCGTGAACAAGGCGAGCAGAAGACCTCTCACCATGCTCTTGGTCTTCGCGCCGCCCATGACCGCGGCTGCCGGCCCGCCCCGTGTGGACTTGCCGGCAGCCCGTTTCGAAGCCTACCCCGACAGCTTCCCCCGTTTCGAGGGGTCTCCGGGAGCGGGGGCTGAAGGGGGCTCGTCCGCGGCAAGACTCGAGGCCCGACACGGAAAAGGCGGACGAGGGGCAAGACGTGGAGCACGCTCAGCGGAGGCAGATTCCATGAGCCATCGCGGCGACTCATCGCAAGACCCAGGTCCCGAGGACGACTCCACTCGAAGTGCCCTCGACATGCAGCTCGCCGAGCCTGAGGCTCACGTCGAGCCACTCCGTCCTCATCCTCTGCTCGATCTCCTCAGCATCGATGTTCCTCGCATCGCCGACCAGACCCCCATCGGCATCGAAGACGATGCGCCGCGCACTGTCGGATCCCCACTCCCCCCACGGCCCCAGGAGGAATCTCTCTCCGCTCTTGCTCGTCTCGCCGCTCCATCCCTCGAGGCGCTCTCCATGGCGTAGAGCTCGGTGAAGGTCATCACCATGCCGCTCGAGATAGAGCCACACGCAGAAGTCGTCGACCTTCCAGTTCGACCAGGTCAGAAACACCGCGAGCGCGAGCGCCGACAAGACGACGAACGGATTCCGGCGCCTGACGCCATCGATCGCTCCGACGATGAACAGCATCACGATCCAGACCAGGCCGCCGAGCGGCAAGAGAAGGGAAGCCAGGATCGGCCAGGTGTTGGGAACGATCGAGAAGCACTGCGTCATGCAGAACAGGAAGGCAACGAACGCCACCGCCGAGTAGGCCAACAGGCCGCCCACCGGAGAGGTGAGCTTCTGATACCAGCGCTCTGAGCCCGTGGTCGCCGGTTCCGTCATCGAAGGCACCTCTCCCCGCTGGCCTCGGCATCGTCGATCGTCGTGCCCGAAGGGCCGAGCCCGACGGGAATGCTATCCCACGACTCCCTCCGACCGCGAACGATCTCTGGAGATGGGGAGGCGTCGGGGGCGAGCGCGCGAAGCGGCGCACTTGTCGGAGGATGCGGGGTTCGGCGCGAGCGCGCATTCAAGCAGCTTGGGACGGGGCGCGCTCAGCCACGGCCGCCATCTTGGACCAACGTCGCGATGAGCAGACTCGGATCGTTCGGTTCGACCGGACACCAACCGCCTTCGGTCAGTCGTTCAAACTGTTGATGTCGTCGAGCTCCGTCCCCGCGGAGGACGGCCCGCACCGGCGAGACCCAATCGTGCTGGCACTGAGGCAGTGGATCACCGATGTCCACCCAGGCCCCTGCCTCCACCCCGAGGTCCGCGCAGAAGCTCTTCGCATCCGCGACCGAGGAGAACCAGTGGTCGAACTCGCAGGGGCCATCGACCTCGGACCTGCGGCCGAAGACGTAGACCCCCTCGCCATCGGTCTCGGACACGATCAGCCATCGCACGCCGTCTTCGTTCTGCCTCGCTCTCGCGATCCAGCGACTCAAGGAGGTGCCCCTCCGCCTGCGGTAGCGTGAAGGATCCTACATCGTCTCGCGCCAGGCGGGGCGATTGGTCGTCATCAAGCGTTCGGCCCCAGATCTAAGTCGGTAAAATCGTAGACCTGAAGATCCAGCGCAATCTCGAGCGCAGCGAGGTCGGCCAATCGGGCCCCGGAAAGGTGGAGTCCAACCTGGCGCTTTCCGTACACGGCACAGCCAAACTGGACTGGTAGCGTCGTCGACCGCGTTCTGATCAGGTGAGCGGCATGCAGCATCAGCCTGAAGGTGCGATCGACGTGCGCATCCAGGTCGACGCCTTCAGCGCGAGACGAGAGCCTGAAGTATCGCTCTCCAAACATGACTCGATCGTCGATCTCCAGCTGCTCCCTCGCGGCAAGCTCGCGCGCCTCTGCAGGGAGCGAAAACTTCTCGGGCACGGGCCCGATCGTGAGGACCACGAATGTACTCATGAGACGTCCTCGATGTTCAGGCCGGTCGGTCGCGGCGTTGGCGCGCCAATCAAAGAGCGCCATCTCGGAGTCGAAAGAGCATCGCCATGGCCTCGTCCGGCAGGCGATGCAACTCGACCCGACAGCTCACCATGGGCCAGTCGAGGGAGAAGGCAAGCGACGGTCCTCGCTCCGCGCCGGGATAGGCCGAATCAAAGACGCACATCTGACCGGTCTCGAGCGGCCCCAGGAGGCACTCCTGGAGCACTCTCTCGGGCGGCAGTGAAAGCGCGCCCTCGATCTGCCCCACGCTCTCCCCGTAGATCCAGCTCACGATCTGAATCTCGCCGTCGACCGGCCGAAGTGAGATTGCTCCGCCCTCTGGATCGATCACGAGGACCGGCATGCCTCGGAGAACGAGGAGCTCGACCAACTCGGTGCTTTCGCAGGCGACACCATAGTCCGACCCATCTCGGGGATCGTCCGACTTCATGTTGTCGACCCCGAACCAATCGTCGATGACTCTCATCGGCAAGCAGCAGAACGGCCCGCCGTCGGTCGTGATCCACTCATTCGGCGGTCTCATCGCGCCCCCTTCCGTTGTTCCGCTCACGCCAGTTCTTCCCGCTGCGCTGCATGTCCCGCCCCGCTGGCTTCGGCGTGCGCGACCGATCCTACTCCCCGCCGCGAGTGGAGTTGGTGCACGAATCCTCTATTCGAGTCGCGGCAGCGCGACAGCGTTGGACACGGGCCGTGTAGGATCAGCGTGCAATCCTTTGCAGACGACAAGGGGCGCCGAGAATGCGAGACATGATTCAGCGAGTGTTCGAGAAGCAGGACCGTGGCCCGGGCCGCGCCGTTGCGCTTTCGATCCAAGCCCTGATCGTGGCGTCTCTCGTGATCTTCGCGGTTCAGACACTCCCTGATCTTGGCGACACCGTTCGGCATGCGCTTCAGATCGCCGAGGTCGTCATCGTTGCGATCTTCACGGTCGAGTACTCGCTCCGGGTCTACGCAGCCGAAGATCGCCGAGGGTTCATCTTCAGTTTCTTCGGACTCGTTGACCTCGTCGCAATCCTCCCCTTCTACCTCTCGCTGGGACTCGACCTCCGGACGCTGCGGGTCGTTCGGCTTCTGAGACTCTTCCGAATCCTCAAGCTCGCACGATACAGCGTCGCGATGCGACGGCTCCATCGTGCATTCCTCCTCGCCCGTGAGGAACTCGTCCTCTTCCTCTCAGCGACCGGGATCGTCCTTTACCTTGCCGCCGTCGGGATCTACTACTTCGAGCGGGACGCTCAGCCCGACACCTTCAAGTCCGTGTTCCACAGTCTTTGGTGGGCTGTCGTGACATTGACGACCGTCGGCTACGGCGACGCCTACCCCCTCACGGTCGGCGGGAGGTGCTTCACCTTCGTCGTGCTTGTGGTCGGGTTGGGCATCGTTGCGCTGCCTGCGGGAATCCTCGCTTCTGCCCTGTCGGAGGCTCGCAGGATGGAGGGCAGCACGCCGGAGCCGGTGGACGACGAACCGACGCCGAACTGACTGGGCAGCTCTGGCCAGGGTTCACTCGCCGCCGTTGACCCACGCGACCTCACGGTCAATGCCCGTCAGGTCCGCGTTCTGCACCGCTCGGTGAATTCCCGGTCCTTCGAAGTAGGCGATCGTCTCTTCCTCATCTTGAGCGAACTTCACCAGCTTGCGAATCAACTCGAACCCGAGGTGCAGGGCGCCGTCTTTCGTCGAAACTCCAGTCAGGCTAAGTGAATTGCCGGAAGCGGCCTCGACAACGAGTTCGGCTGGGACGCCTTGGTCCGCAACCAGAGCTGCTGTCGCGAGTTCGTGCCCCCACGCCCTAAGGACCGGCTGGCCGTCATTGACCGAGGCGAAGATTGAGATGACCAGCACTCCTGGCTGGAATTCCGCGACAGAGGTTCTTCCCTTCTCGCTGTCGATCTGGCGGTACCAGCAGCCGGTTGACCCCTCGAGGTTACTGCCAAGATCAACCAGCGGCTTCGCGTCCTTCGCAGACTCAGACGCGTCTCGCGAACAGCCCCACGCCACGACCAAGGACATGAACACCACGCTCGCGCGCTCGAGGTATCGAAGGCTGTTCGTGCCAATCATTCACCCACTCCGTACCCCCTACGCCAAGCCCGATCTTATCGTACCGCCAAGGCGCCTGGGCGCGGCGAACGGACGCACGCTGAGCGCAGGTAGATCCTGGGAGGCTCAGTCGCCGATCTCGGCCACAGCCACCACGTCATCCTCTGTCGCCGCCACGCCATCGGCCCCGAGGGTTCGGACCTCTACGCGAGCGGGCCCCGACAGGAGCGTGAGCTTGACCTTCCGCCCGTGCTCGTCGAGAGGCCATCCGCTGTCGTCGAGCGGGAACGACGGTCGATCCCAGGTCGAGTCCCAGGAGTACTGAAGGCGAGAGCGAACGATCTCGTCGGCGACCATCTCCTCCAGCGGGTATGAGGATCGGTCTCTGTTGGCGAGGAACCAGGCCAACTTGGCAGCTCGCTCGGCGTCGGTTGGCTCCTCATGGCGGCTGAACGCCTTCACGACGACCGCAGCGGCAACGATGGGCACGATCAACAGGAACGCGAAGCCCACCAGGATGGAGGGCCAGCGCTTCGAGAAGAAGCAGACGATCGTCCCGCCGGTGACGAGGTAGGTGACGATGTAGACCCACATGCCGTGATCGTCGCGTCCCGGCCACCTTGGCGTCAACGGTCAAGCAGAGGCGCGTCCGGGAGAGAGAAACCAGCGAGCCTCTCGGAGCGGCGGGGCACCGCGAGCCCCGTGTCGGCCGCGCGCGGCCTCGCTCTCGCCCTACCGCGCGACGCCCGCCCCACCCCCGCCCGCCGCAACCCGCGCCGCCGTGGGGCCTTCAGCGCGGCAGGAATGAGAGAAGGCCGCCAGCGCGAGGATGGCGGCGGCTCCGAGTTCTGCTTCCGGCCCGAGCTGCCGCCGGGGTATCCTCGGGGCGACGCGCCGGTTCAGGCCCGGCCGAGTCCACCTCCCCATCGCCCGTGAGGCGCACATGCAGAAGCTCGCCCTCATTGCTCTCGCGACGATCCTCGTCGGCGGACTCGCCAGCGGCCAGATGACGATCTACGTGGACGCAGCGGCGACGCCGGGCGGCAACGGAACAGTCGGGAGCCCCTTCGCGCTGATCCAGGACGGCATCGACGCGGCCATCGACGGTGACACCGTACAGGTAGCGCCCGGGACCTACCTGGAGAGCCTCGACTTCCTGGGCAAGCGGATCGCAGTCGTCGGAACGGGAGCGGACATCACGACGATCGACGGCAGCACGCTGTCCGCTCCGGTTGTGACGATGGACAACGGAGAAGGTGCTGGGACGTTTCTGAAGGGATTCACGATCACGGGAGGCACCGGCGTGAACCCCAATCCATCGGCACCCGGAGCGTCGTCGGCGGCGGGAGGAATCTACATCTCAAGAGGCGGGATTCCGACGACGCCCCTGACTCTCGACCCCGTTTCAATCTGCAACTGCAGGATCTCAGGGAACAACGCCGGGAGTGGTGGTGGAATCCTGCTTGTCGGCTGGACGGCCGACCTCGTCGTCTCCAACTGTGAAATATCTGGCAACTCCGCCACTTTCGCTGGGACACCCGGCAATGGTGGTGGAATCGAAGCTGCCGGAATCTACCTGCGGGTGGAGCGAACTTCGATCTCCGGGAACAGCGCGGCCTTGGGAGGGGGCATCCACTGCCAAGGGCAGGGAATCCTTGAAATCGTGGACTGCGAGATCTCGTCAAACGTCGCGTTCCATCCGTCGCCGGCCTGGGCGGCGAATGGGGGAGGACTGGCGGGAGTGGCCGGGAAATTGACCCTCTCCCGCACGCGCATCTCCAGCAACATGGCGGAAGGTGCCTATGGCGGTCTGGGCCTATTTGTTTCCGGCTCAGGGGCCGTCATCGACCGCTTCTTCATGGAAGAATGCGAGATCGTCGGCAATATCGCCGAATTCTTGGCAGCCGGTGCCGTCACGGCGCAGGGACGAATCACCAGCTCGACAATCTCTGCGAATATCTCGTCGAGCACCGGTGTGGCCGGAGCAACTGGATTCGTCTTCTCGCCTCTTACAGCAGCCACTTTGTCCATCGACAACTCGATCATCCGTGGGAACACGATCGGCGACCTCGCCGTGTTTCCGAGCGCAAGCG
>JAWKSY010000007.1:0-264419 GCA_041402125.1 Planctomycetota bacterium
GCGCCCGCCTCGACCTCGGCCTGGAACTCGCGCTTCATGCGCTCGATGTAGACCTCGAGGTGGAGCTCACCCATGCCCGAGATGATGGTCTCGGAGCTCTTGGGGTCGACGTGCACGCGGAAGGTCGGGTCCTCCTTCGAGAAGCGCTGGAGCGCCTTCGACATGTTGGCCTCGGCCTTGCGGTCCTTGCAGTGGATCGCGAGGTGGATGACCGGCTCCGGGATGTGCATCGCGGTGAGGGTCAGCTCGGTGTTCTCGGCGCGATAGGTGTCGCCCGAGGCGCAGTCGACGCCGAACATCGCGATGATGTCGCCGGGGGTCGCGCTGTCGATGTCCTCCATCTTGTCCGCGTGCATGCGGACCAGACGGCCGATCTTCTGGCGCTTCTTCGTGCGCGCGTTGATCAGGGTGTCGCCCTTGTCGATCTTGCCCTGGTAGACGCGGAGGTAGGTGAGCTGGCCGTAGGCGCCGTCCTCGAGCTTGAAGGCGTAGGCCAGGGTCGGCGCGCCCTTCTCGTAGGAGATCGGGACCTGGCGGTCGTCGTTGGTCGGATCGACCGCGAAGTTCTGGATGTCGGGCGGCGAGGGCAGGTAGCGCAGGACGGAGTCGAGCAGGGCCTGCACGCCCTTGTTCTTGTAGGCCGAGCCGCAGAAGACCGGGCAGAGCGCGAGGTCGAGGACGCCGCGGCGGACGGCGGCGTGGATGAGGTCCTCGCTCGGCTGATCGCCGTTCAGGACGGTCTCCATGAGCTCGTCGCTGAAGTTGGCGAGCTCGTCGAGCATCACCTCGCGGCGGGCCTGGGCCTCGTCGACGAGGTGCGCCGGGATCTCCTCGATCCGGATGTTCTCGCCGTTGTCGCCGTCGTAGTACATCGCCTTCATGGTGACGAGATCGACCTGGCCCTCGTGCTCGTTCTCGAGGCCGATCGGGATCTGCATCATGACGGCGTTGAGACGCAGCTTCTCGCGGAGCTGGTCGCAGACGCGCATCGGGTTGGCGCCCGTGCGGTCGCACTTGTTGACGAAGGCGAGACGCGGGACGTTGTAGCGCCGCATCTGGCGATCGACCGTGATCGACTGGCTCTGGACGCCGGCGACGCCGCAGAGGACGAGGATCGCGCCGTCGAGAACGCGCAGGGCTCGCTCCACCTCGATGGTGAAGTCGACGTGCCCGGGCGTGTCGATGATGTTGATCTTCGTGTCCTTCCAGCTCACGTGGGTCGCGGCGGAGGCGATCGTGATGCCGCGCTCGCGCTCGAGCTCCATGGAGTCCATGGTGGCACCGACGCCGTCCTTGCCCCGGACCTCGTGGATCTGGTGGATCAGACCGGTGTAGAAGAGGATGCGTTCGGTCAGCGTCGTCTTGCCCGAGTCGATGTGGGCCGAGATGCCGATGTTCCTGAGTTTCGAGATATCCATGGTCGCCGGTCTCCGGCTCCTCGGGTCCGTGCGCCTCTCGGGGCGATGCTGTCAAAGCGGCTGACCCCGAAACGGGGTCCGTTCCGGGGCTTGACACAATGTCAACGGGGACGCCGGGCCCCAAGGCCCGGCGTCCCCGCTGGGGCGCCCTCACGACAAAAACTCGTCGCCGACGGGGCCGGGGTCCGGCCGGTGTCCGCCCGAACGGGCCCCCGGCCCGGCGCTTCGGACGGTAGCGGCCTCCGGGCCGCCGGGGGCGTCTACTTGGACTCGCCGCCCTCCGGGGCGTCCTTCTCGGCCTTCTGGCGGGCCTTCTTGGCGAGGAGTTTCTTGACCTCGGCCGGGAAATCCAGCTCGCCCTCCCGGGCCGGGACGTTCGCCTCGACCGAGGTGACCCGGATGACCTGGGGCCCCAGACCCTTCATCGACAGGACGATGCGGAAGGGCTGCTTGACGGCCGCCCCCTCGATCGTCCGGTAGTCGGAGGACGAGAAGGTCATCTCGAGCGTTCCCATCGACGAGGGCATGATCGTGAGGGCGCGGTGGAGGAGCCCGTTCTCGACGTCGAACCAGGTCGTCTCGGCCTCGCCCTCGTGCGGCGTCAGCTTCACGACCCAGCAGTCGCGCTTGGTCTTCTTCAGGACCTTCTTCCCGCCGACCGTCGACTCCTCCTCGATCTCGATCTCGGCGCGGCCGGTCGTCTTGATCTCGCGGTAGTACCTCCGCCAGTGCAGGTAGACGAGCGGGTCGGCCGCACGCTCCTTGGCGGCGGCCTCGGCGCCCTCGAGGACGTTCGTGCCCATCATGGGCTGGCTGGCCCAGTGGACGACGCCGTCGCCGCCCTCGACCGACTTGCCCATCTGCGGGCCGAGGTCGACCTCGGCCCGGTAGGCCCAGACGACGCGCTCCGCCTTCGTCCCGGCGTCGAGGACCCGGCGCTTCATGAAGGACGACATGGGCCGGACGCCCAGCATCTCGCCGAAGTCGATCGAGAGCTCGGAGCGGTAGGACTCGACCGCAGCGAGCGCCTTCTCGCCGCCGACGGCCTCCACGTAGCGGGCGAGGACCTTCTCCGCCTCCGGCGGGGCCGGCGCCTTCTTCTCCGGCGCGTCGGTCTGGGCGCCGAGGGCGGAAACGAGGAGGGCGAGGCCGAGGACGGCCGTGGACGCGAGCTTGATCATCTCAGGGTCCCTTCCTGGGTGCGGGTTCGAGGATCCAGGTCCGCGCCGCTTCGAGCGGGCGGTCCACGCCGCGTCGGAGGTCCGCGACGGTGTGATGGACGACGACGTCGGGGATCGCGCCCCGGCCCTCGAGTCGGACGCCCCGGGGCGTCACGAAGTCGGCGGTGGCGAACTGGAAGCCGTCGCCGTTCGGGAGGGTGGAGATCTCCGAGGGGAGGACGGCGCCCGCGGTGGTCTCGCCGAAGACGCGACCGCGCTCCAGGTCCTGCAGGCCGGCGGGGAGGATCTCCGAGGTCGAGGCCGAGGCGCCGTTCACCAGGATCGCGAGCCGTCCGGGGAAGGTCTCGGCGCGCGGGAAGATGACGAATCGCAGCTCGCCGCCGCGGGTGATCATCGAGCCGAGATCGCGCCCGCGCTCCTCGACGAAGAAGCCGGAGATGCCCGAAGCCATCGCGCCGAGGCCGCCGGGGTTGTTCCGGAGGTCCAGGATCAGACCCGGGGCGCCCTCGATATCGGACAGGAACTCGCCCAGGGCCTGCATGACCGCCACGGGGTTCGCGAAGGCGCTGAGGGCGAAGTAGCCGACGCCGCCCTCGAGGCGGCGCGCCTCGTACCGGGTCGGCAGGCGGAGCTGCTCGCCGAGCGCGAACTCCTCGCCCTCCGGCGCGGTCATGCGGATCTCCAGCTCGCGCTCGCGGCCGTCGCGGGTCTCGAAGCGCATCGGCACGACCTCGCCGATCGGCGCGGACGCGACGCGCTGCGCCAGGATGTGCCGGTGCAGCGCGGCGTGCGCCTCGTGCGCACCCACCTCCTCGGCGATGCGGCGTCCCTCGACCACCTGACCGCCGACGGCGAGGAGCTCCCAGCCGATCTCGATCCCGTCGCGGGCGGCCGGCGAGTCCGTCGCGACCCGGGTGATCATCAGGCGGCCCTCGACGAGCGTGAGCTCGAAGCCCGGGAAGCCGCGCTCGGCGCGGTCCTGCGGGGCGACGGCGACGAGGTCGCGGGGGCGCGGAGCCGCGCGGAGAGCGGCGCTCTCGGCGGCGGTCTCGAGCTCGGCCCGGGGATCGCCGACCGGAACGAGCTCCTCCTCGCTGGTCGGACCCGGGAAGACCGCGAAGTGCGACTGTCCCAGGCGGGAGACGAGCTCGTTCATGATCTCGCGCGCTTCGGCCTGGCGGGTCGCCCCGGCGATCCGCGGGCGCAGTTCGGCCCGCGCGCCCTCCCAGTCGAGCCCGCCGAGCGACGGGTCCCAGTGCCGGTCGCGGACCGTGGTCCAGACCTCGTCGAAGGACTCGAACTGCAGACGCCGCGACCGGGCCGAGAGCGTCGTCCCGACGGGGGCCGCCGCCTCGCCGACCTCCGGCGCGGGTTCGGCGTCGCTGGCGCAGGCCGCGAGGACGAGGAGCATCGCGGCGAGGAGCCCGGGGACGAGGGAGCGACGAGGGGGCATGGAGTCTCCTTCCGGCGGCGACGCGGCGAGAGGGGCCGTCCCGCCCGGGTCGGCTCCGCTCCTCTCCATGCGGCGGAGGACGGTCCGAGGTGACACCGCGATCATCAGTCCTTCTCGCCCTCGCCCTCACCGCGGGCGGCGAGCAGGGACCGGTACCCGGCCCGGAAATCGGGAAAGGAGGGCCGGAAGCCGGTCGCCCGGAGGCGTTCTCCGCGCACGCGCTTTCCCTCGCCCCGGCGGTGGTTTCCGTTCGCGGCGGCTCCTCCGGGCGCGGCGGCGGGGGGAAGCGCGAGGCCGAGCTCCGCGGCGAGGAAGGCCCGGACCTCGCCCATCCTCGCGGGGTGGCCGTCCACGCCGGCGTAGAGCGCGGCCGGGCGCTCGAGGCGGAGGAGATGGAGGACGGCCGCGGCGGCGTCGTCGCGGTGGATGCGGTTCGTCCAGGCGGCATCGTCTCCGAGCGGCCGCCCCGCGCGCACGGCGTCGATGAGTCGCTCCCGGCCCGGGCCGTAGAGCCCGCCGAGGCGCAACGCGATGCCGGGGAAGACGGAGGCCGCGAGCGCGGCCTCGGCCTCGCGGATCACCCGCCCGGTGAAGTGGTCGGCGTCGGCGGGGGTCGTCTCGTCCACCCACCCGCCGTCGGCCTCGCCCCAGACGCCGGTGCTCGAGCAGAAGAGAACGCGCGGGCGCGCCTCGGCTCGGGCCCCGAGCGCGGCGAGCAGATGACCGAGGCCGATCGGGTAGGCCGCGCGGTAGCTCGGCTCGTCGCGCCCGTCGGCCGCCGCGGCGTAGACCACCGCGTCGAGACCGGTCGGGAGCTCCCCCAGGGTCTCCGGGCGCGTGAGGTCCGCCGCGAGAGCGACGACGCCGCGCGGGAGTTCGCGCGGCCGACGGGAGAGGGCGACGACCTCGTCACCCGCGTCCCGCGCGCGCCGCGCGATCTCGCGGCCGAGCCAGCCGCAACCGGCGACCAGGAGGCGCATCAGCGGTCCTGGTCCGGTCCGTAGAGCGCGTCCCACCACTCCGGTTCTCCCTTCAGCTCGCGATCGAACCAGGCCAGGAGCGACTTCGCCCAGAGCTTGCGCCGCGGGTAGTGGAGGATGTGGTGGTCCTCGTCCTCGATCTGCAGGTACTCCACGGATTTCCCGAGGATCCGGAGGGCGGTGTACATCTGGTCGCTCTCGCCGCGCGGCACGTTCGTGTCGCGCTGGCCGTGGACGAGCAGGAGCGAGCCCGAGAACCGGTCGGCGTGGAAGAGGGGGCTGCGGTCGACGTAGACCTCGGGCGCGTTCCAGGGGTACTGGTGCGCGGTCGCGGCGGTGCTGTAGGACCACCCCCAGTAGCCCTCGCCCCAGTAGCTCGAGATCGAGCTGATCCCCGCGTGCGAGATGCCGGTCCGGAAGAGCTTCGTCCGGGTCATCAGCTCCATCGTGGTGTACCCGCCGTAGCTCGCGCCGATGCAGCCGACCCGCTCGGGATCGACGCCGGGGTAGGCCTCGAGGAAACGCTCCGTGCAGTAGATGATCTCGTCGATGGGGCGCCCGCCCCAGGCGCCGACGTGGCGCGAAGAGAACTCCTGTCCGGCGCCGGTCGCGCCGCTCGGCGTGAGCACGTAGACGAGGTAGCCCTTCTCGGCCCAGTAGTTCTTCGGGTAGCGACCGCCGAAGGAACGCTCCGAGGGGATCGTGCCGCCGTAGTAGTAGACGATCGCCGGCCAGCGGAACTGCGGCTCGAACCAGCTCGGCCGGTGCACCCGCCCGCGAACGACCGTCCCGTCGGGCATCGTGACGTCGAAGTCCTGCACCGCCGGCGGGGTCACGACGTGCCGATCCCCCGGGTCCTCGCCCAGGACGGGTCCCTCGCTGCGACGCTGCAGCGTTCCGCGATCCGAATCCAGCACGACGACGGTGTCCGGGAGGCGCGCCCCGGAGCCGACGAGGACGATCCGACCCGTCCGCGGGTCGAGATCGAAGGCGCGGACGACCTCGAGCGGACGCGCCGACTCGCGCGCGGGTCGGTCGCGATCGAAGTCGATGCGCTCCCACTCCGCGCCCTCGGCCGGGGCCCGGCGGAAGAGCGAGATCCGCGTCCCGTCGCGAGCCGAGGCGTAGATATTCCCGTCCGCGGCCGACCAGCGCGCGCTCTCGATCGAGGGGTCGAACTCGCGGGTGAGGGCCCGCGTCGCGCCGCCGGCGCGCTCGACGAGGTAGAGCTGGCGGTCGTAGTCGTTCGGGACCGGGCCGCCGGCCTCGCCCAGCGGCGCCTCGAACTTCGCGGCGAAGCGGGGGTCGAGGCCGAGCGCGCCGAAGGTCGTGACGCCGCCGACGACGAGGACGGAGCGTCCGTCGGGCGAGTAGCTCGCGGCGCCGAAGGAGGGGCCCGAGGCGAGGAGGCGGTCCCGTCCGGTGCTCAGATCGAGCTCGCGGAGCTCGGTGATCTCGCGCGGCCGCGGCCGCGGGTCGTCCGCGCGGGGAGCGTCGAGCGGCAGGGTGCGCGTGAAGAGGACGAAGGGGCCCTCCTCGCCGATCCGCTCCCGCGCGTCGGCGATCGCGAGGTCGGAGTTGCCGGCCGCGAGGATCTCGACCGCGGCGCTGACCGGGTCCGGGCCGGCCTCGCCGCTCTCCCGTCGCAGCGCGAGCCGCGTGGCGGACCGGGACGACGCGGCCCGGTCGGCGACGTCGCGCCAGAGCTTCACGCCCCGCTTCGCCTTCGGTCCGTCGTCGTGGCCGACGGCGAGGAGGAGGTTCGGGACGAGGCGCCGGTGATCGCGGACCTTCTCGAGGATCGGGGTCGCGTCGCGCTCCGCGCCGCCCACGACGCCGATGCGGACGACGACTCCCTTTCCGGCGGGCCGGCGGTAGGTGTAGACGCCCGGGTCCTCGGTCCAGCGGAAGCCTTGAGCGTCCGGCAGCTCGGCCCGCAGGGTCCAGGTCTCGACGTCCCGGATCTCGACCCAGGAGCGCCGCCCGTCGGCCGGAACCGCGGGTCGGGCGCAGGCGATCGAGACGAACTCTCCGCCGCGCGAGATCGCCACGTCGCCGATCGACCGGCCGTCGAGGTAGTGGCCGATCTCCAGGCGGGGCGCGACCGCGACGCCGTAGAAGAGCTCCTCGTCCGCGGGGAGCGGCACCCGGAGGAGGGCGCCGAATCCCCAGCGCCCGCTTCCGGGTTCGCCCTCCTTCTCGCGGGGCAGGATCGTCTCGAAGGCGAAGGCGCGTCGCCCGGGCTCGAGGCCGAGCTCGAGTTCCAGCCGCCCCGGTTTCTCGTCCGCGCCCTGCCGGTCCTTCTTCGTCCCGACGATCTCCCCGTCGAGCCAGACCCGCAGCGGCTGACGGCTCGTGACGACGAGCTTCGACTTCAGGTAGCGCCGCGCGTCGAAGAAGGAGACCGCGCAGCTCATCCGGTCGCGATCGCGCGGGCCCGGATCGGCGGCGATGACGAGGGTGCCGTCGAGCTCCGCCTCGCCCGTCCGCCAGCCGACCAGTCCCGCTCGCGCGGTCGCGACGGCCCGGAAGGTCTCGAGATCCAGCGTGCCGACGTCGACGGGGGAGGTCGCGAAGAGCGAGTCCGCCGACCAGGTCTCACGGCCCTCCTCGGCGAGGAGCGGACGCGGCACGGCGACCGGTTCGAGCACCCGGTAGACGCCGAGATCCACCTCGCGGAGGTCCTGCGAGAAGACGGCGGAGATCGCGAACGCGAGGACGAGGGCGCAGCGCGAGACGAGCATCGGGATCCTCGAGGTGAGAGTCGGGGTGGGGCGTGCCCGACGCCCGGGCGAGCGCTTCCGACCGGCGATGGCGCCGGTCGGGCCGGATCGTACCACCTCACGCGAGCGACGACGCGGGACCCCGCCCTCGACCGGCACCCGGTCGTTCCCGAATCCGAGCCCGCGGATGGTACGCTGGGGTCGCGTCGTCTTCCTTCATCCCTCGGAGTCGAATCATGAAGCTCCTCCCGATCCTCGGCCTCCTCTCCGCGCTCGTCGCCTTCGGCGCGTGCCGCGGAGAGCCCGTCGAGGGCGCGGCCGACCGCCCCGCCTCGACCGAGAAGTCCGCCCCCATCGATCCCGCCGCGAAGACGACGACCGTCTCGCTCGACATCGAAGGCATGAGCTGAGCGACCAACTGCGCCCCGCAGGTGCGGGCACAGCTCATGAAGGTCGAAGGCGTTCGTTCGGCCGAGGTCGATTTCGCCAGCAAGACGGCTCGGGTGACGGTGCTGGAAGGCACCGATCCCGCGAAGGTCGTCGCCGGGGTGGGCGGCGGCTACTCGGCGCGCCTGAAACCCTGACCCTCGTCGTCGTCGGGAGTCCCGCCGGCGTCGGTCGCCGGGACTCCCGCAAGCGACCTCTCGTCGAGGCCCGCTCCGACCGTCGAGCCGGTGCCCGCGACGTTCCCTCCGATCCGCGAATCGACGCCGTGACGCGCCCCGCGTAGCATGCGGGCTCGATCCCCTCCGGCGGAGAGATTCATGCCCAGGACCCCGGTCGCCCGCGGGCGCGGACGCGCCGTCCTCGCCCTCCTCGTCTCGTTTGCGTGTCTCGCGATCCCGCTCCGGGCGCAGGAGGGCGGCGACCGCTACAGCGGCCGCCCCTTCGCGACGCGAAGCCCGGTGCTCGCGAGGAACGGCATGGCCTGCACGAGCCAGCCGCTCGCGACCCAGGTCGCCCTCGACGTGCTGCGGCGCGGCGGCAACGCGGTCGACGCCGCGATCGCGGCGAACGCGGCGCTCGGCCTCATGGAACCGACCGGTTGCGGCGTCGGCGGTGATCTCTTCGCGATCGTCTGGGACGCGAAGGAGAAGAAGCTGTTCGGCTACAACGGCAGCGGGCGCTCGCCGCGCGGGCTCACGCGCGACGAACTCCTCCGCGTCGTGCCTCGCCGCGGGGAGGACGGCGGCGTCATCCTGAGCGCGCCGCCGCGCATCCCCGCGCACGGTCCCCTGCCCGTCAGCGTCCCCGGGTGCGTCGACGGGTGGTTCGCACTTCACGACCGCTTCGGGCACCTTCCGATGAAGGACCTCCTCGCGCCCGCGATCGGCTACGCGCGGGACGGATTCCCCGTGAGCCAGCTCATCGCCCGCTACTGGTCCGGCAACGCGGCGGCCTTCGCGCGATCCCGCGATCTGACCGAGAAGGAGAACTTCGCCCGCACCTTCCTCGTCGACGGTCGGGCGCCGGCCGAGGGCGAGATCTTCCGCAACCGCGATCTCGCGCGGCTCTACGCCCGCATCGCGGAGGAGGGGCGCGCGGGCTTCTACGGCGGCGAGACCGCGAAGACGATCGACGCCTACATGAAGCGTGTCGGCGGCTACCTGCGCGCCTCGGATCTCGAGGAACACCGCGGGGAGTGGGTCGAGCCCGTCTCCGTCAACTACCGCGGGTACGACGTCTACGAGCTCCCGCCGAACGGGCAGGGCATCGCGGCGTTGCAGATGCTCAATCTCCTCGAGGGCTACGAGCTCGCGAAGATGGAGCACAACTCCGCCGACTACCTCCACCTCCTGATCGAGGCGAAGAAGGTCGCGTACGAGGATCGCGCGAAGTTCTACGCCGACCCCGCGTTCTCCCGCGTGCCGGTGAAGGGACTGCTCGCGAAGGACTATGCCGCTGCGCGGCGGGCGCTCATCGATCCCGAGAAGGCGCAGCGGCGCATCGCGGCCGGCAACCCGAGCCTCGAGGAGGGAGACACCATCTACCTCGCCACCGCGGATCGCTGGGGGAACATGGTCTCGCTGATCCAGAGCAACTACCGCGGGATGGGGTCGGGGCTCGTGCCGGACGGGCTCGGCTTCGTCCTCCAGGATCGCGGCGAGCTCTTCGCGCTCGAGGAGGGGCACGCCAACGACTACGCGCCCGGCAAGCGCCCCTTCCACACGATCATCCCCGCCTTCGCGATGAAGGACGGCGCGCCCTGGCTCTGCTTCGGCGTCATGGGCGGCGGCATGCAGCCGCAAGGTCACGTGCAGGTGCTGCTCAACCTCATCGACTTCGGGATGAACGTGCAGGAGGCCGGCGATGCGGCGCGCTTCAATCACGAGGGTTCGAGTCAGCCCACGGGCGACGTGATGAGGGACGGGGGTCAGGTCGCGATCGAATCGGGCGTGCCGGAGGCGATCCGGACGGAGCTCCAGCGGCGCGGCCACCGGCTGAAGGCCCGTTCGAGCTTCGGCGGCTACCAGGCGATCCTCCGGGACCCCGCGACCGGCGTCTATCACGGGGCCTCCGAGATGCGGAAGGACGGTCAGGCGGCGGGTTTCTGACCGGAATGGCGGGATCGGCGCCGGGGCGGCATTCAGGCCGCGGCGCGCGACGGCCGAAAGGAGGAGAGGGCGGGTAATATCCCGTTCGCGATCACGGGGAAGTCCACCCGGCGAGCCTCGTCTCTCCGGACGGACCCCGTTTCCACCAGACCGCACCCGGTGAAGGCATGAACCGCGACCTCCTCTTGCTCTCGATCCTGCTCGTCGTCCTGCTCCTCGGCGGGCTGGCTGGCGTCCTGATCACGGGCGGAGGGGACGGGGAGGCTCCGCTCCGCGAGGACGGCGCGCTCGAACTCGAGGAGGACGCCCCGCGGGAGCCGGAGGCCGCGCGGAGGACCGCGCCCGTCGCCCGCGTTCCGGACGCGGGGCCCGCCACGGCCCCGCCGGTCGAAGCCGGTGGTGTCGACGAGCCCGACTCCGATCCCGGGCTGGCGGCGCTCGAGGGCGTCGTCACCGCCCCCGGCGGGGAACCCGTGGCGGGGGCCCTGGTCTGCCTCCGGCGGGATCTCTCGGCCTTCGAGGGGGCGGGGCTGCCCGGCGCGGTGCTGGGAAGTGCCGTCACCGACGACCTCGGTCGCTACCGGATGGTCGACCTCGAGCCCGAGGAGTGGCTTCTCGTCACCGCCGAACACCCGGACTTCGCTCGCAAGGAGGTCGGCGGTCTCAGCGTCCTGGCGGGCGAGTCGCTGCGGCGGGATCTCACGCTGGTCCCGGGAACCGGGATCTCCGGCGTCGTCCGCGACGAGTCCGGTCTGCCGGTCGCCGGCGCGATCGTGCGCGTCGCGCCCCAGGAGGCCTTCCAGCTCGACCCGACGACGGGGGAGGAGGGCCGGACCGAGACGGGGTCCGACGGGACCTTCCGCGTCGATCATCTCATGCCGGGCTACAAGCGCGTCTGGGCCGCGGCTCCGGGGCGGGAGACCGCCGTGCTCGTCCAGGTGCTCGTGAAGCGCGATCAGGAGACCGAAGGCGTCGCCTTCCGGCTGGGCGCGGGCCGCGTCATCCGCGGTCGCGTCGAGGACGCGGACGGTCGGCCGGTCGCCGACGTGACGGTCAACGCCTCGCGCATCCGCGAGGAGCGACAGTCCGGTCCCGTCGTGCCCTATCCGGGAGTCACCACCGACCGGAACGGCGCCTTCCTGATCGAGGGGCTGCCCGACGGCGCCTACACGCTCAGCGCCCGCAAGCCGGGCTACTCCAACCGGGGAGCCTTCGCGCACGCGCGGACGGGCTCCGCCGATGCCGTCATCAAGGTCACCCGCAGCCCCAGGATCATCGGGCGCGTGGTCGACGCGAGGACGGGCGAGCCCGTCGAACGCTTCGACCTCGTCGCCTCCGCGACGCCGGACCTCCTCTTCGACGGTCGGCCGACCGCCCAGTCCTTCCGCGACCCCCGGGGCCGTTTCGAGTTCTCGATCGGGGAGCGCACCGGACGGGTCTGGCTCGTGGCCCGCGCGCGGGGCTACGCGGGCGGCCGCGGCGGTCCGGTCCTGATCGGAGACGCGCGCGCCGGCGAGCTGGTGATCGAGATGGAGCGCGGCATCGTCGTCACGGGACGGGTGCTCGACGCCGAGGGTCGGCCCGTGGCCGGGGCGACCGCCCGGCTCGAGGCGCACCGCGCCTCGGGCGAGGGCAGCGAGTCCCGGCTGGCGGAGACCCTCTACGGCAAGATGAAGCGCCGCCAGGCGACGGCCCGCAGCGACGCCGACGGGCGCTACCGGATCCGCGCCGTGATGTCCGGAACCTACCGGCTCGCGGTGGAGGCGGACGGCTTCGCCGCCTTCCTCGACGAGGCGGCGCTGGTCGTCGAGCGCGATCGGGATCTGGACGCGGGAACCTGCCGCCTCGTCCGCCCGGCGCGGATGCGCGGGCGCGTGATCGACCGCGGTGACGGCGGGCCGGCCCCCCGGGAGGTCGTCCTCCGGCCGCTCGAAGGCGCCCCGGGTCGGGTCTACCGGTCCTCGGTGGGGAAGGGCGGGGCCTATCGCATCGAGGGCATCCACCCCGGTCGCTACGCGATCGAGGTGACCCGCATGGCCTTCCGCTTCGAGAACGGCGAGACCGAGCTTCCGCGGGTCGCCCTCGACTCGGGTCAGGACCTCCAGCTCGACCTCTGATCCCGCTCTCGCCGGGGCTTGTTAAACCCTCACAAGCGCGCCTCTTCCGCCGCGCGACCATCTGTCGCATTGGCGCTCCGGACCCCCTTGTCACACTGCGTCCAACGTCTCGCCGCGAGGGGGTCCGTCCAGATCGCCCGAGCGCGCGGCGAGAGCGATCATAAGTCTCCAGCCAGGAACAGGTTGCGACCAATGGCCCAACCCATCTTCCCGAAGTGGCTGAACAGCGCGCGCCTCGTGATCCTGGCCGTCCTCGCGGGCGGCCCGGTCTACGCGGTCGTGCTTCTCGGCTACGGCGCCTCTCCGAAGACCCTGAACGTCGGCTACCAGCCGGACCAGCCGGTCCCCTTCAGCCACAAGCTGCACGCGGGCGACCTCGGACTGGACTGCCGCTACTGCCACAACACGGTCGAGAAGGCGTATCACGCGGCGGTTCCGCCGACCGCGACCTGCCTGAACTGCCACACCAACATCCATCCGAGCAGCGTTCGGCTGGCCGAGGTGCGGAAGAGCGGCGAGACCGGCGAGCCCATCCCGTGGGTCCGGGTCCACAAGCTGCCCGACTACGTCTACTTCAACCACGCCGCGCACATCCAGGGCGGCGTGTCCTGCGTCTCCTGCCACGGCCGCGTCGACACGATGGAGAAGGTCCATCAGGTCGAGCCGCTGAGCATGGGCTGGTGCCTCGAGTGCCACCGCGCGCCCGAGAACCACCTCCGCCCCGCGGACAAGGTCTTCGAGCTGGCCTGGAAGGCCGACTCCGAGGAGGCGCAGATCGCGCTCGGCCTCGAGCTGAAGGACAAGCACAACATCAACCCCTCGACGGATTGCTCCACATGCCACCGCTGACCGAGCAGAGCTACTGGCAGAGCCTCGGAGAGCTCGCCGGATCCGAGGAGTTCAAGAAGCACCTCGAGAACGAGTTCCGCGACATCGACATCGAGAACCCCTCGAGCGTGTCGCGCCGCCGCTTCATGCAGCTCATGGGCGCCTCGATCACCCTGGCGGGACTGACCTCCTGCCGCTGGGAGAAGGAGAACATCCTTCCCCAGGCCGTTCGCGGCGAGGGCGTGATCCCCGGCTTCCCGCGTCGCTTCGCGACCTCGATGGAGATCGGGGGCGTCTCGCGCCCGCTCCTCGTGACGAGCCGTGATGGCCGTCCGACCAAGATCGAGGGCAACCCGCTCCACGCGGCGAGCCTCGGCAGCTCGGACACCTTCTCCCAGGGCGCCATCCTCGGGATGTGCGACCCCGACCGCGCGAAGCACCCGACCGCGGACGGCAAGGAGAAGAGCTGGGACGACTTCTTCGCGGCGATCAAGCCCGTCCTCGACGCCCAGCGCGGCAAGCAGGGACAGGGGCTGGCGGTCGTCTCCGAGGCGACCAGCTCCGAGACGATGGCCTGGCTCCGCGAGGAGCTGCGCCGCGCCTTCCCGAAGATGACCTGGATCGAGTGGGAGCCGCTCGGTCTCGAGAACGTCTTCGACGGGACCGCGATGGCCTACGGGGCCCCGCACCGGCCGCACTACGACCTCCGCCAGGCCGACGTCATCGTCTCGCTCGACGCCGACATCCTCGGTCTCTTCCCGGACTCCGCGCGCCTGACCCGTGACTGGGCCTCGCGCCGCGATCCCGACGCGGCGATGAACCGCCTCTACGTCGTCGAGAGCGCCTTCAGCGCGACCGGCGCGTCGGCCGACCATCGCCTGCCGCTGCGCTCCTCGCAGATCGCCTCCTTCGCGCTCGCCCTCGAGGAGCGCCTCGCCGGCCGCACCCCGAAGGCCGGCGTCGACGCGAAGGCGATGCAGTTCATCGACGCCGTCGCCGACGACCTCAAGAGTCGCGGCGGTCGCGTCGCGGTCATCGCCGGTCCGCAGCAGCCCGCGATCGTCCACGCGCTCTGCGCGCGGATCAACGACTCGCTCGGCGCGGTCGGTGACGCCGTCCGCTACACGGCCGAGACGGGCCGCGTCGCCACCGGCAATGCCGGCCTCCGTCAGGTCGTCGAGAAGATGAACGCGGGTTCGGTCGAGGCGCTGTTCGTGCTCGGCGCGAACCCGGCCTACGACGCTCCGGCGGACATCGACTTCGCCACCGCGATGGGCAAGGTCGGCACCAGCGTCCACTGCGGCCTCTACTCCGACGAGACCGGCTCGCGCGCGAGCTGGCAGCTCCCGCAGAGCCACTTCCTCGAGAGCTGGGGCGAGGCCCGCGCCTGGGACGGAAGCTGGACCCTCCGCCAGCCGCTGGTCAAGCCGCTCCACGACACGAAGAGCGCGATCGAGCTCGTCGCCGGCCTCCTCGGCCGCACCGAGCCGACCGGTCTCGAGCTCGTGAAGGCGGCGATGGGCGCCAAGCTCGGCACCAACGACTTCGAGAGTCGCTGGGCCAAGAGCCTGCACGACGGCTTCGTCGCGGGCACCGCGGCGGCGCCGGTCGCCAAGCCCGCCATCGCGCGCTTCGAGGCCGCCGCTCCCGGCGCGATCTCGACCGACGCCGACGGCAAGGACCTCGAGATCTCCTTCGTCGCCGACACCTCGGTGTGGGACGGCCGCTTCGCCAACAACGGCTGGCTCCAGGAGCTCCCCGACTTCATGTCGAAGCTCACCTGGGACAACGCGCTGCTGCTCGGTGAGTCGACGGCGCGCGGCCTGGGCGTCGACCAGGGCGACATGGTCCGCGTCACGCTGCGCGGCCGCAGCCTCGACTGCGCCGTGCTGCTGATGCCCGGCCAGGCGCCCGGCACCGGCGCGCTCGCGCTCGGCTACGGTCGGACGAAGGCCGGCACCGTCGGCGGCGACGGCGAGGTCGACCCGGTCGGCTTCGACGCCTACCGCCTGCGCACCTCGACCGCGCCCGGCTTCGACGTCGGCGCGAAGGTCGAGAAGATCGACGGCCACTACCCGCTCGCGACGACGCAGGAGCACCACGCGATCGGCGACTTCCAGGACACCGCCAAGGGCGGCATCCAGGACCGCCTGAAGCAGCTCTACCGCGCCGGCACCGTCGCCGACTACGCCGAGAACCCGGGCTTCGCGAACTCGGCGGAGGTGATCCACCACCCCGAGCTCAAGTCGCTCTGGAAGGAGCACGAGTACGATCACGGCCACAAGTGGGGCATGGCGATCGATCTCAACAAGTGCGTCGGCTGCAACGCCTGCGTCACGGCCTGCGTGTCCGAGAACAACATCCCGGTCGTCGGCAAGTCGGACGTCCTGAAGGGCCGCGAGATGCACTGGCTGCGCATCGACCGCTACTTCAAGGGTGACGCGAACGACCCGCAGGCGGTCGCCCAGCCGGTCACCTGCATGCAGTGCGAGAACGCGCCCTGCGAGCAGGTCTGCCCGGTCGCGGCCACGATGCACTCGGCCGAGGGCCTCAACGACATGGTGTACAACCGCTGCGTCGGCACGCGGTACTGCGCCAACAACTGCCCCTACAAGGTCCGTCGCTTCAACTTCTTCAACTACCACAAGGACCTGAAGGACGAGAAGAACGAGACCCTGAAGCTCGCCTTCAACCCCGACGTCACCGTCCGCTCCCGCGGCGTGATGGAGAAGTGCACCTTCTGCGTGCAGCGCATCAAGTTCGGTCGCCAGGTGGCGAAGAACGAGGGACGCGAGCTCCGCGACGGGGACATCTCCTCGGCCTGCCAGCAGGCCTGCCCCTCGGGTGCGATCACCTTCGGTGATCTCAACCTCGCGGGCAGCGCGGTCGCGGCGAAGCACGCCTCGCCCCGGGCCTACGCGATGCTCCAGGAGCTGAACGTGAAGCCCCGCGTGCTCTTCCTGGCGCGCGTCACCAACCCGAACCCGATCCTGGTTCCCAAGGCCGAGCAGAAGGGATGACGCCCCCGATGAACGCCGCCCAGAACACGTCGAACCTCGACAACACCTGGAACGACCCGGCCCAGCGCACGCCGCTGGTGCTCGGGGAGACCGCGCAGAGTTTCGGCGCGGTCACGGCCAAGATCGCCAGCATCGCGGAGGCCCCGAAGGCCTCGGCCGGCTGGAAGCTCGGCCTCCTCGCCTCGCTGGGCCTGCTCGCCACCCTTGGCGCCATGATCATCTACCTGATCAGCACCGGCGTCGGCGTGTGGGGCAACAACAACCCCGTGGGCTGGGGCTGGCCGATCGTGAACTTCGTGTTCTGGGTCGGTATCGGTCACGCCGGAACGCTCATCTCCGCCATCCTCTTCCTGTTCCGGCAGAAGTGGCGCACGAGCATCAACCGCGCGGCCGAGGCGATGACCATCTTCGCGGTCATGTGCGCGGGTCTCTTCCCCGCGGTGCACGTCGGCCGTATCTGGCTCATCTACTGGGTCTTCCCGGTGCCGAACCAGATGGCGATGTGGCCGAACTTCCGCAGCCCGCTCCTCTGGGACGTGTTCGCGGTCTCGACCTACGCCACGGTCTCGCTGCTCTTCTGGTACCTCGGCATGGTCCCCGACCTCGCCACCCTGCGCGACCGCGCCAAGAGCAAGGTCCGCCGGATCGCCTACGGCGTCTTCTCGCTGGGCTGGACCGGATCGAACCGCCAGTGGCACCGCTACGAGCGCGCCTACCTGCTCCTCGCGGGTCTCGCGACGCCGCTGGTGCTCTCGGTGCACTCGGTCGTGTCCTTCGACTTCGCCGTCTCGCAGCTCCCGGGCTGGCACACGACGATCTTCCCGCCCTACTTCGTCGCGGGCGCCATCTTCTCGGGCTTCGCCATGGTGGTGACCCTGATGGTGCCGGCGCGGAAGCTGCTCGGGCTCGAGGAGATCATCACGATCCGCCACCTCGAGAACATGAACAAGATCATCCTCGCGACGGGAACGATGGTGGGCTACGCCTACTCGCTCGAGTTCTTCATCGCCTGGTACAGCGGCAACCCCTACGAGGGCTTCACCTTCCTGAACCGCGCCTTCGGCTCCTACGGCTGGGCGTACTGGATCATGGTGACCTGTAACGTCATCTCGCCCCAGGTGTTCTGGTTCAAGAAGATCCGCAGCACCCCGTGGATGATGTTCATCGTCTGCATCTTCGTGAACATCGGGATGTGGTTCGAGCGCTTCGTGATCACCGTCACGTCGCTCGCCAACGACTTCCTGCCCTCGAGCTGGGCCTACTTCAGCCCGACGATCGTCGACATCCTGACGCTCATCGGCAGCTTCGGACTCTTCTTCACCATGTTCCTGCTCTTCTGCCGCTACCTGCCGGTGGTGGCGATCAGCGAGGTGAAGGGCGTCATGCCCCAGGCCCACCCGAGTCACGGTCACGCCCACACCGGCCACGCCCCGGCCGCCAAGGAGGGATCGCACGCATGAGCGCGGAGAAGAAGGAGCAGGTCTACGGCGTCGTTGCCGAGTACTCCGACGTGGACAGCGTCATGGCGGCCGCCCGCAAGGTGCGCGACGCCGGGTACTCGAAGTGGGACGTCCACACGCCCTTCCCGGTCCACGGTCTGGACGACGCGATGGGCGTCCGTCCGACCATCCTGCCCTGGCTCGTGCTCGGCGCCGGTCTGACCGGCCTCTGCGGCGCGATCCTGATGCAGTGGTGGATGAACGCGGTCGACTACCGCTTCGCCATCTCGGGCAAGCCGATGTGGTCGCTCGCGGCCCACGTCCCGATCATCTTCGAGTCGACGGTCCTCCTCTCGGCGCTCACCGCCTTCTTCGGCGTGCTGGCGCTGAACAAGCTGCCGCAGCTCTACCACCCGCTGCAGCGTCTGGACCGCTTCGCGAAGGTGACCGACGACAAGTTCTTCGTCGTCATCGAGGCGGCCGACCCGAACTTCAAGGAGGGTCGGACGACCGAGCTCCTCGAGTCGACCGGCGCGCAGGCCGTCGAGGTCTGCATGGACGAGGTCGGCGGCGAGGGCCTCCCGAAGGCGCTCAAGGTGGCCATCGCCTTCCTGGTGATGATCTCGTGGATCCCGCTGGCCTGGGCCTACCGCGCCCGGACGGTCCCGACCGACAAGCCGGCCTACAACATCGCGAACGACATGGACCAGCAGCCCAAGCTGAAGGCCCAGAACCGCTTCTCGATGGGACAGGTCGCGGGGACGATCGCCGTCGGCGAGCTCCGCGCCGATCGTCACCTCCACGAGGGCAAGATCGGCCCCGGCGACACCGACTGGGCCACGACCTGGCCCATCGCGATCAACGCCGAGACGATGGAGCGCGGACGCCAGCGCTACGACATCTACTGCTCCGCCTGCCACGGCCTCACCGGCGAAGGTGACGGCGCGGTGGCGGAGCGCGCGGCCCTCCTCAACGAGAAGGGCAGCGCGGCGTGGACCAAGCCGGCGAACTACGGCGACGAGAAGTACCTCTCGATGCCGATCGGCGAGATCTACGCCACGATCAAGAACGGCAAGAACACCATGAAGGGCTACGCCGCGCAGATCCCGGTCGAGGACCGCTGGCGATCGTGCTCTACGTGCGGGCGCTCCAGGCGCAGCGCGGACAGTGACCGGGGGCGAGTCGAGCAAGATGAGTCACGCGACGACCACGAACATCGAAGTGCCCCGGGTGGCCGAGTCCGCCCGCGGTCGCGGCACCATGATCATGATCGCGGGCGCGGTGCTGACCGGCCTCGCGGTGATCCTGGGCTTCACCAAGGGCGACCACTTCCGCCACTTCAGCTTCGCCTACCTGGTGGGTGCGAGCTGGGTCCTGGCGCTGGGGCTGGGCGGCCTGTTCTTCTGCGTCCTCCAGCACCTCACCAAGGCGGGCTGGAGCGTCGCCGTCCGGCGCATCGCCGAGATGGCCGCGGCGAGCCTCAAGCTCTCCGCCGTCCTCTTCCTGCCGCTGCTCCTGCCGGCGGTGATGGGCTACTCGGAGCTCTGGTGGTGGCTCGACCACGCTGCGGCTCACAAGGATCACCTGGTCCACGCGAAGACGGGCTTCCTCAACCCGCCCTTCTTCATCGTGCGCGCGGTGATCTACTTCACGGTCTGGATCCTGATGGCGCGGTTCTTCGTCAAGAACTCGCTCGAGCAGGACGAGACGGGCGATCCCGCCCTCACGACCAAGATGCAGACCGCCTCGGGCCCGCTGATGGTCGTCTTCGCGCTGACCACGACCTTCGCGGCCTTCGACTTCCTGATGTCGCTGGACCCGCACTGGTTCAGCACCATCTTCGGCGTCTACTTCTTCGCCGGCTGCGCGCTGTCGCTCTTCTCGCTGATCGCGCTGAGCGTCTGCCTGATGCGGGCGAAGCTCCCGGGCTACGCCAAGCTGGTGACCCCGGAGCACACCCACGACGTCGGCAAGTTCATGTTCGGCTTCACCTTCTTCTGGGGCTACATCGCGTTCTCGCAGTACATGCTGATCTGGTACGCGAACGTCCCCGAGGAGACGATCTGGTTCGAACACCGCGGCGCCAACACCGACTTCACCAACGCCTGGACGCCCTGGACGCTGGTGCTGCTCTTCGGCCACTTCCTGATCCCCTTCCCGGGGCTCCTGTCGCGGCACGTGAAGCGCAACCCGAAGGTCCTCGCGACCTGGGCGTGCTGGATCCTCGTCATGCAGCTCCTCGACATGTTCTGGCTCATCCGCCCCGAGATGCGGGGCCATGGCGGACACGGCGAGATGCACGTCGACTTCCACCCGCTCGACATCGTGACGCCGGTCGGCCTGATCCTCATCGCGGCCGGCTACTGGCTGCGCTGGATCGCCGGACGCCCGGCGCTCCCCCAGAAGGACCCCCGCCTCGGCGAGTCGCTCGCCCTGGTCAATCAGTAGGAGACGGCACGTGGCGGTTCAGAAGGACAAGGTCGACACCGACGGCATCCTGATCTGGGGCGGTCTGTCGATGATCGTCATCTACCTGATCGTGGTGGTGCTCGAGGGCTTCTTCGCGGGCTACGTCGCCGAGCGCGACGCCGAGCAGTTCGGCGACCCGGCGAAGACCTCGGCCGGTCGGCTCGAGACCGACCAGATGTTGCGCCTGCGCGGGGGCGAGACGCTCCCGGGCGGCAAGAAGAGCGTGGCGATCGAGGACGCGATGAAGAGCGTCGTCGAGCAGCAGAAGTCGAAGGTGCGCTGAGCGCGGACCTTCAACGGGAGAAGATGATCATGCGCGCGTTCACGTCACTCCGGACCTTCACGCTGGCCCTGTTCCTCGGAACGGTGGTCGCGGGGCCGGTGTGCGCGCAGATCAACCGCGCCCAGCCTCCGGGCGTCGGCGCGGCGGCGAAGGTGACCGAGAAACTCGGCGACACGATCGATCGGACGCTCGCCTTCGTGGACGAGCGCGGTCGCGACGTGACGCTGGGCGACTACCTCGACGGCACCCACCCCGTCATCCTGACGCTGAACTACTCGAGCTGCCCGATGCTCTGCAGCCTGCAGCTCGACGGTCTCGGTCGCGTCCTCCGGCTCATGGACATGTCGCCGGGCGAGGACTTCAAGATCCTCACCGTCAGCATCGATCCGACCGAGGACTGGCGCCGGGCCCAGCTCTGGAAGCGCAAGCGCCTCGAGCAGCTCGACAAGAAGAGCGCCGCGAGCGGCTGGAGCTTCCTCACGGGACGGGAGGAGAACATCCGCGCCCTGGCCGATTCGGTCGGCTTCGGCTACGCGAAGGATCCGGAGAGCGGGGAGTACGCGCACGCCGCGGCCTTCATGGTCCTCTCGCCCGAGGGCAAGGTCACCCGCTACCTCTACGGGCACCAGTTCGAGTCGCGCACCGTCCGCCTGAGCCTCGTCGAGGCGGCCGACGGCAAGATCGGCAGCGCCGGTGACCGCGTGATCCTCTACTGCTACGCCTTCGACCCCGAGGCCGGGGTCTACACCAGACAGTCGATGACGATCATGAGGATCGTCGGCGTCCTGACCATGCTCGCCCTGGGCGGCATGGGACTTTACTTTTGGCGACGCGAGCGCGCGCTGCGCCGTTCGCGAACCGAGGCCGTTGCATGAACGCGTTCTTCGCAAGCTCCGAGTCGGGATCGGGCTCGTACTGGTACGCCCCGCCCGCCAGCCAGGTGGCCGGTGAGGTGTTCTGGCTCTTCGACCTGATCTTCTGGATCTCGGCGATCTTCTTCTTCGTCATCATCGCCATGGGCGGCTTCATGGTCGTGAAGTACCGCCGTCGCCCGGGCGTGGACGCGCAGAAGACGGACAACCACAACACGGCGCTCGAGCTCCTCTGGAGCGTCATCCCGACGATCCTCGTCGTCGCGTTCTTCTGGTTCGGCTTCGACATCTACATGTCGCTGAAGCGGATCCCGGACGACGCCTACCGGATCAACGTGATCGGGCAGAAGTGGGCCTGGAGCTACGAGTACCCCAACGGCATGATCTCGAACATGCTCGTGGTGCCGCAGGGCCGCAACATCGAGCTCGTCCTGAGCTCGAACGACGTCATCCACAGCTACTCCATTCCCGACTTCGCGACGAAGATGGACGCGGTCCCCGGCCGCTACAACCGCCTGTGGTTCCACGCCGAAAACGTCGGCGAGCACCAGGTCTTCTGCACCGAGTACTGCGGCGACGGCCACTCGACCATGCTGTCGCGGCTGAGCGTCCGGAATCAGGCCGCGTTCGACGACTGGTACGAGACCGAGTCGAACTTCATGGACAGCGAGACGCTGAGCCCGGTCGACAAGGGGAAGAAGCTCTACGGCATCCACGGCTGCGCCGCGTGCCACTCGCTCGACGGCAAGGACAACGTCGCGGGCGGCGGACCGACCTTCAAGGGCCACTGGGGCACCACGCGGAGCCTCGCGGACGGCAGCTCGGTCACCATGGACGACAACTACGTCCGCGAGTCGATCCTGCGCCCGAACGCGAAGATCGTCGCCGGCTACCCCAAGGATCGCATGCCGAACTTCGAGGGGCGCCTCGACGACCGCGAGATCGCCGCCCTGATCCAATTCATCCAGGCCCAGACGGAGGGCAAGTGACATGGGGCAGCACACCCGTGAGCTCTCGAACGGAACGTTCACCTACGAGCTCGACTCGCCGAACGACAGCTACCTGGTCCACTTCAAGGGGATCAAGAGCTGGCTGCTGACGCTCGATCACAAGCGCATCGCGATCAACTACCTCGTCTGCATCTCCATCGCGCTGCTGCTGGGCGGCATCTACGCCCTCCTGCTCCGCCTGGACCTCTGGAACGGCGGCCTCACCGCGACGGGTGAGGTCGACCCCAACCAGTCCAAGCTGCTGACGAACGACCAGTACAACCACGCCTTCACGGTGCACGGCGCGGTCATGACCTTCCTGGTCCTGATCCCCGGCATCCCGGCGATCCTCGGCAACTTCGCGCTGCCGCTGATGCTGGGGGCGAAGGACGTCGCCTTCCCGCGACTGAACCTCCTGTCCTGGTACCTCTGGGTCTCGGGTCTGATCTGCTTCCTCTACACGCTGTTCATGGGCGGCCTCGACACCGGCTGGACCTTCTACACCCCGTACAGCGTGACGACGAACACCTCGGTCATCTCGGCCCTGTTCGGCGCCTTCATGCTGGGGTTCAGCTCGATCCTCACCGGCCTCAACTTCATCGTGACCATCCACAAGATGCGTCCGGCGGGGATGGGCTGGTTCGAGATGCCGCTGTTCCTCTGGTCGCTCTACGCGACCGGCATCATCCAGCTCCTCGCGACGCCGGTGCTCGGCATCACGCTGCTGATGCTGATCGTCGAGCGTTCCTTCGGGCTCGGCATCTTCGACCCGGCCTACGGCGGCGACCCGGTGCTCTTCCAGCACTTCTTCTGGTTCTACTCGCACCCGGCCGTGTACGTCATGGTGCTCCCCGCGATGGGCGTGATCAGCGAGCTGATCTCGACCTTCAGCCGCAAGCCCGTCTTCGGCTACAAGATGATCGCGATGAGCTCGGTGGCGATCGCCTTCCTGGGCTTCCTCGTCTGGGGCCACCACATGTTCACGAGCGGCCAGTCGCCGCTCATGGGCACGATCTTCAGCTTCATCACCTTCTCGATCGCCATCCCGTCGGCCATCAAGGTCTTCAACTGGCTGACGACGATGTACAAGGGGTCGGTGGCGCTGAACACGCCGATGATCTACGCGCTGAGCTTCCTCGGCCTCTTCGGCATCGGTGGCCTGACGGGCCTGTTCCTCAGCACGATGGCGACGGACATCATGCTCCACGACACCTACTTCGTCGTGGCGCACTTCCACTACGTCATGGTCGGCGGCACGATCATCGCGCTGCTCGGCGGCCTCCACTACTGGTGGCCGAAGATGTTCGGGAAGAGCTACAACTCGCTCGTCGCCAAGACCGGCGGCATCCTGGTCTTCATCGGCTTCAACGTGACCTTCTTCCCCCAGTTCGTGATGGGCTCGCGCGGCATGCCGCGTCGCTACCACATGTACCTGGAGCAGTTCCAGAGCTTCCACCAGTGGTCGACCATCGGGGCCTTCATCCTCGGCCTCGGCATGTTCATGGCCGCCGGTAACTTCATCTGGTCGCTCCTCCGCGGCCCGAAGGCGCCGGTCAACCCCTGGGGCGCCTCGACGCTCGATTGGAAGACGGCCACGCCGCCCTACTACCACAACTTCGACGTCGAGCCCGAGGTGCGGCCCGGCGACATCTACCACTACGACCGCATCGTCCCGAACCCCGAGGGTCCGGGCTTCGTCGAGAAGAAGCGCGATGCCATGCCCGCCGAGACGGGAGCCAAGCACTGATGAGCAGCACGGCCACCGAGACCGCGCACGACGCGCATCACTTCCACGACGATCAGGCGTGGCATCTCGCGCACCACTTCGAGACGCCGCACCAGCAGTTCGACTCGGGCAAGCTGGGCACCTGGCTGTTCCTCGTCACCGAGGTGCTCTTCTTCAGCGGGCTCTTCGTCGCCTACGGCGTCTACCGGATGACCCGCCCGGAGCTCTTCACCTACGCGTCGGGCTACCTCGACACGAAGATGGGTGCGATCAACACCGTGGTGCTGATCTTCAGCTCCCTGACCGCGGCCTGGGCGGTGCGCTGCGCGCAGCTCGGCAACCGGAAGGGGCTGACGATCAACATCGTGCTCACGCTCATGTGCGCGGCGGGCTTCATGGTCATCAAGTACCTCGAGTACTCGCACAAGATCCACATCGGCCTCTTCCCGGGCGCCCCGGCCGAGCCGGGTCAGGAGTCCATGTGGAACTTCAACCCCGAGTGGGCCCCCGGTGAGAAGGTCCACTTCGCCGACGATCCGAACGCCCCGGCGCTGCACGACCTGAAGAACTTCTTCGGCGTCTACTTCTGCATGACCGGCCTGCACGGAATCCACGTGATGGTCGGCATGGGGCTGTGGATCTGGATGCTGATCCGCAACCTGAAGGGTCAGTTCGGGCCGAAGTTCTACGGCCCGGTCGACTTCGTCGCCCTCTACTGGCACATCGTCGACATCATCTGGATCTTCCTCTTCCCGCTCCTCTACCTGATCCGGCACTGATCGGAGGACCCCGGCCATGCACGCACACGATTCCGGACACGACCAGCACGGGTTCTCCCACGTCATGCCGATCAAGGGCCTCCTCGCGATCTTCTTCGCGCTGGTGGGTCTGACGGTGGCGACGGTGGTGGCGGCGCAGCTCCCGACGGGGCGCTTCGACATCGTCGTCGCGATGGTGATCGCGGTGATCAAGGCGCTCATCGTGGCGACCTGGTTCATGCACCTCCGTCACGACAAGGTGCTGAACATCATCGCCTTCGCGGGCTCGCTCTTCTTCGTGATCCTCTTCCTGGGCTTCGCGATGCTCGACAAGGGCCAGTACGAGTCGGACCTCGCGCGCAACGCGGCGATCACCGCCCCGCGCTGAGCCCGACCCCTGGGTAAGCACCCTAAACGAGCGCGCCCCGCGATATCCGAGGATCTCGCGGGGCGCGCTCGTTTCGGGTCGTCGCTCGCGACCGTCGTCTCACATCGCCGCGATCGTGGCGTCCACCGAGGCGAGGGTCGCCGCCTCGAGCTCGGCGGCCTCGGCGAGGATCGCGGCGAGCTGGCCCGCGATCTCCTCGGTCCAGGCGCGGTCCTCGATCGAGCCGAGGTTCACCTTGACGTTGTAGACCGCTCCGACGACCGCGGCCTTCGCCATCGCCGCGCCGACGCCGGCGTCGGTGACGGAGGAGGGCATGGAGAGCTCGGCCGCGCGCCTCGCGATGCGGAGCGTTTCGAGGCAGAGTCGCGCGGTCTCGAAGGGGACGAGGGTCGCGTGCTTGTAGCCGGCCTGGATGGCGGCGTCGCGCGCCGCCTTCTCCTCGGCGCTCTCGCGCGGCATGCGCATCGCGACGAGCACGTCGTTGAAGGCGTTCGTGTCGGCGTCGATCGCGCGGAGCAGGTCGTCCTTCGCGGCCTGGGCGCGCACCGCGAGATCGTCCATCTCCGCGCGGCGATCCTCGAGACCCTTCTTGCCGTGGGTGAGGTTGGCGACCATCGAGGCGAGCGCCGCGCCGAGGGCGCCGGCGAGGGCCGCGATGGAGCCGCCGCCCGGGGCGGGGGAGGGGCGCGAGACCTCGTCGGCCAGGTCGCGAACGCTCATCGAGACGAGCGGGCCGTCGATCTTCGGGAGACCGAGGACGGACTTCTCGACGTCGAACCCGGAGACGTCGCGCAGGCCGAGCGACTGCACCGCGGTCTCGACCACGTCGCCGGTCGGCAGGCCGCGGCAGGAGCCGGCGCGCTCGAGGTAGTGGAGGCCGCAGGCGCGGATGGCGTCGAAGGGGACGACGCCGACGATCTCCGAACCGGTGACGACCAGGCCGCGCTCGCGGGCGAGATCGCGGCAGGCCTCGATCACGTCCTGCATCGAGGTGGTCTTGTAGTTCGTCAGGTTGATGGAGACCTGGGCCCGGTTGTACTCCGGGATCACCCAGCCGACCGCGCGGCACTCGCGGAAGAGTCCCGGCTTGATGACGTTCATGCCCTCGAGCTGGGCCGGGTCGCGCTCGACGACGGCGAACTCCTCGTGGAGGTCGATCCCGAGGACGTCCCTATAGTGGGCCTCGAGCTCCTCGAGGCTCGAGCAGACGTGGTCGTCGTGCGGGTTCGGGAAGACGCCCTTCGAGGGCTGGTACTTCACGAGGGCGCCGCTCGAGTAGTAGGGGCCGTCCCCGCCGCGACGGAGCGCCCGGCCCTTCTCGCGGATCTCGCTCGCGATGTCGTTCGCCGGCTCCTTCAGGCAGGAGTTGAGGTTCACGTTGTAGGCGATCAGGAACTCGCGGGCGCCGATGGTGACGACGCCGCTCCGGGCCACCTCGTCGCTCCAGCGGTCGGGGCCGAAGTCGGGCTTCCACTCGGGCTGGCCGAGCTTCTTCGGCAGGGCCTCGTACTCGCCGGCGCGGACGCGGGCGAGGCTCCGACGCTCGGGGCGCCGCGCGGCCTGGTCGTAGAGGTAGACGGGAATGCCGAGCTCCTCGCCGACGCGGGCGCCGAGCTGCGCGGCGAGCTCCGCGCACTCCGCCATGGTGATGCCGGCCACCGGCACGAAGGGGCAGACGTCCGTCGCGCCGTGGCGCGGGTGGGCGCCGCGGTGCCGGCGCATGTCGATGAGCTCCTTCGCCCGGCGGATCCCGCGGAAGGCGGCCTCGAGCACGGCCGGCGGGGCGCCGACGATGGTGACCACGGTGCGGTTGGTCTCGGCGCCGGGATCGACGTCGATGACCTGGGCCCCCTCGACCGAATCGAAGGCGGCGACGATGGCGTCGATGCGGGCCTTGTCGCGTCCCTCCGAGAAGTTCGGGACGCACTCGACGATGACTTCGCTCATGGCGGGCTCTCCAGGGGACTCCGGTCGCGGCGACCGCGATCACGAGCCGGACCATAACAGGCGGCGGGCGGAGGGACCCGAGGGGAGGACGGGGCTCCCGGGGGGCCTCAGAGTCTGTGAATTTATCCCCGCGTCGGCCCGAGACCGTGCGAATCGGCGCCGGGCGAGGAAGGCGGACGAGGCGTATCAATGGAAAGATACGGCGAGGAGGCATGACGAAGCCCGGCGCCGATACAGCCGGTCGAAGCCAGCGGGGATATCTTCACAGACTCTCAGCGCGCGCCGACGGGGCGGGCCGCGGCCCGGCCGCGGGACTCGACCTTGCGGTCGGCGCCCGAGCGGTCGAAGAAGAGGCCCCCGACCTGGAGGTCGAAGTCGAGCAGGAGGAGGGTCTCGGCGTCGGGCTCGTGGCGCGCGGGCACCCGCACCCGCTCGCCGGCGTAGCGGGCCTTCCGCGAGAGCCGGACCTCGTCGATGAGCCCTTCGAACTGGTCGGTGGGGACCCCCGAGCCGTCGGGGTCCGCCCCCACGAGCAGGGGCAGGACGTTCCGCGTCCGGGTGCCCTTCGCCGGCGTGCGCCCGATCAGCGCCCCGTCGAGATAGAGGCGGAGCTCTCCGCCGTCGAAGACGCCGGCGAGGTGGTACCAGCGGTCCGTCTCGAGGCGGAGGTTCTCCGCGCGGACGTGGACGTAGGCTCCGTCGAGGTGGACCGAGAAGCTCGGGACGCCGCGGTCGAGGAAGAGCGAGTACTCGGAGTTCTGCGTCTTGGCGAGGAAGGGCTGGCGATCGCGGTAGCGCTTCGCGAGGAAGCGGCCCTCGAGGGTGAAGGGGCCGTCGGGCAGGGGAACCTCGGGGTCGCCGATCCGGGCGCAGGACCGGCCGTCGAGGGCGAGCGCCCGGTCGCGGCCGTCGGTCTCCGGGTGCCGGCCGGCGGGGAAGAAGGCCGGGACGTCCCAGTCGCGCAGGGGCAGGGCGATCTCGCCGTCGTCGCGCAGGAGGGTGACGCGCTCGACGAGGCGCGCGGCGCCGAAGCCGCCGCGCGCGAGGCGCGGATCGAGGGCGAGGGAGAGCTCGAGGCGCTCGCTCGCGCCGGGCGCGAGGGTCAGCGAAGGTCGGGCGGGGGAGAGGCTCCAGGCCCCCGACTCCGGCGCGAGCTCGAACTCGACGCGGATCGGGCGCGCGGCGGGGTTGTGGAGGACGAGCGTCACGCCGTCCCCGGGATCGGCGACGCGGGAGAGATCCAGTTCCCGTTCCGCCTCCGGCCGCCGCCGATCGAGGAGCACCCGCAGGTCCCGGAGGTAGGCCGGGTCGAGTCGTCGGTGGTCGAGCGCGGCCCCTACCGGGAAGGCGGCGACCGAGACGCCCTCCGGCCGGACGGTGACGAGGTCGTAGTGGTGCATGAAGCCGCCGGCCGGGAAGTCGCGGCTCAGGGAGGACCCGGTCGCGCCGAGCGTGAAGAGCTCGAGTCCGCGCTCGCCGCGGTCGTAGCGCATCTCGTGCATGTGGCCCGCGAAGACGCCCCGGATGTTGCCGGACTCGACGAGCATGCGCTCGACGGTGTCCCAGTTCGAGTTCTCGTAGTAGTCGCTCCGCCAGCGGGGGTGGTGGAGGAAGACGAAGCCGTGGCGCAGCTTCCTCGTCTCCGCGAGCGTCTCCTTCAACCAGGCGAGCTGCCGATCCGAGAACTGGACGTGCCGCTCCTTCTTGAATCCCTTCGAGTCGTCCTTCGGATCGCCCTCGTCGGAGTAGAGGACGATGAAGGCCGCGTCCTTGTGGCGGAACCAGTACCAGAGCGGGCCGAAGTGCTTCTCGTAGTTGCCCTCGTGGCCGCCCTTCGGACGGTCCTCGCCCCGGTAGTAGACATCGTGGTTGCCGGCGACCGGATACCAGGGGGCGTCGAGGCCGTCCATGATCTCGCGGTAGTCGCGCATCTGGCGGAGCCAGAGATCGCTCGCGTTGTAACCCTGCACGAGATCGCCGACGGTGAGCACGAGGTCGGGCGAGAGCAGGTTCGTGTCGCCCACCGCCTCGCGGAGGATCGCGAGGCCGGACTCGGGGCCGCCCGTGCGATCGCCGAAGATCGCGAAGTGCCAGACCGGCTCCGCCGCGGGCGCGGTCAGCGGGCGGGCGTCGGTCCGATCGGTGCGGACGGGCTCGGCGGTCTGCGCGCGCGCCGCGGTCGCGAGAGTGACGACGAGGACGAGGGCGGCGCCGGGGCGGAGGATCGAGAAGCGCATGGCGGAAGGGTCGCGGCGGGGTCGGACGAAGGCCTGACGGCCGTGGCATTGTGCCTGATCCGCGCCGGCCCTGCCGCCGCTCTCCGGGAGTTCACGCGCCGGCCGGCGTCTCCGCATCGATCTCGAGGCGACGGACGGCCAGGGCCTCGATCCGGTCGCGCCGGACGGCGACGCCGAGGCCGGGACGGTCGAGCGGGACGGCCACGCGGCCGTCGTCGCTCATCGTCCACTCGGGATCGACCACGTCCTCGTGCCAGTAGCGCCGGCTGGGCGAGATGTCCCCGGGCCAGACGAATCCGGGCAGCGAGGCCAGCGCCACGTTGTGGGCCCGGCCGATGCCGCTCTCGAGCATGCCGCCGCACCAGATCGGCAGACCGGCCGCGCGCGCCCGCGCGTGGAGCGCGAGCGAGGAGGCGAGGCCCCCGACGCGGCCGGGTTTCACGTTGAGCGCGCGCCCGCTCCCGAGCGCGATCATGTCCTCGAGGTCGCGGTCGCTCCGGATCGACTCGTCGAGGCAGAGCGGCGTGCGGAGCTCGCGCTGCAGGAGCGCGTGTCGTCGGAGGTCGTCCTCGGCGAGCGGCTGCTCGATCATGAGGAGTCCGAGCTCGTCCAGCGCGCGGAAGAGCTCCGCGTCCTCGAGACCGTAGGCTGCGTTCGCATCGACGCTCAGGGTGGCCTCGGGGCCGAGCGCCTCGCGCACCGCGCGCACGCGATCGAGGTCGCGGCCCGGCGCGATCTTCAGCTTGATGCGGCGGTAGCCGCGGTCGCGCGCCGCGAGGGCCCGGGCGACGAGATCCTCGACGCGGGGCTGGAGACCGATCGAGAGTCCGACCTCGATCGTCTCGCGCGTGCCTCCGAGGAAGCGGGCGAGCGGGACGCCGGCCCGCCTCGCCGCGAGATCGAAGGCCGCCATCTCGATCGCGGCCTTCGCCATCGGATGGCCCTTCACGCCGTCGGCGAGGCGCGGCGCGAGCTCGTGCGGGTCCGCGAAGGGGGCCGCGAGGAGGCGCGGCGCGAACCAGCGGGAGAGCGCCCACCAGGCGGTGTCGGTCGTCTCCTCGGAGTAGTGGGGCGTCTCGCCGGCGATGCACTCGCCCCAGCCCTCCTCCCCGTCCGTCGATCGCAACTCGACGAGGACGATGCGCCGGGCGGACACCGTGCCCGAGGAGATGGCGAAGGGCTCGACGAGATCGAGCGCGATCTCGCGGAGGACGACCCGGGCGATCGCGATCATGCGTCCGGTTCCTCGCGCGTCACGACGTAGCGTCCTCCGCCGCCCGGGTCGCGGACGAAGTCCCGGATGCGCCAGCCGCCCGCGAGGGCGGCGCGGAAGACCTCGCGCGTGCGGCGCCGGAGTTCGCGGGCCGCGGCGGGATCCGCCCCGGCGAGAGCGAAGGCGTCGGCGGGGACGCGCAGGGCGAAGGCCGCGGGGAGCCCGTCCCCGGCGTCCACGATCTCGGGGAGGTCCTCCGTCGCCGGTCTCGCCCGGGAGTCCGGGTCCGGTCCGAGGTCCCAGCGCACGATGAATCGGTCGGTGCCGAGGGCCCGGTGCCGCGGACTGTCGGAGTCGGGGTACATCTCGTCGACGTACTCCGCCGGCTCCGCCCCGAGCCGACCGAGGTTGAACCAGGCGTTCCGCGCGACGAGCGGGTCGAAGGTCCAGTAGACCCGCGGGATGCCGAGTTCGAGCATCGCCTCGCGCTGGAAGAGCTTGAGGCGGCGGCCGATGCCGCGGTCGCGCGCGAGCGCGGCGACCGCGCACATGTCCGACCAGTGAGCGGGTCCGCCCTCGCGGAACCCGGAGATCCCGAAGACGAAGCCGAGGAGCGCGCCGTCGTCGTCGAAGGCGCCGGCCGCGAGGCCGCCCATGCCGTTGGCGACCTTCATCATCATCGCCGGCACGCGGTCGGAGAAGCCGTGCCCCCAGGTCTCGTCCTGCAGGGCCAGCGCCGCGGCGTAGTCGCCCGACGAAGCGAGGCGGCGGATCGAGATCCCGTCCCTGTCCTGCATGGGCGCTCCCGGCCGTGGTCGGTCCCGTTCGGCCCCGGGCGCCGAACTGCTACAACGAGTCCCCATTGTGACGACCGGGGCGGCCCCGAACAGCCCCCTCGGGTCCCCCGTGGAGGATCACCGATGTCCGCGCGAAGCCTCGCCGTCCTCGTCCTCGCCGCCCTCGCCGCTCCCGTGCTGCGCGCCCAGACCGCGGAGCCGGAGCGTCGGCCCTGGACCCCCGACGACGTCGTGACCCAGGAGACGCTCCGGTCCTTCCAGGTGTCGGACGACGGCCGTCGCGCGCTCTGGATCCGCGCCGTCCCCGACGAGAAGAAGGACGCGGCGGTCCCGGTGCTCGTCCTCGCGGACCTCGTCACCGGTGAGCTCCGCGATCTGACGGTGGGGCAGGAGTCCATCTCCGATCCCGTCTTCATCCCGGGTGCGGACGCGATCGCCTTTCTGAGCGCGCGCGAGTTTCCGGCGGGGACGAAGGGGCCGGAGAAGGAGGAGCGCGGGCAGCAGATCTGGCGCCTCGACCTCGCCGGCGGCGAGGCGCGGCCGGTGACCGACTTCCCGGGCGGCGTCGCCTCCTTCGCGTGGCGCGACCCGAAGACCGTTCTCGTCGCGGCCCGCGAGCGCCTCACGCGACTCGAGGCGGAGGCCCGCAAGCGCAAGGACGACAGCATCCTCGTCGAGGACCCCGATCTCTTCCGCGCCGCCGCGCGACGACTGTTCCGCTACGACGTCGAGAAGAAGGAGCTCCGGCGCCTGACGCGCAACGAGGAGCCGCTCGCCGGCTTCCGGGTCTCGCCCGACGGACGCCGCGTCGTCGCCACCTACGATCGCAGCCCCTCCTTCGAGGCGGAGGGCGACGTCCCGCCGCGCATCGTCCTGCACGATCTCGAGACGGGCGCGGCCACGGAGCTCTTCGCCGACCGGAAGTCCCGCCCGCTCTCCTTCCACTGGCGGCACGATTCGAGCGGGGGGTGGTTCCTCTTCCCGCGTTCGACCCACGACGGCGAGACCGAGGCCTCGATCACCGTCGTGTACCGGCTCGACGCGACGACGGGCGCGCTCGCGGAGGTCGATCTCGGCCACGAGCGGGGGCTCGGCGAGACCTTCCAGGTGACGCCCGACGGCTTCGTGGCCTCGCTCGCGAACGGCGCCCGCCCGCTCTGGCGGCGCTATCGCGAGATCGCGGGCGGGGCGCTCGAGGGGCGCACCCTCGCCGGCGAGGACGTCGCCCGCCTGCACGAGCTCCGGATCGCCCGGAACGCCGATCGCGTGATCTACGTGGCCGGCACCGCGTCCGAGCCCGATCACCTGAAGCGCGCCCGGCTCGCGGAGGCGGAACTCGTCGAGCCGGCCCCGCTCTACCGTCCGAACGGAGGCTTCGCGGATCTCTGGATCGCGCGGACCGAGGTGCGTCGCTGGAAAGGCGCGCTCGACGAGGAGGTCGAGGGGATCCTCTACTACCCGCGCGACCACGATCCCGAGCGGCGTCACCCCCTCGTGCTGATCACGCACGGTGGTCCCCACGCGCTCGACGAGGACCGGTTCACCGAGCGCTGGGCCAACTCGCCCCAGCTCTACGCGCAGCGCGGCGCCTTCGTCCTGAAGACGAATTACCACGGGAGCGCCGGCTACGGTCTCGCCTTCGGCGAGTCGATCCGGGGTCGCTACTCCGAGCTCGAGCTCATCGACATGTTCAGCGGCATCCGCGAGCTGGTGAAGGAGGGCAAGGTCGATCCCGAGCGCATGGGGCTCGTCGGATGGTCCAACGGCGCCATCCTCTCCACCGCGGCGGTGGCGCTCGCTCACCGCTTCGCGCCGGGATTCGACTACGACTTCAAGGTCTGCTGCCCCGGCGCCGGCGATGTCAACTGGACGAGCGACTACGGCAACTGCGCCTTCGGCGGGACCTTCGACGAGTACTACCTCGGCGGCACGCCCTGGACGAATCTCGCGGGCTACGTCGCGAAGTCGCCGCTCTTCGAGGTCGAGCGCGTGCGCACGCCGACGATCATCTTCTTCGGCACCGAGGATACCGCGGTCCCGACCTCGCAGGGCTGGGAGTGGTTCCGCGCCCTGCACCGGGTCGGCAAGGCGCCCGTGCGCTTCGTGCTCTTCCCCGGGGAACCGCACGGTCTCCGCAAGCTCACGCATCAGCGGCGGAAGCTCGTCGAGGAGCTCGCCTTCGTCGATCGCCACCTCTTCGGTCGCCCGGCCGAGCACTGGCCCGAGGCCCTCGTCGAGGGATCGCCGGCCGAGATCGCGCTCCTGAAGTCCGCCTTCCCCCGCGTCGCCGGTCGCTACGGGCGCGAGGTCGCGGGGGCGCTCGTTCCCGAGACCCGTCCCTGGAAGCCGGGCGTCGAGGTCGGGCGCTTCGAGGTCACGCGAGCCCAGTGGGCCGCGTTCGACGAGGAGGCGGTGGAGGGGATGCGCCCCGACCACCCCGCGCTCGGCGTCGACGGGGTCCGGGCGCGACGTTACGTCGCCTGGCTGCGCGAGCGGACCGGACTCGACTGGCGACTCCTGACCCGGGACGAGCTGCGCGAACTGGCGGCGCTCGCGGGACCGACCGAGAACACCCTCGAGAGCTGGGCCGGCTACGACATCGCCGAGTCGGACGCGGGGCCGCTGCGGGAGCGCCTCGCGCCGCTCGGTCCCGAGCGGCTCGTCGAGGAGGTGGGATCGCGCGCGCCCGCCGTGCATCGCGTGGGCGGCCGTCGCGAGCTCTTCTTCGACCTGGGCGGGAACGCGGCGGAGATCGCCGTCGACGACGAGGGCCGGGCGGAGGCCGCCGGCGGCTGGGCGCTCGGGCGACGCGACGATCGCGTGTCGCGGCTCGCCCCCGCTCCGGCCGCCTGGACCGGTCTGCGGGTCGCCATCGGCCCCGCCCCCGAGAGTCCATGAATCTATCCCCGCTGGCTTCGAACGGCTGCGCCGGCGCCGGCCTTCTTCATGCCTCCTCGCCGTGTCTTTCCATTGATACGCCTCGTCGGCCTTCCTCGCCCGGCGCCGTTTCGCGCGGTCTCGGGCCGACGCGGGATTAATTCACAGACTCTGAGAAGAGGTGAGCGATGGATCCCGTCTACCGCAGCGATCTGAACCGCGACGTCGTTCCCGCCCACGAGGGCGAGTTCCCGCCGCTCGAGATCGGACCCCTCCGGATCTGGCCGCCGGTGGTCCTCGCCCCGATGGCCGGCGTCACGAACTACCCCTTCCGCGCCCTCTGTCGGCGCTTCGGAGCGGGACTCTACGTCTCCGAGATGATCACGGCGCGCGCCTTCGTCGAGGGGAACGCCAAGACGGTCAAGCTCTCGGACTTCGGGCCCGACGAGTCGCCGCGTTCGATCCAGCTCTACGGCGTGGATCCGATCAGCCTCGGGCGGGCGGCCGAGATGCTCTCGGGCGAGGGCAAGGTCGATCACATCGACCTGAATTTCGGCTGCCCGGTCCGGAAGGTGACGGCCCGGGGCGGCGGTTCGGCCATTCCGGTGAAACCCCGCCTGTTGGCGAAGCTCGTGCGGTCTGTTGTCATGAACGCCGGAGAAGTTCCGGTCACGATCAAGGTTCGGATGGGGATCGACGACGACTACCTGAGCTACCGGGACTCCGGGCGCATCGCGGAAGAGGAGGGATGCGCCGCGATCGGGCTGCACGCTCGAACTGCGAGTGAACTCTACGACGGTGAGGCTCGTTGGGCCGCGATCGCTGATCTGAAGAGCCGGGTCCGGACCATTCCGGTGCTCGGGAACGGCGACGTCTGGGAAGCGGAGGATGCCCTCCGGATGATGCGGACGACGGGGTGCGACGGCGTGATCGTGGGGCGGGGGTGTCTGGGACGCCCCTGGCTCTTCCGCGAGCTCGCCGCGCTCTTCGACGGCCGGGAGCCCGAGAACCCGCCGAACCTCGGCGAGGTCATGGACGTGATGCTCGAGCACGCGCGGCGGCTCGTCGACTGGTTCGGCGAGGCCCCGGGCATGCGGATGATGCGGAAGTTCACGACCTGGTACACGAAGGGCTTCCGCGGCGGAGCGCGCCTCCGCCCGCAGTTCATCCGCGTCTCCACGCTCGCCGAGCTCGAGGCCCTCGCGGCCTCGGTCGAACGCGAGCAGCCCTTTCCCCCGGCCGCGATGCGCGTGCGCCGGGGCAAGGGCGCGGGACGGCAGAAGGTCTCCCTGCCCCCGGGCTATCTCGATGACCTGCAGGACGACACGCCCCCGGGAGCCGCGGCCGAGGAGCCGGGCTCGGGGGGCTGAGGAAGAAGAGAGAGAAAGAGGGTCCCTCCATGTTCCATGCCTTCCCCGCCCGCCTGACGGCCGCGTTCGCGTTCGCCGTCCTGGCGGTCGCCCCCCTCGTGGCCCAGGACGATCCGATCCTCCGCGACCTCGAGCGCGAGGCCGAGGCCAATCGTCAGGCCGCGGACCGCCGCCAGGACCTCCAGGACCGCATCCGCGATCTCGGCGAGACCGTGATCACGGCCTCGCGCACGGAGGAGCTGCTCTTCGACAGCTCGACCTCCACCGACGTCGTCGGCGCGGATCGGCTCGGTCACGTCGAGGCGCCGACGACCATCGCAGACGCGCTGCGTCGCATCCCGGGCGTCATGCCCCAGAAGACCGGTCCCGGGCTCGGCTCGCCCTTCCTCCGCGGCTTCACCGGCTTTCGCACCGTCTACCTGATCGACGGCGTGCGCCTGAACAACAGCGTCTGGCGCGGCGGTCCCAACCAGTACTCCTCGACCATCGATCCGCTCGGCCTCGGTCGGCTCGAGGTCGTGAAGGGGCCCACGAGCGTCCCCTACGGCAGCGACGCCATCGGCGGAACCGTCGGCGCCTACACGCCGGAGGTCGATCTCGGCCAGGAGGGCGAGGGCTGGAGCTTCGGCGGCCGCGCCTACTACCGCTACGACACGGCCGAGGACTCCCACGTCGCCCGCGGCGAGTTCTCGGGCGGCTACGGCGGCCGCTTCGGCTTCCGGCTCGGCGGGACCTACTCCTCCCTCGGAGACCTCGAGGCCGGCGGCTCCGCCGGCGAGCTCGACAACTCCGACTGGGACGCGAACGCCATCGACGCGAAGATCCGCGCCGTCGCCTCGGAGCACGTCGCGGTCGAGTTCCTCTTCCAGCGCGTGCGCCTCAACAACGTCCCCCGACACCACAGCACCGCCGACGCCGTCACGTTCCACGGGACGACGCGCGGCAGCGACCGGCAGCGCGACTTCGACCAGGATCGCGACCTCGTTCTCGCGACGGTCGAGCTCTACGACGGACGCTTCTTCGACGAGGGCTGGGTCAAGTTCGGCTACCAGAACCAGACCGAGGTGCAGGACCGCATCCGGTCCAACGGTCGCCGCGACCTGAACGGCTTCGACCTCGACACCGTCTTCCTCCTCGGCCAGCTCACCTCGCAGACCGCGATCGGCGAGCTGACCTACGGCTTCGACCTCTACTATGACTGGGTGGACTCCTTCGCGAGGCGGATCAACACCGACGGCTCCGTGAGCTCCCAGACGCCGCCGGTCGCCGACCGTTCGCACTACCTGAACCTCGGTCTCTTCGTCCAGGACCGCCTCGAGCTGGGGAGCTGGGGTGAGCTCGTCCTCGGCGTGCGCTTCCAGCACGTCGCGCTGGACGCCAACGAGGTCGTCAACCCGGCGACGAGCGAGGTGTTCTCGATCTCCGACGACTACCAGTCGATCGTGGGCTCGGCGCGTCTGCTCGTCCACGTGACGGAGGACCTCAACGCCTTCGCGTCCGTCGGCTCCGGCTTCCGCGCGCCGAACCTCTCGGACCTCACCCGCTTCGACTCCGCGCGCACGAACGAGATCTCCTTCCCGACGCCGGGGCTCGATCCGGAGTACTTCGTCGGCTTCGAGGTCGGCGCCCGCTATCGCCGCGAGAACCTGCTCGTCGAGGCGGCCTTCTTCCACACCCTGATCTTCGACGCGATCGACCGTCGTCCGACGGGCGCCATGTTCGACGACCAGTTCGTGGTCGTGAAGGAGAACGTCGGCGACGGCTACGTGCAGGGCGTCGAGCTCCAGGCCGTCTGGCGCTTCTTGCCCGACTGGTCGCTCTCCGGCCAGTTCACCTGGATGGAGGGCGAGGCCGACGCCTACCCGACTTCAGCGAACGTGATCGTCGAGGAGCCGGTGAGCCGCATCCAGCCCATCACCGGGCGCGCCGCGGTCGAGTGGCGGCCGGAGGGCACGGGCTTCCGCGCCCGGGCCGAGGTCGAGATCGTCGACAACCAGGACAAGCTGACGAGCGGCGACATCGGCGACACGCAGCGCATCCCGCCCGGCGGCACTCCGGGATACGCGGTCTACAACCTCTTCTTCGGCTACGAGTTCCAGGAGGGGAAGACTGTCTTCCTCGACGTCCTCAACCTCTCGGACCGTCAGTACCGCGTGCACGGCTCGGGCAGTCAGGAGGCCGGTTTCGGGGCGCGATTCGGTTTCGATCTGCGCTTCTGAAGCGAGATCCGGACTCGCGGAATCGAACGCAGCGGGGGCGCCGGAGGCGCCCGCTGCGTTTGCGCGCACCTCGCCAGATGCTAGTACGGTGCCAGTCACCGGATGAGCATCCCCGTGGAGCCGGCTTCGACGTCGCGGCGGGGTTCGGAGGGATTCTCATCCGGTGACTGGCACCGTACTAGCATCTTCGACCGCAATCGCGGCGACGAGCGTTCGATGTGCATCTTCGGCCGCGAACGAGGCGACGAGCGTTCCGCGTGAGTCTTCGACCGCGGGTTCGCGTCGGGGCCGCGGATCAGCGCTCGTCGAAGAAGTCGAGCTTGTCCACCGGCATCACGACCGACGACACCACGTTCTTCGCGTGCGCCGCGGTGCGCTTGAAGTAGCGCGCGAGGAGCGCGGCGGCGACGCCCTCGCCCGGCGTGCCGCGCGTGCCGTCGAGGAGCTCGTCGACGAGCTTGTCGCAGCGGTCCTCCAGGGCCTCCGCGCGGCGGAGCAGGGCCTTGGCCGAGTCCCGGTTGGCCGCCTGGTGGACGGTCGGCACCTCGCCCAGCACGGCGTCGAGCTCGGCCCGCAGGCCGAGGAGCTCGGCGTGGGTCGTGTCGCCGGGCAGGATCGGACGACGGACCGAGAGGTCGAAGATGTTCTTCGCGTAGTCGCCGATCCGCTCGGCGTCCTTCGCGATGCTCATGAGGACGAGGCAGCCCGGGACGACCGCGGAGCCGTGGACGCTGGCGTGCACGACGAGCTCCCGACGGATCGCCTGCTCGAGGCGGTTGATCTGCACGTCCGTCTCGAAGATCTCCTTCCGCACCGCCTCCGGCGTGGCCGCGCCGAGGGCGGCGTCCGAGGCGAGCTCGTAGATCCGTCGACCGCGCGTGAGCATGTCGCGGAAGGACGAGGCGATGCGCCGGATTTCCGTGGATTCGTCACCGAGTTTCTTGAGCCATTCGAACATCGTCGTTCTCTCGAGAGGGCCGGGCTCGTCGGAGCGCCGGAACCGTAAGCCGTCATCATGCGGACCGGATCGCCGTCCGCGAAGCACTCAGCGGAAGAGGAGCCAGCCGCCGAGGGGAATCGCCACGAAGACCCCGAACACGTAGCCGACCGCCCACAGGCGCGAACGGAGCGTGAGGCGCGCGAGACCGACGGCGAGCCGCACGGGTACGTGTCGGATCGCGGGAACGGGGAAGACGAGCGCCGTCGCGCCCAGATTGAAGAGCAGGTGCACGAGCGCGATCGTGAGGCCGTCCGCGCTGCTCGCCAGCGACGCGAGGATCGCGGTGACCGTCGTGCCGATGTTCGCCCCGAGCGTCACCGGGAACCCGTTCTCGAGCTTCAGGATCCCGGCCGCGAAGAGGGGGATCATGAGCGAGGTCGTGATGCTGGAGGACTGCACGGCGACGGTCAGGGCCGCGCCGATCACGATCGCGAGCAGGCCGCTCCGCTCGAGGACGCGGTTGAGCGCCTGTTCGATCCGGTTGGCGATCAGGCTCCGCATCGTCCGGGTGATGGCGACGAGCGCGAAGCTGACGAGACCGAGCGAGATCAGGAGCATGATCACTCCCGCGAGGGTCTTGCTCAGCTCGAGGTCGTGCGTGAGGAGTTCCTTGACGGGCTTCGTGACCCAGTCGACCGCGACCTTGATCGGATTGGCGAAGTGCCCCTCGCCCGCGTTCGGGTCGCGCAGGTGCGCGCTCAGCCAGGCGGCCGCCTCGTGCAGCCATCCCGTCGTCCATTCCAGGGGCAGGAAGATCGCGACCGCGATCACGTTGAAGAAGTCGTGCATCGTCGCGCCGGCGAAGGCGCGTTCGAATTCCCTCGCTTGTCGGATGTGCGCGAGCGAGACGAGCGTGTTCGTCACCGTCGTGCCGATGTTGCAGCCCATGATCGTGAAGACCGCGATCTCGAGCGGGAGTTGCTGGGCGCCGACCGCGGCCACGACCATGGAGGTCGTGGTCGAACTCGACTGGACGATGACGGTGGCGAGGATCCCGACCGCGAGCGCGGCGAACGGCGACTCGATGCCGTGGAGGAGCCCCTGGCTCTGCGCCTTCCCCATCGTCTTGAAGGCCGTTCCCATCAGGCCGATCGCGACCAGGAAGACGTAGAGGAGGATGATCAACTTCAGCGGCTTCACGGGGCCGGCTCCCCCAGCGTGTGTTTCGTGTGAGCGATCGATGTGATTCGCGGCGGCCCGGACCTTAACAGGCGGATCGGCCGAGGGCGCGACCGGCGGGCCGAGCTTTTGCGGCCGCGTCGCCGAGCGACGGCGCGGGGCGGGGGATCGGAGAAGCCGACTTTTCGCATCTTTTCCCATGCGTCCGAGTAGGATCGGGCCGCGAGCCGGAGACGGGAGAGTGCGGCCGGATCGGCCGGACGCGCAACTGTCGGAGCGACCTCGGGATGGGTGCATGCTCCGATCCGCCGGTCCCTCGATCCGGGACCGCCTCCCCGGCCGAAGGCCGGCGGAGCGGAGCCGCGGCCTGCGGTGACATGCGGTGGCTGCGGGTGAGAATGCCGAAGAATCCACGGTCTTTTGTTCGGCTCGCGAAATCCGAGGCGGTGAAAGCGGGAAGTTCTGTTGGTGGTCGGACCCAGGGTGGTTACACTCGGCCTCGACAACCTGTTCGTCACCGAGCTGCCATCGGGTAGACCGACGCACCCTGCCGCGGAGGAGACTCCGGCGTCGGTCGCGAACGAGATCGGACCGTAGATCGAGAATGCGAGGAACTGCGACCATGCGGATGGGCCTTACCGCTCTCCTGCTCGTCACGCTGAGCGCCGCCGCCGCGGCCCAGCAGGCGCAGCAGAACACTTTCACGAGCGCGCTGAACGTCAACGACACCGCGCTCAATGCCGTCTTCAATCAGGCGGTCGATCCGCCTCCGCTCCAGCGGAGTCTGCTGACCGACTCGCCGCTCATCGTCAACGCGCGAGCGACGGCGGGGACGCCGATGCTGCTCCTGTTCGCGGGGGCGACCTCCGCGAACACCGCGCCGATCAACGCCGCGACGATCTCGAACGTCCAGTTCGACCTGCTCGACACGGGTCCGGTCGGTTACGCCGATCAGGCCCTCGTGAACGGCTACGAATCGCCCTGGAACACGAGCTACTTCGACGGCGGCGGAAACTGGACGATGACGACGCTCATGCCCTCGTGCATGTTCGTCTCGGGCGTCCAGACCTGCATCACCGCCGCGACCTTCAACGTGTCGCTCCAGGCCGTCGTGGCGACGCCTTCGAACCCGCCCTTCAACATCGACACGACCGGCGCGGTGCAGGGCAACTTCTGCAACGGCTACAAGGAGTTCAACTTCTCCGGCGCCGCCGATGACGAGTTCGGCTTCTACCAGTTCAAGCCGGGCATGACCTTCAGCTTCTACGGCACGAGCTACACCGGCTGCTGGGTCTCCGAGAACGGCCTCATCAAGTTCGGCAGCAGCACCTCGCTCGGCAACTTCGCCGATCCGACGGTGACGCTCGTCAACTCCTACGGCCCGATCATCATGTCGTTCTTCAACGACCTCGATCCGGACTCGAGCACCGGCGAGAAGATCTACTGCCAGCAGTACGAGGAGAACGGCGTCACCAAGGTGCGCGTCGTCCACGAGCAGATCCAGGAGTTCGGCGCCGCGACCGGTGGTCACGGAGGCACGATCACCCTGACCGAGAACAACGAGATCGCCGTCTTCGTCGCCTCGTACAACGCCTTCCCGTCGATCAACACGGCGGTCGGCATCTCGAAGGGCGGCGTCGCGGCGGGCAGCGCGAACTTCCCGACGGCCTTCGGTCGTGACCTCTACAACGGCGCCACGATGACCCTCAACACGGGTCCGCTGGGCGCGAACGTTCCCGGCTTCGAGGTCTTCAACCACGGCCAGAACCCGACCTCGAATCCGATGGACATCATCGGGCTGTTCCAGTTCAACGGCTCCGGCGTCGGCCCCGGCATCGTCTACGTGCCGGATCCGGCCCTCCCCGCCAACAACGGCTACATCATCCAGTAGTCGCAGCGGCCCACCGGGCCGAGGCAGCTCATCGCATTCGCGAGGCGGAGAAGCCGCGCTCCCCACCCGGGGGGCGCGGCTTCCTTCTTGCTACCTTGGGCGGGGCGGCGGGCGCGAAGACGCGCCGTCGCCGTCGGGACCCTCGCGAGGAGTCAGCGCGTGCCGCTTCCGGAACACTACCGTCGCTTCTACCGCTTCAACGCGACCTTCGCCCTCCTGATGCTCGTCGTCGGCGGCATCGCCGGACTCGTCTACGTCGAGATCACCCGTCCGCTCGACTTCGCCAAGGCGCCGCCCGGGGTTCACCTCGAGGCCACCTACCGGCTCGCGATCCTCCACGGTCACTGCTTCCTCGTCGGGGCCATCGTCCCGATGATCTGGGTGCTCATCCTCCAGACCGGGCGTTGGCTCGGGGCGGCCCCGGTCGGCGCGGGCGCCCTCCGCTGGTCCCTGTGGACCTACGTCCCGGGCGCGCTCGGCGTGATCGGGCTCCTCGGCTACAAGGGCTGGCACTACACCTCGCGGCTCCTGGCCTACGGACCGGACGCGGACTTCGACCGGATCCACGCGGAGCTGTTCGGTGGGAGCCGGGCGATGAGCGGCGCCTTCCACGGCATCTCGCACACGGTCGCGACCGTCGGTCTCATCATCTTCACGGTGGCCGTCCTCCGGAGCTTCGGACGGCGCGTCGAGTCGTGAGCGCGGCGGGCCTCGAGGCCGCGCGCGAGATCCTGCGCGAGCGCTTCGGTCACGAGGACTTCCTCCCGCTCCAGGCCGCGATCGTCGAGCACGTCCTCGCGGGAGGCGACGCGCTCGTCCTCATGCCGACGGGCGCGGGAAAGTCGCTCTGCTACCAGCTCCCCGCCCTCGTCCGCCCCGGGCTCACGATCGTCCTCTCGCCCCTCATCGCCCTGATGCAGGATCAGGTCGAGGCCCTCGAACGGAAGGGCGTTCCGGCGACCTACATCAACTCCTCGCTCGGCGCCGCCGAACGCGAACGTCGCCTGCGGGAGGTGGAGGAGGGGAAGCACCGCCTCCTCTACGTCACTCCGGAGCGCTTCCGTCAGGAGGCCTTCCGTCGCGCGATCGCGCGCTGCGAGATCGCGATGCTCGCCGTCGACGAGGCGCACTGCATCTCGTCCTGGGGGCACGATTTCCGCCCCGACTACGGCCGCGTCGGGCGCATCCGCGACGCGCTCGGTCGGCCTCCGACGATCGCGTTGACCGCGACCGCGACGCCGGCGACGCAGGGCGACATCCTCGAGGTGCTCGGCATCCCGGAGGCCCGGGTCTTCCACGCCGGCATCGAGCGGCCGAACCTGCACGTTGCCGTGCGCCGGGTCGCGGACGACGAGGAACGGACGGAGCGGATCCTCGAGATCGCGCTCGGGCGGCGCGGACCCGGGATCGTCTACGTCTCGCTCATCCGCGATCTGGAGCGGCTCGAGGAGCGCATCCGGCGCGCGGGTCGCGTCCCCTTGCGGTACCACGGCAAGATGTCGCCCGACGAGCGACGTCGCGCGCTGCGCGAGTTCATCGCCTCGCCCGACGCGATCGTGCTCGCCACGAACGCCTTCGGCATGGGAGTCGACAAGCCCGACATCCGCTTCATCCTGCACGCCCAGATCCCGGGCTCGCTCGAGTCCTACTACCAGGAGATCGGGCGGGCCGGCCGCGACGGCGAGCCGTCCTACTGCGAACTGCTCTACCTCGAAGAGGATCTCATGATCCAGAAGCAGTTCGTCGAGTGGTCGAATCCGGGGCCGGAGTTCCTGCGCCAGCAGTACGAGCTCATGCGCGCCAAGGGCGACGATCTCTACGCCTTCGACGTCGATCACTTCCGGGAGACCCTGCTGCTCAAGAACCGTCAGGACGGTCGTCCCGAGACGGTGATCGCGCTGTTGCGCGCCGAGGGCATCGTCACCGGCGACTTCGAGGACGGGGACCTCACCCTGCGCCGGGAGCTCGAGCCCGGTGAGGAGGAGCGGATCTGCGATGCAGGCAAGCGGAGGCGGGATCTCGAGCGCCTGCTCGAGATCGTGACCTACGCGAACGACGAGGTGTGCCGCCGCCGGCGACTCGACCGCTACTTCGGCCTCGAAGAGCGCGAGCGCTGCGGCAACTGCGATCGTTGTCGGGATTCCGGGGCGGCCCTGGCCGATCTCGCTCCCTTCTCCGCCGACGCGACCGCCGACGCGACCCCGCCTCGGGCCTCCGACGAGGAGGAGGCTCCGGTGCATCGCGGTGACTGGCTCCTGATCGACCGACGGCACCACGTTCACGTCCGTCGGGTCGAACGCCGTCCGAAGGGCTTCTCGATCGAGGCCGAGAGCGCCGGCGACCTCACGGTCCGCCGCTACGACCTCTGGCGCACGCGCTGGAAGAAGCTCACGTGACCTCGCCCGCCGAGTTCCGATCCCTCGCGGGACGTCTCCTCGTCGCCCGCTCCGACCTGCGTGACCCGAACTTCGATCGCGCGGTCATCCTGATCTGCGAGCACACGCCGCAGGGCGCTTTCGGCCTCGTGCTGAATCAGCCGACGCGACACCTCCTCGCCTCGGCGCTCGGCGGCGTGGTCGCCGGTCTCGAGACCTGTTCGGACGCTCTCCACCGCGGGGGGCCGGTCCAGCCCGAGGCGGTCTTCTACCTCCACGATCGTCCGGAGACGGAGGAGGTCACGGCCGCGCCCGGGGTCGCCTTCGGGGGCGACGTGTCGGGGCTCGAGGCCCTGCTCGCGGCGCTCGCCGGGGACTCGCCGCCGCGGCGGCGCTTCTTCCTCGGCTACTCGGGATGGGGGGCGGGACAGCTCGACGGCGAGATGCGGCAGGAAGCCTGGATCGATGCGCCGGCCACTCCGGACCTGGTCTTCGAACCGGCGGAGGAGCGTCTGTGGGCGCGGGTGCTGGAATCCCTCGGCGGACGTTGGGCGCTCATGGCGCGCACACCGCGCGATCCGGGCCTCAACTGAGCGGAGGAGCGTGAGCCGGACGGGCTCGAGGCGGGCGGGAATCGGTCGCGCGCCGTCCCGTCGAGGGGGACGGCGCGGCGGTCGCGACTACTTGCGGACTTCCTTGTGCAGCGTGTGACGCCGCAGCCTCGGGCAGTACTTCTTGATCTGAAGCGCGCCTTCCATGTTGTTCTTGTTGCGCGAGACCCGGTAGTTCAGGTCGCCGGTCTCGGTGCACTTCAGCCACACGTACTCGCGGGCGAGCGACTTCTTCTTGGCCATGGCCGTTCTCCGTCTGCGCCGCCCCGGTCCGAGGGGACCGGTCGGGCCCCCCATTCTTACCAATCCGGGGAGACTCACAAGGTCGGGCCCGACAAGGGGCCTTGTTTTGTAACTCCCTTCTTTCAATAATCTTACATCGTGGGTCGGCACGGCGTCGGCCCGGGGGGACAGCGGAGGACCATCCGGATGGCCGCAACTCGATTCTGCTCCCTCGGATCCGTCGTGCTCACCCTCGCCGCGGTCCTCGTGCTCGCGGCGTGCGACGGCCGGCCGGAGAAGGCCGACAAGGGGCCGTCGACCGACCCGGGCGCGGCGACCCGAGGGCCGGACGCGGTGGCGACCGAGCTCCGGACCGCCTTCGTGGCGCGCGACTGGGCCGGGGTGTCCGGACTGGCGCAGGGCGAACTGCAGGCCCTCTTCGAGGCTCTCGTCGCTCGCCGCGAGCTGAACCGGCGGGTCGAGTCCGCTTTTCTCGCCGCCTATCCCGAGCTCACGCCGGAGGTCTTCCGGCGCCATCTGGACCTCGACATCGACCCCCGGATCTTCGGTCAGCTGGAGGCCTTCGAGATCGACGGCCGGCTCCCCGGCGAGGCTCCCGATGCCCGGACGTATCAGCTCCGCGCGCTGGATCCCTACCGACGGCAGGTCTACGGGCAGCTCCACGTCGCGCGCGGCGACGACGGCATCTGGCGCGCGACCTCCCTCACGGGATTGAAGGACGGATTCGGCCCGAAGATCCGGATCACGGTCTCCAACTGGAACGCGTCCATCGGATACGCGGCCGACCACTACCTGCCGAAGCTCGCGAGCCGGCGACCCGAGGCCTGGCTCGACGCCGTGACGGAGTTCGCCCAGATCGCCCAGAAGTTCGGGGAAGTCGAAGGCGAGAAGCAGGGAGGCTGAGAGTCCGTGAAGATAACCCGGCCGGCTTCGACCGGCGGCAACGGCGCGGGGCTTCGTCATGCCTCCGCGCCCGACGGGGGCTCGCGCGGTCTCGGGCCGACGAGGGGATGAAGTCTCGGGCTCCGGGGCGTCGTCCGGCGTGGAGGAGATCATGAGCGACACCGTCCCTCGGAACACGGAGGTCTCTCCGACGGCCCGCACGCTGTGGTTCCTGGCCGCGATCGTCGCGCTCCTGCTCGCGGGCGCTCTCTTCGTGGCCATCGGCCTCGGCCGGTCCTGGATCGCCGAGGTCGAGGCGGGCGACGGCGTCGTCTCTCCGGCCCGGATCGCCGAGCTGAAGCGTCAGGTCGAGCGCAGTCGTGCCGCGCATCCCGAGTCCATCGATCCGGCCTTCGAGCGCTCGCTGATCGGGACGACGTTGAAGTCGATGCCCTGGCGAGAGTACCGGCGGCTGCCCGCGGGCCGGCGCCTCGACGCCGCGGCCGAGGTCCTGCGCTGGTCCGCGCTCGCCGCGGCGCTGGCGGCCTTCCTCGTCGCCTTCGGCGTGGAGCGCGCCCGCTGGTTCGTCCTCCTCGCGGCGCTCGTCGTGATCGGGGCCTTCGGCTTCGGAGCCCACACCGCCGCCGTCGAGGGGGCGCGCCTGGTCAACGGCATCGTCTCCGACTTCGTCGCCCGCCGTGAGGAGATCGGGGCCGCCGTCGGCTATCGCGCCCCCTTCGGCGGGCGCGGCCCGCTCCGTCCCGAGGACGCGCGGCGCATCGCGGTGGTGCTCTTCCTTCTCTCCTTGCCCTGGCAGTTCGGCGCCGCCCTGGCCGCGCTGGGCGTCCGCCGCCCGGTCCGTCCGGTCGCGGGGAACGTCGGGTCGGTTCGTCTCGATGCGGGAGCCCGTCCATGAGAGTCGCCGTCCTCGTCCTCGCCCTGACCCTCGGCGCCTGCGCCTCGCCCTCCGAGCCGCTCACCGACCACGATCGGCGCGGCACGGTCCTCCTCCGCGAGGGGAAGGTCGAGGAAGCGCGCGAGGCCTTTCTCCAGGGGGCGCACGCCGGCGATGACCGCTACACCTCCTGGATCGGCATCGCCCACTGCGAGGCGCGTCTCGGTCGCTCCGTCGCCTTCGAGAACGCGGCGCTCCGCGCCACCGCGAACGCGCCGAGAGATCCCCGGGCCTGGGATCGGCTCGGGAGGATGTACGTCCAGGCGGCCGAGCGATTCCGGGCCACGCCCCGGTCCCATCACTACGCGGGGCTGGGCGTCGAGTACCTCCGGAGGGTCTTCGCGACCGAACCGGAGACCCGGGATCTCCCCTACAACCTCGGGCTCGGGCTCTCGCTGGCCCAGGACGACGCGACGGCGGCGGTGATGCTCGAGGAGGCCCACCGTCGGGATCCGCGGCGTGTCGACGTAACCAACGTCTACATAGGGGTCTTGCGGCGCACCGGGAACGCCGCGAAACTCCGGGAGGTCCTCGGGGCGAGATCCGACCGGGAGGCCTGGCCGGCGTCGTGGCGCGAGGCCTGGGATTGGGCCGAAAGCCGAGAGGTGGGAGGCGTTCACCAACCGCGGCCGAACCGGTAGGATGCGGCCACCCGAAGCCGTGTGACGACGTGACCCGCGCGTCCGATCGAAACGAGAGAACGACGAGGAAGCGCAGTCGCTCCGACGGAGCGCATGACGCCGTGCGATGACATTGCGAATGGTGGAACGAATCAAGGAAACGATCCTGCTCGTCGAGGACGAACCCGACGTCGCGCAGGTCATCCGCATGAATCTGGAGCGCAGCGGCTACGTCGTCGACTGGTGCACGAGTGGTGAGGAAGCGCTCGAGCGCGTCGGCCGCGGCGGCGTCGATCTCGCCCTGCTCGACATCGTCCTGCCCGGCGGGCTCGACGGGCGCGACGTCTGCCGGAGCATCCGGGCGGACGCCGAGAACGCGAAGATGCCGGTGATCATGCTCACCTCGCTCACCGAGGAGACGAACATCGTCATCGGACTCGGAGCCGGCGCGGACGACTACGTGCGCAAGCCCTTCTCCGGTCTCGAGCTCGTGGCGCGAGTCAAGGCCGCCCTCCGCCGCACGCGCGGACAGCGCGAGGGCGATGCGTCGCGTCGCGAGGCGCCGCTCACGGTGGGGGAGCTGTCGCTCGATCCGAAGCGTCACGCGGTGACGATCTCCGGCGAGACGGTCGGGCTCACGCTGGCCGAGTTCCGCCTGCTGCACCACCTGATGGCGCACGAGGGGCGCGCCTTCACGCGCCAGGAGCTCCTCGGGCAAATCGTGGGCGAGGGCGTGCAGGTGATCGAACGCAACGTCGACGTCCACGTCCGGAACCTGCGCCGCAAGATCGGCGACTACGCGAACAACGTCGTCACGGTGCGGGGAGTGGGGTACCGCTTCGACGGCTGAGCGTCGGGTCCGCCATCCCCGCGTCGGCCCGAAGCCGGCGCGGTCGATGCCGCCCGGAGCCCGTGGAGACGTCCTCCCGCGTCCTCAGTAGCCGCAGAGCTCCTTGAACAGGCAGCTCCTGCAGGTCTCCTCCTCGTCGAGCCGCGGGAAGTACCGATCGAGGTCCTCCTGCGGCTCGTTGCGCGCCGGGTCGGCGAGGAGCGACTCCATCTCCTCGAAGTCGGCGCGGATGGCGTCCTCCATCCCGGCCAGCCGCTCGGCGTCGCACGGATACTCCTTCACGAGATCGTCCGCGAGATAGAAGCCGAAGAGGCGGATGCGGTCCGGCGCGAAGCCCCAGCGGTCGCGAGCGTTCAGGGCGTAGGACAGGAGCTGCATCTCGTCGTTGGGGTTCGCTCGCCCGGTCTTCCAGTCCCAGATCTCGCAGGTTCCGTCCGCGGTGCGGCGCGCGAAATCGGGGAGGGCCCAGAGCGTCCGGCCGTCGAGCTTCAGCTTGCTCGCGTCGTCGAAGGACGGGCCCTCGTCGACCGCGAGCCAGCGGTCGGGGTCGTCCGCGCGGAGGTCGCGGTAGAGCTCGCTCGCGAGGAAGTTCTCGACGCAGCGCGCGGCCTTCCGCCCGAGGTTCTTGAGCGTGTCGCGGTCGGGCTTCATGCCCGGGTAGTAGAGCTCGAAGACCGGGGGGTGGTCCTTGAGCGAGCGGCGCCACAGTTCCTTCTCCGCGTCGGTCCAGACCTTCGAGAGGAGGTCGCGCCGGACGTGGTCGGCGGGGTCGGCCAGCCGCAGCTCTCCGTGGTCGCGGAGATCCTCCAGCACGTGCTTGATCGCCTCGTGCACGGCGTTGCCGCAGAGCATCGGGAGGTTGGTCATCTTCGTGAAGAAGTAGGCCTTCTGAGAGAGCGGGTCCGCGTCCCAGCCCCAGCCGCCCCACTTCAGGTAGTACTGGTAGTAGTACTGGCGGCGGCAGGTGCGGAGCATCGAGATGCGGCTCCGCGACCAGGACAGCTCGTTGACCAGTTTCGCCATTCCCCGCTCCCCTCCTCGGTCGAAGTCGCGGGACATGATAACAGGGGGGGTGGGGAACCGCGTCCGACCGCGGCGCCCGGAAGAGGAGGAAGCCGTGAGCGAGTCCCCGAGGCCCCGTCGCGACAACACCGTCCTCGTCGTCGTCGACCTGCAGGAGCGCCTGCTCCCCGTGATGCGCGAGCGCGAGCGCCTCGTCGCGCGGGTCGGGCTCGCGATCGACGGCGCCCGCGCCCTGGGGATCCCGATCCTCGCGACCGAGCAGAATCCGCGCGGACTCGGACCCACCGACCCCGACCTCGCGAGGCGCCTCGAGGCGCCGCCGCTGGCGAAGTCGACCTTCTCCTGCTTCGGCGCGCCCGGATTCGCCGAGGCGCTCCGGGATCGCGAGGCGGAGGTGATCGCCCTCTGCGGCATCGAGTCCCACATCTGCGTGCAGGCCACCGCGCTGGACGCGCTCGACCGGGGCTACGGGGTGCTGCTGCTCGAGGACGCGATGTCGACGCGGCTCGGGTCCACCGGGCCGGCCGGGATCGCCCGGATGCGCCAGGAGGGCGCGCGCTCCTCCAGCGCGGAGGGGTTCCTCTTCGAGATGATGGCGGGCGCGGACGATGCAGCCTTCCGGTCGATCCTTGCCCTCGTGCGTGAGGTGAGCTGAGCCATGGACGGACCTTTTCGCTGGCAGCGGCCGCTCGCGTTCGGCGACGTCGACTGGGCGGGCATCCTCTACTACCCCCGGTTCCTCCACTACTGCCACCTCGCCTTCGAGGACTTCATGGGGGAGGTCGCGGGCCTCTCCTACGCGCGATTCCTCGGCGAGCTCCGGCGCGGCTTTCCCGCCGTGCGGGTCGAGGTCGACTACCGTCGCCCCTTCCGCTACGGCGACGTCATGACGATGGAGATCGGCGTCCTCGCGATCGGGGATCGCTCGCTCCGGCTCCGCTACCGCGCGGGCGTGGGGGACGGCGAGATCCACGCGGAGGCCGTCATCACCACCGCCCTGGTCGACATGGACCGCTTCCGGTCGACGCCCGTGACGCCCGAGCTCCGGGCCGCCCTGGAGCGCCACCGCGTCCCCGACGAGGGGACTCCGGACGGGGTTCCCCCGTCCGATGCGGCTCCATAGAATCGAGGATCGGGCCGCCTCGCCGCGGTCCGCAACCGGTACGGCGAAGGCGAGGTGACGGCATGAAGGACGGTGGGGACGGAAAGATGACGGAGCGACTCGACTTCTCCGGGGCGAAGGTCTTCGTCACCGGCGGCACGCGCGGAATCGGGCGGGCGACCGCCCTCGAGTTCGCCAAGTCCGGCGCCCAGGTCGCGATCAACTTCCTCCGCAACCGCCAGTCGGCCGAGGAGACCCTGCGCGAGCTCGAGGCCCACGGCAGCGGCCACATGCTGGTGAAGGGGAACGTCGCCGACGCGGAGAAGGTCGCCGGCATGTACGACCTCATCGGCGAGGCCTGGGGCGGGCTCGACATCCTCGTCTCGAACGCGGCGTCCGGCGTCCTCAAGCCCGCGATGGAGATGACGGCCAAGCACCTCGAGTGGACGATGACCATCAACGCGATGGCCCTCCTGCCGCTGGCGCAGCAGGCCGTCCGTCTGATGGAGGGGCGCGGCGGCGGCAAGATCGTCGCGGTGTCCTCGCTCGGCGCGACGCGCGCCCTGCCGAACTACTTCGCGGTCGGCGCCTCGAAGGGGGCGCTCGAGAGCATGATCCGTCACCTGATGATGGAGCTCGCGCCGCGGGGCATCAACGTGAACGCGGTCTCGGGCGGACTCGTCGAGACCGACGCGCTGACCCACTTCCCGAACCGCGACGAGATGCTCGGCGGCGCGCGCGACCGCACGCCCTCCGGTCGCCTCACCACGCCGCTCGACATCGCGAACGCGGTGCTCTTCCTCTGCAGCCGCTACGCCGATCAGGTCCACGGACAGACCCTCGTCATCGACGGCGGATCCTCGGTCCTCGCCTGATCCCGGACGCGACCCCCCAAACGCGAAGGCGCCGGTGATCCCGAGGATCACCGGCGCCTTCGTCGTTTCGAGGCCGTCCGCGGAGGAGATCAGTCCTCGTGGATCGCCTGGTTCTCGTGGGGGATGAAGTCGTTCAGGTGCGAGAGGCCCTCGGCCTTCAGCACGCTGCGCGCGACGACGAGGCGCTGCACCTGGTTGGTGCCCTCGTAGATCTGGGTGATCTTGGCGTCGCGCATGTACTTCTCGATGGGGTAGTCCTTCATGTAGCCGTAGCCGCCGAAGATCTGGACGGCGTCGGTGGTGACCTCCATCGCGACGTCGGTGGCGAAGAGCTTCGCCTGCGCCGCCATCCGGGTCGTGTTCTCCATGCCCTGGTCGAGCATGCGCGCCGCGGTGTAGACGAGCTGGCGCGCCGCCTCGGTCTTCGAGGCCATGTCGGCGAGCATCTGCTGCACCATCTGGAAGGCGCCGATGACCTTGCCGAACTGCTGGCGTCGCGTCGCGTAGACGGTCGCGAGGTCGAGCGCGCCCTGCGCGCAGCCCACGCCCTGCGCCGCCACCGAGGGGCGGGCGCGGTCGAGGGTCAGCATGGCGTGCTTGAAGCCGTGGCCGGGCTCGCCGCCGAGCAGGCGGTCGGTGCCGACGACGACGCCGTCGAAGACGGTCTCGACGACCGGCACCGCGCGGATGCCCATCTTGTCCTCGACCTTGCCGATCGAGAATCCGTCCATCGTCTTGTCGACGATGAAGGCCGAGATGCGCTTCGCCTTGGCGGAGGGGTCGCTGACGGCGAAGACGGTGTAGGTGTCGGCCGCGCCGCCGTTGGTCGTCCACTTCTTCTCGCCGTGGATCGTCCAGTTGCCGTCGCCCTGCGGCAGCGCCCGGACGCGCAGGCCCTGCGCGTCGGAGCCGGCGACCTTCTCGCTGAGGCAGAAGGCCATGAGGCGCTCGCCCTTGGCGACGCCGGGCAGGAAGCGCTTCTTCTGCTCCTCGGTGCCGCCGACCAGGATCGGGACGGAGCCGAGAGCGTTCACCGCGTAGAGGACGCCGATCGCGGGATCGGCCTTCGAGAGCTCCTCGACGATGATGCAGAGATCGAGGTTCGGCTCGTCACCGGCCTCGCCGCCGTACTCCTTCGGGATCCAGGCGCCCATGAGTCCGGCGCCGGCGAGGGCGTCGCGGATCTCCCAGGGGTACGTCTGGAGCTCGTCGTACTTGCGAGCGAGGGGGCGGAGGGTCGTCTCGGCGACCTCGCGGGCGCGGGCGCGCCACTCGGCGTTCTCGGGGGTGTCCAGGGCCGACATCCTCGTTCTCCTCGTGAGGGGTTGGGTTGCGCCGCGCGACGGTCGCGGTGGGCGCTCCCGCGGCGATCCGCCCCCGGGATGGGGCGGGTCGGGGCGCGAGGCCGGCCGCGGCGGGGCGACGGGTGACGAGGCGATTCTATGGTGGCGCGGGGAAGGGCGAAAGGACGGCGGCGGGGCGTCCCCAATGAAGAGGGGGGCCGGGGCTTGCGCCCCGACCCCCCTCCGGACCCGACGACCCGGAGGTCGTCAGGCGGACTCGCGAACGATCACGGAATGAACCACTGACCGAGACCGAGGTCCAGATACGACAGGCCCATCGGGAAGACGACGGACGGGTCGACGCCGGTGGGCGCCGTCTCGCCGATCGACTCGTTCGTGGCCGGCGACACGTAGATGGACTGCTGGGCCATCGTTCCCGTGCCGAGGCCGTTCGAAAAGTCGACGTCCGCTCCAACGCCGCCGGTGAGGGCGTCACCGTCGGTCACACCGAAGGTGAAGCCCGCGGCACCCGGGAAGGGACCGCCGGTGTAGTTCGAGTAATCGAACGTGACCATGCCGAGGCCGTCGAAGGTGCAGGTCCAGCCGCCGAGGGGAGCGATGGTGCCCCACTCGTTCTGGTTCGAGAACGCGACGGTCGTCGCGCCGGTCATGACGTCCTCGATGACCTGGTAGACGCCGGTCGAACCGCTGTTGAGGTCGGTCCAGAGGGGCGAGCAGCCAGGCGTCGTGATCGCGGTTCCGCCGGTGAAGTTGAAGCCGGCGAACATGTCCGCGGTCGTGTTGGTGAAGCTGCCCTGGCTCTGGGTGAAGGTGATGTCACCGTTCGAACCCACGAAGAGCTGGGTCTGCGGCACGCCGTACCACGGGATCACGTTCGTGAGCGCGAGGCCCACGGACGAGTCGTCCGTCTCGGTCAGCGTGGTCATGATCGTCGACGGCGAGGCCACGAGGACGCTCGTCGTCAGGATCGCGCCGGTCGAGAAGGTGAACTGCACGGTCAGGGTGCCGGAGGTGCCCATCGGGAACACCGGCGTGATGATCTCGAGCGCCTGCATGTCGCGGTGAGCGGTGCCCGCGCCCGAGCCGGGGAGGACGAAGATTCCGGGAACGCCGGCGCCCGCGAGGGTGCCGCTCGTGTCACGGATACCGACGACGAAGCCCTGGAGGTTGAGGCCGGCCGGGTCGAAGACCACGGTCGGGACGCCCATCGGGTCGGGACCCATGGCGTCGAGGAGCTGCTGCCACGAACCGGAGACGACCTCGAGGGTGCCGCCCGCGTCCGAGATGGTCGCCAGCGGGGCGCCGGTCATCGGGTTCACGAAGAAACCGACGTCCTCGGCCTGCGGGGAACCATCCGGGATCGCGACGTAGCCCGAATCACCCGACACCATGACGGGCGGGTTCGGGAGGAACTGGATCGAGTGGCCGTTCCAGTTGCGGTCGGCGTTGTTGTAGCCACGAGCCGAGCCGGCGCTGTCCCAACCGTTGAGGATCGGGAAGGTCGCACCCTCGGGGTTGCGGCTGTGCTCCTCGAGCTGACCCTCGCCGACGCCGGCGATGGCGACCTGGTTGAGGTCGGTCTCGACCGGCGTGACCATGATGGCCGCGCCGCCGGGGCCGTGACCGCGAGCGCCGGTGCCGTAGTGGTTGGCGGTGGCGGCCTCGTTGTCGACCAGGATGGTGTGGTTGATGCCGAACTGGCCCTCGTTGGGGTTGCCGCCCACGCCGTCGTTCAGCTCGAGCGAGATGTTGTAGAGGTTGCCGTTGTCGGTGCTGCCGAAGTGGGCCATGTTGCCGCCGTAGGTCGGGTCACCCCAGGTCGCGACGACCGAGGTGGCGATCTGCTGGTAGCCGATGACCTGCGGGCTCCAGTCCGCGTTGTGCGGGGCGATGAAGGGCTCCGCGTTGACGAGGCTGACGAAGTCGGCGAGGAAGCCGGAAGCGTTCACCGTGGTGAGGCCGCCGAAGTTCGCGTAGCCGTTGCCGTTCAGCCAGACGCTCGGGTACTGGACGCCGTGGAAGTCGAAGGTGTAGCCCGGGGTGAAGGGCGCCTCGGCCGAGCCGTCATCGCCGACGTTGGCGACGGCGGTGAGGCCGATCAGCAGGTTGATGCTGGCGGCGGAGGTGTTGTCGAGGAAGAAGGGGCCGTTGGTGGGCTCGCGGACGATCGCCTGCGTGCCGAACTCCTGGCCGTTCAGCACCGTGTTGACGCTGTAGGCGAGGGTGAAGGTCGGCAGGATGCCCAGGGCGGCGTTGCCGTCGTTCGACGCGAAGAAGAGGTCGTTGACGCTGCCCGGGGCCGGGTTCAGACCGTCGCCGATGACCTGGACGTTCGTGATGACGGTCGCGCCGCCGACGAAGGTGCCGATGTCGAGCGAGTCCATGAGGTCCCAGGGCAGGATGCCCTGCGGGACGCCGGACTGGGCCGCCGCGCCCATCGGGGACACGAGCAGGGCCAGACCCGCGTTCGCGTTGGCGTTCGTGTTGATCTCGACCACGAGGGTGCCCGGCAGGGTCACCGTCACGTCGTGGTTGATGGGGTCGACGACGCCCGCGCTCACGCCGTTGATGGTGAGGGCGCCGTTGGGGGCGTCCGCGCACCACGCGGCCTGGGCGTTCGCGACGCCGGCGACCATGGTCAGGGCGAGAGCCGCGACCAGGAATTGGAAACCAGTCTTCATTTCAGGAAGTCCTCCAGATGCACGAGAGGTGGAGCATTTGCTCCGACTCCGTCCTGCGGCACCGACCGCGAGACGAGCGGGTCACCCCGTGTGACGGGGGCATCCCGACGTGAACAGGTAAGGTCTGGCAAATGCTTCGGGGCCCGGCCGTCGCGAAACGACAGATCCCCGATGATCCCCGGGATTCGGCTGCCCGGGACGAATCCCGAGACCCCGCGGACCAGTGGGTTTTATACCGGTGTGTATCGAGACCGCCAATCAAAAGACATAATTCCGACGACCCTCGCCCGGCCGGATCACGAGGGGTGATCGCCCGGGGCCGAAGGGCCTTCGGAAATCGTCGTAAAAGCTTCCGCGACGGCGTCTTCCAGCTCGGCCCGGGAGGGCGCGCCGCCCGGCGCGAGGCGGGCGAGATCGGACATCGTCTCGCCGTCGAGGCCGCAGGGACGGAAGCCGCCCCAGCGGGCGGGATCGACCTCGCGATTCAGTCCGAAGCCGTGTCGGGTCACCCAGTTGCGGACTCCGACCCCCACCGACGCGATCTTGCGGGCCCCCACCCAGACCCCGGTCAGCCCCTCTCGCCGCGTCCCCTCGACCCCGAAGCGGGCGACGGCCGCGATCAGGGCCGACTCGATCCGCCGGAGATGGAGGTGGAGATCCCGATCGCGACCCTCCAGCCGCCGGATCCAGTAGCCCACGAGCTGGCCGGGGCCGTGCCAGGTCAGGTCGCCGCCCCGGGGGACGCGGTGGACCGGCAGTCCGAGCGCGTCGAGATCCAGATCCCGGGGCGTCCCGCGACCGGCGGTGAGGACGGAGGGGTGCTCGAGGAGGACGAGCGTGTCGGGGATGGCGTCGCGGGCGCGTTCCGCCGCGAGCTCGTCCTGCAAGGCGAGGCCTTCGCGGTAGTCGAGAAGCGGGATGCGTCGGATCTCGAGCACGGCGCCTCCCGTTCTGGAGCGAGTCGGCGCGCGGCGGAGAGGATCTCCGCGCGCGCCGATCTTCGGGCGGGGCCGGAGCCGGCCCCGCCCCCGATCAGGGGTTGAAGATGTGCACGGCGTGGCCGTGCACCGCCTCCGCCGCCTCCATGAGGCTCTCGCCCATCGTCGGGTGCGGGTGCACCGTCAGCGCGAGGTCCTCGGCGGTGAGCCCGGCCTCGATCGCGACCGCGGCCTCGCTGATGAGGTTGGAGGCCTCGTGCCCGATGATGTGGACGCCGAGGATCCGATCGCTCGTCTTGTCGGCGACGATCTTCACGAAGCCCTCGGTCTCCCGCGTCGCGACGGCCTTGCCGAGCGCGGTGAAGGGGAAGTTGCCGATGCGGACCTCGTGGCCCGCCGCGACCGCCTGCTCCTCGGAGAGTCCGACGGTCGCGATCTCGGGCTCGGTGAAGACGGCGGACGGCATCGCGCGGACGTCGTAGCGCTCGTTGCGGCCCGCGATGACGGCGGCGGCGACGAGGCCCTCCTTCGAGGCCTTGTGCGCGAGGAGGGCTCCGCCGGCGACGTCGCCGATCGCGAAGATGTGCGGGACCGAGGTCCGGAGCTGGTCGTCGACCCGCACGAATCCGCGCTCGCCGAGGGCCACCCCGACGCCTTCGAGGCCGAGGCCCTCGACGTTCGGGCGGCGCCCGATGCTGACGAGGATGCGATCGGCCGGGATCTTGATCCGCTTGCCCTTCTTGTCCTCGACCTCGACCTCGAGCTTCGACTTGCCCTTCGCGAAGCCCAGCGCCTTCGTCTCGACGTGCACGGTGATGCCGCGCTTCTTGAGCACGCGGGAGAGGGTCTTCACGACCGCCCCGTCGGTGCCGGGAAGCACCTGGGGCATCATCTCCACCACGGTCACCTTCGAGCCGAAGCGGCTCATGTACATGCCCATCTCGAGGCCGATGACGCCGCCGCCGATGACGACGAGCTCCTCGGGGAGCTCGGTCAGGGCGAGCATGTGTCGGCTCGAGAGGACCTTCTCGCCGTCGAAGGGGAAGGGGGGGATCTCGGTCGAGCGCGATCCCGTCGCGATGACGGCCTGATCGAAGCCGAGCTTCGTCTCGCCCTTCTCGCCCTTGACCGCGAGCGTGTGGGCGTCGAGGAAGCGAGCCTCGCCGCGGACGATCGTCACGCCGTTCTTCTCGACGAGGAAGCCGATGCCGTCGGTCAGTCGCTTGACGACGCCGTCCTTCCAGGTCTTGAGCTTGGCCATGTCGACGGTGGCGGGGCCGCCGCCCGAGATGCCGATGTCGGCCGCGGTCTCGAGGTGCTCCATCACCTTGGCCGCGCTGATGTAGGCCTTCGAGGGGATGCAGCCCCAGTTGAGGCAGACGCCGCCGAGGGCGCCCTTCTCGACGAGGGCCGTCTTGATCCCGAGCTGGCCGAGGCGGATCGCGGCGACGTAGCCGCCGGGTCCCGCCCCGATCACGACCGCCTGGAAGCGCTCCATGATCAGGCCTCCAGCAGGAGGTTGCGCGGATCGCCCAGCAGGCGCTTCATGGTGTTCATGAAGCGCGCCGCCTCACCGCCGTCGATGACGCGGTGATCGAGGGTGATCGACAGGTACATCATCTTGCGCACGACGACGTCGCCGTTCATCACGACCGGACGGTCCTCCATGCGGTAGACGCCGAGGATCGCCACCTCGGGGTGGTTGATGATCGGCGTGGCGAAGAGGCCGCCGATCGAGCCGGCGCTCGTGACGGTGATCGTCGATCCCATCATCTCGTCGCGCGTGATCGTGCCCTCGCGGCCGGCCTCGGAGAGGCGCGACAGCTCGTCGGCGATCTCGAAGACGCTGCGGCGACCCGCGTCGCGGATCACCGGCACGACGAGACCCTTCTCGGTGTCGAGCGCGAAGCCGAGGTTGACGTCGCGGTAGGTCACGAGCTCGCCCTCGGCCTCGTCGAGGATCGAGTTGAGCGTCGGGTGGTGCCGCAGGGCGCCGCAGACGGCCTTCATGATGAAGGGCAGGTAGGTGAGCTTCGTGCCGCGCTTCTCGGCCAGCGGCTTCGCCGCGTTCCGGAGCTCGACGAGCGCCGTCATGTCCACCTCCTCCACGAGCGTGAAGTGAGGCGCGGTGAAGGCGCTGCGCACCATCTGGTCGCCGATCTTCTTCCGCAGGCCGCGGTAGGGGGTGATCGTCGTCTCCGAGGCCGCGCCGGTGGTCGGGCGGGTGATCGGCTGGGGCGCGCGAGCGGGGGCCGCGGCCGCCGCGGCGGCCGGAGCGGCGCCGCCCTCGGCGACGGCCCGGACGTCTTCCTTCGTCACGCGGCCGCGGGGGCCCGAGCCGGAGGCGGCCTCGAGGTCGACGCCCAGCTCGCGGGCGAGCTTCCGCGTGGCCGGAGCGGCGAGGACCGGTCCGCCCTCGGAGCGGGCCGCGGCCGGAGCGGCGGGGGCGGCGGGAGCGGCGGCCGGAGCCGGAGCCTTCGTCGCGGGCGCGGCCGGAGTCGGGGCGGGGGCCGGGGTCTCGGCCTTCGCCTCCGCCTTCGCCGGAGCGGCGGCGCCGCCGCCGTCGTCGATCACGACGAGGACGTCGCCGACGGGAACGACCGCGCCCGCCTCGTGGGCGATCGAGGCGATCACGCCCGCGCGCGGGGAGGGGATCTCGACCGTCGCCTTGTCGGTCATCACCTCGACGAGGGGCTGGTCCTCCTCGACCGAGTCACCGACGGCGACCTTCCACTCGACGATCTCGCCTTCCGCGACGCCTTCGCCGAGATCCGGCAGTTTGAATTCCAGGGGCACGTCTTCGTCCCTCTCCGCTGGGTCAGAAATCGAGGACCTGTTCGATCGCGCGCAGGACGCGCGCCACGTCGGGTCGGTAATTCTCTTCGAGTCGCATCGGGGCGGGGCCGTCCGGCGCCGCGACCCGGAGGACGGGGGCTTCGAGATACTCGATGGCCCGTTCGGCGACCAGGGCCGCGACCTCGGCCGCCACGCCGTGGCTCCGCGGTGCGTCCTGGAGGACGACGGCCCGTCCCGTGCGCGCGACCGAGGCGAGGAGCGTCTCCGCGTCGATCGGCGCGAGGCTGACGAGATCGAGCACCTCGATCGCGTGGGGCGCGGCCGCGTCCGCGGCGTCGAGCGCGGTGGCGACGGCGCCGCCGTAGGCGATCAGGGTGAGCTCCGTGCCCGAGCGCAGCACCCGGGCCGCGTCGAGCGCGATCCCGTCGTCCGCGGCGAGCGGGGCGCCCCCGTCGCGCGGCAGGAGCAGGGCGACCGGATCCCCGCCGTCGAGCGAGGCTTCGAGCAAGGCGCCCGGCGCGGTGGCGGCGGAGGCGCAGACCACCCGGAGTCCGGGCAGCGTGGTCAGCCAGCTCTCGGGCGTGGCGCCGAGGTCGGGGCCCGCGCCCGGGGCCGAGCCCTGCGGCACGAGGAGCGTCATCGGGGCGCTGAAGACCCCCGCGCTGCGGTAGCGCAGCGGCGCGAGATCGCGCGCGAGCGTCTCGAAGGCGCGGGCGATGCCGTCGCCGGCCGTGAGGTCGACGACCGGCCGACGGCCGGTCAGGGCGAGGCCGCGGGCGAGGCCGATGAGGGCGGCCTCGTCGTCCGGGCCCTCGATCACGCGGTCTCCGTCGAATCGCGCCGCGAGGCCGCGGGCGTGGGGCAGCTCGGCCAGGTGCGGGCCGCCGAGGAGGATCACGCGCTCGTCACCCTCGAGCGCGCGCTCGAGCGCGGAGCGGAGGGAGTCGGCGGGAAGCGTGGCGGCGGGGCGCGTCATCGGGACCAGTCCTCCGGCGTGATCAGACGAGGAAGCGAGCATCGGGATCGGCGGCGCCGCCGTACTCCGCTCCGAAGCGGGCGAAGGCGTCCGCGACGCGGCGCTCCTCGGCGCTCGGGCGGGCGCGGAGCTCGCCGTGGAGGGCCTCCGGGCCGGGTCCGCCGGCGGCGCGGGCCGCGGCGAGCGCGCTCGCGACCTCCCCGCGGATCGCGCGGTCGATCTCGGCCGCGAGCTCGGCGCCCAGCGCGCCCTCGCGCTCGAGGAAGGCCGCGAGTCGACGGCGACCGGCGGAAGGCCCCCGGTCCATTTCGCGACGGCAGGCGAGCTCGACGAGCTCCGGGCGACCCTCCTCGCGGACCCGCGCGCGCGCCGCGGCCACGGCGTCGCGCACCGCGACCGGATCGTCGCCGTCGATCAGCGCGGCGCTGAGTCCGGCGGTCTCGGCCGCGGCGACCGCGGCGCCGACGCCGCGGCTCTTCGAGGTCACGACCACGAGCAGGACACGGGACGAGGTGCGGCGCGCCGCGTCGAGCGCGGCCGCGAAGGCGGCGGAGCCGAGCGATCCCCAGCCGAGGACGCCGACCGCGACCGCGTCGTCGCTCCGCGCCAGCCCGGCGCCGACGGCGCTCAGGGCGGCGGCGCCGGGGGTGGCGCTCGCGGGGAAGAGATTCTCGTCGGGATGGCCGGCGAAGCCGGGCGCCTCGCGCCCGCCCGAGGGACTGGCGCTCGTCCCGAGGGCGGAGTGGATCCAGGTGGCGGCGGCGAGGCCGCGCGCGAGGGCGCGCGGCGCCATGCGTCCGCTGCTGAAGACCGGGTCGGCGAAGCCGAGCGCGGTGGCCGCGGCGACGAGGGCCGCGTCCTCGCCGAGGGCGGGCACGTACCAGGGGAGGTCCGGGCCGCCGGCGAGTCCCGAGAGCGCGTCCTCGAGGGCGCGCGTCAGCGCCGCCACCCGGTGGATCTCGAGCAGCTCGGTGCGCGAGACGCCGAGACGTCCCTCGAACAGGGGCGCGCCCCGGTCGTCGATCAGGCGGATCATCGCGTCCTCCGCGGTCCGGGAAGCGCGGCTCATCGATCGCCTCCCGCGGTCTCCCGCTCGGCGAGGTAGCGCGTCAGGAAGAGCTCGCCGGCGCGGTAGCTCGACCGGACGAGCGGTCCGGAGGCGCAGAAGGCGAAGCCCAGCTCCTCGGCGCGGACCTTGAGGCGCGCGAAGGTCTCGGGCGTGACGTACTCCTCGACCGGGAGGAAGAGCTTCCGCTTGGCGGGGCGGAGGTACTGTCCGAGGGTCACGATGTCGACGTCGTGCGCGCGGAGATCGCGCAGCGTCTCCTCGACCTCGGCTTCGGTCTCGCCGAGGCCGAGCATGATCGACGACTTCGTCACCACGCCCGGACGGATCCGCTTCGCCTCGGACAGCGTGGCCAGCGACGCGTCGTAGTCGCAGCGGCCGTCGCGCACCTTCGGCGACAGGCGGCGGACCGTCTCGACGTTGTGGGCGTAGACGTCGCAACCGGAGGCGAGGACCGTCGCGACGGCGTCGGGCACGCCGCGGAAGTCGCCGGCGAGCATCTCGACGCGGAGGGCGGGGCGGGCCGCGCGCAGGGCCTCGATGCAGCGCCGCACGTGCGCGGCTCCGCCGTCCTCGAGATCGTCGCGGTCGACCATCGTCAGGACCACGTACTCGAGGTCCATCGAGACGACGGCCTCGACGAGGTTCTCGGGCTCGGCCTCGTCCACGATGCCGCGGGGATTGCCGGTCTTGACGTTGCAGAAGCGGCAGCCGCGCGTGCAGGTGTCGCCGAGCAGCATGAAGGTGGCGGTGCCGCCGCCCCAGCATTCCGCCACGTTCGGGCAGGCGGCCTCCTCGCAGACGGTCGCCAGCTTCAGGCCTTTCCGCAGGCCCTTGATCTTCTGGTAGGACTCGCCCGCGGGCGGGCGGATCTTCAGCCAGGCCGGTTTTCTCTGGAACTCGGTCACCGTGCTGCCCCCCGTGCAGATCGCCGGAAGACGTTTTAGGGAAAGGCTTTCCGACTCGCAAGGTGGTCGGGCCGGAGGCGGCAAGTCGCGTCTGGCGACGGAGTTACCGCGAGGGGGCTCGGAGCTTGGGGTCGCGGGCCGGAAGGTCGATAGGGATGGAGGCGAACCGCGCCCCCGTCCGCGGCCGTCCGCGCCCCCTCCCGGAGGACGGGAGGGGAGCCCCGGAGTGACTCCGCCATGACCCTGACCTCCCTCGTGATCGCCGTTCTCACCGCCTTCGGTTCCCCCGGGGACCGGGCGGCGGCCGAACCGGTCTCCGGGGGGCTCGCGGAACGGGTCATCGAGTGGCAAGTCGTGGATTCCCATGGTGTTGTGCCATCGGCCGATCTCGGGTCCCAGCTCCGGGCCGTCGAGTCCGCGGCGCCGGCGGAGCGGCCGGGGGCGATCCTCGGTCTCGCCTTCCTCGGAGACCCCGGCGCCCGCGAGTGGATCCTCGCGCTCGCCGAGGGCGGGGACTTCGCCGCGGCCTGGCTCGGCGAGGTCGGTCGCGACGAGGTCGCCGAGCGGGCGGCCGGCTGGCTCGCCCTCGGGCTGTTGGGCGGGGCCGAGGCCCGGCGCCGTCTCACGGCCTTCCTGGCGGAAGCGCGCGGGGTGGACGCGCGGGTCTACTCCGCCGCTCTCGCGGGGCTCTTCGTCGCCGCGGCGGAGGAGGGCGAGTTCCGCGACGCCGCGACGCGGGCGCTCTGCGACGATCTCGCCGCGCGCCCGGGGCTGGCGCCCGCCCTCCGCGACCTCGCCGCCGCCGCCTCGCCCGACGGACGCCCGCGCGATCCGCGCTTCGCCGCCCTGGCCGAGCTGCGACGCGCCTCGGGATCGCGAGCCTGGGCGCGACTGGGCGCCGAGCTCGAGCGGGAGCCCGCGGCGGAGCTCGTCGATCTCGGCCGCGCCGCGCGCCGCCTCGTCGATTTTGGGCTCGACGACGCTCTCCCCGGGTCGCCGTCCGTCGCGCTGGTCTCGGCCCGTCGCGGCGCGAGGGCCTCCGCCCCGGTCAGCGGGCGGACCCGGCTGATGCTCGCCTTCCTCGCCGAATGCCTGCCGGAGGTCCGCCCGACCGTCGACGGCCTCGAGACGGCCCTCGGTCGTCGACGTCCCGCGACGTGCATGAAAATGCAGGAGTCCTCAAGCGACGGCCCCGCCTTCCCGAAGAAGGAAGGGGATTGAGGGATCTCGAGGCCGGCGCCGGGAGGCGCCGGCCGGCACGAAACGAGGCGGCGCGGACCATCCGGTCCGCGCCGCCTTCCTTTCGCCCCGCAGTCGCGCTCGTGTTTCTCGGATGCAGGTACGGTGCCAGTCACCGGATGTGCATCTCCGGGCGAATCGGTTTCGCTAGCGTTCGCGCGGGACCGGAGATGCACATCCGGTGACTGGCACCGTACTCCCCATCTCCGGGCGAATCGGTTTCGCTCGCGTTCGCGCGGGACCGGAGATGCACATCCGGTGACTGGCACCGTACCTGCATCTCCGGGCGAATCGGTTTCGCTCGCGTTCGCGCGGGACCGGAGATGCACATCCGGTGACTGGCACCGTACCTGCATCTCCGGGCGAATCGGTTTCGCTCGCGTTCGCGCGGGATCGGCGATGCACATCCGGTGACGGGCACCGTACCTGCATCTCCGATTCGCGAACGGCGGGCCCGCGAAGGCCAAAAAAAACCACCGCGCGAGTCGCCCCGCGCGGTGGTCGGAAAACCGAGGTATCGTCGTGCGTGCTGCCGTGCCGTACGCCCCGGCGATTCCCCTCCTCGGTCTCCCCTCCCTTCCCACGACTCTCATCGGCAGAAAACCCGCGGACCTGAGTGGGGGGCGGGAAAATTCGCCCTGCACGGAGCGGTGCGCGCGCGATTGGTCCCTCGCGACCGCGCCCCTACAATGCGCCGTTCGTCCCCTCCCGGAGCACGCCATGTCCGCCCCGATCCGCGTCCGATTCGCCCCGAGCCCGACCGGCTACCTCCACATCGGCGGGGCCCGGACCGCGCTCTACAACTGGCTCCTCGCGCGTCAGCAGGGCGGGACCTTCGTCCTGCGCATGGAGGACACCGACGAGGAGCGGAACACCGACGCGGCCCGGCAGACGATCTTCCGCGGCCTCGACTGGCTCGGTCTCACGCCCGACGAGGGGCCCGAGCAGGGCGGGCCGCACGGGCCCTACTCCCAGAGCGAGCGCATGCCGGTCTACCTCGAGTGGGCCGAGCGGCTGAAGGAGTCGGGGGCGCTTTATCCCTGCTTCGCGACGCGGGAGGAGCTCGCCGAGCTGCGCGCCCGGCAGGAGGCGGAGAAGGCGCCCGTCTTCGGCTACGACGGACGCTATCGCGACCTCGACCCCGCGGAGGCGCGGCGCCGCATCGCGGCGGGGGAGGAGCACACCTGGCGGCTCCGGGTCCCGCGCGGCGAGACGGTCGTGCTGAAGGATCTCATCCGCGGCGACGTCGCCGTGTCGAGCGACGACATCGAGGACATCATCCTCCTCCGCGCCAACGGCACGCCCGTGTACAACCTCGCGGTCGTCATCGACGACCACGACATGGCGATCACGCACGTCATCCGCGGCGAGGATCACCTCACCAACACCTTCAAGCAGCTCATCATCTATCGCGCGCTGGGCTGGGACGAGCCCACCTTCGCGCATCTGCCCCTCATCCTCGGGCCGAGCGGCGAGGGCAAGCTCTCGAAGCGGAAGCACCCCGAGGCGGCCCTCGAGCTCTACCAGCAGAAGGGCTACCCGGTGGAGGCGGTCGTGAACTGGCTCGCGATGATCGGCTGGTCGCTCGACGACAAGACCGAGATCATGAGCCGCGAGGAGCTCGTCCGGAGCTTCGGTCTCGACCGCGTCAGCGCCGCCGGCGCGCGGCTCCCGATGGACAAGCTCGACTGGCTGTCCGGCGAGTACATCCGCGCGATGTCCCTGGAGGAGGTGGAGGCCGGCTTCCGGCCCTTCCTCGTCGAGGCGGGGCGGCTCTCGGCCGATCCGAACGACGCGGAGCGCCTCCGCCTGCGCCGGATCGCGGCGGCCGAGAAGGACCGCGTCCGGCGCTTCGGGGAGATCGTCGAGCGCACGGACTGGGTCTTCGCCGCCGAGCTCGACTTCGAGCCCAAGGCCCTCGCCAACCTGGGCAAGGCCGAGGCGGCCTCCGTCCTCGAGGGCTACCTCGGGGAGGTCCTCCCGAAGACGGACGTCGAGGATCCCGCCGCGATGGAGGCCGACGCGCGGAGTTGGGCCGAGGGCCGCGGCCTGGGTTTCGGCAAGTTCGTCCACCCCGTCCGGGCCGCCCTCACGGGGCGCACGGCCGGTCCGGGCCTCTTCGACTGCGTCGCGATCCTGGGACGGGAGGAGTCGGCGCGTCGCCTGGCGGCGGGCCTGGAGCGGGCCCGCGGCGCCTCCGCCGGCGGCGCCTGAAAAGCGGGGCGGGAGCGGTTGAAGCGCCCCTCCCGCCGATCTACTATCCCCCCGCACTGGCCCCTTCGTCTAGTCCGGTCCAGGACGCAAGGTTCTCATCCTTGAAACAGGGGTTCGAATCCCCCAGGGTCACTGAAACGAAGCGGCGCGGACCATTCGGTCCGCGCCGCTTCTCTTTCGACTCGACGGAAGATGCACGTACGGTGCCAGTCACCGGATGTGCATTTCCGGGCGGCCCGGCTTCGACTGCGATCGCGGTGGATCGGAAATGCACATCCGGTGACTGGCACCGTACGTGCATCCGTGGATCGGAAATGCACGAACGGTGACTGGCACCGTACGTGCATTCCGTTCCGTCGCCGCCGGTCAGCCCTCGGCCGTCTCCGCCAGCGTGATCTCGACCGCGAAGCGATCGCCGGGGCTCGGCTCGCCGGGGACGAGCTCGAGGGCCCCGGCCGCGAGATTCGCGGCCTCGGCGACGTCGCCCATGACCGCCTCGAGGGCGGCGAGGTCCTCGGCCGCGCCGCGCACCACGAGTCGGCTCACCGGCCAGCGGAGGCTCTTCTGGGCCGCGGTCTTCGCGCCGCGGATCTTGGTCGTCACCTCGACCGCCGCCTCGAAGCCGGCCGCGTGGGCCGGGGCGGGGACGCCGTCGAACTCCGCCGCGACGGGCCAGGGCGCGGTGTGGACCGAGGCCTCGCGCCCCTCCGGCGCGGCGAGACGCCAGGACCAGACCTCCTCCGTGATGTAGGGGAGGAAGGGCGCGAGCAGGCGCAGGTAGGTCCGCATCGCGAGCTGCAGCGCGGCCACGGCCGAACGGCGCTCGTGGCCGTCCTCGGCGGCGTAGCTGCGGACCTTCACGAGCTCGACGTAGTGGTCGCAGAAGCTCCAGAAGGACTCCTCGGCGACCTGCAGGGCGGCGGCGTAGTCGAAGGCCTCGAAGGCGCGCGTCGCCTGGGCGACGGCGCGACGGAGACGCTCGACGAGCGCCAGGTCCAGCGGGCAGCCGATCGCGCCGCGTCCGGGCACGACGCCGTCGCCGCAGGCGTTGTCGATCTGCGTGAAGACGAAGCGGCTCGCGTTGAAGATCTTCGTCGCGAGCTTCTTGCCGATGCCGAAGACCTTCTCGTCGAAGGCGGTGTCCTGGCCGAGCCGCGCGCGGGCGGCCCAGTAGCGCACGCCGTCGACCGAGTGCTGGTCGAGCAGGTGGCCCGGCGTCACGACGTTGCCCTTCGACTTCGACATCTTCTTGCGGTCGGGATCGAGGATCCAGCCGCTGATGACGACGTGCTTCCACGGGATCTCGCGCTCGTGGAGCCAGGCCTTCACGATGGTGTAGAAGGCCCAGGTCCGGATGATCTCGTGGGACTGCGGCCGCACGTCCATCGGGAAGAGCTTGGCGTGGCGACCGGCGTCGCGGCTCCAGTGGCTCTGGATCTGCGGCGTGAGCGAGCTCGTCGCCCAGGTGTCCATCACGTCCGGATCGCCGGTGAAGCCGCCGGGCTTGCCGCGCTGGTCCTCGGTGTAGCCGGTGGGCACGTCCGAGAGCGGGTCGACGGGGAGGATCGCCGCCTCGGCGTGGATGGGGCGGTCGTGCCGCGTCGCGCCGTTCTCGTCGATCTCGTACCAGACCGGGAAGGGCACGCCGAAGTAGCGCTGGCGGCTGATGCACCAGTCCTGGTTGAGGCCCTCGACCCAGGACTCGTAGCGCTTGCGCATGTAGTCGGGGTGCCAGGCGATCTTGCGACCCTGCTCCAGCAGGTCGTCCTTCTTGTCGAGGATGCGCACGAACCACTGGCGGGTCGTCACGAACTCGAGCGGCCGTTCGCCCTTCTCATAGTGCTTGACCGGGTGGCTGATCTCCTCGGGCGCGCCGACGAGAGCGGCGCCCTCGCCGCCGGGGCCGGTGCCGTCCTCGGCGAGCAGTTCGGCGACGCGCTGGCGCGCCTTCTTGACGTAGAGGCCCGTCAGCTCCGCCCAGGCGCTCTGCGCGCGCTCGGGATCCCGGCTGGCGAAGGGGCCCTCGCCGAAGGTGACGGGCAGGAGGCAGCCGTCGAGGCCGACCACCTGCTTCACCGGGAGGTCCTGCTGCTTCCACCACTCCACGTCGGTGGCGTCGCCGAAGGTGCAGACCATCAGGATGCCGGTGCCCTTCTCGGGATCGGCGTGCTCGGCCGGCAGGATCGGGACCTCGGCCCCGAAGAGCGGCGTCACCGCCGTCTTGCCGAAGTAGGGACGGAAGCGCTCGTCGTCGGGGTGGGCGACCACCGCGATGCAGGCCGCGAGGAGCTCGGGACGCGTCGTCATGATCCGGAACTCGCCGCCGCCCTCGACGGCGAAGCGGATCACGTGCATGTGGCCGCCCTTCTCGCGATCCTCCACCTCGGCCTGGGCGACCGCGGTCCGGAAATCCACGTCCCACATCGTCGGGGCCTCGGTCTGGTAGACCTCGCCCTTGGCGACCATGTCGAGGAAGGAAGCCTGCGAGATGCGACGCGAGTGGGCGTCGATCGTCGCGTAGGTGCTGCTCCAGTCGATCGAGAGCCCGAGCCGGCGGAAGAGGTCCTCGAAGGCCTTCTCGTCCTCCTGCGTCAGGATCTCGCACACGCGGATGAAGTCGGCGCGCGAGACGTCCTCGGCCGGCTCGCCCTTCTTCTTGTCGCGGCGCGGCTCCCAGGCCGGATCGGGGGCGAGGGTCGGCTCGCAGCGGATGCCGAAGACGTTCTGGACGCGACGCTCGGTCGGCAGGCCGTTGTCGTCCCAGCCCATCGGGTAGGAGATGTTCTTCCCGAGCATCCGCTGGTAGCGGACGATCAGGTCCTGGTGCGTGTAGCTGAAGACGTGCCCGACGTGGAGCGAGCCCGAGACGGTGGGGGGCGGGGTATCCACGACGAAGGTCTCGTCGCGGCCGCGGGCCGGATCCCAGGCGTGGATCCGGCTCGTCTCCCATGACTCCTGCCAGCGGCGCTCGGCCTCGGCCGGGTCGTACTTCTTCGGAATCTCGCGCATCTCGGCTGTCCTTCGCTCCGGGTCGGGCCGGATGATACCAGTGGCCCCGGCGGCCCCCAAACCGCTCCCCCCGCTCCCCGACGGGGGCTCCCTCCCCGGCCGCTCCGCGGCCGGAGCGACCCGGGGGAGCTGCTACCATGACCGCCCTGCGGAGGTACGCCGTGTCCAGGAAGTCCCCCAGCGGCCGCCGCGGCGGTCGCCGCGAAGCGGCGCTCGCCGAGCTCGAGGCCCTCTGTGCCCGCGCCTCGGAGATCGCGCGCGATCTCTTCCTCCAGAAGCCCTACTCGCGGGACGTGACGAGCCCGCTTCCCGACTGCGAGCTGCCGCTCCGCGTCGACTTCCGCGGCCGCCCGGAGGGGCGGGCGGAGCAGGCGCGCGAGCTCCTCGCGCGGCTCGAGTCGCACGTCGACGACGCGATCCTCGGCCTCGCGGCGTTTCGTCCCGGCTCCGTCTACTCCTTCTTCGACGAGCGGGCCGACCTCCCACACTGCCGGCCGCGCGACCCGAGGGAGATCTTCTGCGGCTACGGCGAGACCGGGCTTCCCCTCTGGAAGCCGATGCTCGCCTGGGGCGTCGAGACCGGCTTTCCCCGGATCGAGGACCTCGCGGCGGAGCGGGCGCGCCCGGTCCTCGCCGTCTTCAACCGCGGCGAACTCCTCGAGAAGCGCCTCGAGAGCTTCTCCCGAAAGGACCGCGCCTACGACCTGCGCGGTCAGATCGCCGTCGGGTACTACACCTGGCCCGACGGGGGGCGTTTCGCGGTGACCCTGCAGCTCGTGCGCTCCTCCACCCGGAGCCGGGCGGTCCGTCTCGGTCTCAACGTACTCGGGCTCCTGCCCGACGGTCGTCCCGCCGACGCGCTCCTGGGGACCGACGCGCCCTGGTCCTACGTCGAGATCCACCGTCAGGCGCAGCGGCGCCTCGCGGCCATCAACCAGGCCATCCGGGCGCTCGCGCCCGCACAGCGGGCCGCGGCGGCCGCGACCGAGGCGGACCGCCTCCTCGCGGATCTGGTCCAGGGCGGCGGACGCATCGACCGTCGCGCCGGCTGGCGGACCGGGCACGCCACCGACCGCGCCCGCGAGGGCAAGCGGCCGACGGGCATGGCCCGGCGCGACGTCGACGGCGCCCGGCCGGAGCGGATCTTCCGGGACGCCGACGAGAAGACGGTCGTCGTGCTGGGGCCGCGGGGGCGCGTCCACGTCTTCTCCGACGAGGGCCTCCACGTCACGAGCCTCCACCTCGACCGCCGGGCCCTGGACCGGCGGATCGAGAAGCGACGCTGGCAGGCGGTGGAGCCCTCCGCCGTCGCCGGGGTCCTCGCCGTGATCCGCGAGAGGTTCGAGCGCGCGAGCTGATGAGACGCGGCGGACGCCGTGGTAGAGTCCCGGCCCCGCACGGAGGAGTCCTGTCGTGTCGAAGAAACCCGCGATCCTGGTCACCGGCGCCGGCGGCGAGGTCGGAACCGGACTGATCCACGCCCTGTCCGAGGAGGGACGGTTCGACGTCCTCGGTCTCGACCTGCGCCCCCTCGAGCCCGAGCTCGAGCGGCGCTGCGCCCACACCCTCCAGGGCAACGTCCTCGACGCCCACCTCTTCGAGCGGCTCGTGAGCGAGTGGGAGATCCACGCGATCATCCACCTCGCGGCCCTGCTCTCGACGAGCGCCGAGTACAAGCCGGCGGTCGCGCACGCCGTGAACGTGAACGGAACGCTCAACCTCCTCGAGCACGCCGTCGAGCAGGCGCGCGCCCACGGGCACGCCGTGAAGTTCCTGTTCCCGAGCTCGATCGCGGTCTACGGCGTGCCCGACGCGGAGACGAAGCGCGCGGCCGGCGCGGTGACCGAGGAGGTCTTCGCGTCGCCGACGACGATGTACGGTTGCAACAAGCTCTACTGCGAGCACCTCGGTCGCTACTACTCGCGGCACTACCGCCAGCTCGCGGCCGACGCGAGCTCGCCGCTCGTGGACTTCCGCTGCGTCCGCTTCCCCGGCCTCATCTCGGCCGAGACGATGCCGACCGGCGGGACGAGCGACTACCTCCCGGAGATGATCCACGCCGCGGCGAAGGGCGAGCCCTACTCCTGCTTCGTGCGTCCCGACACCCGGATCCCCTTCATGGCGATGCCCGACGCCGTCGCCGGCGTGCTCCGGCTCCTCGACGCCGATCGCGAGAGCCTCTCGACGACCGTCTACAACATCGGCGCCTTCTCGCCGAGCGCGGAGGAGTTCGCGGCCCTGGTCCGCGAGGCCTTCCCGGGGGCGGAGATCGACTACGCGATCCACGCGAAGCGCCAGGCCATCGTCGACTCCTGGCCGGCCGACGTCGACGACTCGCGCGCCCGGAACGACTGGGGCTTCGAGCCCCGCTACGACCTCGAACGCACGGTCCGCGAGTACCTCGTGCCGAACATCGTCCGGCGCTACCGCGGCTGAACGACGACCTGATCCCCTCCCGGAGAGAAGCATGTACGGAAAGACCCAGGAGCGGCTCGCGAAGGAGCTGGCCGAGATCGCCGAGGCCGGCCTGACCAAGTCCGAGCGCGTCATCGAGGGGGCGCAGAGCGCCGAGATCGAGGTCGCGCACCGTCCGGTCCTCAACCTCTGCGCGAACAACTACCTGGGCCTCGCCAACGACCCGCGCCTCGTCGCCGCCGCCCAGCGCGGGATGGACGACTGGGGCTTCGGTCTCTCCAGCGTGCGCTTCATCTGCGGCACGCAGACCATCCACAAGGAGCTCGAGGCCGCGCTCTCGTCCTTCTTCCGGACCGAGGACACGATCCTCTACGCCGCCTGCTTCGACGCGAACGGCGGTCTCTTCGAGCCGCTCCTCGGCGAGGAGGACGCGATCATCTCGGACGCGCTGAATCACGCCTCGATCATCGACGGCGTCCGCCTCTGCAAGGCGCGCCGTCTGCGCTACCAGCACGCCGACATGGCCGACCTCGAGCGCTGCCTGCGCGAGTCCCAGGACTGCCGCACGCGGATGATCACGACCGACGGCGTGTTCTCGATGGACGGCGACGTCGCGAAGCTCGATCAGATCTGCGACCTCGCCGAGCGCTACGACGCGCTCGTCCACATCGACGAGTGCCACGCCACGGGATTCTTCGGTCCGACCGGCCGCGGCACCCATGAGCACCACGGCGTGATGGACCGGATCGACGTGGTGACCTCGACCCTGGGCAAGGCGCTCGGCGGCGCGAGCGGCGGCTTCACGACGGGGCGGAAGGAGATCGTCGAGATCCTGCGCCAGCGCTCGCGGCCCTACCTGTTCTCGAACACCGTCGCGCCGGCGATCGTCTGCGCCTCGCTCGAGTGCCTGCGGATGCTCGAGGGATCGACCGAGCTGCGCGACCGCCTCGAGCGCAACACCGTCTTCTTCCGCGAGGCGATGACCGCGGCCGGCTTCGACATCCGGCCCGGCGTCCATCCGATCGTCCCGATCATGCTCGGCGACGCGCGCCTCGCGAAGACGATGGCGGACGACCTCCTCGCCGAGGGGATCTACGTGATCGGCTTCTCCTTCCCCGTCGTGCCGAAGGGTCAGGCTCGCATCCGCGTCCAGATCAGCGCCGGTCACGACGAGGACCAGCTCCGCCGGGCCGTCGACGCCTTCGTGAAGGTCGGGCGGAAGCACGGGGTGGTCGGATAGAGAAGCGGCCGGCGCGTCCGCCGGCCGGGTCGAACCGCGCGCGCCCGGCCTCGCGGCCGGATCAGCGGGTGACGACGACCCGACGGAAGACCTCGAGGTTGCGGCGCATGATCGCGAGGTAGTTCTCGCCCGCGGCGAGTTCCTCCGCGGCGAGGGCCTCGGCCGGCGAGGCCACCACCGACTCGACGCCGAGCGCCTCCTTCACGGCGGCGACGACCTCGGGGAGCGGTTCCCCTTCCCACACGATGTAGCGGAAGGGGCCGTGCCCCTCGCCCTTCGCCTTCGCGGCGGCGAGCGTCTCGGCGCTCGGCACCTCCTCCGGGTCGAGGTCGAGATTGACGACCTTCCAGCCGTAGCGCTTCGCGGGGTAGTTGTAGGCCGGGTGCGAGGCGTACCACCAGGCCGCCTCACCCTCGCTGAGGGCGCGCAGTTCGGCATCCAGGGCGTTCAGGTCCGCCACGAGCGCGGCGCAGTTCTCGCGGAAGGTCGGCGCGCCGTCGGGGTCGAGCGCGATCAGGCGGTCCCGCAGGCCCTCCGCTCCCGCGCGCGCGATCACCGGGTCGAGCCAGGTGTGTCCGTCCGTGCCCACGTGGCTGTGTTCGCCGCCGCCGCCGTGGCTGTGCGTGAAGGCGTGCTCGTACCGGACGAAGGCGTCCTTCGAGCTCGCGGCGAGCGCGAAGATGCGCGACTCCGGAAGCGAGACCGTCGGCACCCACTTCTCGAACTCCGCGCCGTTCACGACGATCAGGTCGGCGGACCGGAAGCTCCCGAGCGAGGCGTCGTCCGGGGCCCAGAAGGCCGGGTCGGCGTCGGCGGGCAGGGGGCAGGTCACCCGGGCGCGGTCCCCGGCGATCCGCCCGGCGAGATAGGCGGCCGGGTGGAACGAGGTGGCGATCTCGAGGATGCCCTTCTTCTCCGGCGCGGCGTCGGTCTCGCCCTCCTTCCCGCCGCAGGCGACGGCGGCGAGGGCGGCGGCGAGGAGGAGGGTCGGGAAGAGGGATCGGCGGGGGGAGTTCATCGTTCGCGGTCCTCGGGGGTCTCGAAGAAGGCCTCGTCGTTGCCGACGCGCTTCTGGGATTCGATCTCGGCGCCGGCGATGCGCCAGTCGGCGCCGCGGCGCACGATGACGTAGGTGCCCACGTACTCGTTCGTCCGCAGGTGCTTGTGTCCGAAGTGCTCGACGATGCCCCGGACCTGCCAGCGGGCCTTCACCTCGAAGCGCGCGACGCCCGGTTCGGGCGCCGTCACGTCGGTGTCGAGGATCGACACGCCGTGGATCTTCGCCACCGCGCCGCCCTCCTCGCGGACGATCAGGCTCTGGTAGACCTGGTCGTAGAGGCGGTCGAGGAACTCGCCCTCGACGCTGCGGGCCAGCGCGTCGTAGATCGCCGACTCGGTCTCGTAGTCGAAGGCGCGGTACACGTTGCGGTGCAGGTCCGAGAAGATCCGGATCGCCTCGGCCCGATCGGGCAGCTCGTCCTTCCGCTCCGCGCCGATCGGGATCTCGACCCGGTACCGCTCGCGCGCGGCGATCGCTCCGCTGACTCCGGCGACGAGGACCAGTGCCGTCGCCCAGCCGGGAAGGCGGCGCCGGCCGGCGAAGGCGAGGATCGAGGCCGCGAGGGCGAGCGCGGCCGACAGCGCCGGAAGGGGAAGGGTGGGGCGGGTCCCCCCGAGAGCGTCGCCCGAGATCGGCACCGCCGGGCCCGTCGGCGCGACCGCGGGCGCGTGCCAGGTGTACTCGGGCTCCCGGGGCTTCAGGCCGATGCGGAGGAAGGTTTCCTCGTCCGGGTAGAACCAGAGGCTGCACTTCTCCGCTTCCCAGTCCGGCCCGATCCGGTAGCGGTGCCACTGCCAGCGGAGCGAGCGGGGGGGCGAGAGGACGGTGTAGCGCAGCGAGACCGAGACGTAGTCCAGGTCGTTGGTGAAGTACTTCATCTCCACCAGGGTCGGCCGCACGGCGACGCCGTCGATCCAGACCGGGCCCGCCTCCGTGATGAGATCGATCAGGCGCTCGCCGTGCTCGCGCATGATCAGGGAGGCGCCCTCCTTGACCTTCGTCGGGTCGAGGCCGGTCCAGTCCTCGTAGATCGTGGCGAACATCGAGAGCCGTACCGCCAGGTGGTCTTCCTTGAGGTCGACGTCCAGGTGGTAGGGGGGCGGATCGTGCGCGCGCAGCGGAGCGGCGAGGACGAGAAGAGCGAGGAGCAGGCCGAGGTCGCGCATGCCGGGAGTCTAACAGCCCGCCCGTGCCCGACCTCCCCCGCGGCGGACGCCGGACGCGACCTCCGCGGGCGTCAGACGAAGCCCCGCTCCGCGAGCCAGGCCGCGGCCCGGGCGGCCTGCTCGGGGCGGAGGGAGTGGCCGCCCGGGTTCGTCTCGAAGCGGCAGCTCAGGCCGCGCTCGGCGAGGAGGCGGGCGGACTCGCGCGCGGTCTCGACGGGGATGAATCGGTCGCGCTCGCCGTGCAGGACGAGGAACTCCGGGGTCGGCCCCGGGGTCTCGGTCGCGATCTCGTGCTTGATGCGGGCGTTGACGACGACCACCGCGCCGAAGCGCTCGGGGTGACGGAGCGCGATGATCCCGGCGAGGTAGCCGCCCTGCGAGTAGCCGAGCAGGGCGAGGCGGGAGGCGTCGATCGGGGCCCGCGCGGCGACCGCGTCGACGAGCCCGAAGAGGTAGTCCTCCGCCCGCGCGGCGGAGTCGAGGAAGGCCGCCTGATCGCCGGTGTAGACGTACCAGGCGCGGCCCTCTCCGCGGCGACCCTCGGCGTCCCGCGTCTCGTAGGGGAGGGGGGCGTCGGGCACGAGGAGCACGCGATCGTCCAGGGCGCCGTCGAGCTGGTCGAGGAGGCGGGCGCCGTCGTGGCCCATCCCGTGGAGGGCGATCACGAGCGGTCGAGGCTCCGGGCCCGCGTCGGCGGGTCCCCGCAGGCGCCAGCGGGGCCGGGTGTCGAAGTGGGCGTGGCCCTCGAGGCGGTCGGCGGGTCGATTCATGGCGGCATCCTACGCGCCGGGGCGGCCGGAGGCCCGGAGGCGCGCCTCCGGCCGCCCGTCCGGGAGAGCCTCCCGGACTGGTGGTCCCGTCGGGGCCGGGCTAGAATGGAGCGCCCGAACCCGCGGCGAGACGAACCATGGTCCACGAGCTCTCCAAGTTGCTGCCCGCGCCGCGGATCATCTCCCTCGAAGGGGTCCGCGCGAAGAACGAGGCCCTCCAGGCCCTCCTCGACACCCTGACCCGCACCGGCGCGATCAAGGAGCGGGTCGAGGTCGAGCGCGCGATCATGAGTCGCGAGGTCCTGATGAGCACCGGCGTCGGCTACGGCATCGCGCTGCCTCACGCCAAGATCCCCTCGGTCCAGGACTTCGCGATCGCGCTGGGCGTTTCGCAGCAGGGCGTCTCCTACTCGTCGCTCGTCGACGATCTCCCGGCGAAGCTCATCTGCATGATCATCGGGCCGAGCGGGCAGCAGGACGCCTACCTCCGCATCCTCGCGATGGTGATGCGCTTCCTGAAGAGCGAGAAGGGCAAGATCCTCTCCGCCTTCGACCTCGCCGAGATTCACGGGCTGACCCGTTCCTACGACACCAGCGAAGGCGGGCCCGCGCGCGGGCAGCGCGACGTCGCCGGCGCCTGAAGCCGCCCCGCCGTCGCCCCCGCGACGAAGCACGATCCACCCATCGGGAGGGAGACCCATGGAATACGAATTCACGCAGACTCTTCAGAAGCTCCGGGCCGGCCTGCGCAAGCTCCAGGACAGTCTTTGACTTTCCCGCCAAGCAGAAGCTCGTCGAGGAGCTCGAGGCGAAGATGTCCGAGCCGGGGTTCTGGGACGACCAGGACGCGGCCCAGGACGTCATCCGTCGCCTGAAGGCGACCGGACGCGTCGTCGAGGACTTCGAGAAGATCGACCGCGAGCTCTCCGACATCGCGGACCTCGCCGAGATGGTCGAGGGTGACGAGGAGCAGGAACGCCAGCTCGAGGCCGAGCTCGAGGCGGCCCAGGTCCGCTACGAGGCGCTCGAACTCCAGACGCTCTTCGACGGGCCGCACGACCTGCAGCCCGCGATCGTGATGATCCAGGCCGGCACCGGCGGGACGGACGCCTCCGACTTCGCGGGCATGCTCATGCGCATGTACCAGCGGTGGGGCGAGCACCACGACATGAAGGTCGAGATCAACGACATCGAGCGCAACGACGAGGCGGGCATCAACCGCTGCGAGCTGCGCTTCGTCGGCGACTACGCCTACGGCAAGCTCCGCTGCGAGATCGGTGTCCACCGCCTCGTCCGCATCTCGCCCTTCAACTCCGCCGGCAAGCGCCAGACCTCCTTCGTGGCCGTGGACGTGCTCCCCGAGCTCGCCGACGACTCCGAGATCGAGGTGCTCGACAAGGATCTCCGCATCGACACCTACCGCGCGGGCGGCAAGGGTGGTCAGCACGTCAACACGACGGACTCGGCCGTCCGCATCACGCACATCCCCACCGGCGTCGTCGTGAGCTGTCAGAACGAGCGTTCGCAGCACAAGAACAAGGCGGCGGCCATGAAGGTGCTCAAGATGCGCCTCGTGCGGCAGAAGGAGATGGAGCGCGAGAAGGAGCTGGCCAAGCTCTACGGCGAGAAGGGCGAGATCGGCTTCGGCAGCCAGATCCGGAGCTACACGCTGCAGCCCTACACGCTGGTGAAGGACCACCGCACGACGCCGGCCATCGAGGACGGCAACGTGCAGGGCGTGCTCGACGGCAACATCGACAAGTTCATCGAGGGCTACCTGCGCTGGAAGCTGATGGGAGTGAAGAAGTGACCGTCGACCAGATCCCGATCAGGCGGGCGCTGCTGAGCGTCTTCGAGAAGGAGGGCGTGCTCGAGCTCGCGCAGGCGCTCGCGGCGGCCGGGGTGGAGATCATTTCCACCGGCGGGACGGCCCGGCTCCTCACCGACGCCGGGCTCGCCGTCACCGCGGTCCAGGACGTCACCGAGTTCCCCGAGATGATGGACGGGCGGGTCAAGACGCTGCACCCGCGCATCCACGGCGGCCTCCTGATGCGGCGCGATCTCGAGCACCACGTCCAGGCGGCCACCGCCCACGACATCCGCCCGATCGATCTCGTCGTCGTGAACCTCTATCCCTTCGGCGACGTCGTGGCGCGACCCGGCGTCACCGAGGACGAGGCGATCGAGATGATCGACATCGGCGGTCCGAGCATGGTGCGGAGCGCGGCGAAGAACCACCGCTTCGTCGCCGTCGTCACCGACCCGGCGGACTACGGCACGATCGTCCGCGCCTGCGGGGAGGGCGAGGCCCGCACCGATCTCGCGACCCGCCGGACCCTGGCGCGCAAGGCCTTCTCGCTCACCGCCCGCTACGACGCCGCGATCGCGGCGTGGATGACGGAGCGGGAACCCGAGGGCGAGGAGCTGCCCGAGAACCTCACGCTCGGACTCCGCCGGGCGCAGACGCTGCGCTATGGCGAGAACCCGCACCAGCGCGGCGCGCTCTATCTCGGCGCGGCCTCGCGCGAGGCGACCGTCGCGCACGCGCGGCAGCACTCGGGGAAGGAGCTCTCCTTCAACAACTACCTCGACGCGAACGCCGCGCTCGAGGCGGTCCGCGGCCTCCCCGATCAGGCCTGCGTCGTGATCAAGCACAAGAATCCCTGCGGCGCGGCCTCTCGGGCCGGCCAGCTCGACGCCTTCCTCGCGGCCTACGCCGGCGACCCGGTCTCGGCCTTCGGCGGGATCGTCGCCTTCAACCGACCGCTCGACGAGGAGACGGCGCGGGCGATGGCGACGAAGGAGCGCTTCTTCGAGGTCGTCGTCGCCCCGTCCTACGAGGGCGCGAGCCTCGAGCTGCTCCAGACCGGGGCGAAGTGGGGCAAGAACGTCCGTCTGCTCGAGGTCGGCCCCATCGAACCGGCCCGCGAGGGCGAGCTCGAGCTGCGCTGGATCCGCGGCGGCCTCCTCGCGCAGGATGCCGACTGCGGTCGTGACTTCGACCCCGAGGTCGCGACGCGTCGCGCGCCCGATGATCGGGAGCGGGCGGATCTCCTGTTCGCCTGGGATCTCTGCCGCAACGTGACGAGCAACGCGATCGTCTTCGTGAAGGACCGCACCCTCATCGGCTGCGGGGCGGGGCAGATGAGCCGCATCGACTCGGTCGAGATCGCGGCGAAGAAGGGCGGCGCGGCCTGCAAGGGCGCGGTCATGGCCTCCGACGCCTTCTTCCCCTTCGCGGACGGCATCCTCGCCGCGCAGGCGGCCGGCATCGCGGCGGTCATCCAGCCCGGCGGCTCGATGCGCGACGCGGAGGTCGTCGAGGCCTGCGACGAGAAGGGGATCGCGATGCTCTTCACGGGGATCCGGCACTTCCGCCACTGACCCCCTTCATGGCAGACTGCGCGCCGACGGAGCGGAATCCGAGGAGCCCATCGATGTCGAAGCGTCTCACGCCTCTCGCCCTGGTTCTCGTGCTCGTCTTCGCCGCCGGCGGCTGCGCCTGGTCGATCGGGGGCAGCAGCGCCCGCGACGACGCGGACGTCGAGGCGGCCGAGCCCGATTCCTCCCCGCTCCTGCGCCAGCTCCGCGAGCTCAAGCGCGCCCACGAGGACGACCTCATCACCGACGAGGAGTACGTCGACGCGAAGCGTCGTCTGCTCGAGAACCGCTGAGCCTCGTCAGCGACTCCGGAGCCGCTCGGCGCGTCCGAAATGCTAGTACGGTGCCAGTCACCGGATGAGCATTCCCGGGCGAGTCGGCTTCGCTTGCGGACACGGAGGAACGGGAATGCTCATCCGGTGACTGGCACCGTACTAGCATTTTCCGGTGCTTGACATCGCTCGGGAATGAAACGAGCCCCTCTCGCGAGGGGCTCGTTTCGTTCCGGCGGACGATCGGGAGCGTCAGTCCTCGTAGCGGAGGGTGTCCTCCTCCTTCTCGCCGACGAGGTCGCCCCGCTTGTTCTTGAACTCGCTCCAGGGGATGAACTTGTTGTCCTTCACCTGCTTCATGGCGATCTTGCGGTTCACCCACTCGTAGTAGGCCTTGAACTCGCGTTCGAAGGCCTTGAAGCGGGGGTCGTCCTCGTTCGCGCCGTCCATGCCGAGGCTCTTCAAGAGATCGTCGCGGCTGTCGATCCCCTTCAACGATTTGGCGAAGAAGTCCATCCAGGCGTCGCGGTACTTGCCCGGAACGCCGAGTTGCACGACGTTCTCGCCGTCCGCCCGGAACCAGTTCATGAAGTAGCAGAGGAACCACCCCTGCGAGTACACCATGAGGTTCTTCTCCTCGTCGCTGTTCGCGATGTTGATCTGGCGGTCACGGTACTTGAGGTTCATGAGGTCCCAGAGCGAGTAGGCCTTGGCCTCGTTCTGGCGCCAGAAGTTCAGGCGTCCGATCTGCAGCAGTCCGACCGTGTAGTCCCAGCCGCCCGTCTCCTTGTTCACGTCGCGGGTGTTGCCGGCGAGGAACTCGGCCAGGCCCTCCTCGAACCAGTAGGACTTCTCGAGGAAGCTCACGTTCGAGGTGTTGAAGAAGCTGAGCTGGTGCGTGCCCTCGTGGAAGATCGTGCCGATGTCCGTCTCGTTCGAGGTGAAGAGGCGGCCGCTGCCCGGCTCGAAGTGGCCGGCGGCGCCGACGAGGTTCCGCGAGAGCGCGTACTGGCGATAGCCGTCGCGACGGAAGAAGACCACCGGCACCGGCTTCTCGACCGGCCTCAGGTTCAGGTCCTTGCCGTACTGGTTGTAGAAGACGTCGTAGAGCTGGAGGAGCGCCTCGGCGCGCGAGGCCGCGACCGAGGTCTCGTTCCAGGAGCGGTCCTTCTCGACGATGAGGAGGTAGGGCTTGAAGGTCCGGGGGACCCAGGTGTAGGAGCTGTTCAGCGCCTCGTCGAGGTCCTTCACGACCTCGTTGAAGGTCCGGAGCGCCTCCTGCTCCCAGGGGTCCTTCATCCGCTCCTCGAAGTCGAGGCGGCTCTTCTCCAGACGGGCGAGCACCTCGTCGATGTCGGCGAGGCCGGTCACGCCGGGCTTCAGCCAGATCTTGCCGCCGGCCTCCTCGCCCTTGTTGCCGAGCTCGCGCCGGAGCTTCTCGAGTTCCTTCACCTCGTTCGTGTCGAGGTAGGGCTCCTCGAGGACCTTGTCGAAGTCGAGCTCGATGGCGCGGTAGCCGAGCTTCTCGCGCAGCGAGACGCTCTCGTGGTCCTTCGCGAGCTGGTACTGCCAGAGCGAACGGAGCTGGGTCTCGAGCGGCCCGGCGAGCGAGTCCCCGGCGCGGGCCTTCTCGGCCGACAGGGCCTGCTCGGCCCAGCCCGAGATCTTCTCCAGCGTCGGCAGGTCGCCCGCCGCGCCCGACTTCGAGACCAGGCTCTCGAGCGAGGAGACGAAGCGCCCCCGCGTCGCCTGGGCGAGGCCCTCGAGCGAGGCCTTCTCGTCGTTCGGCGCCGCGAGCTTCGCCTGGATGGCGGTCCAGGTGTCGTGGATCGACTTGACGTTGTCGCCGGCCGCGTCGAGCTGGGCGCGGAGCGCGTCGGTCTGAGGCGTGCTCGGGGCGCCGTCACTGCCGCCGCCGTCGGTCTCCGAGCCGCAGGCGAAGGTGAGGGCGCAGAGCGCGGTCGCGAGCAGGGCGACGAGCCGCGAGAATGGGGGCGTGAGTGTCATGTTTCCGTTCCTCTTCCGGTCCGGGGCGGTCGGGACGAACAGCTTGCCCGAGGCGATCCGGAGGGACAAGCGGGGCGGGGTGCCGGGGCATCGACGCCCGGGCGGACCGGACGTTCCACGTCCCGTCGAAGGATATCAAGACGGGCGGGGCGCCCCGCGGCTCCCCGTCCTTCTCCGGAAACGACGCGGCGATCGGAGCCGAGGCCCCGATCGCCGGAGTGCGTTCCCGAGATCGGCCCGGGATCAGGCCATCGCTTCCTTCAGCGCGGCCTCGAGGGCGGGCACGACCTCGAAGAGGTCGCCCACGATCCCGTAGTCGGCCACCTTGAAGATCGGCGCCTCAGGATCCTTGTTGATCGCCACGATCACCTTGCTCGTGCGCATCCCGGCGAGGTGCTGGATCGCGCCGGAGATGCCGCAGGCGATGTAGAGCGTGGGGGCCACGACCTTGCCGGTCTGACCGACCTGGGCCGCGTGGTCGCGCCAGCCCGAGTCGACGACGGCGCGCGAGGCGCCGACCGCGCCGCCCAGGGTCTTCGCGAGCGACTCGAGCGGGCCGAAGCCCTCGGGGCCGCCCACGCCGCGACCGCCGGCGACGACGACGTTGGCCTCGGCCACGTCGATCTCGGCGTTCTCGGGGGCGCGGATGTCGGTCACGATCGCGCGGATCGTGTCGATCGAGAACTCCACGCCCATCACCTCGACGTCGGCCGTCGCGCCGGGCTTCCGCTCGACGGCGCCGAAGACGTTCGGACGGATGGCGAGGACGAAGGGCGCGCCGTCACCGACGACCCAGGCCTTCGCCTTGCCGGCGTAGACCGGGCGGCGGGCGCGGATCGCGCCGTCCGCGACCTCGAACTCGTCGCAGTCCATCGCGAGCGGGGCCTCGAGGCGCGCCGCGACCCAGGCCGCGAGATCGCGACCCATCGTCGAGGCGGGGATCACGACCGCCGCGGGGTCGAGCGCCTTCACGGCCTGGACGACGGCACGGCCGTAGCCGCCGGTCGAGTAGGCGCGGAGGAAGTTCTGATCGAAGGCCACGACGCGGTCGGCTCCCCAGGCCGCGAGCGAGGCCGCCGCGTCCTGGATCCCGTCGCCCACGACGACCGCGGTCACGCCGCCGCCGAGCGTCTCGGCCAGCTTCGCCGCCGCGCTCACCGATTCGAACGCGGTCTTCTTGAGTGCACCCTCGCGCTGCTCGCAGAAGGCGATGATTCCCTGGGACATGGGGTTTCTCCTCGTGGCGCGGCGGCCCGTCGCCCGCGTTCGGCGGGGGAGGGGGCGCGCGCGGGCGCCTTCAGATGACCTTGGCTTCGTTCTTCAGGAGGTCGACGAGCGCCGGGACGGCCGCGGCGCCCTCGCCGACGATGCGCCCCTCGGGGCGCGGCGCGGGCAGCTCCAGGCGCTCGAGGCGCAGCTTCGGCTCCGCGAGCGTGACGGGCTTCTCGTCGAGCGGCTTCTTCTTCGCCGCCATGATGCCCTTCAGCGAGGGGAAGCGCGGATCGTTCAGGCCCTTCTCCGCGCTGAACACGCAGGGAAGCGAGCCCTCGACGATCTCGATCCCGCCCTCGATCTCGCGCTCGGCCGTGAAGCGGTCGCCCGAGATCGTCAGCTTGGAGATCTTGTTCACGATCGGCCAGTCGAGGGCCACCGCGAGCTGCGCCGGCACCTGGCCGTTGTCGCCGTCGACCGCCTGCTTGCCGGTGAAGACGACGGTCGCACCCTGCGCCCGGATCTCCTCGGCGAGGGCCAGGGCGATCGCCCGGGAGTCCGCCGCCTTGACGTCGGCCTGCAGGATCGTGCCCCGGTGGGCGCCGCGGGCGAGCAGCTTGCGGAGGTCTTCCTTCTGGCTGCCGTCGCCGACGGTGATCACGTGGACCTCGCCGGAGCCCGCGGCCTCGACGAGGCGGATCGCCTCCTCGACCGCGAAGTCGTCGTAGGCGCTGAGCTCGTACTTGAGGTCGGCGCGGACGATGTCGTCACCGCCGGGGCCGATCGAGATCCGCGAGTCGGTTGCGGGCGTAACCGCAACGCACACAGCGATTTGCATCACACGTTCTCCTGCTCGGGAAGCGCGTGAGTCTACGGAGACCCCGGGCCGCGATCAAGCCGTCGCGGCGGGAGCCCGGCGGCGGGCGCGAGGCGGGGATCAGCTCCGGGCGCGGGCGATCTCGGCCGTGGCGGTCGGCGTGCCCAGTTCCTCGGCGATCATGTCGCAGAAGACCTCGGCGAGCATCGGATCGAACATCGTCCCGCTCTGCTCCCGGACCATCGCCAGCGCCTCCTCGATGGGGGCGGGCTTGCGGTAGGGGCGGAGCGAGGTGACGGCGTCGAAGAAGTCGGCGATGCAGACGATCCGCGCGTCGAGCGGGATCTCCTCCCCCTTCAGGCCGTCGGGGTAGCCCGTGCCGTCCCAGCGCTCGTGGTGCCAGCGCACGATGCCCTCGACCTCCTTGAAGAGGGAGATCGGCTTGATGATGTACTCGCCGATCTCGGAGTGCCGCTTCATCGCGGCGAACTCCTCGGTCGTGAGGCGACCGGGCTTGTTCAGGATGGCGTCGTCGACGCCGATCTTGCCGATGTCGTGGAGGCGACCGCCGCAGCGGAGCTGCTCGATCTTCTCCTCCGAGAAGCAGAGCTTGCGGCCGAGACGCGCGGACCACTCGCCGACGCGCTTGCCGTGCCCCACGTTCTGGTAGTCCCGCTCCTCGGCCGCGCGGGCGAGGCCGAAGGTCGTCTCGAGCGCCAGCTCGCGCTCCCGCTGCAGGATCGAGAGGCGCTCCGCGTCGCGGGCCAGGCCCTGCTTCTCGCGGACGCGCTCGATCGTCATCTGCACCTTCTGGAAGTTGAAAGGCTTCGTGAAGAAGTCGTACGCGCCCTGGCGCATCGCCTGGATCGCGTAGGAGATGTCGAGGAAGCCGCTGATCATGATCACGTCGACGGTGTCGTCGAGGCGCTTGACGTGCTTGAGGAGCTCGAGTCCCGAGAGTCCCGGCATCGAGATGTCGGTGAGCACGAGATCGAAACGCCGCGACTCCAGCACGCGGATCGCCTCGCCGGCATCGGACGCCGTCACGAGCTGATAGCCGTAGTCGACCAGGAACTCCGCGAGGGAGTCTCGGATGCCGTCGTCGTCATCGACGAGCAGGATGCGGAACTTCTCGTTGGCCGACATCGTCGTGGCGCCTCGTACTTGTCGAAAACTCGTGGAGAAGGCGGGAGGCCCTGTCCGGTTCCCGGGGTGTCCCCCCCTCGTGGCTCGACGAGAGTAGACGGTGTCCCCGGGGCCGTGAATGAAAATCCGGCAAATAATACAAGCTGTACAAGCTTATCGGACGACCGGCGGCGGGCTTTCGCCGCGAGCCCGAAGAAGCTCGGGACCGGGCGGCGCGGGCGGGTGCGCTCACGGTGGAAAAGTGGTGGAGAGCAGGGGGCGGAGCGGGGAGACCGGGATCAGTCCTCGAACTCGGCCATCCGGAAGTTCTTGCCGAGATAGGCCTTACGGACCTTCTCGTCTTCGACGAGCTCCCGCGGGCTGCCCTGCTTCAGGATCCGCCCGGCGTGGATGATGTAGCTGCGGTCGGTGATGGAGAGGGTCTCGCGCACCGAGTGATCGGTGATGAGGATCGCCATGCCCCGGTCCCGGAGACCGGCGACGATCCCCTGGATGTCCTCCACCGCGAGCGGATCGACGCCCGCGAAGGGCTCGTCGAGCAGGACGAGCTTCGGTCGGGACACGAGCAGGCGGGCGATCTCGAGTCGCCGGCGCTCTCCTCCCGAGAGATCGTCGGCGCGCGAACCGGCGAGCTCGAGGATCCCCATCTCCCTCAGGACCTCGCGCGCGCGGTCGCGTCGCTCGCCGCGGGTGAGGCCCGGGATCCACTCGAGGATGGCGAGGACGTTCTCCTCGACGTCGAGCTTCCGGAAGATCGAGGCCTCCTGCGCGAGATAGCCGAGGCCCGCGCGGGCGCGCCGCGAGGTCGGCTCGCGCGTGACGTCCGCGCCCGCGAAGACGATCCGCCCCGCGTCGGGGCGGACCAGGCCCATCACCATCGAGAAGGTCGTCGTCTTGCCGGCGCCGTTGGGCCCGAGCAGGCCGACGATCTCGCCGGGGTCGATCGCGAGATCGACGCCGTCGACGACCGTGCGGCGGCCGTAACGCTTCGTGAGCTTCTCGGCCGTCAGCAGGCTCAACGGATGGCGCCCCACTGCAGCAGCGGCCAGAACGTGAGGTAGGCCCGGCCGAGGACGAGCTCGCGGCCGACGAAGTGCCCGTAGACCGTGCGCTGCGAGACCACCCGCGAGAGATCCAGCGTCCTCGTGTTGCCGAAGTGGTCGATGAAGAGGGCCTCGCCGCTCGTCGGCCCCTCGAGCGGCGGCATCGCGACGGCGACGTCGCCCTCCACGCGGAAGGGCTGGCCGCCGGGGCGCGTCTCCTCGGCGCTCACGCCCTCGGCATCGCCGCGGAGCGTGATCTCGCCCTCGTCGGGGTCGCGGTAGACGATCTCCGTGACCTTCCAGCCCCGCGCGTCGAGACTGTCGGGCGAGTTGTCGCCGAGCATGAGGTAGTGGTCGGCCGGGACCCGGAAGTCGGTCGGGCCGGTGATCGTGTAGTAGTTGTCGCGCGCGACCGCGAGCTCGCGGAAGGACGCGCGCCCGCCGTCGAAGCCGAGCGAGGCGCCGTTGTCGTGGGGGAGGTCGTGGGTCGGCTGCAGCGGGGGCCACTCGGTGAGGGACTGCGGCGCGACGGTCTCGCCGCCCCCGACGAGGATCTGGGCCGGCTCCACGAAGGCGTGCGTGTAGCGGTGCCGGAAGACCTCGTCTCCGTCGACCTCGACCGCGATCGTGTCGTCCCAGTTCGCGAGCGCGACCGGAGTGAACTCCTCGGCCTCGATCGAGGCGTCGAAGGCGAACTCCTCCTCGCCGAAGACGAGCCGGCTCCTGCGTCCGGATCCCTCCACCGCGAGGTGCACGCGGATCGGAATGCCGTGGGTGCCGTCGCGGATCTCGAGCACGACCTCGCCCTTCTCGGCCTCGGGTCGGACCTCGCAGGAGACGCGCATGTCGCCGACCTCGTCCGCGTAGCCGGGGATGGGGCCGCGGCCGACCGCCTCCGTCGGCGCGCCGAAGAGGCCGCCGAGGAAGCCCGGGGCCTCCGCGAAGGGGGACCAGTCGTCGAAGCGTCGGTTGTTGATGACCGGCTCGAGGACGGCGACGCCGTCCCGGCCCTCCCGGCGGCGCTGGGTCTCGGGGCGCTGGAAGTCGACGAGGGTCAGGCCGGACTCGGCGCGGAAGACCACGCGGTCCTCGTCGTCGAGGGCCGCGACCTCGCCGACGCCGCGTTCGCCGGTCACCGGGGTCCAGTAGCGGTCGAAGGCCGCGACCCCGCGGTCGGCCGGCGGGATCTGCAGGTTGCGCGCGAAAAGCGACCGCTGGACGAAGTCCGGCTTGCGCTGGATCTCGGCCTTCGCGAGGGCCTCCTCGCGGGACAGCGATCCGGAGGCGGTGTAGATGTCGCCGTTGCGGATGAAGACCCACTCGTCCGGCATGCCCACGGCGCGCTTCACGTAGTTGATCAGCGTGTTGTGCGGGTACTGGAAGACGACGATCTCCCAGCGGCGCGGGTCGCGGAGCTGGTAGACGAACTTGTTGACGATGAGGCGATCGCCGCCGCTGCGGCGGCCCACGATCGTCGGCTCCATCGACTCCGTCGGGACCTTGTAGGCCTCGATCGCGAACATCTTGACCGTGAGCGCCATCACGATCGCGACGGTCAGGGCCTCGATGTTCTCGCGGAAGAACCCGAGGTTCTCCTTCTTCGCCTTCTTGGTCATCGCCTTCCCTTCCCCGTCACCGGACGAGCCCCACGCGCTTCCAGGGCCAGAAGATCGCCACCGCCCGGCCGAGGATCAAGGACCGGGGCACGAGCGGCGAGGGATCGCGCGAGACGGAACCGTGCCCGCCCTCGGTGATGTCGTGCCGGTTGCCCAGGTGATCCATGAAATACTCCCCGATCAGGTCGCCGGTGTCCGAATCGTACTCCTTCCAGGGATTGTCCACGCGGTGCTCGATCCGCTCGGGATCGAGGACGGCTTCGGAATCCCCGTAGATCTCCCGCCCGCCGAGGCTCGGGGGCCGGACCGTGACGCGATACCACTCGCGCGAGTCCTTGCTCGCGCCGGAGTTGTCGCCCAGCACAAAGTAGTGTCCCTCCGTCACCTCCGTCCGCGGCGTGCTCTGGGCGCGGTAGTGGAGGTCCCGGGCGAGCTGGGTCCGCGTGAAGCGGAGCGCGCCGCCCTCGACGCCGAAGGCGCAGTGCTCGACGACCTCCCAGGGGCGCTCGGTGCGCACCGGTTCGTGCCGGTAGTCGTGCTCGAGGAGCGTCTCGCCGTCCGCCTCGATCCGCAGGCGGTCGTCGGCGTTGGCGAAGGAGAGGCGCGTCCGGCGGCCGGGGACGAGCCGGAAGCCGTCGAGGGCGGCGACGCGCTCCCCGTCGATGTAGAGCCCGCCGTCGTCCTTCGCGCCGCGGACAGGCACGCGCGCCTCGAGCGCGAGGGCGTGGTAGGCATCCCTCATCTCGAAGACGAGCGCGCCGCCCTCCGCGAGCGGCTCGACCTCGACCTCGAGGCGTCGGTCGCCGACGTGGAACTTCGCGGGGGCGTTCGCGTCCTGCCCCGGGGCGACGTCGAGGCGGCTGTCCATCACCGCCCGCTTGAAGACCGCCAGCGCCCGGCTCTCGCTCCGCGCGACCACGCCCTCGTCGTAGCGCCAGCCGCCGTCGTCGAGGCCCTCGACCCGCCAGTTGCGGACGAAGGAGGCGAGATCCTCGGGACGGTCGGTCCCGTCCACGATCTGCGGGAAACGGTCGAAGATCGCGTCCTGCAGGGCGCGGGGCTTGCGCTGGATCCGCAGCTCGCCGTCGCGCCAGAGCTCGGTGATGTCGCGATAGGCCGCGCCGGGAGGACCGGTGTAGACGTCGCCGCCGATGAGGAAGATCGACTCCCCGGGCAGCCCGACGATGCGCTTCACGTAGGAGATCGTGAGGTTGTTCGGGAACTGGAAGACCGCGATCTCCCAGCGGCGCGGCGCGCGCGCAAGGTAGCCGATCCGGTCGACGAGGATGCGGTCGCCCACCTCCGGGTCGCCGTGGATCGCCGGCTCCATCGAACCGGTGGGGACCTTGTAGGCCTCGATCGCGAACTGCTTGATGGTCAGCGAGAGCGCGATCGCGACGGTGAGCGCCTCGATCACGTCCCGCAGGACGGAGTCGTTCTCCCGAGCCGTCGCCCCCTCGCGGTTCCCTTCGACCGGGAGTCCGGGCGACGACTCGGTGCTCACGAGTCGTCGTCCAGCTTGAGGGCGGCGAAGAAGGCCTCCTGCGGGATGTCGACGTTCGCGACCGACTTCATCCGCTTCTTGCCCGCCTTCTGCTTCTCGAGGAGCTTCCGCTTGCGCGTGATGTCGCCGCCGTAGCACTTCGCGGTGACGTTCTTGCGCATGGCCTGGATCGACTCTCGCGCGATGATCTTGCCGCCGATCGCCGCCTGCAGCGGCACCTCGAAGAGGTGGCGGGGGATCTCCTTCTTGAGCCGGAGGAGGAGCTGGCGTCCCTTCCGCTGCGCGACGTCGCGGTGGACGATCATGCTCAGGGCGTCGACCTCCGCGCCGTTGACGAGCACCCGCAGCTTCACGAGGTTCGCGGCGCGGTATTCCTTCACGTGGTAGTCCATCGTCCCGTAGCCCTGCGTCGCCGACTTCAGCTTGTCGTAGAAGTCGAAGATGATCTCCGCCAGCGGCAGCTCGTAGTGCAGGAGGACGCGTTCCGGGCCGAGATACTCCGTCTTCACGTAGGTGCCGCGCTTCTCCTCGCAGATCTTCATGATCGGACCGATGGCGCGCTGCGGGAGGATCATGCTGACGTCGGCGACCGGCTCGGCGATCTCCTTGACCTTGCCGTCGTCCGGAAGCTGCGAGGGGTTGTCGATCATCACCTCGCTGCCGTCCGTCTTGACGAGGCGGTACGTGACGTTGGGCGGGGTCTGGACGAGGTCCACGCCGGACTCTCGCTCGAGGCGCTCCTGCACGATCTCCATGTGGAGCAGGCCGAGGAATCCGGCGCGGAAGCCGAAGCCCAGCGCGTCCGAGGTCTCGGGCCAGAAGCTGAAGGACGAATCGTTCAGACGGAGCTTCTCGAGCGCCTGGCGGAGGCGGTCGTAGTCGCCCGCGGTGGCGGGATAGAGGCCGCAGAAGACGTAGGAAACGGGCTCCTGGAATCCCGGGAGCGGCGCGACCTCGGACTTCTGGTGGGCGACGGTGTCGCCGATCCGGACGTCCGCGACCGTCTTGATGTTGCAGATCAGGTAGCCCACCTCGCCGGCCGAGAGGGAGTCGGTGGGCGCGAGGGAGGGGCGGAACTTGCCGCACTCGAGGATCTCGTACTGCCGTCCGGTGCTCAGCATCTTGACGCGGTCGCGGCGCGAGATCGTCCCGTTGACGACGCGGACGTAGACGATGACGCCGCGGAACTCGTCGTAGTGCGAATCGATGATCATCGCCTGCAGCGGCGCGTCGCCGCGTCCGCGCGGCGGCGGGATCTTGTCGACGATCGCGTCGAGCAGCTCCTTCACGCCGACGCCGGTCTTGCCGGAGCAGTTCATCACGTCCTCGGCCGGCAGGCCGACGACGTGCTCGATCTCCTGCTTGACCTCGTCGGGTCGCGCGTGGGGGAGGTCGACCTTGTTGAGGACGGGGATGATCTCGAGGTTCGCCTCGACCGCGAGGTAGGCGTTCGCCGCGGTCTGCGCCTCCACGCCCTGCGCCGCGTCGACGAGCAGCACCGCGCCCTCGCAGGCCGCCATGCTCCGCGAGACCTCGTAGCTGAAGTCGACGTGCCCCGGAGTGTCGATGAGGTGCATCAGGTAGGGCACCCCGTCCTTCTCCCAGTGGATCTCGACCGCCTTCGCCTTGATCGTGATGCCCCGCTCCCGCTCGAGGTCCATCGCGTCGAGGACCTGCTCGCGCATGTGCCGCGCCTCGATCGCCCGCGTGAGGTCGAGGATGCGATCGGCCAGCGTCGACTTGCCGTGGTCGATGTGCGCGATGATGCAGAAGTTGCGGATGCGCGAGATGTCGGGGTGGCTCATCAGTCGTTCCGAGCGTTCTCGACGATGCTGAAGATCGCGGGCAGCTCCTCGTGGAGCCGCCGGAGGGCCCGGCCGCGGTGCGAGACCTCGGCCTTCCGGTCGCGGTCGACCTCGGCGAAGGTGAGGTCCCACTCCGGGAAGAGGAAGTAGGGGTCGTAGCCGAAACCTCCCTCGCCGCGCGGCGCCTCGAGGATCCGACCGCGGCAGGTCTCCTCGAGCTCGAGGAAGACCTTGCCCGGAGCGGCGACCGCGATGGCGCAGCGGTAGCCGGCGCCCGCTCGGACTCGGGCGTCCGGCGAGGTCGCGCAGCAGGCGCGCGTTGTTCGCGGCGTCGTCGGCCTCGGGGCCGGCGTAGCGCGCGGGTGGATCCAGGCGCGCCGTCGAGGGCGTCGACCTCGAGGCCCGAGTCGTCCGCGACGCAGATGAGGCCGGTGTGATCGGCGTAGTAGCGCGCCTTCAGGCACGCGTTCTCCGCGAAGCTCGCGCCGGTCTCGTCCGGCGCCGGGAGCTCGGGGGCGATCTCGTCCAGCGAGGACACCTCGCAGTCGAGGTCGGCGAGGAGCGCCCGCATCTCCTCGAGCTTCTTGCGGTTCTTGGTGCCGATGACGATGTGGCGGCGGCTCATGCGAATCGCTCTCCCTCGCGGGTCCGGTGCTGGATCTCCGCGATCCGCGGGACCGCGCCCGCGGCCAGGTCCCAGCAGGCGTCGAACTGCGCCTTCTCGAGCGGGCGGCCCTCGGCGCCGCCCTGGATCTCGACGAGGCGTCCGTCGTGAGTCATGACGAAGTTGACGTCGGCCTCGGCCCGCGCGTCCTCCTCGTAGCAGAGGTCGAGGTAGGGCGCACCCTCGATGATGCCGACGCTCACCGCGGCGACGCCGCCGACGAGGGCGTCCGCCTTGATCAGCTTCCGCTCGCGGAGGTCCTCGAGGCAATCGGCGAGCGCGATCCAGGCGCCGTTGATCGAGGCCGTCCGGGTGCCGCCGTCGGCCTCGACGACGTCGCAGTCGATCCAGATCGTGCGGGGACCGATGCGGTCGAGCCGCACGAGGTTGCGCAGGTTCCGTCCGACGAGGCGCTGGATCTCGACCGTGCGCCCGTCGATCGGGCCGCGTCGTCCGTCGCGCGGCTTCCGGCGGTCGGTCGAGCCCGGGAGCATCCCGTACTCGGCGCTGAGCCAGCCCCGTCCCGTGTTCACGAGGAAGGGGGGCACGCGGTCCTCGACCGTCGCGGTGCAGATGACGCGGGTCCGGCCCCACTCGATGAGGACGCTGCCCGGAGCGCTCGGAACGAAGTCCCGGGTGACCCGGATCTCCCGGAGGGCGTCGAAGTTGCGCCCGTCGATGCGTTTCATGACCTATCTCTCGATGTGGTCGGGGCTTGCGTTTGCGAGCGCCGGCGCATGATAGCGCCGCGGGGCGGGGGCATCAACGCGGACGGACTTCCTCGCCGCGCGTCGACGGGACCTTCAGCCGAGCTGGATCGCGTGCATCTCCGCGTAGGCGCCCTTCCGCGCCACGAGCTCCTCGTGGCGTCCGACCTCCAGCACCCGCCCGCCGTCCAGCACCACGATGCGGTCGGCGTTCCGGACGGTCGAGAGGCGATGCGCGATGACCAGCGAGGTGCGGCCGCGCGTCAGGCGGTCGAGGGCGGACTGGACCAGGCGCTCGCTCCGGCTGTCGAGCGAGCTCGTCGCCTCGTCGAGGATCAGGAGGTCCGCGTTGCGGAGGATCGCGCGGGCGATCGTCAGCCGCTGCAGCTCGCCGCCCGAGAGGGTGACCCCGCGCTCGCCGACGACCGTCTCGTAGCCGAGCGGCAGGGCCGCGATCACGTCGTGGATGTTGGCGGCGCTCGAGGCCTCGATCATCTCCTCCTCGCTCGCGTCGGGGCGGGCGTAGAGGATGTTCTCGCGGACGGTCGTGTTGAAGACGAAGGGCTGCTGGGAGACGAGAGCGACGCGGTCGAGCCAGCGGTCGCGGTCGATCTCGCGGAGGTCCACGCCGTCGATCGCGATGCGTCCCGAGGTCGGGACGTAGAAGTCGGCGAGGAGGTCGGCGATCGTGCTCTTGCCCGAACCGCTGCGGCCGACGAGGGCGACGCACTCCCCGCGGGCGATCTCGAACTCGATGTTCGAGATCACCTCGGGACCCTCGTCCTCGTAGCGGAATCCCACCTTCTCGAAGCGGATCCCGCGCTCGAGGCCGGTGAAGGGACGCCCCTTCGTCACCGAGCGCTCCTCGAGGGGGGCGTCGAGGAGCTCGAAGATGCGCGCGGCCCCGGCGAGAGCCTCCTGGAGGTTGCCGTAGGCGTTTCCGAGGCGCTTGATGGGGCGGTAGATCATGCCCAGCGCGACGATGAAGGTCGTCAGCTCGGCCGGATTCACGAGATCCCCGCGGTGGACGAGCAGGAGGCCGCCGCCGAGGAAGAAGCCCGCGATGAGGACGTTGTAGAGGAAGTCCATCGCGCCCTTGCTCTCGGCCTTCGTCTTGACGGCCTTGAGCTCGCGGCGGAGGTACTCGCCGTTGGCGACCTCGAACCGGCGCTCCTCGATCTCCTCGGCGCGGAAGACCTTCACGGTGCGGATGCCGGAGATCGTCTGCAGCATCACCTGGGTCGTCTCCTCGAGGGATTCGAGGCCGCGGCGGGCGCGCTTCTTGAGCAGGCCGCCGAGCTTGACCACCGGGAAGACGATGAGCGGGAGGATCGGGATCGAGACGAGGGCGAGCGTGAGGTTCGCGTTGAAGAGTCCGATCACGAACACCACGATCATGATCGGGTGGAGCACGATCTCGCTGATGAAGATGTCGATCGTGCGGAAGCAGATCTGGACGTCGTTCGTGATGCGCGAGACGAGGTAGGCGATCCGCTTGCGATTGAAGAAGGAGAGCGGCAGTCGCAGGAGGTGCGCCATGAGGTCGGCGCGCATGCGGACGACGACCTGGGTCGCGAGCCAGCGGAAGAAGTACTCGTTGATGACGAAGGTCACCGCGCCGACGAGCGCGACGGCGAGCAGCGAGGTCGAGATGGTCCAGAGGCTCGCGACGGCGGCTTCGGGATCGTCCTCGACCCGGAGGAGGACGTCCTCCATCAGGTTCTTGATCACGAAGACCGGATAGGCGCGGCAGGCGGCGTAGATGCCCATCGAGACCAGTGCGAGAGCGATCACCCGGCGCTCGCCCGACGCGTAGCCGAGGAGGCGCTTCAGGAGACGGAACGCCTCCGCGCGCTCGACTTTCCGCCGCTTCTCGCCCATCGACCCGTCCCGCGGTGTCCCGGCCGGCGCTCTAAACCCTTCAAGCGCTGGCGTTTCCGGACCGTCTCGGCCGCGAGTGTAGCAAGGCGGGGCGGGAGCGGCCAGCGACCTTCATCCGGGCTTCGGCCGCCGGCGGCATTTGGCCGAAGATGGGAACGTGCTTTGCGTACAAGATCCGTCCAGACGAGACCGGGAAAACCCTCTATGTAGGGAGGTCCCGGCGGAGCCCAGCACCGGTCGCCGTCCATTCCCGCGGCGACCACGAAAGGAGCCACGATGAAGATCCAGGCTCGAATCCCTCGCGAACGGTCCCGGGCCGGTCGGCGCGTCGCGCTGATCCTGGCGCTCGGCCTCGCGGCATTCGCCTGGCCCGATGCGTCCGGCCTCGACGGTGTCGAGCTGGGCGGACTCCACGCCCAGGTGGCGGTTCCCACCCCCGGCGGCGTCAGCCCGCTGCCCTCGACGTCCGGTCCGGACCGTCCGGCCGACCCCCGCGATCGCGGATCCCGAGACGGAAGTCGCAACGCAGGCGGAGGTTACCAGCCGGGCGGCACCGGCACCGCGTCTCCCTTCTCGCCCGGCGGAACGGGCACCGCGAAGGGTGACGGCCCCGGCGGGGGCGGATCGACCGGCGGCGGCGGCCAGAATGGCGGCCCCGGCGGCGTCGGCACGCCCGGCGGCGGCGCGGGCGGCAACACGGGAGTCGGCGGCGGCGTGGGCGGCGGTTCGCCCGGCGGCGCGGGCGGTCTCGGCGGCGGCCAGAACGGCGGCGGCTCGCCCCTGCCCGGCCCGGCGCCGGTTCCCGGCGGCCGGACCCGCGGCAGCGAGTCCGTCGACGACGACTGGACCCTGTGGTGGCGGATCAACGAGCTCCACGAGCTGGCGCTCGACGAGCGTTACCGCGACCGGACGCTCCAGGCCGAACCCGATCGCGACCTCTTCCTCGGCGGCGAGCACCGCGGCCGGGCGCAGCTCATCACCGGCGGCTCCGAGCGCGCCCTGAAGAAGGCCATGCCGGCCCTCCAGGTCCTCGCGCGTCACGAGACGGCGCGCGTGCGCGCCGAGGCCGTGCTCGCGATGGGCAAGGTCGGCGGCGACGGCGTGGTCACCAGCATCGCGCCCTTCGTGAAGGACGGGAACCTGGACGTGCGCAAGCACGCGATCCTCGGCCTCGGCCTCACGCAGTCCTCGCGAGCCTTCCCTCACCGGCGGCTCGTCCTCAAGGATCCCTCGGCCAATGACGCCGAGCACGCCTTCGCGGCCATCGCGCTCGGCCTCCTCGGCGACGAGCGCGGCGTGGAGGTCCTGCGCGAGGTGATCGAGAAGCGGTCCCGACCCCAGGAGGTCCGCGCCGCGGCCCTCTACGCGCTCGGCCACATCGGCACGAACGCCGCCCGCGTCTACCTCGAGTACTTCGTCCTGCGCCCGCTCGAGGACGACCTGCTCCGCTCGGCGGCCCTCCAGGGCCTCGCGGCGTCCGGTCGCGCGGACACCAGCCGGACCTTCGAGAACCTGCTCCTGGACGCCAACGTCCACGTGCGCCGTTCGGCGGCGATCGCGCTCGGGCAGGTCTCCTTCGCGACCCCCTATCGCGCGCAGCTCGCGGCGATGGAGAAGGACTTCGAGACCGGTCGCGACGACGGCGCGGGCGTGATCTCGCCGCGCGCCCGGGAGGAGGCCGACGCCTATCTCGGCGGCCTCCGCCTGAAGGTCGAGAAGGAGGAACGGCGCCTCGAGATGCTCCGGGACGAGACCGTGCGGGCCCTGGTCCGCGCGATCCGCGACGACAGCGACGTCATGGTGCGGAACTTCGCCTTGCTCTCGCTCGGCCGCCTCGGCGGTCCCGTCGCCCGCAAGGCGCTGGAGGAGAACCTCGACGGCGCCGCGATCCAGTCGATGAAGGCCTTCTCCGCCCTCGGCATGGGCCTCGCGAAGGACGAGGAACTCTCGAGCTCGCTCCGCGACGCCCTCGAGCGCGGTCGTCTCGCGCCCGACACGCGCGGCGCGGTCGCGATCGCCCTCGGACTCGCCGACGAGCGCCAGGCGGGCAAGCTGCTCCTGAAGCAGCTCCGCTCCTCGGGCGACACCGAAGCGATCCGCGGGGCGGCGATCGGGCTCGGCCTCATCGCCGAACGCGACGCGGCGGAGCTGCTCATGGACCTCGCGAAGTCGAAGAGCCGTCCCGAACTCAAGCGGGAGGTGGGCATCGCCCTCGGCCTGCTCGGGGACGAGCGCGCCCTCGAGGCCTTCGCGGCCCGCCTGAAGCGCTCCTCGGTCAGCTCCCGCGTCGCCGCCGCGGAGGCCCTCGCGGGCTTCCCGGACGAGCGGGCGCTCGACGTCGTCGTCGGCGTTCTCGACCAGCCCGGGATCAAGGACAGCGTCGAGGCGGCCTGCGCCCGCGCGATCGGCGTCCTCGCCGAGAAGGGCGACACGCCGGTGTCCTCGGACTTCTTCCGCCACCTCAACTACCTGATGCGCTTCCGGGCGCTCAACGAGGCGGCGGTGCTCTGAAGCGACCGGACGCGTGAAGAGAGGGGCCGCGACCGGCATCGCCGGTCGCGGCCCCTTCTCGTTGCGGTCGACGTTCGCGGGGTCGGCGGCGGTGGGCCGCGAGCGTTTCACATCGCGTGTCGGACCCGCGTCCGCCGCCCTGATGCGAGTACGGTGCCAGTCACCGGATGAGCATCCCTCGATGCCGGCTGCGACGTCGAGGCTTCGTTCGGAGGGATGCTCATCCGGTGACTGGCACCGTACTCGCATCTTCCCGGTCGCGGCCTCTTCTCGTTGGGGTCGTCGTTCGCGGGGTCGGGGTCGGTGGGCCGCGAGCGCTTCGCCTCGCGTGTCGGACCCGCGTCTGCCGCCCTGATGCTAGTACGGTGCCAGTCACCGGATGTGCATCCCCGCGATGCCGGCTGCGACGTCGAGGCTTCGTTCGGAGGGATGCTCATCCGGTGACTGGCACCGTACTCGCATCTCCTCGGTCGCGCGTTCGAGGTCGCGAGGCGGTGTCGGTCAGCGGGCTCGTGGGTCGACGCGGAGCGTGACGAGCCAGGGTCGCGATGGGTGTCGGCGATCGCGGCCCCTTCTCGTGGTGGTCGTCGTTCGCGGGGGCGGCGGCGGTGGGCCGGGAGCGCTTCACATCGCGTGTCGGACCGGCGTCCGCCGCCCTGATGCTAGTACGGTGCCAGTCACCGGATGTGCATCCCCGCGTTCCCGGCATCGACGTCGGGGCTGCGTTCGACGGGATGCACATCCGGTGACTGGCACCGTACTCGCATCTTCCCGGTTCGCCTCCCGATGTCGGGAGATGGGCAGCGGACGAGCATCTCCGCCCCGCGCGGCCGTCAGGCGGCGGCGTTCTTCCGGCGGCCGAAGGAGAGGGCGAGCTTGCGGAGGACGACGTAGAAGACCGGGGTCATCAGGAGGCCGAGGAAGGTGACGCCGATCATCCCGCCGAAGACGGCGGTTCCGAGCGAGCGGCGCATCTCGGCGCCCGCGCCCGTCGCGAGGACGAGCGGCAGGACGCCCAGGATGAAGGACAGCGAGGTCATCATGATCGGCCGGAGGCGGATGCGGCAGGCCTCCACCGCGGCGGCCGCGGGGTCGAGCCCCTCGTCCTCCTTCGCCTTGGCGAACTCGACGATGAGGATCGCGTTCTTGCAGGCCAGCGCGACGAGCACGACGAAGCCGACCTGGACGAGGACGTCGTTGTCGAGTCCCCGCGCGGCGACGCCCGCGAGCCCGAAGAGGAGGCAGACCGGGACGATGAGGATCACCGCCAGCGGCAGGAGCCAGCTCTCGTACTGCGCCGTCAGGGAAAGGAAGGCGAGCAGCACGCAGAGCGCGAAGATCAGGAGGGGAGAGCCGCCGGCGTGCCGGGCCTGGTACGAGAGATCGGTCCACTCGTAGCCCATCGAGGGCGGGAGCGTCTTCGCCGCCAGTGACTCGAGCTCGTCCAGCGTCTGGCCCGTCGAGAAGCCGGGCATGGAGTCCCCGCTGAGATCGGCCGCGGGGTAGAGGTTGTAGCGCACCACCCGAGACGGACCGGAGCGTCGTTCCAGCGTCGCGATGGAGCCGAGCGGGACGATCGCCCCGTCCTGGCTCCGCGTGCGGATCCGCAGGACGTCGCTCTCGTCGTCGCGGAAGGTCGACTCGCCCTGCGCGGTGACGCGGTAGATGCGGCCCAGCGCGTTGAAGTCGTTGACGTAGGTCGAGCCCAGGTAGGTCTGCAGGGCCTCGAAGACCCCGGAGATCGGGACGTCGAGCATCCGCGCCTTGGTGCGGTCCACGTCGAGGTAGAGCTGGGGCGTCCCCACGCTGAACGTGGTGTAGGCCTGGGCGATGCCCGGACTCTGGTTGGCGGCCCCCGCCAGCGACCAGGCGGCGCGCTCGAGCGCCGCGTAGCCCTCTCCGCCCCGATCCTGGATCTGCATCTTGAAGCCGCCTCCGGTGCCGATGCCGGGGACCGGCGGCGGCTGGATCACGAAGACGAGGGCCTCGTTGATGCTCGACAGCCGGCCCCGCAGGTCGGCGAGGACCGACTCGGCCGTGCGGCCGATCTCCGCGCGTTCGGCGGCGTCGTCGAGCGCGGTGAAGATCGCCGCCGTCTCCGGGCTGTTCGCGCGGGTCGCCCCCGAGAAGCCGGCGAAGGCCACCGCGTTCGAGATGCCCGGCGTGTCCAGGGCGATCCGGGTCACCTCCTGGACGATCGCGTCGGTGCGGTCGAGCGAGGCGCCGTCGGGGAGCTGCAGGGCGACGATGAGGTAGCCCTGGTCCTGCGCCGGGATGAAGCCGGTCGGCACGGTGCGGAAGGCCCACCACGTGGCCCCGAGCAGGCCCGCGAAGACGAGCAGCACGAGGAAGCTCACGCGCAGCGCGCCGCGGACCACCGAGGCGTAGAGACGACTCGCGAGGTCGAAGGACCAGTTGAAGAGCCAGAAGAACCAGGCCGTCGCGTAGTGGGCGATCCGCCCGAAGAGCCCCCGGGGCTCGTTGCGCGCGCGCAGCAGGCGGGCGGCGATGGCCGGACTGAGCGTCAGGGAGACGAAGGTCGAGATGACGGTCGAGGCCGAGATGGTGAGCGCGAACTGCCGGTAGAACTGCCCCGTCAGCCCGGGCACGAAGGCCGTGGGGACGAAGACGGCGACGAGGACGACCGTCGTCGCGATGAGCGCCGAGCCGACCTCCCGCATGGCCTGGCGGGTCGCCTCCAGCGGTCGCATCCCCTCGCCGATGAGACGCTCGACGTTCTCGACGACCACGATGGCGTCGTCGACGACGATGCCGATCGCGAGCACGAGGCCGAAGAGCGAGAGGGAGTTCAGGCTGACGTCGAGGGCGTTCATGATCGCGAAGGTGCCGACCAGCGAGATCGGGATCGCGAGCGCCGGGATGATCGTCGTCCGCCAGTTCTGGAGGAAGACGAAGACCGTGAGGACGACCAGGACGATCGCGATGAGCAGGGTCCGGAAGACCTCGTCGATCGAATCGGACACGTAGCGCGTCGGGTTGTAGACGACGGTGTGCTGCAGGCCGACCGGGAAGTCCTTCGACAGCTCGTCCATCGTCGCGATCACGCGGTCGGCGGTCTCGAGCGCGTTCGAACCCGGGCGCTGGAAGAGCACCATCGCCACCGCGTTCTTCCCGTCGAGGTAGCTGCGGACCGAGTAGTCCTGCGCTCCGAGCTCGATGCGCGCCACGTCCTCGAGGCGCACGAGACGGCCGGCCTCGCCGGACTTCACGATGATCCCCGCGAACTCCGAGGCGTCGCGGAGGCGCCCCTGGCTCGAGATCTTCAGCTCGAAGGCGGAGGGGCCGGAGAGCGGCTGCTGGCCGATGGCGCCGGCCGCGACCTGCACGTTCTGCTCCCGCAGCGAGGCGACGACGTCGCCCGCGGTGAGATCGAAGGAGGCGAGTCGCTCCGGATCGAGCCAGACGCGCATCGAGTAGGGACTGCCGCCGAACACCGCGACGTCGCCGATGCCGTCGATGCGCGCGAGCACGTCGCGGATGCGGAGGAAGGCGTAGTTGCTGATGTAGAGCTGGTCGAGGCTCGAATCCGGCGAGAGCAGGTGAACGACCATCAGGAGGTCGGGGGAGCTCTTCCGCGTCGTCACGCCGATCTGACGGACCTCGGCCGGGAGGCGGGGCTCGGCCACGGCGACGCGGTTCTGGACGAGGACCTGGGCCTCGTCGACGTCGGTCCCCAGCGCGAAGGTCACCGTCAGGGTCATGAGACCGTCGGCGGTCGACTGCGACGACAGGTAGAGCATGTCGTCGACGCCGTTGATCTCCTGCTCGAGCGGCGTGGCGACCGTCTCCGCGATGGTCTCCGGGGTCGCGCCCGGGTAGGCGGCGGTCACGACGATGGTCGGCGGGGCGACCTCGGGATACTGCGAGATCGGGAGCCCGAAGTAGGCGAGTCCGCCCACGATCATCACGACGATGCCGAGGACGATCGCGAAGCGCGGGCGATCGATGAAGAACGCGGGGAGGCTCATCGACCCTCCTCCGGCGCGGCCGCGGGCCGGGCCTGGATCCACTCGGCCTCCGGGACCGGCTCGTAGTGGTCGGGCAGCGCGTCCGCCGAGGGCTTCGCGACGATCTCGCCGGGCTGCGGCGCGACGGGGGCGCCGGGGCGGATCCACTGCGTGCCCGCGATCACGACGCGATCCTCGGCCGCGAGTCCCGACCGGACGACGCGCAGGCCGTCGATGATCGGTCCGAGCTCGATCGGGCGGATCTCGGGAAGGTTCTCGGCCCCGATGACGTAGACGAAGCGCTGCGCCTGGTTCGCGAGGACCGCCTCGTCGGGAATCATGACCGCGTCCCGCGGCTCGCCGCCGGGGATGAACACGCGCGCGAAGAGCCCGGGCGTCAGGAGCCCGTCGGGATTCCGCAGGATGCCGCGGCCGCGCATCGTGCCGGTGTTGGCGTCGACCTGGTTGTCGACGAAGTCCATGTGCCCTCGGTGCGGGTATCCGATCTCGTCGACGAGCTGGAGGAAGAGCGGGTTCTTGGCCTCGCGGGAGCTCCGACGGCGCCCCGCGTTGGCGAGGCGGACGTACTTGAGGAAGGCCTGCTCGTTGGCGTCGAAGTAGACGTGGATCGGGTCGAGCGAGACGATCGTCGTGAGGAGCGTCGAGGCGACGTTGCCGCCCTCGACGAGGTTGCCCTTCGTGACGAAGCGGCGGCTGATCCGCCCCGAGATCGGCGCGGTGACCCGCGTGTAGGAGAGGTCGAGCTCCGCGATGGCGAGCGTCGCCTCCGCCGTCGTCACCGCGGCCTCGGCGTGCGTGGCGTCGGCCACGGCCGAAGCCACCGCCGCTCGGGCCGACTCCACGGCGGCGCGGGCCTGGACGACCTCGCTCTCGCGAACGTCCACCTGCTCGCGGGCGATGGCGTTGGTCTCGGCCGCGGTCTTCGCGCGCTCGAGCTGACGCGTCGCGAGGGCGGCGAGCGCCTCCGAGCGTCGCGCGGCCGCCTCGGCCTGCTCGACGTTCGCGCGGACGCGTCGCGTCTCGGCCCGGGCCTCCTCGACGCGGGCCCGCGCCTGGTCGACCGCGAGCTGGAAGGGGCGGGGGTCGATCACGGCGAGGACCTGCCCGCGCTCCACCTCCTGTCCCTCGGAGAAGTGCGTCGAGGCGAGGTAGCCCGAGACGCGGGCGCGCACCTCCACCGACTCGACGGCGGCGAGGCGACCGGTGTAACGGTCCCACTCGACGATGCGCTTCACGAGCGGCTTCGCCACCGTGACGACGGCCGGCGGATGCGCGGCGGCCGCGGGCGGTTGACGCGAGCAGGCGGCGAGAGCGATGCCGGCGAGGAGGGCGGCGAGGACGGGGCGGACGGCGGGGGTCATCGGGCGTTCTCCTCCTCGGGCGCGGCGGCGGGCATCAGGTCGTGCGATTCCCATCCGCCGCCGAGGGCCTTGTACATGGAGATGGCATCGAGGCTGATCGCGGCCGCGGCGAGAGCGAGCGTGTCCTCGATCTCGAAGCGGCGGCTCTGCGAGTCCACGACGCTCTGGAAGCTCACCAGTCCCTGTCGGTACTGGTCGCGGGACAGCGCGTCGGCGCGACGCGCGTGCTCGAGGGCCCGGCCGAGGGCCTCGCGCGACTGGCGATCGCGCAGGAAGGCGATCATCGCGTTCTCGGCCTCTTCCAGGGCCCCGAGCAGCGATCGCTCGTAGCGCGCGAGGGTCTGACGCGTGCGGGACTCCTCGATCGCGACCCCGCCCAGCAGGCGTTCGCGGTCGAAGACGTTCCAGCGGATCGAGGGACCGATCGAGAAGCCGACGGCGCGGCCCCCGAAGAGGTCGCCCGCGTCCTGCGCGTCGACGCCGAGCGATCCGAGCAGATCGAAGCGGGGATAGAGCGCGCCCTCGGCGACGCCGATGCGCGCCGTCGCCGCCGCGAGTTCGCGCTCCGCGCGACGCAGGTCGGGGCGGCGGCGGAGGAGATCCGCCGGGACGCCGACCGCGATCTCGAGCGGGGGCGTCGGCACCGGCGCGAAGGCCGCGAGTTCGGTCTCGAGCGCGCCCGGCGCCTCGCCGAGCAGGACGGCGATCCGGTGACGCGCGGCGCGCTCCGCGATCTCCAGCGTCGGCAGGGAGGCGACGGTGCGCTCGAGGTTCGCGCCGGCCTGCGCGACGTCGAGCTCGCTGACGAGGCCGGCGGAGAAACGGTCGCGGGCGAGCTCGAGCGCGGCCTGCTGGTTCTCGACGTTCGCGGCGGCGATGGCGCGTCGACCCTGGGCGAGACGCATCTCGACGTAGTTGAGGGCGACCTCCGCGCCGACCGTGACGAGCACGTCGCGGGCGTCCTCGATCGCGACCTCGACCTCCGCGTCGGCCGCCTCCACGCCGCGCCGGACGCGGCCCCAGAGATCGAGCTCCCAGGACGCGTCGAATCCGAAGGAGAAGAGGTCGTTCCGTCGCGGGCCGAAGCCGCCGGCGACGGTCTCCCGGCCGTTCTGGCGCCGGCTGTAATCACCCCGGACGTCGATGCGCGGGACGAGATCCGCCCCGACGACCCCGCGCGCCGCGCGGGCCTCGGCCACGCGGTCGAGGGCGACGCGGAGCTCGAGATTCGCCTCCATCGCGCGCAGGACGAGATCGGTGAGGCGCGGATCCTCGAAGCGCTCCCACCACGCATCGAGCGCGGCGGGCGTCGCGGTCAGGCTCTCGCCGGCCGCCGACCACGCCGGCGGCGTCGCGAGCTCGGGGCGCGCGTAGTCCGGGCCGACCGTGCCGCAGCCGGTCGCGAGCAGCACCGCGAACGCGGCGCCGTAGCATCGGAACATGGGTGTGTTTCCCTTCTCTCCGCTCGGGCGCCGGCGGCGCGGCGCCCGCGGAGGGGCCGGAGCCCCGGACCGCGAGAGGGTAGGACTCTTCCGGGGGGCGGACCATCGCCGCCCCCATGATTTTTACCGATCGGTCCAGTCCACGAGCAGGCTCAGGTCGAGCGCCTTCACGCTGTGAGTGAGGGCGCCGACGGAGATCCGATCGACTCCGGTCTCGGCGACGGCGCGAACGGTGTCGAGCGTGATGCCGCCCGAGGCCTCGAGCCGGATGCGCTCCCCGTTCTTCAGGCGCGGCGCGCGGTCGCGCCGCCGGACGGCCTCGCGCATCTCGTCCCGCGACATGTCGTCGAGGAGGACGATGTCCACGCCCACCCGGAGGGCGGCGTCGAGCTCGTCGAGCGTCTCGACCTCGACCTCGCAGATCATCCCCGACGAGCGCCGCGCGACGAGCAGCTCGAGCGCGCCCGCGAAGCTCGTGCAGAGCCCGCTGCGCCGGGCGAGCGCGAAGTGGTTCTCCTTCGCGAGGATCTGGTCGTCCAGGCCCAGACGGTGGAGCGTCCCGCCACCGGCGGCGACGGCGTACTTGTCGAGCAGTCGCCAGCCCGGGACGGTCTTGCGGGTCTCGAGGATGGCGCACTCGAGGCCCGCCACCGCGTCGACGAAGCGTCGCGTCGTCGTGGCGATGCCGGACAGGCGCTGCAGGAAGTTCAGGATGATGCGCTCGGTGCTCAGGATGTGTCCCGCGCGCCCCCGCAGCGCCGCCACCTCGTCGCCGGGGGAGACGCGGTCTCCGTCGCGGCGCGCGCTCGAGAACTCCACGTCGGCGTCGCCGACCTCGAGGACCATGCGGGCCAGCTCGAGGCCGCAGATCACGCCCGCTTCCTTCGCGACGATCCGGGCCTCACCGCGGAGTTCCGCCGGGACGAGGAGTTCGGTCGTGACGTCCCCCGTGCCCAGGTCCTCCTCGAGGGCCATGCGGACGAGCTGGCGGACGCGTTCGGAGCGGGCGATGCGCTGGGCGAGTTCGTCGAGTCGCATGGGAGAGGTCGGCTCCGGGCGGGGCGAGGCGATCAGGAGGGGGAGGAGTTCCTCGATCCGATTCTGTGGCAGGCCCGGGATCTCGGACAAGGCCGCCGGGGAGGGGAAGGGGCCGCGGAGGCGACGTCGCGCGAGGATCAGGTCGGCGCGGCGGGGTCCGAGGCCCGGGAGGAGCATGATCTCGTCCCGGCCGGCCCGATTCAGGTCGAGCCGGCTTCCGGGGGACGCCCCGAGGGCGAGGAGGGCGGTCGCCGATCCGCGCCGACGCTCGAGCTCCGCGCGGTGCGCGGCGCGGCCGAGGACGACGAGGCCCGCGACGAGGAGGAGCGCCGCTCCCCGGGCCGCGCGTCGCCGATGTTCCGGGATATGAAACTCCATCCTCGAGTCGTCTCCGCGGGGGTCGGTCGCGTCCGGAAGTCCCGGTCGCGGCTGGTCTTCGAGACGAATTCCGCGCCGCCGGGTGACTTTCTTCGCGGAGAACCCAAGCGAGAGCCCGCCGCCCGCGACTCACCATAAATTCCTTCACGAAAGGGCTTTGCGCTTCGTTTCGAGGGTGGTTCCGCGGTCGGCGAAGCCGTCGCGGGGCCCCGGGCGGCGGGTTCGCGCCGCAAGTCACGACCGTTTCAGTCAATAGGCACTTTGCCGACGGTCGATAGGGGGTCGGGAAGGGGGGCCTCGCCGGCTCCTCGAACGGCTCGCTCGCGAAGGGCGTTCCCGGGACGGAACGCGCGGATCGGGCAGGGAGGGTCGGCCATGGCCACCATCACGAAGAAGGAACTCGTCAACCGGATCGCCGCGAAGACGGGCCAGACCAAGGTCGTCACGAAGCAGGTCATCCAGATGTTCCTGGACGACATCATCGACGAGCTGGGCAAGGGCAACCGCCTCGAGTTCCGCGAGTTCGGCGTGTTCGAGATCAAGGAACGCGCCGCGCGCAAGGCTCAGAACCCCAGGACCTTGCAGAAGGTCAGCGTTCCCGCCAAGCGCGTCGTCAAGTTCAAGGTCGGCCGGATGATGAAGGAGAAGGTCTCCGGCGACACCGACGACGACTTCGAGACCTACGGCAACGGCAACGGTCATCATCCGCAGGGCGGCGCGCCGCTCAGCGAGCGCGACGACTGATCCGGACCGCGGTCGCCTCCGCCGGAGGCGCCGCGGCCGAGGTCGCCTCCCGCGCCGGCTCCGTTCCGGTCCGCGAGGCTCCGTCTGTCCTCCCCCGGAGCTATCCCGGGATCCGGATGCGGTGCCCCCCGGCGCCGCCGCCGAGCGGAGGACGACCCATGAAGCGTCTCGCCAACGACCTGATGATCGCCATCGCCTGCGCCTGCATGCTGGGCCTCGCGCTGATCTGATCTCCCACGCCCCCGCGCGTTCCGCCCGGGGGCGCGCGCGCTCCGGCGCCCCTCGAACCGGTCGCCCCGAGAGGGGGGCCGGTCCGGACGAGGACGCTCCCGCCCTGTGGCGGCGGCGCCCCCGGGGATAGAACGCCCCCATGGACGTCCACGCGCTCTCCGTACTCGAGTTCGATCGGATCCGCGACCGGGTCGCCGCCGCCTGCGCGAGCGAGCTCGGCCGCGAACTCGCGCGCGCGCTCGACCCCTATCGCGAGTCCCGACCCATCGAGCTCTGCCTCGCCCAGCTCGGCGAGGCCCTGCGCCTCGCCGACGCCGGCGCCGAGATCCCGCTCGCGGGCCTCGCGGATCTGAAGGGGCTGGTGGACGGCGCGCGCGAGGGCAACCGCGCCCTCCTGCCCGAGGAAGTCTTCGGCGTGGAGCGGAGCCTCCTCACCGCCCGGGACCTCCGCGCCTGGACCCGCGCCCGGCGGGAGACCGCGCCCGAGCTGGCGCGGCTCGGGGACCAGTTCCTCGACCTCGAGCTGCTCCGCGAGCGGCTCGCCTCCGTCGTCGAGGCGCCCGGCGTCGTCGTCGATGCCGCGAGTCCGAAGCTCTGGGAGCTGCGCAAGGACCTCCGTCGCCTCGAGGACGAGCTCCGCATCGACCTCGGTCGGATGACCGAGCGCGAACCGATGCGGTCGGCCCTCATGCACCGGAACGTCACCCTGCGCAACGGGCGCTTCGTGGTCGCGGTCAAGAAGGACCTGCGCGGTCGGGTGCCGGGCATCCTGCACGGTCACTCGCAGACCGGTCAGACGGTGTTCATCGAGCCCTCCGAGATCGTCGCGCGCTCGACCGAGATCAAGGAGCTCCGCCACCGGGAGCGGCAGGAGGAGAACCGGATCCTCGGCGAGGTGAGCCGGGAGCTCTTCGCGCGCCGCAACGAGATCCTGCACACCGCCAACCTCCTGGCCTGGTTCGATCTCACCGCCGCGAAGGCGCGCTACGCGCGCGAGCGGGGCCACCGCGTGGCCGCCGCCTCGCCGGACGGCCGGCTGCGCCTCGTCCGCGCGCGGCACCCCCTGCTGGTCGAGGCGGCGGAGGCGCGCGGCGAGGAGGTCGTGCCCATCGACGTCCGCCTGCGCGAGGGATTCCGCATCCTCGTCATCACCGGCCCGAACACCGGGGGGAAGACCCTGACGCTGAAGACGGTGGGGCTGCTCCAGGCGATGTTCCAGGCCGGCCTCGCGATCCCGGCCGAGGAGGGATCGCGCCTTCCGGTCTTCACCGGGATCTTCGCCGACATCGGCGACGAGCAGTCGATCGCGCAGAGCCTCTCCACCTTCTCCGGGCACATCGCGAACATCTCGGCGATCCTCGGTGCCGCCGACCGACGCACGCTGGCGCTGCTCGACGAGCTCGGCGCCGGGACCGACCCGACCGAGGGCGCGGCGCTGGGCACGGCGATCCTGGAGGAGCTGCGCGATCGCCAGGTCGCGGCGATCGTCACCACGCACCTCGGCAGCCTGAAGGAGTTCGCCTTCCGGCATCCCGAGGTCGAGAACGCCTGCGTGTCCTTCGACCCCGAGACCATGCGTCCGACCTACGAGCTGCTCATCGGTCAGCCCGGCAACTCCAACGCCCTCGCGGTCGCGCGACGCTAAGGCGTCGCCGAACCCGTGCTCGAGCGCGCCCGCGAGATCCTCGAGGCGGGTCCCTCCGCGCCGCGCGAGATGATGGACGCGCTCCAGGAGAGCCGGCTCGCGCTCGAGCGTCAGCGCGAGATGGCGGAGCGGCGCCTGCTCAAGACGCAGAACCTGCAGAAGGCGGCCGAGGAGAAGGAGCGTCATCTCGAGAAGAAGGGGCGTCGGCTCGACCGCGAGGCCGAACGCACCGTCGACGAGGCGATGAAGGAGCTCGCGCGCCGCGCCGACCCGCACCTCCGGGCGCTCCGCAACGTCCCGAAGGCCCTGCTCGGAGACTTCCACGCGCTCGAGGAGATCGTCCGCGGCTCGGTCTCGAAGACGACCCTCGCGAACCGCCGCCGCGACTTCATCGCCTCCCTCAAGAAGGGTGACGAGGTCTTCGTGCCGCGCTTCGACGCGCGCTGCAAGATCCGCAAGTTCATCCGCGAGGAGGAGAAGCTCGTCGTGATGGTGGGGATGATGCCGATGGAGGTGGGGTACGACGAGGTGGCCATCGGCGAGGAGTGATCCGCCCGCTCCGGCTTTTCCCTGTCGGTGGCGCGACCGGCGGGCGTTGACCAGGTGCGATGCAGCCGATCCTCCCCCGGAGTCCCGCCATGAATCGTCTCGTGCTCGCTCTCGTCCTCGCGCTCCTTCCTCTCGCGGCTCCGGGGCTCTCCCAGGTCGGGCCGGCGACGCGCCCCGCGGCGGACATCGTCCGCGACTACGATCGCGAGCAGGGACCGGCGATGAGTCGGGACGCCACGGACGAGGGGCGGGCCGCCTTCCGGGCCGCCCATCGGCGCGTCGCCGAGCGCCGGGCGGCTCTCGCGCTCGAGCTCCGGCGGGCCCACCCCGGTCACGCCGAGGTGCCGCGCCTGATGGCGGGGCGCTGGGCCGCGATGACGAACGTCCTCGATCAGGCGGGGGAGACCCTCGCCGAGATCTCGAAGCTGCTCGCCGAGGAGGAGACCTCGGCCGCGCTGCGCGCCAAGGCGGCGGCCGCCGCCGCCCGCGCGGCCATGGTGCATCCCGGGGTCTCGCGGGACCGGCGGCTCCGCTTCGCCCGCCTGTCGTGCCGGCTCGCGCCCGCGGAGGAGCTCGGCCCCCTCGCGCTCACCGAGATCGCCCGCTACGAGACCGCCGATCCCGCCGAGGCCCGCGCGCTCTGCGAGGAGGTCCTCGCCGGCTGGAAGGACACCCGATACGCGGCGCCGGCGGCCCGGGGTTACCTGAAGCGTCTCGAGCGCGTGGGGAAGATCCTCGACTTCGATCTGCCGGCGGTGCGGGGCGAGGGCCGGGTCCGCTCCGTCGGCGGCGAGCGGCTCGTCGTCCTGTGGTCGGGCTTCTCGGAGCGGGTGCTGGAGGAACTCCGGACCCTCGAGGCCGCCCGCGGCCGACCCGGCGGCCCCGTCGTCGTCGGCGTCCACGTGTGGCGCCAGGAGGGCGGGGCGGAGGAGCTGGCGCGACGCCTCGCGGCCGCGGGACTGCGGTTTCCGGTGGCCTACCCCGAGGAGGAACTCCGGGAACCCTGGTCGGGACCCTGGGGCCTGAGCGAGACGCCGCTCTTCCTCCGGCTCGACGCGGAGGGGAGATGCCTCGCGATCTCGCACCGGATCGGGCCGCTCCTGGCCGTCCGCGCGGCGGCCACGGAGAAGGGTGGAGAGGGCCGAAGCCGCTGATAACATGTCATAAGCCGCTCATCCGCAGCGACTTGACAATATCTGACAGCGCGCGGCCCGGAGGCCGGGTCGAGCGCGCCGCCCCGGCCCGCCGGAAGGTCCCCCGGGGGGCCTCCCTTTTTGGGGGGCTTCCCTTGATCGGGACCACCACCGCCGTAAGATTTCGCTCCCATTGACGCGCAGGTCCCGAAGTCCGCCAGCGTAGCTCAGTGGCAGAGCAGCGGTTTTGTAAACCGCAGGTCGTCGGTTCGACCCCGACCGCTGGCTCTTTTCGGGCCGCTCCGCCACCGTGCCGTCGGATCGAGGTACCGGGTCCCTGGGAAACGGGTTCTGCGCAGCTCAGCTTCGCATGCGCCCGAGACAATTCGACCGGGGAGATGCCGGAGTGGTCAATCGGGGCGGACTGTAAATCCGTTGGCTATGCCTTCGAAGGTTCGAATCCTTCTCTCCCCACTCTGTCGGCTTCGGCCGGCGAAAAGCGACGACCGGTGGTCGTCATCGGCTGCTGTAGCTCAGGGGTAGAGCGCGTCCTTGGTAAGGACGAGGTCGTCGGTTCAATTCCGACCAGCAGCTCTCGCGCTCCGCGCGGGGCGAGGCTCCGGGACGATGATCGTCGGCGAGCCGGATTTTGTGGCAGTCGGTCTGCCTGCGTCGGTGCCGGCAACCGAAAGGAGTCAGAAATGGCCAAGGGAACTTTCGAGCGGACCAAACCGCACGTCAACATCGGAACCATCGGTCACGTCGACCACGGCAAGACCACCCTCACCGCGACGATCACCCAGGCGCTCGCCCTCAAGGGCCTCGCCGAGAAGCGCGCCTTCGATTCCATCGACAACGCTCCGGAGGAGCGTGAGCGCGGCATCACGATCGCGACCGCTCACGTCGAGTACGAGACGCTGGCGCGTCACTACGCCCACGTCGACTGCCCCGGCCACGCGGACTACGTCAAGAACATGATCACCGGCGCCGCCCAGATGGACGGCACCATCCTGGTCGTCGCCTCGACCGACGGTCCCATGCCCCAGACCCGCGAGCACATCCTCCTCGCGCGTCAGGTCGGCGTGCCGGCCATCGTCGTCTTCATGAACAAGGTCGACGCCGTCGACGACGCGGAGCTCCTCGACCTCGTCGAGATGGAGATCCGCGAGCTCCTGAGCAAGTACGACTTCCCGGGTGACGATTGCCCGGTCGTCCGCGGCTCGGCGCTCAAGGCCATGGAGGCGATGATCGGCGGCTGCGGTCCGGACGATCCGGCCCTCGCCCCGATCTACGAGCTCATGGATCAGGTCGACGCCTACATCCCGACCCCCGAGCGCGAGATCGACAAGCCCTTCCTGATGCCGGTCGAGGACGTGTTCTCGATCGAAGGCCGCGGCACCGTCGCGACCGGTCGCGTCGAGCGCGGCATCATCAAGGTCAACGATCCGGTCGAGATCGTCGGCGTCCGCGACACCGCGCAGACCGTCTGCACCGGCGTCGAGATGTTCAAGAAGCTCCTGCCCGAGGGTCAGGCCGGCGACAACGTCGGTCTCCTGCTCCGCGGTCTCAAGAAGACCGACATCGAGCGCGGCCAGGTCATCGCGAAGCCGGGCACGATCACGCCCCACACCAAGTTCGAGGCGGAGGTCTACGTCCTCTCCAAGGACGAGGGTGGCCGCCACAAGCCCTTCCAGACCGGCTACCGCCCGCAGTTCTACTTCCGCACGACCGACGTGACCGGCACCATCAACCTGCCGGGCGACGTCCAGATGGTCATGCCGGGCGACAACACCAAGATGGAAGTCGAGCTGATCACGCCGATCGCCATGGACGAGGGTCTCCGCTTCGCGATCCGCGAGGGCGGCCGGACCGTCGGCGCCGGCGTCGTCGGCAAGATCGTGAAGTGATCAGACGCGGGAGCGTCGGGCGCTCCGGACGCCCGACGCCTCCCGCGGTCGCGATCCGAGCGCGACAGAAGACACCCGTCGCGAGCGCCGAGAAGCGCCCGCGACGACTTTCGTAACGGGACCAACGACGAGGCACAGGGCCGTGGACGTCTACAAGAGCGGTGAGGGCAAGATCGCCCGGCGAGTCGCCTTCTACTTCTTGCTCGCCCTGGTCGTCTGGGGCTTCAAGGTCTTCGCGACCTGGGTGCAGAAGTTCGATTTCGCGCACGGTGAGATCGCGAGCTTCGTCGCGCCCTTCTACCGGCAGCCCTTCAACGTCGGCGTCCTCATCGCGATCGTCCTGACGATCGCGGGCGGCTTCGTGCTGTTCCGGTGGTTGAACCGCCCGCAGGCCGCCGACCTCCTGATCGACACCGAGACGGAGATGAAGAAGGTGCACTGGCCCGCCTGGCTCGAGGCCCGGCAGGCGACGGTCATCGTCCTCCTCTTCGTCGCGTTCTGCGCCGTGTTCCTGACGACGGTGGAGTTCGTGCTGAAGCACGTCTTCCACATGATCTTGAACATCGGGGCCTGAGGGGGGACCGGCACGTGGCCGTCAACTGGTACGCCATCCGAGTTCAGAGCAACAAGGAGGATCACGTCCGCAAGACGCTCGAGCGCAAGATCGAGACGCACGGGCTGGGCGACAAGATCCTCAAGGTGGTGGTGCCGTCCCGGAAGTACGAGGAGATCAAGAACGGGAAGAAGCGGACCCGTTCGGAGAAGACCTATCCGGGCTACGTTCTCGTCGAGCTCGAGATGACCGACGAAACCTGGCTCTTCATCCGGGAGACCCCGGGCGTCGGAGACTTCGTCGGCGTGAACGCGGGCAGCTTCGCGAAGCCCTTCCCGCTGACGGAGGAAGAGGTCGCCAAGCTCTTCGGGACCGAGGAGGGCGACGGGGCGACGAGCGCGGCGAAGCCGACGATCAAGATCGACTTCGACCTCGGAGACAAGGTCAAGATCAAGGACGGACCCTTCGAGGACTTCGACGGCGTGGTCGACGAGATCATCCCGGACAAGGGTCGCATCCGCGTGACGGTGAACATCTTCGGCCGGGCGGCTCCGGTCGAGCTCGAATACTGGCAGGCCGAGAAGGTCTGACGCGTCCCGCGGGACGCACGATCTGAGAGAGACGAACGATGGCCAAGGAAATCAAGGCGAAGATCAAGCTGCAGTGCCCCGGCGGGCAGGCGACCCCGGCTCCGCCGGTCGGTCCCGCGCTGGGTCAGCACGGCGTGAACATCGCGGAGTTCGTGAAGCGTTTCAACGACGCGACCCGCGAGAGCATGGGCACGATCATCCCGGTCGAGATCACCGTCTTCTCCGACCGCTCCTTCACCTTCGAGCTCAAGTCGCCGCCGGCGGCCGTGCTCCTGAAGAAGGCGGCGGGCGTCCTGAAGGGGGCGGGCGAGCCCAACCTCACGAAGGTCGGCCGCGTGACCCGCGCCCAGGTGCGCGAGATCTACGAGACCAAGAAGCAGGGTCTCAACGCCGCGAGCGAAGAGGCGGGGATGCGGATCATCGAGGGCACCGCGCGCTCGATGGGCATCATCGTCGACGACTGACAGCGGATCGGCCGCGCGCGACGCGGCCGTCCGGAGACGAACAACCGGTGGAAGACTCGAGGGAGTGCGGTCCCACCACCGGTCGATGGAGCACTCCCGAGGAGTAGGTGCCTATGCCTAAACGGAGTAGGCGATACCTGACGGCGAAGGCGAAAGCCGCCGAAGGAGCCCAGGATCTCGAGCTCGCGCTCGAGCTTCTCGACGGCTTCCCGAAGGCGAAGTTCGACGAAACGGTCGAGCTGTGCATTCGTCTGGGCGTCGACCCCAAGAAGTCGGACCAGATGGTCCGAGGGGCGATCTCCCTGCCGCACGGGATCGGCAAGACTCTCCGCGTCGTGGCTTTCGCCGAAGGCCCCAAGGCCGAGGAGGCCCGCGCTGCGGGCGCGATCGAGGTCGGTTCCGCCGATCTCGCCGCGAAGATCTCCGACGGCTGGACGGACTTCGACGTCGCGGTCGCGACGCCGGACATGATGAAACACGTCGGACGTCTCGGAAAGGTCCTCGGACCTTCGGGCAAGATGCCGAGTCCCAAGGCCGGTACGGTCACGATGGACATCGGCAACACGGTGCGCGAGTTCAGTGCGGGAAAGATCGAGTTCCGCATCGACTCGGGCGGCAACGTGCAGGCCCCGATGGGTAAGCGGTCCTTCAGCCGGGAGAAGCTCGCGGACAACATCCGCCACTTCCTCCGGTATCTCGAGTCCCTGAAGCCCAGCTCGGCCAAGGGTGTCTACATGGTGAAGGCCACGGTCTCGTCGACGATGAGCCCTGGCGTTCAGGTCAAGGTCTGACCAGGAGACGAAGGAGAGATTCATGAGCAAGCCCATGAAAAATGCCATCGTCGATCAGGTCACGAGCAAGCTCGAGGGCCACGATTCCGCGATCGCGTTCGCGGCTGGACGGTTGAGCGTCGCCGAGACGGAGTCCCTCCGTACGAAGCTGCGCGAGGAGGGGATGTCCTGTCTCTTCCTGCGGAACCGTCTCGCCGCCGTCGCCTTCAAGCGGGTCGGCCTCGACGGACTCGAGTCCGTCGTTTCGGGCTCGGCGGCCCTCGCCTTCGGCGGCGAGGTGCCATCGCGATCGCGAAGCTGCTCACCAAGGAAGCGAAGACCATCATGAACCTCGAGATCCTCGGTGGGATCATGGAGGGCGAGGTGCTCGACGCTTCCGCGGTGGAGAAGATCTCGAACCTGCCCGGCAAGAAGGAGCTCCAGTCCATGGTGCTCCAGGGCATGTTCGGACCGGTCAGCGACTTCGCGAAGGCGATGGACGACCTGTTCACCGAGATGCATGGCCTCGTCGAGGCTCTGGAGAAGAAGGGCGGAGCCGGAGCCGCCTGAGGGCGGAGACGGAGACGACCGGGAACACGTTGCCCTCGAGAGGGCGAGATTGTCTTAAGTTGATCATTCCCCGAGATTTACGATAAATCGGGGACGTAGGGAGTGACAGAGATGTCCGACTACTCGGCGAAAACCCAGCAGATTCTTGACACCATCGGCGCCATGACCGTGACTGAGCTGGTGGATCTGAAGGAGGCGTTCAAGGAGGTCTTCAAGGTCGAGGCTGCGGCCCCGATGATGATGGCCATGGGCCCCGGCGGCGGCGGCGAGGCCGCGGCGGTCGAGGAGAAGACCGAATTCGACGTCATCCTGAAGGGTGCCGGCGGCAACAAGATCGCCGTCATCAAGGTCGTCCGCGCCGTCACCGGCCTCGGCCTGAAGGAGGCGAAGGACCTCGTGGACGGCGCTCCGAAGCCCGTCAAGGAGGGCGTGTCGAAGGACGAGGCTGCCGACATCCAGAAGCAGCTCGCCGACGCCGGCGCCGACGTCGAGGTCAAGTAGTTCTCCCGTCCGCCGGCCGCGAGGCCGGCGGCGCGTCGATCCTCGAGTCGGGATCGGCGCGACGGGGCGGAAACGAGCGTGGCGCGGGCCTCTTTCGGGGGTCCGCGCTACGCCCGTCTCCAAACGACTCGTTGCGAAGCGGTTCGAGCGGAGGTGTTCGCGCCTTGGAACGGCGAGCGGACGAGGGACGGGGGACGCGGCGCGTACGCGCGCATTCCTCCCGGAACGAGTCGCGATCGCGCACCGGGCGGGGCACCGAGGCGAGGACCGGGGGTCCAGGATCGGCGAGTACCATCGACGATACGACGGGACGATCGGATACGGACGAAGACCGACTCGCGGCACGCAGGACGGAATCGCGAGGCGGTCGCGGTCCGTACGTGCGTCGTGAGACGAGGGGCAGAACGGTCGCGGCCCACCCTGGGGGCGGGGTGGCGAGTCGGGACCGGCGGCGAAGAGGGATAGCATGAGCAGGCCACCCATTCCTTCCGAGGTGCGCACCTACGGAAAGCGCGGCGAGATCATCGACGTGCCGGATCTCATCGAACTGCAGCTGAAGGCCTACCGGGACTTCCTGCAGCCCGACGCGGCGCCCGCCGAGCGGGCCGAGGCCGGCCTCGAGGCGATCATCCGCGAGGTCTTCCCGATCCAGAGCTACGACAAGACGCTCTCGCTCGAGTATCTCGGGTACGAGCTCGGTCGTCCGCGCTACACGCCCGAGGAGTGCCGGAACCTCCGGCTCACCTACAGCATGCCCTTCAAGATCCGCTGCCGCCTGAACAAGGCGGAGCCGATGGAGGAGGAGGTGTACCTCGGCGAGATCCCGATCATGGTCGGGGGCGGCGAGTTCATCATCAACGGCGCCGAGCGCGTCATCGTGAGCCAGCTCCACCGCTCGCCGGGCGTGGACTTCTCGGTGGACGTCCAGGCCAACGAGAAGAAGCTCCACTCCTGCTGGGTCATCCCCGAGCGCGGGAGCTGGATCGAGATCGCGGTCGGCAAGAAGGACTCGCTCCACGTCAAGATCGACCAGAGCGGCAAGTTCCTCGCCACCACGCTGCTGCGCGCGATGGATGCGCAGTACTCGACGGACGAGGACATCATCCGCCTCTTCCACGAGACCAAGAAGCTCAAGATCGACAGCAAGAACGCGGCGAAGCTGAGAGGACATGCGTCGTCGGCGACGTCGTCGATCCGGAGTCGGGCGAGATCCTGATCTCCTCAAGCGAGCAGCTCACCGAGGAGTACGTCAAGATCCTCCAGACCTCGACGATGAAGAGCGTCGGTCATCAAGAGGTGACGGACTTCCTGATCCTGAACTCGCTCCGCGGGCTGCAGTCAAGAGCCACGAGGAGGCGCTGCTGAAGATCTACAGCCGCTTCCGTCCCGGCAACCCGCCGCAGATCGAAGGCGCGCGATCTCTTCAACGAGAAGTTCCACGACCCGGCGCGCTACCGCCTCGGCAAGGTCGGCCACTTCACCTGAACCACCGAGTTCGAAGCAGGACATCGCGGAGGACGCGATATTGCAGGCGGAGGACACAGTCAGCTCGATCCGCTACATCCTCGACCTGCGCCACGGCAACGGCGGGATCGACGACATCGACCACCTTGGCAACCGCCGAGGTGCCTGCACGATCGCCGAGCTCGCGGCCGACGAGTTCCACAAGGGCTTCCTGAAGCTGCGGAAGACGGCCCAGGAGCAGGATGAACATCGAGAGGAGAACCTGACGCCGCGCGTACAGTCAACGCCAAGACGATCAGCTCGGCGATCGACTACTTCTTCGGTCGCGGCAGGCTCTCGCAGGTCGTCGACCAGACCAGCGCTCTCGCAGCTCACGCACGAGCGCCGTCTGTCGGCGCTCGGCCCGAACGGTCTGAACCGCAAGCGCGCGGGCTTCGAGGTGCGCGACGTCCACCTCTCGCACTACGGTCGCATCTGCCGATCAGACGCCGGAAGCGCAACGTAGTCTCATCGCCTCGCCCGGCATCTTCGCCGCGGTCGACGAGTACGGCTTCCTCATCACGCCCTACCGGCCGGTGAAGAGCCAGAAGGTCGCCATGACCCGCGAGGAGGTCGTCTGGCTCCGTGCCGACGAGGAGAGCGAGGCCGTCATCGTGCCGGCCGACACCGAGATCGACAGCAGGGCAAGATCATCGGCGATCGCGTCCTCGCGCGCTCGCGCGGCGACTTCAAGTTCGTCAGCTCGAAGGACGTCCTGTACATGGACGTCTCCCCGAAGCAGATCATCGGCGTCTCATACCCTGATCCCCTTCCTCGAGCACGACGACGCCAACCACGCGCTGATGGGTTCGAACATGCAGCGCCAGGCGGTGCCGCTGCTCATCACCGAGCCGCCCTGCGTGGCGCGCCGACCGGCATGGAGCACGCGATCGCCCGCAACTCAGGCATGGTCGTGAAGGCGCGCACGGGCGGAAAGGTCCGTCGCGTGACCGCGACAGGAGATCCAGGTCGGCGACGATCTGTACCCTGCGGAAGTTCACCGGCCTCAACGAGCGGACCTGCCTCAACCGAAGCCGATCGTCACCGAGGCGACCAGGTCAAGGCCGGCGACGTCATCGCCGACGGCGCCTCGACCTTCGGCGGACAGCGCGCTCCGGTCGCAACGTGCTCGTCGGGTTCATGACCTGGGACGGCTACAACTTCGAGGACGCCGTCCTCGTCAGCGAAGCACCTGGTCAAGGAGGACTACTTCACACTCCATCCACATCGACGAGTTCGAGATCGAGATCCGCGAGACCAAGCTCGGCGAGGAGTTCACCCGCGACATCCCGAACGTTCCGGAGCGCATGCTCAAGAACCTCGACGAGGACGGCATCGTCCGCGTCGGCACCCCGAATCAAGCAGGGCGACATCCTGGTCAACAGGTCGCGCCGAAGAGCAAGAACGAGCTCTCTCGAGCTCCTCCACGCGATCTTCGGACGCGCGGGCGAGGACGTGAAGAACGACTCGCTCGAGCGCCCTCGGGCATCGACGGCATCGTCATCGACACCCAGAAGTTCTCCCGCAAGGTCAACATGACCGAGGAGGAGCGCCGAAGAACCTCGCCGAGATCAAGAAGGCGGAGACGCGCTTCCTCCAGAAGTACCGCGAGACGCTCACCGATCTCATCGAGCGTCTCGAGGAGATCGCGGAGGGACGCTCTCGGATCCGGCGAGCGGTGATCGCATCACCGCCGACTCGGCCGAGAACTACCTCTGCAGAAGCTCGTCCGCGAGCAGGTCGTGCGGTCGTCGACAAGAGCCTGAAGGGTCGAAGAAGGCCGCCCCAGGCGGCGATGGAGACCTACCTCGAGCGCATCGACTCCTTCGAGGGGAAGACGAAGCTGGTCAGCCGCCTCTCGCGCGGCGACGAGCTCCCGACCGGCGTGCTGGAGATGGTCAAGGTCTTCATCGCGACGAAGCGTCAGCTCTCCGTGGCGACAAGATCGCGGGTCGCCACGGAAACAAGGCGTCATCGCGCATCCTGCCCGAGGAGGACATGCCCTTCCTCGAGGACGGACCGTCGACCTCTGCCTCAACCCGCTCGGCGTGCCGAGCCGCATGAACGACGGTCAGATCCTCGAAGGACCCACCTCGGGTGGGCCGCGATGACGACCGGCTTCGGAAACCGTGACGCCGCCTTCGACGGCGCGAGGAGGCGGACATCGAAGAAGGCCCTCGAGGAGGCCGGACTGCCGAGCGACGGCAAGGTCCAGCTCTCCGACGGCCGGACCGGCATCCCCTTCGAGCAGAAGACCACTGTCGGCTACATGTACATCATCAAGCTCCACCACCTGGTGGACGAGAAAGGTGCACGCGCGCGCGACCGGACCCTACTCCCTCATCACAGCAGCCGCTGGGCGGCAAGGCCGCTTCGGCGGCCAGCGCTTCGGAGAGATGGAGGTCTGGGCGCTCGAGGCCTACGGCGCGGCCTACATCCTGCAGGAGCTCCTCACCGTCAGGTCCGACGACGTCGAGGGGCGCACGAAGATCTACGAGTCCATGGTCAGAGGCAAGAGAACACGCTCAGGCCAGTACCCCCGTCTCCTTCAACGTGCTCTGCCACGAGCTGAAGGGCCTCTCTGCCTCAACATCGAGCTGCACAAGCGACCGATGGACGAGGTGGAAGCGGTGATGGGCGCCTGAGGAGGTGACGCATGCTTGATTCTCGACTTTCAATCGCGTGAACGACTTCGGGTCGGTCACGATCCGGCTCGCCTCGCCCGCGGACATCACCCAGCTGGTCCTACGGCGAGGGTCGAAGCCCGAGACCATCAACTACCGGACCTACCGGTCCGAGAAGGACGGTCTGTTCTGCGAGCGCATCTTCGGTCCGGAGAGGACTGGGAGTGCTCGTGCGGCAAGTACAAGGGCATCAAGCACAAGGGCATCGTCTGCGATCGCTGCGGCGTGAAGGTCACGCACTCGCGCGAGCGCCGCGAGCTTGGATGGGGCACATCAACCTCGCCGCGCCCGTCGCCCACATCTGGTTCTTCAAGGCGATGCCCTCGCGTCTCCGGCACGCTCCTGGCGATAGAAGACCTCCGATCTCGAGAAGGTCATCCACTTCCAGGACTACGTCGTCACCGATCGGGCAACTCCGACGAGACCGGGCTCGAGCTGCGCCAGCTCCTCACCGAGGAGGAGTACCGCGAGGCGAAGGGCAAGTACGGCGACAAGTTCAAGGCGACGATGGGCGCCGAGGCGGTCAAGGACCTGCTCGGCAAGCTCGACCTGAACAAGATCAGCGAGGAGCTGCGCCACGAGCTGGCCGAGACCCACAGCAAGCGGCGGGCGAAGGACATCGTGAAGCGCCTCCGCACCGTCAGGCGCTGCGTGACTCCGAGAACCGCCCCGAGTGGATGATCCTGGACGTGATCCCGGTCATCCCGCCGGACCTGCGCCCGCTGGTCCACTCGAAGCGGCAACTTCGCAGGCTCCGGACCTCAACGACCTCTACCGTCGGCTCATCAACCGCAACAACCGACTGAAGAAGTTCCTCGACCTCAACGCGCCCGAGGTCATCATCCGCAACGAGAAGCGGATGCTGCAGCAGTCGGTCGACGCTGTTCGACAACGCCCGCTGCCGTCGCAGCGTGCTCGGCTCGAGCAACCGTCCGCTCAAGTCGCTGACGGACATGATGATCAAGGGCAAGCAGGGTCGCTTCCACAGCGAGAACCTGCTGGGCAAGCGCGTCGACTACTCGGCGCGTTCGGTCATCGTCGTCGGTCCCGACCTGCGCATCCACCAGTGCGGACTGCCGAAGAAGATCGCGCTCGAGCTCTACCAGCCCCTTCATCATCCGTCGGCTCAAGGAGCTCGGCTACGCGGACACGATCCGCAGCGCCAAGAAGATGCTCGAGCGGAAGGACGACGAGGTCTGGGACATCCTCGAGGAGGTCATCGACCAGCACCCGGTGCTGCTCAACCGCGCGCCGACGCTGCACCGCATGGGTATCCAGGCCTTCGAGCCGGTGCTCATCGAGGGTAACGCGATCCGTCTCCACCCGCTGGTCTGCACCGGCTTCAACGCGGACTTCGACGGCGACCAGATGGCCGTCCACCTCCCGCTGAGCTACGAGGCCCAGGTCGAGGCGCGCACGCTGATGCTCGCCCCGAACAACATCTTCTCGCCGGCGTCGGGTCAGCCGATCATCTCGCCGACGCAGGACGTCGTTCTCGGCAGCTTCTACCTGACCACGGATCAGCCGCACGCCGAGCTCTATCCGACGCCCTTCGCGTCGCCGATGGAGGTCATCACGGCCTTCGACCAGGGCGCGGTGAAGACCCACACCAAGGTGCGGGTCCGCTTCCGCGGCAAGAAGAAGTTCCTCAACCGCGACGGCGAGGTCGAACTCGTCGACGGCGTCGTGCAGACGACGGTCGGTCGCGTGATGTTCAACGACATCCTCGAGGACCGGCTGCCGTTCTACAACGTCGAGATGTCCAAGAAGACGCTCTCGCGCATCATCACGGACTGCCACAAGACGCTGGGTCGCAAGTACACCCTGCGCCTTCTCGACGACCTCAAGGAGGTCGGCTTCCGCTCGGCGACGCGCGCCGGACTCTCGATCGCCAAGAACGACATGCGCATGCCCGACCGCAAGCACGACATCGTCGATGCGGCCGAGCGGCAGGTCCTCAAGATCGAGGAGAACTACTCCGCGGGCGTCATCACCGACGGTGAGCGCTACAACCAGGTCATCGACGTCTGGACCCGCGCTCGCGAGGCGATCGGCGAGGCCATGATGGCCGAGCTGAAGCTCGACTTCGGCGAGGACGGCTTCACCGTCAACCCGATCTACATGATGGCCGCGTCGGGCGCGCGTGGTTCGGTCGAGCAGATCCGTCAGCTCGCCGGCATGCGCGGCCTCATGGCCAAGCCGAACGGCAAGATCATCGAGTCGCCCATCAAGGCGAACTTCCGCGAGGGTCTGCGCGTCCTCGAGTACTTCTCGTCGACGCACGGCGCGCGCAAGGGTCTGGCCGACACCGCGCTCAAGACCGCGGACTCGGGATACCTGACGCGCAAGCTCACCGACGTCACCCAGAACGTCGTCGTGAAGGAGCTCGACTGCGGCACCAAGAAGGGCGTGCTGAAGAGCGCGGTCTACAAGGGCGAGCACGTCGAGGTGTCGCTGGCGGACAACATCCGCGGCCGCACCGCCTGCGACACGATCAAGGACGTCGTCTCGGACGAGATCGTCGTCAGCGCCGGCGGCATCATCGACGAGGCCGCCGCCCGCCGGATCGAGAACCTCGGCTACGAGCGCGTCCGCGTGCGCAGCCCGCTCACCTGCGACACGGCGCGGGGCTGCTGCCAGCGTTGCTACGGCCTCGATCTCTGCCGCGGCCGCGTGGTCGAGCTCGGCCAGGCGGTCGGCGTCGTCGCCGCGCAGTCGATCGGCGAGCCGGGAACGCAGCTCACGATGCGGACCTTCCACATCGGTGGTACGGCGAGCCGTTCGGTGGCGGAGACGCACATCACGTCCCGCACCGAGGGTCAGGTCGAGTTCCGGAACGTCCGGACCGTCGAGACGGAGGAGGGCGTGACCGTCCTCAACCGGAACGGCGAGCTGGCCGTCATGGACGACAAGGACCGCGAGCTCGAGCGCTACGCGATCCCGCTCGGCGCCACGATCGAGGTGAAGGACGGACAGGCCGTGAAGGCCAAGACCGTGCTCTGCCGCTGGGACCCCCACAACATCCCGATCATCGCCGAGCGCCCCGGCAAGGTCCGCTTCGAGGACATCGTCGAGGGCGAGACCATGAAGCGCGAGAAGGAGCCGGGCTCCCGCATCCGCCGCATGGTCATCATGGAGCACAAGGGTGAGCTCCACCCGCAGCTCGTGATCGAGGACAACGACGGGCACCCGATCGGTCTCTATCCGATTCCGGAGAAGGCGCACCTCGAGGTCAAGGACGGCGCGAAGGTCAAGGCGGGCACCCTGCTCGCCAAGACGCCGCGAGAGGTCACCGGTACGCAGGACATCACGGGCGGTCTGCCGCGCGTGACCGAGCTCTTCGAGGCCCGGATCCCGAAGGATCCGTCGGTCATCGCGGAGATCGACGGCGTCGTCGAGCTGGGCGAGAAGAAGCGCGGCAAGCGCGTCATCATCGTCAAGGGCGAGGGCGGCGCCGAGCGCGCCCACCTCGTGCCGCACTCGAAGCACCTGCGCGTCCACCGCGGCGACTTCGTCCGCGCGGGCGAGCCCCTCGTCGACGGTTCGCCGATCCCGCACGACATCCTGCGCATCTCGGGCACGGAGGCGCTCTACGAGTACCTCCTCCGCGAGATCCAGGCGGTCTATCGCTCCCAGGGCGTGCGGATCGACGACAAGCACATCGAGATCGTCGTGGCGCAGATGCTGCGCAAGGTCCGCGTCGAGAACCCGGGCGACACCGAGTTCCTGGCCGGCTACGTGATCGATCGTCACGCCTTCCTCGAGGCGAACGACAAGGTGCGCAAGGCGAAGGGCAAGCCGGCGACGGCGCAGCCCCTGCTCCTGGGCATCACGAAGGCCGCGCTCCAGAGCGAGTCCTTCATCTCGGCCGCGTCCTTCCAGGAGACGACGAAGGTCCTCACCGAGGCGGCGATCGCCGGCAAGCGCGACGATCTCCGCGGCCTCAAGGAGAACGTGATCCTCGGTCACCTCATCCCGGCGGGCACCGGCTTCAGCCACTACCACGACACGCTCGTGAAGCACAACTTCGAGCTCGACGAGGAGCCGGAGGCGGGCGAGGCGATGGAGGAGGCCGCGGGCTGATCCCGGGCCGTCGCTCCGAGCGAAGCTGAACCGAGGAAGGGCGCCCGAGAGGGCGCCCTTTCTCGTGGGCGGCGACTCGCGGAACGTCGCCGGGCCGTGAACTTCTTCCTCCGGCGTCACCCCGCCGCGGGACGTCGCGCAGCAGGGATGCCTCGACTTCCCGATCGCGTCCGGAGACCCGCGATGAGCTTCCGATTCCTCTCCACCACGGCCGTGCTCCTGCTGTTCGCCGCATCCCTCGCCGCGCAGGACGCCGATCCGCGCGGCCGCTGGGAGGGCACCATCGAGGGCATCGGCCTCGCCTTCGACGTCGACCTCGCGCGGGAGGGAGAGGTCTGGTCGGGCGACATCTCGATCCCGGCCCAGGGGCTCGTGGACCGCGGCCTGCGCGAGATCTCCTTCGCGGAGGGCACGCTCCGTTTCGAGATCGACGGCATTCCCGGGAAGCCGCGCTTCGAGGGGCGTCTCGCCGAGGACGGCGCTTCCGTCGCGGGCGAGTTCCGCCAGGGCGGGGGCAAGCTCGCCTTCTCGATGAAGCGCGGCGTCGATCCCCTCGTCGCGGCGCGGGCGGCGCTCGAGGGATTCGACGCCCGGGTCGAGGCCCTGCTGAAGGACTTCGAGACGCCCGGACTCGCCCTCGCCGTCGTGCGCCGCGGCGGCGTCGTCGCGACGCGCGGCTACGGCCGTCGCGAGCTCGGCCGCGACGAGGCGGTCACCTCGAAGACCCTCTTCGCGATCGGGTCGACGACGAAGGCCTTCACCGCCTTCGGACTCGAGTGCCTCGCCGCCGAGGGCAAGCTCGACCTCGACCGCCCCGTGCGCGAGTACCTTCCCGGCTTCGCCCTCGAGGACCCCGTCGCGTGCGAGGCGGCGACGCTGCGCGACATGCTCTGCCATCGCACCGGTCTGCCGCGCCATGACCTCGTCTGGTACAACGCGCTCGACCTCGATCTGGCCGGCATCGCGCGGCGGCTCCGCCACCTCGAGCCGAACGCCGGCTTCCGCGAGACCTGGCAGTACAACAACCTCATGTACGCGACGGCCGGGCACGTCGGGGCGCTCGTCGCCGGCGGCGACTGGGAAGCGCTCACGCGGCGCACCATCCTCGAGCCGGCCGGGATGTCCGCGACGCTCTTCAGCACCGAGGAAGCCCGGGCGGTCGCCGATCACGCGACGCCGCACGCGCGGCGCGGGGACGACGTCGTCCCGATCGCCTTCCGCCGGATCCGCAACGTCGGCCCCGCGGGCGCGATCCTCTCGAACGCCGAGGACCTGGGCCGCTGGCTGCGCCTCCTGGTCGGCCGCGGCGAGCTCGAGGGACGGCGCCTCCTGCCCGAGGACCGCTTCGACGACATGATCACGCCGCGCATGGCGATGGGGACGCTGCCCGACAGCGATCGGACGACCCCGACCGCCTACGCGATGGGGTGGATGGTCGACTCCTACCGCGGGCGCCTCCGCGTGCACCACAACGGCGCGATCGACGGCTTCGTCGCCTCCGTCGCGTTCTTCCCCCGTCACGATCTCGGGATCGCCGTCGTCGCGAACGGCGACGGCTCGCCGGTCGTCGATCTCGTCGCGGGCGAGCTGGTCGACCGGATCATGGGCTTCGAGTCCGAGGACCGGGCCCAGCCCCTGCTCGCCCAGCTGAAGCGCGCGCGCCGTCTCGAGAAGGAATCCGAGGAGCGGGAACGCGCCGATCGCGTCGCGGGCACGCAGCCGCCGCGGCCCCTCGCCGACTACGCCGCGAGCTACCTCCATCCGGCCTACGGCGAGGTCGCGGTGCGCGCGTCGGAGGGATCCCTCGCCTTCACCTTCCACGGCATCTCCGCGCCCCTCGAGCACTGGCACTACGAGGTCTTCCGCGCCGGGGAGGACCCCGTCGATCCCGCCTGGAAGGGGCTGAAGCTCCAGTTCCGGCCCGACGTGACGGGGCGCGTCGAGGCGCTGGAGATCGCCCTCGAGGCCGCGGTCGCGCCGATCCGCTTCGAGCGGGCCCCCGATCCCCGCCTGCGTGATCCGGCTCATCTCGCCCGATTCGCCGGGAGCTACCGGCTCGCCGGTCGCACCGTCACCGTCGAGGTCGCCGGGACCGAGCTCCGCCTGACGGTGCCAGGCCAGCCGACCTATGCGCTCGAGCCCGGTCCCGGCGGGCGCTTCTCCCTGAAGGGGCTCGACGGTTTCTCGGTCCAGTTCGAGGAGGAACCGGCGGGAACCGTCGCCCGGGTGGTCTTCCGGCAGCCGAACGGGATCTTCAGCGCCGATCGGGTGGAGGGGAATTGAGGGCGGACCGGCCCGCCGCAACTTGAAGGCCCCGGCGGAATTCGTACGATCCTGTCCCCCGAGCGGGTTTGGTCTGCCCGGCGGTGGAACACGTCAGACTCGAAATCAAGACCGATCAAGGACTTACGTCGAATGCCGACGATCAACCAGCTGGTCCGCAAGGGCCGCAAGCAGATCAAGAAGAAGAGCAAGTCGCCGGTTCTGGACTCCTGCCCCCAGAAGAGCGGCGTCTGCCTCCAGGTGAAGACCCAGACCCCGAAGAAGCCGAACTCCGCGCTCCGCAAGATCGCGCGCGTCCGCCTCTCGAACGGCAAGGAAATCACCGCCTACATCCCGGGCGAGGGTCACAACCTGCAGGAGCACTCCATCGTGCTCGTGCGCGGCGGCCGCGTCCGCGACCTTCCCGGCGTCCGCTACCACATCGTCCGCGGCGCGCTCGACGCGTCCGGGGTCGACGATCGCCGTCGCAGCCGGTCCAAGTACGGCACCAAGCGCCCGAAGTCCTGATCTCGAGTCGAGTCTGACGCCGGCGGGGATGACGACCCGCCAACGCTCCCCCCGAGAGCGCGGGAGCGAACGAAGGGAAAGAGAACGACGATGCCCCGGAAGTACAACAGCCCCGAGCGTTTCCTGAAGCCGGATTCGGTCTTTGGAAGCCGCCTCGTCTCGAAGTTCATCAACTGCCTGATGCTCGACGGCAAGAAGAGCACCGCGCAGGCGATCTTCTACGACGCGATGCAGATCGTGGAGCAGAGGGTCAAGGACGTGCCGCCGCTCGAGGTCTTCGAGGTGGCGATCGAGAACCTGAAGCCCGTCATCGAGGTGCGCTCGAAGCGCGTCGGCGGTGCGACCTATCAGGTCCCGATCGAGGTCAAGCGCTCGCGTCAGCAGTCGCTGGCCTTCCGCTGGATCCTCGAGGTCGTTCGCAAGAAGAAGGGGCGTCCCACCTCCTACTTCCTCGCCGAGGAGCTCGTCGGTGCGTTCCGCCGCGAGGGTGCCGCGATGACCATCCGCGAGAACACCCACAAGATGGCGGACGCCAACAAGATGAACGCCCACTTCGCCTGGTAGGCGAGGGAAGGCGGCGCTCGACGGACGCGAGCGTCGCGATCGGGTGAGCGAACAGACGAGCGCCGGTCCACCGCCACGAGCGGTCGACCGGCGTCTCGCGTTTGAACGAAGGATCGGGATCAGGCGGGGCAGATCATGGCGAAGAAGGCGACCCAGGCCGACGATCAGTCCCGGATCCGCAACATCGGCATCATCGCGCACATCGATGCCGGCAAGACGACGGTCTCCGAGCGCATCCTCTTCTACACCGGCAAGGAGCATCGCATCGGCGAGGTGCACGAAGGCACCGCGACGATGGACTACCTGCAGGAGGAGCAGGAGCGCGGCATCACGATCACGTCCGCCGCGACGAGCTGCCCCTGGCGCGATCACACGATCAACATCATCGACACGCCCGGACACGTCGACTTCACGGCCGAGGTCGAGCGTTCGCTGCGCGTCCTCGACGGCGCCGTGGGCGTCTTCTGCGGCGTGGCCGGCGTCGAGGCGCAGTCCGAGACGGTCTGGCGCCAGGCGAACCGGCACCGTGTCCCCCGGCTCGCCTTCGTCAACAAGATGGACCGCGTGGGCGCCGACTTCTTCCGGGTCGTCTCGCAGATCAAGACGCGCCTCGGCGCGAATCCGGTCGTCCTCCTCATGCCGATGGGGGCGGGGAAGGAGCTCGAGGGCGTCATCGATCTCGTGAAGATGCAGGCCATCTTCTACGACGAGGGGAGCCAGGGCGCGTCCTTCGAGGCGCGCGAGATCCCGCCGGTCTGGGCCGAGAAGGCGCGCGAGCACCGCGCGATCCTCGAGGAGCAGCTCGCGGAGACGAGCGACCACCTGACCGAGCAGTTCCTCGAGCACGATCGCATCGAGTTCACGGATCTCGTGAAGGGGATCCGCGAGGCGACGGTGAAGGGGGCGATCGTCCCGGTCTTCTGCGGCTCGGCGCTGAAGAACAAGGGCATCCAGCGCCTGCTCGACGGCGTCGTCGCCTTCCTGCCCTCGCCGCTCGACGTGCCGCCCACCGTCGGCCACCACCCGGTCGACGAGTCGCCGATCCCGCTTCCGAGCGACCCGGAAGGGCCGCTCGCCGCGCTCTGCTTCAAGACGATCGGCACCAAGCACGGCGACCTGACCTTCGTGCGCCTGTACTCCGGACGGCTGACGCCGGGCGATCAGGTCTACAACCCGCGCCTGAAGAAGATGGAGCGGATCTCGCGCATCTTCGTGATGCACGCGAGTTCCCGCGACCCGGTCGAGCTCGCCTCCGCCGGCGCGATCGTGGCGGTGACGGGGCTCAAGGTGTCGGTCACCGGCGACACGCTCTGCACCAAGGCCGCGCCGGTCGCGCTCGAGGCGATGACCTTTCCCGAGACCGTGGTCAGCATGGCCATCGAGCCGAAGACGAACGCCGACCGCGACAAGCTGAGCGTCGCGCTCGAACAGCTCGCCAAGGAGGATCCGACCTTCCGGACCCGCACCGAGGACGAGACCGGTCAGCTCCTGATCTTCGGGATGGGCGAGCTCCACCTCGAGATCGTGAAGAACCGGCTCATCAACGACTTCGGCGTCGCGATCAACGTCGGCAAGCCGCGGGTGGCCTTCAAGCAGGCGCTCGGGCAGGGCGGGGGAGCGGTCGAGGTCGAGGCGACCTTCCAGAAGCAGGCCGGCGGAACGAACCAGTTCGCCCAGGTCCGGATCCGGGTGGAGACCGACCCCGAGAAGGTCTACTCCTTCACCAACGCGGCGCCGGTCGACGTGATCCCCAAGGAGTTCGTCCCCCTGGTCTCGGACGCCTGCCGCGACGCGGCCCAGTCCGGTCACGAACTCGGCTTTCCGATCATCAACGTCAAGGTCACCCTGCTCGGCGGGGCGGCCCACGAGACGGATTCGTCGGACGTGGCCTTTTATCAGGCCGGTGTCCTGGCGTTCCACGAGGCGCTTGATAAAGTCGGCGTCGATTTGCTCGAGCCGTACATGAAGCTGCGGGTGACCGTGCCCGCGGAGTTCTTGAGCAACATCATCGGGGACCTGAACTCGCGTCGCGCGAGCATCGAGGAGATCGACTCCTCGAGCGAGCAGAACGAGCTCATCGCGAGCGTGCCGCTCAGCGAGGTCTTCGGATACGCATCGGTCTGCCGGTCGCTCACTCAGGGGCGGGCGGGATTCTCGATGGAACCGCTGGAGTACCGCCCGGTACCACCGCAGCTCGTGAGCCAGCTCACGGGTTGAGGGCCGACCGGGAAGGCTCCGAAGGATCGACAACGCGAATTCGAACCCCGACAGGGGGGACATCGACTGCCCGGGAAGGGTGGTCGCGGTCTCAAGATTCTGCCTCGCAACGACTTGTGGGCAGTTTCGAGACCGTCGGTCGCGTCGCGGAAAGCGGCGGGCCGGGGCTTTGGAACGGCGACGGGGCGCGGTAGAGTGCCGTCCTTCGTCCCCGATTCCGGGGAAGCGATCATAAGTCGCTGAGAGGCAGAGCTTTGTGAGCTCGGCCCCGAGGCGGACAAAGGACGACCGCGACACGCGGGGCGCGAGAGCGATGAACGACAAGATCAAGATCCGACTGGAAGGCTACGACCACGTGGCGATCGACCAGTCCACCACCGAGATCGTCGAAGTGGCGCGTCGGACCGGGGCGACCCTCGTCGGACCCATTCCGCTGCCGACGAAGATCGAGCGCTACACCGTTCTGCGCTCGCCCCACATCGACAAGAAGTCGCGCGAGCAGTTCGAGATCCGGACGCACAAGCGCGTGATCTACCTCGAGAACCCCACCAAGAAGACGGTCGATGCGCTGAGCCGCCTCAACCTTCCGGCGGGCGTCGAGGTCAAGATCAAGGCTTGAGACACTCAACACGGGCGCGACCGCTTCACGCGGACGGCGCCCGTTTCGCAAGGGACTGAGCGATGTCGAAAGTGATTCTGGGCCGTAAGGGCCGCATGAGCCAGATGTTCACCGAGGAGGGGGTCTGCATCCCCGTGACCTTCCTCGAGGCTGGCCCCTGCTTCATCACGAAGGTCCTCGAGACGGCCAAGGATGGCTACAGCGCCGTCCAGGTCGGCTACGACGAGGTCCGCGAGAAGGTTCTCAGCAAGGCCGAGGTCGGCCACTGCAAGGCCGCCGGCGTCGCGCCGCAACGCGTGCTGAAGGAGCTGCGCCTCGCCGACACCTCGAAGGTCGCCGTCGGGCCGGCCAAGGAGGGCGAGGACGCGGTCGAGGTCGCTCCGGGCGCCCCGATCACCGTCGGCGTCTTCGAGATCGGCGACGTCGTCGACATCTCGGGCGAGAGCCGCGGACGGGGCTGGGCGGGCGTCATGCGCCGCCACGGCTTCGGCGGTGGTCGCATGACCCACGGCGGCATGGCCCGCCGTCGTCCGGGTTCGATCGGCGCCGCGACCTATCCGGGTCGCGTCATCAAGGGCAAGCGCATGGGTGGCCGCATGGGCGGCGAGCGCATCACGGTCAAGAACGTCGAGATCGTCGGCGTCGACACCGAGCGCAACATCCTGATCGTGAAGGGCTCGGTTCCGGGCCACCGCGGCACGCTGCTGTTCATCCGCACGGCCTTGACCGCCGGCGTCTGAGGGAGATCGCTTCGATGGAAGTCACCATCTGGAACAAGGGCGCGGCCCAGAAGTCGGACGTCGACACCGAGTTCCTCGGCGACGTCGTTCGCGTCCGCCTCCTCCGCCACGCGGTGCGGATGTACGAGACCAACCGTCGGCAGGGCACGCACAAGACCAAGAGCCGCGGTGAGCTCCACTACCGCAAGGCTCCGCTCTTCAAGCAGAAGGGCACCGGTCGGGCGCGCGTGCGCCACCCGCAGGCCACCCAGTGCCGTCACGGCGGCGTCCCGCACGGTCCGAAGGTTCGCGACTACTCGTACGCGATGCCCAAGAAGGCCCGTCGCGAGGCGACCCGCTCGGCGCTGCTCTCGAAGTTCCGCGATCAGGAGATCGCGCTCGTGAGCGACTGGGGCCTGGCCGCGCCGAAGACGAAGACCCTCGCCTCGATGCTCGAGTCCCTCGGCTTCGGCGGCAGCGTCCTCGTCGTCTCGCACGAGTTCGACAAGAACCTCCTCCTGTCGGCGCGCAACCTGCGCCGCGTGACCGTCGTTCCGGTCGAGGAGGTCAACGCTTACGACCTCCTTCGGGCGCGCAACGTGCTCATGACCCAGGAGGCCTTCGCCACGCTGAAGGAGAGCGGCGATGAGTCGTGACCTCTACCACGTCATCCGGCAGCCCCTGATGACGGAAAAGAACCAGAACCGCGTCGACTCGCGAGGCCAGTACACCTTCCAGGTGGACGGCGGCGCGAACAAGGTCGAGATCCGCAAGGCGGTCGAGTCGCTCTTCAACGTCAAGGTGGCGAGCGTCAACACCGTCAACTTCAAGGGCAAGCCCAAGCGCGCCGGTTGGAACATGTTCGGACCCAGCGCTACAAGAGAGGCCATCGTGACGCTCGCCCCGGCGAGAAGATCGAGCTCATCTGAGGAGCGACAGATGGCTATTCGCCGGTCAAAGCCGACCTCCGCGAGGCCGACGTCTCGGCTCGGTCCTCGACTTCCGTCAGGACCTGACGACGTCGGGCCGAAGTCGCTCCTGGAGTCGAAGAACCACACCGGTGGTCGCAACGGTCGCGGTCACATGACCCGTCCGCCGTCGGCGGCGGCACTTCAGCTTCTACCGCAAGATCGACTTCAAGCGGAACAAGGAAGGCATCCCGGCCACGGTCAAGACGATCGAGTACGATCCGAACCGCAGCGCCAACATCGCCTGATCGCCTACGCCGACAGCCTCAGGCCTACATCTCGCGCCCAAGGGCCTCGAGGTCGGCCAGTCATCATGAACGGCCCCGAGGCCGAGCCGCGCGTCGGCAACTCGATGTGCCTGAAGAACATCCCGATCGGTCTCGACGTCCACAACATCGAGCTGATCCCGGGCAGGAGCGGTCAGATCGCCCGCAGCGCCGGCCACCGTCTGCCGCCTGATGGCCCGCGAGGCCGGCTACGCCGTGTCGTCATGCCCTCCGGCGAGATGCGCCGCGTGCGAGTGCCGCGCCACCATCGGCGCCATCGGCAACGCCAACCACATGCACGTGTCGATCGGCAAGGCCGGCGCCATGGGTCGCCGCCCGAAGGTCCGCGGTACCGCCAGAACCCGTCGCCCACCCGATGGGTGGTGGCGAGGTCGCAGCGCCGGCGGTCGTCACCCCCTGCTCGCCCACCGGCGTGCTCTCGGGGCGGCAAGACCCAGGCGCCTATAAGGCGACCAACAAGTTCATCATCCGCGGTCGGAAGAAGCGGAAGTAAAGGAGACCTGAGGCATGAGCCGTTCAGCAAGAAAGGGCCTTCGTCGACGAGAAGCTCTTCCGCAAGACCGTCGCGATGGAAGAGAGCCGAGAAGGAACCCATGAAGACCTGGTGCGCGCCTGCACGATCCTGCCCATTCGTCGGGCGCACCTACATGGTCCACAACGGCAAAGACACCTGAAGGTCTTCGTGACCGAGGACATGGTGGGGGCACAAGCTCGGCGACGCCGACGCCACTACGGTCACGGCAAGGACAAGAAGAAGTGGTCAGGCTCCCTCAGGGGAGCGTTCGAAGGAGACCAGTGCCGCACGTACAGTTCAAAGGCAGGTCACCGCTATGCGCCCGTCACCGCCCGCAAGGCGCGGCCGGTGGTGGACATGGTGCGCGGTATGCCCGTCAACGACAGCGCTCGAAGCCCTGCGGACGACGCACCGCCGGGCAGTTCAGAAGGTGATCCGATCGGCCGTGGCGAACGCGGAGCAGATGCAGCGGTGGGGAGCGAACGAGCTCTTCATCGGGAACGGCCTTCGCGAACGAGGGTCCGCTGAAGCAGGGACGCCTCCGCTGGCGCCCGGGCGCGATGGGTCGGATCAAGCCGATCCGCAAGCGCACGAGTCACCTCCACATCACGCTCGGGGTTCTCGAGGACGGCCGCACCAAGCGCCGCGCGAAGAAGACCGGCCAGGCCGCCAGCGAATAGTCGAGGACGAGAGACCATGGGACAGAAGATCCACCCCAACGGCTACCGCGTCGGCGTCACGCTGCCCTGGAACAGCCGCTGGAGCGCCGAGCGCAAGACCGACATGCCGGCGTACATCGCCCAGGACCACAAGATCCGCGCCTTCCTCGCGAAGCACTACGATTTCGCGGGCATCGCGAAGGTCGAGATCGAGCGCACCACCGAGCAGCTCACGGTGCTGATCTCGACCGCTCGTCCGGGCCTGCTGATCGGTCGCAAGGGCAAGCTCGACGAGCCAGCTGAAGGTCGATCTCGCAGATCGTCGGTGACGACAAGATCCCGGTGAAGATCGTCATCAGCGAGCTGGGTCGCCGAGCTCGACGCGAAGATCGTGTCGCTCTCGGTCGCCGAGCAGCTCCAGAAGCGCGCGCCGCCGCCGCGTCCTCAAGAAGGCGATCGCGGCGACCATGGCCCGCACCGGCGCCAAGGGCATCAAGGTCCGCATCTCGGGTCGCGCTCGGCGCGGAGATGGAACGTACCGAAGACTCAGACGGACGGCAGCGTGCGCTGACGACGCTCGACGCGGACAGCTACGCGCTCTCGGAGCGCGGACCACTACGGCGTCATCGGCGTCAAGGTGTGGATCCACCGCGAGCCGGCCGGCAAGAAGCGACTTCGGCGTCTGATCGAGCAGGAGACGACACATGGCCCTGATGCCAAGAGAGTCAAGCACCGCAAGCAGCAGCGCGGCCGCATCCGCAGCAAGGCGACCCGCGGCAACACGGTGTCCTTCGGCGAGTACGGTCTGCAGTCCCTCGAGCCGGGCTGGATCCTCGCGTCAGATCGGAGTCGGCGCGTATCGCCGCGAACCAGGTGGTCCGCGGTGAGGGTCACCTCTGGATCCGGATCTTCCCCCGAAGCGTGACCTCGACGCCGCTCGAGACGCGAATGGGTAAGGGCAAGAGGTGACGTCGACTTCTGGTGCGCCGTCATCAAGGAACGATCCTGTACGAGGTCGGTGGAGTCTCGGAAGAGCGCGCGAAGGTCGCTCTGGCTCGCGCCGCCCACAGATGCCGGTCAAGTGCCGCTTCGTGAAGCGGAGGGTTCAGATTTGAGAAACGACGAGATCCGCGGGAAGGATGACGCCGACCTCGAGGTCATCCTGGCGAAGACGCGACGAGCTCTTCGACCTCCGCTTCGAACCGCGACCGGCGAGGTCCAAACCCCACACGCTTCGCGACATGGAAGTACGGTGGCCAGATCGAAACCGTGCTTCACGAGCGTCGCTGGGCATCAGGGGCGCCGTGCCGCTGGGACGACGAGTGAATCGAGCCATGACCGAAGCACGCAAACGCGCAGTCCGTCACGGGCGTGGTGTCAGCGGCGACGACAAGTGCGCCAAGACGATCACCGTCGCGCCGAGCGACTCGTCCAGCACCCGAAGTTCGGCAAGTACGTCAAGCGCTACACGACCTACTACGCGACGAGAACCAGGAAGCCCATCGGGCGACATGGTCGAGCTGGTCAGTGCCATCTCTCAACAAGAAGCGCTACCGCCTGGTTCGCATCCTTCGCCGCGGCAAGGCCGGACTGGCCGTCGAGGAGGGTGACTGATGATCCAGATACGGGCGCGTCTCGAGGTCGCCGACAGCAGCACCGGCGCCAACCAGGTCCAGTGCATCAAAGGTGCTGGGCGGTTCGAAGCGGCGCTACGCCCACATCGGTGACCTGATCAGGTCTCCGTGAAGAAGCGATGCCCGGCTCGGCCGTCAAGCAGGGTTCGGTCCAGACCGCGATCATCGTTCGCACGAAGCACGCGGTGCGCCGCGAGGACGGTACCGTCCGCTTCGACAAGAACGCGGCCGTGATCGTGGACGGCGACGGGAACCCCCGTGGCACCCGCATCTTCGGCGCGGTGGCGCGCGAGCTGCGGGCGAAGAACTTCATGAAGATCGTCTCGCTCGCGTCCGAGGTCGTCTGAACGGACACGGGACGCGCGAGCCGAGGAGAACGGATTCATGACGAAGCGAATCAAGGTCGGCGACGTGGTCGTCGTCACCAAGGGCAAGGATCGCGGACGGCGCGGACGCGTCATCAAGATCCTGAAGGACGACGATCGCGTGATCGTCGGGGATCAACAAGGTGACGCGGCACCTCCGCCGCAACCCGCAAGAACCCCTCGCTCGGCGGCCGCATCGAAGGAAGCGCTTCACGTCTCGAACGTGATGCCCTAGTCGGACAAGGACCAGAAGGGCGTTCGCGTCCGGATGGGCGATAAGAGGGGGGACCAAGGTCCGCATCTCCGCCGCCTCAGGCGCCAAGCTGCCGCGGCTCCGGTCGCGGCCAAGGCCGAAGAGGCAGTCCAAGACGAAGAAGGGCGACGGCGACGCCTGATCGCCGGAGAGTTGAACGATGTCGACGACGATGACCTACCGGCCGCGGCTGCAGAAGCTCTACGAGGAGCAGATCGCCCCGGCCATCAAGGAAAAGTTCGCCCTGACGAACGTCCACCAGACGCCGCGACTGCTGAAGATCGTGGTGAACATGGGCGTCGGCAAGGCGATCGAGAACAAGAAGCGCCTCGACCAGGCCATGGCCGAGCTCGGACAGATCACGGGTCAGAAGGCCTCGCTCCGGCGGGCCAAGATCTCGGTCGCCGGCTTCAAGCTCCGGACCGGGATGCCCATCGGCTGCTGCGTGACCCTGCGCGGCCAGCGGATGTGGGACTTCGCCGATCGCCTCTTCACGCTGGCCCTGCCCCGCGTGCGTGACTTCCGCGGCATCAAGCGTTCGAGCTTCGACGGTCGCGGCAACTTCTCGATGGGCGTGGCGGACCAGGTCGTGTTCCCGGAGATCCGGGTCGACAAGGTCGAGAACCAGCAGGGCATGGACGTGACCTTCGTCGTCTCCGGCGGCAGTGACGCGATGTCCTTCGAGCTGCTCCAGCAGCTCGGACTGCCGTTCCGCAAGGACTGAACAGAAAGCACTCTCGAGCGGCTCCGTCAGTCGCCCGAAGATCACGAGGTACTGCGCATGAGCATGACCGACCCCATCGCGGACATGTTGACCCGGATCCGCAACGCGAATGCGATCCGGCGTCGTCAGGTCGACGTCCCCCTCAGCAAGCTGAAGGTGGGCGTGGCCGATGTCCTGAAGCGGAGCGGCTACATCAAGGACTACCGTCTCCTCGACGGAGCGCCGAAGGATCGGATGATCCGACTGGAGCTCAAGTACGGTGAGGACGGTGAGCTCGTCATCAACGAGATCAAGCGCTTCAGCAGCCCGGGTCGTCGCGTCTACCGCGGCGTGAACGAGCTGCCCCAGGTCCTCAACGGACTCGGGATCTGCATCCTCAGCACCTCCCAGGGGGTCCTGAGCGACGCCGAGGCGCGGGACAAGAACACGGGGGGCGAGGTTCTCGCCACCGTCTGGTAGGAGCGGAAGGATGTCGCGAATCGGCAAGCAACCCGTCGCCATTCCGTCCGGAATCGACGTCACCGTCAAGGGTGGCGAGGTGACGGTGAAGGGCAAGAACGGTCAGCTCTCGCAGTCCTTCGACACGCGCCACGTGGCGATCGAGGTCAAGGACGGCGCGGTGGAAGTGACCCGGAAGTCCGACCTCAAGCAGGCTCGGGCGATGCACGGTCTCTACCGCGCCCTGATCCAGAACATGATCGTCGGCTGCTCGAACGGCTTCCGCCGCGAGCTCGAGATCGAGGGCGTCGGTTACCAGGCCAAGGCGGCCGGGAACACGCTGACGCTCCAGATCGGATTCTGCCATCCGGTCGAGATCCCGATGCCTGACGGCGTGACCTGCGAGACGCCCGCGAACACGAAGATCGTGCTCAGCGGTCCGGACAAGCAGGCCATCGGTCAGATCGCCGCGAACATCCGTGGCGTGCGTCCGCCCGAGCCCTACAAGGGCAAGGGTATCCGCTACGCCGGCGAGCACATCCGCCGCAAGGCCGGCAAGTCGGTCTCCGGCAAGTAGAGGTAGGAAGATCCATGGCGAATCTCACCAAACTGAAGGCCGTTCGCTACGCGCGCCGCAAGAAGTCGGTCCGTCGCGATCTCTTCGGCACGAACGAGCGGCCGCGGATGTCGGTCTTCCGCACCGCCAAGCACATCTACGTCCAGATCGTCAACGACTTCGACGGCAAGACGCTCGTCTCGAGCTCGACGCTCGCCAAGGACCTCAAGGGCACGCTGAAGAACGGCGGGAACTGCGAGGCGGCGAAGCTCGTCGGCGAGAACATCGCCGAGAAGGCCCTCGCGGCCGGCGTGAAGTCCGTCGTCTTCGATCGCAACGGCTTCCGCTACCACGGACGTCTGAAGGCTCTCGCCGACGCGGCGCGTGAGAAAGGACTCGACTTCTGATGAGCGATCAGAACGGCAACAACGAGGTTCCGGCCGAGGTCACCCCGGATCAGCCGGCGGCGACGGGTGGTGACGACGCTTCGAGTTCGTCCTCCGACGAGGGCCGCGGCGGACGCGGCGGTCGGGGCGGACGCGGCGGGCGCGGCGGCCGTGACGGCGGCCGCGGCCGCGGTCGCGACGGCGGCCGCGGCGGCGAGCGCGAGCAGAGCGAGTTCGTCGAGAACGTCGTCCGCATCAACCGCTGCGCGGCGGTGGTGAAGGGCGGTCGTCGTTTCAGCTTCTCGGCGCTCGTGGTGTCCGGCGACACGAAGGGACGCGTCGGCGTCGGCTTCGGCAAGGCCAAGGACGTCCAGGGCGCGGTCGAGAAGGGCACGAAGGACTCCCGGCGCAACCTCATGAAGGTGCCGATGGTCGGAACGACCATCCCTCACGAGGTCACCGGCCGCTTCTGCTCCTCGGTCGTGAAGCTCAAGCCCGCCCCGAAGGGCAAGGGCATCATCGGCTGCGCGGTCGTCCGCGCGGTGGCCGAGGGTGCCGGCATCAGCGACATCGTCACGAAGTCGCTCGGCAACAACAATCCGATGAACCTGCTCAAGGCGACCATGGACGCCATGAGCAAGCTCAAGAGCAAGGAGCGCTTCGAGGCGCTCCGCGGAGTGAAGCTGTCATGAACCTCTCCGACCTCAATCAGGTCCCGATGAAGCGCGCGAAGCGCAAGCGTCTCGGCCGCGGCCCGGCTTCGGGTCAGGGCAAGACGGCCGGTCGCGGCACGAAGGGCCAGAAGGCCCGCTCGGGATACAGCCGCCGCTTCGGCTTCGAAGGCGGCCAGATGCCGCTCTACCGCCGCCTGCCGAAGAAGGGCTTCACGAACGCCCTCTTCCGGGTGGAGTACTCGATCGTCAACGTCGGCTCGCTCGAGGAACTCGAGGCCGGGACGACGGTCACGCTCGAGCTCCTGAAGGAGCTCGGCATGGTGAAGAAGAACGCCTCCCGCCTGAAGATCCTCGGCAAGGGCGCGCTCGCCAAGAAGCTCTCCGTTGAGGCTCACGCCTTCAGCGCGACGGCGAAGCAGGCCATCGAGGACGCCGGAGGGAGCGCGACGGAGGTCGCCGCGTCATGAGTTCGACCGCAGCGTTCGCGAACGTCTTCCGGGTGCCGGATCTTCGCAAGAAGATCATGCTCACCCTGGGGCTGCTCTTCATCTACCGGATCGGGTTCCACATCCCGCTCCCGGGGGTGGACGTCCGCGTGCTGCAGGGGCTCGCCGACAAGGCCTCCGGCAACGACATCCTCGGTCTGATGAACGTCCTCTCGGGCGGTCGTCTGAACCTCCCGGTGCTGTTCTCGCTGGGCATCCTGCCCTACATCACCGCGTCGATCATCTTCAGCCTGCTGGTGAAGGTCGTCCCGCGCCTCGAGGCCCTCTCCAAGGAGGGGCCGGCCGGGCAGCGTAAGATCAACCAGCTCACCCGCGTCGCCACCGTCCCGCTGACGATGGTGCAGGGAATCATCCTCTGCACCACGCAGTTCCGGAACCTCCAGGGCCCGGTCGGCGCCAGTGACGTCCAGACCTACATGATCCCCGCCTTCCACGACGGGAGCCTGTGGTCGACGATCTACGTCGGCTTCATGATCGTCGCGGGCCTCACCGCCGGCACCATGTTCGTCATGTGGCTCGGCGAGCAGATCACCGAGTTCGGCATCGGCAACGGCGCCTCGCTGATCATCATGGCGGGCATCATCGCCTCGCTGCCGCAGGTTCTCGGAAAGCTCGTCAGCGACGCGGTCGATGATCGCTCGCAGGTGCTCGTCATGGCCGTGCTCTTCATCGTGTTCATCTTCGTCGTGTTCGGCGTCGTCTTGATCACGCGAGGGCAGCGTCGCATCCCGATCCAGCAGGCCAAGCTCATGCGCGGCCGCAAGATGGTCGGCGGCGCCCGCCACTACCTGCCGCTGAAGGTGAACATGGCGAACGTCATGCCCGTCATCTTCGCGTCGTCGCTGCTGATGTTCCCGAACCTGATCTACAACATGGTCGCGGGCAGCCACAGCGGACTCCTTCCGGCCGGCGGCTGGTGGTACTCGGTGCTCTTCATCGGGCTGATCTTCTTCTTCAGCTTCTTCTGGACGTCGATGATGTTCCAGCCGGCGGAGATGGCGAACAACCTCAAGGAGTACGGCTCCTTCATCCCGGGCATCCGCCCGGGCAAGAAGACGGCCGAGTTCCTCGAGCGCGTCATGGTCCGCGTCACGCTGGCCGGCTCGTTCTTCCTCGCGATCATCGCGATCCTGCCGAACCTCATCGCCGCGTCGCTGAACGTGGACGCCCTCACCGCCAGTTTCCTCGGCGGAACGAGCATCCTCATCATCGTCGGCGTGGCCCTGGATCTCGTGGACAAGCTCAACGCCCAGCTCGTGGCGAGCAACTACGAGGGCTTCATGGGCGCGACGGCCGCGAAGCGCGGCGGCGCGGCCTGAAGGGGGCGGAGACGAGATGAACCTGGTCTTCCTCGGTGGTCCCGGAGCGGGAAAGGGCACGCAGGCCAAGCGGCTGGCGGAAGCTCGATCCTGGCCCCACATCTCGACCGGCGACATGCTCCGCGAGGCGCGTGAGGCCGACACCGAGGTGGGACGCGAGGCGGCCCGCTACATGGACAAGGGGGCGCTGGTTCCCGACGACGTCATGTGCGCCGTCGTGGCCGAGCGCCTCGAGATGGACGACTGCCGCGAGGGCTGGATCCTCGACGGTTTTCCCCGGACGCGGGTCCAGGCCGATGCCCTGGACGAGACGCTCGCGAAGATCGGCACCCGGCTCGATGCCTGTGTCTTCTTCTCGATCGAGGAGGCCGCGCTCATCCGTCGGCTGACCGGACGACGGATCTGTTCAAGTGCCAGGCGATCTATCACCTGGAGAACCGGCCGCCGAAGCAGGACGGCATCTGCGACCTGTGCGGCGGGACGCTTTATCAGCGTTCGGATGACAACGAGGAGTCGGCCCGGCACCGGCTCGAAGTATTCGAGGCTTCAACTCGCGAACTCGTAGAGTTTTACGACGCTTCCGGACGCCTGCGGCGCATCGACGCCGGGGGGACGATGGAAGAAGTCACCGCGAGTCTTGAGGCCATTTTGTAGGGTTCTTACACTTTTCGGCTCCGATTTCGGGTGCAACGTCGATTCCAAACGCCGTCTGCGTAAGCGCTTAGCGCGCCGATCAGTGGGGCACCCAACGGGAGGCTGGTGATGAAGGTCAGGGCTTCGATCAAGCGCATCTGCGAGAACTGCAAGATCGTCCGGCGTCGCCGCGTCGTCTTCGTTCTCTGCACGAATCCCCGTCACAAGCAGCGTCAGGGCTGACGGGAGCAAAGGAACGCACTCATGCCGCGTGTAGCTGGAATCGACATTCCGAACGAGAAGAACATCAGCATCTCGCTGAGGTACGTCTTCGGCATCGGACCCAAGAAGGCGCTCGAGATCCTCGAAGCCGTGAACATCCCGGCCACCACCAAGGCCCGGGATCTCAACGAGGAAGAGGTCACGCGCATCAACAACGAGATCGAGCGGAACCACCTCGTCGAAGGTCAGCTCCGCCGTCAAGTCATCAGCAACGTGCAGCGCCTGAAGGACATCCGGTCCTACCGGGGTCTGCGTCACATCCGCGGGCTGCCCGTGCGCGGTCAGCAGACCCAGTCCAACGCTCGCACCCGCAAGGGCCCGCGCGTCACCGTGGCTGGCAAGAAGAAGTAGAGCTGAGCCATGGCCAAGACCGCCAAGAAGAAGATCCGCAAGAACGTCGTCAAGGGTGTGGCGCACATCAAGGCGACCTTCAACAACACCATCATCACGGTGACCGACACCACCGGCGCGACCCTCTGCTGGGACAGCGCCGGCACGATCGGCTACAAGGGCTCGCGCAAGAGCACGCCCTACGCCGCGCAGCGAGCGGCCGAGAAGGTCGCCGACAAGGCGCGCAAGTTCGGCGTTCGCGAAGTGGAGGTCTGGATCAAGGGTCCGGGCTCCGGTCGCGAGTCGGCCGTCCGCGCCCTCAAGGCCTCCGGGATCGACATCAAGGCGATCCAGGACGTGACCGCCGTTCCCCACAACGGCTGCCGGCCGCGCAAGCGCCGTCGCGTCTGAACTCCGACCCGAACGAACCCGGGCACCGCGCGCGACGCGCCGTCCCACGAGAAGCGAGATAGAGATCGATGGCCAGAAACACGGGACCGAAGTGTCGCCTGTGCCGCCGCGAGGGCATGAAGCTCATGCTCAAGGGCGAGCGCTGCCACACCGTCAAGTGCGCGGTCGAGCGTCGTGGCACCCCCCCGGGGATCCACACCTGGAGCCGTCAGCGCAAGAGCTCCTATGGGCTCCAGCTTCGCGAGAAGCAGCGCCTGAAGCGGATCTACGGCGTCATGGAGCGCCAGTTCCGCAACTACTTCAAGCGCGCGCAGCAGAAGAAGGGCAACACCGGCGCGAACCTGGTTCGCGAGGTCGAGATCCGTCTCGACAACGTGGTGCGGGCCGCCGGCCTCGCCTACGGTCCGGCGAGCGCCCGCCAGCTCGTGGCGCACGGTCACGTCTACGTGAACGGCCGCCGCACGAACCGCCCCTCGGCCCAGGTGAAGGCCGGTGACGTCATCACGATCACCGAGCGCGAGAAGGTCCGCAAGAACCTCCTCGCGATCGCCGAGGGCACGAAGGCCTACGTCGTCGAGACGCCGGAGTGGCTCGAGGTCGATCGGGAGAAGCTGACGGCGAAGGTCCTGAGCCTTCCGACCCGTGAGCAGTTCCCCTACCCGATCAACCCGCTGCTCATCGTCGAAGGCATGTCCAAGTAATCGAGTTCCGGAGCCCCGGGGGGGGCGAATGGTGCGCGCCGACCCGCGGTCGGCGCGTTGCCCTGCACTCCCGGGATGATTCCGATACGCCGCGGAGGGAAACCTGATGCGCATCAGATGGCGGAATCTCGAACTTCCGAACCGGGTCGTGGTCGATCGCGAGACCTTCGACGACACCTACGGAAAGTTCTCGGTCGAACCCTTCGAGAGGGGATTCGGCCACACGATCGGCAACGGCCTGCGTCGCGTGCTGCTGAGCTCGCTCGAGGGCACCGCGATCGTCTGGGCCAAGATCTCGGGCGTCGAGCACGAGTTCATGGCCATCGAGGATGTCGTCGAGGACGTCACGGACATCATCCTGAACCTCAAGGAGGTCCGGGTGAAGTACGACGGCAGCGGCGCGATCCGCATGAAGATGAAGGTCGACAAGAAGGGTGACGTCAAGGCGGCCGAGTTCGTCGCCGAGGGCGACGCCGAGATCGTCAACCCCGACCAGCACATCCTGACCCTCGCCAAGAACCGCGAGCTCGAGCTCGAGGTCGAGGTGCGCAAGGGCCGCGGGTACCTGACCGCCGAGGAGAACGAGCACGGCTCGGTCCGCGGCGCGACCCGCACCGGGCGCAAGGATCTCGATCAGGAGATCGGGAAGATCTGGATGGACGCGACCTTCTCGCCGGTGCGCCGCGTGCGCTACCGCACCGAGGACACCCGCGTCGGCAAGCTGACCGACTACGACAAGCTGATCATCGAGATCTGGACGGACGGCACGCTCCGCCCGGACCGCGGTCTCGTCGAGGCCAGCAAGATCTACCGCAAGCACCTCAACCCCTTCGTCGCCTACGAGGACGCGGGCGGCGATCTCGCCACCACCGCGGACGTGCCGGAGCCGGCGCAGGAGGAGGCGAAGCAGCAGCAGGACGAGCTCGGACGCCTGTTCGAGCTGCCGATCGCGGAGCTCGCCCTCTCGGTGCGCTCCAGCAACTGCCTCGAGGCCGAACAGATCAAGACCGTCGGCGAGCTGGTTCGCCGCACCGAGTCCGACCTCCTCAACGTTCGCAACTTCGGTAAGACCTCCCTCAACGAGATCGTCGCCAAGCTCACCGAGCTGGGCCTCGAGCTGGGGATGGACGACCCGGAGTCTTCGCCGGTCAACTGACCGGTAGTCCGGAGAGATTCCCATGAGACACCGCGTAGCCGGTCGCAAGCTGAACCGCAGCCCCTCGCACCGGAAGGCGCTCCGCGAGAACCTCGCCAGCGCCCTGATCGAGCACCACCGGATCATCACCACCGTCGCCAAGGCGAAGGAGATCCGGCCCTACGTCGAGAAGCTGGTGACCCTGGCCCGGGTGAAGAACGTCGCCAACGTGCGTCGTGCCGTCGCCCTGCTCGGGAACAGCGCCCACTCGAAGGCGCTCGCGAAGCACCTCTTCGACGAGATCGCGCCGACGATGGAAGGGCGTCCGGGTGGCTACACCCGGATCCTCCGTCTCAGCGAGCGTCGCCTCGGCGACGGCAGCGAGAAGGCGCTGATCGAGTTCGTGAACTACGCCCCGTCGACGCCGGTGACGGTCGGAGACGGCGACGAGAACTGATCGCACGCGGCGCGGGAGATGCTGACCTCGCTCGTCTTCGGTGAGTTCGGCCCCGCGCAGTGGACGCGAGACAACTGGATGGGCGTCGGCCTCTGGGCCGTCGCCTTTCTGCTTTTGCTGGCCCTGGGCTGGCGATGCGCGCGACCGCCGGCCCCGGCCGACGACGACGATCGGGTGGGGGAGGAGCGATGAGCGAGCGGCCGGAGGGGGGCGTGATCGTCGTCGGAGCCTCGTCGGGCATCGGCGCCGCGATCGCCGTCGAGTACGCGCGACGTGGACGCCGGGTGGCCCTGATCGCCCGGCGCGGGGAGCGCCTCGCCGAGGTCGCGGCCCGCTGCGACGCGGCGGCGGGGAAGCCGGTGGCGATCTGGCGGGCGCACGACGTGCGCGAGCACGACGAGATCCCCGAGCTGTTCCGTTCGCTGGACGCCGAGCTCGGCGGCCTCGACACCTTCGTCTACGCGGCCGGCGTCATGGCCCGGATCGGGCCCGACGAGTTCGACTTCGAGAAGGACCGGACGGTGCTCGAGGTCTGCCTCGAGGGCGCCGTCGCCTGGCTCGATCAGGCCGCGACCGCCTTCCTCGCCCGGGGCCGGGGTCGCATCTGCGGCATCTCGTCGATCGCGGGCGAGCGCGGCCGTCGCGCCTATCCCTCCTACCACGCGGCGAAGGCCGGACTGACGACCTTCCTCGAGTCCCTGCGCAACCGGCTGGTCGTGCGGGGCATCCACGTGACGACGATCAAGCCCGGCTTCGTGGACACCGACATGACGAAGGGCATGGACGGCCTGTTCTGGGTGAAGAGCCCGGAGGCGGCGGCGCGGACGATCGTGCGCCACGTCGAGCGCGGCGCGGGAACGCGCTACGTCCCCGCGCGCTGGGCCCTGGTCGCCCTCGCGATCCGCTCCATCCCGTCCTTCATCTTCCGGCGCCTGGACATCTGAGGTCCCGGTGACGGCGGCGCGAGGAGGCTCGGAGCGCGTTCGGTCCTGGGGGATGGTCCAGTCCTGCCGCGCCGACGTGAGGCGTCCGCGCTCCGCCGAGGAGGTCTCGAGCCTGCTCGAGGAGGCGCGACGCACCGGCCGCCCGGTCGGCCTCCGCGGCGCGGGATGTTCCTATGGCGACGCCTCGCTCGCGGACGGCGCCCTCCTGCTCGACACCACGGCCTTCTCCCGCATCCTCGACTGGAACCCGGAGACGGGGATCCTGCGCGCCGAGCCGGGCGCCACGATCCGGCAGTGCTGGCAGCGGGGCCTCCCCGACGGCTGGTGGCCGCCCGTCGTCTCGGGGACGATGGAGGTCACGCTGGGCGGCGCGGCCGCGATGAACATCCACGGGAAGAACTCCTTCCGCGCGGGCTCCTTCGGCGATCACGTCCGGGCCTTCGAGATCATGCTCGCCGGCGGCGAACGCCGCGTGTGCTCGCGCGAGGAGAACGCGGAGCTCTTCCACGCCGCGATCGGCTCCTTCGGCGTGCTCGGCGTCTTCACCTGGATCGAGCTGCGCATGAAGCGGATCGCGTCCGGGCTCCTCGAGGTCGTCCCGCACGCCGTGCCGTCCTTCGCCGAGACCTTCCCGCTCTTCGAGTCGCTCGCGCCCGACGCCGACTACCTGGTCGGCTGGCACGACGGCTTCGCGTCCGGGCCGTCGACGGGACGAGGTCTGCTGCACGCCGCGCGTCACCTCGACGACCCCGAGGCGAACGATGCGCGCTGGTTCGACCTCGAACGTCAGCGGTTGCCGGCACGCCTCTTCGGCGTCTTCCCTCGGAGCTGGATCTGGCCCGGCCTGTGGTGCTTCCTCCACGATCCCGGCATGCGCCTCGTGAATGCGCTGAAGTTCCGCTCGGGCATCCGACACGCGCGTCGCGGCGCCTATCGCCAGGCGCACGCGGCGTACCACTTCCTGCTCGACTACGTGCCGAACTGGAAGTACGCGTACCGGCCGGGCGGCCTCATCCAGTTCCAGCCCTTCCTTCCGGCCGACGCCGCGCGCGAGGTCTTCCCCGAGCTCATCGCGCGCTTGCGCTCCGGCGGCGTCACGCCCTACCTCTGCGTGACCAAGCGCCACCGTCGCGACGGATTCCTCCTGAGCTACGCTCCGGACGGCTACTCGATGGCGCTCGACCTCCGCGTGACGCCGGGGCGCCGCGAGCGCGTCTGGGCGCTCACGGCCGAACTCGAGGAGCTCGTCCTCTCGCGGGGCGGGCGTTTCTACTTCGCGAAGGATTCGGTCCTCCGCCCAGAGAACCTTCGGCGGAATTTCGACGAGTCGAGCCTTCTGCGGTTTCGAGAGCTCAAGAGCGATCTCGATCCCGGCGGCATCCTCACGAGCGATCTCTACCGGCGCGTCTTCGCTCCGACCGCGCCCTGAAAAACTCTCGTGACTTTTGCGACGGACCCCCCGGTCACTATGCTCGGGAATCGTGGTCGCATCGGACCCGAGCCGCGCATCCCCCCCGCGCGCGGCGAGAGCGCGACGCGGCCCGCCGAGCCCGAAGCCCCCAACGCCCGCCGACAATCCACCTGCCCGCCCCCTCGAACTGGAGATCCCGTCGAGATGGAATCCCATGCGAACTGTCCCGTTTGCACCAGCAAGATCACGCTTCACTCCGATGACGTCGGCAACAAGGTCGAGTGCGGCCACTGCCACTCGATCCACCGCGTCACGGACGGTCCGGGCCTCAAGGTCCTGATCGAGGCCCTCGAGTTCGAGCCGGTCGCCGCCGCGCGCCCGAACCCCGAGGTCGCCGCGGGACCGGCGCCGATCAAGATCGTCTCGCGACGCGAGAAGATGCGCGAGGCGCGCGCCGAGGCGCTGTCCTCGGGTGGGGGACGCCGGGCGACCACGTCGCGAAGCCGCCGCTGAACGACCCCGTCCGTCTCGCGCGAGGCGCCGTCCCGGAACCGGGACGGCGCCTCGTCGCGTTTCGGGGGTCTCGCCGCGCGAAATCTCCCCGATTCCCGGACCGCGGCGTCACGGAGCGCGACCGAATCCTCCTCTGAGACGGGGCGCGAGCCCTTTCCTCAGGCGTCAACTGGAGGGTCGGTCCATGGGAACGCACCTCGCTCATCCGTATCGATCCGTCTCGAACGCGGCCCGCGCGACCCTCCGCGCGGGCCTCCTGCCGCTCGTCCTCGCTCTCCTCGCGGCGGGACTCGGGGCCCAGACCGTCTGGACCGGCGCCGTGAACGACTCCTGGTCCGAGCCCGGCAACTGGTCCGCAGGCCTCCCAAACTCGACCGTCGACGCCGTCATCCCGCCCGGCACGCCGAATGCGCCCCGGACGCAGCTCGTCGGCAACTCCTGCAAGGCGCTCACGGTGCAGTCGGGCGCGACGCTCGAGATCGGGGCGGGTTTCCCCCTCGAGGCCCACGGGTCGATCAACGTCCAGGGCGCGGTCCTCCCCGGCGACTTCCTCATCGAGAAGGCTTCGGGCCTGATCTCGGGGACGGGACCGATCCCCTTCTTCCGGATCGACGCTCCGGGGGCGACCGTCCAGGTCCAGCCGCGCGACTTCGCCGTGCTCCAGCTCAACGACGGTACGCTCCAGACGATCGGCGGCGGGACGCGCACCGTTTCCGGGAACGCGAACTTCAGCGGCGGCATCCTGACCGAGTTCTCGGGCAACTTCGACTTCGACGGGCCCACCGTCTTCGCGGGCTGCGACGTCGCGACGATGCCGAGCTGCGTCTTCTCCTCGATGCTCGGCGCCGACGCCACCTTCGACGTCACGTCGTCGAGGACCATGACCTTCGACGGCACGGGACAGATCCTCTCCGTCGGCGGCGCGACCTTCCCCGCCGTGACCTTCGCCCCGGGATCCACCGTCACGTTGCAGACCGCCCTCGAGGCGCGCTTCAACGTCAACTTCCAGGGGACCGCGCTCGGCGGGACGGTCGCTTGCATCGGCGCCGCGACGGCGCAGGTCGCCGTCGCCGTCGGAGCCGCGGCGGACTCGCTGCGGGTCGCGAAGACCCCCGGGGCCTTCGTCCAGATCTCCGGCAACGCCCAGTTCGCCGGCGATCTCGAGGTCGCCGGCGGAACGCTCCAGCCCATCGGCGGCGGGACGCGCGTCTTCTCGGGCGGGGCCCAGCTCACGGGCGGGGCGATCACCAACTTCAGCGGCGACTTCAGCGTGCGGGGCGCCGTCTTCGCCACCGGCACCGACGTCTCGAGCATGGCCAGCCTCGCCGTCGGCGGGAGCTGGACCTCCGACGCGAGCTTCCAGGCCGGCTCCGGCACCGTCACCTTCGACGGCATGACGCCGCAGACGGTGAACGCGGCGGGATCGACCTTCGCGAGTCTCGCGGTGGCGGCGGGCGCCGTCGTCAACTTCGCCACGCCGATCGTGGCGAGCTTCGACCTCACCGTGGCGGGCCAGACCTCGGGCCAGTCGATCAGCCTCGGTCGCCACCTCACGATGAGCGGCAGTGCTCCCGCGTCGCAGGTCTGGCGCATGACCGGCGCCCTCCAGGGCATCGCGACCGCCTCGACCCCGCTTCCGCACCTCGTCGTCGACGCCGGCGTCGGCGCCTTCAAGCAGCTCCAGGGCAACATGACGATCGCCGGCCCCTTCGAGCTCGTGCAGGGAATCCTCCAGCCCATCGGCGGCGGCACGCGCACCGTGCTCGGGCCCGCGAACTTCACCGGCGGACAGTGCACGACCTTCGCCGGCGACTTCCACTTCGACGGCCCGGCGACCTTCGCCGGCACCGACGTGGCGTCGATGGCGAACGCCGTCTTCTCCGCCGACTTCACGGCCGACGGCAGCTTCCAGGCGACCTCCAATCAGCTCCTCGTCTTCGACGGGACGCCGCAGACGCTCGACGCGAGCGCGGCCCAGCTCCCGCGCGTGCAGTTCGCCCCGGGCTCGCAGGTGACCCTCACCGGGTCGCTCCCCGTCCTGCGGAACCTGGAGTTCCAGGGGGCGAGCTTCTCCGGGCTCGTGACCTGCGTCGGGAGCACGAGCACGCAGGTCTCGGTGGGCGGCGCCGCCGACGCGCTGAAAGTCGACAAGGCGCCCGGCGTCTTCGTCCAGATCGTCGGCAACGCGCTCTTCACCGGCGGTCTCGAGATCGCGAGCGGAACCCTCCAGCCGATCGGCGGCGGGACGCGCACCTTCCTCGGCGACGCGCTCCTCGGCGGCGGGGTCCTGACCGCCTTCACCGGGGACTTCAGCGTTCGCGGGTCGGTGACGGCGACGGGGACGGACGTCTCCTCGATGGCCGACCTCGCGGTCGGCGGCGAATGGTCCTCGGACGCGAGCTTCCAGTCCGGCCCCGCGACGGTCACCTTCGACGGGACCGTTCCCCAGACGATCACCGCGGCCGGCTCGACCCTCGGGAGCCTGACCGTCGCGAGCGGCGCGGCCCTGACCGCGCTCACGTCGGTCGACCTCTCTCGCGATCTGACCGTCTCCGGTTCGATCGCCGGGCAGGAGATCCGCATCGGCCGGCACTTCAACTCCCACGGCAGCGTCGATCCCGCGCAGGTCTGGCGCCTCGTCGGGCCCATGACGGGGATCGGGACCGGCAGCACGCCCATCGCCCACCTCGTCGTGGATGCCCCCGCGACGAAGCAGCTCCAGGGCAACCTCCTGATCGGCGGCGACCTCACCCTCCTGCAGGGCACCCTCCAGCCGATCGGCGGCGGGACCCGGACCGTCGCCGGCGCCTCGATGTTGAGCGGTGGTCAGCTCACCAGCTTCAGCGGCGACTTCCACTTCGACGGACCGGTCCTCGCGACCGGCACCGACGTCTCGCCGATGCCGGGCTCGACCTTCTCGGGCGACCTCGTCGCCGACGCGAGCTTCGTCCTCACCACGAGCGTGACCCTGACCTTCGACGGGGTGGGGCAGACGATCGACGCGGCGGCGGCGCTCTTCCCGAACGTCACCTTCGCGGCCGGGTCCGACGTCACGCTGATCGGCGCCCTCCGCGCCACCCGTTCCGTCAACTTCCTCGGCGCCACCTTCAGCGGCATCGTCGAGACGAGCGGCGCCGCGACGTCCGTCGTCACCGTGAGCGGCGCCGCCGACGGCCTGCGGGCGGCCAAGGCGACGGGCGCGACGACGCAGATCCTCGGCAACGCGCTCCTTCCGGGCCCGCTCGAGCTGGTTTCAGGCATCCTCCAGCCGATCGGCGGCGGAACGCGGACGGTCCAGGGACCGGCGACCTTCAGCGGCGGCGTGCTCACGAACTTCAGCGGCGACTTCGCCTTCGAAGGCGTGGCCAGCTTCGCCGGCTGCGACGTCTCCGCCATGCCCGCGGTCACCTTTTCGGGCGACTTCCAGGCCGACGCGAGCTTCCAGTGCACGAGCTCGGTCGTCCTCACCTTCGCCGGCACCGGCGATCTCGTGCCGCTCGCCCCCGGGGCGATGGTCGGGATGCCGAACCTCGCGATCGCGTCCGGCGCCGCCCGCGGCGCGCAGCCCGGATTCGTCTTCAGCGCGCGCAGCCTCTCCGTTCCCGGGGGAGCGTCGCTCGACCTCGACGGCGCCGACGCGACCCTGACCGGCACCGGCGACGTCACGGTCGACGGAGCGTTCCGCCTCGGCGCGGGCGGCGTCCTCCGCCTCGGCCCGAACAACGATCTCGACGTGAATCCCGCCGGCGCGCTGACGCTCGAGGGGGCGGGGGCGCAACCCGCTCGCGTCGTGGGCTCGTCGGGCGGAGGCTACGACGCCTTCCTGAACGGCGCGATCTCGGCCCGGAACTTCGTCTTCGAGGGCATGGGGCCCCAGGGCGTCCGGATCGGCCCCTCGGCGAGCTTCGCACCGGCCCCGGCCGACTTCCGGGGCGGCGTCTTCGACAAGTCCTCCGGCGCCGCCAGCAGCGTCCTGCTCGACGTCCAGAAGGCGGGGGTCTTCGCCTTCTCCCAGCTCGTCTTCCTCGACACCACGGGGACCGGCGTCTTCAACGTGCGGACGAGCGCGGGGGCCGACGTCACCCTCCTCAACTGGGCCGGACCCTTCGGCGGCGCGGCCTTCGAGGACGACCCGGCCCAGACGATCCACTGGCCGCCGCCGTCCTCGACGGCGATCGGTCTCTTCACCCTGGAGCCCGGCGCGGAGAAGGTGAGGGTGCGCTTCGTCACCGTCGACGAGGTCGCCACGGTGGGCTTCCGCGTCGACCGCGCGACGGGCGCCGGGGGCGTCTTCGTCCCCGTCGCGAGCTTCGCGGCGCAGGGGCCCTCGGCCTACGAGTTCCTCGACACCGGTCTCGTCGGCGGCCAGGAGTACGTCTACCGCGTCGTCGCCCAGTTCGACTTCGGCGGTGAGGCCGAACTCGTCAGCGGCGCCGTGACCCCCTTCCCCGGCGGCCTGCCGCCGCAGGTGCTCGAGGTCGGTCCCGGCGCGGCCTTCCCCGACATCCAGGCCGCGATCGCGGCCGCCCCCGGTCCGGGGACGACGATCCGCGTCGCGGCCGGGACCTACCCCGCCTTCACGCTCGGCGCGGGCGCACCCTCCGGGCTCCGCATCGCGGCCGACGGTTCCGGACCGGTCCTCGTCGACACGAGCGTCGCTCCGGTCCTCGTCGAGGACCTCCCTTCCCGAAGAGCGTCGAGCTCTCCGGGCTCGACATCGGGGACGTCGCGAATCCGGGCCGCGCGCTCCACGTGCGCAACATGGCGACGACGGTCCTCGTCCACGACTGCACCCTCGCGAGCGCCCCGGGTCAGGAGGCCCTGCGGATCGAGTCCGCGCCGCTCGTCGTCTTCCAGCGGAGCTCGGTCCTCTCGGGCACGAGCGCTCTCGTCGACGGCGTCCGCGTGCACGCGAGCGGCGGCACGCTCGGGACGACGACTCTCCTCACCGGCTCCTCGCTCACCCTCTGCGACATGAGCGGAGGTTCGACGACGGCGGACGCGAGCTCGATCGCGAGCTCCCTTCCCGGCGCGATGCCGGGGCTCTCGGTCCCCGGCGAGGCCGAGTCGGGATTCGACGTCCCGCTCGCGTTCTCGGGCGAGCCCTTCCGACCCTGGTTCCTCTTCCTCACCTTCGACCTCGCCTGGTACCGGCCGCAGACCCCGCTCGTGGAGATGACCGGACTGGGCGGCGTGCTCGCGGCCGGACATCTCGTCGGTCAGGGCGTCACCGATGCCTTCGGGCAGGACGCGAGGTCCATCCCCTATCCGCTCGATCCGGCCTTCCACGGTCTCGTCACCACGCTCCAGTACCTGGCCTACGATCCGCTCGCGGGCACCTACCGCTTCTCGGAGGCGGCCCGGACCCTGCTCCTGCCCTGACCGGCCGCTCCGGGCCCCGAGCCCCCCGGCGCGCCGCCGGGGGCTCGGGGTGAACACCCAGCCTCCCGGACGCGGCCCGGACGGGTCGATGGAGGAGGGGCGGTCGATCGCGCGCCGGCTTCCCGGAGGGGATTTTTCTCCTCGAACCGGGTCCTCGATCCGTAGGGTCCATGCGGCTCTCCGGCGGGATGCTCCCGCGTCACGGAGGAGTTCCGCGCGCCGAACCGCCCTTCCGGGCCGACCTCCCGACGGAGTCGGTCCGCGTCCGGGCGTGGTGGAGGGCGATCGCGGTGTCCGAGCAGGGACGGGGATTCTGGAGCCTGATCGGAGGCACGGTCGCCACGGCCGCGCTGGCCGGGCTCGCGGTCCTGACCATCTCCAGCGGTCGCCCGGGGGGCGTGCCGCTCGAACGACGAGGCGATCCGCTCCCCCTCGCCGCCGTTGATTCCGCGACCCCGGGAGACCCCGAGGTCGAGCGCCGGCTCGAGGTCGGCATGGCCGAAGTCTGGCGGCGCTACCTCGAGTCGCGCGACGGCTCGCCGCGGGGGCTCGAGGACTTCCGCCGCTTCCTCGACGAGCTCGGCATCGGAGACGCCAAGGGGCGCCGCGTCCGCTCGGCCTTCCTGCTCTCGCTCCTCGGCGAGGAGAGTCGCATCGAGGCCGTCGAGGTCATCCGGAGCGACGAGGCCGACCGTTCGACCCTCCGCTTCGTGCTCTCGGCTCGCGACGAGGCGGGGCGTCCGGAGGAGATCGAGTCGGACTGGGTGATCACCGGCGAGCCCTTCCGCGGTCTCGACTTCGCCCTGCTCGCGCGCAACGTCAACTGCGTGATGTGTCACGCGCACATCGACAACGCGGCCCGCGTCTACAACACCGATCTCCTGCGCGTCGGCAGCTTCGACCGGGTTCGCGTCGGGACGCTGTCGCACTTCCAGATCCGCCCGCAGGAGGCGCGATCTCTCGTGGCGGGCACGCTCTACACGCGCGGAGGTCTCTACGACGCGCACGGTCAACCGCTCGACATCTCGGACTCGACCCTGAAGAGCGTCGAGTTCGACGCCGACGGTCACCTCGTCGAGGACGCCTTCGGCGAGCTCGTCTCCCGGCCCTTCGCGGCCGCGGCGGAGAAGGGCGGCACGCTCTACCTGAACTACCCCACGGATGAGGCGCAGCAGCCCGACGGCCCGCTGCCCACCCACTTCCCCTCCGTCATCCCGGACCTCGACGAGGACCGCATCGTCGACGACGAGGAGTTCGCGATCACCGCGGCCTCCGCGCGCGGCCGCCTCACCGGCGGGTTCAAGGTGCTGACGCCCGAGGGGCGCCGCTACGAGGACGGCGGTCTTCCCGACGTCGACCGCGATCCTCGTCTCGAGGACGTGGTGCGGGGGCACCTCGTCATGAAGGGCACCCTGCTCGACCCGATCCGCGTCTCCGGCGTGGTGGCCGTCGACGGGGATCTCGTGCTCGCGGGGGCGATCCGCGGCGAGGGCGCGATCGTCGTCCGCGGCGACGTCTACGTCGTCGACTCGCTCGAGTACGCGGACGGGCTCGACGGCGAGGGGCGCCGCACCTTCGGCGTCGCGGCGGACGGCCGTCCCAACCGGGTCGCGCTCGCGGCCGGAGGCTCGATCATCGTCGGGGATCCGCTGGCGAACCCGAAGACCTTCTCCGCCGGCATCGTCACCGGCGACAAGTCGGGCGGCTTCAACTTCACGATGTCGGAGATCCTGATCTTCAACCGGATGGAGTGGACGCCCACGCAACGTCACGTGCCGGGCCCCGGCGGCCGTCCGATCCCGAACCCGCTGCACGATCCTCGCCACCTGGCGCGCTACTACACGCTCGAGCCCGGCGATCCGATCTACGTCATGAACAACCCCGAGGGCGACCGCGTCTGGTTCGACGCCGAGTCACGAGCGTGGGCCGGTCTCGACTCGCTGGGCGACTGGAGCTGGGGTGGCTGGACGGAATACCTGCCCGAGCATCCGATGGTCGCGGACGCCCTGGTGACGCCGCTCCTGCCGGGCGCCTGGCTTCCGCCGGCGAGCTACCGCGGCATGCTCAACGAGGCGACGAACTCCCGCGACGGCTTCAAGGTCGACGGGCTGCTCTACACCAGCAACGCGTTGATGCTGGCCGCGCCCCGGCACGGCGTCTATCACGGGCGGGCGCGGATCAACGGCGCGGTGATCGCGGCCGACCTCGGCGTGCTCGCGCCCGGCGACGGGGAGAGTCCCGGCTTCGTGCTCAACTACGACCATCGTCTGGAGGGTCTTCTCGACGTGCGCAGCACGCGGCGGCTCCAGATCTCTCCCGCCTCGCGCTGAACGGGGGGCGGAGGGGCCGGGTGAGCCGGCGGGTCGGGGACCGGCGCCGCCGGTCGAGAGCAGGGGAACGAGTTGACGGACGCTCAGGACTGGTTCGACGGCTTCTTCGAGGGGCTCGCCCTCGAACTCTGGCGACTCGCGGTGGATCCCGCCCACACCGCTCGCGAGGTGGACGACCTCGAGGCGCGACTCGGGCTCGCACCGGGCGCACGGATCCTCGACGCACCCTGCGGCCTCGGGCGGCACTCCCTCGAGTTCGCCCGGCGTGGGCATCGCGTCCTGGGCATCGATCTCTCGGCGAAGGCGATCGAGGGGGCGATCGCCGCCGCGGCGGACGCGGGCCTCGCGGTCGAGTTCCGCCGGGACGACATGCGCCACCTCCCTCGCGACGCGAGCTTCGACGCCGCCCTCTGCGGCGGGAACAGCTTCGGCTACCTCGACCGCCGCGGGACGGCCGATCAGCTCGCCGCGCTCGCGGCCTCCCTCCGTCCGGGCGGGCGCGTGGCGATCGACTGCGGCCTCGTCGCCGAGGCGATCCTGCCGCGCTTCGTCGAGCACGAGGAGGTCGAGATCGGCGGGATCCTCTTCGTCGAGGACAATCGCTACGACCTGCGCGGCGGCTTCATCGAGACGACCTACACCTTCCGTCGCGGCGACGAGGTCGAGGTGAAGCGGGGGCGCCACCACGTCTACACGCTCGCCGAGATCGAGGCGATGTTCGAGCGCGCCGGCTTCCGGGTCGAGACGGCGACGGCCGGCTACGGCGAGGCGCCCTTCACGCTCGCCTCGCCGCTGCTCGTGCTCAGCGCGCGCAAGATCTGATCGCGGCGGGCGTCGTCAGAGGCGCTGACCGCAGATCCGGCAGAAGCGCGCGTCGATGTCGTGACCCTCGACGCCGCAGGCGGGGCAGGCCTGACCGGAGACGCCCCGCGCGACGCGCGTCATCTCCACCCCCACGATCCCCGTCGGCACCGCGATGATCCCGTAGCCGAGGATCATCACCGCGGAGGCGAGCGACTTTCCGAGCGCGGTCTGCGGCGCGATGTCGCCGTAGCCGACGGTCGTCATCGTGACGATCGTCCAGTAGATGCTCGTCGGGATGTCCTTGAACCCGCCCGGCTCGCCCTCGATCACGTACATCGCGCTGCCGACGATGACGGTCAGCATCAGGACGGTGAACAGGAAGACCGCGATCTTGCGCCGGCTCGCGGACAGGGCCCGGGCGAGCTGGTTGGCCTCGCCCAGGTAGTGGGAGAGCTTGAAGACCCGGAACACGCGGAGCAGGCGCAGGATGCGGATGCTGAGGAGGGACTGGCTACCGGGGACGAGGAGGCTCGCGAAGGTGGGGAGGATCGCGAGGAGGTCGATGATCCCGTAGAAGCTCGTCGCGTAGGCGAGGGGACGACGCACCGCGAGCAGGCGCAGGACGTACTCGATCCCGAAGAGCGCGGTGAAGAACCACTCGACGCGGTAGAGCAGGGGGCCGTGCTCGCTGCGGATCGACGCGACGCTTTCGAGCACCACGGCGAGGACGCTGCCGACGATGCTCAGGATGAGCAGCACGTCGAAGGCCTTGCCCGCGGGCGTGTCGGCCTCGAAGATGACCTCGTGGAGCTGGTGGCGCCAGCCCGCGGGGGTTCGGGTCTCGGGAGGGGGCATCGGGCACTCCACCTGGGCTCGCCCTCGACCCTAACCTCCCCGGGACCCATCCGACGGAGCCTCGCCATGACCGACGTCCGTCCCCCCTCGCACCCGCGCCTCCGCCGAGGCGGCCTCGCGCTGCTCGTGCTCGTCGCGGTGTCCGCGGCCTGCGGGCGCGCGCCGCGCGCTCCGTCGACCTCGAAGTCCCCGGAGCCGACGGGGCGCCCGCTGGCGGTGGCCGCCGACGGCGCGCTCTGGCTCGTCGACGCGGAGACCCTCTCCGCGCGGCGCGTCCTCGACGGCCTCGAGTACGACCGTCCGGTCACGCTCTCGCCGGACGCGGGCGCGCTCCTCTACTGGAAGCACGACGAGGTCGGCTGGGACATCTGGCGACTCGATCTCCGCGGGTCCTCGCCGCCGCGGGCCCTCACGCACGCGGAGACCGGAGGGTGCCGCATGCCGCGCTACTCGCCGGACGGCCGGCGGATCGCCTACCTGCGCGACCTCCCGGCGGGGCTGAACGTGGCCACCGCGGAGGGCGAGGACCACCGGGCCCTCACGAAGGACGGATTCCGGGACGCGCCGCCGAGCTGGTCGGCCGACGGTCGCTACATCGCCTTCACCCACGATCCGGGCGAGCGGGTCCCCCTCGGGACCGCCATTGTTCCCTCCGAGCGCGGAGGAGTGTTCGAGCGCTACGAGCTGGCCTCCGGATTCCGGAGCGTCGTCGAGGCGAGCTTCGCGCCGCGAGGTCTCATGATCGCGGCCTCGGTGCACGAGGGCGGTGCGGCCTCCTCCCGCATCCGCGTCTTCTCGAGCTTCCGCGATTTCACCGGGGTCCGGGCGAGCCACCGTCCCGACTCCGACGAGGGTGACGAGACCGATCCGCGCTGGAGCCGCGACGGCGCCCGGCTCGCCTGGCTCCGGCGCGAGAAGGGGGGGAGCTTCGTCTGTCGCGCCTACGTGCCGGCGGTGGGATCGCCCTTCCGCGCCGCGGAGTCGGTCGAGCTCCCGCCCGGCGCCGATCCGATCGACTGGTCGCTCGACGAGACCGGCGAACGCGCCGCCGTCGTGCTCCGGCGCGGCGAGGAGCGATTCCTCGTCCTCGTCGATCTCGCCACGGGGCGGACGCGCCGCCAGCCCGACCTCCGACCGATCGCCTGTTTCTGGAATCCCTGAGAGTCCGTGAAGATATCCCCGCTGGCTTCGACCGGCTGCAACGGCGACGGGCTTCGTCATGCCTCCTCGCCGTATCTTTCCATTGATACGCCTCGTCGGCCTTCCTCGACCGGCGCCGTTTCGCACGGTCTCGGGCCGACGCGGGGACAAGTTCACAGACTCTGAGCTCTCGCGCCCCGGGGGGATGTCCTAGCGGCGAAGGAGCGCGAGGCGACGTCCGTCGCGGCCGCGCATCTCGACCTCGCCGACGCGGACGAAGCCGGTCGGCGGGGAGTCGTCGCGCGGCGCGATGAGGAGGACGGCCCCCTCGGGCGGCAGCTCCGCCGGGGTCGCGATCGGTCGCGGCAGGGCGTCGGCGTGGAAGGCGACGACGTCGTCCGGCGTGGCGAGGGTGAAGAAGCCGCCGCCGCGCGCGAGCTCGGCCCGCGCGGCCCGGCCGAGCGCGCGACGTTCGAGGGCGTGTCGGTCGTGCTCGCGGAGGCGATCGGCGCCGCCGAAGGTCGCGCCGACGACGAGTCCCGCCAGCAGCACGGCGCCCGCCCGGCGCGCGGGATCGCGACGCCCGCGCCAGAGGAGCGTCGCCGCGAGGAGGCCCGCCGCGCCGAGGATCGCGCTCGCCGCGATCTCGCCCGCCGCGGGCGGCGTCTCCCCGGCGAAGCGGAAGAGGAAGGCGGCGAGAACCGGTCCCGCGGCGAGAGCGCCCACCCCGACGAGTCCCGCGTTCGCGGCCGCGAGACGACCGGCGATCCGGCCCGTCGCGTCGAGGCCGCGGGCCGCGAGGAGCGAGACCGGCGGCAGGAGCGGGAGGAAGTAGGCGGTCTTCTTGCTCGAGAGGAGGAGCAGGATGACGAGCCCGGCCCCGAGCCAGATCCGTTCCCGTCGCGCGCCGCCCGTCCGCGCGAAGGCGGCGGCGAGGAAGGCGAGGGTGTGGGGCGCCGACGCGACGAGGACGGCGCCGAGGTAGGTGAGCGGTCCGTGCGTGTCCTTCTCGCCCCCGCCGCCGTGCAGGCGCAGCTCGTCCCACCAGGTTCCGGCCGCGTCGGGAAGGCGATCGATCACGAGGGCGGCCCAGATCGCGAGCGGCGCGAGCGCGAGGAGCACTCCCGCCGCGGCGAGAAGGGCCCTGCGGCCGCGGCGCGGGGAGGGAGCGCCCTCGTCGCGCGCGCGCGGGATCAGCACCGCGGCGGCCAGGCCGCACCAGAGGAGGGCGATGGGGCCCTTGGACAGCAGGGCGAGCGCGGCGCCGAGGACGGCGATCGCGAAGCCCGCGACGGCGCGGCGCCCCGGCGCCCGGGCCGCCGCGGCCGCGCCCGCCGCCGAGAGCGCGCAGAACGCGGCGAGGAAGGCGTCGGGCGTGACCTTGCCGTACTCGCCCATCGCGAGGAAGGAGGCCGCGGCGACGACGGCCGCCCGTCGTCCGTGCCGCGCGTCGTGGAGCGTCGCGCCGAGGCTCGCGACGGAGCCGACGAGGATCAGGAGGAGAGGCGCGAGGATCCAGCGCATCCGCTGCTCGCTCGGGGCGGCGCCGGCCGCGAGCAGCGGAGCCGTCGACCAGTAGGGGAGCGGGGGCTTCTCGAGGCGCGGGGCCCCGAGGAAGCGCGGGACGACGAGGTCGCCCGCCGCCACCATCTCCCGGGCCGTCTCGAGGACGCGGATCTCGTGGATCTTCCGGAGGGCCGCGCGATCCTGGCCCAGCCTCAGCCCGAGACCGGCGAGGAGGAGCACCGCGAGGGTCGCTCCCAGCCGCGCGGTGCGAGGGTTCAGGAGGCGGCCTCGGCCGCGCGCTCGCCTTCCGCGGCGGGCGGCGGGGACGCGGGGACGACGGCGGGCCGGACGTGGATCTCCTCCGTCCGGTAACGCAGGTGGCGGACGATCATCCAGCGGACGACCAGGCAGTCGCGGAGCGCGCGGAAGACGCGGTTCATCACGCCGTACTTGCTGCTCCCGTGGACGCGATGGCGGTGGCGCACCCGCATCTCGGTCGAGCGGAAGCCCTCGATGTGCGCGAGCGTGATGAAGAAGCGGTGCATCCCGTCGTGGAGCTTGAAGGACTTCACGACCTCGGCCCGGAAGAGCTTCAGCGGACAGCCGGTGTCCGGGATCTTCTCCCAGGTGAGCCGGTTGCGGATGGCGTTCGCGATCTTCGTCGACACGCGCTTCGAGAAGGAGTCCTGTCGGTCGGCCCGGCGGCCGTAGACGAAGTCCACGCCCTCGGTCTCGAGCCGCTCGATCATGGCGGGCAGGTCGCTCGGGTCGATCTGGAGATCGCCGTCCATGGTCGCCACGAGCGCGCCGCGCGCGGCCTTGAAGCCCGCGTCGAAGGCGGCGGTCTGACCGCGGTTCTCGAGCTGACGCAGGAGGCGGATCTCGGGGCGGAGCGACGCCTCGTGTCGAAGGCGCTCGAGTGTCGCATCCGTCGATCCGTCGTCGACGGCGACGACCTCGAACGGTCGGCCGATCCCGTCGAGGACCGGGAGGAGCTCGGCGAAGAGCGGCGCGATGTTGTCCTCCTCGTTGAAGAAGGGGATCACGATCGAGAGGTCGGGCGTCCGGGCACCGGTCATCGCGGCGTCTCCTCGTCCTTTTCGAAGCGCTCGCCCTCGTCGTGACGGAGCACGGTCAACCTCCGGCCGGAGTAGATCGTGCGCCCGGCCGCGGAGGCGGGGATCTCCTCGGACTTGAAGATTAGATAGGTGCGGTGACGGGCCACCGGGCTCTCCATCTGGACCGAGACGGGTTCCTTCCCCTTCAGGAGGCTCTTGCGGGCGAGGGCGATCGTCGGGCGGGGCGCGTCCGCGAGAAGGCTGATCGAGCCGACCCGGTTCCCGGTGGCGTTCAGGATCTGGAAATCCGAGCCCGCCCCGTCGGCCCGGATCGCGGCCGCGGCCGACGCGTAGGGACCGCCCCGGCCCAGCTCCCGACCCTGCCACTGGGCGACGAGGAGGACCGCGCACCAGAACACGAGGAGGCCCCGGGCCCAGGCCCCGGCGGGGGGCGCCTCCGGACGACGCCGCTCGAGGGCGGCGTCCGCCGCGCGGGCGATCGCGAACGCGAAGGGCACGAGGATCGGCTGCAGGTAGAGGATCATGCGCGAGCGGGAGAGCGTGAAGACGATCAGCGAGGGGATGATCCACCAGGCGGCGAAGAAGGCGGCATCGGAGAGCCGGGGGCGGCCCGATCGCGCCCAGCCGGTGACGTCGCGGAGGAGGTCGACGAGCGGGCGGATCCAGGGCGTGAGCCCGAGGGTCAGGATGCCGAGGTAGAGGAGCGGCGAGTGATTGCGATCGTGCACCTTGGTCGCGACGCGGTTCCAGACCTCGTCGACGAGGAAGTAGCGCAGCCGTTCGGGATCCCGCAGGACCGTCGCCAGGTACCAGGAGAGCGCCACGACGACGAAACCGACGAGCGCGACGGGGTCGAGGATCACGCGTCGACGGTCGCGATGGCGAGCGAAGGTCAGGGCGAGGATGCCGGTGAGGACGAAGAGGCCGGGGGGGCCCTTCGTCAGGAAGGCTCCGCCCAGGGCCAGCCAGCTTCCGCGCGAGAACCAGCGGGCGCGCGCCGGCGAGGGATCCCGCAGCGCCTTGAGGGCGAGGAGCGCGGCCAGCGCCTGCCAGAAGGTGAGGAAGACGTCGGTGCTCAGGAAGTGCTGGCCGACGAAGCCGTAGAGGCTCGTCCCCAGCACGACCATCGTCGCGACCGCGACGCGCGGGGAGGCGAGCTCGCGGGCGATCCCGCCCGCGATCAGCACGGTGGCGAAGCCGGCGAGGGCGCCGAAGAAGCGCGCGCCGAAGGGGTGCGTCCCGAAGAGGCCGATGCCGATCGCCGAGGTCCAGTAGGTGAAGGGCGGCTTCGTCATCCGCTCCGCGCCCTCGTAGCGCGGGACGAGGAAGTCCCCGTGGAGGAGCATCTCGCGCCCGATCTCGGCGTAGCGCCCCTCGTCGGGCTCGTAGAAGGCCGGCACGAAGCAGGAGAGGAAGGCCATCGCCGCGATCAGCGCGACGACGAAGGAGCGAGCGTAGCGCGGCATCGGCGGTCCGTCTCCCGGCGGCGGCCCCGCCACGGCCGGCGAGTCCTCGCCCCGAGTCTGGGCAACCGCGTCGATCCGGGCAAGGTGCTCCGGTGAGGGGGAGATGTCCGGTCCGGCGTCGCGGGCGCACGGAGCGAGCGCTTCCGCGCGGATCGCGCCCCGCCGGCTTCCCGGCGACACGCCTCCGCCGGGATTCTCCGCCCCCCGGGGGAGGGAGGGTCAGTTGTAGCGGACGCCGTGCCGCCCGAGGATGCCCTCGAGCTGCGCGAAGAGCTCGGCGCTGGCCGAGACGCCGAACTCCCGGCCCGCCTGGATCGCGACGCGTCCGAAGCCGGGCGTGACGAGGTCGAACGCGACGGGGATCGTGCCCGGATGCTCCCGCATCAGGCGCTTCATCGCGACGATCTGCATGTCGAGATCCTCGCCGGCCTGGACGGTGAGCGTCACCTGGCGCGTGAGCGCGCCCTTGGCGGCGTCGAGCGGGATGACCTCGTCGACCTTGAGGCTGGGCTCCTCGCGACTGCGATCGAGCTCGCCGCGGAGGAAGAGGATGTTGTCGGTCTTGATGTGGTCGGCGACCTCGGCGTAGATCGCGGCGAAGATGACGCAGTCGACGGTCCCGGTGAAGTCCTCGAACTTCACGAAGGCCATGCGCTTGCCCTCGTAGCGGCCGCGCTTCGTCAGCATCAGGCGGACGGAGCGGATGATCCCGCCCACCGTCACGACCGACTTCGCGGGCTTGTGCGCGAGCTGGCGGATCTCGGTGTCGGCGAAGGAGCGGATGACGCTCTCGTACTCGGTCAGCGGGTGCCCCGAGAGGTAGAAGCCGAGGGCCTCCTTCTCGAGCTTGAGGCGGACGGACTCGGGGAACTCCGGGATCGCGGGGAGGGCCGACTGGCCCTGCTTCTCCGCGGCATCCTCGAGCTCTCCGGTGTCGAACAGGCTCATCTGGCCCGACCGGACGTCGTCCTGGGCCGAGCTGCCGTAGCGCAGGGCCTCCTCGAGGATCGCCATCTTCTGGGCGCGGAAGCCCTCGAGCGAGTCGAGGGCGCCGGCGTGGATCAGGGCCTCGAGGACCGACTTGTTGAGGAGGCGCGTGTCGACGCGCTCGCAGAGGTCGTAGAGGCTCGAGTAGGGGCGGTCCGACTCGCGGCGTTCGGCGGAGAGGGCGTCGATCGGCGCCTGGCCGGCGCCGCGGATCGCGCCGAGTGCGTAGCGGATCTTCCCGTCCTCCACGGCGAACTCGAACTCGCTGTGGTTGACGTCCGGCGGGAGCACCTCGATGCCCATCTTCCGGCATTCCTCGATGTACTCGACCGTCTTGTCGATCGTGATCATTTCACAGGTGAGGAGGGCGGCCATGTACTCGATCGGGTGGTTCGCCTTCAGCCAGGCGGTCTGGTAGGTGACGAGCGCGTACGCGGCGGAGTGACTCTTGTTGAAGCCGTAGCCCGCGAAGTACTCGATCTGCTCCCAGATCTCCGACGAGATGGCCTCGTCGACGTCGTTCTCGCGCCGCGCGCCCTCGACGAACTGCGCCTTGAACTTCGCGAGGATCTCGGGCTTCTTCTTGCCCATCGCCTTGCGGAGCGAATCGGCCTCGTTCAGCGAGAAGCCGGAGAGCGCGGCCGCGATGCGCATCACCTGTTCCTGGTACAGGATGACGCCGAAGGACTCGCGCAGGATCGGCTCGAGGATCGGGTGGAGGTAGACCACCTGCTCCTGGCCGTGCTTGCGCTTGCAGTACATGTCGTCCATGCCCGAGCCGAGCGGACCCGGACGGTAGAGCGCCAGGATGGCGATGACGTCCTCGAAGACGTCGGGGCGCAGCTTCTTCAGGAGCTCCCGCATGCCGTCGGATTCGAGCTGGAACACGCCGACCGTGTCGCCGCGCGCGAGGAGCTCGTAGCTCTTCGGGTCGTCGAGGGGCAGGGCGAGGATGTCGAGCGTCTCACCCGTCGTCCGGGCGACGTTCTTCACCGCCTTGTCGATGATCGTGAGCGTGCGCAGGCCGAGGAAGTCCATCTTGAGGAGGCCGATCTCCTCGCAGATGTCCATCGGCCACTGCGTCGTCACCGTGTCACCGTTGCGGTAGAGCGGGACGCGTTCGGTCAGCGGGGCGTCCGTGATGATGACGCCGGCGGCGTGGACCGAGCAGTGCCGGGCGGCTCCCTCGATCTTGAGCGCGACGTCGAAGAGCTCCCGGGCCTGACCCTCGCGGAGCTCGCGCAGCTCGGGGTCGGCGGCCAGGCTCTTCTCGAGCGTCACGCCCGGTCCGCCGGGGATCTTCTTCGTGATCGCGTCGACCTCGGCGAGCGGCACGTCGAGCGCGCGGCCGACGTCGCGGATCACGCCCTTCGCCGCCATCGTCCCGAAGGTGATGATCTGGGCGACGTTGTCCTTGCCGTACTTCTGGGCGACGTACTCGATGACCTTCTCGCGGCCGTCCTTGCAGAAGTCGATGTCGATATCCGGCATCGAGATGCGCTCCGCGTTCAGGAAGCGCTCGAAGAGGAGGTCGTAGCGGAGGGGATCGATGAGCGTGATCGAGAGGGCGTAGGCGACGATCGAGCCGGCGGCCGAGCCGCGACCGGGGCCGACGGGGATGCCCTGCTCCCGGGCGTAGCGGATGAAGTCCCAGGTGATGAGGAAGTAGTCGACGAACCCCATCTTGACGATGATGTCCATCTCGTAGCGGAGACGCTTCTCGACCTCCTCGCCGCCCTCGGGGTAGAGGCGGGCGATGCCCTCGCGGCAGAGTCGCTCGAAGAAGACCTCGCTCGGCGTGCCGTCCGGAACGGTGAAGCGGGGGAGGAAGCGGGCGCCGAACTTCATCTCGAAGTCGCAGCGATCCGCGATCACGCGCGTGTTGGCGATCGCCTCCGGGCAGTACGAGAAGAGGCGGGCCATCTCCTCGCCGGAGCGGAGATAGAGGTCGCGCGAGCCCATCTTGAAGCGATCGGGGTCGCTCTTCAGCTTCCCGGTGCCGATGCAGAGCATCACGTCCTGGGCCTCGGCGTCCTCCTCGAGCACGTAGTGGACGTCGTTCGTGGCGACGAGCGGCGCCCCGGTCTCGGCCGCGAGCTCGATGAGGGCGCGGTTGGCCTCGCGCTGGATGTCGAGGCCGTTCTCCATCAGCTCGATGAAGTAGTTCTCGGGGCCGAAGAGCTCGCGGTACTCCCCGACGACGCGCCGCGCGGCGTCCTTGCCCTCGGCGCGGAGGGTCTGGATCAGCTCGCCCGAGAGGCAACCCGACATGCAGATCAGGCCCTCTCCGTACTCGCGGATCAGGTCCTTGTCGAAGCGGGGGCGGTAGTAGAAGCCCTCGGTGTAGGCGGCGCTCGAGATCTTGACGAGGTTCGAGAAGCCGCGCTCGTTCCGCGCGAGGAGGGTCGTGTGGTAGTTCGCCTTGCCGAGCTGCGTCTTGGTGCGGTCGAAGCGACTCCCGGCCGCCAGATAGCCTTCCATGCCGAGGATCGGCTTGATGCCCTTGGCGCGGGCCGACTTGTAGAAGGACGCGGCCCCGAAGATGTTGCCGTGATCGGTGAGCGCGATCGTGTCCATGCCGTGGCGTTCGGCGCCGGCGACGAGCGAGGACAGCCGGCAGTTGCCGTCGAGCAGCGAGTAGTCGCTGTGGACGTGGAGGTGGACGAAGTCCTCGGGCTTCATGCGGTTCTCCGGAGGGCGCGGCATCGGGGCGCGCCCCGGGGACGGGGACGCCGCGCGGCGCGTGACGCCCGGGCTCGACGGATGGGCTTCGGGAAGGGGACGGCCGCGGCCGGCGCCAGCATAGCAGAACCCCGAACGCGACCGATCCCCGCTCTCGCGGCCCGCGCGGGGGCCGGAGAATAGGGGTCCGAGGTCCGGTGGTCACCCGCGGCGACGCCGGATGGCGCGACTCCTCCCCAGGACGTCGGGCCCGGACCTCGAACGAGACCGATCGCGGGGTCCGCGTTTCGCGGCCCGGCGAGCGATCGGAGGCCGCGCTCCCGCGCGACCTCACCCGCCCTCTCGATGACGCACGCTATTCCCCGGGAGGGACAGGCCGAGTCGCGCCCGCTGGAGCCCGCCGGGGCCCCCGTGCTATGGTCTCGGACCCCCCGTCCCGCCGGTTCCAGGAGCGGTCGCGATGTCTCGAATCCCCGGTCTGATCGCCACGATCTGTCTCGTCGCCTTCGGTCTCGTCGCCTGCGGAACCGCGTCCGACGGCGGCGCGAACGCCTCCGCCCGCGGCTCCGGCGACGGTCTCTGGGAGCAGCTCGATCGCTCGCGTCGGGACAAGGAGAATCGCGTCGCGGCGACGAACGCGCGCCGCGATCGTCTCGAGGGACAGCTCCAGCGCGGCCGCGATCGCGTGCCGGCGGAGCAGCGCGACCGGATGGAGGTCTGGTGGAAGCAGTTCCTCGACGAGGATCCGGCCTGGCTCTCCTCGCGTCGGACCTGGAGCGGACTCGGCGTCGTGCCGCAGCAGATCCTGGTCGAGAACCTCCTGATCGCCGCCGTCCGCGGCTTCGAGACCAACCAGGGCCGCCTCTATCAGCGCGCGCGCGCCGAGCTCTTCGATCTCGCCGACCCGGCGATCCCCTATCTCATCAGCGGACTCGCCGGTGACCACGGCGACGACGTCGTCAAGACCCGCTGCGTCGAGATCCTCAGCGACATCGGCCGCCCGGCCCTGCCGGCGGTCTCCCGCGCGTGGGAGGACGCTCGCGACGACAAGGCCCGTCTCAATCTCCTCCGCGCTGTCGCCGCCATGGGCGAGCATGCCGAGGGTCGGTCGACCGAGTTCCTGGGCGGCGTCGCGACGCGCGCGTCCTGGGACTTCCGTCTCCGGCTCACCGCGATCGAGGGCCTCGGCGCGGCGCGCGACGAGTCCGCGATCCGGCCGCTCGCGACCTGCCTCGAGGACGACGATCTCTCGGTCCGCAAGTTCGCGGCCGCGGCGATCGGCAACTACTCCTCGCCGGCCGTCCTCGGTGCGCTCGTCGCGGCGCTCGAGCGGTCGAACGCGCGGCGGCTCGAGGAGCCCCGCGAGATCGAGGTGATCGCGAACTGCATGACGTCCCTGCGGCGCCTCACCGGTCGCCGCTACAAGACCCCGGCGGAGTGGGCATCGTGGTGGCGGAATCGATGAGCGAGAAGTCCGAGAACGTCGACTGGGAGGGCGCCCTCGGGAAGCCCGGCCAGAGCTGCTGTCTCACCGGCCGCGTCTTCGGCGAGGGCGACGAGTACGTCAGCGCCCTCGAGGCGACGGACGAGGGACTGCAGCGGCGCGACTACGACCCCGACCACTTCGAGGAGGGGCGGCCCGAGGTCTTCGCCTTCTGGCGCCACCGCGTCGCCCACGACGACGAGGACAAGCCCCGTCCGCTCGACATCAACTTCCTCGCCGACTTCTTCCGCCGCCTCCAGGCGAACCCCGGCGGCGACCAGCGGGAGGTCGCCTACATCGTCTCCCTGCTCCTCATCCGCAAGAAGATCCTCGCCCTCGAGGGCAACGCGAGCGACGAGGCGGGCGAGTACATGACCGTCCGCTTCCAGAAGGACGAGGACGCCGAGCCCCTGCGCGTCGACGTGCCCGAGCTCACCGAGGAGAAGATGGAGGCCATCCGCGACGACCTCGGCCGCATCTTCAACCTCGGTCCCAAGGCCTCCTGACGCTCGTGAATAGAAGGGGTCAGACCCCCTTTATTCACAAACCGCGGGGTTGTGAAAAAAGGGGGTCTGACCCCGTCAATTCATCACGGAAGCGAGGCGCCGATCTCTCGCGGCCTCGGGAGCTTCCGGGCGTCGCCCGCGTCCGCGCTTCGAAAGTGAATAAGTCGGGTCTGACCCGATTCATTCACTTTCGGGGCGCGGGGGCTCAGTCGTCGCCGCGCCAGTACTTGTAGGCGTTCCGCTCGATCTTGTCCTTGGTGAAGATCGGGCCGAGGGCCTTGTGGAAGGTCATGTAGCCGCCGCGGCCCGCGGCGGGGTCGACGGCGCTGCCGGTGCGGATGTGGCGCTCGACGGCGTCGGCCAGGTAGGTGATCTGGGAGCTCTTCTCCTTGGCGACGAGCGCCTGGAGGGCCGGGATGACGGACTCGTCGCGGCGGACGGCGTAGGCCCAGAGGATCGCGGTCTTCGCGGCGACGCTCTTGCCTTCCTTCTTGTAGCGCTCGGCGAGGAGCGCCTGCACGTCGGCGTCGCCGATGTTGTAGCCGAGCGACAGGTAGCAGGCGATGCGGTTGTCCTCGCGGCGATCCTTCACGTTCTCGACCAGGATCTCCTTGGCCGCGAGAGTGCCGTCGCCGCAGGGGCCGAGCGCCCGGAGGATGTCCTTGTGGATCTCCTTGTCGCGCTCCTTCGGGAACATCTCGATGAGGCGCGTGCCGGCGATGGTGGCGCGCATCTCCTCGAGGCTGACGATCGCGCAGTTGCGGACGTAGTCCGAGGGATCGCGCAGCCACTTCATGACCGTCGGCGCGGCCCAGGTGTAGACGTCCTTGCCGAAGGCGCGGACGCACTCGCCCTTGTCACGCTCCTTGTCGATGCCCTGGATCGTCAGGTAGAGGATGTCGAGCTTGCGTTCGTCCTCGAGGGCCAGGATCCCCCGGACCGCCTTCCGCTTCTCGGGCTGCGTTCCCTTCTTGACCGCCTCGAGGAAGCCCTTCGTGACCGCGTCCATGCCGTCGGCGGCCTTGCTGCCGTAGAGCACGAGCGCGTTGTTCAGCAGCGTGATGAAGTCGGGCTTCTTGAGCTCGTAGATCTTCGTCAGGTAGGGCTTGCCGTCGTCCCCGATGAAGATGTGCTGGGGCACCTTGACGTCGTAGCTCTCGAAGTAGCGCTTGCGGACGTCGTGCTCGTTCTGCCGCAGGTTCTCGCAGCCGATCGTCCCGAAGAGGGGGCTGACCTTCATCTTCGTCCCGCCGATGTCCTTCTCGACCTCGTCGTGGTCGTCGAAGCAGGTGGGGAGGATCACGAACTCCGACAGGATGGGCAGGATCTCCGGATCCGTGTAGAGGTTCGTCAGCATGCGCTGGCAGGCGACCTCGGTGCTCGTGTGCATCGTGATGAGGAGGGCTTGCCCTCCTTCTTGGCCCGCTCGAGGGCGCCGTCGAGCGAGCGCTCCCAGGTCGGGTAGCTCTGGCCGAAGACCGTGACCGACGCGAGGGCGAGGGCCAGGAGGGAGAGCAGGGACGAGCGGCTGAGCATGGCGGATCCTCGGGTCGTGATCTCGTGCGGGCCTGACGAGCGGGTCGGAGGGGACCTCCGGGGCTCGCGGGGCATCCTATGGCGGCGCCGGACCTCTGTCAGGCCCGGAGCGGACCCCGGGATCCCCGCGGGAGGGCCACGGCCGCGCGGCCGCGGCGTTAACATGTGATCCGTCCCCTCGATCCCCCGGATGCACTCCATCCGGCGGTTCCCCGAAAGCGGAGCTCCCCGATGCGCGTCCTCGTCGCCGCCCTCGTCCTCACCCTCGCCGCCGCGCTCGACGCCCAGACGCTCGAGAAGGTCGCCCTCGAGGGCGGGCGCGAGCTCTCCTACCTCCGACTCGAACCGCAGCTCCCGGAGGGAGCGAGCCTGAAGGGGCGGCCCCTCTTCCTCGCCCTGCCGCCCGGAGGGCAGGACCGCGACATGGCCGACGTCGCGGTGACGATGATGGGGAACGCGGCCCGCCTTCGCGGCTACCTGGTCATCGTGCCGATCGCGCCGGGGAGGCCCTTCTTCGGCGGGGGCGAGATGGCGCTGGGGCCGCTCCTGGAGCGGCTGGAGCGCGAGGACGCCCCCGATCGCGCGCGCTCGATCGCGGCCGGCATCTCGAACGGGGGGCGCTCGGCCCTCGCGGTCGCGGCGCAGTGGCCCGAGCGATTCGGCGGCATCGGCGTCGCGCCGGGAGTGATCCCGGACGGCGTCGAGGTGTCGCGGCTCGCGGGCAAGCCGGTCTGGATGCGCGTCGGCGAGAAGGATGCCGACGGCTGGAAGAAGGGCATGACGGAGGCCGCCGCCGCCCTCGCGAAGCACCATTGCGAGGTCTCGGCCGGAGTCGTGCCGGGCGCCGGCCACATCATCCCCGTCGACATCGAGAAGACGCTCGACTGGCTCGAGGCGAGGATCCCCGTCTTCGAGCGCGTGAGCTTCAAGGCCGCCGACGGGCTTCCGATCACCGGAGAGCTCTATCGCGGCCCCGCCGCGACCGAGGGCTCCGCCCCGCGGCCGACGATCCTCCTGTGCCACCAGGCGGGGAGTTCGCGCGGCGAATACCGGCGCATCGCGCCGCGCCTCGTGGCCATGGGGTTCGACGCGCTGGCGATCGATCAGCGGTCGGGGGAGGGCGGCAACGCCGTCTCGAGCGGCGTCCCGAACGAGACCGCGGCCGCCGCGGCCGAACTCGGCGGACGTCGACGGCCGCCCTACGCCGCCGCCGCGGCCGACATCCGCGCGGCTCTCGACTGGCTCGCGAAGCGCGAGGGCATCGGGCCGCGGATCCTCTGGGGATCGTCCTACTCGTCGAGCCTGGCGATCATGATCGGGTCCGAGCGCGAGGACCTCGCGGCCGTCCTGTCCTTCTCGCCGGGCGAGTACCTCGGCGACGGCGATCCCGTCGCGACCGCGGCGGCGAAGCTCTCGATCCCGATCCTCGTCGTCGCGCCGGAATCGGAACGCGGCCAGGCCGAGCCCATCTTCCGGGCGATCGCGGCGAAGTCGAAGACGCTGCGCTGCGACGCCTCGGTCCTCCACGGCTCGCGGACGCTGTTCATGGGCAAGGGTCGGGATGCCGACTGGGAGGCCGTCAGCGCCTTCCTGCGGCCTTTCCTCGCGCCGAAGAAGTGAGCCGCTCCGGGCGCGGGCCGGCGGGGTTCAGTCGCGCGCCTTCGGCCCGAAGCAGAGGTCGCCGGCGTCGCCGAGACCGGGGACGATGTAGCCCCGCTCGTCGAGATCGTCGTCGCAGGTGACGAGGTAGATCTCGGCGTTCGGGATCGCGTCGTGGATGCGATCGGCCGCCCCGCGCCAGCCGACGAGGCCGGCCACGATGAAGCGCGCCGGCTGACGGCCGAGCTCGACGAGGCGCGCGTGCACGTCGATGATCGTGCTCGCGGTGGCCACCATCGGGTCGGCGAAGATGAGCGCCCGACCGTTCAGCTCCGAGATCGCCTCGTAGCCCATCGCGATCTCGATCGAGCCGTCGGGGCCCGGCGTGCCGCCCTCGACGCGCGCCGCGCCGAAGAAGGTGACGTCGCTCTGCGGGTAGACGTCGAGCAGGCCCTCAGCGAAGGGGAGACCGGCCCGGAGCGCCGTCGCGATGACCGGCGTCTCGGCGAGCACCGGGATCTCCTTCGTGCCGAGCGGCGTCACGACGCGCATCGGCCGCGCCGCGAGATCCTCGCCGATCCGCACCCCGAGCAACATGCCCAGGGTCCGGACGCAGTGGCGGAATCGCGCGCGATCGCCCTGCGTCTCGCGGTCCCGGAGGGTCCGCAGGAGCTCGCCGAGCACGGGATTGGGCGTGGCGTCGAGGATGATGGGCATGGCTTCCGGTCCTCTTCGGGGTCGCGCGCATCCTATCAGGCGAGGGACGTCGCGCGAGCGGCGGCCGCGGCCCACTTCCGGTGCCCCCTTGTCCCGTCCCCGTTCGCGTCTATGCTTCGGCCATGACCTGCACCTCCGCGAAAACCGGGAAAGCGAAGACCAGACCCTCGAGGTCCGGCTAGGCGCATTCCGGTCGCAGAACGCAGGCAACCGGTCAGCACCCGCCGAGCTTCGAGGCTCGGCGGGTTTTTTCGTGCCCGCTCCGCCTCGTCGTTCCGCGCGTGCTCCCCGGGAGCGCCGACCCTCGTGCCGCCGTCACGGTGACGGCGGGGGAGGGCGGCGCGAGATCCCGAAGTGGAGTGATGGACATGAACGCTTGTCTCGAATGCGGCGGCGCCCTCGAGCTGCCCGCGGATCCGATGGTCGGTGAGATCCTCGCCTGCCCGGCCTGCGGCACGGAGATGGAGATCGGCGGCCTCGCCCCGGTGGAACTCCGGCTCGCGCCGGAGATCGAGGAGGACTGGGGCGAATGAGCCCGCGCATCGGCCTCGCGATGACGCGCGTCCGCGTCGAGGAGAAGCTCATCGCGCAGGAACTCGATCGCCGCGGCCTCGCCTGGGAGCGGATCGACGACGCGACGCACTGGAGTCTCGACCCGGATCGCGCCGACCGCCGCTACGACGTCGTCCTCGACCGCACGATCGGCTTCGGACGCTCCCTCGCGACGCTCCGGATGCTCGAGGCCCGCGGCGAGCGCTGCATCAATCCCGCGGCCTGCGTCGCGACCTGCGGCGACAAGCTCGTGACGCACCTCGCCCTCGTCGCGGCGGGGATTCCCTGTCCGGAGACGCGCGTCGCCTTCGATCCCGGGAGCGCCCTCGTCGCGGCGGAGGAGCTGGGGTATCCCGTCGTGCTCAAGCCCACCGTCGGCTCCTGGGGCCGCCTCGTCGCCCGCCTGAACGACCGCGACGCGGCCGAGGCGGTCCTCGAGGATCGCCAGGTGCTCGGCGACTGGACGCAGCACACCTACTACCTCCAGCGCCTCGTGCGGAAGCCGGGGCGGGACATCCGCCTCTTCGTGGTCGGCGGCGAGGCCATCTGCGCGATCTACCGGATGAGCGCCCACTGGATCACCAACACCGCCCGCGGGGCCACCACCGCGGTCTGTCCCGTCGACGACGAGCTCGCGGCCCTCGGCCGGACCTGCGCGCGGGCGGTCGGCGGCGAGATCGTGGCCGTCGACGTCGTCGAGGACGAGGAGGGCCGCCGCCTCGTGCTCGAGGTGAACCACGGGATGGAGTTCCGGAACAGCATCGCGCCGACCGGCGTCGACATCCCGGCGCGGATCGTGGATCACGTGCTGGCCCGGGCCGAGGAGGGCGTGCCGTGCTGAAGGTCGCCATCGCGGGAGCCAGCGGCTACGTGGGCGGCGAGCTGCTGCGGCTGTTCTCGATGCATCCGGCGGCGGAGGTCGTCTCGATCAGCTCGGAGCGGCACGCGGGGCACTGGGCGCACCGCGTCCATCCGCACCTCCGGGGCCGCAGCGAGCTGCGCTTCGTCCCCCTCGAGCGGCTCGAGCCGGCCGACGTCCTGGTGCTCGCCCTGCCGCACGGGCGCGCGGCGGCCCTCGTCCCGGAACTCGCCGGGCGCTACGAGCGCATCATCGACTGCTCCGCCGACTTCCGGCTCGGGGTCGAGGACCACCGGCGGGCGCGCGGCGAGCCGCATCCCGCGCCGGAGTGGGCCGCGCGCTTCGTCTACGGCCTGCCCGAGCTGCATCGCGATCGGATCCGGGAGGCGCGCTGGGTCTCGGGCGTCGGCTGCAACGCGACGGCCTGCAATCTGGCGCTCCTTCCCCTCGTCCGGGCCGGGCTCCTCGATCCGGACCGGGACGTCGTGGCCGACGTGAAGGCGGGCTCCTCCGAGGCGGGGCGGGAACCCTCGCGCTCGGGGCAGCACGCCGAGCGCGCCGGGGTCGTCCGCAGCTACGCTCCGACGGGCCATCGCCACGCGGCCGAGGTCGAGGCGGCGACGGGGCTCTCGCGTTTCCACCTCTCGGTGACGGCGGTGGACACCGTCCGGGGCGCCCTGGCGACCGTCCACGCCTTCCCGCGGGAAGAGCTGGACGAGCGCTCGCTCTGGAGCCTCTACCGGGACGCTTGCGCGGGGGAGCCCTTTCTTCGCATCGTCCACGAGAAGGGCGGCGACTACCGCCACCCGGACCCGAAGACGGTGGTCGGCACCAACGTCGCGGAGCTGGGCTGGTCGCTCGATCCCGCGACCGGGCGCGTCGTCGCCCTCGCGGCGATCGACAACCTGACGAAGGGCGCGGCCGGAAGTGCGGTGCAGTGCTTGAACCTGATGTGCGGATTCGACGAGACGCTCGGCCTGGACTGGCCCGGTCTCTGGCCCGCCTGAACGGAGAGGGAAGGATGACGACGAGACCCGTCGTGGTGAAGATCGGCGGGGCGGAGGGCAACGACGCCGTCCCGCTCCTGGAGGACCTGCGCGCCCGCGTCGTCGACGGCGGCGAGCGCATCGTCGTCGTGCACGGAGGTTCGGGCGAGACCGACCGGCTGGCGCACGCCCTGGGGCGTCCGCCCCGCACGCTCGTGTCCCCGCAGGGTCACGAGAGCCGCGACGTGGATCGCGACGCGCTCGAGACCTTCGCGATGGCGACGGCGCTCGTGAACCGCCGCCTCGTCGAGTCCGCGCGCGGACTCGGCCTCGACGCCTTCGGCCTCTCGGGGCTCGACGGCGGGATCGTGCGCGCGCGGCGGAAGGAGGCGGTCCGCGCCGTCGTCGACGGACGCGATCGCATCGTGCGCGACCAGTGGACGGGGCGCGTGATCGGCGTGCGCGCGGAGATCCTGCGCGGGATCCTCGCGCGCGACGTCGTCCCCTTCGTCGCGCCGCTGGCCGCCGGCGAGGGCGGCGAGATGCTGAACGTCGACGGTGACCGGCTCGCGGCCGCGCTCGCGGTGGCGCTCGACGCGCGCGCGCTCGTCATCCTCTCCAACGTCGAGGGTCTCCGGGCCGATCCCGCCGATCCCGCCTCGACGCTGCGCGAGCTCGATCTCTCCCAGCTCGATCTCGCGCATCGCGCGGCGGCGGGGCGGATGAAACGCAAGGTCCTCGCGGTGGAGGAGGCGCTCCTCGGCGGCGTGCCGCGCGCGATCATCGCGTCCAGCGCCGCGCCGAGACCGCTCTCGACGGCGCTCGCGGGGGGCGGGACGCAGTTCCGGCGCGCGCCCGCGGAGCAGGAGATGGCGCGATGAGCCCCGTCGATGGAAACGACGCGCTCCGTCGCGAGGCGGAGCACGGGCCGCTGGTCTTCGGCAGCCGCGGCCTCGCCATCGTTCGCGGCGAGGGCGCGACCCTCTGGGACGACCGGGGGAATCGCTACCACGACTGCGGTTCGATGATCGGCGTGACCTCGACCGGCCACTCCCATCCGCGCGTCGCGGCCGCGATCGCGGAACAGGCGGGACGGCTGATCTCCTGCTTCTCGTCCTTCGCCAACGATCGGCGCGGCGAGCTCTACGAGGCGCTGTCGGACGTCCTGCCCTTCGCGCGCCGCTTCTACCTCTGCAACAGCGGAACCGAGGCCCTCGAGGCCGCGATCAAGCTGGGTTGCGCCTCGACGGGACGTACCGGACTGGCCTACGTGGAAGGAGGATTCCACGGACGGACGCTCGGGGCCGTCGCGCTCGCGACGCGGCCCCAGCAGCGCGCCGCGGTCGAACCGATCCTGCCCCCCGCGCGCCGCGTGCGCTTCGACGACCTCGCCGATCTGGAGGCCGCGATCACCGAGGACACCGCGCTCTTCGTCGCGGAGACGATCCAGGGCGAGGGCGGGGTCCGTCCGATGTCGGCCGAATTCCTGCGCCGCGCGTCGGAGCTCTGTCGCGAGCGCGGCGCGCTCTACGTGGCCGACGAGGTCCAGTGCGGCGTCGCGCGGACCGGGCGGTGGTTCGGATTCGAGCACGCGGAGGTCGAGCCCGATCTCGTGATGATCGCCAAGGGACTCGGCAGCGGCGTGCCCATCGGCTGCCTCGCGATGGGGCCCCGCCTGCACGACGCGGAGTACGGCGTGCACGGCACGACCTTCGGCGGGAATCCCCTCGCCGCGGCGGCGGCGCTCGCCACGCTCGAGGTCATGCGGGACGAGGACCTCCTCGGGCGCGCGACGCGTCTCGGCGAGATCGCCTTCCGCCGGCTCGAGCCCCTGATCGGCCGCGTGCGCGCCGTTCGCGGCCGCGGCGCGATGATCGGCGTCGAGCTGCGCGGTCGCGCGAACGACGTCGTGAAGACGCTGCAGGATCGCGGCGTCATCGCGCTCGCCGCCGGCCCGACGGTGCTCCGGCTCCTGCCGCCGCTCGTCATGAGCGACGCGCAGTGGGAGGAGGCGCTCGACGTCATCGTGGACGTGCTCGGCTCGTGATCGACGACGCGGAACTCTGCGACCTCCTCGAGGCGATGGTGCGCATCCCGAGCCCCTCGCGCGAGGAGGAACGCATCGCGCGCTTCCTCGTCGAGACGCTGAATGCGCGCGGCTTTCGCGCGCATCGCGACGAGGTCGGCAATCTCGTGGCCGAGATCGGCACGGGCGCGGTCGAGAACGAGGTCGTCCTCCTCGGTCACATCGACACCGTGCCCGGCGATCTCGAGGTGCGACGCGAGGACGGCGTCCTCCACGGTCGCGGTTCGGTGGACGCGAAGGCGCCGCTCGCGGCCTTCATCGCCGCGGCCGCGCGCGTCGCGGCGACGAATGCCGACGCGCGTTTCGTCGTCATCGGCTGCGTCGAGGAGGAGGTCGCGTCCTCGAAGGGCGCGCGTCACGTGCTCTCGCGTCGCGCGCCGCGCTATCTCGTCGTCGGCGAGCCGAGCGGCTGGGATGCGATCACGCTCGGCTACAAGGGCTTCGTCGCCGCGAGACTCGACATCGACGTGCCGCGCGCGCACGGCGCGCACGAGGCGTCGAGCGCGGCGGAGCTCGCGGTGCTCGCGTGGTCGCGTGTCGAGGAGGACGCGCGACGCTTCAACGCGGAGCGCGAGCGCCTCTTCGATCGACTCATGCCGCGACTCGCGACGATCGAGTCCGCGTGCGACGAACGCGGTCGCGATCGCGCGCGGGCGACGCTGCAGTGGCGACTCCCTCCCGACCTCGATCCCGCGGCGCTCGCCGCGCGGGCCGAGGCCCGGCTCGCCGGGATCGAGGGAGCCCGGCTGAGCTTCGAGGTCGAAGGGGTCCGCGCGTGGAGCGGCCCCCGGACGACCGAACTCCACCGGCGCTTCCTCGGGGCCATCCGCGCCCGGGGCGGCCGGGCCCGCTGCCTCCTCAAGACCGGCACCGCCGATCTCAACCTGGTCGCGCCGGCCTGGGGATGCCCCGCGCTCGCCTACGGACCGGGCGACGCCGCCCTCGACCACGCCCCCGACGAGCGGATCGAGCTCGACGAGCTCGTCCGCGGAGCCGCCGTCCTCGAGGAGGCCCTGGCCGCTCTCACGGCCCGCGGCTGAGCTCCGCGCTCCCCACGCGGCCCCACCCCGAGCCGCTCTCGCGCCGGGCGCGGTTCGCATGACTTCTTCAAGTCATTGCGATTCATGTGCTTATGTGCGCGTTGCCCGAACGACGCCGGACGCGGCGACCTCGCGCGGGGGCGAATCCGAGCCGTCGGCGGCCGGAATCGGGGATTCACCAAAAGAATTTTGAGCTGCACTTTCCCATATGTCGGGGGGCGAGTCCGCCCCGAGCCACAACATATGGTTGCCCCTCAGCTTGTGCAGTTAGGACCCCGACTTTTCGCTTCCACGAAGTGGGGCGAGGTGTATCTTGGTGGAGGTTGGTGGGGGAAAGGCCCATCGGGGGGCGGTCGCCGACGCGGCCGCCCGAGCCCGGTGGGTTCAGCAACCAAGGACGTCTCGCGACGGCGGGGGCGCCCCGGACTCCGAAGGAGATCGGGCGCACCAGGCGGGTGAATCACCCGCCCGAGAGTGAAGGGCTCGGCCGATCGCGAGACGGGGGAACAGCGCGACGCACGGGGCGGCTTCGTGAGGGAGCCGTCCCGGCGCTCGACCCCGCGGGTGAGGAACGGTCGATGTTGCGGGCTCGGTACCCCAACAACTTGAGCGTCGACGCCAAGGGACGCGTGACGCTTCCCGCCCGGATCCGGGAGGAGCTGGGGATCGACGAAGAGCAGGCGGTGGAGTTCCACGTCGGCGTCCTTCTCGATCCCTGCATCTACCTGCACACGGAGGAACAGCACGAGCGGTTCCTCGAGGCCTTCGAGTACGTCGTCGACGACACGCAGGAAGGCCGGATGTTGAAGACGATGGTACACGCGAGCTTCGTCCCCGTCACCAACGATCGGACGGGGCGCGTGAACCTGCCGAAGGACGTGCTCGAGAACGCGGGCATCACGAAGGAAGTCGTGGTGGTCGCGATGCGCGAGCGGCTGGAGCTCTGGAGCGCCGAGAAGTTCGCGGAGATGAGCCGGGCCAACGAGGCCGGCTTCCGCCAGGGCCTCGAGGCGGCGCTCGGTCGCGTCGGGGAGGCCCGGCGGGCCGCCCAGACTCACGCCTCGGATGACTGATTCGCACGGACACGTGTCCGTGATGCTGGAGGAGGTCCTGGACCTCCTCCGACCGGCCCCCGGGGGGCGCTTCGCCGATCTCACGCTGGGGGCGGGAGGTCACGCCGAGGCGATCCTCGAACGGACCGGACCCGACGGACGACTCTGGGGCGTGGACCGGGACGAGGTCGCCCTCGAGACGGCCGGAAGGCGCCTCGAGCGATTCGCGGAGCGGTTCGAGGCCCTGAAGCACGACTTCGGCGGCGCTCCGAAGGTCCTCGCGGACCTCGGGGTGGGCGATCTCGACGGCGTGCTGATGGACCTCGGCGTGTCCTCGATGCAGCTCGACGATCCGGAGCGGGGATTCGCCATCAAGGCGGACGGCCCGCTCGACATGAGGATGTCAGGCCGCGGCAAGACGACCGCGGCCAAGCTCCTGGACACCGCGGACGAGGCTGAACTCGAGCGGATCTTCCGGGAGTACGGCGAGGAGCCCCGGGCTCGCGCCATCGCGCGGAAGATCGTGGATCTCCGCAAGAGAACGAAGCTCACGCGCACGAGCGAGCTCGCCGAGCTCGTGCGATCGGTCACCGGAAGCCGGGGGAAGATCCACCCGGCGACGCGCGTCTTCCAGGCCCTCCGCATCGCGGTGAACCGCGAGCTCGAGGCGATCGAGGCCGCGGTCCCCGGAATGATGGACAGGCTCCGGCCCGGCGGACGCATCGCGGTCATCTCCTTCCACTCGCTGGAGGATCGGATCGTGAAGGAGTGCTTCCGACGGGCGGAGGACGAGGGGCGCGGGGTCGCGCTGACCCCCAAGCCCCTGGTGCCGACGGCGGCGGAGTCGGCGCGCAACCGGCGCTCGAGGAGCGCGCGGCTGCGGGGATGGGAGAAGCGATGAGCCAGCGGCGACGCGACGTCGTGATCCGGGCGGGGAGCTTCGTCCTCGGGGTCCTGCTGCTGTTCACCGCGTTCATGCGGGTCATCTACCTCGAATGCGCCGCGGTGGCGAGCGCCTACGAGATCAGGAAGCTGCGCGAGGACGAGGCGCGGCTGAGGAACGCCAACGACGTGCTGCGGGCGGACATCGAGCCCCTGCGGAACGTGAGCCTCCTGCACCGACAGGCCGGGGAGTCCGGATTCGTCGAGGTGCCGAGCGACGCCGTGCAGCGGGTCGTGATCGAGCGGGGGCCGGAGGCGGAGCAGGGAGACGCGGCCGATTGAGCGGCGCGGGAGGGGGACGATCTTGGCCATCGACCAGCGAAAGCGGGAGAAGATCACGCGCATCGTCGCGTTGCTGCTCTTCAGCGGCCACGCGCTGATCGTCTCCAAGCTGGTGAACGTCCAGATCACCAAGGCGGACTCGCACGCCCGTGAACAGGCCGTGCGCACCGCCCGTCCCGCCTACAAGCGCGGCAGCGGTCAGTTCGAGCGCGGCCGTCGCGGCACGATCGTGGACGCCCGCGGCACGCCGCTCGCCCTCGGCTTCGACACCTACCGCCTCGTCGTCGATCCCGGCCTCGAGCTCGGCCCCGAGGAGCCCGATCTCCGCGCCCGTCTCGATATCTGCGCCGACGCCCTCGAGAACGTCGGCGTCCAGTTCCGGCGCGACCTCTTCCTCGAGCGCGGCCTCGATCGCTTCTTCGAGAGCTCCATCCCGGGCGCCGAGCCCCGCAAGCGTCGCCGGCGCGTCCTCATCGACGGACTCGAGCCGGCGGAGCGCGACTACCTCGCCTCCGTCCTATGGCCCTCCGTCGAGTCGGACGCGCGGCCGATCCGCGGCTTCACCTTCGAGGCCGAGTCCGCGCGGGAGTACCCCTCCAGCGGCCTCGTCTCCGAGATCGTCGGCTTCGTGGGCCAGAGCGCGACCGACCCCGAGACGGGGGACCGCGGGCGCGCCGGCATCGAGTACGCGCTCGACCGGCTGCTGGCGGGGACGCGCGGCGCCTTCTTCTGCCAGCGCGACGGTCGGGGCCGCGAGTACGACCTCAACGGCTTCTGGCTCGAGGAGCCCCGGGACGGGGTGGACATCGGCCTCACCATCGACGTGCAGATCCAGGACATCGTCGATCGCGCCATCCGCAAGGTCCACGCCGAGGTCCCCTGCGCCGCGGTCTCCGGCATCGTCCTCGAGACGGCGACGGGCCGCATCCTCGCGATGAAGAGCACGCCCTCCGCCACCATCGAGGATCTGCGCGAGGGCCGGGCGAAGTTCGAGGACCTCCAGTGCCGGGCCGCGACGCACCTCTATCCGCCGGGCTCGACCTTCAAGCCCTTCGTCGTGGCGCGGGCGCTCGAGGCGGGCGTCGTCGACTGGGGAGATCGGTTCGACACCAACAACGGTCGGAAGCGTCTCGAGTACGGCCGCGGGGGCCGCATCGTCAACGACTCCAAGCCGCACCAGATCCTCTCGCTCAGCGAGGTCATCTCGCTCTCCTCGAACATCGGCATGGCCGAGATCGGGCTCTACCGTCTGAAGCCGGAAGGGCTGCACGACGCGATCACCTCGTTCGGCTTCGGGAAGCGCACCGGGATCCTCATCCCCGGCGAGCCGCGCGGCGACTTCACCTCGAAGGAGAAGATGAACCCGCTCTTCTTCGGGACGAGCGCCTCCTACGGCCAGGAGATCAGCCTGACGCCGCTCCAGCTCGCGGCGCGCTTCTCCATCTTCGGGACCGGCGGCGTCTACGCCGAGCCGACCGTCGTCGCCTGGGTCAAGGACGGCGAGCGGCGCGTCGAGAACCGCCGCCGCCGCGTGCGGATGGTGCGCGAGGACGTCGCGAACGCCATCCGGGCGGCCCTCGTCGAGACCGTGGAGACCGGCACCGCGAAGTTCCTCAACGAGCTCGACTGGAGCGTCGCGGCCAAGACGGGCACGGCGCAGATCCTGCCGCCGCGCGACGGCGTCCCGCACTTCAACTCCTCGGTCGTCGCGCTCGCGCCGGCCGAGACCCCCCGGATCACGGTCTACGTGGCCGTTCACGAGGTCTCCGGGCGGACCTTCTACGGCGGCTCGACCGCCGGTCCCGCCGTGGGCGAGATCATCGACCAGACCCTGCGGCTCCTCGGAGAGCCGCCGAACAAGCAGGAGACGAGGTGACGATGACACGGACCTTCGACGGACTCTGGCGGAACGCCAGTCGCCGCGACGAGCGCGGAGCCGCGCCGGCCGCGGCCGCGGTCCCGGCATCGATGCGACGTCGCGTGCGCGGCGCGCTGTGGCGGATGTTCGACTGGTTCATCGAGTACTAGACGGAGCGCGCGGAACGTGAAGCTCGGGGCCCTCATCGCCGACACCGGAGTCCGACTCTCCCGGGATCTCGACCTCGAGATCTCCGGGCTGAGCGCGGATTCCCGTCGCGTCGAGCCGGGCTACCTCTTCTGCGCCGTCGCCGGTCACGCGGAGGACGGCGGGCGATTCGTCGGCGACGCCCTCGGCCGCGGGGCCGTCGCGGTCGCGGCGCGGACCGAGCCCGCGCTGCCGGTCGACGTCCCCTGGCTGCCGCTCGAGGACGACCGCCGCGACTGGGGCCGCCTCTGCGACCGCTTCTTCGGCGAGCCCTCGCGCGATCTCGACGTCGTCGGCATCACCGGAACCAACGGAAAGACCACCACGGCCTGGCTCGTCGAGGCGGTCCTGGCCCACGCGCGGGGCGGCTGCGGCCTTCTGGGCACGGTCCAGATCTCGACCGGCCGCCGCCGCGAGGACGCGGCGATGACGACCCCGGCCGCCGAGGACCTCCACCGGCTCCTCGCCGAGATGCGGGACGCCGGACTCGACTGCGCGGCGATGGAGATCTCCTCCCACGCCCTCGATCAGCGCCGCGCCGACGCCGTCCGCCTCGCGGTGGCCGTCTTCACGCGCCTCGGTCGCGATCACCTCGACTACCACGGCGACGCCGAGAGCTACCGCGCCGCGAAGGCCCGGCTCGTCACCCTGCTGCGATCGGGCGGGACCCTCGTCCTGAACGAGGACGATCCGGCCATGCGGGATCTCGAGCCCGCGCCGGGCGATCGCGTGATCCGCTACCGCGCGCGGGGCGCGGCGCGCGCCGACCGCCGCCTCGAGTCGGTCGCCGAGACCCTCGCCGGCCTCGAGGCCGACCTCGCCGCCGGCGGCGGTCGGGCCCGCTTCCGCTGCTCGCTCTTCGGATTCCACAACCGCGAGAACGTCCTCGCCGCGGCCGCGGCCGGCCTCGCGCTCGGGCTCGATCTCGAGACGGTCGCGCGCGGGCTGGAGACCTTCAGCGGCGTCACCGGGCGCGTCGAGCGCGTCCGCGTGGACGCGCCCTTCCGCGTCGTCGTCGACTACGCCCACACGCCCGACGCCTTCGACGTCGTCCTGGGATCCCTCGCCGCGCTCGCGGAGGCGCGCCTCATCGTCGTCTTCGGCTGCGGCGGGGAACGGGATCGCGGCAAGCGCGCCGAGATGGGCCGCCTGGTCGAGGCGCGGGCGGCGCTCGTCTTCGTCACCGAGGACAACCCGCGCGGCGAGCGCACGGCCGACATCGTCGCCGACATCCTCGGCGGGATGGAACACCCCGAGCGGGCGCGCGTCGAGCTCGACCGCGGCGAGGCCATCCGCGCCGCCCTCGACGCGGCGCGGGCCGGAGACCTCCTGCTCCTCGCCGGCAAGGGCCACGAGCGCGAGCAGATCGTGGGCGCCGAGCGGCGACCCTGGGACGACCGCGCCGTCGTGCGCGACTGGGAGCGGGCGCGGGCCCGGCGGGAGGGATGAACGCGATGATTCCCTTCACCGTCGACGAGATCGCGATCCTCCTCGGCGCCTCCGCGCCGACGGACGCGCGCGGCGTCGCCGTCCGCGGTCTCTCCACCGACTCGCGTTCGACGGCGCCGGGCGACCTCTTCGTCGCGCTGGACGGCCCGAACTTCCGCGGCCGCGACTTCGTCGAGGCCGCCTTCGAGCGGGGCGCCGTCGCCGCCGTCGCGACCCCGGCCGCCGCGGCCGGCCCAGGCGTCGCCGCCGGTCCCGTGATCGACGTCGCCGACGGACACGACGCCCTCGGGACGCTCGGCGCGGCGATCCGCGCGCGGCTCGACGTTCCCGTCGTGGCGATCACCGGCAGCGTGGGGAAGACGACCACCAAGGACGCGACCGCCGCGCTGCTCGCCTCGAGACTCCGCGTCGTCGCGGCGCCGGCCTCCTTCAACAACCGCATCGGCGTGCCGCTCACGCTCGCCCGCGCCGAGGCGCGCACCGAGGCGCTCGTGCTGGAGCTCGGCACCTCGCTCCCGGGGGAGATCGCGCGTCTCACCGCGCTCGCCCGGCCGACGCTGGCCGTGGTCACCGCGGTGGCGGCGAGTCACCTCGAGGGCCTCGGCTCGATCGAGGGCGTGCTCGAGGAGAAGCTCTCGATCGCGAGCGGGCTCGTTCCCGGGGGCGTCCTCCTCGTCAACGGCGACGACTCGCGTCTCGCCGCCCGGGCGGAGGGGCTCGGCGCCCGTCGCTACGGTCTGGGCGAGGACTGCGAGATCCGCGCGCACGACGCGCGCTGGGACGCCCGCGAGGTCGCCTTCCGGCTCTCGCCCGGGGGACCGGTCGTGCGCGCCCCGCTCGCCGGCCGGCACAACCTCTCGAACCTGCTCGCCGCGGCGGCGATCGCCCGCGAGCTGGGACTCTCCGAGGACGAGATCGCCGTCGCCGCGCCCACGCTGCGGGGGCCCCGACTGCGCTGGCAGCGCGAGACCCGGCCGCTGCGGTCGGGCGGCGAGTTCGAGCTCGTCCTCGACTGCTACAACGCGAATCCGGCCTCGATGCGGGCCGCCCTCGAGACCTTCGCCGCCGACGCGAGTCCTCGCGGCCGCTGGCTCGTGCTCGGCGACATGGCCGAGCTCGGCGCGACCGCCGTCGAGGCGCACCGCGAGCTCGGCCGGAGCCTCGTCGACTATCCCGCCCGCGGGATCCTCTTCGTCGGGGCCGCGATGGCCGAGGCGGCGCGCTCGCACCTCGAGGCGGGCGGGAAGGGCGGCGTGGCCGTCGCGGATCGCGACGGCATCGGGCTCGCCCTGGCCGAACTCGGCGCGCCGGCGGCCGGCGAGGCCGTCCTCGTCAAGGGATCGCGGTCGATGGCGCTGGAGCGGGCCTTCGAGACGGGAGGGCCGTCGCGATGACGCTCGAACCCGCCGCGCGCGGCGCCGCCGCGCTCCGGAGCGCCGCCTGGGTCGTGGGATCGGCCTGGATCCTCTCCCTCGTCGGACTGCTCGCGGTCTACGCGGTCACCGCGACCCGCGCGATCTCCGAGGGCGACGTCTTCTCGTCGTCCTTCATCAACCAGGTGGTCCGCGTGGTCGTCTGCTCGGGCATCGTCTGGTTCGTCGGCCGGCTCGACTACCGGCGCGTCGCCGACGCCGCCCACCTCATCATTCCGGCCGTCTGGCTCGGCCTGCTCCTCGTGTTCGCCTTCGGGGCCCAGGTGAAGGGCGCCACGCGATGGATCCGCATCGGCGGCATGACCCTGCAGGTCTCCGAGCTCGCGAAGGTGGCCGTGGTCGTCGCCGCGGCGCAGTTCGTCTCCCTGCGCTCGACGGTGATGACCGACTTCCGGCGCGGCTTCCTGCCCGCGGTCGCCTGGCTGGGCGTGACGGTGGGGCTGGTCGCGATCGAGCCCGACTTCGGGACGAGCATGTTCCTGCTCTGCCTCGGCATGCTCCTCTTCTTCCTCGGCGGGATGCGCCTCGCGCACATGGCGGCCACCGGGGTGATCGTCCTCCCCGTCTTCTTCGTCGCGATGATCCTCGCCTTCCCGCACATCCTGCCCCGGCTCCAGGGCTTCGGCGAGAAGGACGGCGACACGCAGGTCAACCGCGCGCTCGACGCGATCGGATCGGGCGGGCTGTCCGGGCACGGGCTGGGCGTGGGCAGCGCGCACCTCTCCTTCGTGCCCGAGGTCCGCACCGACTTCATCTTCGCGTCGATCGCGGAGCAGGGCGGGCTCGTCGCGAGCCTCCTCGTCATCGGACTCTTCGCGACGCTGGCCTGGCACGGGATGCGCGTCGCGCGCTTCGCGGTCGACGACCGCGGCTACCTCATCGCCTTCGGCGTGAGCTTCATGATCGCCTTCCAGGCGGCCATCAACATCTCGGTGGTCACGGCGATCGTGCCGCCGAAGGGCATCAGTCTCCCCTTCGTCTCCTACGGCGGCTCGGGCCTCCTGGCCCTCGCCCTCGGACTCGGTCTGGTCGTCTCCGTCGCGCGGGTCGCGGCGAGCGAGTCCGGCCGCCTCGAGGAGCCGGTCGACGAGATCGACGAGGGATATCGGAACGTGGAGGGCGACGACGAGATCCTCGGATCCGTCGACATCGCCCGCGGATGAAAAAGAAGGAACTACGCGGAAGTCCGGGAGTCGAGGCGCACACATCCCACCTCACACGACACGACGCACACGTGTTCGAAATGACGAGAGAATCGGTGAATTCGAGATCCCACCCCATTCCCGTCTCCCGGGCTTCCCGCGTGTCTTTCCTCGCGCAAGGAGTTGCAGCATGAGCATCGAGAAGTGGGCGATCTTCCTGGTCGCCGTCGTCATCGCGGTCCTGCTCGGTATCGCGGTCGTGAACGCGGAGAGCCGCGGCGACTACCCGATCCGGAGGGGCTCCGCCGACGAGACCGCCGGCCCCGAAGAGGGCGCGAAGGGGCGCGAGATCAGCTTCGACGACGCGCGCCGCTGGCGCTACGTCACGCCCGCCGAGGACCGGAAGGACGCCGCGGCGAAGAAGGACGACGGTCAGGGCAAGAAGGACGCGGCCGAGGAGAAGCCGAAGCCCGCGACCGGCCCCGGCCGGACGACGGTCGGCCCCGGCGAGACCTACAGCCACATCGCGCGGCGCGTCTACGGCGACGCGGCGAAGTGGCGGCTCCTCGCGCAGGCGAATCCCGACAAGCCGGCCACCGGCCTGCGGCAGGGCGACGAGATCGTCGTGCCGCCGCTGCCCGCTCCGGCCGTCGTGAACGCCCCGCCGGCGAACGACCGTCCCCAACCGGCGAACTCGGCCCGGGTCCACCAGGTGATGTCCAACGAGACGCTGACGGGCATCTCGAAGAAGTACTACGGGACCTCGTCGCGCTGGCGCGAGATCCTGGCCGCCAATCCCGAGATCAAGGGCCCGAACGCCCTGCGAAGTGGAGTGGAGATCCGCATCCCATGAGCGACGACATCCGACGCCTCCGCAGCGCCGCCCGCCGGCGCGCCCGCCGCCGGATCCGCGCGCGCCTCGCGCGCGGCTGATCCGGACCGCACCGGGTCCCGGGCGCGACGAGCGCCCGACGCCGACCCGTCGAATCGCGTGCCTCCCGATCGTGAGGAGGCCGCCCGAAGCATGAAGCGGGAGTCTTGCCGCTCCCGTGGATGAAGACGTCGGCACGGACGGCCGACGTCGACCCGCACGACGTGGCTCGCCTCCGTTCGGCGAGCCGACCGGCGAGGGATCCCCCTCACCGGCACGAGTCCTCGAGCGCGCTCCCCGACGAGACGCCGCGTTTCCGACCCCGAAAGGGGAGGGAGGCGGCGACGGAGGGGACGCGGGGCCGATCGACGACGGATCGGCCGCGAGGCGCGACGACGAGCATCGCGATCTCCGGTGGCGGGGAGGGTTCGCCCTTCCCCGCCCGGGAGTCGCGGCCTCCGGGTCGCGTCCGCCGGACTCGCGTCGTCACCCGATCGACGGTCCGAAGTCGAGCGAGCGCGTCTCGTTCCCGCCCGGGGTCCGCCTCGACCCGGCGCGCGGACGAGGTGCGCCGCGCCGCCGCCGCGTGCGACGTCGCCTCGAGCCCCTGCGCCCGATGAACGAGGTTGGAGTGCCCTTCCGTGATCGAGATCAGCCCCCCCCGCGCCGCCGCCCTTCGTGAGCTCCTCGCCGCCGATCCCCGCCCCGACCGCGCGGTGACGGCTCTGCCGACCGTCGAACCGAGCGTCGGCGCCGTCGACGCCGAGCTCCTCCGCTGGAGCATCGCCTTCCGCCTCGGACCCCGCGAGGAGCGCGTCGCGGCGCTGCGTCGCCTCGGGCGCGAGCTCCGTTCGTCCCTCTCGCTGAATACCGTCGTCTCGTGGTTCGGCGACCCCTGGCACCGGACCGCGCCTCGCGACTGCCCCGTGACGGGCTCGCGGCGGGAGATGCTGAGCTGGCGCCATCCGCTCGACGGGCGGACCCAGATGCAGATGCTCTTCCGCGACGAGCGTTTCGAGGCCGCGCAGTTCGTGATCGACGGCGGCGCCTGCCTGCCGCCGCGGATCATGGGCGCCGCGGAGTACTGGGAGGCCTGGGACGACGAGTGCGAAGGAGTGCGGCGATGACGGCGAAGGAACTCCGCGGCCCCCCGCGGCGACCGCTCGCCGCCGCCGGGCCCGACACCGCGAGGACGATGGCCATGACCGGCGCTCCTGAACCCGCGGGCCCTCCGCGGCGCCACCGCGCGAGTCGCACGAGGCGCGCCCACCTGGTGGGCGTGTCGGGGATCGGCATGTCCGCGCTCGCGCGGCAGCTCGTCCACCTGGGATGGAAGGTCAGCGGCTCCGATCGGTCGCCCGGCGAGCCGACGCGCGAACTCGTCCGCCTCGGCGTCCCCGTCGCGGCCGGACACGCGGCCGAGAACATCCCCGTCGCCTGCGACCTCGTCATCCACACCGCGGCCGTCGGGGACGACAACCCGGAGATCGCGGAGGCGCGGGCCCGCGGGCTCGAGATCGTGAGCTACGGCCGCATGCTCGGGGAGCTCGCGGCCGAGCGCGAGTCCATCGCGGTGGCCGGGACGCACGGGAAGACCACGACTTCGGCGATCCTGGCCTTCCTCCTCGAGGGGGCGGGGCTCGAGCCCGGCGCGGTGATCGGCGGCATGGTGCCGCAGCTCGGAGGCAATGCCCTCTGCGGCGACGGCGCGCCCTTCGTCGTCGAGGCCTGCGAGTACCGCGCGACCTTCCACGACGTCACGGCCCGCCACGGCATCATCACCAACGTCGACGGCGACCACCTCGAGTTCTACGGCACCCAGGACCGGCTCCGCGCCGCCTTCCGTCGCTTCGCGGCCGCCTTCGATCGCGGGGGCGTGCTCGTCACGACGGCCGAGACCGCGCACCTGCTCGATCTCCGGGGCGCCTGTCGCTGTCGCATCCTCACCGTCGGCGCGAAGAAGCGCGACGTGCGCATCGAGGCGGGGCGGAGGGCTTCCGGCTGATCCACCCGGACGGCACGCGATCGCCCTTCCTCCGGCTCGCGATGCCGGGCGAGCACAACCGACTCGACGCGGCGCTCGCGGCGGTGGCCGCGCACAAGATCTACGGCGTGAGCTACGCCGCGATCGCGGAGATCCTCCCGCGATTCGCGGGCGTCGCGCGGCGCTTCGAGGTGCTGCTCGACGCGCCCGGGGTCGCGGTCGTGGACGACTACGCGCACCATCCGACCGAGCTCGAGGCGGCGATCGCGGCGGCGCGGCAGCGCTTCCGGGGGCGGCGGATCCTCGGCGTCTTCCAGCCCCACCTCGAGGCGCGGACGCGACGGCACTTCCCCGGCTTCCTGAACGCGCTCGCCCTCCTCGACCGGGTGATCGTCGTCCAGGACTACCACGTGGCGGGGCGTGACGGGGCCGGAGGCTACTCCGGCGCGCGCGAGATGGCGGCGACGATGCAGGCCCTCGGCGTCCTCGACGTGCACCACGCGAGCTCGCCGGCCGACGCGGTCGAGCGGGCGGCGGCCCTGCGCGCGCCCGGCGACGTGATCCTCGTCATGGGCGCGGGCGACATCCAGGAGACCGGGCGTGAGCTGGCGCGACGACTTCGCTGACATCCTCGACGCGGATCGGGATCTCGCGGAGTCGAGCTACTACCGCATCGGCGGCCGCGCGCGCGCCTTCCTCGAGCCGCGCGACGCGGGCGAGACGGCCGCCCTCGTGGCGGCCCTCGCCCGCGCCGGCGAGCCCTGGCGGGTGCTGGGCGGGGGGGCGAACGTCCTGATGGACGACGCCGACCACGACGAGCCGATCGTCCACCCCTCGCGCCTGAGAGGCCGCGTGGAGGACGGGGAGCTCGTCCGCGTCGGAGCGGGAGAGAGCTTCCCGCGCCTCGTCGCCGACGTCGCGCGCGAGGGACGCGAGGGGCTCGAGACCCTGGCCGGGATCCCCGGCCAGGTCGGCGGCATCTGCGCGATGAACGCGGGGGGGCGCCACGGCGAGTTCGCCGATCGCGTCGTGCGCGTCCAGGTCGCGACGACCGACGGCGAGCTGCGCTGGCTCGCGCGGGACGAGGTCGGCTTCGGCTACCGGCACACCGATTTGCCGGCGGGCGTGGTCACCGCCGTCGAGCTCCGCCTGCCCTTCGCCTCGGACCCCGAGGCGGTGCGCGGTCGGGCGGCGGAGATCCTCCGCCGGAAGAAGGAGACGCAGCCGCTCCGACTGCCCAGCAGCGGCTGCGTCTTCGCGAATCCCGAGGGCGGGAGCGCCGGTCGTCTGATCGACGAGCTGGGGCTGAAGGGGCGGCGCGTGGGCGACGCCGAGATCAGTCCGCTCCACGGCAACTTCATCGTCAACCTCGGCGCCGCCCGTTACGCCGAGGTCCTCGCGCTCATCGACGAGATCGAGGCCGAGGCGGCGAGCCGGCGTGGAATCGCGCTCCGCCGGGAGATCCGCGTCTGGCCGGCCTGGCGCCGGCCGGCGGAAATGTCCTGATGCGCCGCGCGCGCCCCGACGCTCCGAGCGACGGGAAGGCGCGCGGTCTTGAAGTCCTCGGCGGAACGGGAGTTCCGGCGGGGTCGGAGGGGGCGGGAGCCGCCTCCGGGGGGAGGGGAGGTCCGCGTGGCGGGCCGCCGGACCCCAAGGGGTGGGGGATGGTTGTCCCCGAGACCCCCTAATCTTCGCAGGTCCGGTGGCCCCAGGGGGGTGCCGCGAAGCCCGGGAACGGCCCCCTCCGGTCGCCCCGATCCACGCTTCCGCGGACGAGCCCGTCCGGACCGGCGCCTGCGGGGAGCCTGCCCTCAATGGGCGAGTGAAGGTGCGGTTCGCCGCGATGTTCGGCCTCCTTCTCGGCCGCGCGGTGGATCCGAAACGAAAGGAGTGGCCATGGACGCTGGCAAGTACATCGATCGTCGTCTCCATCCCGTTCGCGTCGCGATCGGTCTGATCAACCACGAGCTCGAGCTGGCGGGCAACGAGCCCGTCGTCACCATCGACAAGGAGGTCCTGCGCTCCATCGTCGAGACGACCCAGCTCTTCGTCGAGGACTTCGATCGGACCTACGGGAAGATGAAGGAGAAGACGGGCAAGCACTTCATCAACTCCGCCGCCTCCACCAAGGTCGGCTGAGTCTCGCGAGGGGAAGACCTCTCGCCCTGACGAACCCCCCGATGTCCGGCCGCGGAGAGCGGCCCGGGACCAACGCGGCGAGGCGCCGCGAGGATCCCCCAGATGCGAGCCCTCCGTCGCGTCACTCTCCGAGGATCGGAACGGCCTCGCTCCCCGCCCGTCCGCGACGGGCCCGGTGGCGAGGCCGTTCTCCTTTCCGCGCCGCGCCAAAGCGGCTCACCCCTGCTTCCGCCGCGAGCCCGTGGTAGGATCGGGCCATGATCGGGGGGGAAAACGAAGGTCTGTCGGACGCTCCGCGTCCCGAGCTGGCCCGGGTCTTCATGGCCCTGGTGCTGCTGCCGCTCCTCGTCTCCTCGATGGTCTATCTCGGGGAGTCGGTCGAGGTCTCGGCGCGCTACACCGTCGACCTCTCCGCCGTCGAGTGCAATGCGCCGCCGCCGGGCCCCGCGGCGGCGATCGCCGCGCGCGATCTCGTGCGGATGCCCCTCGGTGAACTCGAGCGCAGCCTCTTCGACCCCGACCTCGGCTTCGCGGTGCGGCAGGTCTTCGAGGCGAGCCCCTGGGTGCGCGAGGTCGTCTCGGTGAAGCGCGTCTTCCGCGGTCTCGAGATCGAGCTCGACTACCGCATGCCCTACGCCGCGATCGAGCGCGAGGGCGCCTACCTCTTCGCGGATTCGGAGGGGAACATCCTCCCCGTGACGAGTCCCCGCCCCGTGCTCCCCGGTCCCGTCATCACGGTGACGGGCGTCGAGGGCGAACCGACCAGCGATGCGCCCATCGACGGCCTGTGGTTCGCGGACGCGGTGCGCGAGGGCGTCGCCGTCCTCCGCGAGCTGCACGCCCGCGCCGACCACCCGGTCTTCCAGGAGGTCGGCATCCGCGCCATCGACGTCGCCAACTTCCGCCAGCGCGTCGATCGCGCCGCGAGCGAGGTGCTCCTCGTGACCAATCGCAACTGGAGCGACGAGGCCCGGGGGATCGTCGGGCGGCCGGTCTACGTGCGCTGGGAGCGGAGCGGCAGCACCTCCTCGGTCGAGGCCCAGCTCGAGGTCGGGCGCAAGCTCGACAACCTCCTCGCCGCCCATCGTCTCCGGCCGGGCTTCGATCGCGTCGGCATGATCGACATCCGCTGGGAGGATCCGATCTACCGGACGATCGACGCCCTCGTCGTCCGGCGCTGATCCCCGACCCGGATCTCCGAACCGCCGGGGTCGCGAGCCGGGCGTGATCGTGTTACCGTCCGGGCGCATGGAAGAGCGGACGCGACGCGACATCCCCCTCGTGAACCGGCGGATCAGCTGGATGATCTTCGCCTACGCGATGGTCAGCTTCCTGGCGTCGGTACTCCCGCTCCTCCCGGGCATCCAGGATCGGATCCCCCTGCCGCTCTTCGACCGCGGCGGCGCCATCGCGCTGCACGCCGGGGCGACCCTGGCCTTCATGGCGTTCCTCGTGCCGCTCTTCGTCCCGCCGCCCGATCGGGGCGGGTCGCTCGGGGCCTGGTGGTTCGTCGGCGGGATGATGCTCGCCTTCGCCGGCGTGCCGCTCTACACCCTCGCCTTCATCGCCGGGGTGGCGCGCGACGCCATGATCGAGATCCTCCTCTGGATCGGCGTGGTGCAGAGCGCGGTGCTCCTGCTCCTGCACCTCGGACGGCACCGCCGGCCGGGATGGGTCGTCCTCCTCGCGTTCACGGTCCTCGTGCTGCTGCCGACCTCCGACTGGATGTCCGGTGTCGCGGGCGCCCGCGAGGCGCGCTTCGCGGCGCTGCCCGGCGCGCGCGTCCTCGCGCTGAGTCTCGATCACGCCCCGGCGCGCCTCGGACCGGCGCTGCTCGCGCTCCTCGCCGTCTGGGTGCCCGTCGTCGCGCTCGGCCTCCGCCGTCGGAAGGTCGCGACGGTCCTCGGGATCGTCCTCGCGCTCGCGCTCGTCGGCGCCGGGCCCGCGACGGGACCGGGCGTGGGAGCGGCGACGGCGCCGGTGGCGTCGGTCGCCGCATCGGGGGCGCCGGAGTGGATCGCGCCGACCCCCGACCTCTTCGTGCCCGGCCGCGCCTTCCCGATCCGAATCGAGATCCCGCGCGGGGCGGACGGCATCGAGCTCCACGTGGCCGACCGGGAGGTCTGGCACTGGGCCGGCCGCGAGGGCGAGCGTCGCTGGTTCCATCCTCGCCTCACCTCCGCGGGCGAGACCCTCCGCATCGTGGCTCGCGGCGGCGCGACCGAGCTCCGACCGGGCGAGCTCCCGGCCACCCGCGTCCTCGTGCTCGCCGTCGACATCGACCCCGAGCGCGATCTCGGCGAGGCGATGCGCCGAACCGGGGCGACGGTCCGGGTCATCGCGTCCGAGGGCTTCCCGACGCGGCGGCGGGTTTCGATCCCTTCTCGCTCGTCGTCGCTCCGGCCGCGGTCTGGGGACGTCTCGAGGCCGCGACGCGCCGCGCGCTCGAGGACTGGGTCGCCGGCGGCGGCCGCGTCGTCTGCTCGGCGCCGACGAGACGATCGCCGGGCGCGCGCTCGGCGCCGGCGCGATCGAATCACCCGGGGCGGCGAGGCTCGAGAGCTTCGGGCGCCTCGAGAGCCGCCGCGGACCGGTCTTCGAGGCCGGGCTCTTCGACCACTTCGCGCGACCGGACTGGGATCGCGTCGACCTCTCGGCGCTGCTCCTCTTCCTGGCCGTCCACCACCTCGTCTTCCTCGGGATCTTCCTCCTCCCGCTCGCCTACGACGCCCGCAAGAGCCTCGGGGTCTACCTCGTCTCCGTCGGCTTCGTCCTCGCGCTCGTCGTCGTCGGCAGCTACTTCGCCCTGACCCGGCGGCTCCTGCCCGCGTCCCAGGTGCTGCAACAGGACGTGGTCGTGGCGCGCTACCTCCGGGACGGGAGAGGGCGCGCGCCTGGCCGTCGAGGAGATCGTCTGCTTCGCGAGCTTCAACGCCGCGCCGGCGCGCATCGCGCTCGAGGACGCGGCGGGAGTCGCGCCGATCTACGCCGCGCCGCGCCCGGGACTCGGTCGCGTCGAGCTCGCCGAGCGCGGTTCGGGCCTGGTGCTCCCCGATCTCCCCCTCGATCGTTTCGCGAGGAAACAGCTCCTCTCCTTCCGCCGCGTCGTCGACGTCCCCTTCGAGATCGCGATCGAGGGCGACCGGATCGACCTCCGGCCGCGCCCGGCCGCGGGCGATCCGCTGGGTTTCTCGCTCGGCCGGCGCCGGGGAGCCTTCGTGCGCCGGTCCGGCCGACTGTACGGGGTCGACGACGAGGGCAGCGCGCTCCGCATCCGTCCCGAGCCGCTCGCCCGGGCCTGGGAGGAGATCCTGGGGGGCGCCCCCTCCCGCGGCGGCGAGATCCCGCTCCTCCAGGATCTGATGGTGCGGGCCGCGCCCGTCGACCGGGATCTCCTCGTGGTGCTCTACGAGGGCCTCCGCCCCCGCCACCGGGACGAAAGCTACCTCGATCGGCGCGAAATCCTGCAGCTCCTGGTCGTCCCCCTCGGGGGCTGATCGGCGACCGAGAGGTGTCGTAAGTCATTGTCCTGAAATGGCCTGAGTCGTCTCGTGGGACGGCGTCGGACATTTCGGGACGGTGGGGGACAGCGTCTTGATGGCGGGGGTGCCCCTGCTATCATCTGCGCCCCGACTGCAGCCTCCGGCCGCGGTCGGAAATCCCTTTCGATCCGGAGTTTGTCCATGAAGTCCTTCATGGCGAAGAGCGGCAGCCACGTGCGCGAGTGGGTCCTGGTGGACGCCACGGACAAGGTGCTTGGTCGCATGGCCGCCGAGATTGCCCAGGTCCTGATGGGCAAGCACAAGCCGACCTACACCCCCGGCGTCGACGCCGGCGACTTCGTCGTCGTCACGAACGCGGCCAAGGTCCGCGTCACCGGGCGCAAGGCGGAGCAGAAGGTCTACCGCTACCACACGGGGTGGATCGGTGGCCTCAAGGAGATCACCTTCCGTCGCATGATGGACGAGAACCCCGAGCGCGTGATCGAGCTCGCGGTGCGTCGCATGCTGCCGAAGAACAAGCTGGGCCGTCACCTGTACTCGAAGCTGAAGGTGTACGCCGGGGCCGAGCACCCGCACGCCGCGCAGTTTCCGAAGTCCGGTCAGGTGAGCTGAGGAGTACCCACGAGTGGCCGTCGACAAGACCTTCATCTGGGGAACCGGTCGCCGCAAGTCCGCCATCGCGCGGGTGCGCATCAAGCCGGGCACCGGCACCTTCCACATCAACTCGCGTGAGATCGCGAGCTACTTCCCGCGGATCGACCACCAGGTCGAGGCCGCGAGCCCGCTCCGCGACACCGACGGTCTGAAGCGTTTCGACGTCTTCGTCAACGTCGGCGGCGGCGGCAAGAGCGGTCAGGCCGGCGCGGTGCGCATGGGCCTCGCCCGCGCCCTCTGCAAGGTCGACGAGCGCTACGTCGGCGAGCTTCGCGCCAACGGTCACACGACCCGCGACGCTCGCATGAAGGAGCGCAAGAAGTACGGTCTCCGCGGAGCCCGTCGCGCCTTCCAGTTCTCGAAGCGCTGATCCCGACCGGATCGACGACTTCGCGCCGGACGCGCCGGTCGCCCCTCGGGGGCGGCCGGCGCGTTCGCATTTCCGGAACCTTCCGCGCCGGGGCGGCCGGGGATCGGGATCGGGTCGGCCTCCCGCGAGCCAGGTCACGAGCGCGGCCGCGAGGTGGAGCGCGAGCAGCTCGGCCAGGCGTCGCCGCCGCGACGCAGGCGCGGCCCGTTGAAACGCAGGGCGCAGACGAGCGCGCCGGCGGCCAGGAAGAGCGGGCCGGCGCCTCCTTGCCGCGCCCCCTCGAGAGCGGCGCCCGGCGTCGCGGCGAGGATCGCCACGAGCCGGTCGAGGAGGGCGCCGCTCGCGGTGAGGAGCGGGGCGGCCGCGGGGAAGATCGCGGTCGCGAAGGCGGCGGCGATCGCCGCCGTCACCGGCAGCGCGAGGACCACGCCCGCGACCGGCGCCGCCGGCACGAAGGAGCCGAAGCAGCCCAGCGTGGCCGGGGCGGCGCCGAGGGTCGCGCCGAGTCCGACCGCGAGCCCCTCGCCCGCCCGATGCGCGAGGAGCGCAGCGGCCCGCGCGGCCCCGGGCCTCCGCGAAGACCCGATCGACGGGATCCGGCCGGACCGCGGCGACGCCGAGCCAGAGCAGGCCGCCGAGGGCGCTGAAGGAGAGCAGGAAGCTCGGGTCGCGCGCCAGCGTCGGATCGGCGAGGAGGGCGATCGCCGCGGCGAGGATCAGGCCCCGCCCGGCGGCGGCGCGCAACGCCCGAAGCGGGCCGCGCCCCACCAGTAGAGAGCGGCGGCCAGCGCGCGGAGCACGGGCGGCGCCGCGCCCGCGAGGAGCGCGTAGGCGGCCATCGCGACCAGCGAGGTCCCGTCGCGTCGGCGGGCGAACGGGCCCGGCAGCGGGGCGCTCCGCACGAGCAACGCCACGAGTCCGAGGTGGAGCCCGCTGACCGCGAAGAAGTGCGAGGCGCCCGCGCGCCGGATCCGCGCCGCGAGGCCGCGGTCGGTGATGCGTTCGCCGAGGAGGAGCGCCCGTCCGTGCGGACCGGCCGCTCCGGCGCGATCGAGCCGCTGCCCGAGCCGCTTGCGGACGTGGGCGAGGGCCCGGGAAGGGGCGGCGCCGGGCCCCGACCGGGCCCGCCAGCTTCCGACCGTGAGACGGAGACCGCGCCCCCGCGGCGCGAGGAAGCCCCGGATCGCGACGGGCAGACCGCGGGGCGGTGCCTCCCCGGCGAAGATCGCGGTGAGGGGCGGCAGCGGGCGGTCGATCGGCTCGCGGAGCCGGACGCCCGTGAGGCGCATCGGCGCGGGTCCGTGACCGCGGCGGGGAGGAGGCAGCATGCGGTCGACCTCCGCCTCGAGCGTCACGAGCGCGCCGCGGAAGGCGCTCGCGTCGGGGCGGGCGGGAGCGGTCGCGCGTAGAGGAGTCCGCCCGCGAAGGCGAGCAAGACGACGAAGACGCGTCCGCGGAGCTCCGGTCTCAGGGGCCGCACCCACGCCGCGAACTGCGCCGCGAGCGCCGCCGCGGCCGCTCGGGACGCGGGGTCCGGCAACCGAGGGACCGGCCAGCGCCCCGAGGATGAATCCGACCGCGACGACCATCGAGGCCTCCCTCCCGAAGGAAGACGGCGCCGGCGACGACGGGTGACGGGGAACCTCCGGCGGGACCGCGGTCGGTCGGGGTCGCGACGCGGCGAGCGGCGAGGATCAGCCGAGGTGGATGGGGAGCGTGATGCACACGCTCGTACCCTCGCCGACGGCGCTCTGCAGCGAGATCGTGCCGCCGTAGCCCTCGATCGTCTTGCGGGCGATCGCGAGGCCCAGGCCCGTCCCCGAGCTGCGGGTCGTGAAGTAGGGCTCGAAGAGACGCTCGGTGAGTTCGGGGGCGATGCCGCAGCCCGTGTCCTTCACGCGGATGTCGATGACGGCGCGACCCTCGTCGTCCTCGAGGGGGAGCAGGCTGACCGTCAACCGACCGCCCTCGGGCATCGCCTCGAGCGCGTTGTTGAAGAGGTTGATGAAGACGCGGCGCAGCTCGTTCGCGTCCACCTTCACCTCGACGTCGGCGCCGGCGAGCGCCTCCACCGAGACCTCGACCCCCGTCTCCTCGCGGTTGGAATAGAGCTGGACGACGGACTCGACGAGCGGCAGCAGGCGCTGGGGTTCGAGGTTTCGCTTGGGGAAGGAGGCGAAGTCCGAGAAGTCGGCCGCGATCTGCCGGAGCGAGTCCGACTGGGACACGATGTTGCGCACGCCGTCGCGGAGGATGCGCTCGAAGTCCGGGTGCTCGTCGCGCCAGGCCTTCTCGATGAGCTGGGCCGAGAGCTTGATCGGCGTGAGCGGGTTCTTGATCTCGTGGGCGACCTGGCGCGCCATCTCCTGCCAGGCGGCGCGCTTCTCGGCCTCGATCAGCTTCTTGTTCGACTCCTTGAGCTCCTCCGCCATCGCGTTGAAGCTCGCGCCCAGCTCCTGGACCTCGTCGTGCGAGTCGATCGCGACGCGGGCGTCGAGGTTGCCGCGGGCGATCTCGCGCGCCTGGGCGATGAGCTCGCGGATCGGGCGGGTGATGCGGGGCGAGAAGAAGGCCACGAGGACGACGATGAGCGCCGCCACCCCGAGGCTCCAGCCGATGATGAGGTTCCGCAGGCGGACGACGGGGCCGTTGAAGTCCTCGACGTTGATGCCGAAGCCCACCTCCCAGCCGGTCGAGTCGACCGGGGCGAAGCCCGAGATCTTTTCCTTGCGGTAGACGTAGCGGTAGGTGCCGGTGCGGTCCCGGGCCTTCACCATCGCGTCGCGGAAGTCGGCGAGGCCGTGGTCCTCGACGAGCTTGCCGTCGTAGAGGCGCCGGTAGTAGTGCGCGATGATCGTGTTCGCGTCGTAGGCGAAGAGGAAGGTGTAGGCCGAGTGGTAGCGCTCGTGGTGCGCGAAGCTCTCGTTGACCGCGTCGAGGTGGTCCTGGATCGCGGTCCAGTTGTGGAAGGCGACGAGGGTCGCCTGCGAGCTGATCGGGCCGCCCGCCTCGTCGATCCCCGGCGGGTTCGGGATGCCGACCGCGAAGGCGAAGGTGTAGGCCTCCGGGTTCTTGATGCGGTCGCGCTCGACCTTGTCGACATCCTCGTCGAGGAATCGCGGGTAGCCGTAGCTCTCGATCACGAGCGGCTCGCGGTGGCTGTCGATGAGGATGACCTCGTGCTCGGCCGTCTTCGGCCACCACACGCGGTTGGCCACCGAGTAACCGGCGAGGGGATTGCTGTCTTCCCGGTCCCAGAGGTTGCGGGGCTGGCCGGGGGGCGTGTCGGCGAAGAAGCCCGTCCGGGTCGGACGGGCGCGGCTGTTCGTGGCCGAGATCGTCCCGTCGGGGCGGACGATCGCGAGGAGGTCGACGGTGCCGAGAACGTCGACCCAGTTGTTGAGGTCGGCGCGGATCAGGCTCAGGGCGGCGTCGTGTCGCGCGCTGCCCTCGGCGCTGCCGAGGAGCTCGTAGACGTTGTCGCGGAGCGGCGTCGACCAGGCGAGCAGGCGGGTCGCCTCGCGCTTGTTCGTGGCGATCACGTCGAGGTTGTTCGCGGTGTCGACCGCGACGCGCTGCACGAAGAACTCGGTGGAGGTCTCCGTCATCGAGTCGCGGGCGAGCCGGTAGCCGACGAAACCCAGCGTCGCCATCGGCACCACGCCGGCGACGACGAAGATCAGCGCGAGCTTGAGGGCGATCCCGCGGCCGCGGAACACCTCACGCGGTCTCGCCTTCGGGGAGCTCGATCCGCGGGAAGAGCGGGGCGATCTTCTCGAGGCGCGTTCCCGGGACGAGCCCGCCCCAGGCCGCGTGTTCGAGGCGCAGCTCCGCGAGCGGAAGCTCGCAGCCGAGCGCGGCGCGGAGGGCGGTCATCTTCCTCGGCATGATCGGGGAGAGGAGGACGGCCGCGACGCGGCAGCTCTCCGCGAGGTCGTGCAGGACGCGGTCGAGGCGACCCGCGAGGGCGGGGTCCTTGGCGAGCGCCCAGGGGGCCTCCTCGTCGACGAGGAGGTTCGCGCGTTCGACGACGCTCATCGCGGCCTCGATGGCGCCCTTCAGCTCGAGCCGGTCGAAGGCCTCGCGGTAGCGGGCGAGCGCCGCCTCCGCCACGTCCGCCACCAGCGCGGGCTCGGTCGGCGCGGGGACGACCCCGTCGCGGTACTTGATGATCATCGAGATCGTGCGCGAGAGCAGGTTCCCGAGGCCGTTCGCGAGCTCGGTGTTGGCGCGGGTGGCCAGGCGCTCCTCGGTGTACTCGATGTCGCGGCCGAAGGAGGACTCGACCATGAGGTAGTAGCGGAGCGCGTCGGCGCTGAAGCGCGAGGCGAGGTCGAGCGGGTCGACCTTCGAGCCCGCGCTCTTCGAGAGCTTGGCGCGGCCCAGGTTCACGAAGCCGTGTCCGAAGACCTGGCGGGGGAGGGGGAGCCCCGCGCTCTTCAGCATCGCGGGCCAGATCACGCAGTGGAAGCGCGTGATGTCCTTGCCCACGAGGTGGAGGTCGGCGGGCCACCACTTCTCGTAGCCGGCCTGATCGTCCGGCCAGCCGGTGCCGGCGAGGTAGTTGATGAGGGCGTCGAACCAGACGTAGACGACCGCGCTCTCGTCGAAGGGGACGGGGATGCCCCAGCTCGCCGACTCGCGCGAGATGCTGATGTCCTTCAGGCCGCTCCGGCAGAGCTCGAGGATCTCGTTGCGGCGGACCTCGGGCTCCAGCGCCTCGGGGTGCTTCGCGTAGTGATCGAGCAGGAAGTCGCCGTACTTCGACAGGTCGAAGAACCAGTTGCGCTCCTCGAGCCAGCGGAGCTCGAGCGCGGGGTGATCGGGGCAGGCCCGGTCGACGAGGTCGCCCTCGTTCTTGAAGGCCTCGCAACCGTCGCAGTACCAGCCCTCGTAGAGGTCCTGCCGGACGTCCCCGGCGGCCCGGATGCGCTCGAGGAGGGCGGCGACCGCGCGCTTGTGGCGCTCCTGCGTCGTCCGGATGAAGTCGTCGAACTCGACGTCGAGGGCGGCCCAGACCTCGCGGAAGATCTCCTCCATCTGGTCGCAGTGCTCGAGCGCGCCGATGCCCTTCTCCCGCGCCGCCATCTCGACCTTGAGGCTGTGCTCGTCGTTCCCCATCAGGAAGAAGACCTCGTCGCCGCGGAGGCGGCGGTAGCGCGCGATGGCGTCGGCGCAGATCTTCTCGTAGGCCGTCCCGAGGTGGGGACGGCTGTTCACGTAGTCGATGGCGGTCGTGATGTAGAAGCGGCTCATGCGGCGATCCGGGCTCCCTGGGCGACGGCGTCGAGTCTAACAGGCGAGGGTCGATTTGCCCGGCCCGCCCGCGGCCCGGCTTTTCCCCGCCCGGACGCCGTCGCCGGTGCTTTGCCGCGGGGGCCTGCTATCATCCGGGCCGGAGGACGACCCTTGAGCCCGAGCGCCTTCTATCCCGGCAGCTTCGACCCCCCGACCCGGGGCCACGTGGACCTCGTCCGCCGCGGCCGGGAGCTCTTCGATCGAGTGGTGATCGGGGTGGGGGAGAACGTCCACAAGGCGGGGCTCTTCAGCGTGGCGGAACGCGTCGCGATGCTGGAGGAGACCTTCGCGGAGCTCGAGGGGATCGAGGTCGTCCGCTTCCAGGGGCTGACGGTCGAGGCCGCGCGTCGCCACGGGTGCCGGGCCATCCTCCGCGGCCTCCGCGACGCCACCGACTTCGCCTACGAGTATCCGATGACCCTCACGAACCGCGAACTCGAACCCGCGGTCGAGACGGTCTTCCTGATGCCGAGTCACGAGTTCTCCTTCGTCTCCAGCCGCCTCGTGAAGGAGGTCTACGAGATGGGGGGAGAGGTCGCGCGTTTCCTCCCCGCCGCCGTCGAACGGCGCCTGCGTGAGAAGTTCCATGGCTGATCTCCGGATCGTGACGACCGACGGCGCGCCGGGCGCCATCGGCCCCTACTCCCAGGCCGTCATCCATGGCGACCTCGTCTACTGCTCGGGGCAGATCGCCCTCGACCCCGCGAGCGGCGAGGTCCTCGCCTCCGACGTCGAGGCGCAGACCGAGCGCGTGCTCCGCAACCTGGCCGCGGTGCTGGAAGCGGCCGGGAGCTCGCTGTCGCGGGTCCTCAAGACGACGGTCTACCTCGCGGACCTCGGCGAGTTCGCGGCCATGAACGCGGTCTACGCCCGGGCCTTCGGCGACGCGCGCCCCGCGCGGGCGACGGTCGAGGTGTCGCGCCTGCCCCGCGACGTCCGCGTCGAGATCGACTGCATCGCCGCCCGAGGCTGAGCCGTGCCCTTCTGTCCCAAGTGCGAGCGCGCCGGGCGCGACGGCGAGACGGAGTGCGTGCGCTGCGCGGTGGCGCTCGTGCCGCGCCTCGCCAATCCCGAGATCGAGGGTCGCATCGGGCGCCTCGAGAACGAGCTCGCCCTCGCGATGTTCCGCAGCGACGCGGGCGCGTTCCACTTCTGCCCCGAGTGCTACCGGGAGTTCGCGCGCGCCGGGGCGGTCTGCGGCCCCTGCGGCGAGGTTCCGGCGGAGTCGGCCTCCGCCGAGGGCTTCCGCGCCCTCCTCGCCGAGGGACCTCTCGAGCGGGCGCGACGGATCGCGGCGTCGGCCGCGCGCGGCGGAGAGCTCGAGACCGAGGGGGCGGGGGAGGACTCCCCCTTCCGGGGCGTCGCGGCCCGGCGACCGGTGGCGCCGTCCGCGGCCGAGGCGAAGGCCTCGGTCCGCGTCGCCGCGGTCGACGATCCCGCCTCCGCGCGGATCCTCCTCGCGGCGCTCGAGAAGATGGGGCTCGAGCCCTTCGTCGGCGACGACCTCCTCGACGACTTCGGCGACACCGATCGACTCGCGATCCGCGTCCCGCCCTACGAGGTCGAGGCGGCGGAGATGCTGCTCCCCTCCTCCCTCGCCGGACTCCCTCGCGCGACCGCGCCGACCGACTACCCCGGACGCGTGGCCCGCGCCGAGGCCTACGGCCGCTGGGGCCGCTTCCGCAGCGCCTGCCGCCACCTGGGCGAGATCATCGCGGCGGAACCGGAACGACCCGAGGCCTTCCTCGCCCTCGCCGGCATGGCCGCGAGGCGCGGCCTCCACCGCGAGGCCGCGACGGCCTGGGAGGAGGCCGCCGCGCGTCTCCCGCTCGGCGCCGGCTCGCGCGCCACGCTCGAGGCCGCGGTCCACGGCTTCCTCGACGACGGGCGCCCCGCCTTCCGCGGCGATCGGGCGGATCACGCCTGGCGGCTCCTCCGCTCCTTCTGCGCCGCCGTCCCGCGCCACGTCCCTGCCCGCCAGCTCGCCCTCGAGGCGGCGGTCGCGCGGCGTCACGATCGGATCGCGCGGGAGCTCCTCCTCGACCTCTCCGAGATCAACCCGACGCTGCTGTCCCGGGAGGGCCCGCACGCGCGGGCCGCGCGCGCCCTCAACCGCTGAATTCTCATACGGTGTCAGTCACCAGATGAGAATTCTCCGCGAACGCGGCTTCGCCGTCGCGTGGCGGAACGGAGGAGAATTCTCATCTGGTGACTGACACCGTATGAGAATTCCGTCCGGTGACTGACATCGTTGGAGATCAGATCTCGTCGGCGGAGGGGTCGATCCGGCGCTGCTGGAGCCAGCGGATGGCGAGGCAGTCGCGCCAGGCGCGGAAGACGCGGTTCATGACGCCGTACTTGCTCTGGCCGTGCTCGCGGGGGCGGTGGTTGACGGGCATCTCGACGGTGCGGAAGCCCTCGAGGTGCGCGAGGGTGATGAAGAAGCGGTGCATGCCGTTGAAGGGAAGGAAGGAGGCGACGACCTCGCGCTTCATGACCTTCAGGGGGCAGCCGGTGTCGCGGATCGACTCGCCGGTGAGACGGTTGCGGACGCCGTTGGCGATCTTCGTCGAGAGGCGCTTCATGAAGCCGTCGCGGCGGTTCCGGCGCCAGCCGTAGACCATGTCGGCGCCGCTCGAGCGCAGCGTCTCGAGCATCGGGCCGATGTCGTCGGGGTCGATCTGGAGGTCGCCGTCCATCGTGATGACGACCGCGCCGCGCGCGGCCTGGAAGCCGGCGACGAAGGCGGCGCTCTGGCCCGAGTTGCGCTTCATCGCGACGACGCGGAGGCGGGGGCCGTGCTCGGTGCGCGCGGCGAGCAGCCGCTCGCGGGTCGCGTCGCGCGAGCCGTCGTCGACGAGGACGAGCTCCCAGCTCGCGTCGAGGGCCTCGAGGCGCGGCAGGATCTCCGCGATGAGCGGCGGGACGTTGTCCTCCTCGTTGAAGAAGGGGATCACGACCGAGACGTCCGGGCCGGTTTCGTTCATCGGTTCTCCTCGGTTCGCGGGGTCCGGAAGAGGACCCAGCGGCGGTCGCCGTCGGGGCTCTCGACCTCGTCGAGGGTCTCGAGGCCGGCGAAGGCCGGCGGCCAGGGGTCCTTGCGCTTGCCGCTCGCGAGCAGCAGGGCGTTCGCGTCGGCGTCGAGCCGTCCGCGCGCCCGGACCGCGTCGTCCTCGCGCGTGAAGGGCGTGTCGCCGAGGTAGTAGCAGAGGACGAGATTCGCGTCCCAGACGACGATCGGGTGCGCGACCTCGGCGTCGGCCGCGTGCGCCCGCCTCGCCATCTCGGCCGCGCGCCGCGGTGAGCGGTCGCGGGTCGCGACGAGGCCGGCCGCCGCGTCGAAGACGAGCAGCGCGGCCAGCGCCGCCGCCGCCACGAGGAGCGCGGAGCGGGCGGGCACCGGAGGCCCCTGGTCGCGACGGCGCGGCCAGACGACGGCGGTAGCCGCCATCGTCACGAAGAGCGCGAGGATGCCCACGACCTGCAGGGCGGGCGACCGCTGCAGGATCTCGGTCCCGAGATCCAGGAGGAGCGGGCCCGCGCTGAGCGTGGCGAGGCTGAGCAGCGCGATCACGAAGAGCCCGCGGCGCCCGCCCCGCTCGAGCTGCGCGTCGATCACCGCGCCGCCCCAGACCGCGAGGAGCGGGAAGAGGGGCAGGAGGTAGTGCGACTGCTTGCTCGAGGAGAGCGAGAAGACGAGCACGCCGAGGCCGAAGCCGACCAGCCAGCCGCCGGCGCGGCGCCATCCCGTCGTGATCGCGTTCCGCGACCCGAGGAGGAAGACGGCGGAGGGGGCGGCGAGGAGGGGCAGCTTCGCGAGGTAGTACCAGAACGGCCGGTCGTGGCGCACGTTCTCCATCAGCAGGCGTTCGCGCAGGAGCTCCCGCAGGCCGCTCTCGGCCGCCAGCGGGCCGTAGTAGGCGAGGGTCGCGAGCGCGGTGCCGAGCAGGATCGCGGCCGCGCCGAGGCCGAGGCCGCGCCGGCTGCGGTGCGCGATCGCGGAGCCGGCGAGGGCGAAGGCGGGGAAGAGGAGCGCGAGCACCGGCCCCTTCGTCAGCGTCGCGACGAAGGCGCCGGCGGCGATCAGCGCGAAGGCCCTCCGCCGGAAGCGCCCCGCGGCGGCGGCGTCCGCCACGCCGAGATAGGAGAGCGCGACGCCCAGCGTCAGCAGGGTCTCCATCTCCGCGGAGCGGGCCTGGTAGAAGAACAGGCTCGTCCCGGCGAGGAAGAGCGCCGCGGCGGCTCCCGCCCGCGGACCGGCCACGCTGCGGCCGAGGAGGAAGGTGACGAGGATCGCGCCGAGGGCGGCGAGCACGCTGGGCACGCGGGCCGCCGCGTCCGATTCGCCGAGCGCGAGGAAGGACCCCGCGACGAGCGCGTGGAAGAGCGGCGGCTTGTTCAGGTAGCGCTCGCCGAGGAGCCGCGGCGGGAGGAACTCGCCGGTGGCGATCATCTCGCGGGCGACGAGCGGGCCTCGGGCCTCGGCGGAGCTGAGGTGGTCGCGGAGGCCGAGGAGCGGAAAGAGGGCGGCGGCGGCGAGCGCGAGGACGACCAGGGGGATCGCCCGGTCTCCGCTCATTCGAAGGACGCGGCGAGAGCCGCCTGCGCGCCGGCCTCGCGAGCCCGGTGCCGTCGCTCGAGGACGAGGTTCCGCGCCGACATGAAGGGCACGAGGATGACGCTCGCGATGAGGATCACGTCGCGGAGGTAGAGCGCGTAGGCGAGGATGAAGAGCGAGCCGACGATCGAGATGACGAAGAAGCTCGGCGGGAGGACCGGCCGGCCGCTCTGCTCGCTCTGCAGCCACTGCAGCGGGAAACGGGTCATCCAGATCGCCTGGCCCACGCCGCCGACGAGGAGCCAGGGCAGCGGGTCGTGGAACTCGAGCTTCTTGACGAAGAGCGCGATGCTCGCGGCCGCGATCGCGACGAGGAGCACCGTCAGCTCGGTAGGCCCGAGGCGCCGGAAGCCGTGGGCGAGGAGGATGTTCCTCGCGTAGACCAGCAGGTTGGTGACCGCGCCGGCCGCGAAGATCGCGTTGGGGATGTGGAGCGTGTAGATCAGGAAGAGGCCCGAGCCGACCAGCGAGAACCACCAGAACAGCGTGGGGACCGCGATCCGGCCCGCCTTCTCGGAGGCGACGAGCTGGACGAGGAAGCGGGCGAAGAACAGCGCCTGCCCGATGCCGCCGATCCAGAGATAGACATCCATCGCCGCATGCTCCGCGGGACGCCGCCGGCCCCCGAACCCTCGGGACCCCGCGCGGCGTCACCCTCCCGGATTCGAGGATAGCCCGTTCCGGGGGCCGAGCAAGCCCGAAGCCGGCCGCGGACGTACCCGAAACGCCGTATGCTCGGCGCATGCGCGGAATTGGGGGAGTTGTCCGGGTCCTCGCCCTCGGGGCGGCGATCGCGGCGTCCGGCTGCGGATTCACCGGCGACGCCACCGCCCGTCCGGGGGCCTGGCTCGTCATGAACACCCTCGCGGAGCCCGGTCAGCTCGATCCGGCCCTCGTGACCGCGGTCGAGGACCAGCGGCTCAACCTCGCGCTCTTCGAGGGGCTCGTCGGCTACCACCCCGAGACCCTCGCGCCGGTTCCCGGCGTGGCCGAGCACTGGACGCGGTCCGAGGACGGCCTCGAGTACCGCTTCCGCCTTCGCGCCGACGCCCGATGGAGCGACGGCCGGACGCTCGACGCGACGGACTTCGTCTGGTCCTGGCGCCGGGTGCTGACGCCGCCGGGGCGCGAGGATCCCGAGATCGCCCGGCCGGTCGCCTCGAGCTACGCCGAACTGCTCTTCGACATCGCGGGGGCCGAGGCCTTCTACCGCGGCGAGCTCGACGACTTCGCCGCCGTCGGCATCCGCGCCGTCTCGCCGCGCGAGCTCGTCGTGCGTCTCGCCCGCCCGACGCCCTGGTTCCTCGAGCTGCTGGCCTTCCCGACCTTCTCGCCGGTGCCGCGCCACGTCGCGGACCGCCTCGGGCCGACCTGGACCCGCGCCGGGAATCTCGTCGGCAACGGGGCCTTCGTCCTCGCCGAACGCCGCGTCGGTGATCTCGTCCGCGTCGAGCGGAATCCGCGCTACTGGGATCGCGAGGCGGTCGGGCTCGACGGGATCGTCTATTACACGACCGACCAGATCGACACCGCGCTCGACCAGTACCTCGCCGGCGAGACCGACTGGGTCCGCGGCTTCAATCCGAAGAAGGTCCGCGCCTGGCGCGCCGATCCCGAGCTCTCCCGGGCCCTCCGCGCGCCCGAGTATCTCGGCACCTACTTCTACCGGCTGAACTGCGTCCGCGGTCCGACGCGGGATCCGCGCGTCCGTCGCGCGCTCTCCCTCGCCGTCGACCGCGGGGCCCTCACGCGGCACGTCACCGGACTGGGCGAGGCGCCGGCGCACGGCCTCGTCCCGGCCTGCCTCGCGCGCACGAGCCCCTGGACGGTGCTGGACGCCGCGACGGGGACGGGCTTCGATCCCGAGCGCGCCCGGAGCGAGCTCGCCGCGGCCGGCTTCCCGGGAGGGCGAGGCTTCCCCACGCTGACGCTGGCCTACAACACCGACGTGAAGAACCGCGCGATCGCCGAGGCCGTCCAGCAGATGTGGAAGCGCGAGCTCGGCATCGCGGTCGAGCTCGAGAACCGGGAGAAGCGCGTCCACCTCGCCCTCGAGCGCGCCCTCGACTACGAGATCTCGCGCGGGAGCTGGGTGGGCGACTTCGCCGACCCCGTGACCTTCCTCGACTTCATGGTCGGCGGTCGCGCGAACAACCGCACCGGCTGGGAGAATCCCCGCTTCGACGCGCTGGTGGAGCGGAGCCGCGCCGAGACCGATCCGGAGGCGCGGCGCCGTCTCCTGCAGGAGGCCGAGCGGATCCTCGTGGTCGAGGACGCGGCGCTCCTGCCGCTCTTCGCGTTCCGCACCCCCTCGGTGCTCCGGCCGGGCCGATTCGTCGGGATCCACGAGAACGCCCGGGATCTCCACCCGCCGAAGTACATCCGTCTCGCCGAGGCCGGGCGATGACCGCCTTCGTCGCGCGACGTCTCGTCCTCGGCTTGCTGACGCTCCTCGCGATCGTCACCGCGAGCTTCTTCCTCCAGCGTCTCGCGCCCGGCGGCCCCTTCGACCGGGAACGCGCCGTCGACCCCGCGGTCCGCGCGGCCGAGGCCCGCGAGTGGGGCCTCGACCGCCCGCTCGGCGAGCAGTACCTCGCCTACGTGCGCGGCCTCGCGTCCCTCGACCTCAAGCGATCGATGACGCGCCCCGACTTCGAGGTCCGCGAGATCGTCGCGCCGCGCCTCGCGGTGAGCCTCTCGCTCGCCGCCGCCGTCCTCGCGCTCAGCCTCGCCGTCGGCGTGCCGCTCGGCCTCTTCGCCGGGCTGCGCCGCGGGAGCGGCCTCGATCACCTGGCGATGTTCGTCGCCGTGGTCGGCGTCTCCGTCCCCGCCTTCGTGGTCGGTCCGCTCCTGAAGTGGATCTTCGCGCTCGAGCTCGGCTGGCTGCCGGAGTCGCGATGGGTCTCGCCGGCGAGCATGGTCCTGCCCGTCGTCTCGCTCTCGGCGGTGTACGTGGCGACGATCGCCCGGATGGTGCGCAGCGGCACGATCGAGACCCTGCGCGAGCCCTGGGTGAGGACGGCGCGCGCGAAGGGACTCTCCGAGTCGCGCGTCCTCTGGCGCCACGTGCTCCCCGGGGCGCTGCTCCCTCGTGTCCTACCTGGGCCCGACCGCGGCCGGGCTCGCCGTCGGCTCCGTCGTCATCGAGCGCGTCTTCAACATCCCGGGCCTCGGCAACGAGTTCGTCGAGGCCGCCTTCAACCGCGACTACACGATGGTGATGGGGACCGTCATCACCTACAGCGCGCTCCTGATCGTGGCGAACCTCCTCTCCGACGTCGTGCTCGCGCTCGTCGACCCGCGCGTGAGGATCGGGACGTGAGCGCGCCCGGCCCCTGGCGTCGGCTGCGCCGCAACCGCGCGGCGATGGTCTCGGCCGTCTTCCTCGCGATCGTCGCGCTGGCCGCGCTCCTCGCGCCCTGGCTCGAGACATGGCCGCTCGACCGGCAGGATCTCGCGCTGGGGCCGGTGGCGCCGGGGGCGGACCACTGGTTCGGGACGGACTACGAGGGCCGCGATCTCTACAGCCGGACGCTGCACGGGGCGCGGGTCTCGCTCCTCGTCGGTCTCGTCGCGACCGCGGTCGCGCTCGTCATCGGCGTGACCTGGGGCGCCGTCGCCGGCTACTGCGGCGGGCGGATCGACGGCGTGATGATGCGGGTCGTCGACCTCCTCTACGGCCTCCCCTACATGTTCTTCGTGATCGTGCTGATGGTCTGGTTCGGGCGGAGCCTCGTGAACGTGTTCATCGGCCTCGGGGCGGTGAGCTGGCTCACCATGGCGCGGATCGTGCGCGGCGCGGTGCTGTCGATCCGCGAGGAGGAGTACGTCCTCGCCGCGCGCTCGGCCGGCGTCCCGGCCCCGGCCATCCTCTGGCGCCACGTCCTTCCGAACGCGGCCGCGCCCATCCTCGTGTACGCCACGCTCACCGTGCCCCGCGTGATGCTCGAGGAGGCCTTCCTCTCCTTCCTCGGCCTCGGCGTGCAGCCGCCCCGGGCGAGCTGGGGTTCGCTCATCGCCGAGGGGGCCTCGCTCTTCCGCGAGTACCCCTGGCTGCTCGCCTTCCCCGCGCTCTTCCTCTCGCTGACGCTGCTCGCGCTGAACTTCCTCGGCGACGGGCTGCGCGACGCGCTCGACGCGCGGGAGGAGGCGCGATGAGCGGCGCGCCCCTGCTCGCCTGGCAGGACCTGCGACTCTCCTTCCGCGGCGAGGAGGGCGAGACGGAGGTCCTCGTGGGCGTCGATCTCGAGCTGCGCAAGGGCGAGACGCTCGCGCTGGTCGGCGAGTCCGGCTCGGGCAAGTCCGCGACCTGCCTCGCCGCGCTCGGGCTCCTCGGACCGAACGCCCGGCGGACCGGCGGCGCGATCCTCCGCGAGGGCGAGCCGGTCTGGGCGGAGGGCGTCGATCACCGCGCGGCCCTGCGGGGGCGCTTCGCGGGGGCCGTCTTCCAGGACCCGATGAGCTCCCTCAATCCCTTCCTCCGCGTGGGCGACCAGGTCGCGGAGGGTCTCGTCGCGCAGCGCGGGCTCTCGCGCCGGGCGGCGCGCGACCGCGCGGTGGCGCTGCTCGAGGAGGTCGGCATCCCGGACGCCGCGCGTCGCGCGCGCGCCCATCCCCACGAACTCTCCGGGGGCATGCGGCAGCGCGTGATGATCGCGATGGCGCTCGCCCTCGAGCCGCGCGTGCTCGTCGCGGACGAGCCGACCACGGCGCTCGACGTCACCACGCAGGCCCGCATCCTCGGGCTGCTCGACGCCCTGCGCCGGACGCGCGGCACCGCGATCCTCCTCGTGACCCACGACTTCGGCGTCGCGGCGGGCCTGGCCGATCGGGTCGCCGTCCTCTACGCGGGCCGCGTCGTCGAGGAGGGGTCCACCGCGGCCCTCCTGGCCGCGCCCTTCCACCCCTACGCGCGGGCGCTGCGCGCCGCCGTGCCCGAGATCCGCGCCGGGGCCGCGCCGCATCCGCCGCGGGGCATCCCCGGCACGCCGCCCCGGCCGGGGGAACGGCCGACGGGTTGCGCCTTCCATCCCCGCTGTCCGTGGGTCTTCGCGCCCTGCGCCGAGGCGGATCCGCCGGCGCGGACGGCGGGGGAGGGACGGGTCGCGCGCTGCCACCTCGAGCGGGAGGAAGCGCGGTGATCGCGCGCGATCGCGACCCGGTCCCGCCGGCGGCGGAGGTCGAGAGACTCCGCGTCCGCTTCGGCCGCGGTCGGGGCGCCGTCGAGGCCGTCGCGGGAGTCTCGCTGGCGGTCGCGCCGGGCGAGGTGCTCGGGGTGGTCGGCGAGTCGGGCTCGGGGAAATCGACGCTGCTGCGCGTCCTGGCGGGTCTCGTCCCGCCGACGGCCGGCGTCGTGCGCCTCGGCGGCCGCGCGGCGGACTCGCTCGACCGGCCCGGGCGGGCGGCGGCGCGCCAGATGGTCTTCCAGGATCCCTTCGGCGCCCTCGACCCCCGTCGCTCGATCCTCGACACGCTGCTCGAGCCGCGCGAGGCGCGCGCCGGTCGCGAGACCCGCGCGGCGCGCCGGGTCCGCGCCGCCGCGCTCCTCGAGGAGGTCGGGCTTCCCGCGGATTTCCTCGAGCGACGTCCGCACGAGCTGAGCGGCGGGCAGCGTCAGAGGGTCGGGATCGCCCGGGCCCTCGGCGCCGAGCCCGCGCTGCTCCTCCTCGACGAGGCGACCTCCGCGCTCGACGTCTCGGTCCAGGCCCAGGTCCTCGAGCTGCTCGCGCGCCTGCGCGTCGAGCGGGGCTTCGCCGTCCTCTTCGTGACTCACGACCTCGGCGTCCTCGACGCGATCGCCGATCGCGTCGCCGTCCTCTACCGGGGGCGGCTCGTCGAGATCGGCCCGCGGGCGGCGGTCCTCGGCGCGCCGCGCCATCCCTACTCTCGCCTCCTCCGCGAGGCGGTGCCGGGCCTCGATCCCGCGCGCGAACGCGCCCGCCTCGCCGCGGCCGGCGGACCGGTCGCCGCCGGGGAGCCCGGCGCGGGCTGCGTCTTCGCGCCGCGCTGTCCGCTCGCGCGCGAGGACTGCCGTCGCTCGGAGCCGGCCCTCGTCGCCGGGCCCGACGGGCGGGCCTGGGCCTGTCCGGTTCCGGACGAGTCCGCGGCGGGGCGCCGCGACACCGACCCGCGGGGCTGATAGGGTCCTCTCATGCTCCTCGAAGTCGCGGGACTCCAGGTCGAGAAGGCGGACGGCGGTCCGGCGCTGGTTCGCGACGTCGCGCTGGACGTCGCTCCGGGCGAGCTCGTGCTGCTCGTCGGCCGCTCCGGCTGCGGGAAGACGCTGGCGCTCCGCGCCATCGGCGACCTCCTCCCGGGCGGGCTCCGCGCGCGCGTGGACGTGCGCCGGTTCGAAGGCGAGGACCTCGCCGCGCCCGGCGCGATGCGCGCCCGGCTCGGACGCCGCATCGGCTGGGTCCTCCAGGATCCCGCGGGCAGCTTCCACCCCGCCTTCACCCTGGGCGTCCAGCTCGAGGACGCGCTCCGCGCGCACCGCCGCGTCCCGCGCGCGGAGGCGCGCGAGCACGCCGCCGCGCGACTGCGCGAGCTCGGGCTCGAGGACGTCGCGGCGATCCTGCGCGCGCACCCGCACGAGCTCTCGGGGGGCGAGCTCCAGCGCTGCGCGCTCGCCGCGGCGCTCCTCCACGACCCGCCGCTCCTCGTGGCGGACGAGGCCACGAGCCAGCTCGACGCGCTCCACCGCGCTCGCTTCCTCGATCTCGTCGCGACCCAGCGGCGCGAGCGCGGCCTCGCGGTCCTCGCCGTGACCCACGAACTCGACGCCTTCGCCGAGGAAGCCGACCGCATCCTCGTGATGTCGGCGGGGAGCGTGGTCGAGCGCGCGGAGGGCGGCGGCATCGCCGGTCTGGGCGGGCACGAGGCCTCGCGCGAGCTCCTGCGCGCGCGGGCCGCGCTCCGCGGAGAGGGCCGATGAGCGGGCCGGCCGAGCGCGTCGCGATCGAAGGACTGCGGGTCGTCTTCCCGGAGCGGGCGACGCCCGCGCTCGCCGGGCTCGATCTCGTCTGGGAGCCGGGCGAGGCCCTCGCCGTCGTCGGGGGGTCGGGCGCCGGCAAGAGCACGCTCCTGCGCGTCCTCCTCGGGGCGGTGCGTCCCGAGGCGGGGGTCGTCCGCTGGCGCGGCGGCCCGCTGTTCGGTCCCCGGGGGCCCGACCGCCGCCTCCTCGCGGGCTGGCGCGCCTTCGCCCAGCCGCTCTTCCAGCACCCCGGCGCGAGCCTCGATCCCCGGGCGACCCTCGGCGAGAGCGTGGAGGAGGGGCCGATCGTCCGCGGCGGGATCGGCGCGGCCGAGCGGCGCCGGATCGTCGAGGCCTCCTTCGCCGCCGTCGATCTCGACCCCGCGCTCGGCGATCGCTTCCCCCACGAGGTCTCGGGCGGCCAGCGACAGCGGGCCGCGCTGGCCCGGGCCCTGGCGGTCTCGCCCCGCGCGCTCCTCCTGGACGAGCCGACCTCGGCGCTCGACGCCGTCAGCCAGCTCGGTTTCGTCGATCTCCTGGCCCGCCTGCGGGCCGAGCGCGGACTCGGTCTCCTGCTCGTCTCCCACGATCTCGGGCTCGTCCGGCGCGTCGCAGATCGCGTCGCGGTCCTCGAGAACGGCCACCTGGTCGAGTGCGCGCCCGCCGCCGATCTTTACGCCGACCCGCGTCATCCGTATACGAAGGCTCTGCTCCGGGCCGCGCGCCATTCCGTGCGCGGTGCGACCGGGGCGGAGTCGAGGGAAGAGGAACCGTCGCCATGACCCGCTTCGCCCCCGCCGTTCTCCTCGTCTCCCTGCTGGCCCTCGGGGCCTGCAGCGGCGGCGATTCCGGCCGCTACTCCTACACCGTGAGCTTCGTCGGGCTCCCCGACCTCACCGGTCAGTTCGGCCACTACGAGGGCTGGGTGATCATCGGCGGCGTGGCCCGCAGCACCGGCAAGTTCGTGATCGACGGCGTCGGGCCCGACGCGATCGTCCGCGACTTCGAGTCCGGCGAGAGCCTCGGCACGGCCTCCTCGGCCGTCTTCGGTCCGACGTCGACGCGTCTGGGCGACAATTTTCCGCGCGTCGAGGACGCGACGCACTTCTTCGTCACGCGCGAGGACGAGGGCGACGCGAACGGACAGCCCTCGTGCCGCGTCGTGATGGCGGGCGTCGTGAACGACGGTGACGGCACCGCGGACGCCGCCGGCGTGCTCGTCCCGGACACGATCGTCTGCGCGACTCCGGTCGGGGGCGGCATGGCGCGGCTCGGGCTCGGCGACTTCGCCGCCGCCGCGGGCACCTTCCAGCTCCGCTCGCCGACCGACGACGTCTCGAACGGGACGCCGAACGACTTCGCCGGCGTGTGGTTCCTGAAGGACGACGGGATGTCCGGCCTCGAGCCCGGCCTCGCGCTGCCGACGCTCCCGGAGGGCCAGACCTACGAGGCCTGGGCGATGGTGGACGGCGTCGTCCGCAGCCTCGGTCGCTTCGACGACGTCGCGGCGAAGGACCTCGACGCCTTCGTCGCGCCGCAGCGCGGCGCGGACGGCCCCGGTCCGGACGTCCCGGGCCAGGATCTCGTCCTCTCGACGATGCCCGCCTTCGCCTTCGATCCCCCGGCGCTCTTCCTCGTCGGTGATCTCGTCGACCCGATGGGCGACTACGTCGTCCACGTGACGGTCGAGCCGGCTCGCGACAACGATCCCGGCCCCTTCCAGCTCGAGCTGCTCTCGGCGCCGATCCCGCCGGACGCGGTGACGGCCTTCGGGAACGGCACGACGGTCGATCTCGATCCCGTCGCGCTGCCCGCCGCCGCGGCCGCCCTGAACTCGAGCTCGGTCGTCCTCACCGACCTCGGATTGCGCGACCTCGGCGCGACGGACGGGCGCCGCGGCCACTTCGAGCTCTGGCTCGAGATCGGGGGGATGCCCGTCTCCCTCGCGAAGTTCGTGATCGACGGCGAGACCGTGCAGCGTCTCGACGGCGGCGCCACCTTCGGCACGCGCGCGAGCTCGACCTTCGACGCCGCGTCGACCGGGCTCGTCACCTTCCCCGACGCGACCACCGCGACCTCCTGCTTCATCACGCTCGAGGACGAGGGCGACGCCGATGCCGAGCCCGCCGACCTCGTGATCCTCCAGGGCGCCGCCGCGGCCGGCATGGCCGCGCTCGATCTCGCCGGCGCCTCGGGCACCGGCGGACGCGGGCTCGCCGACTTCGGCGCCGTCGTCGGCGGCTTCACGCTCGACTCGCCCAGCAACGACGGTCCCGGCGTGCCGGCCGACGACGATCGCGGTCTCCTCTTCGGCAGCGCGTCCGGCTTCCCGCTGCTCGAGGTGCCGGCCCTGCCCGCGGGCTGGGTCTACGAGGGTTGGGTGGAGGAGCTGGCGACCGGCCGCTTCTACTCGACCGGCCGCTTCCGCGATCCGACCGACGTGGACGAGAACGACCAGATCAGCTTCTCGCGCGACTTCGGCCCGAAGCCCTCGGTCCCCGGCGAGGACTTCCTCTTCGACGTGCCGACCGAGGCGTTGAACGCGGCGCAGGCCGGCTCGATCACCCTCGTCTTCGTCACGGTGGAGAGCGCTCCCGACGCCGAGGTCGGTCCGAGCCCGATCCGCGTGCTCGAGGCGACGGTCCCGGCCGGCGCGGTCACCGGAGGCGTGGGGGGCGTCGACGTCCCGATGACGCTCGTCTTCGACCCCGCCCAGACCTCGGCGATCTTCTCGGTCAACGAGGTCAACTGACGGCGAGGCGAGCCAGGATCTTCGCCGCCGCGGGGCAGGCGCGCAGCGTCGGCCCCGCGCCGGCGTCGCGGCGCCCGCTCCGCCACTGACGGGCGGGCGCGGCGGGCGGCGGCGCGGCGAAGGTCGCCACGCGGCGGTCGAGGAGATCGGTCTCGCCGCGGAGCTCGCCGTCGAGCGGCACGCGCCGCCCGAGGTCGACGTCGAGCCGGAGGCCGCGCGAGGCCTCGAGTCCGAAGTCCTCGGCCTGCAGGTCGACGAAGAGGCCCTCCGTGCGCCCGACGCGTCCGTCGGGGAGGCGGACCTCGAGGACGTCGGGCCCCGCGATCGGCGTCGGGGCGAGCGGCGCCCCCGGGGCGGCTCCGAGTCGTTCGCCCCAGAGCGCGAGGGCGCGCGCGATCTCGTCGCCCCCGCGCGCGGGACCGAGCGGGTGCAGGCGGCGCGCCTCGGGATCGAGGACGATCAGCTCCTCCGCCGCCTCGCGCGCGATCACGGCGTCGAGGTCGGCGAGCTCGTCGAGCGACGACGACGCGCCGTTGGCGAGGTTCCAGCCCACCGGCGGGATGTCGCGCTCGAAGAGCAGGGGCTCCGGTCCGCCGCCGTCCGCCGAGGGCACGAGGACGAGCGCGCCTCCGCTGGCGTGGCGGAAGCGGAAGTCGCGTCCCTCGAGGATCCGCCGCTCTCCCGGGCGCGCCTCGCGCCGGAACTCCTCGAGCGCGGCCTCGAGGGCGCGTCCCTCGTCGACGTCGATCCTCGCCGCCGCGCGCCGCTTGTCCGCGTTGCCGAGCAGGGCGGGCTCGTCGCCGTCGAGGTCGATGCGGAAGCGGAGTCCCGCCTCCCGTCGTTCGAGTTCGAGCCGGCGCACGAGCACCTGGAGGAAGCCGCGGGCGGCGCCGGCCGCCGCGCGGAGAGGGGGGAAGTCGTCGTCGAGTCCGCTCATGCGGGGATCCTGCCACGCGGCGGCGGAACGCGCCGCCGACGAACTTGGCCCGCGACGCCGGATCGCCCAGAATCGGGGTCTCCTCGCCCACGTTCCGGAGTCATCCGTGTCGTCTGTCCGCCGATTCCGCCTGCATTTCCTCGGCTGCAAGGTCAACCAGTGGGAGACGCAGTGGCTGCGCGAGGGCCTGCGCGCGCTGGGCCTCGACGAGGCCGAGGAGGGAGAGCCCGGCGATCTCGTCGTCCTCAACTCCTGCTCGGTGACGGGGCAGGGCGGGGCCCGGTCGCGCCACGCGCTGCGGGCGCTGCGTCGCGAGAATCCCGCCGCGCGCCTCGTGGTGACGGGCTGCTACGCGGAGTCCGATCCCGAGGTCTGCGCCGCGATCGCGGGCGTCGACCGCGTCTTCGGCAACGGCGAGAAGGGGGCGATCGTGCCCTGGGTGGCGCGCGAGCTGCTCGGCATGGACGGCGAGCTGCCGGAGCTCCCGCGCGGGATCTCCGCCTTCGCGGGTCGGACGCGGGCCTTCGTCAAGATCCAGGACGGCTGCCGCGACCGTTGCCGCTTCTGCATCATCCCGACCCTGCGCGGCGAGGTGCGGAGCCGCGGCGAGGACGAGATCGTGGCCGAGCTCGAGCGGCTCGCCGCGGCCGGCCATCGCGAGGTGGTCTTCACGGGGATCCACCTCGGCTACTACGGTTTCGATCGTCGGGAGCCCGGGGCGCTCGTCTCCCTGCTCCGCCGCGCGCGCGAGGTGCGCGGGCTCGCGCGCGCGAAGCTCTCCAGCATCGAGGTCCACGAGATCGACGACGCGCTCGTGGAGCTCTTCGCGGGCGACCCCGAATTCTTCGTGCCGCACTTCCACCTGCCGTTGCAGGCGGGCTGCGACCGGACGCTGGCGCGCATGAGCCGCCGCTACACGACGCGCCGGTTCCGCGCCGCGGTCGACCTCCTGCGCTCGCGCCTCGAGGAGCCGGCGCTGACGACGGACCTGATCGTGGGCTTCCCCGGGGAGACGGCGGAGGACTTCGAGGCGAGCCGCGCCTTCTGCGAGGAGATCGACCTCGCGAAGATCCACGTCTTCCCCTTCAGCCCCCGCGAGGGGACCCCGGCGGCCTCGGATCCGGATCGGGTCCCGCCGGCCGAGATGGCGCGCCGCAAGCGGGTCATGGCCGAGCTCGACGACGCCGGGGCGGCGCGCTTCCGCCGCCGCTTCCTCGGTCGGAGCGTGTCCGTCCTCGTCGAACGCGGCCGGGAGCTCCGCTCGGGCCGCCGCGTCGGGCTCACCGATCGCTTCTGCCGGATCGAGTTCCCCGGACCGGCCGGGATCGGGGGCGAGCTGCGGACGGTCCGGGTCACCGGCGTCGTCGGAGACCGCCTCCTCGGCGTCCTCGAGGGCGGCGCCGCGGATCCGGTGGAGCTTGACCAAGCGTCGACGACGGGTCTATAGTTCGCGGCGTGTCCGGTCCGGGGCCTTGATCGCTTTCGGGGCAAGGACTTGTGAACGATCGCCGCCGTGTCGGCGCGAGGAGGGCCGCGCGGGGACGTCGCGGTCGAGAGTGGGGGTGCCGCTTCGATGGCGGATTTGCCGGTCTGGGGTGTCCACGTCACGAGCTCGTCGGTTCGCGGCGTGAAGCTCGGTCGTCGCGGCGAGGGCTTCGAGATCCTCGGCCACGACCGGCAGGACTTCCCGGAAGACATCGAGGACATCCATAGCCTCGACCGCCACGCGGCGCTGGCCCACGGGCTCTACGTCTTCGCGAAGCGGCACGACTTCAACCGCGCGCGCGTCGTGGTCTCGCTCGACGCCTCCACCGCCTTCAACCGCTTCGTCGAGACGCCCCTCGTCGAGGGCGAGAGCATGGGGCGCCTGCTCGAGTACGAGGCGCAGCAGCAGATCCCCTTCCCGCTCGAGGGCGTCAACTGGGATCACAAGGTCCTGAGCGTCGACGAGTCGCGGAACATCGCGAACGTGATGCTCTTCGCGATCAAGCAGGAGGTCGTGGACGAGCGCCTGCGCCGCCTCGCGAAGGTCCGCTTCCCCGCCGACGACTTCCAGCTCGCGCCGATCGCGCTCTACAACTACGCCGCCGCGGAAGGCCTGGCGAAGGACGGGCTCGCGATCGTCAGCGTCGACTACGACCGCACCGACATCGTCATCGCCGACAAGCGTCGCTTCTGGTTCCGGACCCTGCCCACCGGGGTCTTCGGCCTCGTCGAGGCGATCCGCGAGGAGCTCGAGCCCCGCCACCGCGTGGCGGTGCGCATCGCCCGGGGCGAGGAGGAGCCCGAGGACGCCGCCGCCTGGCGACGCATCCGGGACGCCTACTCGGAGCGCCTCGCCTCCGAGCTGGGCCGCATGGTCGAGTACTACCGCGGCACCCTGCGGGACGTCGATCTCCGCGGCATCCTGCTCGTCCCCGGATCGTCCCTGGTGCCCCCGATCGGGCGTCATCTGGAGGCGGCGACTGGACTCAAGGTGTATCAGGCCAAGGGTTTCCGTCAGATCGCCCTCGATCCGGGCATCGCGACGCCGGAGATCGAGGAGAACGTCGGCAGCTTCGCCCACGCGACCGGCCTCGCCCTGCAGGGCCTCGGCGCGGCCGAGGTGGCGGTGCGGATGCACCGCGGCGAGCTCGAGCGCGACATCGGCACGCGGCGCGGCATCTGGGTCGCGGCCGTGTTCGCCCTCTTCGTGCTCGTCGGCCTGATGTGGTGGATGGCCCAGCGCAACGTCGGTCGGCTCGAGGACGAGATCAAGCGCTCGGGCGAGACCCTCGAGACGGCGGAGCGCCACCGCCAGGAACTCGACAAGAACAGCCGCGAGGTCGAGATCCTCGACGGCTTCCGCCCCTACGTCGAGGCCGGGCGGGACCGCCTGGTCCCGGTCCGGGCGGCGGACGAGGTCCTCGCCGCGCTCGAGGCGGTGAACAAGACCCGCGGCGACGACGAGCGGATCTACCTCGTCTCGCTGGCGACGCGACCGGCGGAACTCGTCGAGGGCCGCGACCGGCGCCGCGAAATCCGCCTCATCCTCGGGCGCATGGAGCCGCCGGACGGCCGGGGGAGCGCCGAGGACATCGAGCGGAGCTGCATCCGGCCGCTGGCCGCCCGTCCCGGCTTCTCCGGGGGGGAGGCGCTCCGCGATTTCCAGGCCGCGCGCCTCTCGCTCGCGGCGGAGCCGAACATCGACGAGAAGATCCTCCGCCGGCGCTTCCGCATGGTCGAGTACCGCCTGAACTTCGACGTGGAGGGGGCCCGATGAGCGCTCGGACCCGCTTCTGGCTCGTGATCGGCGCCGCCGCCCTCCTCGCGGTGGTGGCCTGGGCCCTCAGCCTGCCCCGACGTCTCCAGGCGCTCGACAAGCGCACGGCCGAGGCGGCGGCGATCGAGGACCGGCTCCGCGCGGCCTCGCCCGGCGCGGTGGGGGAGGCGACCGTCGCCGCCCAGCGCACCGCCCAGATCGCGGCCGAGAAGCAGGTCGAGGCGGCGGTGGGCGCCATCCGCCGCGTCGATCGCCAGCGGCTCGATCACTGGTTCGACGACCTCGGCGGCAACTTCAAGAGCCAGCCCAGCCCGGCCGACTTCAAGCGCTACTACCTCCTCGAGTGCGACGCCCTGCAGCGGGAGGCCGGAGACCTCCTCGAGGCGCGCGGGCGGGAGCGCCGCTCCTATCCGCTCGTCGAGTTCAGCTGGGTGAAGGAGGAGGAGACGCCGGACCCGAACGCGCTGCGCGCCTACCAGCGCATCTTCTGGGTCCAGGATCGCGTCATCCGCGCCCTCGCGGCGGCCGGAGCCGAGCTGGAGGGACCGCTCGAGATCGGCGAGCCCGAGGCCCTGGGCGGCGTCGCCGTTTCCCGTCTCTACGACGGCATCCCCGTCCGCGGGACGGCGATCGCCCGCGAGGCCGATCTCCGCGCCGTCCTCCACGCCTTCGATCGCTCGGCGACGGGGCCCGACACGCCCGACCTCCTCCCGCTCCGCGTCCGCAATCTCGAGATCACCCCGGCGTCGCTGGGGGAGGGCGGGTCCGGCGCGGGCCGGGTGCGCGTCGTCTTCGAACTCCACGCCGTCGACCTGAAGAACTGAGGAGCGCCCGATGAAGGTCCTGCTCGACAAGCTCGACTGGGTCACCCTCGCGGTGGTGCTCGCGGCCTGCGCCCTGGTCGCCTTCACCGGCGCCGGGACCGGCCGCGAACGCGCGGAGCCGGCGCTCGAGTCGCTCGCGACGGCCCGCGTCGGACTCCAGGACCGGCTGACCCGCGATCTGTACGACGCGACGCCGGGAGCCGCGGTGCTCGCGGAGATCGACGCCGTCGAGGCCGAGCGGAACCGGCTGTGGAATCCCGATGAGGCCGCGACCCGCTTCGAGGGCGGGTTCTTCCACCACGCGCCCTCGGTGGCGGACCTGCGAGAGGGGCGCGAGACCGAGATCCGCTTCCCCGCCCCCCGCGGGCTCCGGCTCGAGGCCGAGATCGGAGAGATCCGGGTGGCCTGGGATCGCGACGACCTCGGCACCGTCTTGCCGATCGGATACGTCGTGTATCGCCGCGAGGGGGCGGCCGAGCGCCGCCGCCTCGCCCGGCTCGAGTCCCACGTGATGACCTACGTCGACCGCGCGGTCGTGCCCGGGGTCCTCTACGGCTACGAGGTGACGGCCCTGACCGACGATCCGGTGCTCATCGGCCGGGGGCGCGAGGAGTCCGAGCCCTCCCGCGGGGCCCAGATCCGGGCGCGCCGCGACTACGAGATCGGCTTCCTCGCCTTCGAGGGCGGGAAGGCCCGCCTGAAGGTGCGGAAGTTCGTGGACGGCGTCTGGCACGAGAAGGAGTTCGACGCCGGGGCCGGCGACGAGATCGGCGTCGTCGACGCCGGCTCGGGCATCGACTACCGCACGAACTCGCGCGTCGAGGCCTTCGACGAGGCTCGGGACGAGATCGAGGAGACCCGCGAGGAGGTCGTTCTCGACGAGGCCGGGCACGTGGTCATGAAGGACGATCAGGCGGAGACCGTCACCCGGACCTTCAAGCGGCCCCGCACCGTGGTGACCCTCACGCTGCGCAACGAACTCGGTCAACGCGAATCCTTGACCTTGACCAAGTGATTGGCCAAAGTCCCGGGCAGCTCCGAGGGAGCCCCGGACGCATCCGGTGCCCCCGCCCGCGACCCGGCGGGGACCCGTTTTCCCAAGTATTGTTCGAACCGGGGTTTGAGGTTTTCTGGTCCTTGTGGACCCGAGTCTCCCGGCGATGCTTGCATCACCGGGGGGCACCCCTATAATTCGCTCCGAATTGGGGGGCACGGCAGAGGGACCGCGGACCTCTTCCCCGTGCCGAGTGCGCGATCCCGTCGGGGGTTGCGACCGACGCCCGGAGGCGTCCCCTCCACAGACGGGAGAGATTGATGATCGCTTCGCGCAAGTCCGCCCTCAGTGTCGTCGCGATCCTCGCGTTCGGCCTCGCCTTCACGGCCTGCGGCACGGATGGTGAGGACGCCGAGACGGCGGGGATGATGGAGAACGAGTCGACGCCGATGGCCGCGCCCGCGGCGATGGGTGATCAGGACTCGATGATCGACGAGGCCGCGGCCGACGCGGAGCGTCGTCAGGCGCAGGTTCGCGCGCTCATCAACCGTGGTATCCAGGCCGCGAACGAGGGCCGCCACGCCGACGCGAAGGGCTACTTCCGCCAGGCGCTCGACTACGAACCGACGAACGCGGAGGCCGCGCTCGGCTACGAGTCGATGGTCAAGATCCTCAACGGCGATCCCAACGTCGATCCCGCCTTCAACGATCAGGTCGCGCGCGTCCTCCGCGCCCGCGCGAAGGCCAACGAGCTCTTCCGCGAGGGCCTCGAGGACCGCAAGGCCGGCAACCTCGACGCCGCGGTCGTGAAGCTCGAGCAGTCCTACGAGCTCATCAAGTGGAACGAGTCGCCGCTCCCGACCGACCTCAAGGTTGCGGTCGTGAAGCGCGCCCTCGACGAGACGCGGGACCTGAAGGACCGCATGGATCGCGATCGCGACCAGGCCGACCGCGCCAAGGCGCGCGCCGCCCTCGCGGCCGAGGAGGAGCGCGAGCGCCAGCTCCTCGAGCGTCGCAAGCGCAACCTGTGGGACAACCTCGTCGAGAAGTTCGAGCAGGAGCAGTACAAGCGCGCGATGCACATCGCGGATCAGATCATCCTGCTCGACAACTTCGACGAGAACGCGAAGCGCGTCCGCGAGGCCGCGCGCAAGGCCGATCTCGCCCTCCAGCGCCGCGAGCACATCGACAACGTCCGCGAGGAGACCCAGCGCATCCTCGAGGACATGAAGATGACGAACCTTCCGCAGACCGACACGGTCGTGTTCCCGCCGGACTGGTCCGAGCGGGGCCGCGAGCCGCGCATCTCGGCCGAGGCGGAGGAGATCTCCGAGGCCGATCGCGCCGTGATGGCGAAGCTCTCCGGCACCGTCCTCCCGAAGGTGGACTGGAGCGGCAAGTCCATGGGCGACGTCGTCGACGAGCTCCGCGCCCAGGTCGGCGTCAACATCTTCCAGACCCCCGAGGCCCGCACCGCGGCCGAGGACGGCGGCGAGCTGAACCTCGAGTTCACCCAGGTCTCGGCCGAGTACGCCCTGGCCGCGGCGGTCGCCCAGCTCGGCGTGGTGTTCAAGGTCCAGAACGGTCTCGTCCGCATCCAGACCAAGGAAGAGGCGGCGAAGAACAAGGTCGTCGAGTTCTACGACGTCCGCGACCTCGTCAGCCCGATCCAGTCCTTCCCCGGCGTCGCCCTCAACCTCAATCCCTCGGGCGTCAGCCTCGAGGACCTCGAGGAGCCCGAGGAAGGCGATCCGAACATGGCCATCGACATGGAGAAGCTGATCGACCTGATCAAGCGCGCCGTCGATCCGGCCTGGGAGGAGGACGCGGGCAACCGTCTCGACCCGAAGAATGGCACCCTGATCGTGCGTCAGACTCCGGAGAAGCAGCGCCTCGTGCGTCAGCTCCTCGGTGACCTGCGCAAGAACACCGGCATCCAGGTCAGCATCGAGACCCGCTTCATCGAGATCGAGAACAACTTCCTCGAGGACATCGGCGTCGACCTCCGCGGTCTCGGCGACAACTCGGGCGGCATCGGCGTCGCGGGCCCCGGCAACAACCGTCCCTTCGACGACTTCGGTCAGGCGGGCGGCACCGGCGTCGGCACCCCGGCGAACCCGGTCGGCATCGGCACCGGCAACGACGCGGGCCTGTTCTTCTCGGGCCGCGGCGGCGACACCGACATCCGCGCCCGGGCGGAGAACCTCTTCGACGAGGTCCTCGGCGATCCGAACATCATCGACGGCACCGGCGGCCTGAGCTTCCAGTTCGCCTACCTCGACGACGTCCAGCTCGAGGCGATCCTGCGAGCGGTCCAGAAGTACGAGCGCATCAACACGGTCACCGCGCCGAACCTGCTCGTCTACAACACCCAGCGCGCGAACCTGACCGTTCTCAACGAGGTGTCCTACATCAAGGACTACGACGTCGAGATCGCGCAGGCCTCGGTCATCGCCGACCCGATCGTCGACAAGGTCCGCGAGGGCACCGTCCTCGACGTGCGCCCGATCGTCTCCCACGACCGCCGCTTCATCACCCTCGAGCTGCGTCCGACGGTCGCGACCCTGGTCCGTCCGATCCGCCAGTTCACCACGAACCTCGCGGTCGGCTCCGCGGTCACGATCCAGCTCCCCGAGCTCCGCAAGCAGAGCGTCTCGACGACGGTCGTCGTGCCGGACCAGGGCACGCTGCTGCTCGGCGGCCTGAAGTTCGCCCAGGAGCAGTCGCTCGATTCGGGAGTTCCTTTCCTCAAGGACATCCCGATCCTCAGCTTCTTCTTCTCGCGCAAGGGCAAGTCGAGCCTCCAGCGCGACGTGATCGTCCTGCTCAAGGCCAAGATTGTCATCATGGACGAGCTCGAGCCGACGACCACCGCTCCCTGAGCCGCGCCCCGGTCCCCGGCGTCACGCGTCGGGGATCGGCATGACCCGAAGGAGCTCCCCCGCCGCGCGAGGGAGCTCCTTCGCGTCAAAGTCCGAACCTTCGACTCCGCGAGGCCGTTTGCTACCGTGACCCTCCCGAGCGCCCCGCACCGAACCTTCCCGCACATCGGACACGCGGTGTCCATCCAACGCAGCACAGACGAGGAGCAGAGCATGCCTCGCCGGAATGTCGTCCGTCCCGTCCTCATCGCCCTCGCGGCGCTGGTCTTCCTCGGTCTCGCCGCCCCCGGCGCTCGCGCTCAGTACGAGTACGAGTGGGGCCGGGCCCTCATGGAGGACTACTACTACGAGGACCTCGCCGAGAACGTCTTCACCAAGCTGTCGAAGAGCTCGGACAAGGCGCGGAAGAACGAGGGCCTCCTGGGCCTCTCCAGCCTGAAGCGCCGCCTCGCGCGCCGGGCCGACGACGTGGCGAAGCGCGCCGAGTTCAACGACGCCTCGCTGGAGCTCCTCGAGCAGGTCTCGAAGAACCTCGACCGCTCCTCGACGATCTACTGGGACACCCAGTTCGATCTCGCGGACACGCTCGAGGAGGTCGTCTCCGAGGACATCGACCTCATCAAGGCGGGGCGCGTGCCCGCCGACAAGCTCGAGGAGTACCGCAAGCGGAACCGCAACCGACTCGACCGCGCCGCCGTCATCTACGAGCAGGCCGCCACCGAGTACCGTGATCGCGACCGCGAGGAGGATCTCGACGGCTGGGCGCTCGGTCAGAAGGCGACGCTGATGGGGATCATCCTCAACCTGCGCCGCGCCGAGCTCGTCGCCACCGATCCCAAGATGGTCGACTCGCCCGGACGCGAGGCGGGCCTGCGCGACATGCAGCAGAACCTCGAGGACTTCGCCCTCGAGAACGACGGCTACCTCTTCGGCATGCACGGGTACTACTACCTCGGGCGCGTGAAAGAGGAGCTCAACGGCATCAAGCAGCGCGTGTCGAACGAGGACGTCATCGCGTCCTACCACGCGGTGCCCGCCCTCTCGATCGTGACCCCGCAGAACTGGGTCTCCGATCCCGAGGATCCCGAGTCGCGCTGGGAGCCGCTGAACGCCGGCGTCCAGTGGCTGAACCAGCGCGCCTACCTGTCGCTGCTCGAGTTCACGAACCGTCGCGGCCTGTCCGAGAAGACGATCGCCTTCGGCGAGGAGTTCCGGAACAACTGGAAGGCCTGCGGCTACGAGTTCAACGTCCTCGGCGATCTCGCCCTCGTCGAGCTCGCGCGCGCCTACCAGGGCAACGGCCAGTCGGCCGAGGCCCTCGAGATCGCGGCCATGGTCTCCGCCAAGGGCGGCTACCAGGGACAGGAGGCCGACAAGCTCATGTCGGTCATCATCCGCACCACCGAAGACACCGCGCTCTTCGCCCCGCGCATGCTGGCGGCGGGCGCGAACGGCGCCTACCTCGCCGGACGCAAGAACGACGAGAAGTACTTCGAGTCGATCGAGCTCTACCGGGCGCTCCTGCTGAACCTCGACAAGGTCACGGACGAGTCCGAGCGCAACGAGATGGGCCGCACCGCGGGTTATCGCATCGGCATCATGCTCGACCGCCTCGGCCGCAAGCTCGAGTCGGCCGCGGCGCTCGAGGCGACCTACAAGCGCTTCAACAACGAGAAGGCGATCGAGGACCCGAAGCTCAACGAGAAGGTGAGCCGCTACTGGCTCTCCGTCCTCCGCGAGTTCCGCCAGGCCACCGGTGACAGCGAGCACGCCAAGGCGCTCGTGTCGGCGGCCGAGAACTTCGTGATCGCCAACCCGCCGAAGGGCTCGCTGGGGACCGGCGTCATCGCCCTCCAGTGGCGGAAGGCGGAGAACCTCCGCCGTCAGAAGAACTACGACGCGGCGCTCACCAACTATCGCGAACTCATCGCGAACGGCGGCGAGTACAAGGAGCGCGCGATGGTGCGCGCGGCCGAGGTCGAGGCCGACAAGCTCGCGAAGAACAAGGAGGCGACCCCCGAGGACTGGCTCGGCATCGCCAAGACCTTCGAGGACTACAAGAAGTACGCGGCGACCACGCCGGAGACCGAGCCGGCCCGCCTCGAGGCGCGCCGCGAGGCGCTCCGCGACGCCGACATGCAGATCATCTCGGCCCTGGCGCGCGCGGCGGCGGCCACGAAGGCCGACTCCGACAAGCTGCCGATCTACGAGAATATCGTGGCGGTCAGCCAGGGCTTCGACGATCGCACGACCTCCAAGGAGGCGCGCAGCTTCGTCCGCCAGCAGCGGGTCGTCGCGCTCACGAAGCTCGATCGCCTCGCCGAGGCCGAGCAGTCCTTCGACCGCCTCGTCGCGGACGATCCCGACTACTCCTCGATCCCGCTCGCGGCCCAGATCCTCGGCCTCGCCCTGCGCGACAAGGCCGACGCCATGCCGGGCCTGACGCCCGACCAGCGCGAGAAGCGCAACGTCGCGCGGCTCCGCGCCGGCAGCGTGCTGCGGACCTGGATCCTCAAGAAGCCGCAGAAGAAGTCGGGCTACTACACGCTCGTGTACCGACTCTTCTACGACGCCGAGGACTGGGACGGCGCCTTCGAGATCCTCAAGATCGCCTACGACAAGTTCTCCGGAAAGCCGGGCCAGCAGAAGTCGGTCGAGTTCTTCCGGCAGCGCATGGCGCGCTGCATGCTCGGCAAGGCGGAGAAGGCCTACAACGACGGCAACAAGGAGGAGGCTTCCAAGCTCTTCGCCGACGCCGGCGTCATCTACCGCGAGATCATGATCTCGACCGACGCGGCCACGGGTGAGGTGAAGGTCTCGGCGCCGACGAGCATCCTCGCCGAGGGCGCCCTCACGATCGGCGGCTTCGTCGTCGGTCCCGATCGCCGCGGTCAGTACAACTTCTTCGCGCCGGAGAACGTCGACTTCGAGCTCGCCCAGGAGATCTGGACGAAGGTCGAGCGCTTCATGAAGAAGAAGCAGGGCAAGACGGCCGAGGAGCAGATCGAGTACGACGACCTCGCGCTGAAGGCCCGCTTCTACATCTTCCTGATGGAATTCCAGATCGCGAAGGCCAAGAACGACTCCGCGCGCCTGCAGCGGGTCCTGAAGAACCTCCGCTTCAAGGACCAGAAGGAAGGCGGCCAGCCCGGCGGCCCCGACTGGGCTCCCAAGTACAAGTGGCTGATCCTCCAGCTCTCGCGCGGTTGACGGTCGGTTGAAAGGACGAAGACGATGAGAAACCTCACTGCCATCCTCCTCGCGCTGGCCCTCGTGGCGCCGACGCTCCTCGCCGACACGATCGTCCTGCGCGGTCAGCCCGCGATCAGCGGCGTGAAGGTCCAGAAGGAGGACCTGCTCGAGATCGCCTACACGAAGGGCACCGGCGGTCGCCGGCTCACGGTGCCCACCGTCGACGTGATCGAGGTCATCTACGACGCGCCGCCGACCGAGTACCGCCTCGGCGTCGAGTCGCTGAACCTCGGCGACGCCGTCAACGCGATCCCGCACCTCGAGGCCTCGCTCCGCGATGAGGTCGGCCAGGCGCCCTGGGTCAAGGAGTACGCCGGCGTCGCGCTCGGTCGGGCCTACCTCGCCTCGGGTCGCTTCGGCGACGCGGTGAAGACCTTCGACGCCGCGCTGACCGCGAAGCCCGATTCGCGCTTCCTGAAGAAGATCGCCTTCGACCTCGCGCTCTGCCACGCGAAGCTCGCCGACTCCGCCAAGGCGATCTCGGCGCTCGACAAGCTCCAGCAGACGGTGGAGTCGAAGAAGGTCCCCGGGACCTGGTCCCTCGAGGCGCAGGTCATGAAGGGCGAGGTCCTCATCGCCTCCGGGAAGCCGGGCGACGCGGCCACCGCGATGCAGGACTACGCGAGCAAGAACCAGCCCCGCGATGACGCCGATCCGAAGGCGCCGCTGTGGGTGCGGGCGAAGCGACTCCAGGTCGAGGCCTTGATCGCCGCGAAGAACGTCGATCTCGCCAAGGGCGTGGCGAAGGACCTGCAGGACAAGTCGGGGCAGGGCCCCTGGGCCGAGGCCGCGAGCCGCAACGCCCGGGCCGCGGTGGCGATCGCCGAGAAGGCCACCGGGAACGAGCTCCTGAGGGCCGCGGAGCTGCTCGTCAGGGCCAAGACGGAAAACTCCCGGGCCGTTTCCGAGCTTCCGACGACTTGCTATCTTCTTGGCCTCGTGCACCTGGGGCTGGACGGCACCCTCACCGGCGCCAAGGCCCTGGCCAAGAGCTACTTCGACGAGACGCTGCGCCGCTTTCCCGAGAGTCGCGAGGCTTTCCTGGCCCGTGAGCAGCTGAAGAAGATCTGAGGCGACATCCCGCTGCGTCTCGCGCGAGACGAGCAGGGATGCGTCCGGAGGAGAGAGACGGCGGCCTCGATGTCGGTCGTCGCGAGAATGGGAGACGAGTCGAGAACATGCGGAACAAAATTACGGCTCTCGTGGCGCTTGCGCCGGCCTTGCTCCTCGGCGGCCCGACGGCCCATGCGGTCGATGGCAAGACGCTCATCAGTGGCGGCGGCACCATCGGCTACGTGCTCTGGTTCCTGTCGGTCGTCGGTATCGCCCTGATCATCGAGCACTTCATCAACGTGCGCCGCGAGAAGCTCGCGCCGCCGGAGATCCTCGATGAGGTCGAGCAGATGCTCAACGAGGAGCAGTACCAGCAGGCGCTCGAGGTCTGCGAGTCCGAGCCGAACTACCTCACCAACGTGCTCGCCGCCGCGCTGCCCAAGATCGAGTTCGGCTACGACTCGATGGAGCAGGCCGCGCACGACATCGCCGAGGAGGAGGCCATCAAGCTCCACTCGAAGGTGAGCTGGCTCTCGCTGCTCTCCGCCGTCTCGCCGATGCTCGGTCTGCTCGGTACGGTCTGGGGAATGATCGGCGCGTTCGAGGTCATCGCGAACTCGACGGCTCCCGAGCCGAAGGACTTCGCGGCGACCATCTCGCTCGCGCTCATCACGACCGTTCTCGGTCTGATCGTCGCCATCCCGATGATGATCGGCTTCTTCTACTTCCGGAACAAGGTCACGCGCATCGTCCTCGAGATCGGCGCCATGACCGAGGACCTGCTGGACCGCTTCCGCTCGAACTGAGTCGCGGCCGGTGAGCCGGGGGCGGATCGCCGCGCGGTCCCGTCCTCGTTCCAGGAAAAGCAGGAGTAGGAAACATGGGAAAGAAGAAAGTCCGCGAACGCGGCGGTGGCGTCGACGAGGCGATCACCATGGACCTGACGCCGATGATCGACGTCGTGTTCCAGATGATCATGTTCTTCGTCATCATCACCGACTTCACCCAGAAGGAGATCGAGCTTCTGCAGCTCCCCTGGTCCACCGTCGGCATCGACGACGAGGGCAAGGAGAAGGGGCGCATCATCATCAACATCACCGCACCGCCGAAGGTGCAGGTGGAGGAGCGCAAGGGTCCGATCGACGACGCCAACCAGATCAAGGTCAACGGCCGCCGGATGACCTTCAAGGGTCTGGCCGAGTACCTGTACGACAACGGCGTCCGCAACCCGGTCTGGCGCGAGCCGGACAACCCGAAGCTCTCCTCGCGTTCGGTGCTCATCCGTTGCGATGAGGCGCAGGCCTTCGACTACGTCAAGGGCGTGCTGCAGGTGTGCTCGCTTCCGGACGTCGCGATCTACAAGATCGAGATCGCGACCGCCGAGGAGCTGAAGAAGAACTGAGGACTCGGGACCCGGCCGCGGCCGGGTCCGAGATTCCCCTGAACCCGGCGCTCGTCGCCGAGTTCTCACCCGGACGAGCCCCGCCCCGGCGGGGAGCTGTTCCACGCCGATCAGGCGGCCCCGCTCGCGCGGTGGCCCGGATGAGCTGGAGAACGAAAGATGGCCCGTAAGAAGAGCCCGGTCGAGGAAGAAGCCGATCTGGACATGACGCCGATGATCGACGTCACGTTCCAGCTCCTGATCTTCTTCATCATCACGCTCAAGTTCCGCACGCTCGAGAAGAAGCTGCTGTCGTACCTTCCGACCGACTTCGGTCTGAACTCGAGCAGCGAGCCCATCGACGAGCTCTTCGTGACCGTGAAGCTGCGTCAGCCGCCGAAGTCCGAGGCCGGCAGCGACTGGCGGAGCTCCAAGCTGACGAAGATCTACCTGAACGACGAGAAGCTCGAAGGCACCGTCCGCGAGAACCTCAACGCGATCGCGTCGCGGCTCGAGACCTTCCGGGCGCAGCAGGTCGAGATCAAGGGCAAGATCGATGCCGGCGCCGGCGTGCCGCACAAGCACGTCGTCACGATGCTCGACCTCTTCTCCCGCGCGCGCTATTCCTCGGTGACCTTCGTGGGTCTCTCGAAGAACTTCAACATCGTGAAGAGCGACGAGTGGTGGAACAAGGTCCAGCAGAAGCTGGCCGAGTAGTCGCGAGGCCCCGAGCTTCGCGATGAGCAGGAAGGCAGGAATCGCCGGCGTCGCCGCGGTTGCCTGCCTTCTCTGCGTCTGGGCCGTCTGGCGGGCGAACCGCGGCGCCGAGGACCGGCCCGGTCCGCGCCACGTCCTCCTCATCACCCTCGACACGACCCGCGCCGATCGGATGGGCTTCCTCGGCTATCGCGCCGGGGATCAGAGCCCGACGCCGAACCTGGACGCGCTCGCGGCCGAGAGCGTCGTCTACCCCGAGGCCTTCGCGGCCGTTCCCCTGACGCTGCCCTCGCACGCCACGATCCTCACCGGACTCGAGCCCTTCGAGCACGGCGTCCGCGAGAACTCGGGCTTCGCGCTGGTCCCGCCGGATCAGCGTGACTTCCGCACCGCGGCGGAGCTCCTGCGCGAGGCCGGCTTCCGCGGCGCCGCGTTCCTCTCCGGCGAGACCCTCGACGCGCGCTACGGGCTCTCCGTCGGATTCGATCGCTACGAGGACCTGTCCGCCGCCAACCGGCTCGGCGTGGCGGCGCTCGACGACCGCGACGCCGCCGCAACCACGGAGCTCGCCCTCGGCTGGATCGAGGATCGTCCCGAGCGGAGCTTCACCTGGGTCCACTACTTCGATCCCCACCAGCCCCTCGTCCACCACGGCCCCGACAGCGACCGGATGCTCGCCGCCGGCGCGACGCTCTACGAGGGCGAGATCGCCTGGATGGACCGCCAGATCGGGCGGCTCCTCCAGGCCTGCCGCGCCCGCGGCGAGTGGGACGACACCCTGGTCATCGTGGTCGGCGACCACGGTGAGGGGTTGGGGGAGCACGACGAGGAGACCCACGGGCTGCTCGTGCACGACGCGACGATCCGCGTCCCCTTCCTCGTGAAGTACCCGCGGGGCCGGCGACCGGATGCGCGTCCCGCCTCGACGCTCGACGTCTTCCCGACCCTCGAGGACCTGCTCGGGCGGACGCCGACGCCCGGGAGGGGCGCGAGCCTCCTCCGCGAGGCGCCGGCCGGGCGCGGGCACTACGCCGAGAGCGTCTACTCCTGGCGCCAGTTCGGGTGGGCCCCGCTGCGGTCCGTCCGGGTGGGCGACTGGAAGCTGATCGCGGAAGGGGACGAGCGCCGCCTCTACGACTGGCGGCGGGACCCGGGCGAGCTCGAGGACCGGGCCGCGGCCCGACCGGACCTCGTGGCCTCCCTCGGCGACGAGCTCCGGCGGCTCCGGGCCGAGGCGCCGCCGCGGATCCGGGGCGAGGCGCGCCGGTCCGGGCCGGGGCACGTCCACGGCGGCTACTTCGAGTCGGCGTCGGACGACATCCCGGCGGAGCCGCGACCGGACCAGGAGGCGAGCCTGCCCCGTCCGAGCGAGCGCATGGGCGTCTACCGCGCCCTGGACCTCCTGCGCCTCGAACTCGACCGAGTTCGCTCCCGGGAGGGAGGTGAACGCGTGGCCGCGCTCATCACCGCGCGGGGTCTGCTCGAACGTCTCGACGAGCGCGCCCGCGAGGACAACCCGGCCGCCGTCTTCTGGCGGGCGCGCGCCCGGCTGATCCTCGCCGGCCTCGACGACGAGGACGGTTGGCCGGCCGAGTTCCGCCGCGAGGTGCTCACGCGCTCGATCGCCGGATTCGGCGCCTACCAGGCGTTGCGTCCGCGGGACGGCCGCGCCTTCGACCAGGCCAATCTCGCCCGGCTCGAACTCCACCGCTTCGGGGGAGGCGAGGCGCCGCTCCGCGAGATCGAGGAGTCGGTGCGCGCGCAGGAGGGGCTCGGGCTCGCCGGCGCCCGCGCCTCGCCCTCCGCGCGCGCGCCCGCGCCGCGCTCGGGAACGTCCGCGAGGCCATCGAGGACGCGGACCGGGCCGTGCGCGCGGAGCCGGGAAACGCCACCTGGAGCCGTCTCCTCGCCGATCTGCGCGCCGGGCGGCGACCGCGCTGATCGCGATCCGCCCGCGGCCCGCTCATTTCCCCCTCGCGAAGTCCTTTCCTGTCGCGTGGGGCAGCAGATTCCGGTATCGTCCCCCGCGACCCGGACCGGGGGGGCCCGGACCCGGTCGCCCGCGCCGCCCTCGGGAGCGCGGTCGGATGTTCCAAGTCTCACGGTCCCATGTGCTTGAGTCGACGTGGTCGGGCCTTTCGCAAGGCTTGACACACTTTCTCGGGGTTATGTAGAATCCCGCGCCTCCCGAGCACCGTGGGGAATCTCAACTAACGGTCCGACCGACCCTTAGGTGAGGTGGACAAGGGAATCCCGGAAACGGTACGCCGCGACGCCCGAGTGCGTCGTCGGTCGCGGCCGGGAAGCGACCCGTCGCTTCCGGAATCGCGAAGAAGAGAAGAGAAGGATCTCAGAGGTCAGACATGGACCAGCTGATCAGGCATCGATTCCTCGCCGTCTTGCTCGTCACGTCGCTCATCGCGCTTTCGGCCTGCTCGACCGAAGACGAGGGCATGGAGACGGAAGAAGGCGGCGCGATGATGGCGGAGTCCGCGGAGCCGATGGCGGGGGATGCCCCCTCCATGGCCGGCGGCATGCAGGACACCACTCCGCCGATCGCGGAGAAGTCCGAGGCTTTCGTCAACGCCTACCTGGCGCGCGCCGATCAGCTCGCCCAGGAGGGTCGCTACGCGGAGGCCAAGGATCAGGTGAACCGCGCTCTCGCCGTCGCGCCGACGAACGAGCGCGCGCTCGCCAAGCTCGCGGAGATCAAGGCCGCGCTCGGTGAGGCGAACGGCGCGAACGATCTCATGATCGAGGCCGTCGAGCACAAGAAGGCGATGCGTCAGCGCCAGATCGCCGACGTGAACGACGCCTACACCCGCGCCAACCAGGCCTACAACCTGGGCGAGTACGCGGACGCGAAGGTCCAGCTCGACAAGGCCAAGGTCACGATGGAGTACGACCCCTATCAGACGGACTTCGGGTCCCTGAAGGGCAACGTCTTCGATCTGTCGGCCGAGGTCGAGCGCAAGCTCGCGGCCGAGTCGGCGCGCATCGAGTCCGAGAACTACGAGAGCGTCTACGGCGAGCTGCTCAACGAGGAGCGTCGCGAGCGTGAGGAGCGCATCTCGACCCTGAAGAGCTACACGCTGCGCGGCTTCGAGGCCTTCGAGCGCCAGGACTTCGACGCGGCCGAGGACTTCGCCCGTCGCGCCCTGAACCTCGCCCCGAACTTCCGCAAGGCGAAGGACCTGCTCGATTTCGCCCGTCAGGCGCGCCACGCCGCCTGGCGTGAGGCCTACTACAAGACCCGTCGCGAGCAGATCCAGCAGTGGAAGGCCGAGGTGCGCAACACCCAGGTCCCCTGGCACCAGATCCTCCAGTTCCCGGACCGCGACGTCTGGGATCGCCTGACCGAGGCCCGCAAGCGCACCGGTCGCGTCCAGGAGGCGCAGGAGGACAGCGAGGCCGTCCGCGCGGTGAAGAACCGTCTCGCCAGCGAGACGGTGAGCTTCGAGTTCGCCGACATGACCCTCAACGAGGCGGTGCAGACGATCCGCGACACGCAGAACGTCAACATCCTGCTCTCGAAGACGGCGCGCGAGGAGAAGGGCGAGGAGCCGGTCGACCTGACCGTCACCGACCTCAACTTCGGCGACTTCCTGAAGACCATGCTGGAGCCGCTCGAGCTCAGCTACATCTTCAAGTACGACATGATCTACGTCGTCGGGAAGACCGAGGCCTCCGGCAAGGTCTACCCGGAGGTCTACGAGGTCCGCGACCTCACCCTCCAGCTCCCGAACTTCCAGGCCCCGAAGCTCGCCCTCAACCCCGGCCCGGCCGGTGAGGAAGCGGCGGCGCGCATCTTCGGCACCCCGCTCGAGCCGACCCGCGACACCGAGCCGGAGCAGCTCGTCGAGCTGGTCCGCGACAACGTCGCGCCGCTGAGCTGGGAGATCGAGGATCGCGACATCTCGCTGAGCTCCGGCCAGCTCGTCGCGGTGACCACCGCCGACGTGCACAAGGAGATCGAGAAGTTCCTCGAGGACCTGCGCCAGTTCACCAAGCTCGTCGTCCACGTCGAGACCCGGTTCATCTCGATCCGCGACGGCTTCCTGAACGAGATCGGCGCCGACTGGCGTGACGGCGGCGGATCCACCCCCGGCCAGATCGCCAACCTCGACGACGTGACCAACGGGGCGGAGGACGGCGCTTCGGCCGGCCTCGGCAACGGCGGCTCCGGTCAGGCCAGCCAGAACCCCGGCGCCGGCGCGTTCTTCCAGGACAACAACACGCTCGACTTCCGCGGCCGCACGGAGAACATCTTCAACCGGGCGCTGGGCTCGCTCCTGTCCTCGACGGGCGGCGCGACCTTCGGCTTCCAGTTCCTCGACGACATCGAGCTGAACTTCCTGTTCACCGCGGTCGAGAAGAGCGTCTTCGCCAATGTCCTGCGCGCCCCGCGCCTGGCCGTCTACAACAACCAGCGCGCCAACCTCACCCTGGTCAACCAGGTGACCTACGTGAAGGACTACGATGTCGAGGTCGCCCAGACCGCCTACATCGCCGACCCGATCGTGGACATCATCCAGGACGGTCTGGTCCTCGACGTGCGCCCGACGGTCAGCCACGACCGCCGCTACGTCACCCTCGAGCTCCAGCCCACGGTCGCGATCCTCGGCCGCCCGATCCGCACCTTCGTGACGCCGCTCGCCGGCCTCACCACGACGGTCACGATCGAGCTGCCCGAGCTCCAGTACCGCTCGGCCGCCACCACCGTCAAGGTCCCGGACGGAGGCAGCGTGGTCATCGGCGGTCTGAAGAACGTCTCGACCGTCGATCGCCGCTCGCAGACCCCGATCCTCTCGCAGATCCCGATCCTGAACTTCTTCTTCTCGAAGAAGGGCCGTTCGGACGAGATCAGCGACCTGATCATCGTGCTGCGGGTCGAGATCATCGACCTCGAGGATCGCGAGCGCAAGCTCGCGCGCTGAGCGCCTCGCCTCCGGGCGAAGCGGAATGAAAGCGGCCCCCGCAAGGGGGCCGTTTTCGTTGGCGTGGGGAAGATGCACGTACGGTGCCAGTCACCGGATGTGCATCCCCTCGTGCGGGCCATCGTTCTGTTAGCCCGGGTCCGCGGGATGCACATCCGGTGACTGGCACCGTACGTGCATCGACGTCGTGGCGTCGGTCCGCGGGATGCTCATCCGGTGACTGGCACCGTACTCGCATTTCCGCTCCATCGCGGCGGCGCCCGCTTCTTCATAGAATCGAGCCATGCGCGGCGACCTCCAGGCGATCTTCTTCGACATCGACGACACCCTCTTCTCGACGACCCGATTCGCGGAGAAGGCGCGGCGGGCGAGCATCGACCAGATGATCGCGATGGGGCTCCGGGTGAGCCACGAGGACGCCTATCGGGAGCTGTCGGAGGTCATCTCCGAGTTCTCGAGCAACTACGGCGCGCACTACGACAAACTGCTCAACCGCCTGCCGGAGGCCGCGCTCGAGGGGCTCAACCCCGGGCTGCTCGTCGCCGGCGCGGTCATCGCCTACCACGAGACGAAGTTCCGCGAGCTCACGGCCTACGAGGACGTGACCGAGGCGCTGCGGCTGCTCGCGCAGACGCCGCTGCGGCTGGGGATCATCAGCTCGGGCCTGCGGATCAAGCAGGCCGAGAAGGTCGTCCGCACCGGGGTCTGGCGCTACGTCGATCACGACGCGGTCTTCTTCACCGACGAGGTCGGGATCGGCAAGCCGAACCCGAAGCTCTACCTGCGCGCCTGCGAGGAGGTGGGGGTGGAGCCCGCGCGGACGATGTACGTCGGCGATCACCCCACGCACGACATCGACGCCGCCAACGCGGCCGGCATGATCACGGTGTGGCATCACCGCGAGGGGCGCCACCTCGGCGTCCCGGGGCGGACCGAGCCCGATCACCTCGTCTACAACTTCCTCGACCTGCTGGGGGTCCTGCAGGACCACTACGGCTTCGCCTTCGATCTCCAACTCTGAGGGACCCGATGGACCTCGTGCCCACCCTGCGCCGATCGCGAACCGACGCGAGGACCCCGAGGCGATGAGTGACCGGACCGCCTTCCGGATCGGACTCCTGATCGCGGCCCTGCTCGCGACCTTCGCCTTCGCGCCGGTCCTCGACGCGGGTTTCGTCAACTACGACGACCCCAGCGCCGTGATCGAGAACCCCGTCATCACGGGACCGGGCGACGGAAACCTCGGGCGCGTTCTCACCGAACGGCGCGAGGACGTCTACCTGCCGCTGTGGTTCGCGAGCTACTGGGTCGATCACGCGATCTCGGGACGCGAGCCCCGGGGCTACCACCTCGTGAATCTCGCGCTGCACGCCCTGTCCACGGCTCTGGTCGGGCTCCTCCTCTTCCGCCTCACCCGTCGTCGCTGGCCCTCGTTCGCGGCGTCGCTGCTCTTCGCCGTGCATCCGGTCGCGACCGAATCCGTGGCCTGGGTGACGGAGCGCAAGGGGCTCCTCGCCCTGGCGCTGGCGCTGGGTTCGCTCGTCGTCTTCTTCGGCGCGAAGGAGGGGGAGGCGCGTTCCCGCCGCCGGCTCGCCGCCGCCGCCGCGCTCCTGGGCGCCGCGCTCCTCGCGAAGGCGACCGTCTTCGTGTTCCCGCCGATCGCGATGCTCGCGCGCGCCTGCGCGCGGCGGACGGTCGCGAGGCCTCGCCTTCCTTCCGCCCGCGCGCTGTTCTCGGCGTGGGGGCGACGGGCGTGCTGCTCCACTTCGTCGTGGCTCTCGACTTCGGGCACGGCCAGCTTCGCCGGCGAGGACGGCGGCGTCGGCCGGGTCATCGCGATGCTCGGCGTGCTGGGCCGCTACGCCCTCCATCTCGCGCTCCCGGTCGGACTCTCGGTCCACTATCCCACGCCCTTCGGGGCCGGCTTCGGTCTCGACCAGGTCCACGGACTGATCGCGCTCGGCGCCCTCGTCGGCGCGGGCCTGAGCTTCCGCCGGTCTCCGGGCCCGATCGCCTTCGGCGTGCTCTGGATCGGCATCGCGCTCCTGCCCTTCAACAACCTCCTGCCGCGCTTCGGCATCCCGATGGCCGACCGCTACCTCTACGGCGCGCTCCCCGGCGCGGTCGCGGCGCTGGCGTTCCTGCTCGCGCGGTTCGGGCGCGGGCACGCCGGTCGCGCCGCCCTGGCGGGAGTAGTGGTCGCGCTCCTCGTCGCCGGGGGGATCGCCCTCTCGCGGCACGACTCCCGGAACTGGCGGGACTCCGAGGCGCTGTGGTCGAACGCGATCGAGCACGCGCCGGCCGAGATGCTGCCCCGGCTGCAGCTCGGCGCGGCCCTCGAGGCGCGCGGCGCCGAGGCGGAGCCGCTCGAGAGCCGCCGCCTCGCCTCCGAGGCGGTGAGCCGCTACGAGGAGGCCCTCGCGCGCGCCCGCGGGCCGCGCGAGGCGGCCCAGGCGCGCGCCAAGCTGGGGCCGGCGCTCGTCCGGCTCGGTCGTCACGCCGAGGCGCTCGCCGTGTTCGACGCCCTCGAGGCGGCGCGAGCGCAGGGCCTCGTGAAGATCGAGGACGTCGAGCGGGACTCGCTCCGGATCAGCCGCTCGTCGGCGCTCATGGCGGAGGGGCGGCGGGAGGAGGCGCGCCGGGAGCTGCAGGCGGTGAGCGCCTCGCCCGAACTGCGCGTCGAGGCCCGGAACCAGCTCGCCGTGCTCGCCATCATCGAGGCCGCCGACGCCATCGAGCGCGCCGGCCCCGATGCGGAGGCTCAGACCGCGGCCTTCGCCGCCTACGAGGGCGGACTCGACCTCTACCGCGAGATCATCACCACCTGGCCGCGCCACCTGAAGTCGCGCACCGAGTACCTGCGCTCGCTCATCCGCGCGAACTGGATCCCCGACTACCTCATCGTGATCTCGCGGGAGGCGCGCCGACTCGTCGACGACTTCCCCGAGAGCGCCGAGGCCCACTTCCTCCGCGCGCGCGTCTACGCCGAGGTGGATCCGAAGCTCGCGGAGGACGACCTCAAGATCGCGGCCCGCCTCGACCCGTCGCGCGACGACGTCCCGCTCTTCCTCGCCGACCTCGTGCGCTCGCAGGGGCGCAACAAGGAGGCGATCGCGATCCTCAAGATCGGCCGCCGCACCCGTCCGGACTCCGACGCCCTGCGCCTCGCGCTGGCCCAGAGCTACCTGTCGTTCGCCTACCACCACCGGAACACCGGAGCGCTCGATCTCGCCGCCGCCGCGACGGCCCAGGCACTCGAGCTCGACGCCGATCTGCTCGAGGCGCGGACGCTCCGCGGTGAGGTCTACTCGCAGCGCGCCAGCGATCCGAAGGGCGAGGAGGGCGATCGCATCCGCGCGCTCGAGGAGGCGCGACGTTGCTTCGAGGCGGTGCTGGCCGAGGCGCCCCGCGAGCCCCGGGCCCTCGCCGGGCTCTCGCAGCTCTACCGTCGCGAGGGTTTCGCGCGCATCTACGCCTCGATCGGCCGCGATCCGAAGACCGCGGCGGACCTCGCCCTCGAGGAGCAGGGCTACGACGCCTTCCTCAAGGCCGAGCGCCTGACGCCGGGCGACGAGGACGGCGGCGGCCCCCGCACGATGATGATGCGTCACGCCGCGGACTGCGCGGATCGCGCCCGCGAGCATCTGCGCGCCGGCGAGACCGAGGAGGCGTTGCGCCTCGCGGATCGCGCGGTGCTCTTCGATCCGGACGCGGCGCGGAACTGGGCCACGCTCGCGATGGTGCGCCGCCACTGCGCGCCGGCGGCGGACGTCGTCGCGGCCTACGAGGGCGCGCTCTCGCGGGACGCGAAGGATCTCGAGAGCCTCTACGAGCTCGGACGGTTCCAGTTCGAGCGCGCGGAGTGGGCGGCGGCGATCACCCGCCTGGAGGCCTTCCTCGCCGCGCTCGACGAGGAGCTCCGCGTTCTCCTCGAGGCCCAGGTCGAGTCGGCGCAGCGCATGATCGCGGTCTCGAAGGAGAAGGCCGCGGCCGGCGGGGGCGAGGGCGGATGAGGTTCGAGCGCTTCTTCCTCCGCGAGGGCGAACTGCGCCCGGGAGCGCGCGTGACGCTCGACCCGGAGGAGTCGCGCCACCTCGCGTCCGTGCTCCGCAAACCCGTCGGGGCGGAGGTGTCGCTCTTCGACGGATCCGGCGTCGAGGCCCGGGCGCGCCTCGTCTCGCTCGACCGGCGCGGCGCCGAGCTCGAGATCACGGCCCGGGAGGATCGCAACCGTCGCCCGCCGCGCGACCTCGAACTCCTCGTCGCCCTCCCGCGCGGCGGGGCCGCGGACGACGTGCTCCGACGCGCGCTGGAGTGCGGCGCGAGCGTGGTGCGCCCCCTGCTCTGCGCGCGCTCGGTCCACCGCGCCGAGCGGAAGAAGGAGGAGCGCCGCGGCGAGCGCTTCGAGCGCCTCGCCATCGCGGTGATGAAGCTCAGCGGCCGCAACGACCTCCCGCGACTCGAGGAGCCCGTGGCGCTCGGGGACGTCGCGCTCGCGCCCAGGACGACCGGCTTCTTCGGGAGCACCGACGAGGGGCGCCAAGCTCGCTCGCGTCGCTCGATCTCGCGCCGGCGGGCGAGCGTCGCGCTCGTCGTCGGACCCGAGGGCGGCCTCGAGGACGGCGAGATCGACCACCTGCCCGGGCGCGCGGTTTCCGCGACGTCGAAGGTTCGGACCGATGGTGCTGCGCGTCGAGACGGCCGTCGCCGTCGGCGTGGCGCTCCTCGCCAACGCCTGGTCGCGCCGTGCTCGTCACTTCTCCACGGTCGAACTGGCGGACGGCGTGACGCGCACCTTCGAAGTCACCGCGCTCGGTCATCACCTTCGGCCGGGCGAAGACCTGCACCGTCGCCTCGAGGACGCGGCGCTCTCTCGCGCACGCGCAGCTCGAGGTGGGCGCGACGGCGCCTTCCTGCGCGATCTCAGCTCGCGCAGCAGGACCTATCTCGGCGAGGAACGCATCGACCGCGTCGAGCTCGCCGACGGCGACGTCATCCACATCGGCACCACGCGCATCGTCTTCCGGCCTCCGCGAGACGGCGGGACTCGACTCGCGTCCCGGCGAGACGGCGCTGGACAGCGAGCCTCTTCGCGCAAGGGCGGCGGCGGAGGAAGGGCCGGCGCCCGGCGTCGTCGCGCTGCGGCGGCTGCTCGCGATGATCAAGCGGATCGCGGTCGAGCTCGAGCCGGAGCGCGTCCTCGCCCGGATCCTCGACGCGGCGATCGAGTTCGTGGACGCCGAGCGCGGCTTCCTCGTCACCGTCGAGGACAGCTGCCTCCGCATTCCCGTCGCGCGCGACTTCTGGAAGAAGGACATCCCCTCGCCGGCCTTCGAGCTGAGCCGCTCGATCGCGCTCGAGGTCGTGCGCCGCGGTCGCCCGCTCCTCACCGACGACGCCATGCGCGACGAGCGCTTCGACGAGCGGGCCTCGGTCCACGACCTCCAGATCCGCTCCGTGCTCTGCGTCCCGCTGCGGCACGAGGGGAAAGGTCATCGGGGCGATCTACCTCGACAACCGCTTCAGCCGCCGCACCTTCGACCGCGCCGACCTCGAGGCGATCGAGCTGCTGGCCGACCAGGCCGCCGTCTCATCTCGTGAACAGCGAGCGCCACGACGACGCGCAGCAGCGCGAGGCGAACGCCTCCGCGAGGAGGCGCGTCGAGTCTCGCGCGAGAAGGATGACTCGCGGCGCGTCTCCGGCAGCTCGAGCGGGCGCGCGGACTCACCACCCGCGACTTCGGGTCGGTGATCGGGCGCAGCAGTCGATGCGCGCCACCGCCTCCGCCTCGCCGACCGCTTCGTGGCCACGGATATCCCGATCCTCCTGGTGAAGGAAGCGGGACGAACTTGAAGCTCTCGCCGCGGGCGATCACGACCGAGTCCGCGCCGCGAGCGCGCCTTCGTCGCGATCGACGGGGCGGGTCTCGCGCCCGGACTCGTCGAGGCCGAGCTCTTCGGTCACGCGCGGGGCGCCTTCACGGGCGGCACCGAGGCCCGCCCCGGTCTCTTCGAATCGGCGGACGGCGGCACGCTCTACCTCTCGGGACTCGCCGACCTCGACCACGAGCTCCAGAAGGCGCTGCTCCGCGTCCTCGAGACGGGAGAGCTCCGCCGGCTCGGCGACCCCCGGCCGCGCCGCGTGGACGTCCGGCTGATCTCCGCCTCTTCCCGCGACCCCGGCGAGCTCGTGACCGCGGGGCTCCTGCGCGAGGACCTGCTCTACCGGCTCAAGGGCGCGCGCATCGATCTCCCCCCGCTCCGGGAGCGTCCGGAGGACGTCGCGCTCCTCGCCGGGCACTTCGCGCTGGAGGCCGGCGCCGATCTCGATTTCCGCCCCGAGACGCTCCGGGCCCTCGCCGCGCGGCGCTGGCCGGGGAACGTCCGCGAGCTCCGCCACGAGATCCAGCGCCTCGCGGTCGTGGCGGCCGGTCGTCCGATCCGTCCCGCCGACCTCTCGGCCGGGGACGAGTCGGCGAAAGACGAGGACTTCCCCGAGCTCCGCGGCGCGGTGGACGCGCTCGAGACCCAGCTCATCCGCCGGGCCCTCGAGGCGGCCGAGGGCAACAAGACGCGCGCGGCCGAGCTCCTCGGGCTCTCCCGGCTCGGGCTCCGGAAGAAGATGACCCGCCTCGGGATCGACGGCTGAAGGTCTTGGAACTCAAGTCTCTCTGAGAAAAGCTCTTACGGTCGTGGCCGGGCGTCGTCTTCCCGAGGGGATTGGGCGAATCCGCGCCGGGCGGGTAAGGTGGTAACCCGGTAACCGATCGCGAGCGCGCGGCTTTACAGGTCGGCGGTCCGGACCGAGTCCCAAGCCCTTTCCCGAAAAAGACTTGAGAAGGTGCCGCGGTCACCCGTCCGTGGTATGTGGTTTGCGCTGAAACGACTTCCCGCGCGCCCCCGCCCAGGGGGCGATCACGCCGCGAGTCCCGGAGGATCCCCGATTCCATGGCGAAGATCATCGTCAGCGACGCCAACGGAGAGCGCGAGGTCGCTCTCGATCGAGACGAGATCTCGATCGGGAGGACGGCGCAGAACGACGTCGCCATCAAGGTGGCCGAGGCCTCGCGGCAGCACTGCCGCGTCGTCCGCGAAGGGAAGGCCTGGTTCGTCGAGGACCTCGGCAGCAGCAACGGAACCCGGGTCAACGGACGCCGGGTCACGAAGTTCGAGCTGCAGGACGGCGACGAGATCCAGATCGGCGCGGCGACGATGCGCTTCCTCGAGAGCGACCTCGCCGGGCCCGTCGTGAGCGCCCCGATGGGCGGAGACGACGACGAGATCGAGCTCGAGATCTCGCTCGACGACGACGCCTGGATCCGGTTCCTGAACACCGACCGGGCGGGCGAGAAGGTCGAGCTCGGCGGTCGGATCACGATCGGCCGCAAGTCGACCAACACGGTGTCGCTCAAGGAGCACGGCGTCTCCGGCACCCACGCCGAGATCGACAACCGGGGCGGCGAGTGGTTCGTCCGCGACCTCGGCTCGACGAACGGCATCATCGTCGACGGCGCGAAGGTCAAGGAGGCTCCGCTCGGGGCCGGCACCAGCCTCCGCATCGGATCGGTCCACTTCGTCGTCGGCGTCGCCGGCAGCGAGGGCGACGGCAGCCTGATCGACACGCTCGTGACGGAGGAGGTCGACCTCGACGACGAGATCTTCGCGATCTCGGAGAAGAACATGCAGCGCCGCCAGAAGGCCGCGCTGGCCCTCTGGGGCGTCGTCCTCGTCGCGGCGGGCGCGGGTCTCTTCTACTGGTTCAGCCAGACCGGCACGAAGGCCGACGGCACCCGCGCCGTCGAGCGCGTCTCGGGCAACCTCGTCATCGCCGGCGCCTCCTTCGAGGTCGACGAGGACCTCGGCGACTACCTGAGCACCGAGTCGGACGCGATCGACTACGAGGAGACCGACCGCCGCGCGCACTCCGGGGCGAGCAGCCTCGAGGTCTCCGCTCGCGGCGCCGGCACCCACGATCTGCGCTTCGAGGAGCCGCTTCCGGCCCTGGGCGGCTCCGATCAGCTCCGGATCGGCGGCTGGGTCCGCAACTCGGGCCTCGACGGCTTCGGCGGCTTCAGCCTCCTCTGGCTCGACGGTCGCGGCCGGGCGATGGGCCACTCGCGCCTCAACGCGCCGGCCGGACTCGGCGCCTTCACCGAGGTCTCGGGCCTCTACCGGGTGCCGAACGGCGCGCGGAGCGCCCGCCTCGCCGTTTCGGTCACCGACGGCAGTGGTCGCCTCCAGGTCGACGACGTCTTCGCGGTGAAGGTGCCGCGGGAGGAGCGCCAGGCGCTGACGGTCCAGGGCTTCGAGGCGATCCTCGAGCCCAACGGCCTGGCGACGATCACGCGCGACGCGCTCGAGGTCGTCGCCGACCTCGGCCTCCACTCGCGCTCGTCCGGGTCGCTCTCGTCCTGGCAGGACGTCTTCGTTCCCGGCGAGCTCCGCCGCGAGGCGGGGGTCCACGCGCTCGACGGGACCATCGGAACCGAGGAGCGCGCGGTGAGCGCCGAGGTGCGCGCCCTCGGCGACGGCTTCGGCTTCGCGGTGTCGGGCGGCGGCGACGGCGACGTCCTCGCCTTCCAGATCCCCGCGGATGACGACGTCGTGAGCGTCGCCCGCGAGGGCGGCACGCAGCGGCACGTCGACGCCTTCCGCCGGGAGGGCGTCACGACGCTCGTCGTCGGCAGCGGCGTCCGCGCGGCCGAGATCGATCTCGGCGAGCCCGGCGCGGTCGAGCTCCTCTCCGTCGGCGGTCGCTCCTGGCTCGTGCTGCCGCTCGTCGAGGGCCGCCGGGAGATCCGGATCCGCATCGACTTCTCGGGCGGCAACGAGGAGGCCCAGGCCGCGGTCCAGGCGGCCGAGCGCGCCGACCTCGTCGACCGCAAGCAGGGTCTCGCGATCACGCTCTACGAGGACGTCGTCAACCGCTTCCCCTTCCGCAAGGACCTCGTCGCCCGCGCCGAGGCGCGCCTCCGCGAGCTCCGCCGCGACGGCGAGGATTCGATCGCGTCGCTCGCGAAGCGCGCGGACGACATCGTCTTCTTCAAGCGCTTCGTCTACGACTACGACGCCTTCTCCGCCGACGCTTCCGCTCTCGTCTCCCGCTACGAGGGGAGCGAGGTCGCGCGGGAGGCCCAGGCCCTCGTCGACCGCGTCGGCGCGGCCTGGGCGGAGTCGCGCGAGGAGGACCGCCTCGAGACCGCGCGGAACCACCTCGCCCGGGGGCAGGACCTCATGCAGCCCGGCGACGCCCTGCCGGTCGTGGCCCGGGGCTTCTTCCGCTCGGTCATCGCGCTGGCGCCGGAGACGGAGCTGGCGACGACGGCGCGGGCCGAACTCGACCGCATCAAGACCCTGATCGGGTCCAGCGAGGGGAACTGAGCATGGCCATCCTGACGGGAATCGATCCCGGCACCTTCTCGATCAAGGTGGTCCAGGGCCAGATGGCCGGACCCCTCTTCAAGCTCACGCGCGCGATCGAGATCCCGATCGAGCCGAGCGACGATCCGGAGGCGGAGATCCTCCGGACGCTCCAGTCCGAGCTGCCGGGCCTGCGCCTCAAGCCCTCGCCGGCGCGGCTCGGCCTCACCGGCCGCGATCTCATGATCCGCTACACGGCCGTGCCGCCGGTGCCGCTCTGGCGCCTGCGGATGCTGATGGACTTCGAGATCCAGGACATGTCGTCCTCGAGCGGCGAGCCGCTCTACGCCGACTACAACCTGCTGGCGACGGCCGAGGACGACGCCGACGAGCGCGTCCTCGTCGGCCTGGTGAAGAGCCACTTCCTCGAGTCGCGCCTCCGCGCGCTCCAGGGCGTGAAGGTGCCCTTCCGGTCGACGACTCCGAACTGCCTCGCGCTGTTCAACTCCTACCTCGCCTTCGGCGAACCGGCGCCGGAGTCCACCTACACGCTCCTCGTCGACGTCGGCGACCGCAACCTCGAGCTCGCGATCGAGAAGGACGGCGAGCTCGTCTTCGCGCGCAACCTCGCGGGCGGCGGCGACCTCTTCACCGCCGCGATCGCCGAGGCCTTCGACGTCTCCACCGAGAAGGCGCGCGGTCTCAAGGACGAGTACGGCAACGTCACGCCGCGCGGCCGCGCGTCCTACGCCTCCAGCGCCGAGGAGCGCGTGGCGAACGCCATCATGGGCGTGGCGGGGCAGCTCGCCGGCATGATCCAGTCGACGCTGACCTTCGCGCGCTCGCAGAGAGGGCGTCCCGACCTCCGGATCGGGCGCGCGCTCATCTCCGGCGGCGGCGCGCAGCTCAAGGGGCTCGACGCCTACCTCGAGCAGAACCTCGGCGTGCCCGTCGGTCGCTTCGCGCCCGAGGCCGGGCTCGACACCTCGGCGCTGCCGGCCGACGAGGCGGAGGTCTTCGAGGCCGATCCCGGCGCCTTCGCGGTGGCGCTCGGCCTCGCGCGGATGTCGGAGCAGTCCGACGCCTTCGGCCTCGACATCGTGACCGACGCGATCAAGCGCAAGCGCAAGTTCACGCAGCGGACGCTCTACCTCGCGATGGCGGGCGTCGCGGCCGCGCTGTTCCTCGGATTCGTCTGGGTCGACCTCAGCGGCAAGGCCGCGAAGGCCGCCGACGCCGCCAAGAAGGCGCGCCGGGACGAGCGAACCGAGGCCCAGCGGCGCAAGGGCTACGACCAGGTCATCGAGGAGGCGGATCGCGCGAAGGCCCGCCTCGACGCCCTGCTCGAGCGGAGCGGCAACGGCGCAAACCTGCTCCGGGCCGAGCGCCTCGTCCAGGGCGCGGCGCCGGCCTCGATGTGGGTCCGCTCGCTGACCGTCTCGCGCCGGCCGGTCTCGCCGCCCGGTCAGGAGACCGACCGCAAGCAGGCGGTCGAGAAGAGCATCGTCGTCCTGAAGGGCGAGATGGAACAGCTCGGCGCCACCGTCACGAAGGAATTCAACGACTTCGTGACCGCGCTCCGCGCCGATGCGACCAAGCCGCACGTCGTCGTCGTCGACGCTCCCTCGGGACGCGGCGGCGCCTTCGAGATCACGATCGACTTCAAGGGCTGGGACCAGCCGGAGCAGGGGACCGACGCATGAACTTCGAGGAGTTCTGGCAGGAGAACAAGAGCTTCCTCCTGAAGATCGCGGCCGGCGGCCTGCTCTTCTTCGTGGGCTGGCTCATCGTCACCTCGCTCTTCGAGGAGGACATCGATCGCGACACCCGTCGCGCCAGTCGTTCCGCCTCGGCGGCGCGCAAGCTCAAGCTTCCGCCCGGCACGCGCGGCGAGGCCGACGCCAAGCTCGAGGAGCTGCAGGCGCAGCTCGCGGCCGTCGAGAAGGAGCTGATCTACGTCCCGGATCCGGGCTTCACGCTGCGCGGGGCCTCGGGCTCGACCGACGTCTACTTCAACGACGTCGTGCAGCGCCTGACGACCGACCTCGTCGACGGGGCCTCCTCGCTCGACATCCGCATCGATTCGGGCCTCGGCCTGGCCGATGTCACGCCGCGTTCCGACCCGGAGCGGGAGTGGTATCTGAACGGGCTCGACGTCGTCCGCCGGGTCTGCCTCGCCGGCGTGGCCTCGGGCGTCGAGAGCATCGAGCCGATCAAGATCGCGCGCCCGCCGAAGTCGCGACGCGCGGAGGCCGACCGGGGTCTCCTGAAGGCCGTGCCGGTCGAGTTCGTCGCGGTGGGTTCGGCCATCGCGATCGACGGTCTCCTGCGCTCGCTCGAGCTGCCGGGGCGTCGCCTGTCCGTGGTCCGGGCCGCCATCACCTCGCTCGAGGGAGATCGCAACGCGGCCGTCCGCTTCGGCGGCGAGAGCCTGGTGCGCCTCGACCTCTCGGTCGAGGCCCTGCAGCTCGACGCCGTCGCCGACGAGGATGATCAGTCATGAAGTTGAATCGCGAACAGATCGCGTTCGTCGTCGTCCTCCTCGTGCTCGCGTGGATGGGCTGGTCCCAGTATTCCGGCGGGTCGACCGGCAAGAAGGCGAAGCGATTCGGGTCGTCGCGCGGCGGTGACGTCCGCGACCTCGCCGAGTTCGACACCGCCGGCGCCGGCCTCTTCGGCGGCGACGAGGCGAGCTGGCGGGCGGACCTGCGCAACGTCTTCCGCGCGCCGAGCGAGTATTCCGCGCTGCCGCCGGTGCCGCTGGCGCCGCCGCCGCGGCCGCTGATGCCTCCGGCCCGTCCCGTGCCCGATCCGGGTCCCGATCCCTTCCACCGCGTGGACCTCGTCGAGGTCTTCACCGTGCCCGAGGGGGTCGAGCTGGCTCCGCGCGATTCCGGCGGGCTCGACGCCGTCTTCGCCGACGAGGAGTCGGCCGAGGGCGAGGAGGGCGAGACCGATGCGATCGGCGTCGGCGACCCCGCGGCCGTGCTCGGTCGCGACGTCACCGAGGAGACCAAGGCCCCGCGACTCACCGCGAGCCAGAAGAAGGTGAAGAGTCTCCAGGAGCGCCTGAGCAACAGCCCGCTGGACGTGCTCGACCGCGCCCGCGAGGAGGAGACCAGCGCCCAGGACGAGGCGGAGCGCGAGCGCACGCTGGACAAGATCCACTGGGCCGGCGAGGTCTGGCTCGGCGAGGTGCTCAACGACGCCCGCAAGCGCCCGGGACAGCAGGGATACGATCGCTACCAGATCAAGCTGCGCATCGACTCGATCCGCGCGAACGGCGATCTCGACGCCGCCCGGCGCGACGAGCTGCTGGCCGATCGCGAGCTCGAGATCGAGTTCCGGCGCTGGCGGAAGAACAAGTTCGAGCGGCCGCAGAAGTACGCCGCGGTCAACATCGAGACGATCGAGTTCGGCGAGACGCCCATCAACGTCTTCGAGCTCGGCCGTCGGCGTCTGGAGGCGGGCGACGTCGCCGGTCACCTCGCGCTCGTGCGCGGCCTCGTCGTCGCGGGCGAGCACCGGCTCGCGAAGGAGCATCTCCTCGGCATGATGGATGCCGGTCGCTCCGACCGCGCCTACTTCGCCGCCCTGGCCGACGTCGCCCGTCGCGACCTCGACTACGACTCCGAGCTGCTCGCGATCAACGAGGGCCTCGCCGCCTTCCCGGGCGACGCCGACCTCCTCGCGGCGCGGGGCGTCATGCAGTCCCGGCTGGGGCTGGACGCCCTCGCGACGGAGAGCTTCGAGGCGGCGCTCGCGAAGGACCCGCGCTGCACGGCGGCGCTCGCCGGCTACGGCCGCCACCTCGTGCGTCGCGGCCCGCGGACGCGGGACGTTCCGGCCCAGGCCGCGAGCTACCTCACGAAGGCCCTCGACGGGCGCTTCGACGTCGACGAGGACCGCCACGCGGTCCAGGCGGCGCTCGGTCGGGCGCGCCTCGCGACCGGTGATCGCGCGGGCGCGCGCCGGATCTTCGAGGACGTCGTCCGGGCGCGGGAGGATCACGCGGAGGCCCGACTGGGACTCGCCGCGACCTCCTTCCTCGCCGGGGATCGGGCGGCGGCCCGCGCCGGCGCGGAGGCCCTGCTCGCCGAGAACCCGCTCTTCGGGCGCGCCTACTACCTCGTCGGCCTCTGCGATCTCGCGGAGGGCAAGTGGCAGGACGCGCGCGACCGCCTCTACGACTCCTTCGAGGCCGATCCCTTCTTCACCGCCCGCGCTCAGATCGCGCTGGGTTACCTCTACGAACGGATCGGTCGGGCGGCGGACGCCCAGGCGGCGTACGACGCGGCGCACGAGGCCGATCCGACCGATCCCGAGGTGCATCTGGCCGAGGGACGGGGCTTCCTCCTCGTCGGCGACCACGACCAGGCGCGCACGCACCTGGTCCGGGCGCTCGAGGAGATGCCGGGGCAGTTCGAGGTGATCGCGCTCCTCGGCGAGGTCGCCTTCGCGCAGGAGCGCGACGAGGAGGCCCTCCGCTTCACCGAGGCCGCGCTCGGCTTCGCGCCGGAGTCGGACTTCCTCAACCTGCGGAAGGCCCACATCCTCATGCGTCTCGGTCGCTTCGACGACGCGAAGACGGTCCTCGACCGCGCGAAGACGGCGAACGACAGCATCGACGTCGAGCTCGGCTACGCGTACTACTACTACGTCCGCGGCAACCACGACGAGTCGCTCAAGCGCTTCCGCGCCGCGCTCAAGCGGATCCCGGACGAGGACGCGGGCCCGCTCGCCGAGTACGCCCGGCGCAACGAGTTCGAGATCTCCGAGAACCTCGCGAAGCAGGTCTGGACCGACGACTTCAACCGCGCGGGCACCGGACGGGATCTCCTGCGCGGCTGGGACAGCTACGCGCCGGCCAGCGGCATCCAGATCGCCCTCGCGGACGGTCGGGCGCGACTCACCGGCAAGCAGCGTCAGTCCGAGGTCGCGACCTCGATGTTCCTGAGCCGCACCTCGAAGGAGTTCGTCTCCTTCGAGGCGACCCTCGAGGCCGACGCCGGCGCGGGCTTCACCGCGGCGATCGCGCTCCTGACCTTCCGCAAGAAGACGGGGGACCAGAACACCCTCGTCGACAAGGCCTCGGGCGGGCTCGCCTACTCGGGCCTGATCGTGGGGAAGACGCCGGAGGGACGACTCGCGTGGCGGGTGGTCGACCGCTACGAGCTCGGCCCCTGGCAGCCGGTCGGCGACGGTCGCTGGCCGCGCGGCGCCGAGGGCGAGACGATCCCCGTCTCGATCGGCATCGCGGCCGATCAGCAGGACCGGGGCTCCTACGACATCCTCGTCGGCGGCGCTCCCGCGCTGAGCGGCATCGAGGTCAAGGGTCTCGGCCAGGCCAATCGCGAGCTGCAGCTCTGGATCTTCACGCAGGCGGAGATCGACCGTCGCATCGACCTCGGCGTCAACGACGTCCGGATCGTCACCCGGAGGGACGGCAAGTGATGAACACCCCCGAGAACCAGAGCGGATTCACGCTCGTCGAGATGCTGATCGTCCTCGCGATCATCGGCCTCCTGACGACGCTCGGCCTCACGATGCTCCGCAGCGGGCGCGACGAGGCGGAGATCCTCGAGGCGAAGGCCTTCATCCAGAGCATCGACGCCGCCCTCGAGACCTACAAGCTCGACCGCAAGATCGGCGTCTATCCGCCGACGACGCTCGAGAGCTTCAACGGCCTCGGCAAGCTGAAGAACCGGACGAACATGGGGATCGAGTCCCTCGTCGTCTGCCTCAACTCACCGAACTACAAGGGCGATCGCATCCTCGAGACCTACGAGAAGTACCTCCAGAACGTCGACGGGGATCAGTCCGCGAAGCCCCTGACCTACATGGGCGCGAAGGACCTCTTCGAGATCGTCGATCCCTGGGGCAACCCCTACGCGTACTTCAACGCCGAGGATTACGACCGCGCCGAGCTGGCCCGCTACACCGTGGCGGACGCCGAGAGCGGCGAGAGCTCGATCGTCACCGTGAAGCCCTGGACGAGCGGCAAGACGCAGACCTACCGCAACGCCACGCGGTTCCAGTTGATCTCGGCCGGGCCCGACGGCGTCTTCAACACCGAAGACGACATCGGGAACTGGTAGGGGAGAGGCGCGCATGATGCGGAGGGCTCCCGGCGGAGCGGAACGCGGATTCACCCTGGCCGAGCTGCTCGTCTCGCTGGGGATCGTGTCCGTGATCACCGGCATCGCGGTGGGGATGATCCGCCGCGGCGACGGCGGACTCGGAGCGGAGGCGAATGCCCGCCTGATCCGCTCGACGCTCCGCTACGCCCGCAACGCCGCGCGCGACGCGGGCGCCGGAGCCCTCGTGACCTTCGACCCGCAGACCCGAGAGGTGCTGGTCGCCCCCGTCGAGCTCGCGGGGAACTTCCACTTCGAGGACGATCGCGGGCCGGGCAACCGCCGCTACGCCTACGGCGGTCAGCTCGTCGACGACGGTCGGCTCGGGCGCGCCCTCGCGCTCGCCGGGGACGAGGCCGATCTCGGCCGGATCGGACTCGTGCCGCGCAACGGCTTCCGCGCCACCGTCTGGGTCCGTCCCGGCGAGAAGCTCGCGGCGGGCCGCATCCTCGAGCGCGAGAACGCCTTCGTCCTCAAGGTCGGCGCGGAGGGGCAGCTCTCCGGAACCGTGAGGGTGGGGCCGCAGGGCGAGGCGATCACGCTGACCACGCGCCCGGGCCTGCTCGCGCCCGGCCGCTGGACGGAGGCCGAGATCGTCTACGACCGCCTGCGGATCGAGCTCCGCGCCGGAGGCGTGACCTACGCGCGTCAGGACGAGACGCGTCCCGTCTTCGACGATCCCAAGGGACGGCTGCTCGTCGGCGGCGCCGGCTTCGCCGGGACGCTCGACACGCTGCGCTACTGGATGACCGGGGACGGCGAGCGCCGTCGCCTCGGCGCCTCGGTCGAGATCGACGCCCCGGGCCCGGTCAGCGTCCGCTTCGACGGCGACGGGCGCCTCAATCCTTCCGCGCACGACGCCCTGCCGTGCTGCGGCTGCTCCGCGATCCGGAGGACCCCGAGGCGGGCGCCGATCGTCCGGGTCGAGACGTCGGGGGTCGTGCGATGAACGTCCGGCGCGGCGCGGCGCGGCCCTGGTGATCGTCCTCAGCGTCCTCCTGATGCTGCCGGCCATCGCCACGCCCTTCCTCCTCTCCACGCGACGCGACTACCAGAGCGCGGTCCGCGGCTCCGAGCGCTTCCGGGCGCGCCGTCGCGGACGCCGGGCTCGACTGGGCGCCGTCGAGCTCGAGCGGACCCACACCGGTTTCGAGGCGGCCGGCGGCGGCGCCGGGACGCCCTACTGGGACGATCCGGCCGAGCTCGCCGTCGCGGTCCGGCCCGAGGCCTGGAAGGACCTCCGCGGAGAGGGCGGGGGACCGCTCCTCGCCGATCCGCGCGGCGACCTCTGGGGCATCCGCGTCCGCGACGAACAGGCCTTCGTCAACGCCGACACCGCGACCCCGCTCGTCTGGGGCGCGGTCGTGGGGCGCACGACCCTGACCACGGCGACGACCCCGAGCGACGGATTTCTCGAGGTCGAATCCACGGCCGGCTTCGCGCCGGGCGGCGGCGAGATCGTCGTCGGCTACGAGCGCGTCTCCTACCAGCGGGCGGAGGGCACGCGATTCTCCGGCGTGACCCTGCGCCGCAATTATCCCGAAGGCGTCACCGTGACCTCGGCCCAGGCCTGGGATCTCGCCGCCTTCAACTTCCGGTCCCCGCGCGCCGCGGCGGAGGGGGGCTTCGCGACGATGTGGACGCCCTCGCTCGTGAAGGAGGGGCCGGCCTTCGGCGCTCCGCCCGTTCGCGAGGAGGATCTCGACCGCGTCCTGGCGCCCTTCACCTCGCACGGGAAGCGCCGCTCGGCCGATCGCTGGCTCGCGCCGACCCGCGTCACGGCGGAGGTCGATCCCGCCGCCTTCAACGAGGAGGCGGGTGGGCAGCCGGTGCGCGTCGAGAACCCCGACTGGTTCAACGCGGGGGCGACAGTGCGGCTCGCCGTCGGCGACCAGGTCCACTACGACCTCGTCACCCGCGTCTCCGGCGCGACGGTCTGGCTGCTCAATCCGGCCCCCGGCATCTTCCCCTTCGACGTCTCGACCCTCGCCTCCGAGGTCCGGCACCCGGTCAACGTGAACGCCGCCTCGCGCGAGGTCCTCGTCATGCTGCTCGAGGGCCTCGAGTGGAGCGCGCAGGGCGGCCGCGGGGCGAACGCCGATCGCCGCGTCACGCGCGATCTCGCCGAGGAGGTCGCGGACGTCCTGATCAAGAACCGACCGGTCCGGGGCCTGACGCACCTCGTCGAGCTCATGAAGGCGCTCTACTTCGTGAAGCGGGGGGAGGGCTCGAGCTACGGCAGCTACCAGCAGAGCCGCGACGCGGTGACGGAGGCCTTCGAGGAGACCTGGTTCGGCGGCGAGTCCGAGGTGCCGGAGGTCGATCCCTCCGACGTCTTCACCGGCCGCGACCCGACGAAGTCGGCGCCGATGACGGCGGAGATGGCGATCGCGATCGTCCAGAACGCCCTCAACCCCAATCACCGCTTCCTGCTCGCCTCGTCGATGCCGTTCACCTACGCGAGCGGCGACGTCTTCACGGTGGAGACCGAGGCGAGCGTCAACGACGCCGCCGGCACCGAGCTCGCCCGCTACCGGCAGCGCGAGACCTTCCGCACCGCGCCCGCGCAGCGGCTCCGCCGCGTCTTCACGACGCAGGAGGACTTCGAGCTGCCGATCGTCGCCACGCGACGCGGTCGCTTCGTGGCGACCCACCCGCGCAACCTCGAGTTCCCGCTGGCGCCGGCGCAGACCCCGGCCTCGCGGGTCCTGCGGATGATGAGCAACTTCGAGTCGCCCTCGCGCCCCGGCACCTATCCGAGTCGCCTCGGGGGCGACCTCCGCGCCCTCGCCTCGCGCCTCGAGACCGCGGCCCCCGGCGACTTCGAGGAGCACTTCGACGGCACCCTCCAGGGCGCGGTCGCGGCGGCGGTGGGGCCGCAGGTCGGAACGGTGCCGGCGCAGCTCGTCCTGCCCGAGGGCTTCCCCTCCGGTCGCCTCGCCTACCGCATGCCGCTCAACGGCGGCACCGGATCGAACGGCCTCGTGAGCGGGCTCTACCCCGGACTCGGCGCGGCCACCTCGGGCGTCGTCGCCGACGCGCTCGGACTCCTCCCCTTCGTGGTGGAGTTCTTCGTGCGGCCGGCCGACTTCGGCTCGGCGCCGACCTTCCTGGAGATGCGCGGCGACGACGCCACGAGCGATCACATCCGCGCCTGGTACGAGCCCGGTGACGCCTCGTTCCACTTCCGGGTCCACGACGACACGATCGACGACCCCTCCTCCGGCTTCGAGGAGGCCTGCGAGGTGGTCTGGACGCCCCCGACGGGGATCGTCGAGGACGACACCTGGTACCACCTCTCGCTCCACGTCGGCGGCTGTCGCCCGGAGGCGATCTCGCTGCACGTCGACGGCTTCAAGCGCGGCGAGGCGAAGTTCCAGTCGCGGCTCGCGGGAGCGATCTCGGACGACGACCTGAACTTCGAGGTCGAGGACGCGACGGACTGGCCGGATCACGGCACGTTCTGGATCGGCGGCGAGCTCGTCGTGGCGTCCCGCGTCTCCGGGAACTCCTACACCTGCCTCGACAACCAGAACCCGACCTCGGGCGGCCTCGCGGCCGGACCGCTCGGTCGCGGCGCCCGGGGCACCCGGGCGCGCGCCCACCAGTCAGGGGAGGGCGTCCGCCTCTTCGGCGCGAGCGTCGGTCTCACGAACGCCTACAACGAACCCGGCGAGGTGCTGTCCGAGGGCGGCGCGAGTCTCGCCTCGGCGCTCGGCCCCTTCCGCATCCTCGCGATCAGCGACGCGAACGGAAACTCGGAGACCGTCCCCGGGACCGGCCCGACGAACCCCGGCCAGCCGGGACCGCCGCCGGTCGTCGTGAACGTCATCGATCTGAACTCCGCGCCCTACCTCGAGCTCGACTCCTTCACCTCGGTGGGGACGCCCGGCACGGAGGTCGAGGCCTTCCAGGAGTCCGGCGGCTACGCGCTGCTGGTGAGCCGGCTCACGGACGGGACGACGCTCTCGACCAGCGGACAGTGCGCGCAGGTCTTCCGCTACGATCGCCGGCAGGGTCGACGTCTGGTGGGACTGAGCGCGGTGCCGGCCGGACTCCAGCTCTCCTCCGGTCTCGCCGGCGTGACGGGGACGCTCCTCACCACGACGCTCGCCACGAAGATCGTCACCCAGCAGATCGGCGGCGGCACGAACATGCCCCAGTTCCGCGCCGCCCTCGTGCCGATCTCGGTCCACCTCACCGATGCGAGCGGCTACCGTCCCGCCGGCCCGACGACGGCCGCCGCCGCGGGCGCGACCAACGTCGTCTACGGCGAGTTCGTCCAGATCGGCTCGCCGGCGCGCCAGCCGACCGCCTCGTCCTTCGCCGCGCATGAGATCGAGTGGGTGCGCTACTACGACGTCGACGTCGCGAACGACATGCTCCTCGACACCGGCTCGCTCGGCCTCATCCTGGCGATCCCCTACCTGCAGGGGACGCTCACCGGCGGCAACCCGGCGCCGGATCCGATCATCGCCAACCAGCTCCTGCGCTTCCGCGGGCAGCTCGGCACCGACCAGTTCGGCTTCGACACCTTCGCGAGCTCGCCGAAGACGCACCCCACGGGCGAGCAGGTCCTGCCCGTCTTCCGGATGACCAATGCGAGCGACGACTCGCCCTCGCTGGGCTATGGCGACGCGGTCACGATCCACTCGCCCGTCGACGGGCAGAAGTTCCGCCGCTACCTCGCCTGGTCGTCCCTGCCGCAGTCGACGAACTACGACGGGACCTGGGCGCTGGCCGCGCTGACGGAGCCCGCGGGCGTCCGGATCCACCAGGTCGATCTCACGATGCAGATGGACCACCGGGCCACGACGCGGCTCGTGAAGTTCCCCTCGGGCGAGCTGCCGCTCATCACCGCGAACGGCGAGGCCTTCATCGGGTCGCGGGGCACCGGCGGCGCGACCGGGGACGTGATGATCGACGAGATCCGCCTCCGCGGCCTCGTCGGTCGCGAGTACGTCCTCTGGGATCACACCGCCGTCGATCCCCTGGGCACCGCGACCTCGACCTTCCCGATCGGCGTGGACGTCAGCGACCAGACGATCCCGATCGTCGACGCGCGGACCTGGCGCACGCAGAGCGTCGCGCAGCCCATCAGCAACCAGCCCGGCGCGACGACCTACACCCTCGCCGACGGGCGACGCCTCGAGGTGAACCAGGTCTCGGGACTCGGCACCGGCGGCGGTCTCGTGCAGATCGACGACGAGATCGTCTTCTACCGGCGCATCGGAACGGGGCCGAACGGTCATCCCGTGCTGGAGGATTGCGAGCGCGGCGTGATGAACACCGTGCCGACGGAGCACTCCTTCGGAGCGAGCATCGTCTTCCTCGACTGGCGCGCGGCGAGCCGGCTCATGACGCCCCTCGATCCCGAGGGCTACCAGGTCAATCTCGCCTCGGCGGGCGGTTTCTCGCGCGACGGCGGCCTGGTGCTGATCGGTCGCGAGCTCGTCCATTACAACGACCTCCGCGGCGGCTCGCTCTCGATCCCCGTGCGCTTCGACGAGGACGGGGATCCCGTCGGGATGTTCCGCGGGCGCTTCGGCACCGACGCGGGCACGCACGGCGCCGACGAGATGGTGCTCGACATGCCCTTCCGCTACTGGGATCGCTACGCGCCCATGGCGGACGATCCGACGATGGGCTTCTGGGAGTGCGCGCTGGAGGAGCCCGGCGCCTTCGTCGAATCGCTCGAGTGGACCCACCGCTTCGAGCAGGCCCGACTCGGACTCCGGTTCCTCGTGCGCCTCGACGATCGCGTGTCCTGGGCCGCCGATCCGAAGAAGAGCGGCGGTCGCCTGCTCGCCTTCGGCACCGAGACGGGGCGCGAGCAGGAGAAGGCGGTCAAGAAGCGCGTCGGCGCGAGCGCTCGCGACGCCGCGGTCCGCGCCTTCTTCACCTGGGAGGCGGGCGCCTTCGACCCCGTCGACCTGCTCGCCAACGACTGGAAGACGACGCCGATCCTCCTCGACCTCTCGATCGGCTACCTCGCGCCGGATCGGGTCCTCTCGCGGGAGGCCCTGCGATGACCGACCGCCGCGCGATCCGCGCCGCCGAGCGCGGACTCACCCTCGTCGAGCTCCTCACCGCGATGACGATCTTCACCGTGCTGGGGCTCTTCCTCTTCACGCTGACCTCGCAGAGCCTCGAGATCTATCGCAAGGCCTCGGGCGGGTCGGACCAGCTCGATCGCTTCGATCTCGCCTCGCGCCGGCTCTCGGAGGACCTCCGCTGCCTGAGCCTCGGCGATCCGGAAGGCGGCGGCCCGAAGACCCGCCTCCTCGCGACCTGGAACCGACGGCCGGCCCTCGTTCCGCTGGAGGAGGGCGCCGAGGTCGAGGCGGGCGCCGAGCGCCCGCGCGTCGAGGACGACTTCCGGCCCGGCGATCCGCGCCTCTTCATGCTCCGCTTCGTCCGGACGCTGCCCGGCGGCGAGAACGGGGACACGGTGAGCCGCTTCGCCGGCACCTACGCCGACCAGGAGGCCTTCATCGACGGTGAGGACGACCGCGCCGAGAGCCGCGCCGACTTCGAGAGCGACGCGGCGCGTCGCCGCCTCTCGGGGCAGGACGTGCCGCCCGCGCCGGAGAACCTCGCGCCGGGGCTGCGTCCGACCGCCGGGCTCCAGGAGGTCCTCTACTTCCTCGACCGCGAGCCGGGCGAGGCGCCGGGACGCTACACGCTCTACCGCGCCGTCCGCTCTCCGGTGGGCGGCCCGGAGTCGTTCTTCGCGTCCGACGTCGACGACCGGTTGAACCGGCCCTGGATCGAGGCCCACGCCTCGGCCGTCGTCTCGGGCGTCCTCCGCTTCGGCCTCCTCTTCTGGAGCCAGAACACCGAGGACTGGGACGCCGAGCGCGCGCTCGACGGACAGTTCCTCGGCTCGCGGGATCACCGGGGCGCCGAGCTCTGGTGGGACAGCACCCGCGGCCTGCACTCCGAGTTCGGACTGCACCTCGGGGCGGCGTCGACGACGGTCTTGGACGACGACGTCTTCCCCGCGCGCGCGCTCCTCGGGCTCGCCCTCGGCCCCGAGGGCGAGGAGCCCGAGGCCGCGCTGGTGGGGGACCTCGGCGCCGAGCTCAACCGCGCGACGATCTCGAACGCCGGCGCGCTCGCGGAGCGCCTCGAGTCCGGGACGGCCTACGTTCGCATCGACGACGAATGGCTCGCGGTGGAGGAGGTGGACGGCAACCGGCTCTCCGTCCGTCGCGGCGCCCGCGGGACCGCCGCGGTGCGGCACGCGGCCGGCGCGCCGGTGGCGATCCCCCGGGAGTTCCGGCGCGCGATCGAGCTGCCGGCCTCGCGCTCCTGGTTCTCGGGCGGAGGGTCGGTCCGATGATGCGGACGCGCGGAACCAACGGCGGCGAGGGCGGTTTCACCCTCATCGAGGTGCTCGTCGCCTTCTCGATCCTGCTGGTCGGCATGACGGGCATCATCGCGATGTTCGGGACCGGCCTGAAGATGGAGCGACGCGGTCGCAATGCCTTCGACGCGGCGCTCGTCCTGGACGAGCTCCGGCCGCGCGTGCGTCGCGAGCTCGATCGCAAGGTCTCCCAGGGCGCTCAGGGCGACATCCGCCTCGAGAGCCGCGAGGTCCCGGGCTACCCGGGCCTCTCGTACTCCGTGCGGGCCATGCCCGCGCCCGGCGAGACCGCCGGACGCGCCTGGCTCGTCGACATCCGGGTGGCGCCGACCGGCACCGCCGAGGAGGACGCGTTCTCCTTCGGCTGGTTGCCTTATCGACTCGCGCCCACCTTCGAGGAACTCGTACGCCGATCCATGGAGGACGGAAGATGAAGTTCGGAACCATCCTGACCACCCTGATCGCGGCGGCGCTGCTCGCCGTCGCGGCCCACGCGGAGATCATCTTCTTCGCCGACGGGCGCATGATGCAGGTGGAGGTCGTCTCCGGCGACGAGCAGGGCATCGAGGTGCGCCGGCTCGACACCGAGGGCAAGCTCTTCATTCGCTGGAATCTCCTCCGCGAGGAGGACCGCAAGAAGCTGCGCATCCGCTTCGGCCTGGAGGACGACGACTCGGACGCCGATCTCCAGATGGAGGGGCACCGCGTCTTCGTGCGCCGCGGCGACTACTACGACGGTCTCGTCACCCTCAACGAGCAGGACAAGCTCGTCCTGCGGCACGCGGGCGGACGCAGCACCGAGTTCCTCAGCGACGCGATCCGGCGCGTGGAGGAGCGGCAGGTCTCGGTGTTCGACGTCTACACGCCCGAGGAGCTCTACGAGCAGCGTCTCGCCGCCGTGCAGCCCGGCGAGGAGGACGTCGCCGGCAACTTCGAGATGGCGCGCTGGGCGACGAAGATCGGCACCTTCGAGAAGGCCATCATCCACTTCGGCAAGGTCTCGGCCGCCGACCCGTCCTTCCGTCCGGAGTACGTGGCGAACCAGCTCGAGCGACTCGAGATCCTGCGCCGCAACAAGGCGGTGACCGACGCGATGGCCGAGGTCGATCGCGAGGCGCGTCGCAACCGCTATCCCGAGTGCTTCGCGCTGCTCGACGCCGTCCTCGGAGCGAGCGAGGTCGATCCCTCCCTCAAGACCGAGATCGTCAAGCTCAAGGAGAAGTACACGAAGCGGCGCTGGGAGTACTTCCGCACCCGCATCTCGCAGGAGTACCACCGCGAGGCGCTCAAGCGCATCGACGCCACCGCCCGGAGCCGCGAGATCCGCGACCCCGATCCCGAGAAGCGGATGACGATCGACAAGGCGATGAACTGGGTGCGCTCGAACCTCCACAAGGAGATCGTCGAGCACTTCGCCAAGGCCTACGAGCTCGACCCGAAGAAGGAGGTCGAGGAGATGTGGAAGGACCGCAAGAAGGGCGCGAAGCGCACGGCCTCCTACAACTCCGGCACCTTCATCGTCGAGGGCAAGAAGGGCGGCAACCGCGCGGGTCGCGCGCAGACCCTGCAGAACCAGGCGCAGCAGATCGCGGAGGCGATCGGACGCGGTCGCCGCGGCGGCAACCAGGGACAGCCGCAGGCCGCGCCGCAGCCGCCGAAGCTCGTCGACAAGAACGAGTGGTGGCTCGGCCAGGACTCGACTGTCCGCTCCTTCTGGCTCCGCGCGTACTTCGCCGAGCAGGGCAAGCAGTTCGAGGTGGTGAGCACCTCGCAGCGCGCCTGCCCGACCTGCGGCGGACAGGGACACCTGAAGGAGATCGGTCAGCAGGGCGCCTTCGTGGTCACCTGTCCGCGCTGCCAGGGCACGCGGGGCGACAAGATCGTCACCTACCGCTGACCCTCACGCCGGCGCCGGCCGGCAGACGACCAACGGCCATGCCGTTTTCCCGCGCGCCCTTCCTCGCGGCCCCGCCAGGCGCGCGGGGAAGAGCGCACCAGGCTCCGCGCGCGGTGTCGGTCCCGCCCACTTTTGTAGAGATGGCCCGACCCCGCGTCCCCGGAGTCCCCCGCCGTGTCGCTGCGCGTCCTCCTGCCGGCCGTCCTCCTCGTCACCGCGTGCAACGCCCCCGGTCCCGGTCGCGAGGATCGCGTCGCGACGCCGGAGCCGGCGTCGGCGGGACCGGCCGCCGCGACGTCGGGCCGCCGTCGACCATCCGCGCTCCCGAGGCCGAGGTCCGCGCCGCGCGCGGTCGCGGTCCAGGTACCTCGAGTTCGGCCTGCCGGACGATCGGGTGATCGCGAGCGTCGGCGACGAGGGCTGCGGAAGAGCCAGGCCTTCGATTACCTGCTCCGGACCTACCCCGACAAGGTGCCGCCGTGGCGGTCATGCTGGGAAACCGGGTCCTCGGCGCCGAGTGCGACCGCTTCGGCATCCGCGTCGCCGAGGGCGAGATCGACCGCTGGTGGAAGGAGCACCTCGCCGACCTCGAACGGCGGGCCCGTCTCGAGCTCGGCGTCGACGGCACCGTCGAGGGCCTGGCTGGCGTCAGGCTACGGCCAGAGCCTCGATGACTACCGCGAGGCGACCCGCGATCGCGAGCGGGCGAAGCGACTCCTCTCGCGCCTCATCCGGTTCCATCAGATCCGCTCCGATCGCGTCGAGCTGCGGATCATCGCGTGACCGACCGCGACGCCGCGAACCGGGTGCTCGCGGCCCTCGGCGAGGGCGGACTTCGCCGCGCTCGCCCGTCGCCTCCGTCCGCCGAGCGCCGGGCGGCCGCATGCCGCCCGTCTGGCGGGGGGTGCTCCACCCCGAGCTCGACCGGGTCGCGTTCTCGCTCGAGGGAGGGCGCCACCGGCGGTCCGGTCCACGTCCGCGACGGCTCGTCGCGCGACCGCTTCAAGATCGTCGGGTCCTGCGCCGGCTCCCCGGCCGGCCCGTGTCCTGGGGCGAGGCCGAGCCCGAGGTCCTGTCCTGGCTGGAGCGGGAGGACCTCACCCCGGACGAGTGGTACATGTGGCAGATCCGCGTCGAGCGCCAGGTCGAGATCCGGCTCGCCGGCCTCTGACCCCCAGATCCGGGACCTTCCGGCCGATACCGGGGGTCGCCGGGCTCTGCTACGATCGGGGACCGCGAGGAGACGATGATGTCCGGATCCGAAGAGACGGCCGTGGAGGCCGAAGACCGCGCCCCGGAGACCCCGGAGGGGGAGGAAGCCTCCCTGCCGGGCGTGGATGAGCGTCCGGCGACCGACGAGGTCGTCGAGGCGGACGGAGCGCCCGCGGAGGCCGTCGAGCCCTGGGCCGAGGCCCGGATCCAGGCCGTCGTCGAGGCCCTGCTCTTCGCCTCGCCCGAGCCGCTGACCTTCCGCGCCATCCGGGACGTCGTCCCCGAGGACGCCGTCACGACCTCGAGGCTCCGCGAGGCGCTCGACGCGCTCCGCGAGCGCCACGACCACCCGGCCAGCGGGATCCGCCTCGCCCAGATCGCGGGCGGATTCTGGTTCCAGACCCACGAGGACGTCTACGAGGCCGTCCAGTCGCTCGCGAAGACCCGGGTCGAGGACCGCGTCTCGCCGGCCGCCCTCGAGACCCTCGCGATCGTCGCCTACAAGCAGCCGATCACCCGGGCCGAGATCGACGCGATCCGCGGCGTGGGGAGCGGATCCCTCATCCGGACGCTCATGGACAAGAAGATGGTCAAGGTCGTCGGGAGGGTCGATCTCCCCGGCCGGCCCTTCCAGTACGGCACGACGGCCCACTTCCTCGAGCACTTCGGGCTCGGGAACCTCAAGGACCTGCCCCAGGGCCGCGAGCTCTGAATCGCCCCGGCCGGGCTCCGGGCCGCCGCCCGAGTCCCCGGCGAGTTCCCCGGGCCGCTTGAACTCGCATCCGGGCCTCCCGGAAGCCCGCGCCGAACCTCCCCTCCGCCGGGGACTTGTGACGACCCAGGTCCACCCGCCCCGGCTTGCATGCGCTTGTCTGGCGCACCCGCCGCTCTATAATGCCCCGCTTCCAGACGATGAGCGACGCGAGCCGAACCCGCGACCGGGTTCGCGCGTGGGCTCTGGCACGGAGTTGGCTCGATGATCTTCCGCTTCATGGAAAAGTACCGGGTGCCGATCCTGATCGTCGTCCTCGTCGGACTCGCGGGATTCGGAGTCTGGGCCTTCATCGTCGAGTCCATCGGCGGCGGACGGTCGCAGGTGGACCCCGGTGAGGTCTACGTGACCGTCGAGCGCCCCGGCGGCGACGAAGTCGAGATCACGCGCGAGCAGTACTTCTCTCGCCTCCCGGGCGGCGGTCAGCTGACACCGCAGGAGCGCGCCGGCCTCGCCGTCTCCGCCGTCCTCCGGGAGCGACTCGCCGAGGACAGCGGGATCGAGGTCGACGGCGACGAGCTGAAGCGCTTCATCAAGGAGTCGATCGGCGCGCAGATCGAGGCGGCCAACGGCGGCAAGTTCGACGAGAAGGCCTACGCCGAGTTCCTCGCGACGCGCATGAACATGGCGCCGGAGAGGTTCGAGTCGACCGTCGCGAGCGACCTGCGTCTCGTGAAGTACTTCCGCGAGCTCCAGCGGGTCAACACGATCAACCCCGTGCAGAAGGTCGTCGACACCGCGCAGGACCTCTTCAAGCGCTACAAGCTCAAGGGCGTCTTCTTCGACACCCTGACCTTCGACGAGCGCGCGAAGCTCGCGCGCGGCGAGAACGACCAGCTCACCGCCGAGGCCGAGACGCGCCTCAGCGACTGGTGGAAGGACCTCACCGACGACGAGAAGCGCCGCTACAACCGCGACGGCGCCGAGGTCACGGCCGAGGTGGTCGGCTTCAGCTTCAAGGGCATGGACGACGAGGCGCTGAAGGCGGCCTTCGAGAAGGCCTCGCCGGTCAACGACAGCCGCTCGCTCCAGGAGCTGACGGCGGACTTCACGCCCAGTGACGACGACAAGGCGAAGCTGAAGCTGCGCCTCGATCGCCACCGCGACGCCTACGGCGTGGACGCGGAGACGCCCCTCGACGAGGCCTACGCCGCGAAGGCCGAGCGCCTCGAGATCGAGTGGAAGATCCTGCGCCTGGTCAAGAGCGTCGACATCGACGTCAAGCAGAAGGTCGCGAACGGCGAGGAGGTCGACCTCCCCGCGGTGGCGCGCGCCAACAACCTGACCTACTTCAAGTACTCGACGCTCGGCCTCAACAAGCTGGCCGCCGAGGACCAGTCGGAGTTCCCGGGAAGCTGGGTCGGCGGCCTGCGCGGCACCACCCCGGGCAGCTTCATGAACCTCGCGCCCGCCATCGGCCCGATGGCCGACAACTTCTTCGTCGGTCCGGCCGACGTCCCCGGCAAGCACGCCTCGGTGTGGCGCCTGAACGAGATCGACCTGCGTCCGATCCCGAGCCTCGTCAACGCGAAGCAGCCGGCCATCGAGGCCTTCGAGAAGACCGAGGCCGAGCGCCTGTGCGACGACGCGATCGCGGCCTTCGAGAAGACGATGGACGACTTCCTCGAGGCCAAGGTCGCCGACTTCGCCAAGCCGATCCGCGACGAGGCCGCGAAGAAGATCGCCGAGCGGACCGCCGGTCTCGACCCCGAGGCCGACAAGGAGAAGATCGAGACGATCACGAAGGAGGAGAACGACGCCGCCGACGCCCTCGTGGGCGTCGAGAAGGACAAGTACGTCTCCGAGGCCTTCGCCCACGCGCTCGAGCAGCCCGGTGACGGCGTCGTCGTGGAGGAGGGCTACTTCCTCCCGATGGAGGCGATGGGCGAGAAGCTCGTCGACCAGAAGACGGCCTCCCTCGAGGAGAAGGCCCGCTCCTACCTCCGACGCGGCTTCCAGACCCTGCAGGACGATCCGCAGTCCGATCGCCTCGTCGAGGCCGGCGCGGTGTCGGACTTCGTCGACGCCCGCGGCTACGTGGGCGTGAAGGGTCGCGCCATGCTCGTCGACAAGCGCAAGCCCGGCGTCGAGGAGATCATGCTCCACCCGACCTGGGTCGCCGTGGCCGAGCGGACGATCCAGCAGAAGGGCATGCAGCGGTCCCGGGCCGGCGTCGCCAAGAGCATGTGGGACTGGGACGCGCTCCAGCGCTCCGACGTCTTCAAGATCGAGGCTCCGCTCCTCGACAAGGACATCGCGGAGCGCGTGAAGGAGAACGAGGAGCGTGACCGCGCTCTCAAGGAGCGCGCGCGTCAGCGCGAGGAGGAGGAGAAGGCCCGCCGGGCCGCGGAGGCCGGCGCCGCCAACTGATCGGCGACCCTCCGCTCCGCAATCCTCACGCGAGGCCGCCGGCGCCGGCGCGGCCTTCGCACGCGTTCCATCGAGCTCTCAGGCGTCGCGGAAGAGTCGCTCGCGGGCCTGGGTCGCGATCGCGACGACCGCGGGGTGGCGGAGGCGTCGCTCGGCGTTGACGGCGTAGAAGTCCTCGCGGAGCGCGTCGAGGCGCCCCACGCGCTTCACCCGGTACTGCCGCTGGACCTCGCGACCGATCGCGGTGGGGGCCATGAAGAGCCCCCGGCTGGCCTGCCCGAAGACGCCCATGAGGGCGCTGTCCTCGAACTCCGCCAGGCGCCGCGGTCGGATCCCGGTCTCCTCCGACCACACCTCGAAGCGCTCCCGGAGCCGCGTCCCGCGCGTCGGGAGCAGCATGGGGGCGCCGTCCAGCGAGCCGGGGAAGCCCCGGCGGTAGCGGTCCCGGAGCGCCTCCGTGCCGAAGACGGACATCGTCGAGGACCCGAGGCGGTGGAACCAGGTGTCCCGTCTCGCGTCGGAGGTCGGGGCCGCGTCCACGAGGACGAGGTCGAGCTCGTGCCGGTCCAGGCGGTCCAGGAGCTCGTTCGTCTTCCCCTCCACGCAGACCAGCTCGTAGGCGTCACGGCCGGTGAAGGCGGGTTCGAGCAGGCGGCAGACCACGAGCTTGGGGAGGGCGTCCACCACGCCGACCCGGAAGCCGCGCGCGGGCGAATCACCGCCGCCCCGCACCAGCTCGACGATCTCCTCGCCGCGCCGGAAGATCTCGTCGGCGTAGTCGAACACGACCTGGCCCACGTCGGTCAGGGTCATGCGCCCGCCGGCGCGATCGAAGAGCTTCGCGCCGAGCGTGGTCTCGAGCTTCCGGATCTGGGTGCTGACGGTGGGCTGCGAGACGTGCAGCCGCTTGCTCCCGGCGGTGACGCCTCCCTCCTTCGCGACGGCCCAGAAGTAGAGCAGGTGATTGAAGTTGAGGGCCGACAGCATCCATTGATCTCGCCTAGGGGAAGGTTCGCCGCATTGTATTTCTTCTATGGCGGGGAGGGAACTACCCTGCCGTCTGGACCCGAGGAGGTACTTCCATGGCCGGACACGATCGGAACGATGCGAAGCGCGGTGGACTCGCCCTCATGGCGGCGACGGGGCTCGCCCTGGGCCTCGCGAACGGTCCCTGGTCCGGCGACTACGGACGAGCGCTCGATCTGACCTTCAGCGTCGGCCTCGGCGACGTCGCCCTCGCGAAGCCGCTGCTCCACTGGATCAACGACGGGCTCATGGCCGTCTTCTTCCTCCTCATCGGTCTCGAGATCCGGCGGGAGAAATGAAGGGGGCGAGCTCTCCGATCCGCGCCGCATCGCGCTGCCCGTGGCGGGCGCGATCGGAGGCGTCGCCCTTCCCGTCGCGATCTACCTCGGCGTGACCGCCGGAGACCCGGCCGCTCGCGCGGGCTGGGCCATTCCGGCCGCCACCGACATCGCCTTCGCCCTCGGCGTCCTCGCGCTGTTCGGGTCGCGGATCCCCGCCGCCCTGACCGTGTTCCTCGCGACGCTCGCGGTCATCGACGATCTCTTCGCGATCCTCGCGATCGCCCTGTTCTACTCCGACGGCCTCACCTTCGGCGCCCTGGCGGGGGCGGTCGCGGTCTTCGTCGCTCTCCTCGTCGCCGGGCGTCGGGGCGTGGCCTCGCGCTGGGTCCACCTGGTCGGCTTCGCGCTGATCTGGTTCCTCATGCTCAAGTCCGGACTCCACGCGACGATGGCGGGCGTCCTCGCCGCCTTCACCTTCCCGCTGCACGATTCCGAGCGCGCGGCGAGCTGCCCCGCGCGGACCCTCGAGCGCGACCTCGCGCGGCCGGTGGCCTTCTTCATCCTGCCGCTCTTCGCGCTCGCGAACGCCGGCATCTCGCTGGACGGGGTGCGGATGGGCGACCTGCTGGAGGGCGCGACGCTGGGCACGATCCTCGGTCTGGCCCTCGGCAAGCCGGTCGGCATCCTCGCCGCCTGCGCCCTCGCCGTGCGCCTCGGCTGGGCGCGGCTCCCGAGCGGCGTCAGTCGCTCGATGCTCGCCGGCGCCGCGATGATCTGCGGCATCGGCTTCACGATGAGCCTCTTCATCGGGGCGCTCGCCTTCCGCGGCGCGGCCGGGGCGGTGGATCCGAGACTCGGCATCCTGCTCGGTTCGGCGCTGGCCGCCGGCGCGGGCGCGCTCACCCTCCGCCGCGCCGTGGCCGTGCCTTCGACGGCGACGGCCCGGCGGGGATCGCGGTCAGCGGTCGTCGACGCGACCGGGTGAGCGGACCTCCTCGCCGGCGCGACCGGTGAGCGAGTCGCCGAGCTCGCGCCGGGCGCCCTCGGCCAGGCCCTGGAGCCGCTTCACGACCTCGGGGTGCCGGGCCGCGAGGTCCCGCGTCTCCCCGGGGTCGCGGTCGAGGTCGTAGAGCTCGAGGCCGCAGCGCGTCATCTCGTAGTCGATCGGTCGGCCGTCGTCGCGGCCCTTCGCTCCCGCGAGCGTGCGGTAGACGTGCGGGAAGTGCAGCTTCCAGCGGCCGGATCGCAACGCCTGCAGCTCGTTGTCGCGGTACCAGAAGAACAGAGCCTCGTGCGGCGAGGGGGCGGTCTCGGGCGAGAGCAGGACCGCGCTCGCGTCGCGTCCGTCGATCTTCGCGTTGGGCCGGGCGGCGCCGCAGAGCGCGGCCAGCGTCGGCAGGACGTCGATCGTCATCAGGGGCGCGGCGCTGCGGGAGCCGGCGGGGATCCGTCCCGGCCAGCGGGCGAGGAAGGGGACGCGCACGCCGCCCTCGAAGGTCGTGCCCTTGCCCTCGCGGAAGGGGCCGCTCGAGCCGGCGTGTCCGCCGTAGGACAGCCAGGGCCCGTTGTCGCTGGCGACGATGACCAGCGTGCGCTCGCGCAGGCCGGCCTCGTCGATGGCGTCGAGCAGCCGTCCGATCTCGTGGTCGAGCTCCTCGATGACGTCGGAGTAGAGACCCCGCGGACTGCGGCCGCGGAAGGCCGCCCCCGGATGGAGGGGGACGTGCGCCATCGGGT